>NZ_JABMCZ010000005.1:0-1200000 GCF_013186535.1 Nocardia terpenica
ATGCGGCGATCATTGCGTCGGACTACGAGCGGTCGAAGCGGTTCTACACCGAGATCCTGGGGTTGCGGGTGGTGGCGGAGAACTATCGGGCCGAACGGGGCTCGTACAAGCTGGATCTCGCGCTGCCGGACGGGGCGCAGGTGGAGTTGTTCTCGTTCCCGGATCCGCCGGCGCGGCCGTCTCGGCCGGAGGCGTGCGGGCTGCGGCATCTGGCGTTCGTGGTCGAGGATGTGGCGGCGGCGCTGGCCGAGCTGCGGGACAGGGGAGTGCGCACCGAACAGGTGCGGGTGGACGAGTACACCGGCAAGCGGTTCTCGTTCTTCTTCGACCCGGACGATCTGCCGCTCGAGCTGTACGAGGCGTGAGCGCTACTCGAGGCCGAGGTGTCGGGCCACGATGACCATCTGGTCGGCGAAGTGGTGCAGGAAGTCGGGGGAGTGGGAGTCGGCGCCGGTGAGCCCGTCGATGACCTGCGGCAGGGTGGTCGGGGCCATGGCGGCGGCCATGAGCATGACGAGCAGGCACGCCGGGTCGATGTCGGCCGGTAATCGGCCCTCGGCCTGGGCCGTGCGCAGTTCCTCGACGCTCTCGGCGAGCATTCGGGTGCGGGGTGCGTGGTCGGGATCGTCTGTGGGCCTGGTGTATTCGAGGCCGCCCCAGGCGAGCAGTCGCACGCCGTCGGGATTGTGCAGGGCCTCCATCACGTAGCGGCGCATCTGTTCGGGGAACGGTGTTCCGGGTGGGGTCAGGTGGCGTTGCCGTTCCCGCCACTGCTGCGACATGGCTTGGTAGAGGCCCTCTTTGCCGTCGAAGTAGTACGAGATGAGTTGCTGGTTGACCCCGGCGCGGGCCGCGATGGCGCTGATGCGGGCCCCGGCGAAGCCGTGGGCGCCGAATTCGGCGGTGGCGGCGTCGAGGATGAGTCGGCGGGTGCGCTCGGGGTCGCGTTGCCGCTCCTGCGGTCGCGGGGATCGGCGAGGCTTGGACGGCATGCGGGGATCATACATGCAATTGGTACTGTCATCCTTCTGTCGTCCTTAATCAAACAAACGATTGACAGCGTTGTCTCGATGGTTGATTCTGGATCCGCGGCCGTTCGGCGCGAACGGCCCGGAGCCCCTTGGAGAATCGATATGACCGAGAAAGCATCCGATTGCGACGTCCCCGTTCTGATCGTGGGTGGCGGTGTCACCGGCCTGTCGGCCGCGCTGTTTTTGGCCCGGCAGGGTGTGCGGCCGCTGCTCGTCGAGCGGCATCCGTCCACGGCGGTGCAGCCGCAGGCGCGGGCGTTCAACCCGCGCACGATCGAGATCTACCGCGCCCTCGGCCTGGAGGACGAGATCCGCGGCCGCGCTTCGTTTCTGGCGGATCTGCCCGAGATGCTGGGCGCGCGGACGCTGGCCGGGGAAGAGCGTTTCCGGGTGAACGTCCTCGATCAGGTCCGCCCGTCGGCGACCGTGAGCCCCACCGACTGGGTGATGATCGACCAGGACGAGCTGGAGCGGATCGTCGCCGAACATGCCGGGCGGGCGGGCGCGGAGATCCGCTTCGGTGCGGAGCTGATCTCGTTCGCCGAGGAGGCCGACGGTGTCACCGCGCTGATCCGCCCGATCGACGGCGGTGGCGAGTATCGCGTCCGCGCACGGTATCTCATCGCCGCGGACGGTAATCGGGCGGGCATTCGCGAGCGGTTGGGTGTCGGCACGTCGGGGCCGGTTTCGGATGCGTTGCTGAATGTCGTGGGGTTCACCTTCGACGCGGATCTGGGACCGGTCCTGCGCGGCCGCCGGTTTCTGCTGGCCTACTTCGACGAGCCGGTGGTCGGTACCACGCTGGTGCCGATGCGGCAGTCGGGCCGCTGGTCGATGGGCCTGCCGTTGCGGGCCGAGGACGGGGAGACGCTGGCCGATTTCACCGAGGAGCGGTGTGTGGAGATCGTGCGGCGGGCGATCGGCGTGCCGGATCTGGATGTGACGCTGCTGCAGGCGTATCCGTGGTCGCCGGAGAAGGTGGTCGGCACCCGGATCGGTGCGTGGGTGGCCGATCGGTACCGGGTGGGGCGGGTGTTCTTCGCGGGCGACGCGGCGCATGTGGTGCCGCCGTCGGGGTCGTTCGGGGCGAGTACCGGCATTGCGGATGCGCACAACCTGGCGTGGAAACTGGCTGCGGTGCTGGCGGATTCGGCGGGGGAGCCGCTGCTGGACAGCTACGAGGCCGAGCGCCGCCCGGTCGCGCGGGTGACCCTGGACCAGTCGATGCAGCGGCTGGCGGGGCGGCACCGGGGCAGCGGCGACGACGCTGTCACCATCGATGACGTGACGATGATCTTCGGCTACCGGTACGACTCCGCGGCCGTGCTCACCGAGCCGCCCGCCCCCGAAGCGCCTGTCGTGGACCCGAGTTCGGCCGGTGGCCGCCCGGGGCTGCGGGCGCCGCACGTGTGGCTGTCTCGAGCGGGGGAGCGCGTGTCCACCATCGATCTGTTCGACGGCGCGTGGACGCTGCTGGTCGCGCCCGGGGGAGGGGAGTGGGCCGCGGCCGCCGAAAAGGCCGCGGTAGCAGCCGATATCGAGCTGCGCATCCACCGGGTCGGGACCGATCTGAAGGATGTCGACGGACGCTGGAACGAGGCGTACGGCGTCACCGATGCGGGGGCGACGCTGGTCCGCCCGGACGGTTTCGTGGCCTGGCGGGCCGCGGGGAGGACCGCGGAGCCCGAGGACGATCTACGCCGGGTCCTGGCGCGATTGCTCGCAAGGTAGGTGAAAGATGTTGTGAGCCAACTAAAATCGAGAGATGTAGACATGCGTATTTACTAATGTAAATCTGCTCATATTCTACATCAACTAATCACCTCAGAAACCCACCGCGCCTTCCCATCAACTCACCACAGCCCTGATGGGAAGGCAGGCGACCCGGATTCGCCTGTTACAGTGCGGGTTTGCGGGCTTCGATGAGGGTGCGGCTGGCGTGCGCCTGGAACGGTCCTTCGGTCTGGATCTGCTGGTGTAGGTCGTGGAGTCGGTCGCGGTAGGCGTCGACGGTGAAGCCGGGGACCATCCAGATGACCTTGCGCAGGAAGTAGACGACGGCGCCGATGTCGTCGAAGTGCATGCGCAGCCGTTCGGTGCGCAGGTCGACGACCTCGAGTCCGGCGGCTTCGGCGGCGGCGCGTTCGAGTTCGGGTTCTCGGGCGCGGCGGGCGTCGGTTTGGGGGCCGAGGAAGTATTCGACGAGTTCGAAAACGCTGGCGGGCCCGACGTGTTGGGCGAGGTAGCTGCCGCCGGGGGCGAGGACGCGGTGGATCTCGCTCCAGTCGACGGTGGCGGGGTGGCGGCAGGTGACGAGTTGGAAGGCGTTGTCGGCGAAGGGGAGTGGCTGGTCTTCGGGGTGGGCGACGATGACGACGCCGCGCGGGTGCAGCAGGGCGGTGGCCTTGGCGGCGTTGGGGGGCCAGCCTTCGGTGGCGGCCATGGTGGGCGGGAATGTGGTTGCGCCGGCGAGGACTTCGCCGCCGCCGGTTTGCAGGTCGAGGGCGGAGTCGACGGTGGCGAGGCGGGCGCTGAGCAGTTTCTGGTAGCCCCAGGAGGGCCGTTGTTCGCCGGCGCGGCCGTCGAGCCAGGAGAAGTCCCAGCCGTCCACGGAGACGGTGGCGGCTTCGGCGAGGAGGTCGTCGAACGTTCGTGGCATGGACCCCATCCTGCCGGACGGTTCGGGCGGCCCCATACGATGGCCGGATGACCACAGTGTTGCTGAATACCTCTGCCGGGGACATCACCCTGGAGCTCGACGAGTCGAAGGCGCCGAAGACGGTGGCCAACTTCGTCGAATACGTCAAGTCCGGCCACTACGATGGCACCATTTTTCACCGGGTGATCTCCGGTTTCATGATTCAGGGCGGCGGCCTGACCGCGGATATGCAGCAGAAGCCGGCGCCGCAGCGGGTGGAGAACGAGGCGAACAACGGCCTGCGCAACGACAAGTACACGGTGGCGATGGCGCGGACGTCGGATCCGCATTCGGCGAGCGCGCAGTTCTTCATCAACACCAACGGCAATGATTTCCTGAACTACCCGGGCCAGGACGGCTGGGGTTACGCGGTGTTCGGGAAGGTGTCGGCGGGCACCGAGGTCGTGGATGCGATCGAGGGGGTGGCCACCACGTCGAAGGCCGGGCACGGCGATGTGCCGAAGGAGCCGGTGACGATCGTGTCGGCGCAGCTGGTCTGAGCTCGGTGACCTGCGCCCGCGTGGCCCCGCATCCGGCGGGGCGACGCGGGCGGTCGTCGGGTTATGCCTCGGCGACGCGCGGGGCGCGGGTGACGACGGGCGGCTGCACCGACCAGGGGAAGTTGATCCAGCGGTCGGTGTTCTTCCAGACGTATTCGCAGTCGACCTCGGAGCGTGGTTTCTGGTAGATGACCGCGCAGCGGACCTCGGCGACCTTGTCGGCGCAGAAGTCGCGGACGAGTTTGAGGGTGGCGCCGGTGTCGGCGACGTCGTCGGCGACCAGGACGCGCGCGCCCGCGAGGTCGACGGCGGAGGGGACCGGGGGCAGCATGACGGGCAGGTCGAGGCGCTGGTCGACGCCGGTGTAGAACTCGACGTTCATGACGTGCAGGTTCTTCACGTCCAGGGCGTAGCCGAGGGCTCCGGCGACGAACAGGCCGCCGCGGGCGATGGACAGGATCAGGTCCGGTTCGAACCCGTCGTCGGCGACCGTGCGCGCGAGTGCGCGGCTCGCGGTGCCGAATAGTTCCCAGGTGAGCTCTTCCCGCTCCGACATGTGTATGTGCCTCCGTGCGTGGTGAATGCGGAGAACCCTAACGGACGCGGTTGCGGGGTCCCGGCGAGGGCGTCGCGGCTCGCCCTCGCCGGGAAACTGTCAGGGATGGTGGGTGATGGTGTACCACAGCACGGCGAGGGTGCCGAGGGTGAACAGTGGTGAGATGATCCAGGTTTCGAGTTTGTTGCCGGTGCGGTCGATGATCGGGATGCGGGTGCGGATCTGGAAGGGCCAGAACAGGCGGCAGCCGCGGTCGGTGAGGCAGTCGCCGATGAGGTGGGCGAGGGCGCCGAGGCCGACGGAGAACGGTAGCCAGGAGGGTTTGTCGGAGATCCACTGGTCCATGGCGAAGGTGCCGGCGGCGGCGAGCACCATGACGGTGAAGTAGGAGCGGGGTCCTTCGCCGGGCGGGCACAGGTTGAGGGAGCGCACGGCGAGGGCGAGCAGGAAGAAGACGAGGCCGAGGGTGAACCAGCGGCCGAGCCAGTGTTCTCCGGCCCAGGTGCCGTAGGCGACGAGGGCGACGAAGGCCAGCGAGTGGGTGGCGTGGCGGTGCCCGCCGGAGACGCGGGAGATGAGTTTGCAGGCGGCGTGCGAAATCGGGCCGAGCACATGCGAAATGGTGCCGTTGGGGTGGTCGGCGTCGGGCAGCAGTGCGGCGCCGGCGGTGAGGAAGGTGCCCATGAGCAGGTCGACGGTACCGAGGTGGCCGTACTGCAGCGCGGGGAAGGTGAGTACCGAAAGTGGCAGCGCGGCAGCGGCTCCCGCCCACGCCAGCGCCCCACTGGTCGCATGTGAATGTCCTAGCACCGAACAAGCTTAGGCGATCTTGGTCGTACGCCCGTTGCTCTCATCCATTGCCCCGGCACGCTTTTGGCCGGGGCCTACCGGCGGTCGACGAGGCGGTCGAGGGCGGTGAGGTCGGATTCGAGGGCGTAGAAGGTGCGCAGGGCGAGGGCGAAGGCGAAAAGGCCTCCGACGCAGAGGCCTACGAGGGAGCCGATGACGATCTGTTGTTGGTCGGGGCGCAGGAACAGCAGGCCCGCGGGGACGCCGATGAGGGGGACGGAGGCGGCGACGCCGAGGTAGATGCGGGTGCGGTGGATGAGGCGGCGCAGGCGGTGGGCGTCGGCGCGGGTGGTGTGCCCGGCGGCCACCAAACCGGGGTAGTACCAGCGTAATCCGAAGAAGGTGACGGGAAAGTAGGTGTATACCACCGCGACTGCGGCGGCGATGAGGTAGGAGGCGATGAGGTCGGTGGCCAGCGCCACCGAAAGTGCGCCCAGGGAGTGCAGTTTCACGAGGAAGACGGCGAGGGCGGCGATCCAGCCGGCGATGGTGGTGACGGCGATGCGGTCGCCGCAGGCGAGGGTGTCGGCGCGGGCCTTGGCGAGGGTGGCGGGGTCGAAGTGGCGGCCGCGGCGTAGTCCGTCGGGGACGAGGAACATCAGCCGGCACCAATACAGCAGCAGCGCAATGGCGATGGGGTAGGCGACGGCGATGACGAGCAGGCCGAGGTGTTCGAGCTGGGTGGTGGTGGCGGCGCCGAATTCGTGGCGGATGAGGCGCAGGTCGTGGGCGCCGAGGTAGAGCCCGGCGAGGAGTTGGCCGAGCAGGCTGGAGGGGATGACGAATGGCATGGGCCGCATGCGGAGTCGGGCGCGCAGGCTGTGGGTGGGTGGGTCGACGAGGTCGCGGGCGGCGCGGTCCTGGCTGAGTTCGAGTTGGTGGGCGAGGTCGGCGCCGGTGGGGTAGCGGTCGGCGGGGTCGGGCGCCAGGCAGGTGAGCAGGGCGTGGCGCAGGACGGCGGGGGTGTCGGGGGGTAGGTCGTTTTCGGTGTGGGGGTCGACGCCGGCGCGGCGGCGGTCGATCATGGCCTGCAGGGTGGTGTCGGATTCGCCGTCGCCGTGGGTGTCGGTGAAGGGGATTCGGCCGGTGAGCAGTTCCCAGAGGACGACGGCGAGGGCGTAGAGGTCGCTGCGGGTGTCGAGGTCGGCGGCGGTGGCGGCGAGGCCGGGGTGGCAGGCTTCGAGTTGTTCGGGGGCCATGTAGGGCAGGGAGCCGCCGAAGTAGGCGACGGGGTTGGCGCCGGGCAGGTGGCGGCTGAAGCTGATGTTGAAGTCGGCGAGTTTGGGTTGGCCGTCGGCGGTGAGCAGGACGTTGGCGGGTTTGATGTCGCGGTGCAGGACGCCGCGGCGGCTGGCGTAGTCCAGGGCGGTGGCCAGGCGGGCGCCGAGCCAGGCGACGGTTTCGGGCCAGCTGAGGCGTTCGAGTGCGGCGCGGGTGGGGGAGGGTTGGGGTTCGAGGACGCCGCCGGTGGTGGTGGCGGCGTCGACGGCTTCCAGCAGCAGTTTCCCGGAGCGGCGGGCGGGTGGGGTGCGGCGCAGCAGGCGGAGCACGCCGAGCAGGGTGCCGCCCGGAATGTACTGCATGTACATGAGTTTGAGGTGTTGGGCGGTGATCTGGCGTTGGTCGAAGACGCGGACGATGTGGTCGTGGTCGAGTTGGGCGAGGGTTTGGGGTTCGGTGCCGCGGTCGTGGGAGATCTTGACGGCGACGAGGCGGCCGAGGGTGCGTTGGCGGGCGAGGAAGACGCGGGCGAAGGCGCCTTGGCCGAGGGGGAGCAGCAGGTCGAAGTCGTCGACGGTGGCGCCGGGGTTGATGGTGTCGAGGGCGTCGAGGGCGGTGGGGTCGGCGAGCATGGTGGTGCGCAGTTCGGTGTCGGTGTCGAGGTCGAATTGCTGGGTGATGCGCGCCATCTGGGTGGGGTAGTCGTGTTCGTATTCGGTGAGGTCGATGGGGTTGCGGCGGCTGCGGGCGCTGATTTCCTCGTAGACGAGGTCGGGGGGCAGGGGGGTGGCGGCGAGTTCGGGGTAGCGGTCGCGGTAGTCGGCGAGGCGGGGGGCGTCGTCGTCGTGTTGCCAGCGGTGGTGCAGGTCGACCTTGATGAGTTCGATGAGGGCCGAGTGGCGCAGGGTGGGTTCGGTGGGGAGGTGGGCCGCCAGATCCGGTGGTTTGCTAGATAATTGCCATTGTTCGGCGAAGTGGGCGATGAGACTCGTCAACGCGGTCTGCGTTGCGGTCGCGCGGTCGGCACCGGGGTCGGGTGCGGTCGCGCCGAGGTTGTCATCCATCGTCGCTCGCTTCGAACTTGTGATGTTCCCGGGCCCGGCTTTCGAGGATATTCGATTCGTCTGGCAATAATCGACACTCGGCCGAGACCGTTACGTCCGTTCCGGTAGTCGTCGACAATGATTCTGTCACCGTAGCATCTGGCCTTAGTGGACGATAGCGAGATAAGCTCCGGGGACGTTCACACGAGAGGGGCCCACCCGTGTCGATAGCCGCAGCGGTCGCACAGCAAATCCAGAGCGCCGGAGGCGCATTCATGTTCTCCCGGGAGGTCAAGGCGTTCGCCGCCACCACCGGCACCGACGGATTCCTGCCCGGCTACACCCGCGGCCGCGGCGGCGTCCTCGGCGAGGTCGACGCCGACGTCGTCACCGCCGCATTCGGCTTCTTCCCACCCGAAACCGTCCGCGCCGCATGGGAATCGGTCGACATGCCCGCCGCGAAGGCCGCCCACGGCTACCTCACCGCCTGCCAGGACTTCGGCCGCCGCAAACTCGCCGAGTTCCCCGACGCCGACCGGCTCGCCGACCTGCTGCACACCGTCGCCCAGGCCGCCGACGTCGCCGGGGTGCCGCTGTTCGCCGGATGGCGGGCCCTGCCGCTGCCCGACGACGCGCCCGGCCGCGTCCAGCAGCTGCTGCACGTGCTGCGCGAGTTGCGCGGCGGCCTGCACCTGATCGCGGTGCGCGCCCACGAGATCCCGCCGCGCCAGGCCGTACTCATCTCCGGATCGCCCCGCTACACCGGCGCCGAACAGGCCAAGCTGTTCGGCTGGCCCGAGCCCTACACCGACCCCACCCCCGCCCAGCGCGCCCGGTGGGAGGCCGCCGAAGCGATGACCGACACCCTGATCGCCCCCGCCTTCGCCGCCCTGACCGCCGCCGAGGCCGCCGACCTGGTCACCCTGGTCGACGCCGCGACCCGGCACATGTTCACCCGCTGACCGGAGGACCGACGATGGCGACCCTCGCCCTGCCCGATATCCGCATCGGCCACTGGACCGACCCCGCCGGGGAAACCGGCTGCACCGTCGTGCTGCTCCCGGAGGGCACCGTCGCCTCCTGCGAGGTCCGCGGCGGCGCCCCCGCCAGCCGCGAACTCGACGCGCTCGCCCCCGACAAGGCCGTGCAGACCATCGACGCCGTCCTGCTCACCGGCGGGTCCGCGTTCGGGCTCGCCGCCGCCGACGGGGTCATGCGCTATCTGGAACAGCACGACCGCGGCGTGCCCACTCCCGGCGGCAAGGTTCCGATCGTGCCGACGCTGGCCCTGTTCGACCTCGGCGTCGGCGACCCCACCGCCCGGCCCACCGCCGAGGCCGGGTATGCGGCCGCGGCCGCCGCCACCGGTGAGGTGGTTACCGGTGCGGTCGGGGCGGGGACGGGCGCCCGGGTCGGGCACTGGCGCGGGCCGGAGCGCAAACCCGGCGGAATCGCCTATGCCGAACGGCGATCGGGGGAACTCGTGGTCGGGGCGCTGTGCGTGGTGAACGCGTTCGGCGACATCGATGACGGCACCGGCGAGGTGAGTCTCGACGCGGTCGCCGCCCTCCCCGAACCGTTCGACTTCGCCCGCACCCACACCACCATCGGCGTCGTGCTCACCAACGCCCGCCTCGACAAGACCGGCTGCCATATCGTCGCGCAGGGCGCCCACGACGGTCTGTCGCGCGCGCTCACCCCACCGCACACCCGCTTCGACGGTGACGGTTTCATCGCCGCCGCCACCGGCGCCGTCCCCACCCACATCGATACCGTCCGGCTCATGGCCCTGGCCGCCGTCACCACAGCCATCCGCTCGGTCGCCACCGGCTGACCCGTCTCGTTTTCTGCCCTGATCCCTTCGTTTTCCCGAGGAATCGAGGGATCAGGGCAGGCGGTGGATGGCCAGTCCGCCCTGGCCGGGCCGCAGGTGCGGTCGCAGCTCGTGGGTGGTGGTGTAGTCGCCACTGTGCAAGGGGCGGTAGCGGATCGGTGTTTCGCTGCCGAGGGTGTCCAGGCGTTCGGTCAGCGTCCGCAGGTGGTGGCGGTGGGTGGCGGCGTCGACGTGGTTGGCGCTGCTCACCAGGTGCGGGCGCAGGGGGAGCATGCCGGTGTAGTGCGCGGTGCCGTGCAGCAGCGGCCACAGGATGTCCTCGATGTCGCCGCTGATCCCGCGCGGCCCCAGCGCACCGGCACGGTCACCGGCGGTCACGATCGGCAGCAGCCGCCTGCCCGCCAGGCCGCCGTCACCGTATTTGCGGACATGGCCGTCGGCGTCGCGGATACCGAAGGCGAAGCCGTTGGTGAACACGCGATCGAACCAGCCCTTCAGGATCGCGGGCATCCCGTACCACCACAGCGGGAACTGCACGATGACGATCTGCGCGTCCAGAACCAGTTGCTGGTGCTCGAGAACCTCGCGGGGGAGCGTGCGGTCCAGCGTCGCCCGATGCTGGCGATCCGACAGTGTCGCCCCGGCCGCCGCGGCGGTGTCGTCCTCGCTCAGTACCGGATTCCAGCCCTGCGCGTACAGGTCCTGCCCGGCGACCCGGGCGCCGGACCGTCGAAGGTGTTGCAGCCCACCGCGATACAGCGCATGGCTCAGCGAGCCGGGATCGGGGTGAGCGAGCAGCCACAGGATTGATCCGCAGGTAGTCACACGGCTACTTTCGTAACCGACGCCGGATACGGCAAGTACTGACATTGACGGCTCATAGTGACGAAAAGGTAAGCAAGCAGGTAGGAGCGTTATGCGTAAGCAGGTGGAGACCGCGCTGGCCGTGTGCCCGGTCGAGGTCGCCGTCGCGGTCCTGGGCGGGGCGTGGAAACTCACCATCATCAAGCACCTCCTCGGCGGCCGCCGCCGCTTCGGCGAACTGGGCAGGCTCGTGGGCCCGGTCAATCCCCGCGTGCTCACCCGCCAGCTCCGCGAACTCGAAGCCGACGGCCTGCTCACCCGCACCGTCTACCCGGAAGTCCCACCGCGCGTGGAATATTCGCTCACCGACCTGGGGGAGTCGCTCGAACCGGCGGTCGCGTGGTTGAACGAGTGGGGCGCCAGGTATGTGGGGGAGCAGCACAAGGTGTGAGGTGTGTGGGCGGTGGTGATCGGGACGGGCGGCCGCGCCCAACCACCTTACCTGACATAATGTCAATTATCGGCGCAGCAACGGGGTGCCGTGACGGCGGTAATGATCTTGCTGTGCAGTATGTTTCGTTGCTGCGCGCCGCCGCTGCCCGTCCGTTCGGGTCGCGCTGGAATGCTTTTGCTCGGCGTGCGGGGTTGGTGGGCTTCCGGCTGGCTGGTTCGCCTGTTGCGTTCGCGGGTTTGGTGGCCGCTGTTTGTTGCAATGGGTTTGCTGGTGTGAATCTTGCGAAGCTTCAGGCTGTTTGGGTGTTCTGCTTGCTGCGGGGTGTGTGGGTGTGCTCTGGGAGCCGGATGTGGGTGTTCTGGATCGGGAGGGCGCCGGAGGTGCCCCTCCCCTCTCCTCCCCCTCGCCTACCCTCAAAACGTCACTGTGACGATTCCATATAGGGGGGGCGTTGGTGTGGTGAATGTTTTTGTCCGGCAAGGGTTTGTCTGTTAGCGTTCGGCGGCGGCCGGGTGGCCGGGACGGGTGGCCTTGGCAGGGGTGATCGTGATCGGTCGGAGTGCGGCGGTGGCCGCCGTGGTGGTCGCGCTGGTATCCGCTGCGGCGGTGGGGGTGTCGGGGGCGGGGCCGGTGGGGGTGTCGGTGTTGCCGCGGCCGGGGGGTGGGTTCGCGGTCGGGGAGACCGAGTGGCATCTGGTGGATGGGGGGCGGGCGGATCCGTTCTATCCGGATCGGCGGCGGGAGGTGATGGTGTCGGTGTTCTATCCGGCCGCCGATGCCGCGGGATCTGCGCGGGCGGAGTATCTGTCGCCGCGGCTGCTGCCGGAATTGCGGGCGCGGTTCGGGATTCCGGTGCCGGAGTTGCTGACCAATTCCGTGGTCGACGCGCCCGCTGCGGCGGGGCGGGGGTATCCGGTGGTGCTGTACTCCCCCGGCGGCGGCATGCCGCGGGTGCTGGGGACCGGGCTGGCCGAGGAGTTGGCCAGTCACGGGTATGTGGTGGTGACCGTGGACGACACCTACGAGGCGATGCCGGGTGTCGAGTTCCCCGGCGGCCGGTTCGTGCGGCCCGCGCCGGTCGCGGACGGTGCGCAGGCGGCCATGGCGCAGAAGTATGTGGACGTGCGGGTCGATGATCTGCGGTTCGTGCTGGATGCGCTGGCCCGGGTGGCCGCCGGTGGCGATCCCGATGCCGAGGGCCGGTCGGTGCCGCGGGGGCTGGGTGCGGCGCTGGATTTGGCGCGGGTGGGGGTGGTGGGGCATTCGTGTGGCGGGTATGCGGCGGTGGAGGCGTTGCGCGAGGATCGGCGGGTCGCCGCGGCGGTCGATCTGGACGGGCAGTTGGGGGTGGGTGCGGATATCGGGCGGGCGGCCGCGGACGGGGTGGATCGGCCGGTGCTGGTGATGACCAGTGCGCAGGCCGACCGGGTCGGGGACGCCGATGTGTCGCTGGATGCGTTCTGGCGGCACGGCACCGGCTGGAAACGGCAACTGGGCATGCGTGATTCGGCGCATTACGACTACACCGACGTGCCGCTGCTGGTGCCCGATCCGGCGCGCCCGGCGGCGGCGCTGCTGATCGGTCCGATCGCCGCGGCCCGGTCGACCGCGCTGGTGCGCACCTATGTGCTGGCCATGTTCGAGGCGTTCCTGCGGGGTCGCGCGCAGCCGGTGCTGGATCGGCCCGTGGACGCGGAGATCATCCGGCAGCGGTGACCAAGCCCAGATCGCCGTCGTAGCGGCGATACAGCAGGCGGGCGCGGGTGTCGGCGGGGCCGGTGTAGAACAGCAGCGGTAGCCCGTAGCGGCACAGCCTGCGTGCGGCTTCGGTGTCGGTGAATATCGGGGTCGGGTGCGGGTTCATCGTCATCGCGACCGCGGTCTGGTGGGGTGGGTGTAGCAGGTGGGCGCGGGCGAGGCGCACCCTGTGCGGGCCTGCCCGGTAGACGAGGGCGTCGTCGCCGGTGTCGGTGTCGGTGAACAGCAGGGCGTCGTAGTCGAGGGCGTCCATGCGGTAGGCGGCCAGGCCGGGGCTGCCGGTGAGCAGCCGGTAGCGCTTGTGGCGGGTGATCGGGCGGGTGGGGCCGGTGTGGGCGAGGGGTGGGCGGGCCGCGTCGGGCCAGGGCCGCAGCGCGGGCCCGGACTGCCGGGTCAGGTGGGTGTCGAGGCGGCGGGCGGCGACTCGGGCGGCGAAGTCGGCGGGGGCGGCGATCTGGGTGCGGATCGCGTAGCCGGGTCCGAGGACGGCCTGCACCAGCAGCGGGCGGTCGGGTCCGGGCAGGGCGGTGACGCGCACCCGGGTGTCGACACCGTCGAGGTGGTGGCGGTGCAGGACGCCGGTGAGGGCGTGGTCGATGCGGGTGGCGTCCCGGTCGGTGACCGGGCCGGTGAGGTGGAGGTGGGTGGGCTGCTCCCCCGGCGTCGTCGACCGTCGCGGCGCGCTCATCGGTGTCGGGTCCCTTTCCGTCGGTGCGGGTGTTATCGCTCATCCGATCATCGGGTTCGGGGCGGCGGCCAGGGCCGAAGGTCCCGTTCATGATCGTGGTGCGCGGTTTTCGGTCTCGAAACGGCCGATTTTCCCGGATGTCCCCGCATGTCCCGGTTTCAGCGGTGACACTGGCGGTATTCGAACGCAAAGAGGGCGGCCGGCGCGGCGGGGACGGTGTGCGGTGCGGCCGATTCCGTGCGGTGTGCGGCGGCGGCCCCGGATTCCGTTCTCGGGCAGGGCTTCTCACGGTAAGCTCGGGCTCTAGGTGGAGGAGACGTGCGGATGAGCCTGGACATCGTTCTGCTCGTCGGATGCGCGAGCGTCGCATTGGCGCTGTGGTGGCTGGTGGTGTGGCTGGTCACCAGACGCGGCGCCGGGACGGTCGCGGGCCGCCCCGCGCGGCTGGCGCTGCGGTGGCCGCGGCGGCGCGGGCGCGGGTCCGGGCGGCATCGGGCCGCGCCCGTCGCACCCGATCCCGTACCGCCGGTGTCGGAGGTGCATTTGACGCTCGGCTGGGCCGATCCCGCGCAGGTGTGGCCCGCGCTCAACGCGGAGAACGCGTTGCTGGCGGCGCGGATGTCCGGGCAGATCACGCCTGTCGAATACCGGGCCCGTCTGGCCGATCTGGCGCGGCGGTGTGAACCGCATTCGGCGGCCGACAGCGAATGAGGGGCCCGGTGAGGGACTTTCGGCCCGTGCCGGGGCCGGGTGGGCCGGGCTAGGGTGGGGCCGTTGTGGTGGCGGAAGGAGGAGCAGCGGTGATCACCGTGTTTCTGGTCGATGATCATGAGATCGTGCGGCGCGGGCTCGTCGATCTGCTCGACGGCGATCCGGAGTTGACGGTGATCGGGGAGGCCGGGGATGTGTCGCAGGCGCTGGCGCGGATTCCGGCGCTGCGGCCGGATGTGGCGGTGCTGGATGTGCGGTTGCCCGACGGTAACGGTATCGAGTTGTGCCGGGAGTTGCTGTCGCGGGTGGACGGGTTGCGGTGTCTGATCCTGACCTCGTTCACCGACGAGCAGGCCATGCTGGACGCGATCCTGGCCGGGGCGGGCGGGTATGTGGTCAAAGACATCAAGGGCATGGAGATGGAGTTGGCGGCGGCGATCAAGGCGGTCGGGTCCGGGCGGTCGCTGCTGGACAACCGGGCCGCGGCCGCGCTGATGGACCGGTTGCGGCGCAGCGCTCAACCCGACGGCCCCTTGGCGGCGCTCACCGATCAGGAGCGGGTGCTGCTGGATCTGCTCGGGGAGGGGCTCACCAACCGGCAGATCGCGCAGCGGATGTATCTGGCGGAGAAGACGGTGAAGAACTATGTGTCGCGGCTGCTGAGCAAACTCGGGATGGAGCGACGTACCCAGGCCGCGGTGTATGCGTCGAAACTGCGTGCCGGGCAACGACATCGCTGACCCGCGGTGGCCGGATGCGGGGCGGTGGTGGCGGGCTGCCAGGATTGCCGGGGTGAGCGAGGATTCGGGATCGGGCGGCTACTCGGTGCGTGACACGCTGTCGCAGTTGCGGTTGCGGGAGCTGCTGGGGGAGGTGAAGGACCGGGTCGAGCAGATCATCGACGCCCGCGACCGGATGGACGGTTTGGTGGAGGCGATGCTGGCCGTCACGGCGGGCCTGGATCTGGCCGAAACGCTCACCACCATCGTGCACACCGCCACCAGCCTCGTCGACGCCCGCTACGGGGCGTTGGGGGTGCGCGGGCACGACCGGCAGCTCAGCCAGTTCATCTACGAGGGTATCGATGAGGCGACGCGGCGGCGGATCGGGGATCTGCCCGCCGGGCACGGGGTGCTGGGGGCGTTGTTCACCGAGCCGACCGCGATCCGGTTGCCGAATCTGGCCGATCATCCGGCGTCGGTGGGGTTTCCGGCGAATCATCCGCCGATGCGGACCTTCCTCGGGGTGCCGGTGCGTATCCGTGACGAGATCTACGGGAACCTGTATCTCACCGAGAAATCCGGGGGTCAGCTGTTCACCGCGGACGACGAGTTGATCGTGCAGGCGCTGGCCGCGGCCGCGGGCGTCGCGATCGATAACGCGCGATTGTATGCGTCGGCGCGGACCCGGCAGGACTGGATCGCCGCCACCCGCGATCTCACCACCGAATTCCTCGCCGGCACCGATTCCGGGCAGGTGCTGGCGCATCTGGTCGATCACGCGCGCCGGCTCACCGGATCCGCGCAGGTGCTGCTGGCCGTCACCGACCCCGACGACGCGGACACCGACGCGCTGACCGTCACCCGTGTCGCCGGGGGTGTGGCGCCGTGTGAGCGGGTGCGATTGGATGCGGGCACGGTCGCCGCCGCGTTCACCGGCCGCACCCCGTTGCGGGTCGACGACGCCGCCCGCACCGATCTGGCCGCCCTGTTCCCTGCCGTTGCACACTCCCGACGCGGCGAGCGGGGTGTTGATCACGGTGCGCGCCGCGGACGCGGCCCCCTATGACGAGCAGACGCTGGAGTTGGCGGTGTCGTTCACCGATCAGGCGGCGCTGGCGTTGCAGCTGGCCGACACCCAGCGGCGGATGCGGGAACTGGATGTGCTCACCGACCGCGACCGCATCGCCCGCGATCTGCACGACCATGTGATTCAACGGTTGTTCGCGATCGGGCTCGGGTTGCAGGGGACGGTGGCGCGCACGGAGGTCCCCGAGGTGCGGGTGCGGTTGACCGACGCGATCAGCGACTTGCAGGACGTCGTGCACGAGATCCGCACCTCCATCTTCGACCTGCACGGCGGCGCCGCGGGCACCCGGCTGCGTCAACGCCTGGACCAGGCGCTGCGCCAGCAGGTGGCGCCGACGGGGATGCGGGCGTCGCTGCATGTCACCGGGCCGCTGTCGGTGGTCGACGCCGATCTGGCCGATCACGCCGAGGCGGTGGTCCGCGAAGCGGTCAGCAACGCGGTGCGCCACGCGGGCGCGGACACCCTCACCGTGGAGGTCACCGTCGACGACGACCTCACCGTCACCATCACCGACGACGGCCGCGGCCTGCCCGGCACTCTCACCCCCAGCGGGCTGGCCAACCTCGCCGCCCGCGCCCACACCGCGGGCGGCACGTTCACCACCGGCGCGGGCGGAGGGGACCCGGCCCGGCCCGGCACCCGGGTGCGATGGTCGGTGCCCCTGCGCTGACCACCAGGCGCATCGTGCCTGGTGCGCGAGCCCGAGATTCGGACGGCCGCCGGGACGGTGCGGCGGCGAATCCCGGTGTGCGGCGGGGGGATTCGGGTGGGTCAGCCGTGGTGGTGGCGGTAGACGCGGGCGGCGGCGGGGTGCAGGGACAGGCCGTCGGTGCCGATGAGGGCGCGTTGGTCGAGGAATTGGGTGCCGGCGGCTTCGGTGGGGATGAGCTGGTCGGCGCGGGTGAGCAGCAGTTCGGTGAGGGCGGCGGCGGTGGGGTCGGGCAGGGCGGCGGTGGTGACCAGCAGGTTGGCGACGCCGATGGTGTGCACGGCGGGGGCGGCGGGGTAGACGTCGGCGGGGATCAGGACGCGGTCGTAGAGGTAGCCGAAGCGGGCGCGCATGGGGGCGGCGAGCTCACCCAGGTCGATCAGCCGCAGCAGCCGCGGGATGTCGAGGGCGGCGGTGGGGACGCCACCGGCCCACAGCAGGGCATCGACGGTGCCGTCGGCGATCGCGGCGACCGCGTCCGGCAGCGGCAGGTGCACGACGGTGACATCGGTGGCCGGGTCCAGGTCGGCGGCGCGCAGCAGGCGGTCGCCGGTGAGGGCGGCGCCGGAGCCGGCCGCGCCCAGGCTGATGCGTGCGCCCCGCAGATCGGTGAGGCGGGTGATCGGGCCCGCGTGGCGGACCGCCAGCTGTAGATAGTTCTCATACACCCGGCCCAGTGCCAGCAGCCGGTCGCTGTGCCCGTCCACCGAGTCGGCCAGCGTCAGCGCCGCGTCGACGGCGCCGGTGTCGAGCATCGCCAGGTTCGTCGAGGATCCGGCGGTGGCGACCGGTTCGATCGCCACCGTGCCCGCCTCGGCCGCCGCCCGCGCCAGCAGGGCCGTGAACGCGTGGTAGAAGCCGCCCACCTCGCCGTCGGCCAGCCGCACCCGCGGCGGCCGCGTCCGCCCGCACCCGGCCAGCAGCACGCCGGTGGCCGCGGCGGTCAGCAGGGCGCGCCGGTTCACGACAGCTCCCCCGCGGGCAGGGTGACGGTCACCGACACGCCGTGCGGGACAGCGGCTTTCACCGTGAGCGTGCCGTGGCGGGCCGCGGCCAGGGCGGCCGCGATCGGCAACCCCAGCCCCGACCCGGCCGCCGCCGCCGAGGATCCGCGGAAGAAGCGGGTCGTCAGCCGCGTCAGCTCCCCCGCCGGGACCCCGACCCCGTCGTCGGTCACCGACACCGTCACCGCGCCCGCCCCGGCCGCCGCCGCGGTCAGGCGGGTGTGGGCGCCCGGGCCCGCGTAGCGGCAGGCGTTGCTCAACGCCACATCCAGGATCTGCGCCAGCACCCCCGCCGGGACCGCCACCTCCAGCCGGTCGGCCCCCAGCGGGGCGCTCAATCGCATCCCGGCCTGCTCGAACGCGGTGTGCCAGGCGTCGACGCGGTCCCCGATCACCTGCACCGCGTCACAGTGCGCCGCCGCCTCCCCGGTGTCGGGCTCGCTGCCCGCCTCGGCGACCGCGAGGGTCAGCAGCCCGTCGAGCAGACCGGTCAGCCGCGCCACCTCCGCCGTCGCGCCCCGAAACGTCGACGCCGCGGCCGCCGGGATCGCCGGTTCCAGCGAATCCAGGCGGATCGTCAACGCCGCCAGCGGGTTACGCATGGCGTGTGCGGTGTCGGCGACCAGCTGTCGTTGCGCGTCGGTGGCGTCGACGACCGCCAAGGCCATCGCGTCGAACGCGGCGGCCACCGCCCGGATCTCCGGTGGCCCGCCGTGGCGGCGCATGATCGTCGCCTCCCCCGCCGCCCGTGGTGGTGGCAGGGTGGCCGCCAGCTCCGCCACCGCCGCCGACAGCTGCGCCAGCGGGCGCAGCACCCACCGGCTCACCGCCAGCGCTCCCGCCCCGCACAGTGCCAGCGCCGCCGCCGCGCCCGCCGCCACCAGCGACCAGGTGCGTGCGATATCCGCGCGCGCGGCCGCGGTGGCGGCCTCGATCACCACCGCCCCGTTCACCTGCACCCCCGTCCCCATCGGGCGCGCGATCAGCACCCGCGCCGGACCCCACGGCGCCAGCTGCGCCACCGGCGCCGCCCGCTGGTTGCGCCGCGCCGCCGACAACGCCGCCACCACCGGCGGGCTCGCCGGATCCATCCCCGAATTCGCGATCGTCGCCCCTCGCGCGTCCACGATGAACACCTCGTCCCCGTAGAGCTGGTGGTAGCGGCCCGCCTCCATCTCCAGTGCCCGCGTATCCCCCGACGACGCCGCCGCGTCCGCCAGGGCGGCGAACCAGTCCGCGTCGCCGGTGCGGCCCAACACCAGCTGCTGGGTGCGGCTGGTCGCGGTCGTCGCGCACAGCGGCAGCGCGAACGCCAGCACCGCCGCGGTCGCGAACACCGACAGCACCCACAACAGCCGCGCCCGCATCCCTCACTGGCCCCAGCGATACCCGAAGCCGCGGATCGTGGTGATCAATCCCGGCCGGTTCAGCTTCTGCCGCAGCCCGGTCATATGTACATCCAGGCTGCGTGACACCGCCACGAACGCGTCCCCCCAGATCCGGTCCATCAACTGCTGGCGGCTCACCGCCGCCCCCGGCCGCTCCACCAGCGCGGCGACCAGGTCGAATTCCTTGGCCGTCACCGCGATCGGCGTCCCGCCCACCTGCACGCGGCGCGCCACCAGATCCACGCGCACATCCCCGGTCACCACCACCCGCGGCGGCGAACCCGCCGCCGTGGTCGCGCGGCGGGTCACGGTCTCGAGGCGGGCCACCAGTTCCGCGATCCGTGGCGGTTTGATCACGTAATCGTCGGCGCCGCCGCGTAATCCGCGCACGATGGAGCGTTCGTCGCTGCGCGCGGTCAAGATCAGCACCGGGACCGTGCTCACCTCCCGCAGCGACCGCAGCACCTGCAGGCCGTCGGCGTCGGGCAACCCCAGATCCAGGATCACCGCGTCGTAGCCGCGGTGCGCGGTGAGCAGATCCGCGCCCCGGCGCATCCGCCGCGCGCGATGCCCGCGCACCGTCAGCGCCTCCACCAGAGCCTCGCCCACCCCGTCGTCGTCCTCCACCACAGCCAGCCGCACCGCTGCATTCTCCCGTCCCCCGCACCGGCCCGCCGAGCCGGGGCCGCGGGGTCGGGTCAGTGGCGTGCGGGCGTGGGCGCGGGCTGCGTGGTGGTGTCCTCGCCCTCGATCGGGGAGCCCTGCGAGGTTTCGCGCATGAACCAGTAGGTGGCCAGCGACACCGCGATCGTGCCCGACACGTACCAGAAGAACAGCGACTCGTGGCCGCTCTTCTTCAACGCCAGCGCGATCGTTTCCGCGGTGCCCCCGAAAATCGCGGTGGTCAGCGCGTACGGCAGCCCGACACCGAGGGCGCGGACCCGGGTGGGGAACAGTTCGGCCTTCACGATCGCGTTGATGGAGGTGTAGCCGGTGATGATGACCAACGCGGTCAGCATCAACGCGAACGCGGCGAGCGGGTTGGTGGTGTGACCGAGCACCGTCATGATCGGCACCGTGGCCACGGTGCCCGCGATGCCGAACAACAGCAGCGGCGCGCGCCGCCCGATCCGATCCGACAGCGCCCCGGCCAGCGGTTGGGCCACCACGAACACCAGCAGTGCGGCCCCGTTGATCCACGCCACCGTCGACTTGTCGATCCCCGAGGTGTTGATCATGTACTTCTGCATGTAGGTGGTGTAGGTGTAGAACGCCACCGTCCCGCCCAGGGTCAGGCCCACCACCAGGGCGCATTCGCGCGGATACTGCGCCAGCAGCCGCAGCGAGCCGCGGTCGCGCAGCAGTGCCACCGCGGCGTCGTCGACCGGGCGGATGCTGCCGAGTACCTGCGGGGTCTGCCTCGTCTCGGTGCGGAAGGCCGCGGATTCGTCCATGCCGCGGCGCAGCCACATCACCCCTAGCGCGCCCGCCGCGCCGACCAGGAACGGGATCCGCCACCCCCACGCCTCCAACTGCGCGGTACTCAAAACCTGCTGCAACACGATCTGTACCCCGAGCGCCACCAACTGGCCGCCGACCAGGGTCACATACTGGAAACTCGAGTAGTAGCCGCGCCGCCCCGGCGAGGCCACCTCCGACAGATAGGTGGCGCTGGTCGCGTACTCCCCGCCCACCGACAGGCCCTGCAGCAGCCGCGCCACCAGCAGCAGCGCGGGCGCGGCCACGCCGATGGTGCCGTAGCCGGGGGTGGCCGCGATCAGCAGCGACCCGCCCGCCATCACCGTCACCGACAGCGTCAGCGCCGCGCGGCGGCCGAACCGGTCGGCGTAGCGGCCCAATAGCCATCCGCCGATCGGGCGCATCACGAACCCCACCGCGAACACCGCCGCCGTCGACAACAGCTGCGCGGTCGAATCCCCTGCGGGGAAGAACGTTTTCGCGAAATACACACTGAACGCCGCGTAGACGTACCAGTCGTACCATTCGACCAGGTTCCCGATCGAACCGCGCACCACGTTGGCGACGACGCGGCGTTCACCCACCCGCTGTGTCGTGGTCACAGAAATCTCCTCTTCCCTGAAGGTCAGAAGATCACTGTGTCGGCCCTCACACGATCGCGGCCAGTGCCCGCCCGGATTTCTAACAGTCGCTTAAGACGATCACGCCACCGCGGGCGGGGTGGTCGGCTCGGGGGGCGCCGCCGCCGGGATCACCGGATTCTCGCCGGTGACGGGCACATCGGTGCCGCGCAGCGACGCCCCCGCGGTCTCCCGCAGAAACAGCCACGCCACCAACCCGATCAGGCACGCCCCGACGGTGTAGAAGGCGGGGAACAAGATCCAGTCGGTGCGGTCGATGACCCACTGGTTGATCAGCGGGGCGGTGCCGCCGAACGCGGCGGTGGACACGTTGTAGCCCAGTGCGAATCCGGCGTAGCGGACCTGGGTGGGGAAGATCGCGGGGAACGTCGCCGAAATCGTCGACAGCTGCGGCACATACAGCAACCCCAGCACCACGAACCCGGCCACCGCCCACACCATGCCGCGGCCCATCAGCCAATACAGCGGCACCGCCAGCACCGCCAGCCCGATCAGCGACACCAGCCACATCGGGCGCCGCCCCACCCGATCCGACAGCGCCCCGGAGAACGGCAGCACACACATCATCGACAGCTCACCGATCAGCACCATCGCCGTGGTCGCCGAATCGCTCATGCCGATCGTCTTGTTCAGATAGGTCGGCATGTACGCCAGCAGCGTGTAGTTGACCACGTTCAACGCGAGCACCAGCCCGGCCAGGGTCAAGATCTCGCGGCGGTAGTCGCGCAGCAGGACCCGCAGCCCGCCCTGGGGCCGGTCGTCGGCCTCGGCGACCTCGGTGAACACCGGCGACTCCGCCAGCCGCGCCCGCAGATACCAGCCGACCAGACCCAGCGGCACCGCCAGCAGGAACGGCACCCGCCACCCCCAGGCGTGCATTGCGTGCGCGGGCAGCGCGACCTGGCAGATCAGCACCACCGCCGACCCGCCCGCGAACCCGGACAGGGTGCCGAATTCCAGGAAACTGCCGAGGAACCCGCGGCGGCGCTCCCCGCAGGATTCCGCGATATAGGTGGCCGCGCCGCCGTATTCGCCGCCGGTGGAGAAGCCCTGCACCACCCGCAGCGTGATCAGCAGCACCGGCGCCAGCACCCCCACACTCGTATGCGTGGGCAAGATCCCGATCGCGCCGGTCGCCAACGCCATCAACAGGATCGTCGTGGCCAGTACCGCCTTGCGGCCCACCCGGTCACCCAGTGGCCCCCACACCATGCCGCCCAGCGGGCGCAGCACGAACGAGATCGCGAATCCCAGCAGCGTGCCCAGCGTGCCCAGACTGCCCGGGAAGAACGCGTCGGTCAGATACGACGCCGTCGTCGCGTATACGCCGTAGTCGAACCATTCGGTGGCATTGCCCATCGCCGCGGCCGCCACCGCCCGCCGCTCCGATATCGGCTGGCCCTCATCGCTGCTCAACGCAGGATCCTCCTCCCGTGCCGGCACACACGAACCGCTCGGTCCCCGGCACACTCCGGCACAGGAGTGGCGGGTACCCGGCCTGCGCAACGGGCAAACACGGCACCCCCGTCCCCGTCCCGCCGCCCGCCCCGGGGACGTGCGACGATAGCCGTCACTGTGATCCCGGCCACACTACCACGGTTGGGCGGGGGACCGTTCCAGCCGGAAACGACAGGTCACGGGCGTAAACGCCGCAGATATCCGTGATAGTCGACGACGAGACCGTCGGCGTCGAAGTCGATGTCGCCGACATAGTCGCCGGCGCGGTACTCGACGGTGCGGCCGCCGCGCGGGGTGTAGCGCTGCCGCAGCAGGGTCGCGGTCAGCGACGGGACCGCGACGAACCGCATCGTGTAGTCGCGGGCGATGGCGCCGTCGGTGAGCAGGCCGTCGCGCCATACCGGCAGGGAGTTGAAGTACGCGGAATGCTCGAGGTCGAAGAAATCCGCGCCGTCGAGGTGGTGGCGGATCGGGCCCGTCCCCGCGTCCACCGTCAGCGTCGCGCCGTCGAGGTGCCAGCGCAGCTCGTACACCAGCCCCACCTGTGTGCCGCGCGCCCGCTGTGGCGAGTGCACGTGCACGATCTCCATGCGCGGGGCGTCCACACCCTCGAAAACCAGCGTCCGTATCCACCGAGCCTAACGGTGGGCGCCGACACGAACCCGGTTGCGCGGCACCACCATTCACCCTGCCGCCGAGATCCTGGCTCGGCGCGGGCGGCGCGGGCCGGGACACGCGCGGGCGGCGCGCCGCGGCGGCCCGTCGACGACCCGCGCAGATCACCCCGTACATTGACCCCGACGATCAGGGTCCGGATCGACCGGATGGATGCCCCGAGGGGGACCAGGACGTGAGCATGACCGGCGAACGGCACCGCAGTGGGTTGGCGACCTGGCTGCTGGAAGGCGCCGACGGCGAGGAGTATTCGCAGCATCCGGGGCCGATGCGCCGGGTCGCCGAACGACGCCACCAGCGGTCGTGGTGGCAGGTGATGTGCCTGACCGGGGTCGACTACTTCTCCACCCTCGGCTATCAGCCCGGCATCGCCGCGCTCGCGGCGGGGGCGCTGTCCCCGCTGGCGACGCTGGTGCTGGTGGCGCTGACCCTGTTCGGGGCGCTGCCGGTCTACCGGCGGGTGGCGCGCGAAAGCCCGCACGGCGGCGGCTCGCTGGCCATGTTCGACGTGCTGCCCCGCTGGACCGGGAAAATCTTCATCCTGGTGCTGCTCGGGTTCGCCGCCACCGACTTCGTCATCACCATGACCCTCTCCGCCGCCGACGGCGCCGCCCACATCGTCGAAAACCCCTACGTGCCCGCCGTCTTGCACGGGCACGCCCTGGCCATCACCCTGGTGCTGCTGGCGCTGCTGGCCGCGATCTTCCTCAAGGGGTTCGCCGAGGCCATCGGCATCGCCGTCGCCCTGGTCGGCACCTACCTCGCGTTGAACCTGGTCGTCGCCGTCGCCGGGGTCTATCAGGTGCTCACCGCCCGGCATCTGGTGCTGGACTGGACCCACGCCATGACCGCCCAGCACGGCAGCGTATTCGCCATGGTCGGTATCTCGCTGCTGGTGTTCCCGAAACTGGCGCTGGGCCTGTCCGGATTCGAGACCGGGGTCGCGGTCATGCCCCAGATCCGCAGCGCCCCCGGCGAATCCGAGGACCGGCCCACCACCCGCATCGCCGGCGCCCGCGCCCTGCTCACCACCGCCGCGCTCATCATGAGCGCATTCCTGCTCGTCACCAGCGTCATCACCGTGGTCCTCATCCCGGAGAACGACTTCGCGCCCGGCGGGTCCGCCAACGGGCGCGCGCTGGCGTTTCTGGCCCACCGCTACCTCGGTGACGGGTTCGGCACCGTCTACGACATCTCCACCATCGCCATCCTCTGGTTCGCCGGCGCCTCCGCGCTGGCCGGGCTGCTCAACCTCGTGCCCCGCTACCTGCCCCGCTACGGGATGGCCCCCGAATGGGCGCGCGCCACCCGGCCCCTGGTGCTGGTGTTCGCCGTCATCGCCCTCGCCATCACCGTCTACTTCCGCGCCGATGTCGACGCCCAGGGCGGCGCCTACGCCACCGGGGTGCTGGTGCTGATCACCTCCGCCGCCGTCGCGGTCACCCTGTCCGCCGCCCGAAAACGCCAGCGCGCCAAAACCGTCGGCTTCGGTGTCGTCACCGCCGTGTTCGTCTACACCACCATCGCCAACATCATCGAACGCCCCGAGGGCGTGCAGCTGGCGTCGCTGTTCATCCTCACCATCATCGTGGTGTCGTTCGCCTCCCGCGCCCGGCGCGCCTTCGAACTGCACGCCATGGAGGTCACCTTCGACCAGCGCGCCGCCGCGCTCATCGACCACGCCGCGGCCGCCGGCGCCATCCGCATCGTCACCCACGACATCGACCAGCGCCGCCCCGAGGAATACCGGGAGAAAGAAGCCGACCAGCGGCAGGAAAGCCACATCCCCGCCGGCGACCCCATCCTGTTCCTCGAGGTCATCGTCGAAGACGCCTCCCGCTTCTCCACCGCCCTGCACGTCACCGCCGTCGAACTCGGCTGCTACCGCATCCTGTCGGTGGAAGCCGCCGCCATCCCCAACTCCATCGCCGCCATACTGCTCGCCATCCGCGACCGCACCGGGCTCGAACCCCACGTCTACTTCGAATGGAGCGAAGGCAACCCGCTGATCAACCTGCTCAAATTCCTGTTCGTCGGCGAGGGCGAAGTCGCGCCCGTCACCCGCGAAATCCTGCGCCGCGCCGTCGCCGACCCCCACCAGCGGCCCCACGTCCACGTCGACAGCTGACCCGACCCGACAACCGCCGCCCGGCCACCGCGTTTACCGGTGCGCGGCCCACGACCCCGAGGTCAGCGCCGCACGCACCACCGCCTCGTGCTCGGGCGACCACACCAGGCCCGGGTCGGGTTCGGTCAACCCCACGACCGTCGTCGCCAGGATCAGCGCGGGCTCGGACCATTCGGCGGCCGCGGGAGCGTCGAACGGGTTGGCGCGCACCCGGATCCGGGTGATCGCCGGGTTGACCGGCGCCATCAACACCAGCCCCCGCAGCGCGGCCGTGGCCGCGCGGGCCACCGTGTCGAAGCCGACCCCGGCCTGCGGGCGCACCCGCAACCCGATCAGCGCGCACACCCGCGTGTACGCGGTCGCCACCTGCTCCACCAGCGCCTGCTCCGACACCGTCAACGCCGCCCGCACCCGCTCACGCAGGGCGCCGTCGGGCAGGCCCTGGAAGGTGGCCTGCACCGCGAAATAGGTGCGCCACGCCGGGTTGTGCTGGAATACCGTGAACTCCTCGGCCGCGCCGCGGCGCAGCACCTCACCGGCCAGCGCGCGCCGCAACCCCGGCGTGCGCGCCCACTCCAGATGCTCGAGCACGCTCGCGGCCACCGCCGCCACCGCCGCCGGATTCGCCTCGGCCAGCACCGGATTCACCCCCCGCGCCAACTCCACCAGCAGATCGCTGAAGAACAGATCCTTGTACGGCCAGCGCCGATACACCGCGCTGCGCGCCACCCCCGCGTCCCGGATCACCTCCTCGAAACTCAAATGCTCGAGGCTCACCGTCAACCCGGCACGCTCGATCATCGCCGTCGCCGCCGCCAGCATCCGCTGCGCGGTCTGCTCATCGGACAACCGGGAACGCCGCCGCGACACCCCCGCGGCCGGAATCGGATCACGCACCCGCCCACCCTACAAGGATGGGACATCATGTCCAAAGTTGGGATATCGTGTCTCAAGTGATGACGACAATGCCCGACGCGATGCCGCGGTATTCCGCGCGGCCCGGGATGTTCCTGCTGCTGGTGGCCGCGCTGTCGGTGCCGTTCTACCTGCTCGGGGCCCTCGCGCCCGGCGTGCGCGCCGGGGATGTGGCGGTCCCGGCCAGCGCCACCATGTTCGTCGTGCCCGCCCTGGCCGCCCTCGCGCTCACCGTGCGCCGGCGCGGGGCGACGCGGGCGCTGCTGGGCCCCCACCGCCACCGGCCGCCCGGACTCCGGCGCTGGTACGCGCTCGCGCTGCTCACCACCCCCGCCGTCACCGTCGCCGGGGTCGCGATCGCCTGCGCGGCCGGACTCGCCACACCCGCCCTGCCGACCTCCCCCGCCGCCGCGCCCGCCCTGGTGGTCGTCACCGTGATCGCCGCCGCCTGCGAGGAACTCGGCTGGACCGGCTACGCCACCGACCCGCTGCGCCGCCGCCACGGCACCCTCGCCGCCGCGCTGATCCTCGGAATCGTGTGGGCCGCATGGCATCTGCCCGCCCTGATCCAGGCCGGGCACCCGCCCGCGTGGCTCGCGGGCTGGTGCGTGGGCACCCTCGCCGCCCGCCTGCTGCTGGTCACCCTGCACACCACCACCGGCGGCCTCACCGCCCCGACCCTCGCCCACGCCCAACTCAACCTCTGCGTCGCCTACACCCCCGGCTACGACCACCCCGCCCTGCCCTGGATCTGCGGACTACTCACCACCGCAGCCGCCCTCACCGCCCACCTCGCGGCCACGCGGGCCGCCGGAACCCGAACGGGCGCAACGGAGGCGCAGTGATACCGGCACCACGCATCGTCAGTGACCGCAAGGGACGACCCCCACCCGGGTCCGTGTGATCGGGGCGGCGTCGACCCGTAAGGAGAAATCCGTGACTCTCGCCGACGCCACGGCCGCCGCAGCGGCGGCCCCCGGCGAGTACGACCTCGCCTCCGGCTTCGGCCCGAAAGCCCAGTGGTACCGCAACATTCGCGCCCAGCCCGCGGGCGCGTGTGGACCGGCCGCCGCCGCGGCGCACCCGCCACCGCCACACCCCTGCCCGACCACGACGCCGCCCTCGACCGCTACCGCCCGCGCGCCTGGAGACACCTGCGCGCCGCCATCGAATACGCCACCGGCGCCGCCGTCGACACCCTCCCGACGGTCCGCCTGCGCCTCGACGATCCCCGATGATCGCCACCGCGACCCGCACCGGCAACACCCCGCCACCAACGACCGCCCCGTCACCTGCTCGGCACGTCCTTGGGTGGGGCGCGCAGCGTCGTGCTCACCTGCTCGAGAATCGGTGCCAGCCGCTGTAATTCGGTCAGGTGCAACTCGCTCAGCGCGCCCAGGCAGCGTTCCCCGGCGCGGGTCAGCACCAGCCGCACCGCCCGCGAATCGGTCGCGTCGGGCACCCGGGCCACCAGCTCCGCCTGCACCGCCCGATCCACCAGGCCCACCACACTGTGATGGCGCAGCACCAGCGAGTCGGCGACGTCGCGGATCGTCGGGCCCGCCTCGCCCGCATGCCCTTTGATCGCCAGCAGCAGCTGATGCTGGGCGGGCGTCAACCCCACCTGCCGGGCCTGCTGCTCGCTCCAGCGCTCGAAACGCCGCAGCGCCGTGCGGAACTCCAGCAAACTGGCGTAGTCGGCGTGGGCCAGTTCCGTCATCGCACCTCACTCCCGCCCGTCGGGCACGCCGCGCATCGGCCGTGGCGCCGACGCACCCGCCCAGTGTATCGTGGGGCGATATAAAGATATCGTGCCACGATATATTCGGGAGGTGCGAGCGACATGCCCCTGGAAGTCCTCGCCACTGCGTTGTGCGTGCTCGGCCTGGCCGCGGTAGACGTCATGCTGGTCCTCGGCCTGTCCGGTCTCACCCGGCCCACCACGACCACCTACTGCCGCCGCTGCTTCCGCCGGGTCACCGACACCCGCGGCCGCCGCCGCGTGCTGTGCGCCCACTGCGCGGGCCGGAACTTATCCGGCGACACCGGCTGGACCACCGCGGCGCGCCCCTCGATCCGCTCGGGGGTGTGACCGCCGGGATGCGTTAGCGTGGCGGCATGGTCGAGGTGAGCGCCGACGGGTTCCCGGTCACCGCCTGGTCGGCGCGGCTGGGCCTGCGGCTGCCGGTGGTCAACGCCCCCATGGGCGCGGTCGCCGGCGGCAGGCTCGCCGCCGCGGTCACCGCCGCGGGCGGGCTCGGCATGATCGGCATGGGCAGCGCGGGCCGCGCGGCCGCGCTCACCCGGGAACTGGACGCGATGGGGGCGGTCACACCGTTCGGTATCGGCCTGGTCGACTGGGTGCTCGACGCGCACCCGGACCTGTGGGACACCGCCCTCGCCGCCGCGCCCACCCTGCTGTCGGTGAGCTTCGGCACCGACCGGTCCTGGGCCGCCCGCGCCGCCGACGCCGGAATCCTCACCGCCACACAGGTATACACCGTCGCCGACGCCCGCCGCGCCGCCGACGCGGGCATCGACGTGCTCGTCGCGCGCGGCCGCGAGGGCGGCGGGCACGGCGACCCGCGGCTGCCGACGCGCCCGCTGCTCGAACAGGTCCTGGACGCGGTGTCGGTGCCCGTGCTCGCCGCGGGCGGTATCACCTCCGCCGCGGACGTGGCCGACGCGCTCGCCGCGGGCGCGAGCGGGGTGTGGCTGGGCACCCGGCTGGCGGTATGCCCGGAATCGCTGCTGGCGCCGCCGGATCGGGCCGCGCTGCTGGCCGCCGCCGACACGGTCGTGACCCGCGCCTTCGACGTCGCCCTCGGCCTGGGCTGGCCCGCGCGGTTTCCCGCCCGCGTGCTGCGCAACGAGCTCACCGACCGATGGGACGGCCACGAGGACACCCTCGCCGCCGACCCCGCCGCGCGCGCCGCCGCGGCCGCCGCCATCGCCACCGGCGACCCGCGCTCGGCCCCGATCGACGCCGGAACCGGCATCGGCGCGATCACCACCGCCGCACCGGCCGCCGCGGTCCTGCACGCGCTGTGCCGCGGTGCGGCACAGCGGCTTTAGCGCGCAGGCGCCGATCGCACCTGAAAGGTGTCCGGCTCCGTCGCCCGCGGCGGTGAACGCCACCTCCCTGGACCGCACCGCCATCACCAGCCACGTCCGCGTCGGCTCCGCCATCGGCGGGCAGGTCGTGTTCGCGCGCCTGGCCTGGCTACCGCGTCACCCTCGACGGCCACGACCTCGGGTTCCACACCATCGCCCCCACCTTTCTCGCCGTCGACATCCCACCCGGCACCCGTAACGGCGACCTCGTCCTCATCTGGCGACCCCCCGGTTGGCTCCTCGGCGCCACCACCGCCGTACTCGGCCTACTCGGCTCAGCCGCCCTCCACTGGGCGCACCGGCGCCGCCGCCCGCACACCCCGGCAGCGGACCCGGACGATACAGACTCGCGGCCCTTGGCGCCCGCACTCACCTGATCGCCTGTGCCGCACCGGTTTCCGGCGCAACTCGGAGCCAGCGGCACGAACTCACCGCCGCCGGGTGAGCAATCACAGCACCGTTGCCGCAGTACCCGTCGCGTGCTCACCGTCCGGGCGACTGCCGCAGCGAACGGCGCGCCACCACGCTGGCCGCACAGCCGGATTCAGGTGAGCGCGGCCAGTCGCGGCACCAGCGCGAGATGACCGGCCGAGCGTGCGGCCTGCAAGGCGTCCGCGGCCACGCGGGTGGCGGCCGGGTCGGCGCGGGCGTGCAGCAGTTCCGCGTACGCCCAGCGGCCCTCGTGGCGCACCAGCGGAATCGCGTGCGCCGCCGCGGCATCGATCATCGGCGCGGCCTCGTCCAACCGGCCCTGCTGCACCAGCACCAGGCCCAACCGCGCCGCCGCCCAGCCCGCGAACAGCGGCACCCGCCGCGCCGCCGCCATCGACCGCCGAAACGCCAGCTCGGCGCGCCCGCCGTCGCCCGCGGCCTGCCAGGCGATGCCCAGCCCGCGCTGCGCCGCCGCGAGCCCCTCCGCATGCCCCATCCGCCGCGCCAGCTCCAGCGCCGCCTGCGCACTGTCCAGCGCCCGATCCACCGCGCCCACCGCGGCCAGCGCCTCACTGCGCTGCCACAGGCAATTGCACTGCACCGCCGGATGATCCACCGACCGCGCCCAGCTCAGCGCCGCCTCGATATCGGCCAGCGCCCCGTCCAACCGGCCCAGAAACACCCGCGCATACCCGCGCGAGGTCCGCGGATACCACAGCCGCAGCAGCTCCGGCGGCAGCAACGGCAACTGCACCAGCAGGTTCAGCTCCTGCTCGGCCCGGGCGATGCGGCCGGTCATGAAACTGGCCATCGACCGCCAGTACGCCAGCCGCGCCGCCCCGTGCGGATCACCGGCCAGCTCCAGCAGCGCCTGCGCCTGCCGGAACCGCCGCCGCGCCCGCCCGAACCGCGGCAGCGTCAAGTCGATGATCGCCGCCGCCGCCAGCGCCTGCCCCCGCGCCGCCGCATCCGCGCCCGCCTCCGCGATCGCCAGCTTCGCCAGCTCGTCGCCCAACGCCGTACTGCGCGACCGGGTTTCCAGGATCGCCAGCCGCGCCAACAGCCGCGACCGATCCGGATGCGCGGCGGTGTCCTCGAGCGCCGACACCAGATCCGCGCGCGCCCGCGCCAGCTGCCCGCGCCGCCGATACACCTCCGCCCGCACCGCCAGCAGCGTCGACCGATGCGGGCCCGGCGCCGGCTGCGCCAGCCCCGCCTGCGCGCAGCGCAGCGCCTCCTCGTCGCGGATGCGGCGCAACCGGTCATCGGCCGCCGCCGCCAGCAACCGCGCCGCGCCCTCGTGCGCGCCGCCCGCGCGCAGATGCATCGCCACCTCGATCGGATCCGCGCCGCGGCCCTGCAGGGTCTCGGCCACCAGCAGATGCAGCCGCGCCCGCCGCTGCGGCTCCACCACCGCCCACCCCGGCCCCGCCGACACCCACCCCTCCGCGGTCGCGCGCACGAAACCGGTGCGGCGCAACCCGTCCAGCTCCGCCAGCGTCTCCCGCAACCCCCGCCCCGTCACCGCCGCCGCCAACCCCACCGGGGCGGGCCGCCCCAGCACACTCACCAGCGCCAGCAGATCACGCGCCGACTCCGCCAACACCGCACCCCGCCCCGGCCGCGGCCCGGGGGCCGACGCGTCCTCGTCGAGCAGCACCCGCTGGCGCACCGCCAGCGCCGCCGCCGACGGATCCACCCCCAACTCCTCCCCCAGCCGCGCCCGGAACGCGTCGAACGCGGTCAGCGCCGCCGCCCGGTCCCCGCCCGCCGCCAACGCCCGCACCAGCAGCAGCGCCGACACCTCCCGCAGCGGCTGACGCTGACAGGCGATGCGCGCCCAACTCGCCGCCGTGCCCGCATCCCCCACCGCCAGCGCCGCCGTCGCCGCCCCGTCCAGGGCCTGCACCAGCGCATCGGCCCACCGCCGCCGCGGCGCGCGCGCCCACTCCGCGTCGGTGTCCTCGAGCAGCGGCTCTCCCCGCCACAGCGCCAGCGCCTCGGTCAACGCCCCCAGCGCCGCGCCCGCATCGGTGTCCAGCAGCGCGCGCCCGCGCGCCACCCCCGCCGCGAACACCTCCGCGTCCACCGCGATCCGGTCGTCACCGACCAGGGTGTAGCCGGCCGGGCCGGTCTCGATCAGCGACCGATCACCCAGCGCGCCCCGGATCCGGCTCACCAGGATCTCCACATTGCCCGCCGGATCCGCGGGCAGCCGGTCGGCCCACAACGCCTCCGCCGCCGCGTCTTTGGACACCAGCGTGCCGCGGCGCACCGCCAACAACCGCAGCAACCGGCGCGCCTGCCGCCCCCCGAACACCCGCGGCGCCACCCGCACCTCACCGCGATACACCGCGAACCGGCCCAGCAACCGGATCTGCACCGGACACAATTGCGGCCCCGCCGGATCCGGTGCGCCCAATTCCCGCGACAGCGTCATCGGCATTGCACCGTAATCGGCGTCCCCGCCGCCGAAACACTCCACCGACCCACCGCAGGGAATTCGCAAGCAGCGTCCATAACACTGACCCTAGCTCCGCCGCAATCGGCGCGCCCCCACGCGCCACACGTGTCCCCACGCACCTGTGTGTATTTCGCCCGGAGGAATCCCCTGCCATGAGCTCCGACCGCACCATCCGCGCCGCGGAATCCGCGCGCGACGCCGCCGAGGCCGTGCTGCGCGCCGCGCAGTTCTTCTTTCCCGGCCACCCCTCACCCGACGGGCGCGTCCTCTACCGCGACGACGCCCGCCCCGCCGAGGAGTTCTACCGCGAACGCTGGCGCCACGACCGCGAGATCCGCTCCACCCACGGCGTCAACTGCACCGGCTCGTGCTCGTGGAAGGTGCATGTCAAAGACGGCATCATCACCTGGGAAACCCAGGCCACCGACTACCCCTCCACCGGGCCCGACACCCCCGAATACGAGCCGCGCGGCTGCCCCCGTGGCGCCTCGTTCTCCTGGTACACCTACTCCCCGGCCCGGGTGCGCTACCCGTACGTGCGCGGGGTGCTGCTCGACGCGTGGCGCGCGGCCAAGGCCCGCCACCGCGACCCGGTGCACGCCTGGGCCGCCCTGGTCGCCGACGAACCGACCGCCACCGCCTACAAACGCGCCCGCGGCCGCGGCGGATTCGTGCGCTCCAGCTGGCCGGAGGTACTGGAATTGATCGCCGCCGCGCACGTGCACACCATCGGCCGCTGGGGCCCCGACCGTATTGTCGGTTTTTCCCCTATTCCGGCGATGTCGATGGTGTCCTACGCCGCCGGAACGCGTTTCCTGTCGCTGATCGGGGCGACGATTTCCTCGTTCTACGACTGGTACTCCGACCTCCCCATCGCCTCCCCTCAGGTATTCGGCGATCAAACCGACGTCCCGGAATCCGGTGATTGGTGGAATGCGGCCTATCTCATCCTGTGGGGCACCAATCTGCCGATAACTCGCACCCCCGACGCGCATTTCATGACCGAGGCCCGATACCGCGGCCAGAAGGTCGTGGTCGTTTCGCCGGATTATTCCGATCACACGAAATTCGCCGACGAATGGCTGCCCGCCGCCCCCGGCACCGACGCCGCCCTGGCGATGGCCATGGGGCACGTCATCCTCACCGAGTTCCACCGCGACCGGCCGGTGCCGTATTTCCGCCGCTACGCCAGCACCTACACCGACCTGCCGTTCCTGATCACCCTCACCGACCGCGACGGCGACCACCTGCCCGCCAAATTCCTCACCGCCGCCGACCTCGGCGACACCGACCCCGCCGCCGCCTTCAAAACCGTGGTGCTGGACGAGGATTCGGGCGAACCGGCGGTGCCGGGCGGGTCGCTGGGGTTCCGCTGGGCGGGGGAGGCGGGCCGGTGGAATCTGCGGCTGGGCGGGCTGCGCCCGGCGCTGTCGCTGCACGGGCGCCCCGGCGCGGGCGCGGTCACCGTCGCCCTGCCCCGCTTCGACCGCGCCGATACCGACCGCGACGCGGCGATCCTGCGCCGCGCCGTGCCCGCGCTCCGGATCGGCGACCACCTGGTGACCACGGTCTTCGACCTGGTCATGGCGCAATACGGGGTCGCGCGCGCCGGGCTGCCCGGCGACTGGCCCACCGGCTACGACGACGCCACCGTCCCCTACACCCCCGCCTGGCAGGAGGCGATCACCGGCGTCCCCGCCGCCGCGGCGACCCGGGTGGCGCGCGAATTCGCCCGCACCGCCGAACGCAGCGGCGGGCGCGCCATGATCGCGATGGGCGCGGGCACCAACCACTGGTTCCACTCCGACCAGATCTACCGCACCTTCCTGGCGCTGCTGCACCTGTGCGGCTGCCAGGGCGTCAACGGCGGCGGCTGGGCCCACTACGTCGGACAAGAGAAGGTGCGCCCGCTGACCGGCTGGTCGCATCTGGCGTTCGCCTACGACTGGTGTCAGCCCACCCGGCACATGGCCGGTACCCCGCTGTGGTGGCTGGCCACCGGGCAATGGCGCTACGAAGGTTTCGCCGCCGACGTGTTCACCAGCCCGCTCGCCGCCGGAACCCTCACCGGCGCCACCGTTCCCGACTGCCACGCCCTCGCCGCCCGGCTGGGCTGGATGCCCTCGCACCCCACCTTCGACCGCAACCCCCTGGACCTGTGCGGCGACGCCGACGCCGCCGGGGTCCCCGTCGCCGACCACATCGTCGACCAACTGTCCCGCGGCGCGCTGCGATTCGCCGCCGAGGACCCCGACGCGCCGCACAACTACCCGCGCGTGCTCACCGTGTGGCGGGCCAACCTGTTCGCCTCCTCCATGAAGGGCCACGAATACCTGCTGCGGCACCTGCTCGGCACCGACGACGAGGTCACCGCCCCCGAAACCCCGCCCGCGCTGCGGCCCACCGGCGTGCGATGGCGCACGCCGGCACCGGTCGGCAAACTCGACCTGTCGGTGGCCATCGACTTCCGCATGACCAGCACCTGCCTGTACTCCGACATCGTGCTGCCCGCCGCCACCTGGTACGAGAAACACGACCTGTCCTCCACCGACATGCACCCGTTCGTGCACTCGTTCAGCCCCGCCATCGCACCCCCGTGGCAGACCCGCACCGACTTCACCATCTTCGCCGACCTGGCCGCCCACTTCTCCGCGCTGGCCGCCACCCACCTCGGCGTGCGCCGCGACGTCGTCGCCACCCCGCTGGCCCACGACACCCCCGACGAACTCGCCCAGCCCCACGGCCGCGTCCGCGACTGGCGCCGCGGCGACTGCGACCCGATCCCGGGCGTCACCATGCCGACACTCACCGTGGTGGAACGCGATTACGGGGCGGTCGCGCAGAAGATGGCCGCGATCGGGCCGCTGCTGGACACCGCGGGCACCACCACCAAGGGCCTCACCTGGATCCCCGACACCGAGATCGACTACCTGCGCCGCCACAACGGCGTCGCCCGCCACGGCGTCGCCGCCGGGCGCCCCTCCATCGCCCGCGACGACCAGTTCTGCGAGGCCATCCTCGCCCTGTCCGCCACCACCAACGGCCGCCTGGCCGTCGAGGGGTTCCGGGCCCTGGAACGGCAGACCGGGACGGCGCTGGCCGACCTCGCCGAGGAACGCGCCGGCGACCGGATCACCTTCGCCGACACCAAGGTTCAGCCCCGCGCCGTCATCACCTCCCCCGAATGGTCGGGCAGCGAGACCGGCGGCCGCCGCTACTCGGCGTTCACCATCAACGTCGAACGCCTCAAACCCTGGCACACCCTCACCGGCCGCCAGCACTTCTTCCTCGACCACGACTGGATCCACGAATTCGGCGAAGCCCTGCCCATCTACCGGCCGCCGCTGAACCTGCTGGCCCACGTCGGGGCGCCCGAGCACGACGGCCGCCCCGAGATCGTGGTCCGCTACCTGACCCCGCACTCGAAATGGTCCATCCACTCCACCTACCAGGACAACCTGCACATGCTGACCCTGTTCCGCGGCGGCCCCACCCTCTGGATCAGCCCCGCCGACGCGGCCGCGATCGGCGCCGCTGACAACGACTGGATCGAGGCACACAACCGCAACGGCATCGTGGTGTGCCGGGCCGTGGTCTCCCACCGCATGCCCACCGGCACGGTGTTCCTGTATCACACCACCGACCGGCAGGTGAACGTGCCGCGCACCGAACACACCGGCCGCCGCGGCGGCAACGACAACTCCCTGACCCGGATCATGATCAAACCCACGCATCTGATCGGCGGCTACGCCCAATTCTGTTACGGCTTCAACTATCACGGCCCCACCGGGCCCCAACGCGACGAGCTCACCGTGCTGCGGCGGCGCTCCCAGGAGGTGGACTACCGATGAAGGTCATGGCACAGATCGCGATGGTGATGAACCTGGACAAATGCCTGGGCTGCCACACCTGCTCGGTCACCTGCAAACAAACCTGGACCAACCGGCCCGGCAGCGAATACGCCTGGTTCAACAACGTCGAAACCAAACCCGGCAGCGGCTACCCGCACCGCTACGAAGACCAGACCCGCTGGCGCGGCGGCTGGACACTGGACCGCCGCGGCCGACTGAAACTGCGCGCCGGCGGGCGAATCCACAAGCTGCTCAACCTGTTCCACAACCCCGACCTGCCCGCACTCGACGACTACTACGAGCCCTGGACCTACGACTACGAGCAGCTGACCACCGCCCCCCTGTCCGACACCGCCCCCACCGCCGCCCCCCGCTCCCAGCTCACCGGCCGCCGCCTGCCGCCGCGGCGCGGCCCCAACTGGGACGACGACCTCGCCGGATCCCCCGTCCACGCCGCCGCCGACCCCAACCTGGACGCCCTCGCCGACCGGGTGCGCCTGGACTTCGAGCACGCGTTCATGTTCTACCTGCCCCGCATCTGCGAACACTGCCTCAACCCCTCCTGCGTCGCGTCCTGCCCGTCGGGGGCGATGTACAAGCGGGTCGAGGACGGCATCGTGCTCGTCGACCAGAACCGCTGCCGCGGCTGGCGATTCTGCGTCTCCGGCTGCCCCTACAAGAAGGTGTATTTCAACCACCACACCGGCAAGGCCGAGAAATGCACCTTCTGCTACCCGCGCATCGAGAACGGCCAGCCCACCATCTGCTCGGAAACCTGCGTCGGCCGACTGCGCCACCTCGGCGTCGTGCTCTACGACGCCGACGCGGTCACCGCCGCCGCCTCGGTCCCCGACGACACCGGCCTGTACCCGGCGCAACTGTCGGTGTTCCTCGACCCGCACGACCCGGCCGTGGCCGCCCAGGCCGAACGCGACGGCATCGCCGCGGACTGGCTCGACGCCGCCCGCCGCTCCCCGGTGTACGCGCTCATCGCCCGCTACCGCGTCGCGCTGCCGCTGCACCCGGAATTCCGCACCCTGCCCATGGTCTGGTACATCCCGCCGCTGTCCCCGGTCGTCGACGCCGCCCACGCCGCCGGCCGCCACGGCGACAACCCCGACGACGTATTCGCCACCATCGACGAGCTGCGCATCCCCCTCGAGTACCTCGCCAGCCTGTTCACCGCCGGGGACACCGTCCCCGTCGCCCGCTCGCTGCGGGTGCTCACCGTGCTGCGCGAGCACATGCGGCGCACACAGTTCGGCGAGCCCGGCGACGACCGCGCCGCCGCCGCGGTCGGGCTCACCGCCACCGACCTCGACGACCTCTACCGCATCCTCGCCATCGCCAAATACGACGAACGCTACGTGATCCCGCGCGTGCACGCCGAAGACAGCGGCGGCCACCTCGCCCAGCACTGCCCCGTCGGCTACCCCGACACCACGCACCCGGACACCACCGGGCACAACGGCGCCGGCCAGTTCCGCGACACCGACGGCCGCCTGCGATTCAACCTGCTCGGCTGGAACGGCTCCACCCCCGCGACACCCCGAACACGCTCGTGCTGCACGCGATGCTGTCGATCCTGCTGAACTACCCCGACGAGCGGGTGCTGTCCCAGCGCGACGCCATCACCGCCGCCCTGCCCCACCTGGGCGCGGGTCCCGCCCGCGCCGCGGTCGCCGGATTCCTCGGCTGGCTCGACGCCGCCGCCCCCGCCGCGGCCGCCGAAACCTACGTCACCACCTTCGATCTCGCGCGCCGGCGCAGCCTGCACCTCACCTACTACCGCTACGGCGACACCCGCGCCCGCGGCATGGCGCTGCTGACCCTCAAACACCTCTACCGCCGCGCCGGGCACCACGCGCCCGACTCCGAACTGCCCGACTTCCTGCCGCTCATCCTGGAATTCACCGTCATGGACCCCGCCGCCGGCCACGACATCCTCTCCCGCTGCCGCGACGGCCTGGAACTGCTCACCGACGCCCTGCACGACATCGACAGCCCCTACGCGCCGCTGCTGGACACCGTCCGCGACACCCTGCCCGCCCTGCCCGCCGCCGAACGGAAACGACTGCGCGCCTTGGCCGCCGACGGCCCACCCCGCGAAGACGTCGGGCTCGAACCGTTCGCGCCGCCGGAGTATCTCACCGGGAGCCCGCGATGAGCGCCGCGCAACTGTGGTGGTGGGTCATCCTGCCCTACCTGGCGCTGACCACTTTCGTCGTCGGCCACATCTGGCGGTGGCGCCACGACCAATTCGGGTGGACCAGCCGCTCGAGCCAACTGCAGGAAGGCAAACTGCTGCGCTGGGGCGGGCCGATGTTCCACTACGCCACCTTCGCCGCGATCGGCGGCCACGTCGTCGGCATCCTGATCCCCGAATCGTTCACCCGCGCCCTCGGCATCCCCGAACCCGTCTACCGCTGGTTCTCCGCCGGCGCGGGCACCGTCGCCGTGTTCGGAATCCTCGGCGGCGTCGGCATTCTCGCCTACCGGCGGCTCACCGTGGCGCGCATCCGCGCCGCCACCAGCGCCCTGGACTGGGTCGCGTTCACCCTGCTCGGGCTCATCATCGTGCTCGGGATGATCCCCACCGTCGCGGTCAACCTGCTCGGCGCGGGCTACGACTACCGCGAAAGCGTCGCCCTCTGGTTCCGCGGACTGCTCACCGGCGACCCCGACGTCGCCGCCATCGCGCACGCACCGATGCTGTATCAGGTGCACGCCACCGCCGCCTGGGCCATCCTGGCGCTGTGGCCGTTCACCCGCCTCGTCCACGCCTGGAGCTACCCGCTGTGGTACCTGTGGCGGCCCTACATCCTCTACCGCCACCGCCCCGGCACCCGCCCCACCGAACCCGGCACCGGCGGCCGCCGCTGGCAACGCATCGGCACCAGAAACTGACCGAACCACACCGGCACCGGACACCTTCCGGGCCCGGCGGCCGGGGCGCTCAGCGGGTCGGCCACACCCCGCGCAGCTGCTCGGCCGCCGCCGGGCCCTGCCGCACACCCGCCGCATAGGCGGGAGCCAGAGCGGCGGGATCGAACACGTCCGGGCCGAACGCCGCCACCGACTCCGCGTCGGGAACCACCGAAATCACCGTGGCCGCACCCAGATCGCGGTCGCTGGGAATACGGGCGAACAAGTGCGCGAGGGGTTCGACGATCACGACGACCTGCGCGCCCGCCGCCAGGTCCGCGTTCACCGGGGAGCGGGTGCCGCCGTCGAAATAGGCGTGCCCGGCCACCGGGATCGGCGCAAACACCCCCGGCACCGCCGTACTCGACGCCAGCGCCTGCCCCAGCGACGCCGCCCCCGACCGCGTCCACACCTGCAGCTCCCCGGTGCCGACATCCACCGCGGTGATCAGCAGTTCCCGCTGCGGCCACGCCGTGGCCCCGACCAGGGCGGTCATCCGGGCCACATGCTCGTGCGGCGCACCGGTTTCCGCCGTCAGCGCCAGCTGCCCGGCGCGGCGGCGGGCCTGCACCGGATCGCCGGGCTGCGCCAGGACCGCGAAGATCGACCCCACCAGCTCCCAATCCACCTGGTACGCCGCGGAATCCGCGGGCCGCGCGGTCAGGATCCGGGCCGGATCGTCACCGGCGGCCAGCACCGCGCCCACCACCGCACCGGCCGAGGTGCCGACGAACCGGTCCGCGGCCGCCGCATCGATCCCCGCCGCCCGCAACCCCACCATCAACCCGGTCATCCAGGACAAACCCACCGGGCCACCGCCGCCCAGCACCAAAGCCAGACCACAACCGGTGCCCGCGACAGCATCAGCCATGGCCGCCACCCTACCGCCGCCGCCCGTTGCGCCGACGGCCGGACGGAATTCGTTGCCCTCCGCACGGAACCCGGTGCCGCACACCAGCACCCGCGCCGCGGTTACAGCTCGCGCAGGACCCGGCACGGATTGCCCGCCGCGAACACCCGCGCGGGCACCTCCCGGGTGACCACACTGCCCGCGCCGATCACCGCGTTCGCGCCGATCTCCACCCCCGGGCACACGATCACCCCGCCGCCCAGCCACGCGTTGTCGCCGATCGTGATGGGGGCCGCGGTCTCCCACCGCTGGCGGCGCAGCTGGTGATCGTGCATCGGATGCAGCGCGGTCAGCAGTTGCGCGCGCGGGCCGATGGACACGTCGTCGCCGATCACCACCGGCGCGCAATCCATCACGATCGCGTCGTAGTTGAGGAAACTGTTGCGGCCCAGCCGGATCAGCGACCCGTAATCGCACTGGAACCGCGGCATGATCCACGACCCCGCCCCGATCCCGCCCAGCAGCTCCGCGAGAATCGCCCGCCGCTGCGCATCCTGCCCCGACCGGGTCGCGTTGAACCGGTCCAGCAACCGCCGACAGTGCCGCCGCTCGGCCACCAACTCCGGATCACTGTCGAGGTAGAGTTCCCCGCGCAGCATGCGTTGCTTGTGCGTGTCCATACCGGCAATCCTGCCGACACCGGCCCCGTTCACCGAAACCGCTGCGTCAGCGACCTTTCCACACCGGCGGACGCTTCTGCGTGAACGCCAACATCCCCTCCGCGGCATCCTCGGACGACAGGGCCGCCCCGGCGATCTGTCCCTGACGGGTGAACCCTTCCCCGGTCGGCCAGTCCACCGACTCGTCGATAATGCGTTTGCTCGCGGCGACACTCAGCGGCGCGTTGACCGCGATCCGCTCCGCCAGCGCCAGCGCCGCCTCGAGCGCCCCACCGGGCTCGGTGAGCTCGTTGACCAGGCCGAGTTCGGCGGCGCGGGCCGCGGTGATCGGGTCGCCGGTCAGCGCCAGCTCCATCGCGATCGCGCGCGGCAGCCGCCGCGCCAGCCGCAGCACACCCCCGCCGACCGCGACCAGGCCGCGCTGGACCTCCGGGATCCCGAACAGCGAATCCCGGGCGGCCACCACCAGATCCGCCGCCAACGCCAGCTCGCACCCACCCGCCAGCGCCGGACCCTCCACCGCCGCGATCAGCGGCTTACCCGGCGGCCTCGCCGCGATCCCCAGCGGCCCGCGGCCCTCGGTGACCGGCACCTCACCCCGCGCGGCGGCCTTCAAATCCATTCCGGCACTGAAATATCCACCCGCCCCCGTCAGGATCGCCACCCGCGCCGCGGGATCGGCCTCGAACCCGTCCAGGGCCCGCTCGATCCCCACCGCGGTCGCCAGATCGATCGCGTTGCGCACCTGCGGCCGGTTCACCGTGATCACCGTGACCGCGCCGCGCCGCGCCACCAGCACCGGCGGTGGCGGCGGCGCGGGCAACGCCACCCGCTCGGACCCCTCGACACGAATCCCGTCCTGCGACACCGTCACCGGCAACCCGAGCAGATCCCCCTCCAGCAGCGCCGCGATCAGCTCGGGCTCGCCGCGGCGCAGCAGCACCCGCTCCCCGGCCGGGGTGAGCACGCTCAGCACCGCCGCCTCCGGCGCCCCGTCGCGGCCGTGCGGCACCGTATACGCCTCCACCACCGCCGGACCGCTGTAGCCGCTGCGCGCCGGGCGCGCCGGGGGATGCTCGATGACCGGCCGCAGATGCCGGAACCCGCGGGCGGGTGGCGTCGCCGAATACACGCCCAGCGCGTGTTTGGTCATATACCAGCCCAGCGACGTGGCCAGGCCGAAGGATTCGGGCTCGGCCCGCAACGTGGCGACCATCGTCGCGACCGCGTGCCCGCCGTAGTTGTTGCCCGGGCCGCCGCCGAAGCTCAGCCCACCGGTCACCGACAGCGGCCGCCGTGGATCCTCGAGCGCCAACCCCAGCTCCCGCGCCGCGATCTGCACCGCCACCGGGAAACACGCGTACAGATCCACATGCCGCACCCGCTCCGGCCCGATCCCGGTGTGCGCCAGCGCCGCCGCGCCCAGCGCCCGAATCGCCGGGGACGCCGCCAACTCGGCGCGCTCACTGGTGAACCACTCGTCGTGCCCGGACGCGCCCGCGTGAATGAACACCCACTTGTCCTGCGCCACCCCCGCCGCCTGCGCCGCCGCCGCACTGCACACCACGATGCCGCTGGCCATATCGACCTGCAGGTTCGCGCATTCGAGCTTGGTGTAGGGCAGCGACACCATCCGATTGTCCGGCGACACCGTCGCGATCTGCGCCGCACTGAATTCCCGCGGCCGCCACGCGTATTCGTTGCCCGCCGCGACCGCCGACAGCCGCGACCACAACCGCGCGACCGCGGCGGCGTGCTCGGCGGGGGTGCGGCCGAGCCGATGCCGGTTCGCCGACTCCAGCAGCGCATACACCTCGACCGGCGCGATCAGCCCCGCCGCCGTCTCGGCCGCGTTACCGGCGGGCTTGTCGACGCCGACCGTGCGCGTGGGCCGCACCCCCGGCCCCTGCTCCGGCCACCGCAACACCGTCCCGGCGCGCTGGGCCGCCGCCTGCGTCGCCCCCGCCTCCGCGCCCGTCACCAGCACGATGTCGTAGTCGCCCGCCGCGACCGCGGCCGCCGCCTCGTTGATCAGCAGCTGGCCGCCGTCACCGCCGAAGGCGCTCGACTGCACCGTCTCCACCCCGCCGGCCCCCACCAGTTCGGCCACCGCCGCACCCAGATCCCGGTACTGCCACGACGCGCACGCCACCGCGAACACCGCCTGCGCCTGCCGCAGCAGCCCCGCACCCGGCCCGGCGTCGGCGGCCGCGCGGCGCAGCGCCGCCGCCGCCAGCCGCGCGGGATCGCGGGCCGGATCCGGGTCCCGCTGCACCAGCTGCCCCACCCCCACCAGCACCGGCGTCGCCGGATCCAGCTCCACCCCGGACGCGACATGCCGCACCGGCGCCCGCGCCCCGCGCGGCCGCGCCGGGCCCGCCGCCGCGATCGCCTCCGGCAGCCGGGCCAGCGAATCGCGCAGGGCCGCACCGAGACTGCGCGTCACCGACCCACCCAGCGGGCCCTCGATCGGCGGCCCCGCCAGCCCCGCATCGAAGCACACGGTGGTCTCGGATCCGGTGGGCGCCACCGTGATCCAATACCCCAGCCGCACCCGCTGCGGGCCCTCCCCCCGCACCGCGAACCCCGCCTGCCCGGCCTCGGTCACCGTCCAGCGGATATCGGCGGGCAACCCCATCACCAGCGCCTGCTGGGTAAAGGTCAGACCCTCCCGCAACACCCCCGGCGGCAGCCCGCGCCAGCCCGCGTGCGGCGTGAACCACTCACCCAGCCGCGACAGATCCGCCAGATACGCCGCCACCGCCTCGACCGGCGCCGCGATCACCTGCGCCGCATGCACCGTCGTGGCGAACTCCGCCAGCCCCGGCGGCGGCACATGCCCCGGCGACACCGCCGCGGGCCGCGCACCGAACACGCCCGCCACCAGCTCCCGCAGCAGCCGCGGATCCCGCCGCGCCGCCCCCACCAGCGCCGCCCCCACCAGCGCCGCCCCCGCCCGCAACGGCCCGCGCACCGCCCGCAGACGCTCCACACCCGGCACACGCACCACGGCCACCCTCCTCCACGAGTATGAGACCATTACAAAGGTAATAGTCTCGACGGGTCAAGGGCAGCGCCCGCACGATCCGCACGCCAGCACCGGGAGGACGGCAATGACCAGGCCCGGCACCCCGCTGCCGACCCTGCTGCGCCGCGCCGCCGGACGCGCCCTCGGCGGCGAAACCGGCAGCCGCGCCACCGATCTCGACGCCCGCATCCTCGACGCCGCGATCACGGTGCTGGCCCGGCGCGGCGCCCGCGCGGCCACCATGGGCGAGGTCGCCGCCGCGGCCGGGGTCGGCCGCGCCACCGTGTTCCGCCGATTCGCCAGCAAGGACGCGGTCTTCGAGCGGGCCCTGACCCGCGAGCTCACCACCCTGCTCGACACCCTCGCCCAGCGGCTGGCCGCCCTCGACGACCCCGCCGACCAGGTCGCCGCCGGATTCGCGACCTGCCTGCGCCTGCACCGCCACCCCCTGCTGCACGGCGCCGACCCCGCCCACCGCGCCGAGTTGCTCGACGCCCTCACCCACGGCGACCCCGCCCCGATCGCCCTGGCCCATCACCGGGTCCGCGCCCACATCGCCCACGCCCAAGCGGCCGGGCGGATGCCGCCGGGCGACCCCGCCGCCCAGGCCGACGCCCTGGTGCACATCACCCTCGGCTACCTGTTCGCCCCCAGCCTCGCCGTCGACCTGGACACCCCCGGCGCCGCCGACACCCTCGCCCGCGTCGCCATCGCCCCCATCCTCACCGCCCCCCGCCCCCGCACATGACGATGCCACCGGGGTCGGGGGTTCCCGGTGGCATCGGGGCAAACGGTGTCGACACGTGTGGGCGACGGTCGCACCGCCATGGGCCTCATCCGCTCGGTGATGAATTAGCTGACCCGTAGCCAATTTAGCGTACGACGTTGCCGCATGCTAGCTGTGCCGCGCTGCGAATTTCGCGGCGCCGGTACGCAATCGCCCGAATTGCCCACTGTCAGCGCCGTGATCTCGGCTGGCCACCCGACGAAACCACCACCGGGAAGTACTTTGCCATTTCTGCCAAGATCAATTGCCTGCCGGTAACTTGCCGCTTCAGCTGCGGGCCCCCGCGCACAGCTCGATGCCGAGCAGGGCGTCCACGGCGTCGGCGATCAGGCCCGGCGCGCTCGCGTCCGGGCCGCCGTACTCCACCGCCTGCCGGGCCCAACTATCCACCGCGGCCAGGGCTTTCGGGGTGTCCAGGTCGTCGGCCAGGTGCTGGCGCAGCCGCGCCACCGTGTCCTCCGCGTCCGGGCCCGACGCCAGCCGCGTCGCCGACCGCCAGCGCTCGAGCCGCGCCCGCGCCTGCTCGAGCGTCGCGTCCGACCACTCGCGATCGTGGCGGTAGTGCCCGGCGAACAGGCCCAGCCGGATCGCCGCCGGATCCACCCCCGCCCGCCGCAGCCGCGACACGAACACCAGGTTGCCGCGCGACTTGGACATCTTCTCCCCGTCCAGGCCGATCAGCCCGGCGTGCACGTAGTGGCGGGCGAACCGGCGATGGGCCACCACCGCCTCGGCGTGCGCGGCCGAATACTCGTGATGCGGATAGATCAGATCGCTGCCGCCGCCCTGAATGTCGAACTCCGGGCCCAGCCGGTTCAGCGCGATCGCCGCACACTCGATATGCCAGCCCGGCCGGCCCGCACCGAACGGCGCCGGCCACGACGGCTCACCCGGGCGCGCCGCCCGCCACAGCAGCGCATCGATCGGATCCCGCTTACCGGGACGCTGCGGATCCCCGCCCCGCTCGGCGAACAACCGCTCCATCGTGGCCCGGTCGTACCCCGACTCGTAGCCGAACTGGGCCGTCGCGTCGTGACGGAAATAGATGTCGGGGAACTCCGCGTCCGCCACCGTGTACGCCGCGCCCGACGCCAGCAGCTTGTCCACCAATTCCACGACCTCGCCGACCGATTCGATGGCGCCGATGTAGTCGCGCGGCGGCAGCACCCGCAGCGCGGCCATATCCTCGCGATACAGCGCGATCTCCCGCGACCCCAGCTCCCGCCAGTCCACCCCGTCGCGGGCGGCCCGCTCGAACAGCGGATCATCCACATCGGTGACGTTCTGCACGTAATGCACCGCGTGCCCGCCGTCGCGCAGGATCCGGTTCACCAGATCGAAGCTCAGATAGGTGGCCGCGTGCCCGAGATGGGTCGCGTCGTAGGGGGTGATGCCGCACACGTACACCGTGGCCGTGGCACCCGCCGACACCGGGCGTACCCGACGATCGGCGGTGTCGAACAATCGCAACGGCGGTCCGGATCCGGGGACGGTCGGGACGGCGATATCGGACCAGGACTGCATGATTCGAGCGTAAAGGTCAGGTCGACACCCGCGCCCGCCGCCCCCGCTCACCGGTGGTTTACGCCACGTTCACCGACGGGGTGACCTGCGCGCGGGCCCACCGCGCCGCCGTGTCAACGGTTGCAATTACCCCGCGCGCAACCCGGTCGAACCGGGCGTGTCGCACCTCAGAACGCGGGCCAGGGAATCGGGCGATCGGTCACCGGCAGCGGCATCACCGGATCATCGAGCAACCGCCGCCCCCGCGCGCCCAGCGCCTCGATCTCCGCGTCGGTGATGTGCTCGGCCAGCTCGTCGCCCACCTCGCCGGGCAGATCCTTCACGAAAGCGCCGATATCGCCGAGCAATTCCTCATCCACCCGCTGCCCGGCCCACCCCCACAGCACGGTGCGCAGCTTCGGCTCGGTGTGCAGGCAGATCCCGTGGTCGACACCGTACACGCCGCCGTCGAGGCCCTCGAGCGCGTGCCCGCCCTTGCGGTCGGCATTGTTGAGCAGCACATCCAGCACCGCCATCCGGTGCAGCCGCGGATCGTCGGCGTGCACCAGCGACACCCGCGCACCCGACCCGTCCACCGCGCGCAACACCTCGCGGAACCCGTCGGGCACCGCGCCCACCGGCACCAGATCCACCAGATCCAGCCGGTCCCCGGGCGCGCCGTCGTGATCGACCGAGTCCACCCAGCGCTGCACCATGCCCGGACCCAGCGGGCCCTCGCGCAGGATGGTCTGCGGAATCACCTCCCAGCCCAGCGCCCGCGACACCAGATACGACGCCACCTCACGCCCGGCGAGCGTGCCGTCGGGGAAATCCCACAGCGGCCGCTCCCCGCGCACCGGCTTGTACACCACCCGCACCGGTGCGGTCGCTGCAGTGTTGCCATCCGCGCCGATCTCGCACACCAGGGTGAGGTTGCTGGCGGTGCTCACCCGGCCGATGATCGACAGCTCACCGGTGTGGAACCCATCGGCGTCACCGGGGTCGGCCGCCCGCGCGCGCACCGCTCACTCCTCGAGATCGGCCGCGCCGAAGATATCGCCGCGCTTGTATCCGTTGGTGCGCACGCACATGTGCCCCTTCGACGACAGCGGCTCCCCGCACAGCGGGCACGGCGGGCGGCCCGCCGCGATCACCCGCGCCGACCGCAACGCGAACTCCCGCGCCTGCGACGGGGTCAAAAACACCCGCACCGCGTCCGGGCCCTCCTCGGTGTCGTCGAGCACCACCGACTCGTCGACCTCGGTCTCGGTGATCGCCAGCAACTCGACCACCACCGCCCCGGCATCCGCGTCCCAGCCCAAACCCATTGTCCCGACCCGGAATTCGGCGTCGATGGGCATCTGCAGCGGGGCGGTGTCGCTGACCTCGTCCGCCTGCGGGGGCACATTCGCGCCGAACCGGCGCGCCACCTCGTCCAGCAGCAACCCCATCCGGTCGGCCAGCACCTTCACCTGCTGCTTCTCCAGCAGCACGCTGACCACCCGGGGCTCCTGCACAGCCTGCAGATAGAAGGCGCGATCGCCAGGCTCACCGACGGTTCCGGCGACGAAACGATCGGGGGTGCGAAATACATGGATTGCTCGGGCCATCTGCACCTCCTGAAACCGACTGCACTACTCGCCACCCGAATCGGGGCGGTCCGCATTCCCATTATCCGTGTTCCCCACCGACTCCACCGGGTCGGCCGCCGCCGCGCCGACCTCGCCGCCGGGCACCGGTCCCGCCGCCGCCCCGGACCGTTGCTCACCGGTTGCCGCCAGGGCGGACAGGTCGGTGCCGGTGTCGTTGAGCCGCCACACGAACGGGGCGGTCGGGGTGTAGCGGACGACGCTGATCGACGCCGGCTCCACCACCAGGCGCTGGAAGCCGTCCAAATGGATACCGAACGCGTCGGCCAGCACCGACTTGATCACATCGCCGTGCGAGCAGGCCACCCACAGCACGTCGCGGCCGTGGCGCTGCGCGTACTCGCGGTCGCGGGCGCGCACGGCCGCCACCGCCCGCTGCTGCACCTGCGCCAGACCCTCCCCGGCGGGGAACACCGCGCCGGAGGCGTGCCGCTGCACCACCTTCCACAGCGGCTCGGTGACCAGCTCGGCCAGCGGGCGGCCGGTCCAGTCGCCGTAGTCGACCTCGAGCAGCCGCTCGTCGGGGTCGGGTTCCAGGCCCAGTTTGTCGGCCAGCGGGCCGATCGTGCGGGTGCAGCGCAACAGCGGCGAATGCACGATGTACTCGATCGGCAGCGTCGCCAGCCGCTGGGCCACCGCCTGGGCCTGCTCGCGGCCGCGGTCGGTGAGATCGACCCCCGGGCTGCGGCCGGCCAGGGTGCGCGCGGTGTTCGAGGTCGACACCCCGTGCCGCAGCAGGATCACCGTCATGCTGCCCAGCCTAGGCGATGCCCCCGCCCCCGCCAGCCGACCACGACCCCCGCCCCGCCCTTTTCCGGCCCGCCTCACACCCCCCGCACCGGTGATCATGGGGGCCCACAAGCACTTTCACCGCGCACGCCCCCGCCGCGGCCCGCCTGTCCGCTTCGCTGCCAGCGAAATCGCCACGCGCGAGCCCGCTTCCCCGACCCCGGCGGTCCCGGTCCTCGCCGATACGTCCCATTCCTTGCACGACGTGCGAATTCGCATCCACGGCAAACCTGCGGGGCGTGACGGCACCGAGCTCACCGGCAGGCCACCCGCAGGCCCGCGTCCGGGACTCGTCCGGGCCGACCCACCGCAGCCGTGTCCGTCTCGTCGACCACCGGAATATGGCGGCTGCGGTCCGGACCGACCGGGACCGGCGCGGCACCGACCGTGCACGGAATGCGAAGTCGCAGAGGCGGTACCACCAGCGGGAGCGGGCGGCCTCGAGACGACCGCCACGGGGCCTCGGGACGGCCGTCGCAGGGCGAGGACCGATCCGACCGACAACGCACGGTGGGACCGGGCGCGGTAACGGACCGGTATGCACGAGCCCGGCCCGCCGCAGCCGCGACACGCCGTGTGCCGGGGGCGAATTCGCGACACGCGGCGCGAATTTCCGGAGCAGGCGGTCGGTTCGGCGCAGCCGTAGGGGTGCGCGGGTGCCGTCCGGACCAGCCGCTGCCTGGGCGCATGCGGCGCAATTTCGCAGCGACCGCCCCCGGGTGGCCAACCTGCCGACCGATCGGTCCGGCGGTTCGCGGGGGCATAGCCGGACCCGAACCGGTTGGGGCCCTAGGCTCTTTACCCGTGACGGAAGTGTGGGCACGGTGATGGAACAGCGAGCGGTCGGGCGCAGCGGATTACGGGTGTCCCGGATAGGGCTGGCCACCCACACCTGGGGCAAGGAGACCGACGCCGAGGACGCGTCGGCGCAACTGGTGGCCTTCGTGGAGGCCGGCGGCACCCTGGTCGACACCTCCCCCGCCTACCAGGGCGGCGCCGCCCAGCGCATCCTGGGCACCCTCGTCGACGAGATCGTCCCGCGCGGCGACCTGGTGCTCAGCGGCTGCGCGGGCCTGGCGCCGGTGCCCGGCATCACCGACCCGGCCGGCGGCCCGGCCAGCGACCTGCACTGGACCGTCGACGCCTCCCGGCGCACCCTGCTGCGCCAGCTCGACCACACCCTCGCCGAACTCGGCACCGACCACCTCGACCTGTGGAGCGTGGCCGCCTGGGATCCGCTCACCCCGCTCGAGGAGATCACCGCCACCGTCGAGGACGCGGTCCGCTCCGGCAAGGTCCGCTACGCCGGGGTGCGCGGCCTGTCGGCCTGGCAGCTGGCCACCTTCGCCGCGGGCGCGCCGATCACCGCCGCCCAGCACCCGTACTCGCTGCTGGCCCGCGGCCCCGAACGCGACCTGGTGCCCGCGGCCCACCACCACGGCGTCGGCCTGATCGCCACCACCGCCCTCGCCGGCGGCATCCTCACCGGCAAATACCGCGACGGCGTGCCCGCCGACTCCCGCGGCGCCGACGAGACCGCGGGCGCCGAGCTGCGCGACCACCTCGACGAGCACGCCGCCCGCGTCGTCGACGCCCTGGTCACCGCCGCCGACGGGCTCGGCACCTCACCGCTGGCGGTGGCGCTGGCCTGGATCCGCGACCGGCCCACCGTCGCCGGCCTCATCGTCGGCGCCCGCGACATCGGCCAGCTCACCGGCATCCTCGCCGCCGAAACCCTGGAACTGCCCCGCGCCATCGCCGCCGCCCTCGACGACGTGAGCCGCGGGTAGAGGGGCGGGCCGCTGCGGGCCGGTCACCGCCACCACTTAGGCTTGCCTTCATGAGCCGTTTCGACCGTGTCCGCGCCGTGTCCGCCCGCCTGCTGGTGGCGGCCCTCGGCGCGGCGCTGCTCGCCGGGGTGGCCGCCTGCGGGCCCGCGACGACCGCGGCGCGCGCCGGGCAGCAGGGGCCCGCGACCGCCTCGATCGGCGACCCGGACCCGGTGCCCATCGGGCCCGCGCCCACCCCGGTGCTGCCCGCGACCGTGCACTCCTTCGACGGCGCCGACGTCACCGTCACCGACGTCAGCCGCATCATCGCCGTCGACCGCTTCGGCACCCTCGCCCAGACCGTCTACGCGCTGGGACTGGGCCCGAACCTGATCGGCCGCTCCACCGCCGCGTCGTTCCCCGCCGTGCGCGACGTGCCCTCCGTCGCGAGCGGCAACGGCAGCATCAATGTGGAAGCCGTTGCCGCGCAACGGCCCACGGTGTTCCTCACCGACACCGTCAGCGCCACCCCGACCCTGCGCGACCAGCTGCGCGCCCTCGGCATCACCGTCGTCTACTTCGACCCGCAACGCACCCTCGACGGCGTGGTGCCGCAGATCGAGGCCGTCGCCGCCGCGCTCGGGGTGCCCGGCCCGGGCCGCGCCCTCGCCCAGCGCACCCACGACGAGATCGCCGCGGCCGAAGCCGCCGTGCCCCACCGGAATCCGCCGCTGAAGATCGCGTTCCTGTACCTGCGCAGCGCCGCCATCACCTTCCTCGGCGGCCCCGGCTCCGGCGGCGACGCCATGATCGCCGCCATCGGCGGCATCGACGCGGGTACCGCCGTCAAGCTCACCGAGCCCTACACCCCGATCACCAGCGAGGCCATGATCGCCGCCGCCCCCGACGTGCTGCTGGTCATGTCCGACGGCCTCGGCTCCGTCGGCGGCGTCGACGGCCTGCAGAAGGTCCCCGGCATCGCCCAGACCCCCGCCGGACACAACAAACGCGTCGTCGACATGTCCGACGCCGTCGTCATCAGCTTCGGCCCCAACACCGGCCGCGCCCTGGCCGCCCTCACCAAGGCCGTCTACGGCACCGAGCACGCATGATCGACCCGACCACCTCCCCCGGGACCGACCCGGGTCGAATACCGGAAACGGCCGCGGCGCCGCCGACGAAGCGGTGGTCGCGGGTGGCGATCGTGTTCGCGGTATCGGTGGCGGCGCTGGTGGCGCTGGCGCTGGCGTCGGCGGCGATCGGGCAGGTGCCCACCACCCCGCTCGAGGTCGCGGGCAGCGTGCTGCACCGCATCGGCCTGGACTGGGGGCCGCTGCCCCGCCATCCCGCCGGAGACGTGACGCTGTGGCAGGTGCGGTTCCCGCGCGTGGTGCTGGCCGTGTTCGTCGGGTCCGCGCTCGCGACGGCGGGCGCCCTGTTGCAGGGGGTGTTCGCGAACCCGCTCGCCGAGCCCGGCGTGATCGGCGTGTCCGCGGGAGCCGCGGTCGGCGCGGGCATCGTGATCGTGGTCGGCGGCGCGTTCGCGGCGGCCTGGTCGGTCGCCGGGGGCGCGTTCGTCGCCGGGCTGGGCACCACGCTGCTGGTGTATCTGCTGTCGCGGTCACGCGGGCGGACCGAGACCGTCACGCTGGTGCTCACCGGGGTCGCGGTCAACGCGTTCGCGGGGGGACTGCAATCGTTTCTGCTGTTCACCGCGTCCCCGGCGGCGCGCGATCAGATCGTGTTCTGGCAGATGGGCAGCCTCAACGGCGCCACCTGGCAGTCGGTGGCGGTGGTCGCGCCGCTCACCGCGCTCGGCGTCGCCGCCGCCGTGCTGCTCGCACCCCGCCTGGACCTGCTGGCCCTCGGCGAATCCGCCGCCCGCCACCTCGGTGTCGACGTGGAACGGTTGCGGCGCAACGTGATCGTCGTGGTCGCCGTGCTGGCCACCGCCGGGGTCGCCTTCACCGGCGTCGTACTGTTCGTGGGCCTGATCGTGCCGCACGTGGTCCGCATGCTCGTCGGCCCCGCCCACCGCGTGCTCATCCCCATCTCGGCCATCCTCGGCGCGGTCGTGCTGCTCGCCGCCGACATCGGCGCCCGCTCCCTGGTCACCAACGCCGACCTGCCCCTGGGCATGCTCACCTCCCTCGTCGGCGGCCCCTTCTTCTTCTGGCTGCTGCGCCGCACCCGCGCCCGCTCGGGAGGCTGGGCATGACCACGGTGCACCTCGAGCGGGAGGGCGGACATGCGTAGGGCGCGACGCTCGATCACCGGCGCAGCGGCGGCGGGCCTGCGCCGGGAGGATGGCCATGAGTAGCGCACTGCGTGGGCTGACCACGATCTTCGGTCGGGCGCACGGGATTCCGGAGACGCCGCGGCCCGGGACGGTGACGATGCGCGCCCGGAAGGTGAGCGTCGATCGCGGGGCCGGGCGCAGGGTCCTCGACCACATCGACCTCGACGTCGTCGCCGGGCAGATCCTCGCCCTGGTCGGACCCAACGGGGCGGGCAAGTCGACACTGCTCGCGGCGCTCGCCGGGGAACTCGAACCCGCCACCGGCACAGTCGAACTCGACGGGCGGGCACTCGCCCACCGGAGCGCGGTGGACATGGCCCGCCGCCGCGCGGTCCTGCCCCAGAACCACACCGTCGGCTTCCCGTTCACCGCCCGCGAGGTCGTCGCCATGGGCCGCGCCCCCTGGGCCCGCACCCCCCGTCAGGACCGCGACGAGGCCGCGATCGCCGCCGCGATGACCGCCACCGACGTCACCCACCTGGCCGCCCGCCCGTTCCCGGCCCTGTCCGGCGGCGAACGCGCCCGCGTCGCGCTGGCCCGCGTCCTCGCCCAGGACACCCCCACCCTGCTGCTGGACGAACCCACCGCCGCCCTCGACCTCGGCCACCAGGAACAGGTCCTGCACCTGGCCCGCGACCGCGCCACCGCCGGCGCCGCCGTGGTCGTCGTCCTGCACGACCTCGGCGTCGCCGCCGCCTACGCCGACCGCGTCGCCGTCGTGCACCACGGCCGCCTCGCCGCCGACGGCCCACCCCGCGCCACCCTCACCACCGACCTGCTCACCCACGTCTACGCCCACCCCGTCGAAGTCCTCGACCACCCCGTCACCGGCGCCCAACTCGTCCTACCCGTCCGCCGCTGAAACAACCCGACCGGCACGAAACCGGTGCGCTCCCAGATCTTTCCGAGTGAAAACCCGACGGCCGCGGCACTGCTACCCTGACAGTGCCGCGGAGGGGGTTTCGATGACTGTTGCGGCCGTGCGCTCCACACTGCTCCGCTACCGGCTCGTCCGCGCCGACACCGGATACGGCGCGTTCTTCTCCTACAGCGGCGACCGCGACCGCCGCCTGCTGCCCCGCCTGCAGCGCGCCATCGAAAAACAGTCCCGGCCCTGGTACCGGCCGCCGCGCGTGCGCATCTTCCTCGACTACAGCGGCATCTCGGTCGGGCCGCGGCTGCGCGCGAAAATCGAAGCCGGACTGGCCCGCTCACGCTGGCTGGTCGTCATCGCCTCACCCGAGGCGCGCCGCTCCACCTGGGTCGACCGCGAAATCGACTGGTGGCTCACCCACCGCTCGGTCGACACCCTGCTGCTGGTGGTCTCCGACGGCGCCCTGGTCTGGGACGAGCGGCGCGGCGACTGGGACCCCGACCGGTCCACCGCCCTCCCGCCGCGCCTGCTCGGCACCTTCCCCGACGAACCGGTGTGGAAGACGATTCCATGGCACGACTCCGGCCGCGACCCCGATATCGACAGTGCCGCGGTCAGTATCGCCGCGGTCGTGCGCGGCATGCGCGAAGACGACCTGACATCCGAGGGCCTGCGCGACACCCGCCGTAACCTGCGCTGGGCGCGGGCGGTGGCGCTCGTGCTCGCCGCGCTGCTCGTGGCGGCCGGGGTGATCGCCCGCATCGCCGTCGGCCAGAAGAACACCGCCGACGACCAGGCGCGGATCGCGTCGACCCGGCTGATGGCCTCGGTCGCCGACGGCCACGCCGCCACCGACGCGCGTGCCGCGCTGCTGCTGGCCGTCGCCGCCTACCGCACCGCCCCCGATCCGAACACCCTCGCCGCCCTGTACCGCGCGAACCTGGCCAGCCCCACCCTGGTGCGCGGCGTCACCACCCCGGCCCCGATCACGCAGCTGGAAACCAGCGCCGACGGCCGGACCGCGGTGGCCGGACTCGGCGACGGGCAACTCGTCGCCTGGACCGCGACCGATCGAACGCTCGCCCCGATCACGAGCCTGGCCCCGCCGCTGTCCTCGATCGCGGTCAGCGCCGACGCCACGGTGATCGCCGCCGCCGCCGGAACCCACCTGCGCCTGTGGCGAAAGACCGGCGGCCCCCTCGATCTCGCCGTGCCCGACGGCCTGACACCGCAGCAGGTGACCGTCCTGCCCTCCGGCGCCGTCGTGGCGGTGCAGACCACCACGACCGCCCCCGCGTCCGGGGCACTGCTGCTCTACGACAGCGGATCCGGGCGGCTGCGGGACCGCTTCGCCACCGACGCGCTGATCGCCCAGGCCGGTGTGCCCGGCCTCGGTGTGCGAACGGTGCTGCCGCTGTCCGACGACGACCTGCTCCTGCTCGACCACGCCTACTGGGTGCGCATCCGAGTCCGGGACGGAACGGTCGAGGACACCGGCATCGGCGAACTACCCGACCTCGCCGACGGTCTGATCGGACGACCCTCCGGCAACGGCGAGCTCTACAGCGCCAGCAACAACGGCGGCGCCACCGACATCTACCGGCTCCACGGACCGAAACGATTCCCGGCCGACGACATCGCGGCGACACTGTCGGCGATCACCCCCGCCACCGGCGTCGAACCCCCGGCGGTACTGGACCGCAACGGCGACACCGCCGCCCTGCTCGCCCCCGACGGCAGCATCTACCTCGCGCCGATCGCCGCCGCCGCGACACCCCGGCCCGCCGCCGTCCGGCTCACCGGGGCACAGATCCGATCCGGCGACCTCATCCGCTTTCTGGGCGACTCCGGTCACCGGGTGCTCGCCGCGACCGGTGACCACCTGATCCTGTGGGACACCGATCAGATCGACCGGCTGTCGGTCACCGCCGCCGCCGCGATCCCCCAGGTGTGCAACGCCTGTCCGCGCCCGACGGTGCAGATCTCCCCCACCGACACCGAGATCATCGTCTCCAGCGGCGTGGACAACGGCCAAGCCCCCGACTCGACCGATATCGACCGCGAGGAGAACGCGAAGTATCGCTTCACCGTTGTCCGGCCACTCCCGCTCAGCAGTGCACCCGGCCGATCCGTGCCCGTCGACGGCATGCCCGCCTGGCCGGATCCGGCGCACCCGGTGCTGCTCACTCATCAACGGGCCCAACCCGATTCGCCGACCCCACCCCCGCTCGCCGTCCTCACCGCTCCGTCGCCCGAGGCGGTGCTGAGCGGCGCCTGGTCCGGGCCCGACCCCGCCACGGTGCTGTCGCTCGACGCGAACGGCACCCTCTCCGCACAGAACACATCAACCGGCGCGATCACCGCACAGCGCACCGCCCCCGCCCCGGCCACCGGCTACGGCCCGGTCGTATCGAACCGGCGCTTCGCCGCCTACCTCAGCCGCCGCGACGTCACCATCGTCGACTCGGCCACCCTGGGCATCGCGGCACACCTCGACGGCCGCGATGTCACCGCCCTCGCCTACGCGGGCCCGCAGCTGCTGATCCACCGCGGCCGCGACCTCGAGGTGTGGACCGAGAACGGCTCGACCCGCCTGCGCACCCTCACCGGCATCGGCCCACCCGGCCACTGGGAATCCTTGGCCGCCGACGACGCCGCCACCGTCGTCGCCCACCTGGACGACGCGGGCTCGATCATCCTCGACGACCTGCGCACCGGCACGAACCTCGCCACCATCCCGGGCGGCCCCGCCGCCGCGGGCATGACCGGACTCGCACTGTCGCACAACGGAAAACACCTCCTTACCGCCACCGGATCCTGGCGCGCCCCCGAAGGCACCCTCACCGACCACGACATCGCACCCGACACCCTCGTCCGCACCGCCTGCGACCGTGCGGGCACCGACCTCACCCCACAGGAATGGCGCGATCTGGTCGGGATCCGGCGACCACCGACCGCGTCGTGCCCGTAGCCCCGCGGCCGCGACCACCGCTGGGCACCGGCCCCGATCCCCGCTACCGTCGGGGGAATGCATCACCCTCTGCTGTTCGTGCTGGCAGCCCTCACCCTGATCGCGATCCCCGGCCCCAACCACCTCTACATCACCGCGCGCAGCATCGCCGAAGGACGACGCGCCGGAATGCTGTCGGCGCTCGGCGTCGAGACCGGGACGCTGGTGCACGTCGCGGCCGCCGCCGCGGGACTGTCGGCGCTGATCGCCGCCTCGGCCACCGCGTTCGGGGTGCTGCGCTACGCGGGCGCGGCGTATCTGGTGTATCTGGCCTACCGGACGCTGCGCGGCGGGGACGAGCCGAACAAGGTTGCGGTGCAGGCGCGTCCACCGCACCGGGTGTATCTGGACGGGATGCTGGTGAACCTGTTCAACCCGAAGGTGATCCTGTTCTTCCTCGCCTTCCTGCCGCAATTCGTCGACCGCGGCGCGGGCGCGGTACCGCTGCAGATGGCCGTGCTCGGGCTGATCACCGCGCTCATCGGGCTGGTCGCGGACTTCGTGTACGCCATCGGCGCCGGCTCGATCGGCGGCTGGCTGCGCGAACGCCCCGCCTTCCGCCGCCGCCAGCGCTACGCCACCGGCCTGATCTACCTGGCCCTCGGCGCGGCCGCCGCCTTCGCCGGGCCCGAACCCCGCCACACCGCCTGACTCAGCGCCACACCAGTTTCAGCACCGCCGGGGTCAGCAGCATCCGAATCACGGTGGCGTCCAGCACCAAGGCCGCGATCATGCCGTAGGCGATGTACTTCATCAACACCAGATCCGAGAAACCGAACGCGCCGGTCACCACGATGAGAATCGCCGCGGCGGAGGTGATCACACCGCCGGTGTGCGCGATCCCGTACCGGACCGCCGCCGCCGGGGGCGCACCCGCCGCCCGCGCCTCGGCCATCCGCGACTGCAGAAACACCTCGTAATCGGTCGACAACCCGAACAGCACCGCCACGATCAACACCAGCACCGCGAACATCAGCGGCTGCGGCGTGAACCCGAACAGCCCCGCCCCGTGCCCCTCCACGAAGATCCAGGTCAAAACGCCCAGCGCGGCGCCCAGCGACAGCGCGCTGAACACCACCGCCTTCACCGCCAGCACCAGCGACCGAAACGCCGCATACATCAACACGATCGCCGCCGCCACCAGGATCGCGATCAGCAGCGGCAACCCGCCCAACAGGCCGTGAATCGCGTCGTACTCCAGCGCCGGCACCCCCGCCACCATCACCCGCACCCCCGGCGGCGCCGCGATCGCGCGCAGCGTGGCGATCGCCGCGTCCGCGTCGCTCTTGCGCACCAGCCCGGTCTGCAGCACATTCACCCCGTCGGTGGTCGGGGCCGCCGCCTCGAACGGACCGGTCAGCCCCGGCGCGAAATTCGCCTGAAACCGGATATCGGACAGCTGCCGCGCATCCGCGCCCACCACCACCAGCTTCAACGGCTCGGTCCGGAAATCCGGGAACAACGCGTCGAACTGCTCCTGCGCCACCCGCGCCGGATTGTCGGCCGCCAGATAGCGTTCGCTCAACCCCCCGAAAGCGATGTGCCGGAACGGAATCAGCAACACCAGCAGCAACCCCAGCACCGGCACGATCACCCGCGCCGGGCGGCGCATCGCCACATCGGCCAGCCGCGCGAAGAACCCGCGATCGATCTGCTCGGCGGTGCGGATACCGGCGAACCGGCCCCACCCCCACAGATCGATGCGCCGCCCCACGATACTCAACGCCGCCGGCAACGCCGTCACCGACAACACCGCCGCCAGCAGCACCGAACTGATCCCCCCGTAGGGCACCGACCGCAGCACCCCGTTCGGATAGATGAACAACGCCCCCAGGCTCACCGCGATGATCGCCGCCGAGAACAACACCGTGCGCCCCGCCGTGGCCACCGTGCGGGCGGTGGCCTCCTCCACACTGCGCCCGCCCGCCAACTCCTCCCGGAACCGGGTCACCGCGAACAACCCGTAATCGATCGCCAAACCCAGACTCACCAAAGTGACCACCGCGCTGGCGAACACGTTCACCTGGATGTGCGCGGTGAGCAGCCGCATGATGCCCTGGCTGCCCAGAATCGTCATCCCCCCGATCAACACCGGCAGCAGCGCCCCCACCACCCCGCCGAACACGAAATACAGCAGGATCGCCACCAGCGGCAGCGCGATCAGCTCCGCCCGGTGGATATCGCGCTGCATCCCGATATTGATGCCCTCCACCACCGGCTGCAACCCCGCCAGCCGCACCGTCGTGCCCCCCGGCCCCGCCCCCGCCGCGCCCGCACCCAGATCGTGCTCGATGGCCAGATAATTGGTCACCGTCTCGGTGTCCGCGCCGCGCAACCCGATGCTCGCGAACGCGTGCGTGCGCGACGCGTCGGCGAACGCGCCCATCATCGGGCCGTCGAAATAGCTGTCGATCTTCTGGATCCGGTCGGGATGGGCCGCCCGCAGCCGCGCCAGCGCCGCGGCCACCGCCTCCCGCACCGACGGCGTGTCCACCGTGGCGCCCGGCGGGGCGGTGTAGAGGACGATCACATCGGCGTCGCGGTCGCGGCCGAAGGTGCGGTCGGCCAGCTGCGAGGCCACCACCGACTCGCTGTGCTCGTCGAACCAGCCGCCCTGCGTCAGCCGCGACCCCAGATCCCGCCCATAGAACCCGGACGCCGCCACCGCGACCAGCAACACCGCGAACACCAGCAGCCGGTGCCGGTGCACGAACCGCCCCCACCGCAGCAGCCCCACCTCCAGCATGCCCGGACTCAGCCGCAGGCCGGGGTCTTGTAATCGGCCGAGCGCAGAATCCCGCACAGATCATCGCGGGAGATCTTCCACATCCCGTCCACATCCACGAAGTGCACGATCGTGGTGCGCACGTTGTCCCCGGTCCCGTCCTTGTCCAGGCGCATGGTCGCGGTCAGGGTGCCGTCGTGGTTGTCGAACACCGGATCGGTCACCCCGTACACCGCGCGCGGATTGTCGTGCATCGCCTTGTACATGTCCGGGATCGCGTCTGTGAACGCCGCCCCGTCCTGGATCAGCGCGGTGCGGTCGCTGTCGGGCAGCGACGGATCCAGCGCCCGCTTGATCTGGGAATCCAGCTGCGCGGCCGTGGGAATCGGCGGCCTGTTCGCGCTACTGGCGGCCGCGGCCGCCGCCGACGACGTCAGCGCCGCGTACGCCGAGGACCGCGCCGCCGCCACCGACGCCTCGTCCGGGCCGCTGTCACACGCTGCCGCCGCCACCGCGAGCAACACCAGCACCCCTGCGCTGCGGGCCGATCGTCGCACTGCCATCCCCATCCTCGGCGGGTCGAAGTTACCGGACGTTCACCTACAGTCTTCCACGACCGGCCGCCAACCCCCGGCATCTGCCGCGCGGGCGCGCAAACCGCTGGCCGACAGCGGTTTCCGCGCTCACATACCGTCGATCACCGCGCCCAGGCGACCCAGCAGCGTCCGCACCGCCGTGGTGTCGCGGGCCGCCGCGGCGGGCACCGCCACCGCGGCCGGGATCAGATCGCGCACCAGCGCGGTGACGCTGCGCTCGTCGTCGAGATCGATATCGGTGACCGGGGCGCACGCCACGGCCACCACATCCTCCGGGCCGGGCACATCGGCGTCCAGGCCCGCGCGGTAGATCTCGAGGGTGACGGTGGCGCGCACCGTGCGGAAGGCGAACCAGCGTCCGTCCGCGGTCGTGCCGAAACCGTGCGCGAACGGACCAACGGTAATGTCTTCGACGACACATCCAGACGTGTGGTCTGTTTTCAACCGGGTCTCCCTGCATCGGCTGCTGGTCACCTCCACGGTAACCCCCGGCGCCGACATTCCGGTCGGTCGCCGATGTCACGTCAGGTAATTGTCGCCCGATCCTTCCCGCCGGAACCACCCCGGTGAGCGGGGCCGGTCGGCAATCATGGTCAGATGACGAGGTAGGCACGAGCGGTGGTCGGTGAAAGGGAGTGCGGGGCATGCACAGTCGCGGCGGAACCCGGGCGGTGTGGTCGGCGGTGCTCGCGGCCACCACGGCGGTGACACTGCTGACCGGATGCTCGGCCCGCAACGCCGACAGCGCCGAACCCGGACCCGGGGCCGGACCCGCCCCCGCCAGCGCGGCCCTCGCCCCCGTCCCGGCCGCGGCGCCCACCGGCACCGTCACCCCGGCCGCCCCGATCGCGGCGCTGCTGTCCGAGCCCGCCACCGGCCGCCTGGCCGCGCTCGACGCCGACGGCGTCACCGTGCGGCTGCTCGACCCCGCCACCGGCGACACCCGCACCGCCACCCTGCCCGCCCGCGCCACCGCCCTGGCCCCCGGCGCGCCCGGCGAGATCCTCGCGCCCGCGGGCCGCCAGATCGTGCACATCGCCGCCACCACCGCCGCCGTGCGGTCCACCCCGATCGACGGCGACGTGCGCGCGGTCACCCGCCGCGACGACGACAGCCTCGCCGCCGGGCTCGCCGACGGCCGGGTGCTGATCCTGGACCCCGACGGCCATGTCCGCCAGACCATTCCCGGCCTCGGCCGCATCGACGGCATCGCCGCCGCGGGCGACGCGGTCGCCGTGCTCGACCGCGCCCAGACCAGCCTCACCCAGCTCGACCTGACCCGCGACCACGCCGGACTGGCGCTGCGCGCGGGCACCGGCGCCACCACCGTGCTCGCCGACCACTACGGGCGGCTGCTGGTCGCCGACACCGCCGGCGGCGCGCTGCTGGTGTACACCGCCGATCCGCTCGTGTTGCGACAAAGGTTCCCGGTAGGCTCGGCGCCCTATGCGCTCGCCTACGATCAGCGGGCCGAGACGGTGTGGGTGACGCAGACGAGCAGCAACGAAGTCGTCGGTTTCGACCTGTCGAGAGGTATACCGGAGGAAGTGGGCCGATGCGCGACGGTGCGGCAGCCGAATTCGGTCACTGTCGACGACCGCACCGGCGACATGTTCGTGGGGTCCGCCACCGGTGACGGTCTGCAGCGGATCGGCGCGGACCAGAGGAAGAGAGGGCACTGATGACTCGAGCCTCGACGCCCCGTTCGCCACGCAGGCGCTCATCACTCCCGGCCAGCTGGGAGGAGGAGGCCACCGAAGAAGGAGAATACGAGTACGTGCCGTTACGACTACCGCCCGACGTGACCCGGGTGACCGCATCCATGCGCCTGGCCATCCAGGCCGAATTCGGTGGCTGGGAACTGTCGCGGGTGCGCGCCTACACCGACGGCAGCCGCCGGGTGCTGCTGCGGCGCCCCAAGACCACCCGCCCGGCCACGGAACCGGGGATGTGAGGGGCGCCATGTACTCGCTCCTGCTGCGCCTGATGTTCCTGGTGCCGCCCGAACGCATCCACCACCTGGCCTTCGCCGCGATGCGCCTGGCCACCCGCTTCGCCCCCACCCGGCGGCTGGCGGCCGCGCTGCTGGTCACCGACGACCCGCTGCTGCGCACCACCGCCTTCGGCGTCGAGTTCCCGGCCCCGATCGGCCTGGCCGCCGGGTTCGACAAGGACGCCGAGGGCGTCAACGCCTGGGGCCCACTGGGTTTCGGCTTCGCCGAGATCGGCACCGTCACCGCGCAGGCGCAGCCGGGCAACCCCGCGCCGCGACTGTTCCGGCTGCCCGCCGACCACGCGCTGATCAACCGGATGGGCTTCAACAACCACGGCGCCGCCGCCGCGGCCGAACGACTGCGCACCCGCCGCCCCGGCAGCGTGCCCATCGGCGCCAACATCGGCAAAACCAAGATCACCCCCGCCGCGCGCGCCGCCGACGACTACGCCACCAGCGCCCGCCTGCTCGGCCCGCTCGCCGATTTCGTGGTCGTCAACGTCAGCTCCCCCAACACGCCCGGCCTGCGCGACCTGCAGGCCGTGGAATCGCTGCGGCCGCTGCTGCGCGCGGTGCTCGACAGCGTCGCCGCCGGAGCGCAGCAGGCCCGCGACCGCACGCCGGTGCTGGTGAAGATCGCCCCCGACCTGTCCGACGACGACATCGACGCGGTCGCCGACCTCGCCGTGGAACTCGGGCTCGCCGGGATCGTGGCCACCAACACCACCATCCGCCGCGACGGCCTGGCCACCCCCGCCGCCGAGGTCGCCGCCATGGGCGCGGGCGGCCTGTCCGGTCCCCCCGTCGCCGAGCGCTCCCTCGAGGTGCTGCGCCGCCTCTACGCCCGCGTCGGCGACCGCCTGGTGCTGATCTCGGTCGGCGGCATCGAAACCGCCGACCAAGCCGTCGACCGCATCCTCGCCGGCGCCACCCTGCTGCAGGGCTACACCGGCTTCATCTACGGCGGCCCGTTCTGGACCCGCCGCCTGCACCGCGGCATCGCCGCCCGCCTGCGCGCCCAGGGCTTCACCAGCCTCACCGAGGCCGTCGGCGCGGAACACAAGACCCGCGCCTGAACGACCCGCCGCAGGCCAGCATCACCGTGCATCGCACCCAGGAGTGCGGGCTGCCAACCGATTTCGGGACCGCAGCCCGCACCACCGCGCGCAATCACCGGGTGTGACAAACAGCACACTCTCGGAAAATGCGGTTTGCTCAGCATCTTTCGGCAAATGGCGTTATTGGGCGGGTGTGGCCGCAATTGGCAGGCCGGAAGCCGGGCAAACTCCCTCGATTGGGCTTATCGTCGGCAGCAGCGAATACGACGCCGGACGGAGGTGCCGCGGGCCATGGCGCGACGACCTCCCTCCGGCGTCCCGCGCACCGATGGGAATCGATTGTGCCGCACCGGCATCGCCACCGACGCGCACCCATCGGCCCACGGGTACGGTTCCACCCCTGACGAAGACCCCGGCGAGTTGTGCGCGTCGCGGCCCGGATCGGTGTTCCGCTCAACGGTTTCGGAGGAATGTTGGACACAGCAGAAATCAACCTGGAGGACACCCGGCATATGTACTCCCGCAAGGGGATCCGGCTGCCGCTGCGAGTCATGGAACTGGCCTACGGCGACGACTTCGCCGAGGTTCTGATCTTCGGTGAGATCGCCGCCGGCTGCCTGGTCCGCATCCATTCCCGCTGCCTGTTCGGCGACGTCATCGGCACCGACGACTGCGACTGCGGCCCCCAGCTGGACAAAGCGCTGGACAAGATCTTCGACAACGGCGGCGGTGTACTGATCTACCTGCACCAGGAGGGACGCGGCGCGGGCCTGATCGCCAAGGCGCGCGGACTACGCCTGTCCGAGGCAGTCGACTACGACACCTTCACCGCCTACTGCGCCCTCGGCTACCCGCCCGACAACCGGTCCTACATCCTGGCCGCCATCGCCCTCGACAAACTCTCGGCATATCTGCCGCAACCCCTGGCCGCGATCGGCCTGCTCACCAACAACCCCGAGAAGGAGGCGGCGCTCGCCACCGGCCGCCGGGTCACGGTCATACCGCTGTGGACTCGCGCGCGCACCGAGCGCGAACGCCGCTACCTCGCGGCGAAAGTCCGGCGCGGGCACCTGAATCCGCCGCCGGAACTCACCGAGCCCGGCAGCGGCGGCCGCCCCGGCCTGCAACTGCTCGGCCCGCTCGCCCTCGCCACCGTGCTCGTCGCCGGAACACACTACGGCCTGCGCCCCCGGCCCGCCCGCGCCGAGCACCCGACGGCGAAGGCCGCCGAGCGGATGCGAGCGCTGCTCGACAGCGCCGTGGACCTGCTCACCCCGCTCCCGCTCCCCGAGGCATTCCCCACCCCCGCCTGAGAAAACGCCCGCGCAGCGCCCGGTAAGCAATCCGGCAAATGCCGGTGCACGCGGCTTATCGCCGGGTTACCTTGGCTCTGAACACTTTTCTCGTCCCCACCCGCCGATCGCGCGCCTATGTGGGGCCGGGGCACCCGATGACAGAGGTATCGAGGTGGGGCAACAGGATGCGGTGATCGCCGTGCGGGCGGTGCTGGTGCGGTTGGGCAAACGGTCCGGCCTCAGCCCCACCCGCCTGGCCAGCACCGAAATCGACGCTACCCCCCTGCTGAACCTGCCCGTCGTCCGCCGGCACGTGTGCCGATCCGGTCGTCCCCCGGAGGAGACCGCCGTCGTCGTCATCCGCGCCCTCGTGCATCGGCTCCCGCCCACCGAACGCATCATCGCCGACGCGGTCCTGGCCCTGGGCACCCTCGACGAGGCGGGCAGCCCCGCCGCCGACGTCGACTTCCACCGGCTCTACGCCGCCGAACTCGGCGAACGCCGGGAATACCTGAGCCGATGCTGGCAGGCCCTGCACACCGTCGTCTCCGCCCGCCCGCCCGCGGCCGCGCCGACGGTCCGGCAGCTGCGGGTGCGGCTCGAGCACAGCGCCTACACCGAACTGGCGCGGCTGCTCGTGGACGCCTCCGACGATCCCGCGCTGCAGCCCGAAACCACCACCGCGCCACCGGAATCCACCGACCGGCGCGCGGTCACCGTCGTCGGCGACGCGGTCACCGAACACCTGTACCGGGTCGATCGCCCACCGCTGCCGGGCACCACCGTCCGCGGGAGCACCAGCGAACACTTCGGCGGCAAGGGATTGGGCCGCGCCGTCGCCATCGCCCGCCTCGGGCTGACCGTGCGGCTGCTGTGCGCGATCGGCGACGACCCGGCCGGCCAACGACTGCTCGCCTACCTGCGCGCCCACCGCGTCGACACCACACTGGTGAAGGTCGTCCCCGGCGCCGCCACCCCCGCCGACGCGCGCATCCTCACCGGCCCCGGCGAGGCGTCGGAAATCCATTGCAGCGCCGACCGCACCAGCCTCACCGTCGCCGACCTGCGCACCACCCAGATCCGGCGCGCGCTCACCGGCGCGGCCGCGGTGCTGGCGACCCTCGAACAACCGGCGCCCGTCGTCGAGGCCGTCCTCGCCGCGCTCGACACCCAGCCCGAACGCCCCTGGCTGATCCTGCACGCCGCGCCCGCCATCCCCGAACCGCAAGGGCTGTACCGATATCTGTGGACCGTCGACTACCTCATCGGCACCGAGCACGAACTGCGCGCCCTGGTTCCCGGCGCCGACACCGACACCGCCGACACCGTGCTGTATCTGCGGATGCTGGGCGCGCGCGCCGTCTGCGTCCTCGGCGACGACCGCTGCCGGATCACCACCGACGACCTCGATCTCGACATTCCGCTGTCACCGGCGTTCCTGCACGCCGGTCCCGGCGCGCACGCCGCGTTCGCCGCCGCGCTCACCCATCGGCTGCTCGACGCGCACCGCCCGGCCGCCGAGAGCGACTTCCGCTGGGCGGCCGCGGCGATGGTCGCCGCCCAATCCCTGGACGGCACCCCCGACGCCATGCCCAGCCTCGATCGCATCGACCGCATCCTCGAACTCGGCGCCCAGTACAGCAGCGCGTAACCGCCTCCCCTACAACCACATCCGCAACTGCGACAAACTCCCCAGCACCAGATTGCGCGCCAGCCCCGCGCGCAGGAAATCCTCCCGCGTCTCCAGACCCGTCAGCACCGCCAGGAAGGCCACCCCGTTGCCGGTGGCGGCCAGATGGTCGCGGACGCTGTCGCCGATATAGAGGACCTGCGCGCGGGCGATACCCGCCGCCGCCAGCGCGGCCAGGGTCGGGTGCAGCACCCGCGGATCCGGTTTGTGCACCTCGGACTGCTCACAGCCGCGGACCTCGTCGAAACAGTCCAGCACACCCAGGGCCGCCAGATCCTGCACGATCAGCGCGCGGCTGCCGGAGCCGACGATCGACAGCGACACCCCGCGCTGGCGCAGCCGCCGCAGCACCGACACCGCCGCCGGGGTCGGCCGCGGCGGTTGCGCGGCCATCGCCTGCCGATAGCGGGGCACGAATACCGCCGGATCGACGGTGGGGACCAGGGCCCGGACCAGCGCGTCGAACGGCCGCCCCCACGCCGCCCGGATCGTCGAGATCTCCAGCTCCACACCGAATTCCGCGGCGGTGCGGCGCAGCACCGGCCAGCGGGCCCGCATGGTCGCCGCCAGGGTGTCGTCGAAATCGAACACCACCGCGCGGCACCCGGCGAGCAGTTCGGGCACCGTCGGCCGCGGCGGGCCGACCTCCCCGGCGGCGCGCGGCAGATTCTCCGCGATCAGCGCCGCCTCGGCCGCGGGCTCGGCCATGCCCAGCAGCCCGAACAACTCACCCGCCGCGGCCGCATGCCGCCCGGCCTCCGCGAACCGGCGCTCGCTCACCTCGATCCCGGCCAACCCCAGATGACAGCGCCCGCGGGTACTCGGCCGATTCACCCGGGTGGCCAGCTCCAGGCCGCGCTCGAACAGGGGACGGGCATCGCGGAGGTTCTCCGACTCGTAGAGCGCGTGGGCCAGATGGCTCAGCGTGATCGCCATCCCCTCCACCGCGCCCGCTTGTTCGTCCAGCCGCCGCGCCTGCTCGAATGTCGCGATGGCGTCGGCCAATTCGCCCTCCCGCACCGCGCACATGCCCAGCTCCACCAGGGTGGCGGCGCGGCCCTCGTCGTCGGCGGTCGCCGCCGCCGACTCCAGCACCGTGCGATAGAGCGCGCGGGCCGCGGCCGGATCACCGGTGCGGGAGGCGATATGGGCGCGCAACCGGATCGTCTCCCGGCGGTCGGCGCCGGAGGCGTCGCGCGGCAGCGCCGCCTCGCTGCGCGCCAGCCAGCGCGCCGCCTCGGCGTAGTCACCCAGGCGCACGTGCACCCGCCCGATCAGCGCGCACTGCCGGGCCAGCGCGACCGCCTCGCCCGCCGCCTCGGCCGCCGACGCCGCATTCCCGCACAGCCGCAACCGATCCCGCCAATACCCGCGCCCCCACAGGAATCCCGCCATCGCCTCGGCATACCGGACGACATCGAGCAGATCGGTCCGCTCCCGCGACACCATCGCGCGGGCGAACGCCGCCTCCGCGAACGCCACCACATTGTCGCGCTCGACCTCCAGCGCCCGCACCCGATCGGCGCGGGTGCACACCTCCGCCTCGGCGACCGCGAAATCCCGGTAGTAGCGGATCAGCCGATCCTGCAGACAGGCGCGCCGCCGCTCGTCGCCCGCGAGTCGGCGCAGCGCGTAGGCGCGGGTCAGCGGATGCAGCCGGAATCGGCCCGAACTGGTCAGGCCGCCGCGCACGATATCGACCAGGGAGGCGTCCACGATGCGGCGAATCTCGCGGCTCACCTGCGCACCCCGCGCGTCGAGCACGAATTCGATCGCCTCCCGCGACACCGACGCCGGATGCAGCGCGATACACAGAATGATCGTCTCCGCGCCCCCGAATTCGGCGAGCAGCCGATGCCAGGTGCGGTCGAAGATCGCGTCGAACAGCGCCGCATCGCTGGCGCTGCGCAGATGCGCGGTCACCGAATTCAATTCGTCGCCATACCGGATCTGCCCCAGCGTCAGCCGGATCGCGAACGGATTACCGCCCGTCGCCGCCAGATAATCGGCCATCAGATCCAGGCTGCCGCGGGTCAGCTCCGCCATACCCAGCCGATGCGCCTCCTCCAGCACCAGATCCCGGCGCGCGGGCTCGTCCAGACCGCCGATATCCACCGACCACGCCTCACCGGAATACCGCTGCCGCGCGGTGACCAGCACCTTGCTGCGGGTCGCGTCGATCCGGGCCAGGAAATCGGGAATATCGCAGTCACAGGTGTCGTCGAAATCGTCCAGAATCAGCAGGCAGCGTTCGTCGTTGATCCGCTCCACCGCACGATCGAGCTTGTCCGGCATCGGAAGCGCCCGCAGATGCGGATAACCCAGCACCCGCGACACGGTATCGAGCAACGCGTCCAGGGTGCGCCCGGTCGACCGATCACACCACACAATAGTGTCGAAACACGGTGCACCACCCGAAGATTCACCACCCACACACCGCCACGCCGTCCGATTCGCCAGCGCCGACTTCCCCATACCACCCAGCCCCGAAATCGACACCACCCGCCGATGCGACGCCAACCCCTCCAGCACCCGCCGCAATTCACCGACCCGATCGAAGAACGCATCCGAGGGCCGAACCAGATTGTGCCGCACCGCCACCCCCGCCCCCGACTCGGAAACAGGCGTACGAACCGGCGTCTCGAGCAACCACGCCCCACCACCCGCGCCACCCGCACCCGCCGCCCCCACCATCGCGGCCCCACCCGATGCCCCCGCTATCGCTGCCCCACCTGGTGCGCCCACTATCGCCGCCCCACCTGGTGCCCCCGCAATCGCCGCCCCACCTGGTGGGCCCGCAATCGCCGCCTCGGCTGATGTGCCCGCCGCCGCCGTCCCACCTGGCGGACCCGCCGTTGTCGTCCTAGGCGGCGGACCCGCCGTTGTGGCCCCGTCCGGTGACCCCTCTGTCGTCCCGATCGGTGAGCCCGCCGTCGCCCCAGCTGGTGAGCCCGCCCTGGTCTCGGTCGGCGGACCCACCATCGTCATCCCGACCGGCGGACCTGTCGTGGTCTCGTTCAGCGGACCCGCCGTTGTCATCCCCGCCGGTGAGCCCGCCGTCATCTCGGTCGGCGAACCCGCCATCGTCATCCCGACCGGCGGACCTGTCGTGGTCTCGTTCAGCGGACCCGCCGTTGTCATCCCCGCCGGTGAGCCCGCCGTCATCTCGGTCGGCGAACCCGCCATCGTCATCTCGACCGGCGGGCCCGCCATCGTCTCGGTAGGCGTCCCCGCAGTCGCCATCCTGGTCGGCGGGCCTGCGATCGCCTCGGTCGGCGGACCCTCCGCCGTCATCCCGGTCGGCGTCCCCGCCATCGTCATTCCAGCTGGCGTATCCACCGTCCCCATCCCGGTCGGCGTATCTACCGCCGTCATCCCGGACGGCGGACCTACCGCCGTCGTCTCGGCTGGCCTACCAACCACTGTCGTCTCGGCTGGCGTACCAACCACCGTGATCCCGGCATGCTTTTGGCCGGGATCACCCCCACCCAGCACCGTCAGCAAATGGCTGCGCAATGCCGTGAACGTCCGCGCCGTCGACGATTTCGCCTCGATAATCGAGAAATGGTCGCCCGGCAGCGCCTTCGCATTCGGAAAAGCCCCGCGCGCCGACGTCGGCGTCACCACCTTGTCCGTGGTGCCCGCATACACGTGGATCGGGATGGGGCAGTTCTGCGCATCCACGGTGGCGGCGTACTGAATTCGCTGCACCACCACCCGATGCGCCTCGGCCACTTTCTCGTTCAGCGGCCGCAACTGCCGCTCCTGCGGATGGAACCAGAATTTCGCCACCCGCCGAAACAGGATGCCCAGTTCCGATCCGGAATTCGGGCACGCGAACATCACCACCGCCTTGATCCGCGCCAGATCCCGCGCCCGGCCCGCCCCGACCATCCGCGCCAGATACCGCTGAATGATCAGACCACCCTGACTGTGCCCCACCAGCGCCACCTTCGCGTACCCGGCCACCTCCACATCGAGGAAGGTCGCCATATCGTCGGCGATCACGTCGTAATCGGGAATGGCGCGCAACGGATGCAGCCGGACGCGGGGACTGGCATAGGTCATGTGGAACAGATCGCAGCGCACCCCGAGCGCGGGATCCTCGCCGATGCGGGCATCGATGTCGGACCAGGTCGCCTGCGACGAGAACAGGCCGTGCACCAACACCACCGCGAGATCGGACATGGACGACTCCCCCTCATCGAGCCGACTGTCGACAGCGCCGACAATACGCCGCTCACCGCCCCGCGACGCGGGAATGGCTGCGACGCTTGTCGTTTCACATCACCGCCGCAGAAATCCGACCCGTCCGTCGGTGACCGCGCATTCGCCCGAAACCGTGGATAGGATGGGTGAGCCGCGTCACGGACCGGCCCGGGGGGAGGCGGAACGCATCAACGGGATCGGGAACAGGAAATATGACGACAGAAATCGGTTTCACCCACCAGTCCGGGGTCACAGTCCACACCGTGCCCGAGGCGTTCCAGCAGACCGTCATGTTACGGCCCGATCAGGTCGCGCTGCGCACCGTCGGCGGCACCCAGCAGATCACCTGGCGCGACTACGACCGGCGGGTGCGCGCCATCGCCGCGGGCCTGGCCAAACTCGGTGTGCGCCACGGCGACACGGTCGCCCTCATGCTGACCAACCGGCCGGAATTCAACCTGGTCGACACCGCCGCCCTGCACCTGGGCGCCACCCCGTTCTCGGTGTACAACACCAGCTCCGCCGAGCAGATCAAACACCTGTTCACCAACGCCGAGAACCGGATCGCCGTCACCGAGCGCGCCTTCCTGGACGCGGTGCGCGGCGCGGGCGTCGACCTCGAGCACCTCATCGTCGTCGACGGCCCGGCCGCCGACACGCTGTCGCTGGCCGACGTGGAGGCCGACCCGGCCCCCGACTTCGACTTCGACGCCGCCTGGCAGGCCGTGCGCCCCGACGATCTGGTCACCCTCATCTACACCTCCGGCACCACCGGCCCCTCCAAGGGCGTGGAGATCACTCACAGCAATGTGGTCGCCCAGATCGCCGGGCTGATGCGCGGCCCGCTCATCGTCGGCCTCGACGACCGCGGCGTGTCCTACCTGCCCGCCGCGCACGTCGCCGACCGCATCTCCGGGCACTGCGCGAACCTGTTCACCGGCATCGCCCTCACCTGCGTGCCCGATCCGCGCGAGATCGCCGCCGCCCTGCCCGACGCCCGCCCCACCGCGTTCTTCGGCGTGCCGCGGGTATGGCAGAAACTCAAGGCCGGTATCGACGCCCGGCTCGCCACCGAACCCAGCCCGGTGAAGAAGGCGCTCGCGCACTGGGCTCTCGGCGTCGGTGTCGCCGCCGCCCGCGCCCGCCTCACCGGCGGCCCGGCCCGGCCGCTGCTGGCCGTCCAGCACACACTCGCCGACGCGCTGGTGCTGTCGAAACTGCGCGCCGCCCTCGGCATGGACGAGCTGCGGGTGGCGTCCTCCGGCGCCGCCGCCATCCCGCCGGAAACCCTGGAATTCCTGCTCGGACTGGGCTTCACGGTCACCGAGGTGTGGGGCATGTCCGAGACCAGCGGTGTCGGCACCTTCACCGAACTGGACAAGCCGCGGCCCGGCTCGGTCGGCCGCGCCCTCGACGGCGTGGAACTGCGCCTGGACACCGACGGCGAGCTGCTGGTGCGCGGCGCGATCGTCACCCCCGGCTACCGCAAGATGCCCGACAAGACCGCCGAGGCCATCGACGCCGACGGCTGGCTGCACACCGGCGACGTCGCCACCATCGACGCCGACGGCTATGTGACGATCGTGGACCGCAAGAAGGAACTGATCATCACCGAGGCCGGAAAGAACATCTCCCCCACCAATATCGAGAACGCGGTGAAGGCCGCCTCCTCCCTGGTCGGTCAGGTGGTCGCGGTCGGCGACGCCCGCCCCTACATCACCGCCCTGATCGTGCTCGACCCCGACACCGCCGCCGTGCGCGCCAAGACGCTCGGCATCCCCGACGCTCCCCTCGCCACCCTGGCCACCCGCCCCGAACTCGTCGAGGAGATCACCGCCGCCGTCCGATCCGGCAACACCAAGATCTCCCGCGTCGAGCAGATCAAACGCTTCCGCATCCTGCCCACCGCCTGGGAACCCGGCGGCGAGGAGATCACCCCCACCCTCAAACTCAAGCGCCGCCCCATCAGCACCAAATACGCCGCCGAGATCGCCGAACTCTACGGCGACGCGGCATCCGACGGCGTGATCGACGTCAAGTAGCGCACGAAAAATGCCGGGGCCCCGGGCAATTCACCCGCGCGGCCCCGGCCTCGCGCTAACAATGATCCCGGCATCGCATCAACCGAAGGTCCCGGCATCGCGTCAACTCATGGTCCCAGCATTACATTAACTCACGGTCCCGACATTGCATTGACCCATGGTCCCGGCGTTGCATTAACCCATAGCCCCGGCATTGCGTCCAACCTATGGTCCCGGCATAGCGTCCAACCTATGGTCCCGGCGTGCTTTTGGCCGGGACCTACCGCCCCTACGTCTGCTCGTAGGTGGCCACGATCTGCGCCCGCCCGATCGCGTGCGAGAACAGATTGAACCCCAGAAACGCCGGGGTGGCATTCGCGTCGATGCCCAGGCTGTCCACATCCACCGCGTGCACGGTGATGATGTAGCGGTGATGGCCGTGCCCGGCGGGCGGGGCGGCGCCGACGAATCCGGCGAAACCGCCGTCGTTGCGCAGCGCGATCGCCCCCGCCGGAAGCGCACCGCCCTCGCTGCCCGCCCCGCGCGGCAGCGACGTCACCGACGCCGGAATGTCGGCGATCGCCCAGTGCCAGAACCCCGACGCGGTCGGCGCGTCCGGGTCGTAGACGGTGACCGCGAAACTCTTGGTCCCGGCCGGGAATCCGGACCACGACAGCTGCGGGGAGATGTCCTTGCCGCCCGCACCGAACACGCCGCTGACCTGATCGTTGCCGAACGGCTGCCCGTCGGTCACGTCCTCGGAGGTCAGCGCGAACGTCGGCAGCTGCGGCAGCGCGGCGTACGGGTTGTGGGAATAGTCGGGCACGATGGGCCGTCCTTTCGAATCGTCAGCTGTGCAGAAGGAAATGCTCCAGGACCTTGGTGCCGAATTCCAGCGCGTCCACCGGCACCCGCTCGTCGACCCCGTGGAACAGCGCCGAGAAGTCCAGCTCCGGCGGCAGCCGCAGCGGCGCGAAGCCGAAGCAGCGAATCCCCAAGCGCGCGAACGCCTTCGCGTCGGTGCCGCCGGACAGCATGTAGGGCACGGTGCGACCGTCCGCGTCGTGGGCGAGGATGGCGTCGTTCATCGCGTCGACCAGATGCCCGTCGAAGGTCGTCTCGTAGGAGTCCAGGTGGGTGATCCACTCCCGCTCCACATCCGGGCCGATCAGCTCGTCGACCTCGCGCTCGAACGCGGCCTGCCGCCCCGGCAGCACCCGGCAGTCGATCACCGCCTCCGCCGTCTGCGGAATCACGTTCGCCTTGTACCCCGCGCGCAGCATCGTCGGATTCGCGGTGTCGCGCAGCGTCGCGCCGATGATGCGGGAGATGGTGCCCAGCTTCGCGAGCTGGCCCTCGATATCGGGCCCGGACGGATCGAAGTCGATGCCGGTCTCCTCGCTCACCGCGGCCAGGAATTCGGCCACCGAATCCGAGATCACCAGGGGGAAGGTGTGTTTGCCCAGCCGCGCCACCGCATCGGCGAGAATGGTCACCGCGTTGTCGTCGTGCAGGAACGAGCCGTGCCCGGCGCGGGCCTTGGCGCGCAACCGCATCCAGCCCAACCCCTTCTCCGCGGTCTCCACCAGATACAGCCGCCGCTCGGTCCCGTCGCGGCGCGGCACCGTCAGCGAGAAGCCGCCGACCTCACCGACCGCCTCGGTGACCCCTTCGAACAGATCGGGTCGGTTGTCGGCCAGCCACTGCGACCCCCAGCGGCCGCCGTTCTCCTCGTCGGCCAGGAACGCGAACACCAGATCGCGCGGCGGCACCGTGCCCTCGATCTTGAACTGGCGGGCCACCGCCAGCATCATGCCGACCATATCCTTCATATCGATCGCGCCACGGCCCCACACATATCCGTCGCGGACCGCACCGGAGAACGGATGCACACTCCAGTCGCCGGCCTCGGCGGGCACCACATCCAAATGACCGTGGATCATCAACGCACCCCGGCTGGGATCGGCGCCGGCCAGCCGCGCGAACACATTGCCGCGGCCCGGCGCACCCGATTCCACGTACTCGGTGGTGTACCCGGCCTGGTGCAACTGGTCCGCTACCCACTGCGCGCACTCACGCTCACCCTTGGTGGTCGCCAGATCGCCCGTATTGGAGGTGTCGAACCGGATCAGCGTGCTGACCAGCTCCACCACCTCCGATACCGCGCGGGACGTGCTCTCGGATCGGAACTCTTCACCAGTTGCAGACACACCTCCTTTCCTACCATTGCCCGCGGCCGCGGCCATGCGTTGGTCGCAGCGTGCGCGCAACCGCGTTCACCCGGCGTGCTCCACCCGCTCGGCGCCGATGGCGGCGATCCGGTGCTGCCCCCACCGCCCCAGCGGCGCCAGGGCGGCATTGAGCGACACACCGTCGGGGGTCAGCGAATATTCCACCCGCGGCGGCACCTCCCGATACACCTCGCGGTGCACGATGCCGTCCTCCTCGAGCTCACGCAGCTGCTGGATCAGCATCTTCTCCGACACTCCGGGCAACCCGCGGCGCAGTTCCCCGAACCGGCGCGTGCCGTGCGTGTCCAACTCCCACAGGATCAGCGACTTCCACTTGCCGCCGACCACATCCATGGCCGCGTCGATCCCGCAGAAATATGGTCCGCATCTCTTCGTCCCCATGGCCCGGCCTCGCTACCTGTTCACACACCTGTCGGTAAGTACCGCACAAATTAGTAGGTACTTGGCGCACAAGGCAATACGGGCGAGCATGACTGTGGCGCGCCGATCGTTGTTTCCGCATCAGTCCCGAGGAGAAGATCCCCCATGCAATCCACCCCCACCCCCGTCACCGTGCTCGGCCTCGGCGCGATGGGCCGGGCGCTGGCCGCGGCGCTGATCGAGGGCGGGCATGCGGTCACCGTGTGGAACCGCACGCCCGGCCGCGACACCGCCCTGACCGCGCTCGGCGCGCGGGGCGCGGCCACCGCCGCCGAGGCCGTCCGCGGCGCGGGCCTGGTGATCGTGTGCCTGTTCGACCACGCGTCGGTGCACGAGACGCTCGACCCCGTCGCCGCCGACCTGACCGGGGCCGCGGTGCTGAACCTGACCAGCACCACACCGGACGAGGCGCGCGAACTCGCCCGCTGGGCAACCGATCACGCGCTGCCCTACCTGGACGGCGGAATCATGGCCATCCCCGAGATGATCGGGCAGCCCGGCTCCTCGATCCTCTACAGCGGCGCCCGCGCGGTGTTCGACACCCACCGGCCCGCGCTCGAATTGCTCGGCACCGCCGAATATTTCGGCGACGACGCCGGGACGGCCTCGCTGTACGACTTCGCGCTGCTGGCGGCCATGTACACGATGTTCGCCGGATTCCTGCACGGCGCGGCCATGATGCGCGCGGCCGGGGTCCCCGCCGCGGAGTTCGCCGACCGCGTCGTGCCGTTCGTGACGGCCATGTCGCACGCGGCGATCCGGCAGGGGCACACCATCGACACCGGCGACTACGGCAACCCGGTGCAGACGCTGAGCTTCCACAAGTCCGCCGTGGACGCGATCGTGCGGGCCACCCGCGACGCCGGTGTCGGCACCGAACTCCTCGGCGCGCTCAAGGCGCAGATCGACCGCCAAGTCGCCGACGGGCACGGCGGGGAGGCGTTCGAGCGGATCGTCGAAGGGCTCACCGCCTGAACCTCGCGGCCAGTGCCCGGTGCGCCGGGCACTGGCCCGAAACAGCGCTCCACAATCATCAACAGGACGAATGCCAGCGCCGACGTACCGTGGCGAGTCTGCGATCTGCACGACCTGCTCCCTTCGAGTTGGTTCCCCTCGCGCCTGGTCGATCTCCCATCACGTTATTCGCGGTGACCAGCGAAAACATCGCGCCGACGAGGGATTTGGCGTCCCCCGCTCGAGGGACGGCACGGCGCCCGGCCCGGGGTATCGTCCGTCTCGTGCAGGCGAACCCGACGCGGACATCCCGCGAGCGCACCGCGAACGCGGCCGCGCGGCGGTTGCTGCGCTCGCTGGCGGCCGTGCGCTCGTCCGGGTCGGCGGGCGCGCTCGAGCACGTCCGGGTGCGCCGCTCCCTGGCCCGGCAGTCGCTGCTGGTGGCGCTCGCCGCCGCCACCGTCGACACCGTGTTCATCGCACTGTCGGGCATGTTCGCCGCCTCCCCGGCGGCGGGCACCGCCATGGTGCTGTCCGTCGGCGCGGTCGACCTCGCGCTCGCCGCGCCGCCCAGCACCGCCGCCGCGGTCACCGTCGCCCAGGTGGTGCTGCGCGTGGTCGCGGCATGGCTGTTGCACCGCAACGGATTACCGGTCCGCGTCACCGATGTCGGATACCTGGTCGCGGGCTACCGCGCCGGCGCCTGGCTGTCGGACCGGGCCGCCCTGGTCGCGGTTCCGCTGCTGGCGATCGGCGCGTCCGGGGCCGGGGTGGCCGCCGGCGGCACCGTCGCCCGCGACTGGCGGCTGCTGCTCATCACCTGCGTCTCCGCGGGCATCGTGCCCTGGCTGGTGGGCCGCTACACCGCCGGCCGCAGCGCCTACATCGCCGAACTCGAACAGCGCGAACAACTTCGCCAGCAGCAACAGCACGCCGCCCTGGACCGGGCGCTGGCCGACGAGCGCGAGGCCATCGCCCGCGACCTGCACGACGTCATCTCCCACCACGTCAGCGCCATCGGAATCCACGCCGGCGCGGCACGATTGGCCCTCGCGGGCGACCCCGGCGCGGCCACCCGCTCGCTCACCGCCGTCGAAGACGCCAGCCGCGCCGCCATGGTCGACCTGCGCCGCCAGCTCGACCTGCTGCACGGCCGCGACGAGGCGGGCCGCCGCCAGCCCGGCCTCGCCGAGATCGAGGAACTGGTCGACACGGTGCGCGCCGCCGGGCTCGACGTCGAGGTCCACACCACCGGCGCGACCGCCGCCCTGCCCGAATCCCTCGACGTCATCGTCTACCGGATCGTGCAGGAACTGCTCACCAACGCCCTGCGCCACGGCAGCGGCTCCGCCCGGCTGTCGGTGCACCGGCGCCCCGACCGCATCCTCATCGAGGAAACCAACCCCGTTGCCGCGCACGACGATCCGCCCGGATCGCCGCATCGCGGCCTGGACGGCATCCGCCGCCGCGCCGACCTGTTCGGCGGCACCGTCGACCACGGCCGCGACCCCGCCGACCGGTGGCGCATCACCGTGTCCATCCCGATCGGAGCCGCATGACCACGATCCGCGTCCTGATCGCCGACGACCACGCCATGTTCCGCTCCGGGCTGCGCGCCGTGGTCGACGCCCACCCCGACACCGAATGCGTCGCCGACGTCGGCGACGGCCGCTCCGCCATCACCGAAACCGCCCGCCTGCACCCGGATGTCGCCATCCTCGACGTGCGCATGCCCAAACTCGACGGGCTCGCCGCCACCGAGGCCATCGTCGCCGCCGGCGGCACCCGCGTGCTGGTGCTCACCACCTACGACAGCGAGGCCGGGCTCGCCCGCGCCCTCGCCGCCGGCGCCAGCGGCTTCCTGTTGAAAACCCTGCCGCCCGAAGAACTGCTCGCCGCCATCCGGATCGCCGCCCGCGGCGACGCGGTCATCGACCCATCCATGACCCGCCGCCTCGCGGCCCGCTTCGCCGGTACCCTCGCCCCCGCCCCCGTCCCGCCCGAACTGGCCGCCCTCACCGCCCGCGAACACGAGGTCCTGCTCCTGCTCGCCGACGCCCGCAGCAACGCCGAGATCGCCGCCGCCCTCGGCGTCGGCGAGGAAACCGTCAAAACCCACGTCTCCCGCATCCTCGCCAAACTCGGCGTACGCGACCGCATCCACGCCGTCGTCTACGCCCACCAGCACGGACTGGCGTCAGCGAGCCGCCGGTGACACCAGCCCGTGCCGCAGCCTGCTCGGCGATGGCCCGCACACCATCACCGAGCGCGCCGAGACCATCGAACGCATCGACCCGAGGTGCATCGACTGCACACTGGCGGCGACTGCCGACAAGAGCCTCTCCCCGCGAACGAGCGCCGCCGTACGAGGGCGAACCTCGCGCGGCGGCGCATCGGCCACGTCAGTGCCCACCGCTCGAATCAGGACAGGCGCCCGTCGTAATCGGGCAGCTTGTAACCCTTTTCGTAGTTGCCGCCCTCGAGGTCGGTCGAGCGGTTGCCGACATTGGCGGTGATGATGTAGCCCTGCTCGGTGTACTGGCGGCGGCAGCGCTGCTTGGTGGCGGCCTTGCCGGAATCGCCGACCGAGCGCACGCACATCCCGTCGACCGGGTATCCGGCGTTCGACACCGCCCAGCGCGCGGACTCGGCCTCGGGCCGGTAGGAGGCGAACAGCACGCTGAATCCCTTCGCCTTCGCGTGCCGCGCGAACTCCAGCACCGGCGGCGTGGCCTTGCCCGGGGCGTAGTGGGTCTGCAGCGCGGTGTTATCGATATCGAGAACGATGGCGAGCTTGTCGCCGCCGCGCGCCGCGCGGTCGTCGAGATAGGTGGGGCCGTCCTGCATGACCGCGGCGACATCGCCGAGCCACTGCCGATGGGAAGGCAGCGCATCGTCGGCCCGGGCCGCCTGGGCGGGCAGGACGATACCGGCCAGGGCGAGCACGGCGAGAAGGGTGGTACGCGTGGTCGAAGTCATCGCGCCACCGTGACCCGGACACCTCAATGATGTCCGAATCGTCCCCCAACGGCGGGTGAGGCCCGCGTGAATGCTCGCCCCGGCCGATCCCTCATCGGGAGTGCTGATAGTCCTGCACCCAGTGGAATCCGGTGCTGTACAACCGGAAAGCACTGCGGTCGACCCGGTTCAGCGTCATCGTCACCCGATGCCCGTCCAGCAGGCCCCGCAACCGCAACTCCGCCGCCGACGGCTGCTCGAAGGTGAACCGAGCCGAACTCAGCTGCCCCGGCACCGCGCCCTGCGGACCCGGCATCGCGAACATATCGAGGTGATGCTTGACGAGATCGACCTGCGCCATCGCCGGAATCATCCGATCGTCCATCACCTGATAGGTCGCCGCCCCCGGCGTCTCGATGATCAGATTCCGCCACCGGCCCTGATCGGTCAGCAGCGGCGGCACCGGCTGATCGTCGCGGGTGAATTCGGCGACCGACCAGATCCCGTACAGCGGCGGCCTGTCCTGCCCGCCGCCGACCTCCCGGAACGTGGTCCAGCCCAACTGCGCGGTCGAGGCCACCACCCACACCCCCAGCACGACCTGCACCGCCACCGCGATGCGCCGCGCCCGCGGCGCCCGCCACGGTTCCGGCCGCGACCCCGGACCCACCGCGCGATCGCGCACCAGCGCATCCAGCAGCCGCCGCGCCTCGGGCGCCAGCAGCACCATCGACAACAGCAGCAAATGCCCGGACAAAATCTTCACCGGCACACCGAAGGTCATGTTCAGCACGAACACCTGCGCCATGCTCACCAGGCTCAGCATCGCGCCCAGCACCGCGGTGCGCGGCACGAACAGCAGCACCCCCGCCGTCACTTCCGCACAGCCGAGCAGGATCTCGTACGGCTGCGACGCCCCGACCTGATTCCACAGCACCCCCATCGGCGACAGATCGCCGAACGGCTTCAGCAGCGTGGTCAACGCCGGCTCCGGCATCTGGATCGGAATGGCCTTGGCCAGGCCGTAGCTGACCATCTGCACCGCCAGGCACAACCGCACGAACAGCAGAAACCATCCGGCGAGCCGGCGATAGTCGCGCCGCCGCCGATCCAGCACCGACCACACCACCGTCGCCGCCGTCGCCACCACCAGCAGGCAGAACAGCAGCACCCATTGGAAGGGCTGATCGCCGCTGGCCGAGTCGATGCGCAGCGTGGCATCGACGCCGAAGACCGTGCGCCCCACCCAGTGCACCAGCGGCGACAGCGGCCGCACCAGCCACAGACTGGCATCGATCGGCAGCAGGGTGCGGAACCAGCCGACGAAATCGTAGAGAATCTGCGGATCGGTCAGGCAGAACAGCCCGAAGTACACGAAGCAGAACCGGAAGACCACCCGGGTCGCGGCGGGCCACCGCGGCCCGGTGCGAGTCGGCTCACTCACCGCCTCTGCCTCCGGATCCGCCTGTGCCACAGCCTCACTCATCACATCCCTTTCCGGGGCCCGGCGCGCCCGCACCCCGCACCGCGGGCGCGCCCTGCCGACGGGCGCGGCCCCGCGCAGCGAAGATTCCAGCCCGCCCGGCCCGGTTCAAGACCACGATTCCGGTGGCGGTAACACTGAGGTGCCACGAATCAGGTTGGTGGACCGTACCTTTCGGCGGGCCGGTCACGACCGTGACCACGGCATCCACGCGATCCGCCTTGTCCCCCAACCGGATCGGCGACGCCTCGACACGACGAAGTGCCCGGACGCTCGGTATCGGACCCGATCCCGGCGCATCGACATCGGGCGGCCCATACGATCGATGCGGCGGCCTCGGCGGCGCCACGCGACGGAGCGAGCGACCGCTCGAACCGACCCCGAGTGCCCGACACGCCGGATTGGATCGCCCTTTCGGCGGCGTGGCTCCTCGGCCGTGACCGGCCCCGGCAACCCGGCCACAACCCCGGCAAATCACCCGCATCCGCGTCCGCAAACGTGCCCGCAACGCTCGTTACCCCGATTGTCCTCGCGGTGTGTCGTTGCGCGACGCGGCGTCCGGTGATGTTCAATCGGTGCCGTTGAGGTTCCAGCGAACGAGTGAAAGGTTGTAGACATGGCACTTCCCACCATGACCGCCGAGCAACGCTCAGCAGCGCTGGCCAAGGCCGCTGCGGTCCGCAAGGCGCGGTCGGAACTGATCGAGCAGGTGCGCAAGGGCAAGGTCTCCATGGGCGAGGTCCTCAAGCGCGCCGACAAGGAGGACCTGGTCAAGAAGACCAAGGTCGCCGCCGTGATCAAGGCCCTGCCCGGCATCGGACCGGTCAAGGCCGCCAAACTGATGGACGAGGCCGAGATCCCCGCCGACCGCCGCATCGGCGGCCTGGGCTCCCGTCAGCGCGCCGCCCTGCTCGAGGCGCTCAAACACTGACGCTGGCTGGAGGCGCTCAGCACCCGGTCCCACCCCGCAACGCGGCACAGGCCCGCGATTTGGACCTTGCGGACCGATCAGATAACCTTGCTGAGCACCACCGGTCCGGGTGGCGGAATGGCAGACGCGCTAGCTTGAGGTGCTAGTGCCCGATTAAGGGCGTGGGGGTTCAAGTCCCCCTCCGGACACTCTCTACGGTGCGATTGCACCATGTCTGCGTCGGCAGCGGTTGTCGGCGAGTAGCTCTTCCCGGCACGGACATCAATTGGCTGTGCCGGGCCTCATCGTCGAGCGTAATGCGATGCAGATCTGGATTTGATTGTGCCGCAGGGATATTCGGTGTTTTATGGTGCATCACGTCGTGGTTTCGGGAGCCTGGGGTTGCAGGCTGGACTGGCCAAGTCGGTGTGCAAGTGGGCTTGAACACCGGCGCGGTCGAATTTCGGCGAGTGCGGTCGGTGTGGAGGGGGCTTGAACACCGGCGTTGTCGGGTCGGCCGCGACTGTGTTTCGGCTAGCGTCGGTGGACCCTTGATCGCGTACCTCCACGCGGGGTCACGATTGCTGGAATGAATGAATTCTTCGCAGTTCCAGTTCCTTTGGACATTGTTCCGGCGCTCGTGCCGCCCGCGGTAGAACGGCGAGGGATCGTCGCGGCGGTGTTGCCGGCGTTGCCTCCGCCACGGATCCTGCCGGATCCGGCGGATCGTTGTCTGGTGGCGGTGTCGCGGCTGGATCGGTCGGGCCGATTCCGGGCACATCGGTTGTTGCGGGCGCTGGGCTGGTCGCCGGGGCAGCGTCTGCGGTTACGGGTGGACGGTTCGATGACGGTGATCGTTCCCGACCGGGCCGGGGTGCGTGCGGTCACTGCTCGCGGTGTGCTGGCTCTGCCGGTGGCGGTGCGTCGGTTCACCGGCCTGGATGATGGGCCGGTGGTCGCTGTCGCGGTACCGGCGCGGGAGTTGATGTTCGTCGTCCCGGTCGGCGCGCTGGTGTCGGCGTTGATCGAGCGGTTGGACAACGGCCATGACCGCTGACCCGGACAGGATCGCCGAAGCCCGCCGCCTGCTTGCCGCCCTCGGAGTGAGCCCCGCCGATCTGCGCGACCGCCCGCCCGTTCCGACCCTGGGTGATTATCTCCCGCGCGTGGTCGCTGCCGCGGGGCCGGGAGCGTTGAAGAGCTACCGGTCCTATTGGAATCATCTGCTGGTCGCGTTCGGAACCCGGCCGCTGGACCGGATCACCGCCACCGATATCGAGCAGCTCGAGTATCACGTGGCCACGCATGTCGTGCCGCGGCGCAGCAACCGCGACGGTCGGTCGGCGCGGGAAGCGTTCATCGCTGCCGCGCGTGCCATTTACAGCCGCGCCATCGCCGATGACCTGTTGCCTGCGGGTTCCTCGCCGGCTCACCGCGTTCCGAAACCACGCCGGCTGCCCAGCACCCGCCGGGCCCTCACCGCCGACGAACTCGACCAGATCAATGCCGCTGCCCGCGTCTCCGGCGACGATCCGGCGTTGGATGCGTTGTTGCTGCGACTGCACACCGAAACCGCGTGCCGGCGTGCCGGTGCCCTTGGACTGCGGGTCGGTGACCTGGAGACCAGCGAATGCCTGGTGCGGCTGCGGGAGAAGGGCCAAACCGTGCGATGGCAGCCGATCAGTCCCCAGCTCACCCACGCCTTGGCCGAGCACGCCACCGGCCGTGGTGCCCGATCTGCGGGATCGGATCTGCTGCGCTACCGCGACGGTCGCCCCCTGACCGCCCGCCGCTACGACAGCCTGTGGACCCGCATCCGCGGTCAGCTGCTCTGGGCGCAGGCGCAAGGTATCTCCACTCACTGGCTGCGTCACACCACCCTGACCTGGGTGGAACGCAACTTCGGCTACGGTGTGGCCCGCGCCTACGCCGGACACACCGACAGCACCGGCGCCGCGACCACCACCTACATCAAGGCCGATATCCACGCTGTCGCCACCGCGTTGGCCGCGATGACCGGCCAACCCCACCCCCTCGCTGTTCCGGTCGACGAACTCCACCCCGTCTGGCGAAGAAGCGGTACCGGAACTTGACGATTGACGGTGGCGTAGGGCCGTCGATCGAGCCGACACGCGCAACAATCAATCCGGCGGCCGCTTTGGCGATCTCCAACGACACACGCTCGGCACACAATGCTACTGCGCGTTCGTAGTGGTGAGGAAGTTGTCGTTGTCGGTGTTCTCGATCTGCCGGGCGACCTCGACAAAGCGTGCGACTGTGCCGTCGCGGACGCTGGCGAAGAGATGGGATTCGAAACGCAGGGCAGTACCGTTCGCGGCGACCATGTGGAACAGGTACCGCCCTGCTACCGCGGCTGGGGTGCTGATCTGCTCGAGTACCTGTAGTTCTCCTCCGCCGGCCGCAAGTTTGCGCATCTCGCGCACGTGCGGAGCGAATTCCTGGCGCTGAAACACTTGGCCGTTGATGCGCTGCACGAAATCCGGTGCGAGGAGCCGGTCCAGGGTGGTCTCCAGCGGCTCGGCGTCCTCGGTGCCGTACAGCAGTTCGGTCAGCACGGCGGGCAGGTCGAACTGTTCGGTCATGCGAACCGCCCCCGTCGGGCCTGGCCCTCGCGCACGGTCTGGATTCGCCAGCCGGCGGCGGTGCGGGTGTAGGTCAGCCTGGAATTCATGAATGCAGCACCGAATTCGCCGTCCATCGCGGATGCTACCCAGAATTGCCACTGTCCGGTCGCAGTGTCGCCGGAGACGGTGACGATCGGATTCATGAACGAGTGGAGGGCGGCCTCGATCGCCGAGGTGGCCTCGGGCAGCGCTGCTGCGATGGCGCCGGCGCCTCGGATGGCGTGGTAGTGGGTGCCTTCCCAGCTGGCATCGGGGGCGAAGATCTCCGGGATCGTCTGCACATCAAGGGTTTTGCCGTCCCAACCTTGGTTCACCGCGTGGGCGTAGCGGGCGGTGAGGGTACGGATCTCTTCGCTATCTTCCAGTCGCTGAATCCGTTGTTCGAGAGTGGATTGCGGTGGGCGGGCGGTGCGGATCGAGTCGGCGGCCCGGCCGAGCGCGTCGGCCAGCGCGCGGGCGGGATCGGCGGGGGCGTCCACGGCGCGCCAGGCGATGTAACCGTCCGGACGTACCAGGGTCGCACCGGAGTCGTGCACGCCGTAGGTCGCTCCGAACGGCCGTGGGTCGACCGCTTTCGCGTCGACGCCGATCAGCACGAGCCGCACTGTGACACCGGTGGCGCGAATGGCTGCGGCGACCGGTTCTGTCCAGTGGTCGTCCTCGGACACCAGCACCCAGCCGCGCTGGAAGAGATCCAGCGTGGATTCTTCGGTGCCGTCCACCAGGATTCGCAGGTGCGGGGCGCGGGTGCCGGGTTGGCCGGCCCATTCGTCGGGGCGCAGCGCCGCCGGCAGCTCCGCGCCCGCGCCGAGGACTGCGGCCGAGCGATAGAGCTGGCCGAGTTCGATCGCGTCCTCGGGCAGTACCGGTACGTCCGATTTGGGGGTCTTCAGGAATGCTTTGTAGTCGGCGCGTGCGAAGAGTTGTTCGTGCCGCAGCAGTGCGATCGGGCGCCGTTCGGCGCTGTAGGTCTCCAGCAGGCCCGGGGTGGACTCGCCCGACAACACCGCCGCCAGCTTCCAGGCCAGGTTGTGTGCGTCGTCGATGCCGGTGTTGGCGCCGAAACCCCCACGATTGGGCGGCAATTGGTGGGCGGCGTCGCCGGCGAGGAACACTCGCCCGGCGGAGTATCGATCGGCGATGAGCGCGGCCAGCTCCCACCGGCCGCCGGCGATCACGTCGATAGGTAGGTCGCTGCGGCCGATCGCGCGCTCGATGGCCGCGCGTTGGGCGGCCTCGTCCCGGTCGAGGTCGTCGTCGAGCATCAGGACCCAGCGGCCGTCGGAGTAGGTGATCAGAAACGGCGTGAAATCGTCCTGCTCGATTTCGAACTGCACGATCCCTTTAGCGAGGTACTCCTCGAGAGGAGCGCGAAACAGGATGCTGCGTTGCACCGACAACAATCCCTCACCACTGCGGCCGATACCCAGTGCATTGCGAATCGGGCTGGTTGCCCCGTCGGCTGCCACCAGATACTGTGCACGCACCTGATATTCGCTGCCGTCGTCGCGGCGTCGCAGGGTGGCGGTCACGCCATCGGCGTCCTGACCGAAGCCGATCATCTCGGTACTGGGCCGCAGCTGAGCGCCCAATTCCACTGCCCGCTGCCGCAGGATCGGTTCCAGCCGATCCTGGGCGATGGCCGTCGCGTGCACGGGGGAGTATTCGATCGCGGGTCCGTTCGTCGTGCTCGGCGGCGTCCACGGATACTCCTGGAACCAGGTGCCCGCCAGGCTCTCCACTCGGGCGCGTCGTGGTGGCTTGCTGCCATGCTCGGAGGGTGGCAACTCGACTCCGGTGGCGCGAAACAACTCCAGCGTCCGAGTGGTGTAGCCGATCGCGCGCGGATGCACCGAACTGCCGGCATGCCGCTCCACCACCATGGCAGGGATTCCCCGCCAGGCGAGGAAGACGGCAGCGGACAGCCCTACCAGGCTGCCGCCGACGATGAGCACCGGTGTGGTCTCGATGGTTGTCTCGGTCATGTTTCTTACTCCATTCATCGGTGGGATCACTTGCCCGCCAGGGCTGTTGCCGGGCGTGGCTGTTTTCCAGCGCGGCGAGAGCGCCGTTGTCGGTAACCAACGGTGTCGAGCCGCTGTGCCGGTCAGAAATGCGGATACTGGAACTGCGGTGTCATCGCGCTGATTTCGCGCGGGCGGCAAGCTCGGCGACTTTACGGGCGTCGGACGACCCGGGCTCGACGGTGAAGAGGTACAGCTTCAAATCACCCTCGGGAACTGTCAGGACGTGGCCATCGGTGTGGATCAGACCCAATTCGGGGTGATCGATGGACCCGCGCCGATGCGCGAATTTGGCTGTGGCGCCGGTGACCCAGAGCTCGGCGAATCGCGGGCTCTGTTTCATCAGGTCGGCGATGAGAGCAGTGAGACCAGGGTCGGTCGGGTAACGGCTGGCGGTCTCGCGCAAATCGGCTACCAGCGATGCCTCGTACTCCAGCTCCTGGCGCCGCGAATCGGCAACGCAGTTGGTGGTGTTGGTGAAGTACCGCCACACCATATTGCGGTCGCGCGGACCGAGCGCAGCCGGATCACCGCACAGTTCGTCACCAAGTGTGTTGTAGGACAACAGTGTCCATGTCGCGTCGAACACACCCACGGCCACATCGTCGAGACGATCGAGCAGCTGCCGCGTGGCCGGACGGATACGCCGGTCGACCCGCCCCGGCTGCGCCACCGCATGGCCGGTGAGGATGCACAAATGCTCGTACTCGGCCCGGGACAGGCCCAGCGCATCGGCAACCGCTCGGAGCACTTGCAGCGATGGCCGGGCGCGGCCCTGTTCGAGACGTTTGATGTAGTCCGCCGACACCAGACTGAGCTCGGCCAGTTCCTCGCGCCGCAGACCGGGCGTGCGGCGGGAACCATTCTGGCCGGTGCACCCCACTCCGCCCGGGGAGGCGCGCCCGCGCCACTCCCGAAGCAACACACCGAACTGGTGGAGCTCGTGCACCAAATAACTATACAAATCAACGTTGTTCACGTTCGGCTCTTTGCTTGTCAGCGAGCAATTGGAAGACTTTCCGGGCGATGGCCCCATCGGCGCGGCGATACCAGCAAGCCTGCCTCGAGTCGTCTCCGCCAGCCTGGGCCAAGCTGTCCCACCCACCACTCCAGGGCCTCACTACCGGCCGCGCGGAGTCATATCGGCTGAACCACCCGGCAGCACAACGCCTCCGCCCCCTGCACGCGCACTCTTCATGACGGCCGGGGGCCGCTCTCCGGCAGCGGGCAACAGCGCCTGAGCAATCGGAATCAGTTGCGCAGCACAATCTTTCCGCGGGCATGGCGGCTCTCACTCAGCTCGTGGGCGGCAGCGGCCTCGGCGAGCGGGAATGCCGCCGCCAGCGGAATCCGTAACCGATCCCCCTCGCCGAGTGCCGCGGCGGTCCGCAGTCCGTGCAATGCCGGCGGGTCGGCGTCGGCTCCTCCGGCGGTGGTCGACAGGTGCACCCCATAGTTCGCCGCGTCGAAGTCTGCGATCGTCACCACCCGTTTCGCATCTCCGGCGATGGCGAGTAGATCCGGCAACGCGCCTCCGGCGCAATCGAATACCGCGTCCACCCCGGCCGGAGCCAGTGCCCGCACGCGATCGGCCAGGCGCTGCCCGTAAGTGGTGGGCGTCGCGCCCAACAAGCGCAGGAACCGGTGGTTGCGCTCGCTCGCGGTACCGATGACGGTGGCACCGCGGGCGACGGCGAGTTGGACGGCAGTCGTTCCTACCCCACCGGCCGCGCCCTGGATCAGTACGGTGTGGCCGGACGCGACCCCGAGGCGATCCAGGACCCGCGTCGCAGTCTCGACATTGGCGGCCGCGCCCCCAGCCTCCTCCCAGCTCCAGGTCGACGGTTTCGGTGCCCAGGCAGCCAGGACGGCGTACTCGGCATTGGTTCCGCCCAGCCGAGCGCTCGCTGTGACGCCGAACACTTCGTCACCGGCACCGACATCGGTGACACCGCTACCAACCTCGTCGACCACCCCAGCCGCGTCGAAACCCGTTGTGTGCGGCAACGTAAGAGGCACCCGCTCACGCAGCCCACCCGCCCGCAGGGCCGTCTCACTGGGCGTCACTCCGGATGCCGTGACCCGGATCCGGATCTCTCCCGGGCCGGCGTGCGGCGCCTCGATGTCACAAACCCGCAGTACGCTGGGCGGTCCGTACCAGTGAAACTGAACAGCTTTCATAACTTCGGACGGTAACCGAACACCGCGCCCGGATAACTGAAGTGAGAGGGGTGGACGAACAAGTGCCCCACATGCTGCGTTCGGATGCCCGCGACAACCGCGAACGCATCCTCGCAGTAGCGCGGAACGTATTCGCGACCGAGGGTTTGGACGTGCCGATGCGCGAGATCGCGCGACGGGCCCGTGTCGGGGCAGCCACCCTGTATCGCCGCTTCCCGACGAAGGAAGCCCTGGTCACAGCGGCGTTCGCCGAACAGATGACCGCCTGCACAGCCGTCGTACAGGAGGGGTTGGCCAGCGCCGACGCCTGGCAGGGCTTCCGCCTGGTGGTCGAGAAGATACTGGAGATGCACGCCCTCGACCGCGGCTTCGCCACCGCCTTCACCACCGAATTCCCCACGCAGGCCCGCACGTTCGGCACCGACCGCGATCGCACCGTGCGGGCCCTGCTCGAACTCATCCGGCGCGCAAAGGAATCCGGCGAACTCCGCGCCGACTTCGTCGTGGAGGACTTCCTCCTCGCGATGATGGCCAACCACGGCATCCGCACCGGCACTCCCGCGGCCACTCTTGCCGCCTCCCGCCGATTCACCGCGCTGATCATCCAATCCTTCCAGGCCCACCCGGCTGTGACTGCGCTCCCGCCGCCCGTCCATCTCCCCCTCACTCCACCCCGGTAGCGCCGTCGCGGGCGGCTTTGCTGGGCGTCGACTATCGCGTGCTGACGGCTTGCATCCAACTGCGTCGCGCCTGCAGGGCGCGGGTGGGCAAAGATTCACCCAGATAGGGTTGGGCACCGCTCATGTCGAGGTGGCCTGGTCGCGCCGGATGCCGTGATAGAGCAGATCGACGATCCGGCGGCCGGTTTGCTCCGGATCGAGACCCTCAGCAGAGCCGGAGTTGAGCCGGGCGAGAGCGGGTGCGACGAGAACCTCGCGAACGAGCTCGACATCGATGCCCGGATCGAGCTCGCCGACGGCGATGCCCTGCCGCAGGATCCGCCGTCCGACCTCGCGCCGCGGCTCCACGACCTGGTCGAAGTAGCGGGCGTAGAGCTCGGGGAAGCTGGTGGCCTCTGCAAGCAGTGACCGCAGCACTGCGCTGGCTCGGGGGTCGAGGGTGCGTTCGATCAGGACAGCGAGGAATCCGGCGAGGTTCTGGCGGGCGCTCGGGCCGTCGAACGGCGGCATCGGCTTGTTGATCGCGTCGAGGACGTCGAAGTACAGTTCCTGCTTGGTCTTCCAACGCCGGTACAGCGAATTGCGGGACACGCCCGCGTAATCGGCAATGGTCACCAGCGACAGCCCGGACAGCGACGCGCCCGCGGCGACGAGGTCGAGGACCGCGTCGATGGCGGCGACGTCGGTGCGGGGATCGCGCTTGCGGCCGGCGGTGCGTTCAGTGGTGGGCATGCGCCCAATCCTATAACGGAACAGAACTGTTGCGTTCTGTGATCGACGTACCTAGGATTACGAAACGCAACAGCTCAGTTCCGTTTTAAGGGTAGTCATGGCCAATTTCACCGCTCACGGCATCAACCAGTACTACGAACTCCACGGCAACCCGGTCGACCCGCCGGTACTGCTCATCTCCGGGCTGGGCGGAATCGGCGCCAGCTGGGGGCCGCAGGTCGAGCGCTTCGCCGAGCGCTACTACGTGATCCTGCCCGACCAGCGCGGCACGGGGCGCACCACGCGCACCACCGACGGTCACGCGACCGAGCAACTCGCCGCGGACATGGCCGCCCTGGTCGAGCATCTCGACCTGGGGCCGGTCCACGTCGTCGGCGAGTCGACCGGCGGTGCGATCGCCCAGTACATGGCGCTGAACCACCCGGATGCGGTCCGTTCACTCGTGATGTCGTCGAGCTTCGCCCGCTTCGACGCCTACACCAAGCGTGAGTTCGCAGTGCGCCGCACGCTGCTCGCCGAATCCGACCGGGAAACCATCTACAACCTCTACGCGGTGTTCCTGTTCGCCCCGCGCTACACCCGCGAGCATCCCGAGCGCGTGCAGGCGTGGATCGACCGGATCCTGGCGAATCCCGTAGAACCGCAGGATCATCGGATCGCTGTGCAACGTACCGAGATGATCATCGCCCACGACGCTTTGGCGAAGCTGGGTGACATCCGGCAGCCGACACTGGTGCTGTGCGGCGATCATGACGCATGCACACCGCAACCGCTATCGGAGGAGATCGCTGCCGGCGTGCCCGGGGCGGAGCTGGCCGTAATCGCCGAGGGCGGGCACCTGATCGAGCTCGAGCAGCCGGAGGAGTACTTCCGGATTGTGAGCTCCTTCCTGGACCGGCAACTGTCCAACGATTAGGGACGAGTCATGGTCGAGCATCTTCGATTGGGGAATGCGGACATCGCGTTCTGGGACGAGGGCGACGGTGAGCCGATTCTGTTGGTGCACGCATCCTTCGGTGCCGACTGGTTCGCGCCGGTTGCCCGGATGCTGCCCGAGTACCGGGTCCTGCGCACCCACCGAGCAGGCTACGGCCGCAGCCGGGACCTGAGCCACACCCTCGGCCTGGCCGACCACGCCGAACATCTCGCCGAAGTCCTGGGCTCGACGGGGATCGAGCAGGCCCATGTGGTGGGTCATTCCAGCGGCGCAACCATCGCGCTGCAACTGGCCGCCTCGCACCCGCGGCTGGTGCGGTCGATGGTGTTGCTGGAACCGGCGGCTCCGGCTGCCCCCGACGAGCCCCGCGGCCAAGTGATAGCCGATGCCATCGCGGCGGCCCGAAGCGGGGATCTGGACCGGGCTTTCGACCTGTTCCTGGGTAGTGTGATGAGCCCGGGTTATCGCGATGTGCTCAGCCGGGCCCTAGGTGTCGCCGGCCTGGCGGAGTCGGTCCGCAGCGGCGGGTACTTCTTCGAGTGCGAAATGGCCGCACTGGTCGGCTGGGACGCGGTCGGCCTGGAGACCCTCGAACAACCCGCACTGCTGGTGGACGGCGGTGCAGGTGAGTATCTCGGCAGCCCCTATCGCGCCCGCAACCGAGCGCTCGCCGGTCGGCTCCGTAATGCCGTCCGGCTGACCCTGCCTGGTCTCAGCCACGCACTGCCGCTGGAGAATCCGTGCCTCGTCGCACGAACCATCCGGGATTTCGTCGGCCGGTATCCCATTGCCGGATCCGCCGACGCACCATTGGTCTGACCAGGTGCAGGCAGCAGCCTTGGCGGATATCCGCCGACTCAGTGCTTGACCACCTGCCGATACGAGGCTGCCGTCCGGCACTTGGACACCCGGCAGAGCATCACTGTGGATCGCGCTGTCGGGCAACGGTTGTCCACTTCCCGCGCGCGGCCACTTGCCGCTGGCGTCCGCGCCGATCCGGCGCGCTACTGCGCCGAGTGACAGGGACGCAACTCGGCCGACGGCCGGCCGAGATCGCGCTGGCCGAGATCGGCGCCGACGAGTTCGGCCTGGCGCCGGCGCAGTTTCTGGTGCTGCAGGATCTGTTCCTCAACGGGCACAGCAGCATCAGCGAAATCGCGGGGCGGGCGGGTTTGGCGCAGAGTCGGGTGTCGACCAGTGCGCGTGAGTTCGTCGATCGGGGTTGGGCGCGCACCACCGCCGATCCGGCCGACGGTCGCAAGACCCTGGCGGAGCTCACCGACGAAGTGAAGGCCGCGGGCGCGCAGCGCCGGGTCGATCGAGCCGACCTCACTCTCGCGCAAGCCTTGTCGGGTGTGACCGCCGTCGAGCGCCACGAACTGATCCAGGCACTGGACCGGTTGCATCGGCTGCTCGTTTCGGACGACGCGCCCCGCAGATTCCCGGACGCTGCCGCCCGCTGAGCCGGGCCACGGCGGTGTCGGTGACGCGACTCGGTCACGGTCCGAATAGTCGGCGTCGGCGTGCGCCCCTCGGCGCGCCGACGCAGACCAGCGCCACCCATGCGCGCTGTAAACCACAGCGTCCGATTCGGCCGCCGCGGGCGGCGGTCCTGGCTGCTGGTCGCCATCACCGCTCACCACCCGAGGCCACGCGGCGGGCACGTACAGGCACATGAGGAACACCTGGCCTGCTTGACCGCCTGCCGATCCGAGGGCTACCGTCATCCACATGAACACCTCCAGCCTTGCTGGAGGAAGGTTCAGGGTGTCTGAGTCCCCCCTCGGACACAGTTCTCTTTACCCAATAAGGATTTCCGTGGCGCGTGTCAAAGCGCGCTTGAACACACTCCTGACGACCCGCTCGCCAGCGGGTTTGTCGCATCTTCCCAAGTCGGCTACCTGCCGCCGTATCGCCCTGTCACACCCCGGCCGTCGGTGGTCGCTGCCCGGGTTCAGCCGCAGGGCGGCTGCTCGACATCCGGCCAGCCGCACCCACTTTCGCCCAGTACATCCCCAAGGTGCGTGCCCGCGTTGCAGAAGCGGCGGCAGGCACCCACGGTTCGGCGCACTATCTACAGCCCCCGAGCCGTACGGGTGCCGAAAGCCTGTGTGCGACGGCCGAACCGGTCGTCAGCGGGGGCACGGTCATGAGGGCGCGGTAGTATCCGGCGCTGGTCGGTTCCCCTATCGGCTCGCTGTCGACCTCAACCCAGGCGTGGGCGGCGAAGGGGCCGGTGCGCACCCCGGCACACCATGTGGGCCAGGTGCCATGGAGTCGGCAGAGCAGTGCGGTGGCCAGGGAGCGGGGCAAGCAGTACGGGCCCGCGCACATCATGCTCGTGCCGGTCACGGTGTCACGTGCTGCGAGCGCCTGGGCGGGTGTTGCGGGTGCCGCGCCGACCCGCACCACCGTCAGGACGGCGCGGATACGACGGGGTGGCTGGTGGGCCAACAGGCGGGCGGCAGCGATTGCCAGATGTGCCACGAGGCGACGGCGTAGCCGTGGCTCGGCGTCGAGGGGGAGGACGACGGGCCCGCTCATATGGTCACCAGTCCCGCTTCTCGCAGATGGTTCACCAGATCGGTGACGTCGTGGGCCGCGCGGCCGTGGTCGATGGCGTAGCGGTCGGCCAACTGCTTCGTGGCCTCCTGCGGTGTGCCACCGGCCAGGAGAATGCTCAGCACGAGCGAGCCGCTGGAATTGAGCTGCCAGTAGGCGCCGGTGTGCTCATCGAGGAGCACCGTGCCCTCGTCGTCGGTTGTCATCGATACGCCTCGACGCACTGCAAAAATCGTCATCTGTACTCATCTCTTCCGGTCAGGAGAAGTTGGGAACGACAGTTGGGGGATGCCGGGGCACGTTCTCCGCGGTTCCGGCGGTCAGCTGCCGGTACAGCTCGCTGGTCTGCAACAGCTGGTGATGCGGGCCGATCGCATGCACCCGGCCCTGATCCAGGACCACAATCTGTCGAGCATCCGTGGCCACGCTCAGCCGGTGTGTCACGGCGATGACGGTGCGGATTCTGGCTTCCCCGATGATGGTTCGGAACAGCTTCCGTTCCGTGCGACCGTCCAACTGCGAGGTTGCCTCGTCGAGAATCAGGACATCCGCCTTGCGCAGCAGAGCTCTCGCTACCGCAATCCGTTGCCGCTGACCGCCGGACATGGAGATACCGCGCTCCCCAACCGGTGTGTCGAGCCCCTGGGGCAGCGAGTCGATCCACTCGTGCAGGTCGACGGCCCGCAGGGCGGCCATCACGTCGGTGGTGCCCGCATCGGGTGCACCGTAGCGCAACGCCGCGCGGACAGTATCCCCGAGCAAGGCCGCATCCTGTTCGACGTAGGCGATCCGGTGGCGGAGATGCCGTCGCGAATAGCGGCGAATGTCGGTCCGGTCCAGGAGGATTCGTCCTCGCTCCACTTCGTGGAATCGCTCGATCAAGCTGAGCACGGTGGTCTTGCCTGCGCCCGAGGGACCCACGAGCAGCGTGAGACCACGGTGCGCCTCGAAGGACACGTCGGTCAGAATCCGCCTGCCGCCGTAGGTGAAACCGACCCCCTCCAGCCGGACCCCGGGCGGGTGCGGCGATGCCCCGTCCACTGTGTCGGTCTCGCTCACTTCGGCCGAGAGGCAACGGATTTGCTCGATCCGCCGGATCGCCGCCAATCCCGCCGCCAGCACGGAGGCCGCACCGCCGAACAGGGAGATCGGGTTCCGGAGGTACACCACGTACAGCAGGAACGCCACCAGCTCGGGCACGGTGAGGGCACCCGCGGAGACTCGGGCGATGCCGAGCACGAGAGCGGCGAGGAACACCAGCTCGATCGAGACCTTGGCGATTCCGTCGGCCACCGCCTCGATCCGAGCGGCCTCGATGCCTGTCCGATACGCCTGCTCGGCGTAGCCGCGAAGGACCCCTTCCTCACGATCCTCGACGGCGAACGCCTTGACCGTCCGGAAACTCACCATGACCCGCTGCAGGGCACCCATCATGTGGCCGAGTCGATCCTGCAGCCGCCCCGTCCTCCGGTACAGCAGTTTCCAGCAGAACCAGTCGGCGACCGCGGCCGGCACGAGCATCATCAGCACGACCAGGAGCATCAGCGGGTCGATCGTCGACATCAGGACGCAGGCCACGGCGAGGGCCAGCGGCGCGGCCAGGATGTTGACCATCGCGCTCGACAGAGCGCCTTGCAGGAGCGTGGTATCACCCGCGAAGCGGGACAGCGTGTCGCCGGTCGAGCAGTTCTCGAGATCCGGGACGCGGGCACGGAGAATGCGCGACACCAGGTCCAGGCGGATACCGAGGGTCAGCCGGTGGCCGAAGCGTTCGAGCGCGTACTTGGCCACCATCGACAGCACGATGCTGGACAGTGCGGCAACTGCCATGAGCACCACGGGCGTCCGCAGGCTCTCCCCGGACTGGAGAGCACCGAGGACCTTGTTGATCACCAGCGGCTGTACCAGCGCGGCGCTTTGGGATGCGAACTGCAGGAACAGAAGAAGGACCAGGACCAGCCGACCATCCCGGACATAACTCCACATCTGTTCGCTTCCACCCCTCATCGGAGACGAACGGAAAGCTCGGTGGGCGCGCGGAGAAAGGAAGGGCGCCAAGTGATCTCGGCGGGACAGGCGGCCAAGGCCAGACCGGGGAAGCGCTGCACGAGGGCCGTCAGCGCGATCTCGGCGACCGCTCGCCCCAGGGGGGCGCCGACGCAGAAGTGTGCGCCGTAGCCGAACGCCAGGTGCGAGGTGTCCTGTCGCGTGATATCGAACCGGTCCGGATCGGGGAACCGCTGCGGGTCGCGATTGGCCGCGGCGAGCACGACCTGGACGGTCTGGCCCTGCGGGATTCGCACCCCGTCGACCTCCACGGGTTCCTGGGTGAAGCGGCGGGCCGCCAGCTCGAGCGGGCAACGGTACCGCAGCACCTCCTCGACCGCCGGAGTGGTCAGCGCGGGTTGTCTCCGGAGCAGCTCCAGTTGCCGGGGATGAGTGAGCAGGGTGTAGACCGCGGTACCGATCAGGCTGCTCGTCGCATCGAGACCGGCCAGGAGCAGCGAAATGAGCAGAGTGAGGAGTTCGGTCTCATCCAACCGGCCTTCGTCGTGGGCCCGGACCATGTCCGATACCAGGTCGTCACCCGGCTTCTCCCGGCGCAGTCGGAGCAGCCGGGACGCGAAGTCCACCATGGGACGTAGCGGGTCGTCCGGCTGATCGGGACGATTGGTGCGCACCGCCTGCGTATGCACGACGAGATCATCGCGGTCTTCCGGGTCGAGATCGAGTAGTTCCCCCAGCACCCGGGCGGGTAGCGGATCGGCGAAGTGTTCCATCAGGTCCACGCTGCCGTCGTGTTCGCCGAGCCGGTCCACGGCCTGGTCGATTACCCGTGTGATCCGGGGTCGCAGGGCGCGGACGTGCTGTGCGGTGAAGTGACGCGCCACCACTTTGCGCAACCGTGTGTGGTGCGGTGTATCGCGGCGAGCCAGAATGTTTTCGAAGTATCGTTGGATGCCTTCGGGAATGGCGGCTTTCGGGAGTGATTCCCCGGCGGCGATACCGCAGTCGTTGCGCTGCAGGCGATTGTCCTGCAGCAGGGTCTTGGACTCGTCGTAGGTGGTCACAAGCCACGCCGGGCTGTCCGTCGTGTACTGCGCCCGGCAAACGGACTGCTGCTCGCGCAGCGAACGATACGTGGAATATTGGTCGCCGTGGAACGGGTCGCTGAACAGATCCGGAACGTCCGGCGGCGGCGATACCTTGTTGTTCACGATATTCACCCTTTTCCGATGTCGGTTTCACTGCTGATCGAACGCAGCCAGGTCTCGCACGCAAGCGTCTGCACGAGAACCGGGCGGAGCGTGGCGCCGGCGCACGCCTGGGACACCGCCGTGCGCAACCGGCGGGCGTCCACCAGGCCGTACCGGACCAGCAGCGAGTCGTCGCACAGCGCAAGCAGTTCCGCCCCGTGATGGCGGAATCCGGCAGCCACCTCCACACCGGTGTCCGCCTTGGTTCTGCGTTGCAACAGCGGCTCCGGGACGATGCCGCGCATCGCCTCGGCCAGCAGCGGCTTGTACCGCCAGGGGCTGGTGCGCTCGTGTGCCCGTACCGCCAGGCACGCTTCGACGACACGGTCGTCGAGGAATGGGCACGCCCGCGTCAGGCCGGCCTCCGCCACCACCTGCGCGTCGAGGCGGGAGAAGCGGCCGGCGGTCTGGACGAGAGCGAGCGCCTCGTGCTGTCCTCGCGACGACGACAGCGGCTCGGCACCGTCCGCGGCGACGGCCAGCAGAGCCTCGGCCGCTTCGGCGGCGGCCGGTGTCGCCCAAAACGGCAGGCGCAGCGGCGGTCCCCAGCCGGCCGGGCCGTCGGGCGGCGCAGGCGCGCGCAGCTGTGCTGCCTCATCGCCGAGCCACGCGGCGTAGTCGCGGCGGTCGCACAGCACCCGCGCGGCGGACCTCGCCGGCCACCGGCGCAGAATCCGATGCCCGCGAAAGTGCCGATAGAATAGCCATGGCCGGGTGCGGGCCAGATCGTACAGGTAGGCGCGGCGCGTCCAGACGACCTCGTCGCCGCCGTGCCCGGTGAGCTGGACCGTGCAGCCGCCGGTGACCAGCCGATCCGCCAGCGCCAACGACTGCGCCTGTCCCCGCAGGCCGGGGTACGGCTCGTCGGACCCGCTGGGCCGCAGGATGTCGGCGAACTGCCGCGGGCGATGGTCCGGCGCCACCACGAGCCGTTGCACACCGGGAAGGTCACGAGCCGCGGCCTGCGCCCACATCGCATCGTCATCGCCCTCGTCCACGCTGGTACTGGTGATGGCGATCAGGTCGTTCCACCGTGGCTTCGCCAGGAAACACAGTGACGTGGAGTCGAATCCCCCCGACAGATCGCAGCCGATCGGCGCCTGCACCGGGACCGCATCGAGACGAATGGATACCGCGGTCGCCAGGGCCTCGCGCAACACGGCGGCACCTTCCGGTAGCGAGAGGCTCGGCTCGGGCGGGCTCCACCACCGCACGACGCGGCTCCGTCCGGTGGCTTCGATCAGCAGATAATGGCCCGCGGGCACAGCGCGCACGTCGCGCCACGGGGTGGCATCGCATGCCGGGTGCGGTATGCCCGGGTCCACCAAACGGGCGGCCAGCCAACGGTTGTCCAATTCGCCGGAGCCCAGTCGGGCGAGCACATCCGCGCGGTCGGCGGCGATCACCGTGCCGCCGACCGTCGTGGCGAAGACCCGCCGGAACCCGGAAGCACTGCCCTGCACCCGGATTCGGTTACCGACGGCGGCCACCAGGTGGAAGCTGCCCGGCAATGTCGTAGCGAGCCGGTCCAGATCGCCGATGTCGCCCATGCGGCCCGCCGTTTCGGCGAGCCGTGCGGCGGTGACGGCGCTCTGGCCGATCACCGCCACACGGGTCCTGCCTGCCTGAGCGGTGACCACCTCATCCGTCGACCAGCACCCCATCAACCAGGGTCGCCCCGAATTGTGGTGGACGACGTGGGTGGCTCGCGAGCGCAGTAATCCGGCCACGGCGAGACATGAATCCCTGTCGGGAAAAACCGTGAACCAACTCGTGCCGCGGCTGAACACTATGCTCTCCGATCAGTCGACGCGGATCAGTCGCGCTGTCCGGTCGGGCCGTCCCACTGGGAGCCATACCAGCCCTGGGTGTCGTACTCGAAAGTGCCGACCTTGAAAAGCACGGGCGACTCGTAGACCGATTCCTGCTGCATTACGCATACCTCCACATTTCTCAGGGTATTTCCCATTGAGTAGCCATCTGGCAGCTACGGCAATGGAGTCTGCCCGGCTCGGTTATCTCGCGTCAAGAATGTATTCATAAGTCTCAATTATTATTGAGCTGATTGATTTCGTTTACTGCATGAGCGCGCGGCGGACTTGCGGGAATGACGGTAGGCATCGACCGCCGGGCGCATCTGCGCCTCCCCTGCCCAGTCGGCGGCGCGGCTGCGCTCGAAGGATGTCTTGTCCCGAACGATATTTGAAGTGGCAGTGAACTATTCGTGAATCAACTTCCCTAAGATCGCGCGCTAATTTCGCGCTAATTTTCTTTACTCTATCGTTACCATCCTCTCAGGATCCTCTAAGCATTTCTCGGCATTCTCGATGGAACCTCCCGGTGCGGGGTAGGAAGCGAATTCGATATCGCTGAATCGCTTCGCGTAATGCAGTAGCACAACCCCATCGGATCGATAGGCATGCTCGATGCCTGCTCCGTGGTATGAGGTCGAAAGATTGCTGGAGCGTTCTACGTCGAATAGTACGTCGAATAGGATGGACCATTGGCAGGCTTTCCTGAAGATATCGAAACGGGTCGACAAGCAACAGGAACGAAAGTTGTCACCGGCGCAGTGAGCGCCGACATGTCCGAGGTACAGATGGACTGGCTCGACCTGACGGCATTCTGCGAGGTCGCGAAACACGCGAGTTTCACCAAGGCCGCGGAGCGGATGCACCTTACCCAGCCCGTACTCAGCACGCGAATACGGAGACTCGAGCGAATGCTCGGAGTGGAGCTGTTGCACCGCTCCACCCGGCGCGTCACATTATCGCAACCGGGCCACCGGCTGCTCCGGCACGTACAGGGTTTGCGGCAGAGTTGGCACCACGCCGTCGCCGACGTGACGAGGGGCGACATCCGCTTTACGGTCGCCACCACCATCCCGGAACTGTGTTCATTGGCAGCGGCCACGAACCATCATTTCCCTCATCTGCGAGTCGAATACGAACTCCGCATCCCGGGCACGGCCCTGCCCGCTGTCGGCGCCGGATTCGACGCCGTTCAGGGGGCCGATCCGCTGTTTCACAATGTCGTCCCGCCAGCGCAGGTGGAGATCGGCACAATCGTCCACGAACCCGTGTGGGTCATGCTGTCCGAGCAGCACCCGCTTGCCGCCCACAGCCGGATCCGGCTGCATGCGCTGAGCGACGAGGCATGGATCGAGGCACCGGAATCCAGCGATGAGCTCATAGCGATCTGTATAGAAGCCGGATTCGTTCCCGACATTCGCTACCGCAGCAGGACCCTGCCGGCGGTGGACCTGATACAGGCGTGCAATGCGGTATCCCTGATTCAGGCACGGGTTCCCGCACCCGCCGGGTGTGTCACCCGCCCGCTCGATATCGATGTACGGCGGCACATCTTTTACGCGTGGCACTCCGGCACTCCCCAGAGCATCGTCCGCTTTCAGTACGACTTCCTCCGCGCCGGTTATCGGAAGCTCGCCTTCCGTAACCCGGCATACCGGCAATTCATAGAATCGGAGCCGCAGCGCTTTGCGGAATTGCACAATACGGTATAGGCCGCGAAACACCGAAAAATCCTGAGCGCGTATTCGGCGGTTTTGCGCGTAACTGCCGGGTGAGATCGTTTGTGCGGCAGTAGGTTCGAGGGACCTCGCTGTGGTTGGGTCGGACTTGTCGTTCGAGTATCTGCCAGCGCAGGGCGAGGTCGTGGTCAGTATGCGCCCGGTGAGCGTGTTCGCCAAGGGACCGACCGTGACCGACGTCGACGAACTACGCCGGTTGCTGCGGGGGCCGTGACGTTCGTGAAATTGCGGCTGCCATTCTTCGCGGTAATCATGACCGTTTCACATATTGGCTGACGATATTCAATGCAATGGACATGTGTGACAGTGCAGCTGATTTTCCGTCATGCCGTAATTGTGGCCGTGTCACGGTGGTTTATTACTCCGTCGCGGGATGGTGGGAGACTTGATGGATTGCGTGAGTCAGCACATGGTTCAGGGAGTTGGTGAGAATGTGGACGGTCTTTTGGGCGGTGTCGGTGGTGTGGTCGGTGGCGGCGAGTTTGAAGCATGTTGACGCGAGCAGGCCCGAGACGGTGTCGATGACGAGATCGACGACGCCGCGGTCGTAATCTGTTCCCGGTCGATGGTGGGAGAAGTAGAGCCCTCGGGTAATGCGGGCCGTCGCGTCTTCGACGGGACCGAGCAGGAGATTGCTGCTCGCGGACACCTGCTGGGTCAGGATCTGAACCACGTCACGATGTTCGGATACGGCGTCGAGAACGGCCAGGCCGATCGCGTTGATCGCGTGCCGAATCTCGCGGCCCTCGCTGTCGGCCGATCTGACCGTGAAAATGGTGTCGAATCTGTTCTGGATATGTGCGCCGGTCCGGGACAGCACGGCCGAGAACAGGTCGTCTTTGTCGACGAAATACCGGTACAGGGTACCGACTCCGACACCGGCGCGAGCGGCGACCGCATTCGTGGTCAACCCGTCGTAACCCTCCCGGGCCAGCACCTGAGCGGTCGCCTCCACAATCTGCTCTCGCGTCTCGAGCGCCCGTGCCTGCACCGGGCGGCGTCGGCTCCCGACGCCGCGCCTATCGTCGCCGTGGGTGGACAAACCAACGACCATATGACCACAACCTCTCTCATATTCCAGATATGTCGAGCACTAGCTGGTAATAGCAAAGGAACGCACTGTATCCCCGATGGTTGGTCGCATCGAGAATGCGGAAGTAAGCTGAGAAGAAGCTGAGAATATAGTAACGGAGAGGTAAAGAAAATTAGCGCAGAATTAGCGCGGCGAAGCGACGGTCCGACTATTCACTCGTTTTTCACCAGCGCTACATGTGACCGTTCTACGCGAACGGATGTGGGTGCGGGTTGCGGTCGTCCGCAACGCCGTGGAGGCGCGGAAGGCCGGTGGTACGCCGGTAGGCGTGCCCGAAGGTCATGGGAAGGGCGCCGGGGACAAGCGTTTTCACGCAGACCAGGTCGGCCGACCGCAGTTCCTCGCCGGTCTGGTCGACCACGATGGCGTCCAGCCCACACCGCTGGAGCCGATCGAGCATCTCGCCCAGGTCGTCTCGCAGGTCGAGGTGATCGGGCCAGGAGTTCCGGCTACTCCACGAGCTGTTCCAGTCGAGGCGAACGTCATCGGTGAACAGGAACGCGAAGCGCTCGAAAGCGTCGGGATGACAGTAGAGCGCAAGGTGATCCTCCACCTCACCCACCAGATACGGGTTACCGAGCATCGCCGCAGGCCGCGATCGTGTGCTGGATTCACCCCAGTCGTCGGTCCAGTCGATGTGACCGGCCAATTCGCGCAGGGCGCTGCGGACGGCTCGGAGCGGATGCGGATCCGCACCGACGGCGGACAGGGAGTGGGGGCGCGACGAGGACGAGCCGGATTCGACGGCCATGGCCCAGAAGGTGGCCAAGCCGACATCCGAGGGGAGCTCGAACAGGTGAACCTCGTAGTCGCAGCGCCAGCGGATTCTCTCGACCACGAACCGGATCCATTCGTCCGGAACGGTCGCGACGGCGATCTGCCGGACGCTCGGTCGCGAATACCAGGTCCTGAGGGCGGTATCGCGCTCCATCACCTCGATCACACTGTGGAAGACGGCTTCCTCGAGGCAGCTCCCGACGGCGCACCCGCTGGAGGTTTCCCGTACCAGGCGTGGGCCTCTCGCGCCGGAACCGAAGTAGGCCATCGTCTCCGGCACGAGGATCGGCTCCTTGCGTAAGAGCGAATAGCCCCATACCCAGTCCAGCGGGAGGTGCTCATCGAATCGCGTGAAGGGGAAACCCGGCAGCGTGTACTGCTCCTCGGAATACAGCCCCAGATCGCGCGGATCGAGTGCGCGGGCTCGCAGTTCGCCGTATGTTCCGCGGACGACGGTCTGCTTCCCCATGGGGCGCATACCCGCTCGGCGTTCCAGTCCTTCCAGGACCGCGAGCATCGTCGCCGTCCTGTGGTCACCGGCCTGGCCGTAACTCGTCGATATCGAGGATGAGCTGCCGGGAGCGCCGAAACGTGCCGACGCCGCCGGAAGGAGGGTGGTGATGTGGCTCGTCAGCCCTGCCACCACACCGACCTTCGGATCCGTGTAACCAGAACCGAGAACGCCATGGTTGTCTCGCACCCGGAAAGTGGTGGCCGACGGCTTCGCTCGTGATGTCACCTCGATCGTCGCCCGCTCGGCGCTGTCGAGTGGCAGGTCGGCACACAGGGGGCACGTCGGATCGGGGAGGAAGTGTCTCGGCGACACCTCCAGTGTGTCGGGGCTGATCTCGATGATCGAAGGATGGTCGGGTCCGGTCCCGAGCTGTCGGTCGACGAGCCGGTGCATGGCATTGCCCAGGACGTCATCGATGAAGCACGGCAGCGGGAGGGCAGCGGCCGCGCCGATCGGCAGCGCGGCCGGTTGACGGCGCTCCGCGCACAGCAGACACCCGCGCGACCCTGCTGACATCAAGGGACCGAGCGAGATTCGGTCACCGATACACATCGGGTACCACGCCGGGAACCGAGCGTTGGTCTCGCGCAGGCGTTCTTCGCTCCACTCCGATCGCACGATGATGAGACCGCCGTCGCCGATACCGATCTCGTCCTCGGCGCCGACGAGAGTCACTCCCCAGCGGTCCACGAGCCGAGGTGCGATCCGGCCCAATAGTGCTGCGGCGTCTATCACCAGCATGTGCCGGGGCCTTCCGCGGCATCCGGGAGTACCAGAACTCTGACCACGAACGGATGCAACCGACTCAGTACCGGATCGTGATCCAGGGTGACCGCCACCGGGTGCAGACCTCGGCGGGTGAGCCGGTCGACCAGGCGCCTACCGAGCGTCGATGCGCCGCTCGTCCGCGGGCCGGGGGCCGGTTGCCCGATGCGGTGTCCTACAGGCGGGCAAGGGCTTTCGGGCGGCGAGAGGCGTTGGCATTGACGGTGTAGGAGCAGTTGTTCGATTCCGTGGCCGATCGCCTCGCCGAGGGACCGTCCGGTCGAGTAGAGATCACCGACGGTACTGTTGCTCAATCGGACGACCGGTGGGGCGAGCTCATGAGTGAACCGGACCGCGTGCACCGTCTCGCCCGACAGGCGAAGAAGGTTTCGGTAGTGCGATCCGATGCCGCGAAGTTCCAGCGACCACAGATCCAGTGGGGATTGCTCGGTCTCCGCAGAGGTGATGGCATGGCTCGCGCACTGGTCGATCAGGGCACGCTCGACGGCTTCACAGAAGGTGTTCCCCGACGCGACGCCGACCGGGGTGGTGGCGGTCGGACCCGAAACGAGGTGGGGGAAGGCATCTCCGGCGCGGACGGTGCACGGCTGTCCGGTACCGAGCGACATCCCCCAGAGCCGACCCGCGGCCCACTCGTCCGGCATGAATTCGAGAAACGCGGGTGTTCCGTCGGCAGTGTGCAGGCGCTGCGGGTCCACCACGAGGTACGCGTAGAGTTCGCAGGCCCGGCGCAGCGCGTCGAGGCGCGCGCGGAGCATGTCGGGCCCCGCTCCGCGGACGATGACCGGAACATGCTGTGCCCGGTACGATTTCAGCGGGTCGGTAACGACCACCTCGGCGACCTGGAGTGGGAGCGGATCGGTACGGGCCGCCCTGATGTCGGCGAAGATTCCCACCCGCTCATCGATGTAGCGGCGAATGCTCCGGTAGAAATCGTGCTCGATCAGCGGCTCGGCATCGGAGAGCGCGCCGATCTTGGCGGCGACTTCGGTCGATGTCTCCGGACTCCGCGGTAACCCATGGGGATGCGGTGCGACGGTTCGTTTCCTACTCCGGAGTTCTCCGAACTCGAGGTGGACCACGTCCGGCGCCCTCGCCTGCTCGATACCGGTGATTCGACGAAACCACAGGAGCAGCAGGTGGTTCGCCACGAGCTCGAGCTGAACGAGTGTGGGATCCGAGTGGCGAGGCTGCTCCGGGACGGTGGTGCGGTGCCGCTGCCAGAACGCGGCCCATCGCGTCCATTCGTGGCCCGGGAGGCCGACGGGACCGATCCACGCCTGGTCTCCCAGCACAACCGCCGGAACGAGATATTTCCGCTCCTCCCAGCACAATCGGTCGAGTCGCCGCAGCAGATCCGCCGAGTGTGCGGTGCAAACGTGAACGACGACGGGGAATTCCGCGAGGAGCGGGCGAATCGTTTCGATTCCGGGTGCACCGGCGTCGATGATCCTGACATCGGCGCACCGGGCGAGATCGCCTGGCTCGCACGACATCCCACCCGGCACCAGCACGCGGAGCCGGCGCAGCCCACTGTCGAGCGCGAGTCGGACCACCGGAGATACCGCGTGGACGGAGCCGATCAGGACCATGGGGGTGCTGCGGAAATCGTCGAACCTTTGCTCCGGTGACTCCCGATGCCGCGCGATCTGGGCGATCTCCCCGGCGTGACAATCCAACTCGTGTGCTGTCAGCGAGTGGGACCGATCTCGTGCCCGATCGCGAATGATCCCGTACCGGTCGAGCGCGACGATGATTCGCTCCGCGAGGGAACGCCGATCCTCATCGAGGCGACCCATAATCTCGTTCGCACCGGTCACACCGTCGAACTGGGACACAAGCCATACGAGGACGTCACGGACCTCGGGCCCCTGAAGGGTTATCCGCAGCTCCGACGGCCCTTCCAGAGCGATGCCCTCGGGCGTGGGAGTCGCGCGAACGCCCGCTCTCAGCACCGGACGTCGGAGGTCGAGCTTGTGGTCGCGGTCCATCGCGCCGCCTTCAGAAGCTGAAGGCGGACCACGGAGCCACCGGGGAACCGAAGGCTGCGCTCGCCAGCGTCGCGCGCCCGGGGCGCTGCTCTCGGATACGTCCCGCGCGAGCGAGTTCGTCGATCGCGGTGCCCCCCAGGTAGATTGCGCCCAGCTCCGCCGCCGACAGCCGCAGATCGGCCGGTTTGCCGGTGCGATCGCAGGATGCGCCGTCGGGTCCCCCGAGCAGACGCCAGCGTCCCGTATTCCACGGACAGACCGGGTCGCTCACCTCCAATACCAGGTCGACGTCGGCGCAATAGCGTCGTGCGGCCAAGGCCCGACCGATATCGACCACGCGAAGATACAGCCCGTCGACGAGCGTGGGCTGGGGGCGACGCGTGTCGGCGAGCCAATGCAGCAGGGGATCGTCGACGGCGATATTGGCGGCGTGTACGGCGGCGGACGTATCGTGCTCGAGGAAGAAACGCCAGAGCATCCGCGCGGCGGCAGCATCGACGGAATGAGCCTCGATCACCGTGATCGTGTTGCGCGGAGTGCCGTTGCTCCAACCGGACTGTACGAGGAATCGAGCGAATGCCCGTGGTCCCCGATCGTCCGTGACGAGGACGCAGCGTGCTTCGGCCCCGCCCGAACCGGTTTCGGGAGTCGCGAGTTCGCGTAGCGATCCGCCGCGAGCGAGCATTCCCGGTCGCTGCGGAACCAACCGTGCGTAGAGCTGCTCGGCTGGCTCGTTCAGTTCGGCGTACGTGCCGAGCAGAAGCGACAGCGCCGGATCCCGCTCGGCTTCGGGATGCAGGCATGCGCCCGCGGGGATGGTCATTCGGAGGTGGCGAGTGGCGAGCCCGTATCCGAACCGGTGATAGCCGCCCGCTCTGCTCGCGTAGAGGATGGACAGGGCTTCGCCCCCCGGTGGCGAGGCATCGGCGGCTGTGCCGTCGCCTCGCTCGTGCAGGTCGGCGAGGTGCCGTTGGACCAGCGCGGTGAACAGTCCGCGCCCTCGGTGGGTGGGCAGAACCGCGACCCAGGTGAGTCCCGCCGTCGGCAGGACCGTCCTGCCGGGGACCGCCATCTCCAACGAATACGCCTCGACCTTCCCCGCGAGCACCGTGCCCGCGCCGTCGTCGACCTCGGCCAGCAGCGCACGTCCGGGTTCGAACAGCGACTCGCCGATTCGCCGGATGGCGGGCGAGAAGTCGGTGCCGAAGGCGAGCCGATTGAGCCGGAAGAGTTCGGCGAACTCGTCACGGTCGGCTCGCCACGGGCGAACGCCGACATCGTTCATCACGCCTCCTCGAAGGCAGTCGTGGCGCCGAGCCACAGCAGGCGGGCGATCTGCGCCTCCTCTGCCGGGACGACACCCAGTCGGTTGTTCGTCAGGTGGACATGGTGGAACACGAGCAGGTAGTCGCTCCTGGGCACGAGCGCCCGCTCCGGAGAACGCAGCAGATCCCAGAATTCGCGGGCGTAACCGGTCAGGGCGCTTCGGGTACGGTCGTCGACCAGCACCAGGCCGATCTGGTCCCGTAATCTGCGGGCGCGGTGACGGGCGGCGGCGTTGTGCGGCGACAGCTGCCCCTCCGATGTCTGCCAGGTGCGGCTGGGTGCATAGCCGGACCAGCTCCACGCGTACTGGTGCAGGAACGCGACTCGCTGCGCGCTCGGCAATCCCTGCACCATGAGCGCGGTGTGCGCGGCACCGTAGAGCGGGCGCGCGGCGCGGTGTCGTGCGCCGACACACGACAACACGGCCTCACTTCCGAGCTGTAACAAGCGTTCCGCGAAGGCGACACCGGCCGGACCGCCGAACTTCGTATACTCCGGTTCGTAGAGGCGCTTGACGAACCGCCGTTCGACGGACAGATCCCGCACGGGCTCGGCGTCGTCGTACTCCTCGAGCGCCGCGGTGAGCCTGCGATCCAGATACTCCTCACAGCTGTCGATGTTCGCCGCCGCGGTAGCGAGACGGAGCCGAAGGTGAAAGCCGCCCGAGTCCACGTATCGCAGGAAGAACCATCGCAGATCGGGAAAGCGACCTCGCAATGACGTAATGGCAGGCCGCACATGGGATTCGAGGAGGTCGTCGACCTCGTCGAATCCCACGACATATATCCGGTAGTAGAGCCAGGTCGGTCGATGCCGCATCGTCGTCTCAGTCCTCCCCCGAATGTCGGACGAGGGCGATGAATTCGGTGGCGGTCGCCTCCCCGGAACCGTCCCGCCACCAATGCTGGTGGCGGGAGGGCAGGGCTTCGACGAACTCGACCGAACGAGCCGCGGGATCGATCTGGCGAAACGCCGAGCCGACCACCGAGGCATGCTGGAAGCCGACCCACTGCGGCTTCTGCACGATCGTGCCGATCGCATGCGATGTCGCTTGATTGAGGAATACCTCGCCGGGGATTCCGTGTTCCAGGCGCCAGCGTTCGGCTCGGGCCAGAAACTCCGCGGTGGATGTGCCTGGGCCGCAATCCGGCAGCGTACTCGGGCTCAATCGCCACCTGGCTCGCCGCCACACGACTCGACCGCGTTGCACCCGCGGAGAGTGGGTGACCTCTCCCGGAGGTGGCGTGTGGTCTCGCGGCGCCGGATCGGCGGGATCGTCCGGCAGGGACACTCCGGTCACCCACGGGTCGGACAGCAGGCACAGCAACTGATCCACCCCGCGCAACAGCTGGGGCGGAATGGATCCCACGTAGGTGAAGGCGGCCGGGCCCGACGTGTCTCGAACCTGTAAGGTGTGCGTCTCCGGGTCGTGGTCGAGGGAGAATCCTCGAAGGTCGGCGACATCGGGTTCGCCACCGGCGAGCCCCGGCCCCCAGGCGACGCGGGGGATCGACCGGAGGGCGGGGCGTTGGAATGTCACCCAATCCCCTTGCGCGGACAGCTGATACACCCGGCACCCGTCGTGCTGCTCGGCCAGCCACCCTCCGATCGGACCGGCCAACTGATCGTGGAGCGCGGGGACACAGGCCCATCGGGTCATGAGGCCGACGAATCCGCTGCTGATCGTATTGACAACCAGGGCATAGTCTCCGCGGGTCACCGCCTCGGGATTGTCGGCCGCGAGTTGGAAGAACACGGCACTGGTCGGATGACCGACCGTCCGGTGCCCCCGCGGGGTCCGAGGTGGCGGCGCGGTGTCGACCGGCCGGAGGTACTCCAGTCGCAGGCTCTCGGCGTTCGCGACCTGAATGTGCGTCATGAACTCGTAGAGAAACCCCAGCAGGTCCGGCGCGGTGCCGCCCTCGCCGTGCCGGCGGACGAAATAGTCGACGAGCCTCTCGTACAGGCCGCTGATCCGGGTCCGCCGCGCCTGTCTCGCGCCGATCCCGCGCAGGTCGGCGCGAACCACGTCGGGCAGGACGGGATTTCGATCCCGACCGTGTGCGACCACCTCGTAGAACAGCGGAGTCGTGGTCATCCACCGTGGCGCGGCACGCCCCAACGCACGGAAGCCGCGAGTGAGCACCGTCCGGGTCCGTTCGGCCGCGACAGCACGCTCGCCAGGATTGCGAGTCTGCGCGATTCGATCCTCGAGGTCATCGAGTTGGGCAATGGTCTCTGCGAGCAGACCACCGTCGAGACCATCGAGCAGGCAGCGGTGAAACGCGCGAAAGTGGCGTCCGTCATGCAGTTTCCACGGTGTCACCGGATAGAGCAGACCTTCGGCGACGAGCCTGCGCGCCTGCCGCCGATCCGCCTCTCGCGCAACCAGTGTCGACAGTCGAAACGTCCGCAGCGGCATATTCGAGACGATGTGCTCGGCGATGTCGCAGGTGGTCTGCTCGTCCGCACGCAGGAAGGCGCCGTGGGCGAACAGATAGAGCGGGAGCAATCCGTGTAGGCGGTCGTGTACCCGTCGCAGGCTGGGGTTGCGCACGACCTCGAGCTCCGAAGGCCCGTCCGGGTGCTCGACCCAGGTCCGGAACAGTTCGAGTGCCGCCGAACGCGATGACGACAGCGATCGTGACTGCTGAGACGGGATCGCTGTCGGCCCGTACTCCCCCGCCCAACCCGTGACTCCCAGGGTCGTCAAGGAACTGAACGGGCTGGTCTTCACCGCTGCCCGGGTCAGGTACGCCGTCGCGGTTCTCATCAGCCGTGAATCCGGTGCAACGGACGAGTCGGGGTCCTGTTTCATCAGGCGAACGGTGAACGTCGGGCTGGCCAGTGCCAAACCCAGGGCGATATCCGGGGTGCGAAGCCAGTCGGTGGTCGCCTTCCACGCGGCGCGCAGCTCGGATTCGGCGGTCCGTTCCGCAGCGGCCATGTACTCCGAATTCCTGCGCAGCGCAACGCACCACCGATCGAGCCGGTGTATCGCCGCGTCCTCCAGATGGTCGGCGACGAGCGCGATGTCCGCGTCCTGGTGGTCTCGGCGACGCATGTTGTGGACATCTCGTCGCAGCCGAAGCGCGGCGCGGCGAGCCTCGGCGAATCCGTCGAGCCGTGGCACGAGCGCATACAAATCCTCGCCGAGCTGCGCACCGAGCCGTTCGGCTGTATCACGCTGCGCCAGCGCCGACCGGATATATTCCATCGTCCGTGCGGACGCTGTGGCGTCGAGAGCGCGAACCGGAAGGCCGCAGGACCGGACGATGACGGCGGGCAGTACGGAGTCGGCGGCGGGGCGAGTCAACACGGGGATGTGTCCTCCTCTGCGGCGCGGAGCAGGTGCCGCGCTTCGTCGTGCCACTGCGGATCGTTCACCGGATGCCATGCCGGGTGCGATTCCCGTTGTGCCGTGGGCCCGTTGTCCTCCTCCGGCAGGCTCCCCACCATGAACGCACCCACGATCGGTTCTTCGAGACGCTCATCGCCGAGCAGGTCGACGCCGCTGCTGCCGATCGCGCACGGCGCGAGCCGCATCGCGACCGCGACCAGATACATGCACTGATAAAGGATTCCGACATGCAGGGTGGTGAGTCGATACGCGATCGACGGATACTTCCACGCGACCCGGGGGAAGCGGGACGCCACGACGATCAGGATGTCCGGGTGGCTGCCCCCACCGGCCGATTGTCGCGCCGTGTCCAGGATTTCGGTGCGGCGCCGCTCGTCGCCGTCGATCGGGTGCAGGCGGTGTCCCGCCGGATCGTAGAAATAGATCCCGTTGCCGATGCCCAGACACCGGCCGACGACCAGGTACAGCTCCAGGTCGTAGCATGCTCCTCCGGACGGATATGGGCGGCTGGAGATTTCGTACGGGAGCCCGGTATCGCCCGGACCGCTGGTCGCGCGGACGCGTGCGACGCGGTACAGGAACTCGCCGACCTGACGGGCGTGCATCGGTGTCTGCCCGTAATGCCGCACCGAACGACGGCCTTCCAGGGCCGTTGTCAGGCTCGGGTCCTTCCCCAGGAGGTCGTCCAGGGGTGGGCGCCACAACGGGATCTCCGGGCCCGACGTGACGACCTTGGTCACCGGCTGCGGCGCGATCCGGCCGAGGAACGGGAACAGACCGTCGCGTGCCCGGCCTGGATAGCTCAACCGGCTCCGCTCGTGAAAAAGCAGGTCGTGGAACTCCCACTGGGCCTGGATGTCATCGCGATCGGCGGCGAACCGCGCAGGCGTCCGCTCGCTCGCACCGTCACCGAGATCGACGAAACCCAGCTCGGCCAGTGCCTGTACCAGGAGCGCCCCCGCCGAGGACGAAAGACCTTCCACGGCAACTCGATCGACGTTGGCCGGGCCCGCGAGCTCGGTGAGAAGCGCGCCGACGGCGCCGTCGACGAGAACACACCGATGCGGGACGCGAGCCGATTCCAACGCCATCCGATGTCCGGTGGTTCGCAGAAAAGCGAAGCGGGACAGACGAACAGGGGTGCGTTTCGTTATCGCGACCGGCTCGAGCCCGACATCCACGGTCGGCGTCTCGATGCGCAGTAGCTCACGATTCTCGAGGACGATGCTGCAACGCGTGAGTCCCCACAGCCGCCGCACAGCGGAGACGAGCAGCTCGTGCTGCGCGACCTCGAGGCCGTCCAGCAGTTCCGGGATCGGCACCGATCGTTCGGTGATGGTGGCCAAGGCGCGATGCAGCCGGGGATGAAAGTTCCGCAGGACGCACACACGCCGGTGCCCTCGCAGGATCACCGTGTCCCTGGCGGAGCGCTCGAGTTCGATTCCACTGCGGAAACGAATGCCGTAGTGCCCGGGAAGGATCGGATTCATATGCCCATTCCCACGGCGCCGCAGACGAGCAGGAAGTCGCCGATCCGACGCCAGGTGAGCTCGGACGCGGTCGCGTCGTAGTCCGGCAGATCCTCGTCGGTGTAGAGATGACCTCCGGTTCGGTAGACGAAGGCTTGTAGATCGTTTCCCTGGCCCCGCATCCGTGGGAGCCAGGAGGTCAGGGGAGGTTCGTTGCGGTCGACATCCCCCTGCGACATGTGCACCTGGACAGGACAGGGCAAGGGCCCCTGCGGAATACCGAGTCCCTGGAGCAGAACGATCCCTCCGGCCAGGGGATCCCGGGCGGCCAGCTCCTGCGCCAGCCAGGCGCCGAGGGAGAAACCGAGGTAGACCACCCCGGGAGGAAGCCGGGTCGCGGCCGCCGACGCGCGGTGCAGCAGGACATCGACGCCGAGACGGTCGCGCACGGCGAGGCCACGCTCGGGCGGATCGATCGCACCGCAGCCGTACAGGTCCGGAACCTCGACGGTGTGCCCCAGGTCCCGAAGCCGGTCGGCGGCTCGCCGGACCGAGCGACGTAATCCGTACGCCGAGTGCAGCATCAACACCGATGCCATGCGCTACAAGACCTCCCAGTCGACGGGGATGAGCAGCGCGTCGTCCAGCTCGAGGCGGCACTGCCAGTCGGTGATTCTCGGCTGCCCCAGATCGGCCCACTGTCCGAACAGATGTCGCACGAGGTCGACTCCCCCGGCGCCGTTGGTCCACAGGCCACCGCCACTCAGGAAGGCTCGATCGTCTCGCACCGTCAGGCCGAGACCGTTGGATGTACCTTCCGCGGTCGACAGGCCGACCTGGTGAACCTGCCCCGGCGTCAGGACGCCGAGTGCGAACCACAGGTCCTGTAAACGGGATTCGTTCGCCGTCCGCAGAAATTCGGGCACCGGGCCGACCGACACGGACTGCAACCCCTGCTCCACCGACCATTCGCTCCACGGCCGAGGCTGCGGGTGGAGCTTGCCCGCGGCGGGTACGAAACCGGTGCACTTCAGGGCGCGACCGATCATCCGCCCCGAGTCGGTTTTCCGCACCGACAGCAGCGGGTACAAACCGCCGTGCAGGACCGGTGCGACCATCAACCCGCCTGCGCGGAGCTGAGCGGCCCACCGTGGTGAGAAGCCGCTGACGCCCACGGTCGATACGACACGGTCGTACGGTGCGGAGGGACCGTGACCGAGGTAGCCGTCCCCGGTGATCACCTCGACGCGACGAGTATCGAGACGGGCCAGCGTGGATCTGGCCGCCGCGGCGATCTCTCGGTCGAACTCGACACTGGTCACCGAGCCCGCCTCGCCGACGATCCGGCCCAGCAGCGCCGCGCTGTAGCCGGTGCCCGCGCCGATCTCCAGGACGGACATCCCGGCGCTCAACCGCAGTTCCTCGAGCATGAACGCCGTGATACTCGGCCGGGAGGAGGAGCTCACCGGAAGATGGTCTCGACCCGAGACATGGGTGATGAGGACACAGTCCTCATAGATCGTCCGGAGTAGGTCGTCGGAGATCGCGGCGTCTGCGGTCGCCGGGACCGTGGTCAGCGCCACCGATTTGTCCGGCCGGATCTCGACGAGTCGGCTCACTGCGAGGTGGCGAGGAACCGATCGGAACGCGGACTCCACATCCGCCGTGCGGATGGCATCGAGGGCATGCAGCTTCTGCACAAGCTCCTCTTGGTATCGGTGGGCAGGCTCGTTCATGGTTCCCTCGTGTGTCTCAGGTGAAAAGCAAGGCGGAGTCCCACGCGGCCCGCTCGGATTCCGGCAGCCCGTCGGCGTAACTGATCAGGGCGAGTGCCGTGCCCGCCGCGCCGTCGATGAACCCGGGCCCCTCGGGCACGACGTCTCGGTGCACGGCTCGACGGCGAAAGGCGAAAGGCGCTGCCGGGTCGTGGAATTCCAGGATCCGTTCGACCACCGCGTCGATGGTGGTATCGAAGTCGCTGCGCCCGGTCAGTTTCTTCATGCGCAGGAACCACTGGAGCAGACCCGCGTAGCCGTGACACAACCCCACCGTGTTCAGACGCCACGCGCGGGGCTCTCGGCGGCTGAGGTGAACGGCCGCATCGATCGCGCGATCGGTCCACCGGTCGACGTCCAATGCCCGCCCCGCGTGCATCAGGGCGCTGATGACTCCTGTCGCGCCGTTGCACCACGCGGGCCTGGTCGAGGGAAGACTCTGGACGTAGGCCGATTCTTCGGGGTTCCACTTCACGGAGTACGGCCAGCACAGGGTGGTGTCGTCCTGGCGTTGCCACGAAATCAGCGCCTCGGCGACTCGACGGATCGCCGCCTCGTGGTCGGGGACGACCACGCCTGCCTGGTAGGCCAGGGCGAGCACGGCGAGAATTCCGGACATCCCGTGCGCGGTCCCGACCAGCAACTCCTCGGGCTGCTCGTGTCCCCGCCGACCGTCGGGCTCACCGAGGAGATCGAACGTGTACTCGACCAGGTGGCGGACGGCGGTTCCGGCCATTTCCGCGTGGCGGTCGGGCCGGAGCAGCAGATAGCGGCCGAGACCCGACAATCCGAAAATCAAGTCGTAGGCCGGGATCGGTCGCGTATCGGCCGTGCCCACGTCGCCGGATATCGGCTTCGTCGCGCGAAGAAGGTCCGCTGTCGACCTCGACACCTGGTCGTCGAGCCGGGCGAGCAGACGGGTGTAGTTGCCGGAGTCCGCCGCCGCGATATGGGTCGCGAACGCGAGCGCGGGCGGTCCATAGAACAGACACGGACGCGCGGCCTCGCTGCCCAGTGCCGACACCGCGGCGGACAGATGGTCGTGCGCCTCCCGCAGTCGCTCGGGCGCGGTCGTTCCCAGGCGAGCGAGCAGAAGGACGATGCCCGGATGGCCGTTCACCAGCGAACCAGCAGAATACGGAACACCGTTGTCGGCGCCGGTCGACCCGCATTCGGTTATTCGCCGCGGGGATGCGATCCGATTCGCTACCGACAGGGCCACTTCTCGGGCAAATTCGCGCATTATCGAACAGAACCTTCTCGGGAGAGTGCGAAAACAGCCGGCCGAGTCGTGCCGGGGTGCACGCCGCAATCATCGCGCCGCGCACCCCGACACGGCTACGACGCGTACCCCTCGAACACTAGTTGGCGCAGCAAGGGAGGGACGACAGCGTGTGACAGGCCGGAGCCGCGGGACGCGAGCTCTCGTCATCGAACATGCTCGAGTCGATGATGTTCAGGTCGAAATCATCGTAGCCCGACTCGGCCACTTCCTCGTTCCTCTTCATCATTTTCATTAGACGCCACTCCTTCGCAATCGTGATCTTTCGACTGTTTCGGCATGCCGATCACCAAGCTATACAGAAACAATCCACGAGGTCAATCGAACTCGAACATATTTCGGTTTTATTCTCCTTCGCTATCCGAGAGCAAAATCTTTTCCATATTCGAGTAACGTCTCCGGGCAACCGAAGTGCCGCTCCTGCCGTCACCAAGGAGAATGTTTTTGTCCATCCACGTTTTCGCTGGACCGACGCTGGGTCTCGACGAGATCTCGCGGCGGATCGAATCAGCACATGTCCACGGCCCCATACGTCATGGAGATCTTTTGCGGCTGAATCTCGGCGAAGGGGATATCGCCCTCCTGATCGATGGGCTCTACCATCACCACCCGCCGATACGGCACAAGGAGATCCTCGAGGTCATGGCGAACGGCGCCACCGTCGCGGGGGCGGCGAGCATGGGTGCGCTCCGCGCGGCGGAGCTGTGGCAGTACGGCATGATCGGGATCGGGCGTGTTTTCCGGATGTATGCCGACGGTCTCATCGATTCCGACGACGAGGTCGCGGTCGTCCATACGCCGGGCCCGGAGTGCAGGTTACTGAGTATCGCACTGGTCGATATCCGCCATTGCCTGTCGATCTGCACGGACGAGGGAGTCCTGAATGAATCGGACGCGGAGGAACTCTTGCTCGTCGCACGAGAGCTCCCCTACCCGAGGCGTAGCTGGCGCATGATCGAGCGGGTCGCATCGCAACGGCATTCCGGCCTGGCGAGCGCATTCGAGAAGATGTCGTCTTTTCTCGCGCAGCATCCGGAGATCGGGAATCTGAAGCTGAGCGATGCCAGGCTGGCAATCGATCATGTGCGTAACAGCGCATTGTCCGGGATGCGGCCCGCATCGGCGGAATGGCGGCATTCGACGGAATGGCGCACGGTGCACCTGCGGCGCTGGATCGGCGAATTCACCGGCGTCGAGGTGTCCGGCGTCCATGTCGGACATGCGGCCGTCCTCCGCTACCAGCAGATATACGATCCCGAATTTCCGGGGCGGTGGGAGCGATTCGCCCTGGAACGTATCGCCGATTCGGATGGGCTCACCACCCGGACGCACTGCCAGCTCCGTGATCGGGCGCTGGCGGCCGCGCGGTCCAAGAATGTCACGTTTCAGAACCTGACGGTCGAGCAGCGAAACGAATGGCTCACGCCCACGGAGAACGACAATTATTCCGAGAACGAAGCGATGACCCGTGTCCTGGTCCGCGCCACGCGGATCAGTCTGGATTTCTCGCGGCCGGACCTCTACGAAAAGGTATTACTTCGGTCGCCGCACGATACGCGGTCGCACATAGCAGAGGCCGTCGCGGTCAACGACCGACTGTCGACCGGTAATTTCGCGGCACACATCGACAACCTCCGGGCGGACAAGCTCCGGAGCCACCTCGCTCGGACCTGGGGTATGGCTCCCGACGTGGACGATCGATATCTGACCGCGGCGGCGAGGGACCGCGGCATGGCGACCCTGGACGAAGCGATCGAGGCGGTCCGCCCCTTCTTCCTGCACAGCCATGTCATGGCGCGGCGAGCGGAGAGGGAGACTCGTGTCTGAGCCCGCCACCGCCGCGGATTCCGCCAAGGTGTACTTCCGAGGGACGCATCGCGTGCGTTCCCCCGAGGACACCTGGGAGACGATCGCCGACGTCCTTCCGTCGTACGGTATTTCGCGGGTCGCCGACCTGACCGGACTCGACTTCGTCGGCATCCCCGTGTGCGCGGCCTACCGTCCGCTCGCGAAAACCCTTGCCGTGTCGCAGGGTAAGGGATCGACGCCGCTGCTGGCCAAGATCTCCGCGGCGATGGAGGCCGTCGAGTTGTGGCACTGTGAGTATTCGTGCGCTCCGCCTGCCGTGCCGAACGCACCCGCCGCCGACGTGAATCTGCCCTACCGGCTGGATCGGCTCGGCAATGTCTCGACGAGTCTGCTGAACGACCGGGTTCGGATGGACTGGTCGGCCGGTCGTGGCATCCGCAGTGGTGCGGAGATCCTGGTCCCGTACTCGATGGTGCACCTGGATATGGCACCGTCGCGCACCTGGCGTCCGTCCGGGATAGGCGCCAGCAGCAACGGTCTCGCATCGGGCAATTCGCGCTACGAAGCGATCGCCCATGCGTTCTACGAGGTGATCGAGCGTGATGCGGTCGCCGAATTGACGGACTCGGGCCGTGACTGCCGAATAACCGTCGATCCGGCGACCGTGACCGATCCGACCTGCTCCGAGCTGATCGGAAAGATCCAGTCGAACGGGATGTTCTTCGAGATCGCGCTGGTCCCCAATCGGTGGGGGATCCCGTGCTTCGTCGCGCACCTGTGGAGCGAGGATTTTCCCACCCTGGCCGCCGGAGCCGGTGCGCACTCGGCGGCGGGCGTGGCCCTGGCCCGGGCGATCACCGAGGCGGCACAGACTCGGCTGACCGCGATCAGCGGCACCCGGGACGACCTGGCCCCGATCTACTCGTATATCCGCCGCGGATCCGGCACCCCGCCATCCCCGGCTCCGGAACCGGTCGACTTCGACCGTGCCACAGCGTCGTTCGGCAGCAGTTTCGACGACCTGAGAACGGAGGTCGCGTGGCTGGCGGCCAAGGTCGAGGAGGTGGCCGATGCCGAGCCCGTCGTGGTGGACCTGAGCACCTGCGGTGAGTTCGCGGTCGTGAGACTGATCTGTCCCGGCCTGAATCTCCGTGCCGACCACGGCATTCCACGCGCAAACCGCTGATCAGGGAGACTCACGTGTCGCAGCAGGAGCAATTGCCGGAGCCCTTTCCGGAACTCGGGAGTACGCCGAAGCTGTTGGCGTGGGCTCGCCGGATGCGCAACCGCAACCCCGTCTTCTTCGACGAGAGGATGAACAGTTGGCATGTCCTGCGCTACGAGGACGTCGCGCGCGTCCAAGCCGACTCGAAGAATTTCTCCTCCGCGCTGCACCGCGTTCTGCCACTGGGCGACCCGGGCCGCGGCAATCCGGCGTTGCTGGACCCTCCCGAGCATCGTCTGATCCGGACGCTGGTGAGTCGCGCGTTCACGCCGCAGAGTGTGCGCCAGCTCGTTCCGCGCATCACCGCGGTGACGGAGCAACTGCTCGACACCATGGCCGATCACGACGAAGCCGACCTGGTGGCCGAGCTCTGCTACCCACTGCCGGTCACGATCATCAGCGAATTGCTCGGGATCCCGACAGCCGACCATGACATGGTCCGGCGCTGGGCCGACGTCCGATTGTCGGTGCCCTTCGATCGCCCGATAGACGAGTCGACCGAGCACGCCCTGCAGGCATGCGCCGCCGAACAGAACAACTACCTGGCCGCCCATGTGCGACACCGGCGGCGCCACCCGCGCGACGATCTGATCAGTCGGCTGACCCTGGCCGAGGTGGAGGGAGATCGGCTCAGCGACGAGGAGATCGTCAGATTCGCCGGATTCCTTTTCCTGGCAGGCCATGTCACGACCAGCCTGCTGCTGGCCAATGCCGTCGTGTGTCTGGGCGAGCACCCGGCGGCGGCGGCCACGCTGCGCAACGATCCGACGAGCATTCCCGATGCGATAGAGGAGATCCTGCGGTGTCGGCCACCGGCCCCGTTCAACACGCGGGCCACGACACGGAATGTCGAACTACACGGACATACTCTTGCCGAGGGAAGCCTGGTGACCGCGTGGATCCTGTCGGCGAACCACGATGAGCTCCAGTTCCCCGACCCCGACCGGTTCGACATCGGGCGAACTCCGAACCCCCATCTGGGATTCGGACACGGTGCACACTTCTGCCTGGGGGCTCCGCTGGCCCGGCTGGAAGTGCGTATCGCCCTACGCCTGTTGCTGAGCCGGTTTCCACGGCTCGAGGTCGGGCCGGGAACCAGGACGTACGAGGGCTCGGGACTATCACTGGTTCGCGTCCTACCGGTCTCTTTGCGAGCCTGAGTCCGCACCGAGCACCGCCAGTCGATCTCGTACCCGTCCGTTTCGGGCCTGGTCAACACAGGTTGTGAAAAGCGATTGCCGGTATCTGCTGTCGCAGCCGATGATTCCGGCGTGAGTGATGGAGTCGTCGTAAGGCCCTTGACTGCTGCCGATCCCGAGCCGATTGCTGCGGCCTTCGCCGCGCTGGGCTGGGCCACCAAGCCGGTCGAGCAATACCTTCGCTATCTGGCCGAGCAGGCGGCTGGCATGCGTGTCTGTGTGGTCGCGGAGCGTGGCGGCGCATTCGCCGGGTACTGCACACTGCTGTGGATGTCCGCGTATGAACCCTTCCGCGCCAACGGGATTCCGGAGATTCAGGATCTCAACGTGCTGCCCCCGCATCGCAACCGCGGAATCGGTGGCATGCTGCTGGATGCGATCGAAGAGGTGGCGCGGAAACGATGCGGGGTCGTCGGGATCGGGGTCGGCCTGGACGCGGATTACGGGCCCGCGCAGCGACTCTATATCCGGCGAGGCTATCTGCCTGATGGCCACGGGATCGTCTACGACAGCCAACCCGTCGAATACGGTACGACGATCACGTTGGACGACTCTGCGGCCCTGATGCTCACACGCGATTTCTCCATCTGACCGCCGCGCGGGCGTTCCTACCTTGCCGTGAGCGCGGTGACCAGTTCGTCCAGTCCATCGAATCGCCCGTCGAAGATGTCGGAGCTCGTCGGCGGATCCCCGACCGGTCGTTGGAGGTAGGCGGTCCGCATGCCGGTCGCCTGAGCCGCGCGGAGGTCCCAGGAGTGGGCGGCCACCATGAGTACGCGTTCTGCTGGGCATCCGGCGGTGGCGATGGCGAGCTCGTAGACCTCCGGCGCCGGCTTGTAGGCCAGGACGGTTTCGGCGGACAAGGCTTGGTGCCAGCGCAGCCCGGCATGGGCGGCGAGTCGCAGCAGAGCGGCGCGGCTGGCGTTGGACAGCGCAAGCACGGGGAACTGCTGCGCGAGCCGCTCGAGACCGGCGACGGAGTCGCTCCAGGCGGGCAAGCGCCGACCCGCTGTTGCCAACTGGGCGATGGTCGCCGGGTCGGCGAATCCAGCACGATCGGCCACCCGCCGCGCAGCCGCACCGTCGATGATCTCGGAATTGACATACGCGCGGTGCCCTTGCCCGATGCGTTGCTGCTCGAACTCGACGTGCTGCTGCCACACGGTGAGCAGCTCGTCGAGGGCCGCATCATCGGCCGCGGGCAGAGCGTCGCGCAATGCCGCTCGAACTCCGCTGGCCTCGTCGACCAGTGTTCCGAGGACGTCGAAGACGACGACCTCGATGTCGCAGATCCCTGCCATGCGTTCTCCCAGTCAGCGCGTGCGTCACCATCTTGACCGGTGACGATCTTGCCGCCGACTTCGTCACCGGTCAAGATGGTGACGTGAATTTCGCGTTCGTGAGCAGCAACCCGGCTCTCGATCTGGCCGGGACCGTGTGGTCTCGTCGAGACGACCCCATCGACCTGCTGGCCGCGCCCGCGGACCTCGAGCGGTGGGTGGCCGAATGCGACGAGCTCCCCGACCGTGTGACCGCCGACTTCGCCACCTTCGAGTCCGCGCTGTCGCTCCGCGAAGGGATCTACCGGCTCGCTCTCGATCGCATGCTCGACCGGCCCTTCGATCCGGACAGCCTCGACATCGTCAACCACACCGCGGCCGGGCCGGTGCCCACGATCACGCTCAGCGACGCGGGCCTGCATCGGTCGGGCGACCTCCGCGCAACACTGTCGTACCTAGCCAGAAGCGGTATCGCCGTGCTCGCCGACCCCCACGCCTGCCTCAAGGAGTGCGGTCGCACCGGCTGCACTCGCATCTACCTCGACCGCTCACGCGGCGCCCGGCGCACCTGGTGCGGGATGGACGCGTGCGGCAACCGTGTCAAGGCCGCGGCCTATCGAGCCCGCCGACGAGCTTCGACCACAGCCGAGCGTCGCGTGCCCGAGAAGACCGCCTGACATCGTTGGTCGCTCTCCTTCACGAGTGGCGGGCGGGACCGCTGCCCGCGCCGGAAACCGTGATCGCGGTGGCGATCTCGTCGAGGTCGGCGGGGTCAGCTGCAGCGCGCCCGCTCCGAGACTCGCCGGTGTCGGGATAGTGCACCTGGTACAGGTCGATGTGGTCGACGCCCAGCCGCCGCAGCGAGTCCTCGAGCTCGCGACGAACAACCACAACGGCAGTGATCGTCGAGGATCCAGCGGGCGGGAAGGATTACGACACCGAAGCCGTTGTCGTGCTTGATGATTGGCTCGACGGGGTGAACGGCCGGGATTGCCGCCTCCGGTGATGTCGGTTGGTCACAGCGGGGGTCGTCTTGTCTGTGGCGGGGCGACGGTCTCGAGGGCCGCGCCCAGCGCGAGCAGCGTCGGTTCGGCGTACCAGGTGGCGGCGAGTTGGACACCGATGGGGAGGCCGTCGGCGGTGCCGAAAGGGAGTGCGAGGGCGGGAAGTCCGGTGAGGTTGAAGGGTACGGTGGCGCGCATGACGGCGCGGGCGGGTAGCTCCTGATCGCCCGCGGTGAGGGTCGGGCGAGCGTGGCGCGGAGCCGGTGCGGGCGTGACGGGCAGCAGCAGGGCGTCGTAGCGGGTGAAGTAGTCGGCGAAAAGTGCTGCGAGGCTTTCGACTTCGTGCTGGGCGTCGACGTATTCCGACAGCGACGGTTCGGGGGCGTCGAGCACCTTGGCGATGACGGGATGGACCTCGTCCTCGCGGCCCGCCGCGGTTTCGCGGAAGACGGCGGTTACCTCGGCGGTGAACAGCACGGCCGAAAGCAGGGTGGCGTCGATGTCCGCGAGCGCCTCCAGCGGGGCGGGCTCGACCGTGCAGCCGAGGTCGGCGAGGGCGTCGGCCGCGGCGCGCACGGCCCGGGTGACCGCCGGGTCGAGGGGGCCGAATTCGGGACCGGTGAGCACGCCGACCCGCAGTCCGGGCACCGCCGGTGCCGGGTCGAGCCGGACGGGCCGCAGGTAGGGGTCGCGGCCGTCCGGTCCGGCCAAGCGCCGCAACGCGGTGGCGAGGTCGCGGACGCTGCGCGCCATCGGCCCGACATGCCAGTAGCGCAGCGGCACCCGCGGCCAGTGGCCGGTGACCGGGATGCGGCCCCGGGTCGCCTTGAGCGCCGCGATCCCGGTGTCGTGGGCCGGTCCTCGTACCGAGATCGCGACGTCGCTGCCGAGTCCCAGCGGCGACATCCCCGCGGCGATGGCCGCGGACTCGCCACCACTGGACCCGCCCGGGGTGCGCTCGGGATCCCACGGGTTCAGCGATCGCCCGGCGACGAGATTGTCGGTCTCTGTCCAGTAGGAGAATTCGGGGAGATTCGTCTTCCCCAGCACGATGCCGCCCGCCGCGCGCAGCCGCGCCACCGCCGTGGCGTCCGTGTTCGCGATCCGGTCGGCGAACAGACGCGAACCGCGGGTAGCGCGCATCCCGGCGACATCGAGGGAGTCCTTGACCGTGACCGGCACACCGTGGAACGGACCGAGGCGCGCACCGGCGGCGACGGCCGCGTCCGCGCGGGCGGCCTGTTCGAGGGCCTGGTCGGCCGCGACGGTCACGAAGGCATTGACGCCGCCGTCGACCTCCGCGATCCGATCCAGGTGGGCCTGTACGAGTTCGGTCGAGGTGCACGTGCCCCTCGCCACCAGCTCGGCCATGGCCGTGGCGTCCAGCGACGGCAGGTCGATATTCGTCATCGCGCGGGCCTCTTTTCGTTGTCACACTTTTCTTAATGCCATAATCAAGGCTTTAACCGAGCCTCTCAGGATCAGCCCGCTAATGCAAGGGATATGGCATTAACGGTAGGATTCCCGGCATGGCAACAGCATCCGGTGGGCGCGGGCCGAAGCGTCGGCCCGGCGGACGCAGTGCCGTCGTGTTGTCGCAGGTGACCAAGGCGGTGGAGGAGCTGGTCGCCGAGCGTGGCAGCGAGAATCTGACGATCCCGGTGGTCGCCGAGCGCGCCGGAGTGCAGGCCTCGAGCGTCTATCGGCGCTGGGGCGGCATGGCGAATCTGCTCAACGAGGTCGCGACCTATCGACTCGACCCGCGCCGACCGATCCCCGAAACCGGCAGTCTCCGAGGAGATCTCGAATATTGGAGCCGCGAGATCGTCGCGCACTACCGGCAGCCGGTGCACGCCGAACTGCTGCGCGGCGGTGCCGCCACCGCGGGCGAGTCCGACTCCGACTGCCTGCGGAACCGGCGCACCGAAGCCGAACTGATCGCCGCGCGGCACGTGGACGCCGACGCCCGTGCGGTGCAGGCGGACCGGATCATGGACCATGTGTTCGCCCCCCTGATCTATCGGCTGATCTTCACGCCCTGGGACGTCGACGACGCCTACGCCGCCCGATTGGTCCGCGAACTCGTCGATCCGCGGACCACACGCTGAGTCGTCGGTGGCCTCGTCCGAGCGCAGCGCCCGCCGACCCGACCCCATCCGCATCCCCGCTGCGCTCGACGGACCGATTCGCCAGCAACCTGGCCGTAGTCGCCGACCGGTAAGTCACGCCGGTCGACCGGCGTCGGCGATTGTCAGCGCGGCGGCCACGAACGACGCCACCAGCGGTCGCCGATCCCGCTCGTTCCAGGCGAGCACGAGGCGGCTGGGCGGGGCGTCGAGCACCGGAACGCAGACCAGGCCCGGCGGGACCGGTTGGACCAGGGAGCGGGGCAGCACGGCGATCATCCGGCTCACCGCGATCATGTGCAGCATCTGGACCACATCGGCCACCTCCGGAGCGGCGGCGTCGCCCCCGGCGATGCCGGTCCAGCGCGGCAGCGTCTCACCCTCCAGATCCGCCATTCGCGCCGCGGCGCGCCCGGCCAGCCGGTGCCCGGCCGCGACGACGACCACGCGGTCCTCGGCGATCAGTGTCTCGTGGTCCAGGCCGTCGAGATCGTCGAACGGCGCGTAGAGCAGACCGACATCGGCGCGGCCGTCGCGCAGGAAGTCGTTGCGGTCGGTGGGTCCGCTGAACAGGATGTCCACCCGGCGCGCGTCGGGCTGACGGGAGTATTCGGCCAGGATCGCCGACAGCAGGCCCGCATCGCCGCCGGGCTTGAGCACGAGCCGCAGATGAGCCCGAGTATCCCCGGCGCGCCGGGCATTTCGGACGGCTGCCCCGACCGCATCGACGGCGTGCCGCCCGTGCTCGCGCAACGCCTCCCCCGCCGCGGTGAGTTCGACGTGCCGGCTGGAGCGGACGAAAAGCGTGACACCGAGCCGGGTTTCGATCCGCCGGATCGCCTTCGACAGCGCGGGCTGGGCGATGGACAGCCGGACGGCGGCCCGGCCGAAGTGCAGTTCGTCGGCGACCGCGAGGAAGTACTCGAGCTCGCGGGTCTCCAGTTCGATCATGCCTCCAGGTTATCGCTGGATATCGAACCGGTCTTGGACGGCGGCGGCGTGATCCCTCGAGAATTGCTGCATGATCAACCATACGATGATCGTTTCCTTCGATCGTCCCCTGCCCGACAGCGAGCTCGACCGATACCTCGCGGATATCGAAAAGGTCATGCGCGACACCGGTTTCGTGCAGTCGGTCGCGACCGGCCGTCATCTCCCCGTCCCCGGCGAGGACGCCATCGCGGCGCTGATCGCGACCGCGATCGTGCAGGTCACCGTGGCCGACATCGACACGCTGGCACAGGCTTTCACCGCGCCGGGCATGCACGAGGTCATCGACCACTGGCAATCGCGGCACCCGTACCAGGTCGCCTGGGCCAACCACGAGCCGCTGGCATGAGCGGCGCTTCGCGAAAGGTAGGTCTGGTCACCGGGGCCGGTAGCGGGATCGGCCGCGCGACGGCCCTGGCCTTCGCCCGGACCGGCACCGCCGTCGCCGTCCTCGATATCGACGAGAGCGCGGCGGCCGAGACCACCGACATGATCCGCGAGGGCGGCGGGGAAGCGTTGACCGTCGCCGTCGACATCGCCGACGAACGCTCGGTGCGGGCGGCCGTCGAGCGCACGATCACGGCCCTCGGCGGCCTCGACGTCGCCGTGAACAACGCGGGCATGGCCTCGCATCACCGGCGGCTGGACCGGATGACCCTCGACGAATTCGAGCGCGTGGTCCGGGTCAACCTGGCCGGGACCTTCCTGTGCATGAAATACGAACTGCCCCTGCTGAAAAGCGGCGGCGCGATCGTCAATATCGCCTCCAACGGCGGCCTGTACGCGATCGCGACCGCCCCCGCCTACGTGGCCGCCAAGCACGGCATCGTCGGGCTCACCAAGGTCGCCGCGGTCGACTACGCGCCCGACAACATTCGGGTCAACGCCGTGTGCCCCGGCCCGACCCGCACTCCCGGGTTCGACGAGGTCGCGGCGGGCACCGACATGATCACGCGGCAGGCGGCGAGCACACCGCTGGGGCGGCTGGCCACCGCGGACGAGGTCGCCGCGGCGGCCGTGTGGCTGTGTTCGGACGCCGCGTCCTACATCACCGGCATCGCGTTGTCGATCGACGGCGGGCGGCGGGCATGAGGATCATCGCGGTCGAGGAGCACATCACCACCGACGCGTTCCTGCGCGTCGCACACGGCCTGGGCGTCGTGCCCGGCGACGAGACCGAGATGGAGCTGATGCGCACGATAGAAAACGCTCCCGAAACTCGTTCCCGGCTCACCGATCTCGACGCCCGGCTGCGGGAGATGGACGCGCTCGGACAGGATATGGCGGTGCTGAGCCTCAATCCGCCCGGGGTGCAACCCTATTCGGCGGCCGAGGCGGTGCCGCTGGCCCGCGAGTTCAACGACGCGCTGGCCGCGACCGTGCGGCGGCACCCGGGCCGATTCGGCGGACTGGCCACGGTGGGGCCGCAGGATCCCGCCGCCGCGGCCGCCGAGATCGAACGCGCTATGGGCCCGCTCGGCCTCCACGGCATCATGATCAACTCGCACACCGGCGGCCGCTACCTGGACGAGCCGGAGTTCGCGCCGCTGCTGGCGGCGGCCGAGGCCACCCGGGCACCGATCTACCTGCACCCGCGCGCGCCGAGCACCCCCGCCTATCGCGACTACGGAATGCCCGGGGCGGTCTGGGGTTTCCAGGCCGAGGCCGGGCTGCACGCCATGCGACTCATCCTCAGCGGCACCCTGGACCGATACCCGGGGCTGACCGTCGTGCTCGGACATCTCGGCGAAGGCATCCCGTACTGGCTGCGGCGCATCGACAATCGGCACGCGTTCGCGACGCGCATACCCGGAGCCACGCCGCTACCGCGGCTGTCGCTCACGCCGAGCGAGTATTTCCGGCGCAACTTCGTGCTCACCACGAGCGGTATCGACGATCCGGACGTGCTCGGGCTGGCCCTGGGCGCGATCGGCGCGGACAAGATCATGTTCGCGATCGATACGCCCTACGAGGACCCGCCGACCGCCATCGCCTTCCTCCGCGACGCGCCACTGACCGGCGAGCAGCGCACGGCGCTCGCCCACCGCACCGCCGAGCGCGTCTTCGGCATCGCCCGGTCCCCGATCGGCCGGGACTGACTGCGTCCGGCCCGCCGTCGCTTCCGGCGGCGGGCCGGACGCCGGGGTTCGGTCGGTCGGGAATCCGATCCCGACCTCGCGGCCATCCGCTCGTTCCGCACCGAATGATCACGCCCGCAGCAGTTGCCGCACCCGGGCGGCCTCGCCGATGAGGTGATCGCGCTCCGGCATGCTGGTCGCGGCCCGGGATGCCTCGGCATACAGCTCGGCGGCGCGTGCGAGGTCACCGGCGCGTTCCAGCAGATACGCCCGCGCGGCGGCGTACCGGGGCAGACCGGGATCCACCTCGGCCAGCGCCGTCAGCCCGGCCTGCGGTCCGTCGGCCTCGCCGACCGCCACCGCCCGATTGAGCCGCACCACCGCGCTGCCGGTGAGGTGCAGCAGTTCGTCGTACCACTCCACGATCTGCACCCAGTCCGTCTCGTCGGCGCTCGGGGCGTCCGCGTGCAGGGCGGCGATGGCGGCCTGCGCCTGGTATTCGCCCAGCCGGTCGCGGGCCAGCGCGCCCTGCAGGATCGTCACCCCCTCGGCGATAAGGCCGGTGTCCCAACGGGATCGGTCCTGCGCCGCGAGCGGCACCAGGCGACCGCCCGGGCCGGTGCGAGACGCCCGGCGCGCGTGGTGCAGCAGCATGAGCGCGAGCAGCCCCGAGACCTCGGGCTCGTCGGTCGTGGCGGCGAGCTGGCGGGTGAGGCGGATCGCCTCGGCCGCCAGGTCGACATCTCCGCCGTAGCCCTCGTTGAACACCAGGTAGAGCACCCGCAGCACCGTCGCGAGATCGCCGGGCCGATCCAGCCGCACCCCCGCGAGCCGCCGCTTGGCCCGGCTGATCCGCTGCGCCATGGTCGCCTCGGGAACGAGATACGCCGCCGCGATCTGCCGCGTGGTCAGACCACCGACCGCGCGCAGCGTCAGAGCCACCGCCGAACCCGGCGACAGCGACGGATGCGCACACAGGAAATACAGCCACAGCGTGTCGTCCGTGTCGGGCACCGGACCGGCGGCGGGCTCGACCTGCACCGCGAATTCCCGCCCCCGCCGCGATGTTTCGGCGCGGACCGCGTCGAGGAACCGGCGCCAGGCCACGGTGACCAGCCAGCCCTTGGGGTCGCGCGGCGGGTCGTCCGGCCACACCCGCACGGCCTCGACCAGGGCGTCCTGCACGGCATCCTCGGCCGCCGCGAAATCCGCTCCGCGACGGACGAGGATGCCGATCACACCGGGGGTGAGGGCCCGCAGCAGCGCCTCGTCCACCGTCACTCCGTGATGGTCGCGGGCGCGGCCAGGAACGGGCGCACCTCGATCCACTCGTGGATCGGCTTGCCGCCCGCACCCGGGGCCGCCGACAGCTCCCCCGCCAATTCCAGTGCCCGCTCGTAGGTTTCGACATCGATCACCATCCACCCGGCGATCAGGTCCTTGGTCTCCGCGAACGGACCGTCGGTGACCGGCGGCCGCCCCTCGCCGTCGAAGCGCACGAACGTGCCCTCCGGGGCGAGCGCCTGCGCATCGACGAACTCACCGCTGCCCTCGAGCCGCGCGGCCATATCGAGCATGTACTGCATGTGGGCCGAGACCTCCTCGGGCGTCCACCGATCCATCGGCACGAAGTTGTCCGGTACCGGCGCGCCCCGGTAATGCTTGAGCAGCAGATACTTGGCCATCAGGTTCTCCTTCAGTGCGGTACGGCCCATTCTGGCCGCATTCTCCCCTGAGACGGAGCCGCACCCGGATTCTCGACACGGGGGCCTCAGTGGTTGATCGGGGTGTGCTCGAGCAGGGCGTGCAGACGGTCCCAATGGTGCTGTAGGGCGGCGGGGTCGAATGCCGCGGTGTCGGACATGGTGAAGCCGTGGACGGTGCCGGGGTAGATCTCGGAGGTGTAGTCGACACCGGCGGCGTCCAGGGCACGGTTGAGTTCGCCGAGGGCCGCGGGGGTCAGGTCGGTTTCGGCGTGGCCGAAGTGGACCCGGGCGGTGAGCGCGGCGAGGCTGTCGGGGCCGTCGGCGGCCACGGGGGCGTGGAATCCGGCGACCGCGGCCACCCGGCCGGGGTGGGCCACGGCGGTGCGCATCGCCCAGAGTCCGCCGATGCAGTAGCCGGTCACCGCGACCGGTCCGGCGGCGACCTCGGGCTGGGCCGTGAGGAAGTCGAGGTAGGCGTCGGCGTCGCGCAGGACGCGGTCGGCGGTGTGCGCCTCGATCAACGGCATCAACCGGGCGACGATCGCGGGCCGGACGTCTTCGCCGATGAACTCGGGAAGCTCGATCACCGGCGCCGGGCCGTGCCGGTAGAAGTAGTTGGGGACGAGCACGTAGTACCCGTGCCCGGCCAGTTCGCGGGCCAAATCCCGCACCACGGGCCGGATGCCGAGGGCGTCGGCGTACATCAGCACCCCGGGGTGGCGCTCGCCGTGGTCGGGGAAGGCGGCGAAGGCGTCGGCCCGGCCGTCGGCGGTGGGAATGTACAGGGTCTCGCTGGGCATGAATTCTCCTGTCGTGGTTGATCTCTGGTGCCTGTGATCAACACGACGAGGCGGAGCCCGCACGGCGCTCAGAGCAGCGCCCGGTCACCGATCCGTGTGTGGCGCAATGCCGTCCCGGGAGTCATCGTCCCCCACCCTATACACCGAAACGATGTCTGCAAAGTCCGGGCAACGACCACTGAGCCGGCGGCCGAAGATCGGCCGAGACGGTATGGGGTAACTTTCATGCCCGTGTCGACGGACCGCGATTCTCGCCTGCCCGCGCTGTATCCGATCACGCCCGCGTGGGTTGCGCCGGATCAGCGCGGCGGGCTCGTGCGATGCATCGAGGCCGAACTTCGGAGCGGGGTCGGTCTGCTGCGGATCCGGCTGCCCCTGTGGGCGGGCGACCTCGTCCGCGATCTCGCGTCCGAGCTGTCGGCGAGCGTCGAAGCCGCCTGTGCGCGAATAACTCTCGACGCGGACATCCCGGGCGCGCAGGCGCTCGGCGGCGGCTTCGGCGTGCACCTGGCGGCGCGCCAGCTTGCCGGTCTGGACGAGCGGCCGCTGCCGCCCGGTCGGCTCGTCGGGGCCAGCTGCCACAGCGAACAGGAGCTCGAACACGCCCTGCGTCTGGGAGCCGATTTCGTGACCTTGTCGCCCGTCGCCCCCACCGCGTCGCATCCGGACGCGGAACCCCTGGGGTGGAACCGCTTTCGGCAACTGATCGCAGGGTATCCGCTTCCCGTCTACGCATTGGGCGGCATGACACCGGACCAGCTGACCGAAGCGCGCCGATACGGTGCCCACGGCGTAGCGGGAATCAGGGCATTCTGGCGGTCGACCGTCGAGTGAACCCTCAAATTCGCCCGGGAAGGTTGGTCCGCCCGTCGAGCACCGCTCGGACGATTTCGGCGACGCGGCGGCGGCTGCTGGCCTCCGCCTCGGTCGACAGGAATGCGCGATGGCTGGACAGGACCGCTGCCGGATGTTCGAGCACGGTGCGCCAGCGGGGGTCCTCGTGCGGGTTCTCCGGGAAGAAGACGTCCAGGCCGACCCCGGCGATCCCGCCGGACTCGAGCGCCTTGCCCAGGGCCACCGGGTCCACGAGCGCGCCCCGGGCGGCATTGACCAGATAGGCGTCCGGCCGCATCGCCCGCAGCTCGGATTCCCCGATGAGGCCGGTGGTTTCGTCGTTCAGCGGGCAGTGCAGGGTCACCAGATCCGAGGCGGCCAGCAGTTCCCCGAGGGTGTCGACGGCGGTGCCGCCGTATCCCTCGGCGAGATCGCGGCCGAGGTACGGGTCGTACACCAGGAAACGGTGATAGAAGGTGCCCAGCCGCCGGGCGACCGCGCGGCCGATGCGCCCGAAACCGACGATGCCGAGCGTGCGGCGGTGCACGCGGCGCGGGACGCCACCGGCGTAGATGTCGAATCGCCCGCCGCCGAGGGCCTGGTGCTGGGGGATTATCCGCCGTTCCAGCGCGAGGGCGAGCGCGGCGGTGTGGGTGGCGACCTCGTCGACGCAGTAATCGGGGATGTAGTAGGCCGGGATGCCGCGCTCGGCGAGCAGCGGCGCGTTGAGATTGTCCACGCCGACGCCCTGCCGGACGACGGCGCGCAGCCCCGGCCCGGCCGCATCCAGTAGCTCGGCAGTGACCGGGCGGCGATACACCACGATGACATCGCAACCGCTCGCCCGTCTCAGCAGCTCAGGATCGTCGAGCAGATAGCGTCCGTCGCGCCCGGGCCCGATACGCAATTCCACACTCGGACCGAGGATGTCGCGTTCCACCGTGGCACGGGCGGAATCGATCCCGTGCGGGCCGACGAGCCACGCCGGGTCGGTGTAGAGGACGGTGTGATCGGGCATGTGCACCTACCTTCACGGAGATCGGACAATCGGTCGATCACGACATCAGTTGGGCGAGAATGTCCTCCACGCGGACCGGGCGCGGGTTGTTACCGGCCCGCGCCGACGAGACCGCCGCATCGATCAGCGGCGCCCATTCGTCCGCCGCCAGTCCGAGCTCGCCGAGCCGCCGCGGATATCCGCCCAGCGCCAACAGCCCGCCGACGAGATCGCGGACGGCGACACCGGCCGCCCGCTGCGTCGTATCGCCAACGGCGGCAACGACATCGCGCACGAAGCCGGGACCCAGCGGATGCGCGCAGTCGCCCGACGTGAGTCGGGCATTGTGCTCGAGCACCCAGGGCAGATGGAGCGCGACGGCGACGCCGTGCGGGATGCCCAGCCGGGCGGTGAGCGCATACGACAGCGCGTGTGCGGCGGTCGTCCGGCTGATGTCGATGGCGACCCCGGCGAGCGCCGCACCCCACGCGAGCCGCGACCGCAGGCCCGGGCTGTCGAAATCGCCGCGGCGCAGCACCTCACCCAGCGCGCGGGCGAGAACCTGCACGGCGTCGGCGGCGACCACCCGGGAGAAGTCATTCGCCCGCACCGCCCACCAGGATTCGACGGCCTGGCCGAACGCGTCGAGCGCACCGGCCACGGCGACCGGAACCGCCAGCGACGCAGTCAGTTCCGGATCGATGACGGCCACATCCGCCCGCATGCCCGGATGATCGATCGAGTACTTGTCGAACCCGCGATACACCGTGGCGAACCGGGTCACCTCGCTACCCGTCCCCGCCGTGGTCGGCACGAGCAGCAGCCCGCAGGCCCTCGGCGCATCGATGAGCGCCGGAACCGACAGGCAGCGTTGCGGTTCGGCCGATTGCGCCGCGAGCAACGCCATCGCCTTCGCCGTATCCAGGGCGCTGCCGCCGCCGATACCGATCACCAGATCGGGCCGGAACCGCGCCACCACCGCCACACCCGCCGCCACCTGCTCGATGGTCGGATTGGCGCGGACACCGTCGAAGTGGCGCAGGATCCGGTGCGCCGCAAGCGGTTCGACAATGCGCTCGGCCCCGCTCGCCCGGAACGACCACCGCCCGTGGACGAGCAGCACCCGTTGCGCATGCCAGCCATCCACGATATCCGCGATCCGATCCGCGGCTCCGGCGCCGAAATAGGCGGCCGGATGCCCGGGGAGCCGATCGAGGGCGGCGACCCCGGGCACGGTCGGCGGCGCGATCATCGGCCCGCCCCGTTGCCGACCGAGCCGCCCAGGTTCGCGGCGAAGCGCTCGGCGACCTCGGCCACGGTCAGACCGGTCGAGGCCCGCGGCCCGGGAGAGCCCGCCACACCGCCCGTTACATGGACCAGCACCGGCCCCTCGGCGGCCAGCGCGTCGCGCAGCGTCGAGTCCAGCTCCCCCGCCGCCGAGATCCGGAACACGGCGCGATAGCCGCTGGCCGCGGCCACCGCGGCCAGATCGGTGCGGGTGGCGGGCACCGGCTGCGCGCCGGTCGACTCGTACACCGCATTGTCGTAGACGATGTGGCACAGGTTCGGCGGCGCGAAATGCCCGATCGTCGGCAGCATTCCGAGATGCATGTAGGCCGCGCCGTCACCGTCGAGGACGACGAACCGCTGCTCGGGCCGGGCCAGCGCCGCCCCCAGCGCCAGGCCCGCCGCGTGCCCCATCGAGCCCTGCATATAGAAGTTGCGGGGCCGATCCCCGAGGTTGTACAGCGCGCGCGACAGGTACCCGGTCGTGGAGACGAGATTGGCGTCGCCCGCCGCACGCACGAGTGCCGCCACCAGCTGCTCGCGCCCGACCCCTCGCCCGTTCGCGGCGAAATCGGCACGGGCCGTGGGCCTCTCACCCGATCCGCTCCGGTCGCCGGTACCCCCGCCGAGGGTTCCGGGAGCCACCAGCAGGAACCCGGTGCGACCGTCGCGCAGGGCCGCGGCGGCCGCATCGGTAATCGGTTCCAGGTCCGATCGTTGCGGCGTGAGCAGCCAGTGCGGCACCCGCAGCGATTCCAGCCAGATCGGGGGCACCCGCCCCATCCACACGTGCTGCGGCTCCCCGGCGGTGGCTTCCGGCCAGCCCCGCATGCTCATCACCACCAGCACCGGAATCCGATACGGCAGCACCAGGGAGGTGAGCGGGTTGATCAGGTTCCCGAAACCCGAATTCTGCAGCAGCACCGCGGCCGGGGTCCCGGTGAGCCGCGCGCCCGCCGCGACGGCCAGCGCGCCGCCCTCGTTGGCCGCGGCCGCATAGCGGATGCGGGGGTGTTCGGCGAGCAGCCGGATCGTTCCCGTGAACGTCGAGCAGGGAACGCCGCTGATCAGGCGGATACCCATCGCGTCGAGGGCGTCCACGAACGCCGCGGAGGTGATCACGGCGTGGCCGAGAACCGGGCGGGCATGCCCTGCAGCGCGAAGATCTCGGCCATGGGGCTGATCCGCGACTCCACATCGGCGGCGCGGCCCGCGTGCGTGAGCCGGTCGAGCACCTCGCGCACGCCCCGAACCGCCGCGCGCAGACTGTGATTGGCGTAGATGACCAGCCCGTACCCGGCCTCGCGCAGGGTCGCCTCGGTGACCTGCGAGTAGGTCGTCGGCACCGCCGCGAGCGGCACGTCCAGATCCCAGCGGGCGCCGAACTCGAGCACCTCGTCGGGTCGCTTGCTCTTGCTGTGCACCAGCACCACATCCGCGCCCGCGGCGGCGTAGGCGTGCCCGCGATCGAGCGCCTCGTCCACGCCGGACCCGGAGATGAGGGCCTCGGTCCGGGCGATGAGCAGCGGACCGTCGCCGTCGAGCACCTCCTTGCCCGCCTTGATCTTCAGCGCGAACTCCTCGGCGGAGAGCAGATCCTGCGCGGCCTCGGCGAAGCTGTTGATCTTCGGGAACATCTTGTCCTCGATACAGACCGCCGCGATGTGGCGGCGCGCGTAGCGCTGCATCAGATAGGACACGTTGAGCGGCCCCCCGAAACCGGTGTCGCAGTCGGCGATCACCGGAAGGTCGATCACCGCGTCGACGTCCTCGGCGGCGTCGAGATATTGCGTCATGGTGAGCAGGCTGGCATCGGGCAGGCCGTGGCTGGCCGACAGCTCGAAACTGGATACCCAGACGGCCTCGAAGCCCGCCTCGGCAACGATCTTGGCGGTCAGTCCGTCGTGCGCGCCGACCGCCCGCACCGGATGGGCGCCGCGCAGCGCGGCACGAAGCAGATCCCGCTTCTCATCGACCTGTAACATGCGAATGTACTCCTGCATCAATCGTTTTCGTTCGGCCGGTACCAGAGCCGGTCCTCGGCGAGATAGCGGTTCAACCCGCCCTCCGCCATGGCGCCCAGCCCGAACCGGACCTCGGTGGTGACCGCACCGCCGATGCGGAGCAGCAATACCTTCCCCGCCGTGCCCAACTCCGTCGCGAGCAGCGCGGCGGGCAGATACGGCCGCAGGTAGGCGGAGTCGCCCGGTTCCAGCACCTCGGCGTAGGACCGCCCGCCGTGGACCCAGGTCAGGCGGACCGAGCTCTCGCCCAGGACGTAGAGATACTGGTGCTGGTAGGTGGTGAGGCGGGCCGCGTCCGACTCCTCGTACCGCAGCGCCTCGACCTCGAAAGCCGTTGTGTGCGGGTGCAATCGGTCCCCGGCCAGTGTCGTCAGCCGGTAGGCCGGATCCGTCGGGTCGGGGTGCAGCCGGGTCCGCGCCCGGGCGTGCGGTGCGATCGCGACCCCGTCGACCGCCGCGCTGCCGCCCGGCAGCAGCTCGCGCGGGTTGACTCCGAAAGCGTCTGCGAGAGCGGACAATTCGGCCCAGCTCGGATCGGCCTTCCCCGAGAAGACGTCCGCCGCACGGGGTATCGGGATCGCGGCGCGCTCGGCGATGTCGGCGACGGTGGTGATCCGGGAGTCCAGGAACGAGCGCAGCAGGGCGGCCCGCCCCTGCGGTCCCGGCGGCAGCGCCGCGGCGGCGGCGACCTCCGGCCCGGTCACCGACAGTTCGCGCTGGGCATCGCCGACCAGCGACCCGCCGTAGGTGAGGGCCAGGATCAGCGCCGGTTCGGCGGCGGTGCGGGCGGTGAACGAGTGCGGGGCATACGGCAGGCCCCACACCGAATCCCCGGTGTTCATCGGCACGCAGCGTTTCTTCGCGCCCCAGCGGTAGTAATAATTCACCGGGCCGATGAAATAGGTGAACTGATACAGCAGATGGCCGTTGTTCCAGCGGACGTCCGGATTCTCCGGCTCGTCGTCGCCCACCACCTGCAGCATCCGGATCCATTCCGGACGATAGGAGGAGATGCGGGACATGGCGGTATCCCGGTATTCGTAATACGGCACCGCACCGCGCTCGATCACGCGGGCGCTGGCGACGGATTCCTCGACCCGCACGATGCGCACGCCGGCGGGGCAGTCGTCGTGCACGGGCAGCAGGTCACGCTCGTTCAGCGGCCACATCCGGGCGGCCTTGCGGATGAGGTCCCAGGTCACCGGGCGGGTCCCGGACGTCAATTCGGAAAATGTCCCGCGCGGCAGATCGAGATCGTCCTCGGCGTTGGCGTCGTTGCGTTTCAGATCATTCGCCGCGGCGCGTAACAGGGCGGCGGCGCGTGTCTGAAAATCGCGATCCGGCACAGCGGTATCGGCAGATGCATTCAACGAGAGGCCCCCTGTTCATGACAAAAACCCCGAGCGAAGAGCAGTTGAATAGAACATTAATGCCGGGTGACCGGCAGGTCAACGAATGCTCGATGAAGGAATGTCATGCTCACGATGCGAAGCGGGTATCACCGAAATCCGCCCGAATAACGGCTTACAGGACCAGCGTTTTGATCCTGGTCATCTCCTGAATTGCGTACCGGATGCCCTCGCGGCCGAGCCCGCTGTCCTTGACGCCGCCGAAGGGGACGTTGGGCGACTCGAACTGCGGTCCGCCGTTGAGCACCACGGTGCCGACCTGGAGGGTCCGCGCCGCGTGCAGCGCGTAATCGAGCCGCTGGGTGAACAATCCGGCCTGCAGTCCGTAGCGGCTGTCGTTGACGCATTCCAACGCGTCCTCGAAATCCCGCACCCGGACGATGGGGGCGCACGGGCCGAAGGTCTCCTCCCGCACCAGCTCGCACCGGCGGTCGACATGATCGAGAACGGTCGGCCAGTACTGCGCCCCCGCGCGCCGCCCGCCGCACAGCAGCCGCGCCCCGCCCGCCACCGCCTCGCGGACCCGCCCGTCCACCGCGTGCGCGGCGCGCTCGTCGATCAGCGTCCCGATATCGGTGGCGGGATCGAGGGGATCGCCGACCCGCAAACGCTCGGCCGCCGCGCGCAGGAGCGCGGCGAAGTCGTCGGCGACGGTGTCCTGCACCAGGATTCGCTTGACGCCGCGGCAGGACTGGCCGCTGGTGGCGAAGGCGCCCGCCGCCGCCTCGGCCGCCGCGGCGGCCAGGTCGGCATCCTCCAGCACGATGAGGGCGCCGCTGTCCCCGAGTTCGAAAGCGGTGCGCATCATTCCGGCCCGCTGCGCGATGCGACGGCCGACGGTCGCGCTGCCGGTGAACGTCACCATGTCGACCATCCCGCTGGTCACCAGCGTCTCACCGACCGTGATCGGATCGCCGGTCACCAGGCTGATCATGCGCTCGGGCACACCTGCCCCGAGCAGCGTGCGCACGAACAGCGTCGCCGTCAGCGGCGTGCGCTCCGACGGTTTGACGATCACCCCCGCACCGGCGGCGATGGCGGGCGCCACCTTGGTCACCACCTGGTTGAGCGGGCGATTGAACGGCGTGATCGCCAGCACGGTGCCGACGGGTTCGCGGAAGGCGACCGCCATGCGCCTGCCCGCGGTCGGCGTGACATCGGTCGAAATGGCTTCGCCGGTAATGCGTTTGGCCTCCTCGGCGGCGAAACGCAACTGCGCGACGGCCCGGGAGACCTCCTTGGTCCCGTCCTTGTAGGCCAGTCCCGACTCCCGGCAGATCGACCGCGCGAACTCCGCGGCCGCCCGCTCGATCAGCTCCGCGCACCGGGACAGGATGTCCGCGCGCTCGTAGGCGGCGAGTTCGCAGCGGAACTGCCCGGCGGCGCGGGCCACCTCGAGCGCCTGGGCGGCCGTGGCGCGGGCCGCGACGCCGACGACTTCTCCGGTGTAGGGGTTGATCACGTCCAACCCGTCCGCCGTCGGCAGCCACCGGCCGCCACCGAAGATTTCCCTGTTTTCCGCCCGATCTCCCATTCGATCGACGCTAATTTTCCGGGCTGGGCGGGTCAAGGCCCGGCGCGGGGAAAGATGATTTCCCGGAATGGTGTGGAAAATCCGGAGAATATGCTCACAATACGTACTAGTTGGTGTCCGAAAACATTCCGAAAATTTCCGACCGGATGTATCCGGCCGATCGTATAAAGTGGAAATTTCGGCACTCACCGAAACGGGAAACCATGGAGATAGAACGCCTCCGCAATCTCATCGTGCTGGCCGAGGAACGTCATTTCGGCCGCGCCGCCCAGCGGCTGCACATCACCCAGCCCGCCCTGTCGCGGCAGGTCAAGGCGGTCGAACGAGAGTTGCGCGTCCCGCTGTTCGACCGGGACGCGCATCGCGTGGAGGTCACCCGGGCCGGAGCCGTCCTGTTCACCGACGCCGCCGAGCTGATCCAGCGCTACGACGAACTGCTGGCCCGCACCAGCCGCGCCGACAACGCCGTCACCGGGCACCTCCGCATCGCCTACTCGATGACCGCCGCCCGCACCGCGAGTGACGCACTGGTACAGACGTTCCGCGACCGGTTCCCGAATGTCGAGGTGACCGCGACCGACGGATGGTCGGAGCTGAACGTGGAGCTGCTCGCCTCCGGCCGATTGGATATCGGGTTCGTCCGGCCACCCGTCAAGAACGGTGTCGCGCTGCACCCGCTCGGCAATACCGAACTGGCGGTGGCGATTCACCCCGAACACCCCTTGGCGGCCTCGGCCCGGATAGCACCCGCACAGCTACTGGAGGTCCCGGTCACCCTGTGGTCGCGCAATCTCGGCTTCGGCTACTTCCGGCGCACCATCGATCAGATCTGGGGCGACACCGACTCGACCCTCATCCGGGAGGAACCGGCCCTGGAACCGATCGTCGCCACGGTCGCCGCGGGCGAGGGCGCCGCCGTCGTGGACCTGCACCGCCTCGAACAACTCCACCCCACCGGCATCACCCTGCGCCGCTTCACCCCGCCCGCCCCCACCGCCGAGCTCGCCGTCGCCTGGAACCCCGACAACCACTCACCCCTGATCGGCCGATTCCTGGAGTGCTGCACCTGATTACGTGACGATCGGGTTCGGCACCCCAGGTTTCCCGGTCACACCGCCGCCAGCACCAATTCCAGGATCCTGGTGGCCAGCTCCACACCCGCGGCACCGAGCTCGACCGCGCCCTTCAGGGCGGAGCTACCGGTCTCGAGCAGCACGTTGAACAGTTCCGGGTCCATCTCGCACTCCTTCGTCTGCGGTCGGGAACCTGTATCCCGCCGTCACCACCGAGCACATCAACACCGGCCGCCCGTCCAAAAGACTTCGGACGAAGGAACCCTCGAGCGCCTGGTAGCTGGGCATAATTGTCGGTGGATCGGTATCGGCTTCGGACGATCGGACACTGTCCGGACACCCCGGTTCACGTCTCGGGAGGGGAAGCGGTATGCGCACGCGGCACATTCGGGAGCCGGTGAGCGACGATCAACTGGATCGGGTGCAGACCCCGCAGCACGTGGGCGAACTGCTGCGGCAGGCCATCGAACATGCCGGACGGTCGCTGCGGGATCTTCAGGACGCCGCCGCGGACCACCTGGGCGTCGAGCCGCCCGCCCCCGGGCTGAGCCGCTCGGGAATCGGCGACATGACCAAGGGCCGCTACCTCGACGACGACCGGCTGCGCCTGGTGGTGAGCCTGTGCGGAGTGCCGAACGCGCAGCTGGTGAAGTGGTCGGCGGCCTGCGATCGCGTGGGCGGGCGGCGGCCGCGAGGGATCGACACCCTGCCCCGGGACGTCACGCTGATCGGCCGGGACTATGAGCTGCAACGGATTACCGAGGTCGCCGCGGCGAGCGGGGTGATCGCGATCAGCGGTATGCCGGGCATCGGCAAGACCGCCTTCGCGACCGGGCTGGCGCATCGACTCGCCGACCGCTACCCCGACGGCCGCCTGTTCGTCGACCTGCACGCCCACACCCGCGGGCGCACCGCCGCGGCACCGGCCGAGGTGCTGGCCGGACTGCTGATCGACCTGGGACTGGACTCGCGCGAGATCCCCGACAGCCTGGAGAACCGCCGCAATCTGTGGCGAAAGCAGGTGGCGGAGAAACGCTTTCTCCTGGTTCTCGACAACGCCCGGGACCACGCCCAGGTGGAACCGCTGCTGCCGAACGGGCCGGGCTGCCTGACGCTGATCACCGGTCGGCGGACGCTGGTCGCGCTGGACGGCGCCGCGCCGTTCGACCTGGACGCCCTGGAACCGGATCGGGCCGCCGCCCTGTTCTGCGCGCTGGCCCACCGCACGCCGTCCGGCGGCGACCCGGCGGCGGTGGCCGAGATCGTCCGGCTGTGCGGATATCTCCCGCTGGCGATCGTGCTGATCGCGGGCCGCGCGGCCAACCGCTCGGCGTGGAGCGTCGCCGAGATCGCCGAGGAGCTGGCTACGGCGCGAGACCCGCTGCGGGAGTTCGAGGCCGGGGAGCGCGCCGTGCGCGCCGCCTTCGCGATGTCCTATCGCGACATGTCGCCGGATCGGCGGCGACTGTTCCGCCGACTCGGCGTGCACCCGGGCCGCGATATCGACAAGTACGCGGCCGCGGCACTGGCCGACATCCCGGTGGCCGCCGCCGGTCACGAGTTGGAGGCGCTGTTCACCGATCACCTGCTTCAGGAACAGGCCGACGGCCGCTACCGCATGCACGACCTGCTGCGGGTCTACGCGCACGACCACGCCGCCACCGAGGATCCGGCCGAGGATCGCGCCGCCGCCGTGGACCGGGTCCTGGACTACTACCGCCGAGTCGGCGAGCTCGCCGACCGCCAGCTGACGGTCGACACCCGCTCGCGGCAACTGCCGCTCGACGGGGAATCCCCTGCCGCGCCGAGCATGACGAACCGCACCCGGGCGCTGGCGTGGTTGCGGGCCGAGCGTGACAACCTGCTCGACTGTCTCGAATACGCTGTCTCCCACGGCCGTTCGTCGCAGGCGATCGCATTGACCGGCGCCCTCGCCGGTTTGCTGCGCGTCGACGGTCCCTGGCCGGTGGCGGTCGACCTGCACCGCCGCGCCGCCGCCCTCGCCGAGGAGGGCGGCGATCCGCTCGCCGCCGCCGAGGCGCTGTACAACCTGGGCACCGTGCAATACGCGACCGGCGATTACGCGGGCGCGGTCGGTCCGATGCGGCAGGCGCTGACCATCTTTCGCGCGCGCGGCGACCGCGCCGCCGAGGCCCGCGCGCTCGGCGTCCTCGGCGCGCTGGCCTACGCCACCGGCGACTATCCCGCCACCGCCGAGCTGATGCTGCGGGCGTCGACCCGCTACGGCGAGGTCGGCGACGCCTCGGCCGGGGCATACGCGCTCATCGGACTCGGTATGGCCCGGTACGCGACCGGCGACTATCCGGTGGCGGCGAGCCTGGTGCGGCAGGCGCTGGCCGTGTTCACCGACAGCGACGACCGGCTCGGAAAGGCGTACGCGCTCAACGAACTCGGCATGATCGAATACGCGACCGGCGACTATTCCGGCGCGACCCACACCATCGAGCGGGCGCTGGCCGCCTACCTGGAGCTCGGCGACCGGGTGGCCGAGGCCCACGCCCTCAACGATCTCGCCTCGGTCCGATTCGCCACCGGCGACTATCCGGTCGCGACGAAGCTGGCGCAGCAGGCTGTCGAGATCTGCCGCGACGTCCGCGATCGGGTCGGCGAGGCGTACGCCCGCACCAATCTGGCCAGGCTGCACTTCGCGACCACCGACTGGCCCGCCGCGATCGACGACATGACCGAGGCGCTGACGATCTTCGAGGAGATCGGCGACCGGGTGGGCGCGGCCTACGCCGTCGACGATCTCAGCTGGGCGCAGTACACCAGCGGCGACTTCTCCGGCACGATCGACCAGATGACCCGCGCGCTGGGGATGTTCACCGACATCGGCGACCGGGTCGGGCAGGCGTATACGCTCGTCGAACTCGGCCTGGCGTGGTACGCGAGCGGCGACTACCCGACCGCGGCGGAGCCGATGCGGCGGGCGCTCACGATCTTCGAGGCCCTCGGCGACCGCGTGGGCCAGGCATACGTCCGCTGCGGCCTGGGCAGGCTCTGCCTCGCGATGGACGACGATCCGGGCGCGGACGAGCTGCTGCGGCAGGCATTGGCCATCTTCCGCGCGATCGGCGACCGCGTGGGCGAGGCGTATGTCCTCAGCAGCCTGGCCAGGCTCGGCTACGCCACCGACAACGATTCGGCCGCCGAGGATCTCGTGTGGCAGGCGGTGCGGATCTACCGGACCCTGGGCGATCGGTTCGGGCACGCCTACGCCCTCGGCGGCGCGGCCCTGCTGCGCTACGCCGCCGACGACCCCCACGGCGCCATCGCCCCCGCGCAGGAGGCCATGCGGATATTCGACGACATCGGCGACCGCGCCTGTCACGCATACGCTTTCGTCGGTGTGGGACTGCTGCGCTACGCCGACGGCGACCAGTCCGGCGCCATCGCCATGGTGGAACAGGCGCCGCCCATGTTCCGCGAGTTCGGCGACCGCATCGGCGAGGCCTACGCGTTCGTCGGCGCGGGCCTGCTCCGCTTCCAGTCCGGCGACTACGAGGACATGGCGAACCTGGCACAGCGGGCACTGGCGATATTCCGCGAGATCCGCGAAGAACCCCGGCGCGCGGAACTGCTCGAACGCATCACCAGAATCTGGGAGGAGTCCAGTACGCCGCAGGACGCCGTGGTCTCCTACATCGATGCGCTGCGCCTGGCCCGCGAAATCCAGATCCGCTGGAAGAAACGCAGGGTATGGCGAGACCTCCCGATCTCCGCCGCGCACCGCTGACTACACCCCGGCATACCACTTTCGGCGTACCCGGATTTCGCTGATGGACAGATGGCCCGGCCGCCGGATGTCGGCACGCTGAAGCCATGATCACGACACACCGACCCGCCCGCGCCTACGGTAGCGCTATGAACCTTGCCGCCGCGCGCCGCCGCCTCACCTGGTGGGGCGGCTCGCCGGTGGCGGTCGTGCTCGATCTGGTGATCGCCGTCGTGTTCGGCCTGCTGACCGTCGAGATGGCACACACCTCCTCGATCGGTGTGGTGCCGGAGCCGCTCGCTGCGGTGGTGGCGGGCGTCGTGGGCGTGGGTCTGTTCGTGCGACGCCGTTTTCCGCTCGCCGCGCTGGCGGCCGCGATGTTCGGCTATATCGCCTCGGGCGGGGTGTATGCGATCGCGGTGGCCGTGGCCACGGTGGCGTGGCGCTTCGGCAATGTCCGGACCACCCGGCTCGCGACCGCGGTCACCATGGTCGTGATGTTCGTGCCGTGGGGGCTGCCGATCACCGGCGACCGATTCCAGATCGCCATCTTCGTCGAGGCCACCCTGGTCGTGCTGCCCGCCGTGTTCGGACTGTGGCTGGCGCAGCGCCGCCAGCTGGTCGACTCGCTGCGCGAACGCGCCGAACAGGCCGAGCGGGAACGGGATCTGCTCGCCCGCAGCGCCGTCGTGGCCGAACGCGCCCGCATCGCCCGCGAGATGCACGACGTCGTCGCCCACCGCATCAGCCAGATGACCGTCCTCGCCGGGGCCGTGCAGGTCTCCACCGAGGGCCAGGCCGCCGAGGCCGCCGCCGCCATCCGCAACGCCGGAACCGCGGCACTCGCCGAATTACGCGAAATGCTGGGCGTACTGCGCGGCGACCAGGACGTCCCGCTGCGCCCCACGCCGACACTGGACGAGCTGCGGGAGCTGGTGGACGAGGCCGTCGCCGCCGGGCAGCCGGTCACCGCCAGCATCCCCGGCGAGCTGCCCGCGGTCTCCGGATCGGCCGGGCGCGCCGCCTACCGCCTGGTCCAGGAATCGCTCACCAATGCCGCCAAACACGCACCCGGACAGCTGGTTTCGGTGCTCGTCGACACCGACGGCCCCGCCCTGCGCGTCACTGTCCGCAACGACCTGGGACGGCCCGCCGACCACGCCGACACCGGTGGCGGGCTCGGCATCATCGGCATGCGGGAACGTGTCGCCCTGGCGCACGGCACTTTACGCATCGCCCCCGACGACGACGGTCAATTCGTCGTCACCGCAACGTTTCCGCTGCCCGAGGACGACGACCTCCGGCCGGTCCGGGAGGACATGTGATCAAGGTGGTGTTGCTCGACGACGAGGCCATCGTGCGCGGCGGTATCGCGATGATCCTCGCGGCCGGGCCGGGCATCGAGGTGGTGGCCCAGGACGGCGACGGCCGCGCCGTCGTCGACCTCATCGCCCGCCACCACCCTGACGTCGTGGTCACCGACATCCGCATGCCCTACGTCGACGGCCTCGAGGTGACCCGCCGCGTGCGCGCCCTCCCCGATCCCCCGGCCGTCCTCGTGCTCACCACCTTCGGACTCGACGAATACGTCTACGCCGCACTGGAATCCGGCGCGGCCGGGTTCCTGCTCAAGGACGCCCCACCCGCCGAACTGGCCCGCGCCGTCGAGGTGGTGGCGGCCGGAGACGCCATCCTCGCACCGGCCGTCACCAAGAGACTGCTCGACACCTTCGCCACCGGCGGCGCCAAACGAGCCCAGGCCCGCGACCAACTCGACGAATTGACCGAGCGGGAACGCGAGGTCGCCATGGCGGTGGCCACCGGCGCCAGCAACGCCGACATCGCCCGCCGCCTCCACATGAGCGAGGCCACCGTGAAAGTCCATGTCAGCCGGACGATTTCGAAACTGGGCCTGGACAACCGCACCCAGGTCGCCATCCTGGCCCATCAGGCCGGGCTGATCTGAGGGCCGTGCCGCCGGTTCAGGACGGCAGCAGCGACACCTTCACCGATTCGGTTCCGCTGGCCACCAGGTCCAGGCCCTTCTGGAAGTCGCTGAGCGGCAACTGATGGGTGCAGATCCGGTCCATGGGCAGCGCGCCGGATTCGAGCATGCGGATCGCGGCGGGCCAGCAGTGCGGGCCCAGATGCGCGCCGCGCACGTCGAGTTCCTTGTCGTCGCCGATGATGGTCCAGTCGACGGACACCTCGCTGCCGAAGACGCCGTACTCGACGTAGGTTCCCAACTTGCGCAACAGGTTCAGGCCCTGCGGCACCGCGGAGGGATGCCCGGTGCCCTCCAGATACACATCGGCCCCGTAGCCGTCGGTGAGGTCGGCGATGATCGCCTGCGCGTCCTGGTCGCGGATGTCGATGGCGATATCGGCCCCGCAGTCGCGGGCCAGGGCCAGCTTCTCCGGGGCCAGGTCCAGCGCCACCACGTGGGCCGGATGCTTGGCCCGCGCCCCGGCGATCATGCCCAGCCCGATCGGGCCGCAGCCCGCGACCACCACGACATCGTCGAAGGTGATCCCGGCGCGCTCGACCGCGTGCAGCGAACACGCCAGCGGTTCGGCGAAGGCGGCGTGCGCGGGCGGAAGTCCCTTGGGCGCCTTGTGCACCAGCGCGTCGGCGGGATAGATCATGTACTGCGCCATCGCCCCCGGGGTGCGGCGCTTGAAGCCGTAGATGTCGTGCGGCTTGCACAGGTGATACTGGCCGCGGCGGCAGTAGCGGCACCGCCAGCACGGCACGATCTGCTCGGACACGACACGGTCACCGACCCCGACACCCCAGCGGGCCGCGCCCTCGGCATCGATCTGCACGATCTCGCCGACGAATTCGTGCCCGGGAACCACACCGGTCTCCGCGTAGGCGGCGCGGTTCTCGTCGCCCCAGAACTTGACCGCGCCGCCGTAGCATTTCAGGTCGCTCGCGCAGATTCCCACCGCCTCCACCCGGACCAGCGCCTCGCCCGGTCCGGGCACGGGAACGGGGATCTCCTCCAGCCGGTAGTCCCGCGGACCGTGGCAGACCACCGCCTGCATCGTCTCTGTCATTGCGACCGCCCTTCGTTCTGTGTCGCCGCTCACGGTAACCACGCCTTGGTACATATGTCCAGAACGAATGTTCAGCGAACGGGTGGCTGTGAGCAGATGTGCAATACTGCGGGGATGTACGGCAGCCCCGACGCCTCGGCGGCCACCACGACGGGCAGCGCCCACTTCGCCCCCGCGCTGCTCTACGCGGCGGCGAAGATGTACTACGAAGAGGACGCCACCCAGGCGGAGATCGCGCACAAGCTCGGCACCAGCCGGGCGACCGTGAGCAGGCTGCTGTCGCAGGCGCGCCGCGACGGCATCGTCCACATCGAGGTCCGCGCCCCCCGCGAGCACGACCACGACAGCCTCGCCGACCGGCTGGCCGCCGCCATCGGAGTGCAGCGGGTGTATCTGTCCACGCCGCTCCCGGCCCCGACACCGGCCAAGCCGACCGTCGATGTGATGGGAAGCCATCTCGCCCCGGCGGTTTCGCGCGCACTGGCCGAGGCCGGGCTGGTTCCCGGGGACATCCTGCTGGTGTCCTCGGGCCGCACCGTCTACGAGGTCGCGCAATTCGATCTCGACCGTCTGCCCGGCGTGCTCGTCGCACCCACGGTGGGCGGCAACGATCAGCCCGAGGAGTGGTATCAGACCAACGAGATCACCCGGCTGCTCTCCAACAAGCTCGGCGGACGGCCCAACTACCTGTTCGCGCCCGCGCTGCCCGGCCCCGATCTCTACCACACGCTGCACGCCGATCCGGCCATCCAGCGCGTGCTCCAGCTGTGGCCGCGGGCGCGGTGCGCGCTGCTGGGCGTCGGCGCGCCGCCGCTGCTGCGCGCCGATATCCCGGGGTTCGTTCCCACCGCCGCCGCGTCACTGCGCGACGCGGTCGGCGACGTGTGCTCACGCTTCTACGACCGCGCGGGCGAACCGGTCGACTTCCCCGGCCGCGAACGCCTCATCGCCGTGGAACTGCCCGTACTGCAACAGATTCCGATCGGGATCGCCGTCGCCGTCGGCGCCGACAAGGTGGGATCGATCCTCGCCGGAGCCCGCGCCGGATACTTCAACCGGCTGGTGACCGATCCCTCGACCGCGCGGCAACTGCTCGATCACGCGTAACGGCGAACGGCATCAGCCGAATTCGACCAGCCGGTGCACCTGCTCGCGCGTCGCCGGGTACAGCTGCCGCCAGGTCTCATACAGCGTGTCGTAGCGTTCCCGGTGCGCCGGATCGGGCGGCACCTCCCGCGTGATGTGCGACCAATCCGTCTCGGGCGCAACCAATCCCACGCCGATCGCGGCCAGCAGCGCGTCGCCGTAGCTGGCGCCGATGGCCTGCTCGGGCACCTGCTGGGTGAGCCCGGTGACATCGCTGAGCGTCTGTGCCCACACGGGGCTGCGCAGCCCGCCGCCGACGCCGACCGCGCGCACGACCGGCGCGGCATCGTCGAACATCTCCAGAATCTGGCGGATTCCGAACGAGATCCCCTCGTAGGCCGCCCGGAACAGATGGCCGCGCCCGTGGCGCAGGCTCAGCCCGGCCACCACACCGCGGGCGTCCGGGTCGAAGACCGGGGTGCGTTCACCGGCGAGGTAGGGCAGGAAGACGAGCCCGTCGCTGCCCGGCGGCACCGCCGCCGCCTCGGCGGTCAATTCCTCGAAAGACGCTCCGCCGGTGACCTTCTGCAACCACTGGGTGAGGCTGCCCGCGGTCGAGGTCCCCGCCGCCAGCGCATACGTGCCCCGCTGGACTCCCGTCGTCGTCCACAGCGCCGGATTGGTGTGGAAGTTCTCCAGCACCTGCACCAGGAACATAGTCGACCCGTACATCAGCATGAGGTCACCGGGATGGCGCACGCCCACGCTGAACGCCTCGGCATACGCGTCCACGGTTCCCGCCACCACCGGCGTGCCCGCCGGGAACCCGGTCTGCGCGGCCGCCGCCTCGGTCACCGCGCCGACCACCTCGGACGGCCACACCAGCCGGGGTAGCGGCAGCGCACCCAGAATCCGCCCGGCCCATTCGGTATTCCAGTCGAAGTCGCGAATCGAATACAGCGGATCGGACTGGCTCGCCGTGTGATGATCCTGGATGTATTCCCCGGTCAGCTTGGCCACGATGAACGAATTCGAGCTGTAGAACCGCCGGGCCCGCCCGAACACCTCCGGCTCGTTCTTACGCACCCATTCGATCTTGGGCCCGACCGCCTGACTCGACAGCGACTTCCCCGCCCGCGCCACAATCGCGTCGGCCCCGAACAACTCGGTGAGCTCGGCGATCTCGACCGTCGCCCGGGTATCGACCCCGTACAGAATCGCGGGCCGCACCGGTTCGCCCCGCTCGTCACACAGCACCAGACACGGCCCGACCCCGCTCACGCAGACCCCGGCGATCCGATCGCCCGCGGGCACGGCATCCGCCAGCACCCGCCCGATCCGGCACACCTCACCCCACCACATCCCGACCGCATCGACCTCCGCCCACCCCGGCCGCGGCAGCGATATCTCGTGCGTGATCTGGTGCTCGGCCAGCACCGTCCCATCGGGCCGCACGAGCACGCCTTTACTGCTCCCGGTCCCCATATCGATACCCACAAGCAATTCCACGGCCCCAGCGTAAGCGCCCCACCCCGCCGCACAGGCAAGGAACGCCGTAATCGACTTGCCCGGCAACCGAATCGACCGCACCACGTTGAATGTTGAAGCGCGTTGCCGCTATTCCTCAGCCCGCAGGCGGAAAGATCCGGTCCAGTTGCCGATCGATGAGGGCGATCGCGTAATCGGAGGTCCACTGCCCGAGCAGGACTCGCGTCTGGATCCCCTCGGCGCCCGCCGTGAGAAACGCGGCCTCGGCGGCGGCGTCGACGTGCTGCGGCACCTGCCCCGACTCCCGGCCCCGGACGAGGAGGTCGGCGACCAGATCGGCAACCGCATGCGGCGCCGCCTCGGCAACCGCCGCGAGCCGAGGCTCGGTGAGAAAGCGAACGAAATAGGCCGCATGCACCACCTGCCGACGCCGCCGCGATTCATCCAGCGGCAGCATCTCCAACAACACCCCGCGCACAATCGCCCGCAGGTCGGAGGCGACCCCGGCCAACCGCTCCCGGGCCTCGCGTTCACCGTCGGCATTCAGGATCTCCAACGCCCCCAGCAGCAGTTCGTCGCGGGTGCCGAAGTAGTACTGCAGCAGCCGGGCCGACACCCCCGCCTCGGCGGCAACCTGCCGCAAGGTCACCTGCTCCAGGCCACCGCTGATGGCCAGCCGCCAAACCGCCTCCGCGATCTGACGACGCCGTTCGTCGTGGTCCACCTGCCGTGGCACCGGATTCGCTCCTCCGCATAGCCCGCCCAACCGTTGTGGTGCGATCGTAACAAGACGTGTTATGGTTCGATCGAACCACAAAGAAAGGCGCGAGATGCGTTATGTAACAGTGCAGATCGTGGGCATGATCGGACTGGCGCTCGGCGCGCAGGGCGCGATCCGCCTCCTGGCCAACCACCACAACACCGGCCTCCTGAGCTGGTTGCCGGGCGGATTCGCGGTGGCGCTGCCGGTATATGCGGTGCTCGCCGTCGCCGGAGCCGCCCTGGCGGCCTGGGCCAATCGCAAGAACGCGCGGACCGGGACCCGCCGATGAGGCGACTCCGCGTCGCCGGACTCTGCGCGCTGGCCGCGCTGCTCGCCGGATGCGGCACCCCCGGACCCGCGCCGCATTCGGCACCGGTGGTGACGACCGAATCCGGCGCGGTTCGGGGCGTCGTGACCGACGGCCTCGCCCGATTCCGCGACATCCCGTATGCCGCACCGCCTGTCGGGGATCTGCGGTGGCGGAGCCCGCAGCCGGTGGCCCCCTGGGCGGGCACGCGCGACGCGACCCGCTCGGGCCCGGTGTGCCGGCAACCGGCGGCGCCCGAGATGCCGCGGCAACTCCCCCAGAGCGAGGACTGCCTGACGCTGGACATCACGACACCCCCGGCGGGCGGCACCGAACATCCCGTGCTGGTGTGGCTGCCGGGCGGCGGCTTCATCACCGGCGCGGGCTCGATCTACGATCCGGCCCGGCTCGTGCGCGCCGCCGACGCCGTCGTCGTCACCGTCAACTATCGGCTGGGCGTCTTCGGCTTCTACGCCAACCGCGACCTCGGCGACAGCAACTTCGGCCTGCAGGACCAACTCGCGGCGCTGCGCTGTGTGCACGCGAATATCGCCCGCTTCGGCGGCGATCCCGGCCGAGTCACCCTGGCCGGAGCCTCCGCGGGAGCCATGAGCACCTGCACCCTGATGACCGCACCGCAGGCCCGGGACCTGTTCCGGCAGGCCGTCGTCGCCAGCGGCTCGTGCGAAACCAACCATCCCGCAGGCGCGCTCGGTCCGGGGGTCGCCGCCATCTCGACCTGGCAACCTCTCGACACCATCCAGCGCGCCGGACAGGCCCTCGCCGCCGAGCTCTCCTGCCCCGACACGGCGTGCCTGCGCGGCAAGCCCGCCGACGAATTACTGCCCCACACCGCCGAATTCCCCTTGGTCGCGGTCGGCACCCCGCTCGTCCCCACCGCGCCCGCCGAGGCGTTCGCCGCCGGAACTCAGGCGAATGTCCCTCTGCTGCAAGGCGATACCAACGACGAACACGTCGAATTCACCCTGGCCGCCTATCCGCAGCCCCTGACCGCCGACCAGTACACCGAGCTGCTGCGGGCCGCGTTCGGCCAGGATGCCTCCTCGGTCGAACAGCGTTATCCCGCAGCGGGATTCCCGTCACCGACCGCCGCGGCCGGTCGGGTGTTCAGCGATCGCGACTGGATCTGTCCCGCCTGGCGAGAGGCGCGCGAGCACAACGAGAAGGCGTCGACCTACACCTATCTGTTCGCCGACCCCTCCGCTCTCACACCCGCCGGGAACGCGCTGCCCACTCTCGTCCGCCCCGCCACCGCGCACGGCTCGGACATGCCCTACCTGTTCGACTTCCCGGACGGTCCCCCGCTCACTCCCGCCCAGCGTCCCCTGGCGGCCGAACTTGTCCGCTACTGGGCCGCTTTCCTCCGAACCGGCAACCCCGACACCGAGGGCCTGCCCACCTGGCCCCGACTCGACACCCTCGAGTTCGCTCCCGACACCACCCGCACCATCGATCTCACCACCAGCCACCATTGCGATTTCTGGGACACCATCGAGGATGGATAGTCAATACTGCTTGTGCGGCAGTGGATTTCGAAGATCGTCCGGTGTTAGCGTCGCTGGCGGTGCGGTGGTCGAGGGCCACCCATGAGCTATGGAGCCAGCAGTGAACGAGCCGGAGGATCTGCCGACCAATTGGGGCCGGTGGGGCGAGGACGACGAGCGGGGCACGCTCAATCTGATCACCGATGAGGTGCGGGCGCGGGCGGTCGCCGAGGCGCGCACCGGGCGGACCGTGTCCCTGGCCCGCGCGACACCGACCGCGCCGATGGTCGCCGGGCCCACGGCACCCGGTGGTGCGGACTCGATCTCGGTGTTGCAGGCGCCGATGTTCATCGGGGGCAACCCGCAGGCGACGGCCGAAGTCATCGTCATGACGCCGCACAGCGTCAATATGACGCACTTCGACGCCCCGGTGCACATCGTGGTCGACGGTGCGGTGTATCCCGGAGTGCCCCTGGAGGATGCGTACGGCCCGGCGGGGATCCGGCACGGGTCCACCACGATCTTCGGCGCCGGTGTCGTGACTCGCGGTGTGCTGCTCGACCTGGCCTGGGCGGGCCCGCTCCCGGAGGGGCACGGGGTGAGTGCCGCCGAGCTGGATCTGGCCTGCGAGCGCGCGGGCGTCGAGATGCGCGGCGGCGACGCGCTCGTCGTCCGCGGTGGCTGGGACCATGCCGCCGACCCGCGCCGCCGCATGCCGGGCATGACCCTCGACGCGGTCGCCTGGATGGCCCGCCACGACGTGGCCGTCTACGCGGGCGATATCGGCGATGTCTTTCCCCCGCTCGACACCCGCCTGCCCACCCCGCTGCACCGGGTCGGCCTGGCCCGCCTGGGCATGCCCCTCATCGACATCGCCGACCCCACCGACCTGGCCGCCGCCTGCGCCGACGAGGGCCGCGCCACTTTCCTTTTCGTCGCCGCACCCCCGCGCCTGGGCGCGGCCAGCGGCGTACCGGTCAACCCGCTGGCCATCTTCTGAGGCTTCGCTAGCTGCTGGCGGCGTGCAGTGCCGACGCGAACCCGGCCTGCTGCGGAGTGAGCAATTCGTCGGTGTCCAGCTCGGGCAGAATCAGGATCTTGACCTGTTCGGTCGCGCCGTTCCGGGGCCGCAGCGCTTCGAAAGCCGCTCGGGCACCGGCCAATCCGGTGTAGGCGGTGACCATGAGCGCGGGGTCGTAGCGGCCCGCGCGGAGGTGTTCGTAGGCGCGCCAGACGCCTTCGTAGCGGGTTTCGCCGTAGACCGGGCCGCACACGAACTTCAGCGTGATGTTGTTGACGACCGCTGTCATGGTGCGGATCGCCTCCGGCTCGGCATTCGCCCCGACAACGCTGATCACGGTGTGCGGCGGGACGGACGCGATGAGATCGGACAGCAGCCGGGCGCCGGACGCCTCCACCACGTGCAGGCGCTTGCCCCCGGCCAGGTCGCGCCAGACCGCGACGGGATCGGTCTCGCGCGGGTCGACGGCGACGGTGGCACCGTAGGCCAGGGCGATCTCGCGGCGGATGGCCGACGGGTCGGACACCACGATCGGATCCGCGCCCCGCGCAACCAATTCCACGACCGCACCGAGCCCGATCGGCCCCGCCCCGGTCACCAGCGCACCCTCGCCGGCGCCGATACCGGTTTGCCGGGCCCCGTTGGTGCCGGTGGCGATCGGCTCCAGGGTCGCGGCCAGCACCGGGTCGACGTCCTCGTCGAGCGGGACGTGCATGCCCGCCCCGGCGATGGTCTCGGTGCTCATCCCGCCGGGGTACTCGTTGGCGTAACCGAGGCAGCGCACCGCCCCGGCCGCGTCGGCGACCCACGGCAGCACGAAAAGCTTCTGCCCGACAGCGTAATCGGTGACATCGGGCCCGAGTTCGGTGACCTCCGCGGTGAATTCGTGCCCGAACACCAGCGGGCGATCCTTGTCGAACAGGAAGGTGTCCTGCTTCGCCTCGGCATTGGAGGCGAGGAATTCGTCGGTGTGCGCCCACGCCGACAGATCGCCACCGCAGATGCCGTTGGCGATCGGGCGCACCCGAATCTGCCAGGCCCCCAGCTCCGGCAGCGGAAAATCGCCGACCGTGAATCGGCCGTTGTGGAAAATCGATGCTCTCACTCTGTGATCCCTTCCGGAATGAAGTTCGTTCGATACCAGCGGCGGAACTGGCCGATCAGCCGCTCCGAGGAGGTGAGCAGTGGCCTGTCCCGGTGAATCTTGTTCTCCCAGATGGGGATATCGCTTTCCCACTGTTCCCGCACGGCGTCGAAGACCAGCTGGTTCAGCCCCTCGGCGTCCCCCTCCGCCCGCACCGACACCATGCCGCGCAAGATGATTCGCTCGTCGTCGAGCGGTGTGGGATACAGCCGGTAGCACCCCTGTAAGCCCGCCCCGCTGTGCACGGCCATGACCATCCCCGGCCCGTGCAGCTCGCTGCGCAACGGAACGCCCGGCAGGTCCGGGTCCGCATCGGGCCGCGGCGCGAGCTCCACGCGGAAGACCGGCCCGTCGATCTCCGCCGCCCCCACCGCCGCCATCATCCGCGACCGGTGCACCCACCGGAAATGCGCTCCGTCGACACCGTTTTCGCAGATATCCTGTGCGTACCCCCGGATGATCCATTCCGCCGTCAGGTCGGGAGCCCAGCCGTCGTGGTCGAGAATCGGCATCTCCCAGTCCGGTTCCCGATCCGGGTCACCGCTCCACACCAGCACCACGCCGTTCTGCTCGCGCACCGGCCACACCCGCACGCCCGCACGGACCGTGAACCGCCCGTACGGCACCTCGACACAGCGCCCGGCCGCATCGAACCGCCACCCGTGGAACGGGCATCGGATCGAACCCTCGACCACGACCCCGCCCACGCCGAGATGAGCGCCCAAATGCGGGCAGTGCGCATCCAGCACGTGCGCCCGCCCCTGCTCGTCGCGCCACGCCACCAGATGCCGACCGAACGCCTCGACCGGCAGCACCGCCTGCGCCGCAAGCTCCGACGAGAACGCCACCGCGAACCAGCCAACGGGCATCTGTCTGCTCATCGCCGAACCCCCTCGCTCACAGCGGATTCCATCCCGGCCTCGTATGCTCCCGGAAGGCCGCGAACGAGGTCCGCAGCTCCCCGGTCGCCGTGCACATCACCTGGGTGCGGTTCTCCAGATCGAGGGCATGGCGCAGACTGGGCGCATCGACGTTCTGCCACAGCGTCTCCTTGGTCATCCACACCGCCAGCGGCGCGTGCGCCGCGATCTGCGCCGCCTTGGCCAGCGCGACCGGCAGCAGCTCCGCCGCGGGCACCGGGTCGAGCGTCAATCCGATCCGCGCCGCCTCCTCGGCCGGGAAAACCCTTCCGGTGAGCATCAATTCGGCCGCGCGCGCCGCGCCGACCAGTCGCGGCAGGTGGTAGCTGGTGCCCATATCGCACGCGGACACGCCGTGTTCGATGAACACCGCGCCGAATGTGGCCTCCGGGCAGGTGATCCGGATATCGCAGGCCAGCGCCAGCGCGAATCCGCCGCCCACCGCGGGGCCGTTGATCGCGGCGATCACCGGCTGCCGCAGCCGGTGGATGCGTTCGAACAGCGACGCCATCAACTCCTGCGCCGCGAACGTGCGCGCCACCTCACCGGTCACCGCGCCCAGCAGCGCGGCGGTCGGCGAGGCCGAGGTGCGATCGAACTCCTCCGGCGTCGACTTCAGATCGGCCCCCGCGCAGAACGCCGACCCCGCACCGGTGATCACCACGGCCCGAATGTCGGGGCGACCGTCGAAATCCGCGAAGACCGTGTGCAATTCGGCCACCGTTTGAGAATCGAGCGCATTGCGCCGCCGCGGCCGATCGATCGTGACGAGCACGATGCCGCCGTCGCGATGGTCGACCCGCACCGCCGAGGACTGTCCCATACCGCACTCCTAACGTGCCACGATGCCGCCGTCGGCGATGACGGTCTGGCCGGTGATGAAGCTGCCCGCATCCGAGGTGAGAAGCAATGCGGCCCCGACCATTTCATCGGGCTCGGCGATCCGCCCCTGCAACCCGGACCGTTCCAACTCCGCGATCCGCTCGGGGGTGTTGTTGCGGACCATGGCGGTATCCACCGGCCCGGGCGCCAGCGCGTTGACCCGGATGCCGCGGGGCGCGAATTCGGCGGCCATGGACCGGGTGAACGCCACCATGGCGGCCTTCCCGGCCGAATACATCGACGTCATGGGCGAGAACATGAACGCACCGACCGACACCACATTCAGGATCGCCGCGTGCGGACTGGCCTCGAGCAGCGGAAGGGCGTTCTGTACCAGGAACACCGGGCCGCGCAGATTGACCGCGAAGGACTTCTCCCACGCCTGCGGGGTGAGCTCGCCCAGCGGTTGCGCCAGCGCGTTGGCCGCATTGTTCACGACGATATCCAGTCCGCCGAACTCCGCCGCCGCGGCCTGCACCACCGCGTCGAGGGCATCGAGGTCCCCGAGATGGGCGGGCACACCGATGGCACGGCCGCCCATCGCGGTCAGATGGTCGGCGGCGGCCCGGCAGGCTTCGGGTTTTCGACTGGCCACCACCACATTCGCGCCCGCGCAGACGAAACCCTCCGCGATGGCCAGGCCGATCCCCCGGGTCCCGCCCGTGACCAGCGCGGTACGGCCGCTCAGGTCGAACAGGCTCGCGAACTTCTCCCTGTTCATCGTCTCGTTCTCTCGGATCACCTGCGTGCCGCCCCGGCACGCCCGCGCTACTTAACTTACGCAGCGTAAGCTAAATGGTAGCAGAGCGCTAGTCGCGGCGGGTGATACCCGGGACAATGATCGAGCGCAGGTGCTCGACCAGCGCGGCCTCGGCCGGAGGGGCGATGAGCATGTGCATCATGACCGCACCCCGCACGGTGTCCAGCAGCGCGCTGCCGTCCACATCGGGCCGCACGATCCCCTCGGCCTTGCCCCGCTCCACCAATCGCACATAGGTCGCGCGAATCGGCGCGGTGTACTTCGCCTCCACCTGGGCGAGCAGCTCCGCCCGGTTGTACAGCTCGGATGCGATCCCGGACAGACCGGCCAGATAGATCGGGTCGGACTGGATGCGGACCATCGCCTCGATCAGATCGGTCAGCGCCCGCTCGAACGGCTTTCCCTCGTCGATGAGCGAATCCTGGTCGGGCACAGCGAATATCGCGTCCTCGACCAGCGCGAACCGGCTGCCCCAGTGGTCGTAGACGAACGGCCGCGACACCCCCGCCCGGCGAGCGACCTCGGTGAGGGTCAGCTCCTCGTATCCCTTCTCCCCCAGCAACTCTCGCGTGGCCGACACCACCGCCGCCCGCCGCTGCCGGTCGCGGGGACGGCCGCGCCCGGACGCCTCGATATCGCGGTCCTCGGCGGCCGCGGAGATCCGCTTGGGCGCGGAGCCGGTCGCACCGCGCAGTCCGGCGGCGGTGAATTCGACGAGTTGCGTCAGCCACGCGCGGTCCAGACCCTTCGGCCCCAGCGGGGAGCCGTAGGCGGGCAGATCGCTGTTGGCCAGCGTCATGATCGCCGACATCATGGCCATTCCGGCGCGCGCCTCGGCGGCGGGCACGGTCGGCAGGGCCCGGCGGGTCGCGGCGCGGAACAGCGCGGCCAGGCCCGGTTCGGCGTCGAGCTCGGTGCGCCAGATGTCGTTGTGCTTCAACGCAACCTGAGCCAGGACCTTCATCCATCGCAGTCCCCCGACCGGATCCTCGCTCAGCAGCGCGACATACGGATCCACCACCGCCCGCACCACCTCGCGGACGTCCACCGGTTCGTCCGAATCCGCCAGCGCGAGCAGCTGATCGGTGGTGACCTGCACGATCGGCCCCGAGCGGCGGCGGATCACCGCCCGCAACAACTCGTTCTTGTCGGCGAAGTGATACGACACCGCGCGCGTGGCGACACCGCTGGCCTGCGCCACCGACCGCAGCGACACCGCGTCCACCGAGCCGTCGCCGAACAACCGCTCGGCGGTATCGATGATCAGTGTGCGGGTGTCGATATCGGTGCGCGGGCCGCGTCGCCGTCCCGTGCCGTCGTCGGTCATGGTCATCAACGTACCGGCACACCGCGCCGATTCTGCCGATTCCCGGCCGGAATTTATTCACATGGGTAAACTCGTGCCGATGACGCGGAGCACCGACCGGACCGAGTACGACACGCTGTTCATCGGGGGCGCATGGGTCGAGCCCTCCACCACCGACACCATCGAGGTGCGCTCCCCCGCGACCGGCGCGTACGCCGGGCGCGTTCCCCTGGCCGCGGCGGCCGACGTCGACGCCGCCTGCACCGCCGCCCGCCGCGCCTTCGACGAAGGCCCCTGGCCCGCACTGCCGCCCGCGGGCCGGGCCGCGGTGATCGGCCGCGCGGCCGCGCTACTGGAGGAGCGCGCCGACCTGCTCAAGCGGCTGCTGACCCTGGAACTCGGGCAGCCGGGCGCGATCGTCGACACCATCCAGTACGGGCCCGCGGTGGCGAGCCTGCGGTATTTCGCCGGTGCCGCAGACACATTCGCCTGGCGCGAGATTCGCGACGGCATCTACGGTCGGACGCTGGTGACCCGCGAACCGATCGGCGTCGTGGGCGCGATCACCGCCTGGAACGTCCCACTGTTCCTGGCCGCCAACAAGATCGGGCCCGCCCTGCTGGCCGGATGCACCGTCGTGCTCAAGCCCGCCGCCGAAACCCCGCTGTCGGCAATCGCTCTCGCCGAGGCATTCGCCGACGCCGGACTGCCCGAGGGCGTGCTGTCGGTGGTGCCCGGCGGTGTCGAGACCGGCCGCGCCCTCACCGCCAACCGCGAGCCCGACAAGTTCACCTTCACCGGCAGTTCGGCCGTCGGGCGCGAAATCGGAAAACTGGCCGCCGAGAAACTCAAGCCCTGCACCCTGGAACTCGGCGGAAAATCCGCGGCCATCATCCTCGAGGACGTCGATCTGGACGCGGTCCTGCCGTCGCTGCTGTTCTCCGGCCTGCTGAACTCCGGGCAGGCGTGCGTGGGCCAGACCCGCATCCTCGCGCCGCGCTCGCGCTACGCCGAGATCGTCGATCGTGTCGCCGCCGCGGCGGCGGCCACACCGGTGGGCCGACCCGACGATCCCGCGGTCATGCTCGGCCCCCTCATCTCCCGCAGGCAACGCGACCGCGTCGAGGGCTACATCGCAAGGGCATCGAGGAGGGCGCCCGCCTCGTCACCGGCGGCGCCCGCCCCGGCGGCCTCGACGACGGCTGGTTCCTCCAGCCCACCGTCTTCGCCGATGTCGACAACGCGATGACCATCGCCCGGGAGGAGATCTTCGGCCCGGTGCTGGTCGTCATCCCCTACGACACCGAGGACGACGCCGTCCGCATCGCCAACGACTCCCCCTACGGCCTGGCCGGAAGCGTCTGGACCACCGACTATCCCAGGGCAATCCGGATCGCCGCCCGCATCCGCACCGGCACCTACGCCGTCAACATGTACGCCTTCGACCCCGGCGCCCCCTTCGGCGGCTACAAGAACTCCGGCATCGGCCGCGAGAACGGCCCCGAGGGAATCGACCAGTACTGCGAACCCAAAAGCGTTCTGCTGCCGTTCGGTTTCACGCCCGACCAGCAGTAGTGGCCGCGGTGTCGGCGGGCCGATGCCGGCCCGCCGACACCGGTTTCGGTCAGCAGTTCGACGGTGCGGGCTCACCCCGGAAGCGGGCGTCGAGCCATGCGGTCATCATCGGCATGCCGAGTACCGCGGCGGACATGTGTTCCGGCGCCGGTGTCAGCTCGGCCTCGACCGGTACCCCGGCCGCGCAGTATCGGCGGTCGGTATTGACGATCGCCTGCACCGGAATCAGCGGGTCGGTGGGCGAATGCCATTCCAGGATCGGCGTGTTCGGCACGCCGTCGAACAGTTCCAGGCTGTTCTCCTCGACGACCGCCAGGGCGTCGGGATCGTCGACCAGCGTCGTGCTCTTCGCGAATTCGAGGGCATTGTGTCCGGCCCCGGCGGCGAGAATGTCATTGGTGCAGCCGTTGGCCATCGAGTCCCGCAGCGCGATGCCGCGATCGTTCATGGCGGTGCTGACCGGCAGCCGGTTCGGGTATTCCCGCTCCAGCCCGATCGCGGCGGCCATGGCCAGCCCGAACGCCGGGTGCGAATTGGTCCCGAGCGCCTTCACCATGGTCACCAGATTCATCGGCACACCGCCCAGCGCGGCGCCCGCGATCGGCAGCTCGGGCGCATACCTCGGCTGCAACGCCGCGGCCCACGCCGTCGCCATACCACCGCCCGAATACCCGGCCATGGTGACCGGGCTACCCTGCACCCGCAATTCGGGCAGCCGTTTGACCGCGCGAATCCCGTCCAGCGTGATCTGCCCGCCCAAACGCGCGGCGCCGTAAGCCACTTGCGGGCCCAGGTGATCGGGCAGCGCCACACTCCAGCCCCGTATCAGCAACGCATTCAGGGCGGGCGCCTCGCGCACGGCCAGATTCGGGTCGTTGGTATACAGCACCCGCGACACCGCGCATTCGGTCCCGAGCCCGTTGATGATGTGCTGGTAGGACAGCAGCGGCCCGTCCGGAGTGTGATTGAACGGCGTGAGCATGGTCGTGGTCGCCGCGATCGGCTCCCCGCGCGAATTGGTGGACCGGAATTTGACCAGTGTCACCGTGGTCCCGGGAAATTCTAGCAGCGGCGGCATGGGCCGCGCATCGAGCACATCACCCGGTTGATGCGCGGCCAGATCCGGCGGGGCGGCGTAGAAGGGATCGGGATCCGGTCGCGGATAAATCGGCTGCGCCGCCGCGGTCCCGGCCATAACGAGGCCGAGCACCAGGCCACCGATCGCTCCGAACAACTTCCCGGCATTCCCGCGATTACGTTCCGACAACCGATCGCGATACGTCACTCGCTCGACCTCCTGGGAGAGTGTGCAGCTCGTGAAAACCGATCGGTTGTCTATTCAAATGTGAAAGCCGCCAATAGATCAATCAGCCACGCCGAGGAGGGCCCTGACGGCCGGGTGAAACCGCCTGCGGGCGGGCGAATGCGGGGGCGTGTTCGGGGCGGGGCCCGAATGCGACCAGATAGGCGGGGACGGAGCGCAGCGCGGGAATATTACGAAACAGCCACTGCGGGACCTTGGGGAAACCGTCGCGTTCTCCGGTGACCAGCGGGCCGGTCATCGTCGCCTGCAGGAAGCGTTGCAGGGCCTGCACCACTACCGTTGCGGGCCAACGGCGTCGAGCTACCTTGGCCAGATCGGCGGCGCTGATGTCATGTCGCAGTAGCGGTTTCGCGAGGAGGGTGGCCGCGCCGACCGCGTCCTGGATGGCGAGGTTGATGCCGACGCCGCCCATGGGCGACATGGCGTGCGCGGCGTCGCCGATGCACAGCAGGCCGTCCACGTGCCAGCGCCGCAGCCGATTCACCCGCACATCAAGGTGTTTCACGTCGTCGAGGGTGCGGATCTCCTCGCTCCGGTCGGCGAGCGCCGGGAACATGGCGGAGAATCGAGCGCGGAACGCGTCCACGCCCTCGCGCCGGATCACCGGGTCGAAGTTCTTCCGGTTGATATAGGCGAGCTGAAAATTGTCGCCCCGGTCGATCGCGAGCCCGATTCCCGCCGGGGTGATCTGCGCGCTGAGTCCGCCGCCCGCCGAATCGCCGTCGCGCTTGCTCACCCGCAACCACCACACATCGATCGGTGAGGTGAATTCGCGCGGGCGCAGGCCGACCGAGGCGCGCAGCGACGACCAGCGGCCGTCCGCGGCCACGGTCAGATCGGCGCGCAGCTCGCCGGTCTCGCCGTCGGCGGTCCGGTACCGCACGCCGACGACCTTGTCGTTGTCGATGATCGGCCCGGTGACTTCGGTGTTCATCCGCAGATGAAAGCCCGGCTCCCGCTTCGCCGTATCGGCGAGCAGGTTGAGCAGGTCCCACTGCGGGACCATCGCGATGTACGGGTAGCGACCGGGCAGCATGCTGTAGTCGGCCAGCACGACCTTCTCGCCGCCCGGGACGTCGAATTCCAGCCGGGTCACCCGGTTGTGTGGCAGCGCGGCGAAGGCGTCCGCCAGTCCGAGTTCGTCCAGCAGCCGCAGCGTCGACGGATGTACCGTGTCGCCGCGGAAATCGCGGAGGAAGTCCGCGTGCTTCTCCAATACCGTCACCTTCACCCCGGCGCGCGCGAGCAGCAGGCCGAGGACCATGCCCGCCGGTCCGCCACCGGCGATCGCACAGGTCGTCGTGTCCACATCGTTTCGCTTCTCGACACCGACTCTCATGGGAACCCTCCTCTGTCGTGCCGGACGATTGCCGGACGGCACCAGGTTTCCCGTCGACAGGGTGAGCGGGCATCGCCCGTTTGGGGTGATCGTGTCGAAACGCGCCCGCGCCGTGCACAATCGGAGTCCATGGACGTCGCTTTTCACATTCCCGTCTTCGAGATCGCCGGTGGCACTGCCGCCATTGCCGGTGAGCTGGCCCGCATCGGCACGGCAGCGGAGGCGGCGGGCGCGACCTGGTTGTCGGTGCAGGACCACTACTTCCAGATGGATCTGACCGGGCTTCCGCCGGAATCGCCCATGCTGGAGGGATATACCACGCTCGGCTTTCTCGCGGCGCACACGTCCATCATCCGGCTCGGCCTGCTCGTCACCGGCGTCACCTACCGGCATCCTGGCCTGCTCGCCAAGATCGTGTCCACGCTCGATGTGCTCTCCGGCGGCCGGGCCGTATTCGGTATCGGCGCAGCCTGGTTCGAGCGCGAGCACCGCGGGCTCGGCGTGCCCTTCCCATCGACTTCGGAACGGTTCGAGCGGCTGGAGGAGACGCTGCTGATCTGTGCGCAGATGTGGGATCCGCAGCGCGACGGGCCTTTTCACGGCAAGCATTATCGGCTGGCCGAGACAATCTGCGCACCACAACCGATCCACCGGCCCGAGGTGCTCATTGCCGGTGGCGGAGAACGGAAGACGCTGCGGCTGGTCGCGCGGTACGGCGACGCCTGCAACCTCGTCGGCACCTCCCCCGAGGAGGTCGCGCACAAGCTCGACGTCCTGCGGCGGCATTGCGACGAGGTCGGCCGCGACTACGACGAGATCCGCACGACGATCGTCCCCGTCAACCCGCGGCCGACCCCGGACACGCGCGACGAATTCGTCCGCGCCATGGCCGATTACGCCGAGATCGGCGTGCACGAGGCCGTGGTCATCCCCAGGGGCGACTCCCCCGCGGCGTGGATCGACGCCATGGCGCCCTGCGTGCCGCGGCTCGCCGAGCTCGGGTAGCGCTTAGGGGTGCAGGGGCAGGCGTCGCCGCGACGACGTGTGATAGGGACCCGTGAACAGCCCGCGCGTCCGCTCCTTCGGCTCCAGCACCCCGATGCGCTGCCCCTGCAACAGTTGGAGCGCGGGGAACCGATCCTGTTCGAACAGCAGGATATTCAGCGACCCGCCGTACATGAAGTTCCCGACCTTCTCCCCCTTGTCCACCGTGACCGGGAGCTGACCGGTGAACTTGTCCAGGAAGTTCACCGAGGCGATCGAGTTGAGGCCGACGGGCACCATTCCCACATACCCCTCGCCGTCCGGTTTTCCGGCGGCGTCCAGATAGCGCGTCTTGATGATGAGGTAACCCCTGCGGAAGTATTCGAACATCGCGTAGTCGTACCCGTAGCCGACGTCGCCCTTGTTGAGCAGTTCGGGGAAGTTCCGCATGCCGTAGTAGAGGCCGCCGATATCGTCGCGCGCCTCCACCACCTCGCCCGCCACCGGCGTGTGATACCAGTGGTAGCTGTCGGGCATCAGAATGCACGACACCGCCGTGCCGCGGATGAATTTCTCGGCGTACGGCGAATTGTCCAGCAACTGCGCGATATTCATGGTCACGGTCTTGATCGGGATCGGCGTGTGCGCGGTCAGATCGTCGACGATCATATTGATGACGCAGTCGGCCGGGGCGACCACCACGCTGTCGTCGTCGGGGGCGGCGATCGGCCGCGCATCCTCCTTGATATCGCGAACGAAGAACTGGTTGAAGGTCTCCCAGTCCTCCATCCGGTAGTCGGCCATCCGCTTCGGCCCGAGCTCGTCGATCCAGCTCCGGATCAGTTCCTTCGACTCCTTCGTATCCATCTGCAGGCCACGCAGATTCGTGAAATCGGCGGTCATCTCATAGCCCGGACCGGTGGTCACGAAGGCCATACCGGCATCGTTCTCGTAGCTGACCCAGCTGAACTGCTCGATATAGTTCAGGCCGCTGACGACGCCCGGCATCCAGTGGTACCACTCCGCGAAGAAATCACACAGAAAGTCGATATCCTGGTCCTGCCAGTCGCACTGCACCTCTTCCGGCGTATCGTCGGGAAACGGCACCACATTCGCCACCGCCTCGTCATAGGCCGACTTGAAACCCTGATAGTCGGTTTCGTACCAACTCCTGATCTTCGCGAGAAACTCGTCGAGAGTCCGGGAGTATCCATCGCTGCCGCGTGTCACTGTCCTGCTTCCTTTCGTCACCAAAGGAAGGGGCCGGAATCGGTCCCTGTACAGAGTGAATGTCCTTGTACCTCAGCATGATTAGAGGCATCATCGCCGAGTGATCAACCGGCTGAAGCGGATTGCGCTCCGACGCTAACAGGAGACCCGGATCAACGGCAGGACTTCAGCCCGAAACATCCTGCGGGACCCCTATTCCGGTACCGGTTTTTATCGAACCGACTATTCGGGCGGGGACCCGATTCGGTGGGTAGTCCGGATGGCGCAGGCCGCTCGTACGGTGCCCCCCAGGGCATGTCCGGTGCGTCCCTTTTCATGTCGTCATCGAGAAGGGACCGACATGTCGGATCTGCATGTCGTTATTGCCGGGGGCGGGCTGGGCGGCCTGGCCCTCGCGCAGGGACTTCGCCGGGCGGGGATCGGCGTCGCCGTCTACGAGAAGGACCCCACGCCGCACTTCCGCAACCAGGGCTACCGCATCCGCATCAACCCCGACGGCATCGACATTACCCGCGGCACCTCTGGGATTCGGGCGCTGACCGACACCGTCAGCCGATCCCGACAGTCCGGGCCGTCAGGTCCAGCACCCCGTCACGATGGCGTTGCCGGGAGATCGTGTCGGCGATCTCCGGGCGCATGCTCGCGAAGATGGCCGCGGCCAGGAACTCCGCGTCCGCGTCGGGGGCAAGTTGCGAAATCAGCTCCGCGAGCAGGGCACGCCACGGTGCCCAGGTCTGGGACTGACAACCGCCGGGCAGGGCACGCATCAATGGTTGCAGTTCGACGACGGTGAGATCGAAGACCGCAGCCACGATTGTCAGAATTCGTTCCCCGACAGGCACTTTCGTATCCGCGGCGACATCGCATGCCGTCGCCCACGCTCGGCCGGTCCGGTCGTCGAACAGCGCGCGAATCAGCCCCTCCCGGTCGGCGAATCGGCGGAACAGCGTGCCCTTACCGACTCCGGCCGCCGTCGCGATGTCGTCCATCGAGACATTGTCGAGCTTGTCCTCGCAGATCAGGCGCCCGGCCACGGCGAGGATCGCGGCCCGATTGCGCTCGGCGTCAGCGCGCATCCCCCACTCTCCTAATGGCATTGACAAAAGCGGACCAATAGTCCGTATCCTAGCAGGAGGTTAAGCGGACCATTGGTCCGGATGGGAAGGTGAAGTCGTATGCGTGCAGTGCGTTATCACGAGTACGGGGCCCCGGAGGTGCTGCGGGTCGAAGAGGTCGACGATCCCGTTCCGGGCGAGGGTGAGCTCCTCGTCCGGGCGGTGGCCACGGGGGTGAACTACTTCGAGGTGCAGGTGCGCGCCGGAGTGGTTCCCGACCCGTCCGGGCTACCGCTGCCGCGCATTCCGGGTATCGAGGTGGCCGGGGAGGTGGTCGCGGTCGGTCCGGGCGTCGATGCGCACCGAATCGGCGAGCGGGTGGTCGGCACGGTCGCCTCCGGCAGTTACGCAGAGCTGGTGCGTCTTCCGGCCGCGGCGGCCGTCCCGCTCGACGAACGGCTCGGCGAGCATCGGGCGCTCGCGCTGCTCGGGCAGGGCGCGACGGCCGTGGGGGTGATCGAAGCCGCCGGTATCGAACCCGGCGAGACGGTGCTGGTGGAGGCGGCCGGTGGGGGAATCGGGACCCTGCTGGTCCAGCTGGCCAAACGCGCGGGCGCCCGGGTCGTCGCCGGAGCGAGCGGAAATGCGAAGCGGCAGTTGGCCATCGAGCTCGGCGCCGATGCGGCCGTGGACTACACGCGACCGGGGTGGACCGAGGAGGTCGGACCGGTGTCGGTGGTGCTGGAAACCGTTGGGGGACAGACGGCTCGCGACGCCTACAACCTGCTCACGGCCCCGCATGCGCGGATGGTCGTCTTCGGCTCGGCCAGCGGAGCCCCGGTCGAAATCGGTTCGGGGCAACTGCTTCCGATCGGCGCTTCGCTGATTCCGTTCAGCCTCGGCCACCGCCCGCAGCGATGGGCCGAATTGGCCCGCCGGGCAGAGGAATTGACCGTGCGTGGCGAGCTCGCCCCGGTGATCGGGACGGTTCTGCCTCTGGCCGAGGCGGCCGCGGCGCATCGCGCGTTCGAGAACCGCACGGCGGTCGGCAAAACCATCCTCACCATCTGATCGAGGTCAACGCAGCTGCGTCACCACCGACACCGCCCGAGCCCGCTCCTGCTCGTCCCCGACCGGGCTCACCACCAGTTCGGTGACCCCGGCCTCCGCGAACCGCCGCAGCTCGGTCAGGACCGCGTCCTCGTCACCGGCGATCACCGTGTCCTGCGGGCCCGACTTCCCTTGCGCGGCAAGCACTCGGCGGTAGCTGGCGAACTCGCCCGCGCCGCCGTAGCGCGCCGCGATGTCCCCGCGCACGCGGGCGGGATCGGTGGTCATGCTGACCATTACCGTCGCGACCACGCGGGGCGACGGGCGGCCCGCCCGGCGCGCGGCCTCGACGACCTTCGGCACGATATCGTCGCCCAGCAGATCCGCGCCGGTCCACACGGTCACCGTGCCGTCCGCCAGTTCCCCCGCCAGGCGCAGCATCACCGGGCCGAGCGCGGAAACCAGCACCGAGGGTGCCTCGGCCCCAGGCACTTCGACGGTGCCCGCCGCGGACAGCGTCTCCCCGCGGAAATCGACGGCCTCGCCGCGCAAAAGCGGTTGCAGCACTTGCAGATACTCGCGGACGTGCCGGGCCGGGCGATCGTACGACAGGCCGTACTGGCGCTCGATCACCTCCCGATGACTCGGCCCGATCCCCAGCGTCAGCCGCCCGCCGACGGCCGCCTGCACGGTCAGCGCCTGGCCCGCGAGCGCGAACGGATGGCTCGCGAACGTGCGAACCACCGCCGTTCCCAGCCCGATTCGCGGCACCCGCTGCCCGACTATCGCCGCGAGCGTGAGCGCATCCCACGTCAGCTGCGGCAGGAACACGCTGTCCAGTCCGGCGCGCTCGGCCGCCGCAACATCCGCAACCACGCCCTCCAGCCCCTGCGGGCGGGCGGAGTAGAGCCCGATCTTCACCACTGCCTCCAAAACGGAACTCTCAGTTCACCTTACGGCACCGATCGTACGCTAAAGTGAATCGATAGTTCCGTTTCCGGAAAGGGGCTGGTCATGCGCGCGGACGCGATGCGCAACCGCGAACGCATCCGCACAAGCGCCGTGCGACTATTCGCCGAGCACGGCCCCGACGTACAGATGTGCGAGATCGCCCAGGCCGCGGGCCTCGGCGTCGGCACCCTCTACCGACATTTCCCCGACCGCCGCGCCCTCGCCCTGGACATCGGCGCAGGCGCACTACACAACCTGATGGACTTCGCCGAATCCGCCCGCGAACGCGAGAACACAGCCTGGGACGAGCTACACGCAATCATCCGCCACTGCGCGACTTTGCCACTCGCACTGGCAAAGTCACTATCCGCACTGGTCCCCGACGACGCCGGGCTGTCCACCCTCGAGCGCACCGTCGACAACCTGCTGGCCGACCTAGTCGAGCGCGCCCAACGGGAGGGCACCCTACGGCCGGACGTCCCGCCACGCGAAGTGGTGCGCCTGCTGAGCGTCATAATCTGCCGCCCGGGCGCGCGTGCCGACGACTACCTGACCATCGTGATGCTCGACGGCCTCCGGGCTACCTGACGTCGCCATCGGCCACCCCACACCCTTACGGTCGATCGAAGCTGCCACCAATCACGTTGGCGGTGAAGGCATCCCATTCCCCTGGCATGAAGACCAATGCCGGGCCGCTCTGGTTCTTGGAGTCGCGTACACCGACCATGCCGCCCCCGAGGTGCGCCACTTCCACGCACTCCTCTCCCCCAGCACTGAAACTGGACTTGAACCATTCGGCAGTACCTTGCTCACCGACCACGTTCGTACTCCCTCGCTTTCCAGGCTCACATCCGATCGAGGCTCCCGTCAATCAGGTTGGCGGTGAAGGCATCCCACTCTCCGGGCGTGAAGACCAATGCCGGGCCACTCTGCTTCTTGGAGTCGCGGACGCCGACCATGCCGTTGCCGAGGTGGGCTACTTCCACGCACTCGCGTCCACCGGAACTGCGGCTGGATTTGAACCAACGTGCCTTGGCTAGCTCATCGATCACGCTCGAACTCCCTTGCAATGTCTCGCAACTTCTCGCGGCTGGTACTTGGATTCAGGCTGGCGTCGTGGGCCTTCTTGAATGCTTCGTAGTACGCCTCCACCTCGGCTCGGCCCTCGAAGTATGTACCGCCGGTCAAGCTCTCCGCAAACACGATTGTCGGTTCTGCGACGTTACCTTGCTTGTCCAATCCGAAGTCGAGAATCACGAAGGGCGGCAACACTATCCCGCCCGGGCAGCCCGCGCTGAACGGCAAGACCCGCAAGTCCACGTTCTCACGGGTGCTCATGTCGGCCAGATGTCTCAGTAGAGCAGCCATCACCCGACGACTCCCGACGACGGTTCTGAGCGCCGCCTCCTGAATAACGACGTTGAGCTTCACGGGCTTTCGCTGACGAGTAATGATGCGCTGCCGTCTGATCCGAAGTTGCACGCGCCGCTCGATCAGTTCGTCGGAATCATTGTGAAAGTACACACGATCGAGCGCGCGAGCGTACTCTTCGGTCTGAAGCAACCCCGGCACGAGTATCGACTGATAGATCGTCAGCTCCTGCGCACCTGCCTCCAGCCCGACATACAGATTGAAGTCAGCGGGTATCACATCACCGTAAGTGTGATACCACGTCTTCGCTGGCATGCCCTTCGCAATCTTGACCAGCACAGCCGTTTTCGCCTCGTCGACGCCATAGATCTCGCACAGCTCCCGAACCTCCCGGCCTCTGACCTTGTTCGTTTTCGAGGTCTCGAGGTTCTGGAGCGTTGTTTTGCCCCACTCCATCAGATCGGCTGCCTGTTCCAAGGTCATCCCAGCCGTCTGGCGCGCTTCTCGGAGGTAGCGCCCAAGTTGCCTGCGGGGCAGGGTGCTACCTACCTCATCGGGATCCTCGTCCACCATGAACTAACCCCCTTGTTCCGATTCCGAACTTCCGATAGTCGTAATCCGACCGATGGTATGTGCCAATCGCGAACCACTCCTGCGGATTTGCGCGACTTTCGGCAAGTCGCCCATTGACACGCCGTGAGCTGCCTCTTCGGCGTTAGCTCGCCCCATGACTGGAGCGGAGAATGGAGGCATACGCCTCACCGAGGCGGACGGGATTCGGGTCACCTGGCGCATCGATCGGCCCCACCGAATCGTGATCATGGCCGTGCACAACATGATCGACAACACTCCGATGTACAGCTTCGGGGCCGACTGCCCGGATCTGGTGCAGGCGCGGGAGCGGATGCCGAAGTTGGCGAAGGCGTGGGATGCGGTGCGGCATCAGTTCTGGATGCAGTGGGGTTCGCCGCATTGGGTGTCCAGCGCCGTAAGGCACGCGGACGAACTGCCGTCGATCAAACCGTGGGTGTGTGCGATCGAGGAGCGGGCGGGAGACGGGTATCGCGTTGAGCGGGAACCGGATCCGCCTTACGGGGGGAATCTGTTCGATCCGGCGGGGACGGTGGTGTGCAGCGGGAGTCTCGACCGGCTGGAGCTGTGGGTGCTACGCCGCACCACTCGACCGCAGTAGCCCCCTGCACTGCGGGCACCTACGATGCGACGGTTCTTGACTTTCCCGTCAGGAAAGTGGCAGTCTTACTTTCCGAGTAGGAAAGTGAGGATTGGTCATGGATGACATCACTGTGGAGCAGGCGCGGGCCGCGCTCGATGCCGCCGACCGGGCGCGGCGTCAGGTGGCCGCGGAGGTGGGATTGCCTCGGGGGTATTGGTGGGTGCTGGCGGTGGGCTGGCTGCTGTTGGGGGTGGTCGGTCAGTACGGGCCGTGGTGGCTGATCACCGTCGCGACCGTGGGTTTCGGTGCCGGGCATTCGATGCTGGCGTCGCGGCTGCTGGACGGGCGGCGGCGGACGCAACAACTGCGGGTCAGTTCGGCGGTCGCGGGGCATCGCACGCCGGTGGTCGTGGTGGGCATGCTGCTCGGGTTCGTCGTGGTGACCATCGGTGCGGGGTTCGCGCTGTACGGCGACGGTGTCCGGCACGCCGGTATCTGGGCGGCGGTGCTGGTCGCGGCGATCATCGGCTGGGGTGGGCCGGAGATCCTGCGGGTGTTGCGGCGGTGGGCTCGGGCATGACGGCGCCGCGGTTCGACGAACTGATCCACCCCAGCACCCGGCTGTCGCTGGTCGCGACCCTGGCCGCGGTGGACTGGGCGGAGTTCACCTACCTCAAAGACCGTCTGGCCCTGTCGGATTCGGCGTTGTCGAAGCAATTGGCCACCCTGGAAGAGGCCGGTTACGTCACCACCGAACGCCGTCTCAACGGCACCCGCCGCAAGGTCCGCGCCCGCCTCACCGACACCGGCCGCGACGCCTTCGACGGCCACGTCGCTGCCCTGCAAGAAATCGTCGCCGCCGCCACACCCCCGACCACCGACACCTGAGAACTCGGATCGCGTCATGAGAGGCACCGTCGGGGTGGCCGGAGATGACGTAACTCAGTGACCCCCAACAACTTTCGACCGAGTGCTTCATCAGCGCGTTGGACATGGCGGCAGACATCGTCGAGGAACGACTCGATGCCGCTCCTGCCGGTCGGACGAGCCGGAATTCTAACCGGTTATCGCCGATGATTCCGGTGCGAGTGCCGACTGCAGCAGCCGGTCCAGTTCCCGGCAGATGTCGTCGACATCGGGGCCGTCGTCGGCGAGGGCGAGCTGATATCCGAGCGAATTGATGACACCGATGAGGGCCAGCGTCCCCAGCCGATAGTCGTCGCGGCGAAACTCGCCGTTGGCGACGCCCCGGTCGGCCTCGGCGTGGACGAACGCGGCCAGGTGCTGCCGCCTGCCATCGCGCCATTCATCGACGGCGCCGCTCACTTTCATCGACTCGACGAAGCACAACCGAGCGGTGCGGCGGTCCCGGCACGTCGTCGCCACGAAGGCACGCAGACCGGCTCTGGCACGAGCCAGCGCGGGCTGATCGTGCATCCGGTGAAGTGTCTCGATCACCGCCGATTCGGCCTGCACCAGCAGGTCATCGACAATCTCGATGAACAGGTTTTCCGGCCCGGCCGTGTGCTCGTAGAAACCGCGGAGCGACACGTGTGCCGCCGCGGCGATCTCCGCGACGGACGTCGCGGAATACCCTCGGGTTCCGTACAGCTCGAATGCCGCTTCGCGGATTCGCCGGCTCCGCTCCTCGCGGCGCTCGTGCGCGGTGCGCCCGCCGTACAGGTCACGTCCGGAGATCGGGGAATCGGGTATCGCCATGGGAACACTCCTGCACGATCGTCTTGTTCGCCGTTTCCGGTATGCCGCTGTCGCATACCGGATTTCCCGCGCACGGAAGTCGTGGACGTCGGGGTCGTGCATCAACACACCCGCCAGACCCAGCAGGATCGCCACCACCAGCAAGAAGGCCATCGAATCGAGCCCTTTCAGTTCTTGCCCACGCGGCCGGTCATGACCCGAGGGACCGGACATCCACTGCGCTCTTTCGGCTGGGTCGACCGGTCTTGTGGACCACAACCCCTGAGTTGTTAATCAGTACTCAGAATAGCTTCAGGGTTTTGATTGTCAACTCAGGTAGAGTTGAGGCGTGAACCCCGATCGCTTCGACTACATCGGCAACTGCTCGATCCGCAACACGCTCGACATCGTCGGCGAGAAATGGACCCTGCTGGTGCTGCGGGAGTCCTTCTACGGCGTGCGCCGGTTCGACGAGTTCCAGCGCGCGCTCGGATGCGCCCGCAACATCCTCAGCGCCCGGCTGAAAACCCTTGTCGACGAGGGCCTTCTGCGTCCCGAGTCCTACCGGGAGCCCGGTAGCCGCCCGCGGACCGAATACCGGCTGACCCGCAAGGGGGTGGAACTGTTCCCGGTGCTCGTCGCCCTCATGCAGTGGGGAGACCGCTGGACCGCGGATCCGGTCGGCCCCCCGGTGCTGATCAGCCACCGCGACTGCGGAGAACACGTCGGAGTCGAACTGCGCTGCGCGGCCGGACACGGACCCGTCCACGCCCGCGACATCGAGCTGGCACCCGGCCCCGGCGCCCGGCTCGCGCGCTGAGCCCATCATTCGCGCCGCGGCACGACCGCGCCGACACGGCCGCAGGCTCCCCCGCGTGGCCGTGAGGATCCGTTTCCGCATTCGCCCCCGGTCTGCATCGTTGTAGCAGTCCCGGCCTTCGAACGCACGTCGCCGATATCAGGGTTTGACTTCGCAACTCAGGTGTGGTTACTCTACATTTCGAAAGAAAACTCAGCGTTCTGATGCCTCCTGGAGGTTCATCGCTATGCCCATGCTCGCCGCATACACCTCCGGCAGCCCAGGTTCCGGCATCAGCGGAAACTTCCTGTTCGGTCGCCCGCCCGGTCTGCATATCGCCGCCTGACACTTTCTCCGGCCACGCGCCAGGATTCCGCAGAAAACGGGTCCGATGCCGTGTCGAATGGGCACGCCCAGCCGCGTCGTGAATGTCGCCCTACCCGGGCAACGCGACGGTCTCGAGGCCGATGAACCGAATCATGCTGTTGGCCAACCGATCCCACGCAAGGAGTGACGAAACCATGAACCACATCACGACGTCGCCATCGAAGGCAACGGTATCGACTACGGTCGCGCTCACGACCGGATTCGAGCCAGAAGCATTCACCACACCCGAGCCCGGGGACACGTTGCTGGATCCGGTGGCCGTTTCCCATATCGCGACACGGTTGCGGGACGTGACCGGCGTCTTGGCGCGCCGGGCCCGGAAAGACGCGGGGGAACACGCACTCCCACCCGCGGAAGCCGCGATCCTGGGGCGCGTGCAGCGATCGGGTCCGATCACGGCGGTCGACCTGGCGCACATCGAAGGCCTGCGTCCGCAGACCGTGCGCAACATCGTCAGCACCCTGCGCGACCGCGGGCTCGTCACCGGGGTCCGCGACACCCGCGATACCCGCCGAGTGAACTTCGGCCTCACCGAGACCGGTCGAGCCCGAGCACGCGGCGCCCTGCTCCCCCGAGACGAATACCTGTCCCGCGCCCTGAACGAACGACTGACGCCCACAGAGTTCGATCAGCTGACCGCCGCACTGCCTGTACTCGAAAAGATCGCCTACCACTACTAGCTGCACGGTCAGCAGTGATGCCCAACGGCCGCATTTCGACATCGAAATCGAGAATTCGACCTATCGTATTACAAATGCAGAGCTGAGTATTCAGTGATATAGATCACGGTGCACCGAGGGGGTGTAACTCTATTTCGGTATGTAGAAGAAGTATGCCGAAATACAGTTGGATTTCGATTCCCTCGAGTGTCGCCGACGATCAATCGGTAAGACGACCATTCGTGCCCGACTTCGCATCCTTTGCCCGCATGGCGACCCGGCGAGGTCGAGTGTGCGCGCCGAACCGGGAGTAGTTGCCCCACTGCTGAACACGGGGCAGTCGGGTACATGAACCCAAGCCGCCTGAGTTGACAATCAGGACTCAACCATTTAGCCTGGATCGCATATTTAAACTCAGCTAGATGTGATGTAGGTCACTGTGCCCCAGCTCGACATCTACATCCCCTAGCGCCGATCGGCTCCCGCCATTTCCATTCCACCGCGGCCCGGCGGCTGATCGTGCGCGCCCACGCTGCCGAGTACGCCGCTGCTCCAGGAAACGAGAACGCCATGTCTGTTATCGCAAGCGTATTTCCGCCCGTCCTCGCTCCGGATCGGCGTGCCTTGCTCCGGCGCCTTGCCGCCTTGGCCATTATTTGTCTGGCCGAATTGCTGGTGCTGCTCGACAACACCGTCGTGAATGTGGCCCTGCCGTCACTGGGGGTGCAGCTGAATGTCGGCTTCAGCGGACTGCAATGGGTCGTCGACGCCTACACGCTCACCTTCTCCGGCTTCCTGCTGGCCTGTGGATACCTCGGCGACCGGTTCGGGCGACGCAAGGTCATGATGATCGGCCTGGCCGGGGTCGCGGTGATGTCGCTCGGTGGTGCGTTGGCCACAAATCTCGGGCAGGTGCTCGCCGCCCGCGCGGCCATGGGTGTTTTCGCGGCGGCGGTGTTCCCGGCGACCCTGGCACTGATCACCAACCTGTTCCCGGAAGCCAAGACGCGCGGCGCCGCCATCGCCACCTGGGCCGGGATGGCCGGTTTCGCGGTCGGTATCGGACCCGTCGCCGGCGGATGGCTGCTGGACCATTTTTCCTGGCATGCCGTGTTCTGGATGAACATCCCGATCGCGCTGCTGGTACTCGTCGGCACCGTCGTGCTGGTGCCGGAATCACGGGCAGCGCGGGTCGGCGGGCTCGACGTGGTCGGGGCCGCGCTGTCGCTGCTCGGCGTCACGACCTTGGTGTGGACCATTATCGAGGCCCCCAACCACGGCTGGCTGTCGGTGCCCAGCCTGCTCGGCTACGCCGCCGCCGCGGTCCTGCTCGCGGGCTTCGTGTGGTGGGAATTGCACCACCCCGCACCGGTATTCGATGTCGCGCTGCTGCGGATCCGGCGGTTCGCCTTCCCGGCGCTCGCGATCACCGTCGGCTACTTCAGCCTGTTCGGATTCCTGTTCCTGATCACCCAATACTTCCAAGGCGTGCGCGAATACACGCCACTGCAATACGGCGTGCATTCCCTGCCCTTCGCCCTGTCGGTCGTGCTCTTCGCCCCAGCCGCCACACTCATCGCCCAGCGACTCGGCACCACCGCCATCCTCGTGGTCGGCCTGCTCGTCCTCGGCGCGGGCATGTTCCTCGCCGGGCGGGTCACCGTCGACTCCCCATACCTCGGCATCGTCGTGGTCTCGATGATGCTGTTCGGCTTCGGTTTCGCCCTCGTGCAAGGGCCCGCCACCGAATCCATCATGTCCTCGGTGCCCCCGGATCAGGCCGGTGCCGGATCCGCGCTCAACGACACCACTCGCGAGATCGGCGGCGCGCTCGGGGTCGCCATTCTCGGCTCCATCGTCTCCTCCGTCTACACCCCCAAGGTCTCCCCCTTGGTCGACGCCATCCCGGACAGCGTGATGACGCAAACGCAGAAGGGCTATGCCCGCGAATCCGTGCTGACCGTCCTCCAAATCCAGAAACAGCCCCTCAGCCCACTGTTCGACACCCGCAAACACGAGCTGATCCACGCGATGAAAGCAGCCCTGCTCGACGGCGTTCAGGTCGCCTCCTACGCGACCGTCGCCGCCGTGGTCCTCTGCGCGCTCGTGGTGGCGTTGTTCCTGCCCTGGCGCCCGGCGGCCGGTTCCTCACTACTACTCGGCTGGGCGACCGACGCCGAACCATCGCAGACAACCGACGCAGCCGAACTCACCACTGAGCCGCCAGAACAAACCAACACCCCGCACAGCGCACCTGTCCGGCACGACGGCGCCTCAGCGCGGGCCGAAGAACCGAGTTGCAATCGATGAAAGATCAGTGGCAGTGCGGTAGTCCTGAAAACTGTAGAAGCTCCTTGAGGAAAGCATCGATGAAAAGAAGACTATTCGTATGGGGCATAGGCACGAGACCGATCGGTGGATACCGAATCCGGTCTTTCGGGCGGCGCGGTCGAAAGGCCGTATCGCCCCTCGGCATCGGTGCGATAATCGTCAGCACACTGCTCTGCGCACCGCTGGTGACACCGGTTGCCGAGGGCGCACCGGAAGGTGGGTTCACCGGGATAGATGGTGGCGATCTCGCCCGGGCGTGGACCGCGGCCGTCGATGGCCCGCAGCCGTACGACGGCATCATCCCGGATCTGGCCGTTCCGATCACGATGAGCGATGGCACAGTACTGAAGGCCGATATCCTGCGTCCATCCAAAAATGGCCACCCTGTCGAGGAAAAGACGCCGGTAATTCTGGTGACACAAGGCTACAGCAAACTCGTGATGAACCTCGCCCAGATATTGGTGAAGATTCCGGGTGTCGAACAGGTCCTCTTCCCATGGATTGCGTCGCTGAATTTTCCCGGTTCCGGCCTCGACGGCATCACCGACTTGACCCGCCAACTCGACTCCGGAGTCGTGCAAGCCATTATTCAAGACTGGGATCTGGTGAAAGCAGGCTATACCCTGGTCGAAGTCGACATACGAGGGCTGGGCACCTCGGAGGGGAAATGGCAGGTCTTCGGTGAGCGGGAACGCCAGGACAACAGGGAGCTGATCGATTGGATCACCCGGCAGCCGTGGAGCAACGGAAATGTCGGAACCATGGGCCTCTCGTTCACCGCGATAACGGCGCTGCAGGCCGCCGACCGGAACCCGCCGGGACTCGAGGCGGTCTTCGCCTACGAAGGAAGCGACGATATCGTCGACGACCTCCTCGCCCCGGGGGGCGGTATCGGGCTGGGGTTCCTGGCGTTCTGGCTGCTCACGGTCAACCTGTACAAGATGGCGCCCGACGTCGAAGCGATCATCGCGGGACGATTCGATCCGGCGCAGGAATTGCAGTGGCTGAAGGACCGCCTGGCCGATCCGGCCACCAAACTCGGCGTCGTGGCCAACGCCTGGACCGCCCTGTCAACCGGTCAGTTCACCCCGGAGACCAGAGCCGTCTTCGATCCCGACTCGGAATTCCGCCGCGGCCTGAAGGTCGATGTCACCAAGGTCACCACTCCCACGTTCATGGTGGGCTCCTGGTTCGACGAATTCGGAACCACCCCGACCGACACGTTCAACGCCATGCCACTGCCTCCGGAACAGAAGAAACTCATCATGGGCGACGGATACCATATCGGCTCGGGCGTGGCGGGATTCGGCAAACCGGGCATGCCGCCACGGTTGGACGTGTTGCAACGGGCGTGGTTCGACAAGTGGCTCAAAGGGATTGACAACGGCATCGACCGATACAACCCGCTCACCTTCAAACAACAGGGCGGTAACTGGGGCGCCGCACCGCAGTTCCCGCGCAACGAGGTCACCTACCGGCGCGTCTACCTCGACGACACCCGCTCCGGCACCACGCAGACATCACTGTACGACGGCGGATTATCCAGTGAACCAAGGCAATCCGACGTCAATGACCTCACCGTCTCGCCGGGCGTGCTCAGTTTCTGCTCCCGCGACACCGCCCGTATCTCGGCCGGAGGGTCCTCCATCATCGTTGCCTGCACGGAGGATTCCCGAATCTGGGAAGCCAACGGCCTCACCTTCACCGCCAACCCGGTCGCCGTCCCGACGACAATATCCGGGCCGATCAACCTGCACCTGAACACGGTTCACGAGGCACTCGACGGCTACTGGGTCGCCACGGTCAACGACGTCGCACCCGACGGGTGGTCCCGCGAGCTCGCGACCGGCCAACTGGTGAGCTCGCTGCGCCAAATAGATGAATCCAACAGCAAGAAATCACCGAACGGCGACTACACCGAACCCTCCTACTACATCGATCTCAACCGGCGCCAGCAGACCGTCCCCGGCCAACCGGTAACCCTCGATATCGCGCTGACCCCCACCGAAGCCGTATTGCAACCCGGCCACCGGTTACGCGTGGACGTATACGCCAGCAACTTCCCGAGAGGTTTGCCAGTCCTACCGATGCTGATCGACTCGCAGCTCAAACCACAGCATCTCCGACTCGACCCCAACGCCCCCAGCTGGGTGAACATCCCCCTCAGCGCGGACATTCCGAAATGATGCCCGCCGCAACGCCGGTCGAGCAATACTCTCGCACCGTTACACCTAAGAGATTCGATTATGTCGCTAGGAGATTAGACTATGTTGCTGGAGGAAGAGGATTTTGTGTCGCCCGGTCTGCGGCTCGGGCAACTCGTTGAAACGGTCATGGACGGCTATGCGAGTCGGCCCGCTCTCGTGCAGCGCGCCATCGAGACAGCGATCGATGACTCGGGCCGCTGCAGCCGGCGCCTGCTGCAGCAGTTCAAAACCATCGTTACCTATCGCGAATTGTGGCGGCGGGCGAGCGCCGTCGCGAGCGTGTGGCACCACGATTTCGCCTATCGGTTGCACCCCGGGGACGTCGTGACCGTGCTCGGCTCCACCAGCGTCGATTACACGACCGTCGACTTGGCGTGTGTCCGCCTCGGTCTGGTCTGCGTTCCGGTACCGACCGGCATCCCGCGACGCGAGCGGAACTCCATCCTGGCCGACACGGCACCACGCATCCTGGCCACCAGCCTGGAACAACTCGACGCCGCTGTCGAGAGCGTGCTGACCGGTGTGCCACTGCGGACATTGGTCGTGTTCGACCTGGACCTCGATAACGACGAACACAGGGCGGCAGTGGATTCCGCCCGCCGCCTGATCGGGATCGATACACCGGTGATCGTCGAGGATCTGCCCACTGTGCTCTCCCGGGGCGAGACGCTACGCACTGCTCCGCTGTTCGTACCCGATGTCGACGCGGACCCATTGGCGTTGCTGCTCTACATCTCTGACGGCGCTGAAGCCCTGAAGATAACGAGATACACCGACCGGCGGATCGCCAAACTATGGCAAGCGATGGCCCGAAGACCGATTCCCGCTCTCGGTTCGCACTTCCCGCTGACGGCGGGCCTGTCCGAACAGGCCGTGCTGTTCAGGACACTGGCATGCGGCGGCACCACCTACTTCTCGGCCGACGGCCACCGTATCGAACGCGTCGACAACTACGACGAACGGCGCGCAGGATGGCTGTGAATACAGCTGGGGAACGGCTCGCACAACCACACAACCGACTCGAGGTCGCGCGCGAACCCACCGGCGAGGTCGATATTGCCAAGCGGGCGCGCGGTACTGTCCCGGCCGATGGCTGATCATCGCCCAAGCCTGGTGTTCCAAAACTGGACACCGCTCGAGGCGGACTCGGGCAACTTTCGGGAAACTGTCGGCTCGTCGCGAGTTTACCGTTACATTGTGACTCACTTACATTTGCTCTCGGGGCCCCTGATCGGTGTGGATTGCCCGGAAGTGGGAGACGTGCACTCGTGGGCATCGAGAAGGGGTGTCGGCCGAGGAGTGTTCGATGGGTATGGAGCAAACGCCGCTGCGGCCGGTGATCGCCGCATCGTGGCAGCGCGCTCGGGTGGCGGGCCTGGATCCCGGCATGCCGGTGCACAGCGCGGGTCTGGGCGAGGTCGACCCGGACAGCCGCCTGTTGCGGGCGGCCGCGCCCGTCCTCGACGAAATCGGTGCGGCACTGCGGGATACCGACTTCGTGACCGTCCTCGCCGATCGGGACCTGCGGCTGGTCGACCTGCGCAGCGGGGACACCGCCACCCGGAACCGGCTCGAACGTCTCGGGCTGATCGCGGGGCGTCGCCTGGAGGAGAACGTGATCGGCACGAACTCGCTGGCGACCGCGGTCGAGGTCGGCGCCGGGGTGGCGGTGCACGGTGGCGAGCACTATATCGAGGAACTCAAGCAATTCAGCTGCTACGGCCACCCGATCGTGCACCCGGCCACGCGCCGCCTCGAGGGTGTCCTCGACATCACGTGCGCGGCGGCGGAATCGAGTCCGCTGCTGGCTCCGTTCATCCGGTCGGCCGTCTCCAGGATCGAGGAGCGCCTGGTTTCCGACACCCGAATCACCGAGAGACAGTTGCTGAGCGCGTTCCAGTCGACGCTGGTGCAGGACCGTGGCGCCGCCGTCGCGGCCGTCGGCGGTGACCTGTTCGTCGCCAACAATGCCGCGATCGACCTGCTCGAACCGGCCGATCATGCGGTATTGCGGGGGATCGCGGGGGCCTCGTCGCGAGTGGGCGACCGGATGTCTGTTCGGTTGAGCTCGGGGCGCGATGTGGGGACGGTGGTTCGGCAGGTCGCGGGCGGTGCGCTGTTCGTGTTCGATCGGTCGCCGATCGCACCGCCCAGCGGCAACCGGCTCGCCGACGGTCATGTCGCCGTGTGTGGTGATTGCGGGTCCGGGCGAACCCGCACGGTCCGCGATCTCGTCGGCTCCGCCGCCCGGGTGGCATGGTTCGACGCCGCCGACAGCGCTCTTCCCCGGCACGCGGAGTGGCCCGCACAGGTGGCGGCCGGGCTGTCGACCGCGGACGTCGTGGTCGTGGAGGCGATCCATCTGCTCACCGCCCCACTCGCCCGCGCACTCGCATCCGCGCTCGACACCAGCCGGGCGCGGGCGATCCTGACCAGCTCCCACGCCGATCACCTCGATGTCGAGCAGTCGAGTCTGATCGCCCGCTGTGTGCACCGAATAGACCTGGCGCCCTTGCGATCTCGCCCGCAGGAAATCCCCGGCTTGGTTCTCGCGATGACGGCAGACCTCGGCGCGCCGCGCGAACTCCGCTGGACCGCGGCGGCATTGGAGACCCTCGCGGGCCAGCCCCTGCCGGGAAACCTCACCGAACTGCGGGCTGTCGTCCGCCACGTGGTGAATACCCGGCGCGTCGGTGATGTGACCGTACGTGACCTACCGGAGCGCTATCGCAGCCGCGCACAGAAACTCACCCCGATCGAACGCGCCGAACACGACGCCATCGTCGACGCGCTGCATGCGGCAGGGGGAAACAAGCTCATGGCCGCCGCTCGCCTGGGCATCAGCCGAACCACGTTGTATCGGTCCATCCGCCGCTACGGCATTGTGCCGCCGGTGTCCACAAAGTGAACACGGCACCGGCTCGAGGATATGACACGCTTTCCGGTGCGGGCGCCGACAATTCGAGTTCGAGGAGCGACCATGTACCGATTGACTGTGCTGTATCCCCCTCCGGTGGATCCCGATCACTTCAGAACCTACTACGAAGAGAAACATCTGCCACTGGCTCGTCGCCTGCCGAATTTGCGCGCCATGACCTATAGCCTGGCGGTGACCGGCCTCGCCCGGGAGAGTCCCTATTTCGCGATCTGGGCGGCTGATTTCGAGTCGGCGGAGGTGATGCAAGAAGCGCTGGACTCCGCTGTCGGTAGGCAACTGACCGCCGATGTTCCGAACTATGCGACGGGCGGGGCCCTCATCCTGCATTATCCGCTACACAACGACTGATGGTTGCGGGGCGGGACCGGTGTCCATATTCGTTACAGCCGCTGTTCCGCGTCCGAATGTAGCTTTGCCCCATTCGAAATACCTCAGTATTGGAGTAGCGCATGATCTGGCGAATCAACGATGCAGGCCAGGTTCCGACAGAGCCGCGGGCGCGATCGCGTGTGGGCATCCTCGCAGCGCTGTTTCTGACAGCGACGGCGCTGTCAGTACCGGCGCCCGCCGGTGCGGCACCGGACCTGCGGAACTGGGAACCGACCAGCTATGACACGAATCCCGACGACTACCCCGTGCGTGTCGCCACCCCGGACGATTCCGGATTGGAAAAGAACGAGTTCGGCGACATCGGGATATCGTGGTGGTGGCTGAAGGATCCGCAGAATCCACAGCGGATGATCGTTCTGCTGGAGGGCGAGCCATTCTGGGGTGCGCGGGCGGTCGGCAAGGGCGGCCCGGTCGTATGGGGAATCGCGCAGTTGTCCTACGACCAACAGCCGCAGTTTCCGTTCATGAACGGAATACTCTCGTTCAAGGATGGTCTGCCGGTTTCGGGGTGGCCGGATGTCGCGGTCGCCGATGGCAAACCCGGGCTCCGCAGCCCGAATCTGAATTTCGACTACGACGCGGCGGCGAACAGCTGGAGTGTCAAGGCCGACTCGCCGGTGTCGAGTGCCGCGTTCACGGTGACCCAGCCGGTCGCGGGACCACACGGCCTGATCAAGGTGGGCGGCGATCCCGGCACCGATTCCCTGATGGACGAAATCGTGCTCAACAGCCGCGCCAATGGCTACATAAATCTGAACGGCCGTCGAATCGACATCACCGGATGGCGGGCAGGGTACTGGCGGATGCGGATGATCAGCAGCGTCGCGGACAGCGTGCTGAGCCCCACGAAGTCCTGGGGAGGCTGGGAATATGCGCCGGTCATGGAACCCGACGGCGGGGCGAGTGAATTCTACGGAATCATGAACAACGACGGCCGGTATTCGGGGCCGCTGATCGATGCCCGACCGTCCGGGACGCGAATCTGTTCGAAAACAACTCTGGAGTTCGGCGACTACCGGGAGGGCAGGCCGATCGCCGGACAACTGACGCCGCCGTTCACACCGCATACCATCCCGTCGCGGATCACGGTGAAATGCGCGCCCGGTCAGCCGGTGCAGATGGAGAAGACTTTCTATCCGGACTCCACCGACTACGTGTCCGGCGGCCTGCTGGATGGAACGGAAATGCCCGTTCATACCGTTCCGGGGTCGTTCGGCACCTATGAGCACTTCCGATGGGGTTATTACAAACTGAAGCTGCAGGGGAAATGACGTGCACGACGATCGAAAGACGGTGGCGACCCGTCGCCAGGTGCTGACCGGGATCGCCGCGGCCGCGACCCTGGGTCCGGTGTCGGCGCTGCTGGGACCCGGGCGGTCGGCGGCGGATCCGGCCCGGGGGCGGCGCGTGGCGGTGTTCGGTGGCGGGCCGGGCGGAATGGCCGCGGCGCACGAGCTGGCGGAACGGGGATTTCGGGTCACGCTCTACGACAAGAACGAGCGACTCGGCGGCATGGTCCGCGCCTACACGCATCCGCTGGGCACCTCCCCCAATCCATTCGAGATGAGTGCCGAGCACTTCGTCCTACCCGGCTACGCGATCGTGCCCGACACCCTGAAACGGATACCCGACGGACAGGGCACCGTATTCGACCACCTGGCCGCGATTCCGAAGAATCCGAACATCCCAGCGGGAAACCAGGGCCAGCGAGCCCCGTTGACCGTGGGCTACACCCGGATGACGGTGCCGCTGCCGCTGACTCCGGCCGCATTTGCCACCATGCCGATCGAGAAGTATCCCGAGTATTTCGCGCAGGCGATTTCCCAGCTCGGAAATTATCCGCCCACCGATATGGCGCTGCTGGCCAGCAAGTTCGCCGCCTGGGTGACCTCGGGACCGAATCGATGCGCAGGCCAGCTCGACAGCATGACCCTGCGGGAGTTCTTCCGCACCGACCGGATGTCACCGAACGGCGCCTGGCTACCGTGGGCCATCGAGCACAGCCTCGGCAGCGACGCCAAGGACCAGGGCGGGTCGGCGAACGCCCTCAAGAGCTTCTTCGTCGATCCGTTGTTTCGGCTGGCCGAGGGCAGGCCCGGCTACTATTGGGGCCTCAATACGCAAGCGTCGTCGATGATTCCGGCGGGCCTCTGTTTCGACGGCCCGGAAACCGAGGTGTGGTTCGATCCGTGGGCCCGCTACCTGGAATCCCACGGCGCGTCGTTTCACCTCGGCCACACGCTGACCCGGTTGAATCTCGACCAGGGGCGGATCACCAGCGCCACCGTGCGGGACCCGGCCGGGCGCACGATCACCGTGGACGCCGACTATTTCGTTGTCGCGATACCGGGCGACCGGATGCAGAACGTGTTCACCCCCGACCTGCTCGCCGCCGACGACGGGCTCCGGGACGCATGGAATGTGGTGCCCGCATACGAGACCGGATTCCAGTTGTTCTTCCGTGAGCTCGACATCACCGCGGGTTTCATCGCACCCGAGGACGGGTGGTATCTGTTCCTCGGCGGTATGAACGCCCTCTGGCAGCGGGACCTGCGCCAGTACGGATCCGGCCAGGCGGGCGCCGCCCTGGATATCGAGATCTTCTCCACCTCCCTGTTCTCCGTGCCCGGACTCCTCTACGGCAAACCACTGCTGCAATTGACCCGCGAGCAGACCATCGACGAACTGAGGGAATACCTCAGCCGCTACGCGGGCATGAGGGATGCCTTCCGTCCGGGCAACTTCGTGGGCTGGACGCCACATACGACGCTGAACTGGACCGACACCGGATGGACGGTCACCGACACCCGAGCCGGAGACGCGCTCGGAAACGCCGGGCGTCGACCCAGACCCGATCCCATCCGGAAAATCCCGAACCTGTTCCTCGCCGGTGGCGCCGTCCGCAATTCGACCTCGGTCGATTCTCAGGAGTCTGCGATGGAGACTGCCCGCAGGGCCGTCAACGGCATTCTCGACCAGTCCGGCGCCCGCGAGGACCGCTGCTGGCTACCGGACTACTCGCCGCCGAAACTCCTCGAGGGAATACGCGCCGACGACGACCGCCGATACGCCGCCGGCCTGCCCAACCTCTTCGACGCCATCGCCCCCGCCCCCGGGGCATAAATCCGTTACGAATTCATCAGGAGGGTTCCATGACCGCAATCGAGACCGTCTCGGAGCACCCGCGGTTGTTCATCGGCGGTCGGTGGACCGATCCGATCGATGCCACGACCGCCGACATCGTCAATCCCGCGACCGAGGAGAAGATCGCCGAGGTGGCCGTGGCCGGTGTGCGGGACGCGGAGGTGGCCGTCGCCGCGGCGCGCACGGCGTTCGACGATCCGGACGGCTGGTCGGAGTGGGAGCCCGTGCGTCGCGCCGCGGCGCTGGAGCGGCTGGCCGAGGCGTTCGAGAACCGTGCCGGAGAGATCGCGGCGGCCGTCGCCCGGCAGAACGGTATGCCCATCACCTTGGCGAATGTCCTGGAGGCGAATTTCCCGCCGCTGCTGCTGCGATACTATTCCGATCTGATTCGGACCACACCGACTTCGGTTGTGCGCGCGGGGCTGCTGGGCGGCCGGGTCGAGGTCCGGCAGCTACCACTCGGCGCGGTCACGGCCATCGTCCCGTGGAACTACCCGCAGACACTGGCGGCGATGAAATACGCTCCCGCGCTCGCGGCCGGATGCAGCGTGGTGGTCAAACCGGCGCCGCAGACGGTGCTGGACTCCATCATTCTGGCCGAATGCCTCGATGCGGCAGGCATTCCGGACGGCGTTGTCAATATCGTGCCCGGCGGCCCAGTCGTCGGCCGGTACCTGGTGTCGCATCCCGATGTCGGCAAGGTGGCGTTCACCGGATCCACCGCGGTGGGGCGCGAGATCGCACGGACGTGCGGTGACCTGTTGCGCCCGGTCACCCTGGAGCTGGGCGGGAAGTCGGCGGCGATCGTGCTGGACGACGCACAGCTCCAGGATTCGATCGAATCCCTGTTCGGCGCAATATTTTTGAACAACGGGCAGACCTGCTTTCTCAGCTCGCGCATCCTGGCGCCGCGGCGGCGCTACGACGAAATCGTCGACCTGATCGCCGGTTTGGCGACCGGTGCGTCGATCGGTGACCCACTGGATCCGGGAACCATGATCGGGCCGATGGTCACCGCCGAGCAGCGCGCTCGGGTCGAAAGCTATATAGCGGCCGGGAAGGCATCGGGTGGGCGCCTGGTCGCCGGTGGCGGCCGACCCGATCGCGCCGGATTCTTCGTCCACCCCACCGTGTTCGCCGACGTCGACAACGGTCACGCCATTGCCCGGGAGGAGATCTTCGGGCCGGTGCTCGTGGTGATTCCGTACGAGGACGAAGACAATGCCATCCGGATCGCCAACGATTCCGAGTACGGCCTGGGTGGCACCGTGTGGTCCGCCGACGCCGACCACGCCGCGGCCGTTGCCCGCCGCGTGCGGACCGGCACGATCGGCATCAACGGCTACACCCCGGATCCGGCCGGGCCGTTCGGCGGCTTCAAACACAGCGGGGTCGGACGGGAGTTCTCGGCCGAGGGCTTCGCGAATTATGTTCAGCACCAGACCATCTACCTGGGCTGAGCGATGACGACGCTCGAACCTCGCGGCAGCACCCTCGACGGCCTGCTGCGCCGATCCGCACGGCGCGACCCGGACCGGGTCGCCGTTCATTTCGCCGACCGGCGCTGGACCTATCGAGAACTCGACGACGCCGTGAGCCGAGTCTCGGCCTGGTTCGCGGCGCGGGAGCTGAAACCGGGTGATCGCATCGCGGCGTACGGTCGTAATTCCGACGCCTATCTCATCGGATTTCTGGCGTGCGCCCGAGCGGGCTTGATCCATGTGCCGGTCAACTACGCACTGACCGGTGACGAGCTGATCCATCTGCTGGTGGATTCCGGCAGCACCGCGGTACTGGTCGATCCGCAGCTGCTGCCCGAGGTCCGGGCCGTCGAGAACTCGATACCCGGCGTCGAGGTGGTGTTGCTGCGCGATACCGCGTCCTCGTTGCTGGCCGCCGCAGCGGCGGGGCCGGTCCCGAAGTCGACCCCCGTGGTACCCGACGACGAATTGGTGCAGCTGCTGTACACCTCGGGCACCACGTCGAAACCCAAGGCCGCCATGATGACTCACCGCGCGCTGCTGCACGAATATCTGTCGTGCCTCGTCGCGCTGGACTTCACCGAGCACGACAACCCGCTGATCTGTATGCCGCTCTATCATTCGGCGGGAATGCATGTTTTCGCGATGCCATATCTCGCGGTGGGTGCCACCGTGCAGCTGCTGGAGAGCCCCGACGTCACCGAGGTGCTGCGGCGGGTCGAGACCGACCGGATCGGATCGCTGTTCCTCGCGCCCACGGTCTGGGCGACACTGGCGACCCACCCCGACCTGCGGCGCCGGGACCTGTCGTCGCTGCGTAAGGCCCAGTACGGCGCCTCCGTCATGCCGGAACCGGTGTTGTCCCGCCTCCGGGAACAGCTGCCCGGGACAGGGTTCTACAACTGCTTCGGGCAGTCCGAAATCGGTCCTCTCGCAACGGTCCTGAGACCCGAGGACCACGACGACCGGCCGTCCTCGTGCGGCAGACCCGTACTGTTCGTCGAAATACGGGTCGTCGACCCCGACGGACGAGACGTGCCCGCCGGGGTACCCGGCGAGGCCGTGTACCGCTCGCCGCAACTGTGCACCGGCTACTGGAACAACCCCACCGCGACGGCCGATGCCTTCGACGGCGGCTGGTTCCATTCCGGCGACCTCGTCACCCAGGATCCACAGGGCTACCTCACGGTGGTCGACCGCATCAAGGACGTGATCAACACCGGCGGCGTCCTGGTCTCCTCCCGCGAAGTGGAAGACGCCGTCTACCACCATGAATCGGTCGCCGAGGTCGCGGTGGTCGGCCTACCCGACCCGAAATGGATCGAGGCGGTCACCGCGTTCGTCGTCCTCGAACCGGCCGCCGAAGTATCGGAAACGCAACTGCTCGACCACACACGACGGCAATTGGCCCCCTACAAGGTCCCCAAGCGGATCGTCTTCACCGAGGAGCTACCCCGCAACCAGAGCGGCAAGATCCTCAAGCGCGAACTACGAAGGAAAACATGAACAATCGAACGTGGCCGGAACGAAGAACGGCGCGCTCGCGCTCACAGGGTGACGCCCTGCGCGGCGTCGCGCCATTCGTGTGGGGTCATGCCGAAGGCGGCGCGGAAGCGGCGGGAGAAGTGTGAGGGGTCGCGGAATCCGTACTGCTGAGCGATGACCGTGATGGTTCGGTGTTGGTGGCGTGGGTTTGAAAGCTCGCGGCGGATACGGAGTAGCCGTTGTTCGATGATCCGTTGGTGCAGACTGAGATTCGCGTCGGCACACAGCTTGTACAAGTAGCGGATAGAGATGTGGTGCTCGCGTGCGATCTGGTTCGGATTGAGGTTCGGATCGTCGAGGTGCCGATCGATATAGTCGCGAATCTGAAGGAGCAGCGTGTCGGCGGGCAGGGGTGTCCCGTCACCGTGGCGGGCTGCGTCGGAGGTGAGCAGGGCCCGGACCAGATCCGTGCAGGCTTCGCCGAGTTCGGGTGCGCCGGGATCGGTTTCGAGGGCATTGGCCGAACGGATCATGAGCTCGATATTCTTGGCAACCACCGACTGGATCGGACTTGCCGACAGCGGTCCCATAGCCCGACGGATGGTTTCCATCGAGACGCCGAGCGAGTCGAGGGGAACCTGTAACGTGAGGACTTCACCGCCGCGCCAGTCGGCCTCGAAGGGCCGATTGAGGTCGGCAACATAGAGCTGTCCGGGCTCGATCCGCCGTTGATCGTCCTCTTGCATCCACCGGATAGTGCTGATCGGTGAGACGATCAACATCAAGTCCGATGCCGGTGAGACCCTCACCTGTCGCCGCGTGCGCGCCACTCGGTATCCACCGGTCCGGATATCGCTCAGATCGGCACTACCGAACCGCCACGCCTCGATTCGACCGCTCACGGCGGGCTCCGCATCGGTGAGCACGATATGCGCGGGTGCCGTGGTGTGCAGAATGGCCGCGGCGACCAGCTCGGCCCGGTATCCCTGTTCGACTGTATCGGTATCGACCACGATCGCCATCGGCCCTCCCCGAGAGGCTATCGCAACGCCCGCTAACGATTCGAACCGACTTCCTGCACAACCAGACCAACGGTGTACACAACCAGTCGGTTCGGCCCCAGCAACTTTCGGTAGAAACCATGGTAATGCAGTTGCGGTGACCGTGGAGGCTTATCGATGCCGTGATGCCCAGCAAGGCCCAACAGTAACCAAAACGTAGCTGCCGCGGCCGCCTTGGTCGCCACCTTTCCTGGGGTGCCTTCTGCGGGAAGAAGATTACGATGAATGCAAGCGCAGCAATCATTTCCATTCCACCGGCTCATAGACCTTCCGAGATCCTTGCTAATTCCCGGGAAATCGTGGACCCCGGTTTGCGGATTGCGGTCGATTTGTTGCCGGAGCCTTTGAGACAAATGGCTGGCTATCATCTCGGCTGGCTGGATGTGCGTGGCGAGCCTGCCCGGATGAGTGCGGGGAAGTTGGTGCGGCCGGCGCTGGCGATTTGTGCCTGCACCGCGTGCGGGGGCGCGGCGGACTCGGCCGCACCCGCTGCGGTCGCGGCCGAATTGATCCACAACTTCACCCTGATTCATGACGATGTGATGGACGGTGACACCACGCGCCGGGGGCGGCCGACCGTCTGGAGTGTCTGGGGGGTGTCCGATGCTGTCCTGCTCGGCGATGCCCTGCACGCAGTGGCTGCCGAAGTGCTGGCGTCGCGGCTTCCCGCCACGGTGGTCGGTCCGGCGGTCGATCGACTCGAATCAACGGTGATCGAGCTCTGCCGCGGACAGCACGAAGACTGCTCGATCGCGCAAGAGCGTGAGCCTGCGATCGGCGAGTGCGAACGTATCGCGATGGGTAAGACCGGAGCCCTGATGGGCTGTTGCTGCGCGCTGGGAGCCCTGTGCGCCGGCGCTGACGAACCGGCCGTGGCGGCGATGGATCGGTTCGGTCGCGAGCTCGGTATGGCCTTTCAGCTCGTCGACGATCTGATCGGCATTTGGGGCGATCCGAATGTCAGCGGTAAGCCCGCCGGGGATCTGGCCCGGCGCACGTACACGGTGCCGGTGGTGGCTGCGCTGCGGTCGGGCACGGCAGCCGCGGTGGAGCTGAAACAGTTGTACTCCCAACCGCATTCGTTGTCCGCCGCGCAGATCGCTCGGGCCGCGGAACTGATCGAATCGGCCGGTGGCCGCTCGTGGACGCGGCAGGAGGCCGAGCGCCGGATGAAAAGCGCCCTGGATTGCCTTCCCGCGCAGCTGGCGAGCGCCGATCTGCGGGTGCTGGCTCGGCTCGTCGCGCATCGAAATCTGTGAGGCGCCACCAAACATCGTGCATGTCAACCATTCCCTTCGACCGATGAGAAGACATCCGATTCCTCGACTGAAAGTGCATTATCATGACCGCACAGATCTCTTCCCAGCAACCCGGCATCTCTCCGGAGCAGGCCGTGCAGCTCTCGCTCAGCACCAGGGCGGCACGCAATCTCGCGACGACCACCAAAACTCCGCCGCAGATGGCCGGTGTCACCTCGCGCTGGCTGTTGCGCGAGTTGCCGTGGGTGGCTGTGTCTTCGGGCACCTATCGGGTCAACCGTCGGCTCACGCTGCGGCGCGGGCGGGGGCGGGTCTCGTTCGTCCATACCGGAGCCGATGTCCAGGTCGTCCCGGAAACGCTGAGTGAGATCCCGATTCTGCATGGCTACGAGGACATGGAGGTGCTGAATCGGGTCGCACGGATGCTCGAGCCCCGTGAGTTCGCCGCCGGTGACGTGATTGTCGAAGAGGGGCAGCCGGTTCAGGAAATGTATTTGGTCGCGCACGGCCGCCTCGAGCGGATCACGACCGGCAGCTACGGCGATCCCGAGTTGCTCGGGGTGTTGACCGACGGCGACCATCTCGGTGACGAAGCCCTGATGCAGTCCGATCCGCTGTGGACCGCCAGTGTCCGGGCGGCCACGCCGGGCACGCTGCTGGTGTTGCCGTGGAGCGGTTACCTCGAACTGCAAGAGCAGTCACCGGGCCTGCGCGAACACCTGGCGACATTCCTGTCGAATGCGAACCGGCGGATCAACTCCAAGGGTGAGGCGGTCATCGATCTTGCTTCCGGGCACGAGGGCGAGCCGCAGATCCCCAGCACCTTCGTGGACTATGAGCTGAGTCCTCGCGAGTACGAATTGTCGTTGGCGCAAACCGTTCTGCGGGTGCACACCCGGGTGGCGGATCTGTTCAACGATCCGATGAACCAGGTCGAACAGCAACTGCGGCTGACGATCGAGGAGATCCGCGAGATGCAGGAGTGGGAGCTGGTCAACAACCGTGAGTTCGGCCTGCTCCACAACGCCGCCTACGACCAGCGCATTGCCGCTCATTTCGGGCCGCCGACGCCCGACGACATGGATGAGCTGCTGGCCATGCGGCGCGGCACCAACCTGTTGTTCGCGCACCCGAAGGCCATCGCGGCGTTCGGCCGCGAATGCAACAATCGCGGACTCGTCCCGCAGACGACCGATGTCGGTGGCAGAAGACTGGTGTGCTGGCGCGGAGTGCCGTTGTATCCGTTGCCCAAGATCCCGGTCAGCGACACCCAGACATCCTCGATCATCGCCATGCGCACCGGTGAGGACAACCAAGGCGTGGTCGGTTTGCGGCCCTGCGTTCTTCCCGACCAGGTCGAGCCCGGCCTGAATGTGCGGTTCATGGGTGTCGACGAGCACGCCATCATGTCCTACCTGGTCACCGCGTACTTCTCGGTGGCGATCCTGGTACCCGACGCGATCGGGCTCATGGAGCACGTCAACGTCGCCGCCCCGCGCCGATAATCCGCCGAATCGTGCTGGGGCCGATGATGTTCAGACATCGAACGGTACTGCTGGCCGCGCCTCGGTCGTTGTGTGCCGGTGTGGAGCGGGCGATCGACACCGTCGAAAGACTCTTGGACGCACCGGGCCGGTGTGCACCGGTCTATGTCCGCAAACAGATCGTCCACAACACCCACGTCGTCGACCGCCTGTCCGCGCGTGGCGCGGTGTTCGTCGACGACCTCGACGACGTGCCCGCCGGTGCCACGGTGGTCTTCTCCGCGCACGGCGTCTCGCCCGCCGTGCGAGCGCAGGCACGCGAACGTGACTTGACCGTCGTCGATGCCACCTGCCCGCTGGTCACCAAGGTGCACACCGAGGCCCGCCGCTTCGACAAGCGTGGCGACACCATAGTCCTGATCGGGCACGCCGGGCACGAGGAAGTCGAAGGCACCTTCGGGGAAGCCCCGGACGCGACGGTCATCATCGACAGTCCCGCCGGGGCAACCGCATTGGAGGTGCCCGACGAGCACAAGGTGTCGTATCTGACGCAGACGACTCTCTCGCTCGAGGAGACCGAGGCGACGATAACCGCTCTGCGGCACCGTTTCCCGCATCTGCGTGGCCCGGCGACCGATGATATCTGCTACGCGAGTACCAATCGCCAGCGAGCGGTGGAGGCCGTCGCCGCCCGTAGTGATGTCGTCCTGGTGGTGGGTTCGGCGAACTCGTCCAACTCGCAGCGGATGGTCGATGTGGCCCGGCGCCACGGCATCCCGGCGTATCTCATCGATGACGCCGCCGCACTCGACGGCGCGTGGATCGAGGATGCCGCGATTATCGGGTTGTCGGCTGGCGCATCGGCACCGGCCGCGCTCGTGACCGAGGTAATCGACGAGTTGCGCCGACGCGGCCCGCTCACCGTCGAAGAAGTTGTCACCGCCGTGGAGCACATCGCCTTCGCGCCACCGTCAGCGGTGAGGAGACAATCATGACCACCTCCGCACCGCAGACCGCCGAAACCGTTCGGGCCGACAGCAATCGGTCGCTGTTGCCACTCGTCAGCTCACCCGAGGAGCTGCAGCTGCTGCCGATCGATCAGCTGCCGCAGCTGGCCGCCGCGATCCGGGCGCTGCTGTTGGAGACCGTGCTGAGGATGGGTGGGCATCTCGGCCCCAACCTGGGCGTAGTGGAGCTCACGATCGCTCTGCACCGCGTCTTCGACTCACCACGCGACATCCTCTTGTTCGACACCGGTCACCAGACCTATGTACACAAGATCCTGACCGGGCGTGGGCGATCGTTCGCCCGCAGCCTGCGTCAGCCCGGCGGTCTGTCCGGATACCCGAACCGGCACGAATCGCGGCATGACGTCATCGAGAACAGCCATGCCTCGACCGCGCTCAGCTACGCCGACGGGATCGCCAAAGCCTGTGCCCTGCAAGAGGAACACGATCGCGCGGTCGTCGCAGTCGTCGGCGACGGAGCCCTCACCGGCGGTCTGGCGTTCGAGGCGCTCAACAACATCGGCGCCGCGCCGCAGCGTCCGGTGATCGTCGTCCTCAACGACAATGGGCACTCCTACTCGCCGACAGCGGGCGCGCTGGCCGCTCACCTGCATCGCCTGCGCACCGACCGGCCCACAGGTCCGGCGGCACCGGCACTGTCCACCGTGTTCGAGCATCTCGGGCTCAACTACCTCGGGCCGGTGGACGGGCACGACTTCACCGCGCTCGAGGCCGCGCTACGCCGAGCACACGCTATGCGGCGGCCGGTCGTCGTGCATGTCGTCACGATAAAGGGTCAGGGCTATCCCCCGGCGTGCGCGGATCCCGAGCGCATGCACACCACAGGAGCCCGGAAGGCACCTGATACCCGCCCGCCGCCGCGGGCGTGGACGGAGGTGTTCGCCGACGTCCTGGTCGAACTCGGCAGCCGCCGGACCGATGTCGTGGCTATCACTGCCGCGATGCCCGGCCCGACCGGGCTCGTCCGATTCGCGCAGCGATTCCCCCAGCGCTGCTTCGATGTCGGGATCGCCGAGCAGCACGCGGTGGCCAGTGCGGCCGGGCTGGCCACCGCGGGAATGCATCCGGTGGTGGCGGTCTATTCGACCTTCCTCAATCGTGCCTTCGACCAGGTCCTGCTCGACGTGGCCCTGCACCGGCTGCCGGTCACCTTCGTCCTCGATCGCGCCGGTGTCACCGGCCCGGACGGACCCAGCCACCACGGAATGTGGGACCTCACCCTGCTCAACGCGGTCCCAGGTCTGCGTGTCGCCGCACCGCGTGATGCGACCAGCCTGCGGGAGCTGTTGGGCGAGGCCGTTGCCGACGGTAGCGGCCCGACCGCCGTGCGGTTTCCGAAGGCATCCGTCGGCCCGGATACCGCTGCGCTGGAACGACTTCAGGGTATCGATGTGCTCCACCGCGACCGGCGCCGGGATGTCCTGCTGGTAGGCGTCGGGCCCTTGGCAGGTGAGTGTGTCCAGGCGGCGCGGCGACTGGGCGAGCACGACCTCGGCGTGACCGTCATCGATCCGCGCTGGGTGCTACCGGTGTCGGATCTACTGATCGGTGCCTGCCTGCGCTATCAGCTGATCGTGGTCGCCGAGGACAACACCGTGGCGGGCGGCGTCGCTACCGCCCTACAGCGTGCGCTCACCGACACCGGCGCCCGCATCCCCGTCCGCGGACTCGGTCTGGCACACCGGTTCCTCGCTCACGGTGGCCGTGCCGCGATCCTCGCCGAGGCGGGCCTGACCGGACCGGGGATCGCCGAATCCGTGTTGTCGGCCTACCACGAACTCGTGCACGAACAGGAGGACCCGTCGTGACCATCAGTCCCCCCAAGCCCGCGCTCGCCCTATCCCCTCGTCGCGTGTCGCGGCGGCTGCACATCGGCTCGGTGCCCGTCGGTGGCGGTGCGCCGATCTCGGTACAGACCATGACCACCACCCGCACCGCCGACATCGACGCCACCCTGCAACAAATCGCGGAGATCACCGCCGCGGGTTGCGATATCGTCCGTGTCGCCGTCCCGACCCCGGACGATGCGGCCGCGCTGGCGGCGATCGTCGCGAAATCACCGCTGCCGGTGATCGCCGACATCCACTTCCAGCCGCGCTACGTTTTCGCCGCCATCGATGCCGGGTGCGCCGCGGTGCGCGTGAACCCTGGCAACATCAAGCAATTCGACGACCGTATCGCCGAGATCGCTCGAGCCGCCACGGCCGCGCACGTGCCGATCCGGGTCGGGGTCAACGCCGGGTCCCTGGACCCGCGCGTGCTCGAACGGCATGGCGCACCGACCGCGCAGGCGCTGGTGGAATCGGCTCTGCACGAGGCCGCGCTGTTCGAGGAACACGGATTCGGCGACCTCAAAATCGCAGTGAAACACCACGATCCGCGAACCATGATCGCCGCCAACCGGCTGCTGGCCGGGCGCTGCGACTATCCGATCCATCTCGGTGTCACCGAAGCCGGTCCCTTGCTGCAGGGCACCATTAAATCGGCTGCGGCCATTGCGATTCTGCTCGCCGACGGCATAGGCGACACCATCCGGGTATCGATCTCGGCACCACCGGTCGAACAAGTCAAAGTGGGCAACCACATCCTGCAGTCACTGGGATTGCGCCCGCGCGCACTGGAAATCGTGTCCTGCCCGGGCTGCGGACGCGTCCAGGTCGACATCCACCGGCTCGCCGCCCGCGTCGAAGCCGCCTTCGAAGACTTCCCCCACCCACTGCGGATCGCGGTCATGGGGTGCGTGGTCAACGGGCCCGGCGAAGCCCGCGAAGCCGACCTGGGCGTGTCCTCCGGAAACGGCAAAGGGCAGATCTTCGTGAAAGGCAAGGTCATTCGCACCGTTTCCGAGGACCGCATCGTCGACGCGCTGCTCGACGAAGCCATAGCACTGATCGACGATCCCCCAACCGAAGCAATACCCATCAACCGCAGCCGCCGTGGCGGCACGGTCTGACTCACGGGGAGGCGAACCGTGGCTTATGTGATCACACAGCCGTGTTGCAACGACGCCAGCTGCGTCGGCGAATGCCCCGTCGACCCGGAGCCGATCCGACGCCATCGTCGCTTCCGTATCCCGGAACCGATGTGCCGCACCCCGGCCCGCGTCAACCCCGACTACCCCACGATCTACGAGCAGAACGCGGCCTGGGTCCGTCGTTTCCTCCCCTTCACCGACGCGGCGGCCATGTCGCGCTTCTTCGAACAGCGCTACGCGTACTTCGAGTCGCTGATCTATCCGACCGGTCTTCCCGGTCGTGTCGTGCACTCCTCGTGCATGACCTCGTTGATGTTCGAGGTGGACGACCTCGCCATGCTGCGGCACGCCGCCTTCGACGGGATCGCCGCCGATTGGGTCGCCGATCACCCCTACGGGCCCGCGTTCGCCGACATCTGGGCAACGCTGCGGGACGACATGCCCGAGCAGGTCTTCCGCCGCTACCAGCAGGGGTGGCAAGACTGCTTCCGCGGCATCCTCGCCGAGCACGACTACATCGACCGAGGCATCCTGCCCGACTTCGACACCTACCTCGACATCCGGCGACTCAGTTTCGGATTCCGGCCGCTGCTGGCGGCCGGAGAGTACGTGCACGGCCTCGACCTGTCCCCACTGATACACACCGACCCCGACCTCGAGCGGGCGCAGCGCGCGACCCTCATGCACGCTCTGCTGGTCAACGACCTGCTCTCCTTCCGCAAGGAATACACGCAAGGAGATCTGTTCAACATCGTGGCGGTTCTGATCCACACCCACGATCAGCAAGTGCAGACCGCGCTGAATATCACCGGCGAACTCATTCGCCGCGCCGACGCGGAACTGGCAGACGCGTGCGCGACCCTGCGGCGACGCTACCTGCCACTGCCACACCTACAGCTGTACCTGACCACATTGAATTCGCTCTGTGCGGGCAACCTGCGCTGGTCGCTGGAGACACCTCGCTACCACGGCAGCGGGTACGGCTGGAATGGATTGCGGGGCGGCACCATTGCCCTCGACCCCGATCGCACGGTCCTCGAGCCCGGCGCCCCGGCCGACCACATCGAAACGACCATCCCCCATCCGAACCGCGAGACCGCACCCGACACAGTGAGGCTGCCATGACCACAACGCGGGCCGAACCGCCCATCGACACTACCGGACAGACCCTTGTCCGTTCGCTACAAACCGCAGCGGCCCGAAATCTGGCCACCACCACCAAGACACGGCCGCAATCGGCGGGCATCACCGATCGCTGGTTGCTCGACCAATTGCCGTGGGTCGAAGTTCCCGGCGGCGTCTATCGTGTCAATCGGCGGCGGGTACTGCGGCGTTCCCGCGGCCGCGTCGGCTTTGCGGAGTCCGGTGCCGACAATATCCAGGTCATTCCCGAGTCGTTGACCGAAATCCCGGTCCTGCACGGCTACCGGAATCTGGATGTGCTGCGACAGCTCGCCGAACGATGCCGTCCCCGCGCCGTCACCGTCGGTGAAGTGCTGGTCGAGCAAGGACAACCGGTGCGGTTCGCGCTGGCGGTCGTTCACGGCCGACTCGAGCGCCTTGCGGCCGACTCGTACGGAGTCCCCCATGTGGTCGGGATCCTCACCGACGGTGATCATCTCGGAGATGAGGCACTCCTTCAATCCGAACCGTTCTGGTCGGCCACAGTGCGCGCGAGCACCGCCGGGACCGTGGTCACCATCCCTTGGGACGGATTTCTGGACATATTCGAGGCCAACGCCGATCTCCGGGAACACATCACCGAGTTCATGACCAACGCCACCATGCGGGTCAATGCCAAAGGCGAAGCGGTGATCGGTGTCGCCTCCGGCCACCGAGGTGAACCCCCGGTGCCCGGAACGTTCGTCGACTATGATCTCCCTCCTCGCGAATACGAACTGTCTCTGGCACAGTCGATATTGCGCATCCACACGCGCGTACTCGATATCTACAACGATCCGATGAGTCAATTCGACGAGCAACTCCGGCTCACCCTCGAGGAGATACGAGAACGCGGCGAATGGGAACTCGTCAACAATCGCGATTTCGGACTGCTCCACGCCACCGACTACGACCAGCGCATCTCCACCCGGTCCGGTCCACCGACACCGGACGACATCGACGCGCTGCTGTCCATGTGCCGAAGCACCGATCTTCTGTTCGGCCACCCCCGAGCCATCGCGGCGTTCCGTCGCGAATGCAACCGACGCGGGCTCGTGCCGGAAACCGTTCGCGTCCATGGCCGACCCGTCACCGCCTGGGCTGGCATCCCCTTCTTTCCCTGTGAAAAGATTCCGATTACCGACACCCAGAGTTCATCGATCATCGCCATGCGCACCGGCGCCGAAGACCAGGGAGTCATCGGATTGCACCGGTCCGGATTACCCGACGAATACGACACCGGCATCAGCGTCCGTTTCATGGGTGTCGACGAACATGCCATCGCCAGCTACCTGATCACCAGCTATTACTCGGTCGCGGCGCTGGTCCCCGATGCCATCGCACTGCTCGAGCACGTCGACGTCGCGATCCTTTAGGAGAACCCATGTCAACACCGTCACTCCCGGTCGCCCACAGCTTCACCGGAATCGGCACCACTGCCGCGGACGTGACCCGGCTGCTCGGCGTCACGCCGTCGCCCATCATGTATACGGAATTCGAGCAATCGTTTCAACGGCTGCTCCGTAACCCGACAGACTCCTGTTCGTCGGAGCAACCGTTGGATATTCCACCCATCTGGTGCCCTCTCGAATTGCGCTCGCGCGCTGGGGGAATCGAGTTCCAGCACCGCTCAGTGGACTTCTATCGCCGAATGGGATTCGACGCGGACTCCCTGAAATCAGCGCACGACATGTGTACGGGCGAATTGGCTTGTATGTGGGCACCCCTGGGCGATGACGAGGGCACTCAACTGCTGGCCGACTGGCTGATGTGGGCACTGCTGTTCGATGATCACTACTGCGACAGTGGTCCAATTTCGCGAGACCCCACAGCCTTCAATCATGTGGCGGCGAATCTCATGAACTTCGCCCTACACCCGGAGCGCCAACCGCTCGGCGTCGAAGACTTCGACGCCTTCGCCGCCGCACTGGCCGACATCGCGGCACGGGTTCACACACGAGCGACCCCCGAACAGGTCATTATTTGCCTCTTGTCCCACTACCGATGGGCGCTCGGTGCGGCATGCGGGGTCTCCGACAGATCCGGCAACTACCTGCGCAGCCTGGACGAGCACATGATCGCCCGCGGCCCGGACGGCGCAGATCTCGCAGATATCGTTCTCATCGAAATCGCCGAGGCAACCTGCCTGGATTTCGAGACTCGGCGAAGTCCCGCAGTCCGCGCCATCACCGACGCATCCTCGGTTTTGCTGTCGGTCCCGACAGACATCGCCTCGTACGCGAGAGAGCGAGAACAGCGCAGCTTGGAGTCGAATATCGTCGAGATCATCGCGGTCCGCGACGGCCTCTCACGACAGGAGGCCGTCTATGCGGCATGCGCTCTGATCGAGGAAATCATGGACCTGTTCGTCTCGCTCAAACACAAGCTGGCCGCCAGTGCATCACCGGGGCTTCATCGCTATCTCGAGCAGCTATCCAACGTGATCAGAGGAACCTTGGAGTGGCAACGACGCCTGCCGCGATACTCCGCGAACGTCCGTGGCACGCCAGGGTATCCCGACGTGAGTGGTCAACTGTCGAAGGATGCCCTGCACACGGTATCCGAACAACGACTGTTCTCAGGAACACAACCCCCGGAGTCCATCCGCTGGTGGTGGCAATTCCTCTGAGACGTCACCTGTTCCTCGCGGGTCTCGACCAACCGATCCCGCGCGGGTGATCGGTCGCTGCCGGTCACCAGCCGGGGGCGCCGCCGATGGGCACGTTGACGAAACTGGGTGCGGCGGAGTCGAGGTCGAGGTGCTGTGGCTGGAGCCGGGTGTCGGCGAGGAAGGGAAACAGCAGCACCGGAAGTCCTTTCGGGAAGTTGCTCGCGTACACGTCGGCCCGGAGCCGGTGCCCGGGTTGCAGGACGGCGTCGGTCGGGGTCAGTCCGAGGTCGATCATGGTGGGCTGCCCGGGCACGACGGGCTCGCGGCTGTCCAGCGTCAGCTTGGTGTACGGACCGATCAGGTCTCCGTCGGCGGATCGGGTGCTCCTGGCGGGATCGATGGCGCGCAGCGAGACCACCAGTTGCCCGGTGGACAGGACCGTCGAACGACCGTCGGGCGCAACATCGTTCAGTGTCGCGCTCCAATATCCGTCGGTGGCGTCGTACACGGTGTTCAGGTGCACATTGATCGGCCCGGAGATCAGGGTCGGCGCGGCCACGGGCGCGCTGGTGAAGGTCAGCCCGTCGAGTTCCTGCGGGCGGGCGTCGGCGGCGCAACCGGCCACGATCGCTCCCCCACCGGCGGTGCCCGTCGCGGTGTCGTTGGAGCACAGGCTGGTCACCCCGGGGGCCACGGTCAACCGCCCGGGAGCGAATGTGTCGGTGGGCGTGAGACTTCCGTCGTGCACGCTGGTGGCCGTGGTGCCGCTCGGCGCCGCGCTCAGATACATGCGCCGATAGTCGACCCCCGCGCGGGGGTACCGGTCGGTCGTGGTCCACGACCCGCCGATCTGCTGACTGGTGATCGGCCCGTAGGTATCGATGCCGTTATCGATTCCCTTCAGCCACCTGTCGAACCATGCCCGCTGCAAGACGTCGAGCCGGGGCGGATAGCCGGGTGTGCCGAAGTCGGCCCCGGGATTGATGTGGTAGGCGTTGCCCATCAGCAGCTGTTTCCGCCCCGGCGGCAGCGGGATCTGCTGGTAGATAAGGGGTTCGGTATTGGTGAACACATCGTGCCACCCGCCGATGACGAACGTGGGGACCCGAATCCGGTCCGGGTGGGCCACCATTCCCTGCCGCAGCGGGCTGTTCTCGTCGAATGCGGATTTCACGCTGTCGGGCAGGTGCCCGACGTCGGGTGTGAACAGTGCGCCGATCAGCAGGTCGAAGAATGTCAGCGGGCTGGCGGCCCGGTCGGCGAGCCACTTCCAGTCGAACCGCCCCTGCGCGATCGATACCAGGTCGGGCACGAGTTTGAGCCCATCCACCGCCGCCAGCCAGCCGGGCACGAACCCGGCGTTCAATCCGCCGCCGGGGGCGAGGATATCGTGCATCAGATCGCTGCCGGGCTCGACGGGGAAGATCGCCTTCAGGGCCGGAGGCTGCTTGTCGGCGGCCTGAATCTGATTGACCGCCGAATACGACACCCCGCTCATCCCGATACTGGCGTTCGACCACGGCTGGCGAGACGCCCAGTCGATGACCTCGACGGTGTCGCGTTGTTCCCGCTGCCCGAAGAATTGCACGGTCCCCTCGGAGAATCCGGTGCCGCGCACATCGACCACGATCTGGGTGTAGCCGGACTCGATGAGGTTGCGATCGACGGCGAGAGTGCGCGGCAGCCCGGTGCCGAACGCCTTGGTGATATCCGTGATGCCTGCCAGCGGTGTCCCCGTGAGGTCGAATCGGCGGAACAGGTCCAGGATCGCCTCGCCGAGCCAGGGGATCGCGAGGGCCGAATCCAGGATGTTGGAGACGAGTTTGGTGTAGGGCGTGAGGTTGACGATGGTGGGGGTCGGCGTGTCGACCGGACGGCCCGCGGCGTCCGCGGGCCGATACACGTTGGCCTTCAACACCGTTCCGTCGCTCATCGTGATCGGCACATCCCAATCGATATGCACCCCCGGGTAGCGCGGCGGCGCCAGGTAGGTCGCCGTCCAGGCCGCGCCGAGTTCACCGGCGTCCGGTTCGGCGCGAGTCACCGCCGAACACCAGCACAACACCAGGCCGACAACCAATCCCCACAGCGCGAGCCGACCGCCGACAGGCCGACACCAGCGATTCGCAAGGCCACGCCGAGATTTCATGATCTATTCCTTTGGCGGGAAGATCGGCCGACGGGCGTCGCGGGCCCGAGCCTCATCCGGTCAGTTGACTTACCATATAATCGATTCAGCCTGGCGTACAGGGATTTCGCCGCACTCGCCCGCAGTAGCCCCCTGAACTGAGGGCACCGGCGGTGCAACGGTTTTCCCGCGGGTTGCGGTAGCTTCGGCCCGGTGTGGAATGTGAACAGCGGTGTGGACTGGAAGCGCGGGATCGGCGGTGTCGCGTTGGCGGGTGCGGTGGTTGCGGGTGTGCTGTCGGGCGCCGCGGGGACCGCGTCGGCCGACAGCGGGTTGCTACGCACCACGTTTCGGCCTCTACTCCGTCGACGTCGCCACCGATCCCACCCTCACCCGCCACCCCACCGACGCGGTGGCGGCCTACGCCACCCTGACCCACAACGGCGGCGTCCCCGCCGACTACCGCCCGACCCATCCCCCGGTCCCCTGCTCCCAGGTCGACCCCCCGGCCAGCTGCGACGAACCGGTCACCGTTCCCCCGGCGGCATCTTGATCCCGGCCAAAAGCATGCCGGGAAATGGGAAGGGAGCGAGCGACCGAGAACGGGAGTGGACGACCGGGAACGGGAGTGGGCGACCGGGAGGCGGTATCAAGCTGGAAGGCCGAGGCCCTGGGCGAGGACGGGCCAGGATTGGATGAGGGCGTCGTGCCAGTAGCCCCAGGAGTGGGTTCCGGTGGTGGTGAAGTCGTAGGTTGCGGGGATGCCGAGCTGGTTCAGTTTGGCTTGCAGGTTGTGGCTGCAGTAGTCGACCGCGGACTCGATGACGCCGCCGATGAGCAGCTGATTGCCGAGGCCGTAGGGGCCGGGCAGGGCATAGGGACCGTCGAGAGTGTCCCATTTGCCGGGCAATCCGGATCCGGCGGAGATGAACAGGTTCAGGCCGCGCAGCTGGTCGGCGTGCACGTAGGGGTCGTTGGCCGCCCACATCGGATCGTTCTCGGGACCGTACATATTGTCGACATTGCCGCCGCCCCACACGTTCACCGCGAGCTTGACGAAGGTGTATCCGGTCGGATCGCTGATCTGGGCGCAACCGCTGTAGGCCGCGACGGATTTGTACAGCCCCGGTTTGGCGATGGGCAGCTGCAGCACCGAGGTGCCCGAGGTGGACAGCCCCGCGATGGCATTGACCCCGTCGGTGCCCAGCGCGCCATCGATCAGCGGCGGCAGTTCCTCGGTGAAGAACGTCTTCCACTTGTTCACGCCCAGTGTCGGATCCGGTGCGCGCCAGTCGGTGTAGTAGCTCCACGCGCCGCCGATCGGCTGGACCACGTTCACGTCCTTGTCGGCGAGGAAGTGCAGCGCGTCGGGGGCGCGCTGATCCCAGGTGGCGCTGTCCACGCCGCCCCCGGCACCGTTGAGCAGATACAGCGTGGGCCGCGGCGCCGACGCGTCGGCGGGGCGCTGCACGTCGACCGGGTAGGTCTCGTCCATGGCGGCCGAGTACACGTACAGCCGGATATTGCGGCTGTCCTGCATGGTCGCCTTGGTGATGTGCGAGCCGTCGGGCGCCTTGGGGTCGGCGAGCAGGCTGCCGGACGAGATGACCGGATCGGCCGCGTGCGCCGAGACCGGGCCGAGCGGTGTCAGCGCGAGAACCCCTGCGGCCGCGGCCGTTGCGATTCGTGCCCAACGCATCAGAACAAGCACCTCCGTACCCGATCGGTCACACCGGCGGCCTGCATCCCCTCACGCACTGTAATTCAGCCGCTACCGTTTGGCGAACAAAACGCGTCCGACGCGCTGATCAGCCGTTTCCCCGGCCGATGGCGATCGTCCGGCGGATGACTTGAACACCCTTGCCCTTTCCCGCCCCGAGTGCGGACCATTGGTTCCGTCGTGAAGGAACACAACGGCTTTCGGCCGTAGGCAAGGGGGATACTTCATGCGGTACGCGCGGTGGTCCGTGGCGGCGGCAGTGCTCATCGGATTCGGCGGGGCCGGGGTCGCGGCCGCGGGGACGGGCGCGCCGCCCGGGTCGTACTCGCTGCTGAAATACGCGCTGTCCCCGGGCGATCAGGGGCAGACCGGGCAGGTGACCTGCTTCGCCACCGGCTACACCGGCTACGGGGTGCTGATGAACGAGCAGGGCATCCCCGGCGGCCCGATGTCGCCCGCGTATGTCTGTTCGCAGGTCGACGGCGGCCTGCTGGACCAGGTGCTGTCGTTCGAGCAGCAGCAGGGCATCGACACCGCGGCCGATTATCCGCCGGGCAGCGGTGCACCCACCGACGCGCAGCGGGCCAATGCCGCGCGCTACAAGCTGTCCGGCTATCAGGATCTGAGCGGCACGGACCGCAGGACCGCCGTCGAAACCGCGATCGCCGCCGGGCAACCGGTGGTGTTCGGCTTCGAGGCCAGGGACAGTTTCGAGACCTTGACCAAGGGCAACGCCAACTACAACCCGCAACCCACCGAACGCGTCCTCGGCGGCCATGCGGTCACGATCGTGGCCTACGACGAGAACGGGATCACGGCCGAGAACTCCTGGGGAACGACCTGGGGTGACGGCGGATTCTTCACCGCCCCATGGTCTTTGCTCACCGGCTCGGACGTGGACAGCATCTACGCCATGGGCATGATCGCCAATTCCTGAGCATCCGGGCGGTGTTCACCCGGGGGCGCCGCCCAGCCGAACACGCCGGTGAAACGCCCGGTTCGCCGCCATGAGCTCGTCGAGTGCGTCTCGGGTGCGGATGAGTTCGGTGATGTGCTCGGACAATCGGTCCCGCTCCTGCGCCATCCGCTCCAGCGCGGCGTCCGCGGTCTCCTCGCTCGGCGCATCGACACAGGGCAGCAGGTCGGCGATGGTGCGGCTGGACAGCCCGGCGGCGTACAGCCGCTGGAGAAATCGCACCCGGTCGACCGCCTGGACCGTGTAGTGCCGCTGCCCGCTGGCGCTGCGGGCGCTGACGAGCAAGCCCTGTTCCTCGTAGTAGCGCAGCGACCGGATGCTGGCTCCGGTTCGCGCCGCCAATTCTCCGATACGCACCTGTCCTCCACCTGTGACCTGCGTCGCAGACCATTGCCTCTCACATCCATGTGAGCTTTTAGTGTAGCTGTCACGCCCACGATCGGGCGCTCCGAAGTGCGAAGGAGCCTTACGTGACAAGCCTTTTCGACAGCTATCGACTCGGCGGCCTGACCCTGCCGAACCGGGTGGTAATGGCCCCGATGACCCGGGTTCGGGCCGCCGCCGGGGGTCTGGCGACACCGTCGATGGCCGCGTACTACGCCCAGCGGGCGAGTGCCGGGCTGATCGTGACGGAAGGGGTGCAGCCCAGTTTGATCGGACAATCCAATCCGGGTACCCCGGGTCTGCACACCGATGAGCAGGTCGCCGCATGGCGCCAGGTGACCGCTGCCGTGCATGTCAATGGCGGCCGCGTCTTCGCCCAGATCATGCACGGCGGACGGGTTTCCCATCCCGACACGACCGGTATGCAGCCGGTCGGTCCCTCCGCCGTCCCCGCCGGGGATGACGTATTCACCCCGACCGGACGGCAGCCCGCTCCGATGCCGCGGGCTCTGGATACCGCCGAGATCACCGAGCATGCCGAGTCGTATGCCGAGGCCGCGCGGCGGGCCATCGATGCCGGATTCGACGGCGTGGAATTGCACGGCGCCAACGGTTATCTGATTTCCCAGTTCCTGTCCTCGAATGCCAACCTGCGCACCGACCGCTACGGCGGCACGGTGGCGAATCGGATTCGGTTCGCGGTCGAGGCGGTCACCGCCACCGTGGCGGCGATCGGCGGGGCCAGGACCGGCATTCGCCTGTCTCCGGGCGCGACGTTCTGGGGTGTGGCGGAGACCGATGTTCCGGAGCTCTACGCCGCGCTGCTGAACGAGTTGGCCCGCCTCGATCCGGCCTACATCCATCTGGAGGCCACCACCGACGAGGAGGTGCTGCTCGGCCTGCGCCGTAGCTGGCCGGGCACCCTGATCATGAACCCGGTGTATCCGTTGGGCCCCAAGCAAACCGGGCGGGCCGACGCCGATCACTGGCTCGGGCTGGGCGCCGATCTGATCAGCTTCGGCCGCGCGTTCATCGCCAATCCCGATCTGGTGGAACGACTTCGACGCGCGGTCCCGATCGCCCCGGTGGACGAGGCGACCTATTACCAGGGCGGTGACGAGGGATACCTGACCTATCCGACCTATCAGTAACTCGAAAGACGGTGCGCGCTACTCCCATTCGATCTGATCGGGGGTCTTGTCGGGGCGCAGGCCGCGCCAGGAAGGGTGGCGCAGGCGGCGCTCTCCGGTGGTCCGGTTGTTGGTCCACTCGGCGAAGGAGATCTCGCCGACCAGTTCGGGAGCCACCCAAATGGCATCGGGCACATCGGCATCGACGGTGGGGGTGCCGCGTTCCAAGGGGCGCAGTCTTGTTCGCAGGTCGTCGAGTGTGGCCTGGCTGAAACCGGTGCCGACATTGCCGATGTAGATCAGGGTGCCGTCGCGGCCGGGGACGGCCATCAGGAGGGAGCCGATGTGTCCGGCGCGGCGGCCGGTTCCGGGACGCCAGCCCACGACCACGATTTCCTGGTCGCGACTGTTCTTGACCTTGGTCCACAGCGGGGTGCGGCGGCCGGGGGTATAGGTGCTGTCGAGGCGTTTGCAGACGATGCCCTCGAGGCCGAGGCGCCGGGATTCGGCGAGCACGTCCGCGCCCCGGCCGTGCAGTCGCGGCGGGACCTGCCAGTGCGGGCCGTGCGGCGCGAGTTGCTCCAGCAGTTCTCGTCGTTGCCGGTAGGGCAGGTCGATCAGCGGGCGGTCGCCGATGTGCAGCAGGTCGAAGATCATGTAGGTGGCGGGGACGGCGGCGGCGAGGGTGCGGATCGTGGCGGGATTGCGCTGGTGCATGCGCGGTTGCAGCGCCTCGAACGAGGTCCGGCCGTCCTCGGTGAAGGCGACGATTTCGCCGTCGACGACGAAGGGCGGGCTCGCCGGGGCGAGATCGGCGAGTTCGGGCCAGGCGGGCGTGATGTTCTTGTCGTTGCGCGACATCAGTCGCAGGCCGTCGTCGACGTATCCGATCGCGCGGATGCCGTCGAATTTGACCTCGTAGCCCCAGCGGGAATCGTCGGCGGGAAGATCGCCCGCCGTCGCCAGCATCACCGCGTAATGCGGCAGCCCGCTCACAGATTAAATAGTACCGACCGGTTCTGCTTTTTCGCAGGAAGCGAGGACCTATTACACGAAGGATTCGGACCGATCGGTGCGCCACAGCATGGCCGCGAGCGCACCGAGGAAGCCGAGGGCGGCGAGCATGGTCAGGCCGTTGAGTGTCACGACGGTCGTCATGGTGCCGTGCATGAGGACGTCCGCGGAGGCCAGGCCCGGCACGCGCGCCACGATCAGGAAGGTCAGCACGCCGGAGGCGACCAGTATCGACCACATCACGACCACACCCGCCGTGTGCGCCGGGTCCTGCCGTCGCCGGGCCCACCGCAGCCAGAGCGCGAGAGCGGGCGCGGCCCACACCCAGTGGAACGTCCAGGCGATCGGGGAGATCAGCAGGCTGGTCGCCGCGCACGCCATGGCACCGGCGGCCGCCATGCCCCGGCGGTCGGCCCATGCCGAGATCGCCAGTCCCGCAATGCCGACCAGAACGGCCAGCGGCAGCCAGACCCACGCGGAGTGCAGCGCCCCGGGGAAGTGGGCGAGCACGCCGCGCATCGATTGATTGAAGTACGCGGCGCCCGGCGGTGACATCCGTTCGGTGTCCAGCATCAGATGCGCCCACCAGCGCACCGAGGGGCCCGGCAGCACGGCGAAGCCGAGCAGCACGGTGGCCGCGAAGGTCGCCGCGGCCACCATCGCGGCCCGGGTTCGGCGGGTGATCAGCAGGTAGGCGATGAACAGCAGCGGAATCAGCTTGATTCCCGCCGCGATCCCGAGGGCGATCCCCTGGGTGCGACCGGGCCGCCGGACCAGATCGATCAGCACCAGCAGCATGAGCAGCGCATTGATCTGGCCGACACCGATATTCAACATCACCGGGGCCATGGGCAGGGCGGCGACGGTGGTCAGGGTGGTGAGTCTCGCCCTCCGGACCGACGACTCCGACCCCGGCAGCCCGAGGGCCAGCCAGATCGAAACCTCCAGCGCCAGCATCGAAAGAAACGTCCAAACGGCCAGTGCGACAGGCAGACTCAGCAGTGCCAGCGGCACGAATACCAGCGCCGCGAACGGCGTGTAGGCAAACGGATTCCCGTCCTTGGTCGTGACATCGTAGGGCGAGATCCCGTGCAGCACAGACGATCCGCCCATATGGTAGACCCTGAAATCGATCGAGATCAGCCAATTCTTGTCCAGCAGCGCAACTTCGGCAATCGCGATGCCCACCGCGATCACCACCGCCGCAACCGCCGAGCCGCGCACCCACCGCTCGTCCTCGAGGCCCACGGTAGAATGATAAATCTTCTCAACGGCGGCACCGTTATTCGAAATTGCCTATCGCGTTGGTTTGTCGGCATCATGGCCGGATGGGGTTCAGTGAGCGAAGGAGACCGCCGGGGATCTCCGGGGAGCGCGAGACGCTGACCGGTTTCCTCCAGTATCAGCGCGACACATTGGCCTGGAAGTGTTCCGGCCTCACCGCCGAGCAACTCCGCCAGCGCGCGGTACCACCCTCGGACCTGTCACTGCTCGGACTGATCCGCCACCTGACCGCCGTAGAGCACTCCTGGTTCGCCTGCACCCTCCACGGCGCGGACGCGCCGACACCGCACTGGCGCGAAACCCTCGCCGCCGCATTCGATGTCGACACCGCCGACCCCGCCGAGTCACTCCGCCTGTGGCACAGCGAATGCGCCCGATCCCGCGAAATCGCCGCCACCTGCGATTCCCTCGACACCACCGGCACCCACCCCGCCAACCACACCTTCACCCTCCGCTGGATCCTCACCCACATGATCGAGGAATACGCCCGCCACAACGGCCACGCCGACCTCCTCCGCGAACGCCTCGACGGCCACCGAGGGGAATAGCGGCCAGCCGTCGGCCGCGGGCGGAGCCTAGTCCACCGGTCGCTCGGTGGCAATGTGGCGCGCGGGGTCAATTCGTAACGGGGGCAACGCTTCCGATGTGAATGTCTCGATACGGCAAAACGTTGGGAACAGGGGGTGGAAATCGTGGTTGTCGGGGTGGGGGGACGGGTAAGACCGAGGGGACGGTCAACTTCTCACCTCGACGGCATGATGACTGATATTCGGATCCGCAGTACCACCTCCGCCGATCGCACCGCGATGGCCGCATTGCTCAATGACTCCTGGGGCGACACCACGGTGATCGCGCACGGCGTCAGCTACGACGCCATCCGGCTATCGGCGCTGGTGGCCGAGCGGGACGACGAGGTCGCGGGGTTGCTCACCTATACGCTCGCCGATGGGGCGCTGGAGATCGTCACCCTGGACGCGGTGGAGCGGCATGCCGGGGTCGGCACCGCGCTGCTCACCGCGGCGGTCGATCTGGCGCGCCAGGCGGGTGCGAACCGGGTGTGGCTGGTCACCACCAACGACAATCTGGACGCGCTGCGGTTCTATCAGCGCCGGGGCATGGCGATCTGCGCCGTGGCGCGCGGCGCGGTCGACACCGCCCGCACGCTCAAGCCCGCCATTCCCGAGGTCGGCGCGTACGGCATCGCCATCCACGACGAGCTCACCCTGGAAATGCCCTGCTGACAGCGCGATCCGCTCACATGCGGCGCATCACCGACACGACCTTGCCCAGCACCACCGCGCGGTCGCCGTCGATGACGTCGTAGGCGGGGTTGCGGGGCTCCAGGTAGACGTGCCCGTTGCGGCGGCGGTACACCTTCACGGTGGCCTCGTCGTCGATCATGGCGGCGACGATCTCGCCGGAGTGTGCCTCGTGCTGGCGGCGCACCACCACCATGTCGCCGTCGCGGATGGCGGCGTCGATCATCGAGTCGCCACGCACCCGTAGCGCGAAAACCGTTCCGCGGCCGACGAGTTGGCGCGAGAGGGTGAGCACGTCGTCGGTGTGCTGCTCGGCGAGGATGGGGGTTCCGGCGGCGATGTCGCCGACCACGGGCACCGCCACCGACTCCTCGTCCCGCTCGCGCGGCGCGCTGCCCCGCAGGAACAGCCGCACGTCGACGGGCCGGGACACGGTGTCGCCGCGACGCAGAAAACCCTTGTCCTCCAGCGCCTTCAGATGTTTCGACACCGACGAGGTGGAGCGCAGGCCGACCGCGTCGCCGAGCTCGCGGGTGCTGGGCGCGTAGCCGTGGCGCACCACCCAGTCGCGGATGGTGACGAGAATGCGCTGCTGGCGCGGCGGCAGGGTCGAGGTGTCGAGATGGGAGAACGCGTCGTCGTATCCGGTCACCGGGGCATCCTACGGCCCGCCGCGGCCGACGGCCCGCAGCGCCGCCCGGTCAGTTCACGCAGGGGATGTCGGAGCCGATGGTGGTGGTGACGGGCTTCCCGGAGTCGGGCAGCGCGTCCGCGGTGGCGGCGCTCGCGGAGGTTCCGCCGCCGCTGCTGCCGGATGTGGTTGCGGCGGAGGATAATTCGCCGGGGAGGGTGAAGTCGGCGCCGAGGACGAGGCGGATGCGGCCGGGCGCGACGTCGGTCGAGGCGTGGGCGGGCGGGCCGCCGAGCAGTTCCGACAGCCGGGTGGCGTCGGCGTCGGCCCCGCTGCCGTAGGCGATGGCGGATGCGCCGCCGCTGCCGTAGTCGTCGGCGGTGGTGGCGTTGCCCTTGCCGAATCCCTTGGCGGACAGGGCCGTCGACACCTTGGCCGCCATCCCGCTGGCGCTTCCGGCATTGACCACGTCCACGGTGCTGGTCGGCGTCGCCTTCGGTGTGGACGGCGGCGCGGCCTGCATGCCGAAGGCGGTGCGCACGATCTTCCTGATGACGGCCGGGTCGACGACGTTCACGGCCTGATCGTTGACGGTGCCGTAACCCTGGATCGGCAGGGTCTGGAACTCGACGGGGATCGAGCCCGCCCGGCCCAGGGTCTGGGCGAAATCGAGCACGTTCCAGCCGTCCGACAGCACCACGTCGTCCTGGGCGGCCTTGATGAGCGACTGTAACTTGCCGATATTGGTGAGGGTGCCCGCGTCCTTCAGCTGTTTGGCGGCGGAGGTGAGGAACGCCTGCTGCCGGTGGGTGCGGTCGAGGTCCTCGTTCTCCAGTTCGTGGCGCTGGCGCACGAACGCCAGCGACTGGGCCGCGTCGAGATGCTGCCGCCCGGCGGGGAATACGGCCCCGGAGAAGTCGGAGTCGTCGACGGGTTGGTTCAGGCACACGTCGACGCCGCCGAGGATCCCAGCCAGATGGTAGAAGCCGACGAGCGCGATCTCGGCGACCCGGTTGATGGGCACCCCGGTGAGCGCCTTCACCGCCTGCAGCACCGATTCGCGCCCGGCCTCGCGCCCGCGATGTTCGAGCTCGACAGGGTCTTTCACGCCCTGGGCGGCCAGGGTGTCCTCGGTGGCGGCCTTCTTCAGCCCGTAGGTTTCCTTGATCTTCGCGTGATCGTAGCCGGGGATGCCGTTCACGGCGACATAGTCGTCGCGCGGAATCGAGAAGGCGGTGATCTTCTTCAGATCCTTCGGAATATGCAGCAGGATCAGCGAATTGGCGTTGTAACCGCCCTCGGTGCCGTCACCGGCGTGTAATTGGTCGAGAATGTCCTTCGGGAGGAGATTGCCGTCCTTGTCGCGCCGGGTGTCCAGGCCGATCAGCAGGATATTCATGTCGCCGTCGAGGGCGGCGGCATCCTCGGCGCTCACCACGCCCGACCGCGAAAAGCCTCCGTCGATGCCCTTTTCGCTGTAGTAGGCGAAGCCGGTACCGGATACCACCAGCATCGCGGCGGCCGCGGCGAGCAGCCGCGTGGTCGCGGCGACCCCGCGCCGACGTCGGGCCGGTGGCCGCCGCGGCGGACCGCCGCGCGTGCTGCGACGTCGGGTGACGGGCTCGAAGCGATCGGTGGGGGCCTCCGCACGGTATCGCGATGCCGCCGCCCACCGGTCACGGGCCGGACCGTCGTCGCGGGCGCGCGAGCGCGGAACGGCCATGTGCGTCACTCTCCCCAATTCGACGCCTGCAAAACAATGTCCGGCACGCTACCATCACCGAACAAACGCCCGCAAGGCCGCTCCCGGACCATACCCATTGCCGCGGTGAACAATTCGGGGCAAAACCGAAATCGGTTCGCCCCGAATTCAGTTCACGCAGGGAATGGACGATCCGATGGTGGTCGTGACCGGTTTTCCGGAATCGGGCAACTCGTCGCCCGCCGCATTGGTCGCGGCCGCGGAGGACGAGGACGACGAGGAGGACGGTGTCGCCCCGGATTCGGTGGTGGGTGTGGTGCTCGACGAGGTGCCGTCCAGCCCGTCCGGCAGGCTGAAGTCGGCGCCGATGACGATCTTCACGTGGCCGGGCTCGACGTTCTTCGACGTGGCGGTCGGCAAGCCGCCGAGCATGTCGGCGACCTGAGTGGCGTCGGTGTCCGCCCCGGTGCCGTAGTACACGACCGAGCTGGAGCCGTCGGTGTAGGCGGCGTTGCCGACGGTGCCCTTCGGAAAGCCCTTGGCGGTCAATACCTTCGACACATTACCGGCCATGCCGGTGGTGCCGCCGGCATTGACGACGTCGACGGTGCTGGTGGGGGTGGTCTTGGGCCCGGTGGGCTGCGGCGCCTGCACGCCGAACGCGGTGCGCACCGTCTTCTTGATCGCGGCCGGGTCGACGACGTTCACGTCCTGGCCGTCGACGGTGTCGTAACCCTTCACCGGCAGGGTCTGGAATTCGATCGGGATGGACCCGGCCTTGCCCATGGTTTCGGCGAAGTCGAGCACGTTCCAGCCCTGCGACAGCACGATGTCGTTCTGCGCGGCGTTGATCAGGGACTGCAGCTTGCCGATATTGGTGAGGGTGCCGGAGTCCTTGAGCTGCTTGGCCACCGAGGTGAGGAACGCCTGCTGCCGGTGGGTGCGGTCCAGGTCGCCGTTGTCGAGTCCGTGCCGCTGGCGCACGAACGACAGGGCGTTGGCCGCGTCGAGGTGCTGCGGCCCGGCCGGAAACACCGCGCCGGAATAGTATTCGTCGTTGACCGCGTGGTTGAGGCACACGTCGACGCCGCCGAGAATATTGGCCAGATCGTAGAATCCGACCAGCGAGACCTCGGCGAACCGGTTGATCGGCACGCCGGTGAGCTGTTTCACGGTCTGCACGATGGATTCCCGGCCCGCCTCGCGGCCCTGGTGCTCGAGCTCGATCGGGTCCTTGACGCCCTGGTTCATCAGCTTCTGTTCCGCGGACGCCTTTTTCAGCCCGTAGGCTTCCTTGATCTTGGCGTGGTCGTAGCCGGGGATGCCGCTGACGGGGACGTAGTCGTCGCGCGGGATCGAGAAGGCGGTGATCTTCTTCAGATCCTTCGGAATGTGCACCAGGATCAGCGAATTGGCGTTGTAGCCGCCCTCGGTGCCGTCACCGGCGTGCAGCTGGTCGAGAATGTTCTTGGGAAGGTCGTTGCCGTTCTGGTCTTTTCGGGTGTCCAGGCCGATGAGCAGGATGTTCATATCGCCGTCGAGGGCGGCGGCGTCGGCGTCGCTGATCACGCTGGAGCGGGTGAAGCCCTGATCGACGCTCTTCTCGGTGTAGTAGGCGAAACCGGTGCCGGAGACCACGACCACCGCGACCGCCGCGGCGGTCAGCCTGCCCGCGATCCGCAGCGCGCGCTGCTGTTTGCTGGGACGCTGCTGCGCCCGGCGCGCGCCGCGGTTGGCCCGGGGGGTGCGCGTGGGCTTGGCGGGTTCGTAACGGTCGGTGGGGCTGTCGGCGAGGGCCGCGGCGGTGAGGCGTTCGGACCGGGTGCGGCGCTCCCCCGGCGCTGCCGCGGCGGACTCGCCGCGCGTGGCACGAGCGGCCGATGCCGAACCGGGAGTGTCGCGTGCTCTGCGGGCCGCGGGCTCGCTCGCGTCGCCGCGGCGCGTTCTCGGCGTGGCGCCGGTGTCGGCGCGGGGCGCGGGTGTGGCCTGCTCGCCACGACGGGTGCGGGCGGGGCGCTCGGCCGCGGGCGGGGCGGCGTGGCGGACACGGTCCGCACGCTCGGCGGGAGTGGGCGCCACGCCGGACCGATCCGTCGTGGCCGGGGTCTCGGGCCGCGCGTGCCGGGCATGGCGACCACCGGCGCGGGGGTCCGCTACGACCGGGATCGGTTCGGTTTCGTCGTTCATCTCGCCGTACAGTCTCACATCACCGTGCTGAGGGGAAGCTGAGAGCGCGCTTCATTCAGGTCATGACATCCTGCACGATGTCTGCGACAAATGCACATCCGACGACCGCCTATCCCGCCGCGGCGCTCCGCACTCCCAGCATGACACCGAGACCGTCCAGGTGGTGTTCGAATACCTCGGCGCGATCGGCGAAGGTGTCGGTCCCGTACATGTCGAACACATCGAAGCTCACCGCGCCGAACAGCGCCGTCCACACCGAAATGCCCCGGGCCAGTAGCCAATCGGGCAGATCGAGCCCCGATTCGGCGCGGACCCGCGCGAAATCGCCGGACAGCCGCGACGATACCGTCGGTAGCGGGTCGGGCTCTGCGAGAATGCCTGCCCGGTAGGCGTTTTCGATCACGCCGAGCAGCGCGGCGATCACCCGCAGGCCCGGCGCGTTCGTTTCCTCCGCGGGCGCTTGATATCCCGGCACCGGGGTGCCGAACAGCAGTCCGTAGCGGGCGGGTTCGGCCACCGCCCACTCGCGCACGGCCCGGCCCAGCACCCGCAGCCGCTGCGCCGGATCGGCGGGGGCGGCGGCGAGCGCGGCGTCCACGGCGTCGGCCATGTCGGTGTAGCCGTCGACGACGAGCAGGGTCAGCAGTTCGTCGCGGCTGCGCACATAGCGGTACACCGCCGAGGACACCACGCCCAGATCGCGGGCGACCGCGCGCAGCGACAGCGCCGCGGCCCCGTGGACGGCCAGATGCTCACGGCCGATGCGCACGATGTCGTCCATGGTGCGGGCGCGGGCCCGCGCCCGGGGGGTGGTGGCGGTCATGACCCCACTCTGACATATGGAGAGCGCCGCATTTAAAGGTGAGCGTCGCTCTCGATTGTGCCCGGTCACAATTGTAGGGCCGTCGTGATCCGGGTTACGGTTACCGGTCGGTACCGGCCGGTGGGTGAGCGCTGCCCCCGGGATCACGCAGGGAGACAACGATGTTCGGACGACGCCGGATCCGGGTGCGCACGGCCGTGGCGATCTGCGCCCTCGTCGCCGCGCTGGCCGCTCCTGCCGCGCAGGCGGTTCCCGATGCCGGTGCGCTGGGCGCGGCGTGGACCGCGACGCAGGACGGGCCGCCGCGCTATCCGGGCGTGCACATCGACTGGGATGTGCCGATCACCATGAGCGACGGCACGGTGCTGAAGGCGAACGTCTATCGCCCGGCGGACGCGGCGGGCCCGGTGCGCGAGCCGCTGCCGGTGATCGTGAATCTCATGCCGTATACGAAACTGCTGTCCAATCTGGCGGATTCGGCGCTGTCGGTGCCGGTGCTCGGGGATGCGCTGATGGGGTTTCTGCGCGGATTCGACCTGTCGGGGCTGGGTCTGGGCGGGCTCACCGATATCACCCGGGCGCTGCCCGCGGGTCTGGCGCGCACATTCACCGTGGACCGCAAGCTGATTCGAAGCGGGTATGTGCAGGTGGTCGTCGACGTCCGCGGTACCGGGTTCTCCCAGGGGGATTGGCAGGTATTCGGGGAGCGGGAGCAGCGCGACGGCGCGGAGGTGGTGGATTGGGCGGCGCGGCAACCGTTCTCGGACGGCTCGGTGGGGATGTCGGGGGTGTCGTATTCGGCGATCAATCAGTTACAGACGGCCGAACGGCATCCCGCCGGGCTGAAGGCGCTGTTCCCGGTGGTGCCGGGCAACGATCTGCTGCGCGATATCGCGGCCACCGGCGGCGGGCTCGGGGTCGGGTTCCTGCCGCCGTGGCTGGCCGGGGTGGACGGGCTCAAGCTGATCCCGGACGTGCGGTCGCTGCTGACGGGGACCTTCGATACCCGGTGGCTGGCCGACCGGCTCGCCGATCCGCTCACCTTCGTCGACTATCTGGTGGCGGCGCTGACGATTCCGAGCGTGGACGCGATTCCCGATTCGCTGCGCGCGCTGATCCGCGACGACAGCGCGATCCGGACCTCGTGGCTGGGACATCCGGAGCGGATCACCGTGCCCACGTTCATCTCCGGGGGCTGGCATGACCTGTTCGCCTACGACCAGACCGCGATCTATCGCGCGATTCCCTTGCCTACCAGTGAGAAAAAGATCGTCATGGGCGACACCTATCACATCTCGGAGGGCTCCGGCTTCGGTGCGCCGGGTGCCCCGCCCCGGCTGGATGTGTTGCAGCGGGCGTGGTTCGACCGGTGGCTCAAGGGGATTCACAACGGGATCGACTCCTACGATCCGGTGACGATGTTCCAGCAGGGCGGCGGCTGGACCGGCTCGCCGAGCTTCCCGAGGCCCGGAATGGATTATCGGCGACTGTATTTCGACCCCGCGCCGTCGGGCACGGTGGCGGTCAGCGCGCACGACGGCACTCTCGCGTCGACGCCGGGGGCCGCGGCGCGGTTGACGGTCGCTCCCGGGCTGGCGACGGTGTGTTCGCGTGACGCGGCCACCGGCACCGCCGGGGCCTTGGGGGCAATGGACCTGTGCGGCAAGGATTCCCGGGTCGCGGAGGTGAGCGCGCTGACCTTCACCAGCGCTCCCGCCGCTGCCGCGACACAGATCTCCGGCCCGATCGCCGTGCACCTGGAGACCGTGCTCGACGCCACCGACGGCTACTGGGCGGCCACCCTGAACGATGTCGCGCCCGACGGCCGCTCCACCGTCTGGACCTCCGGGCAGTTGCAGGCATCGCTGCGCGCGGTCGACGCGGCCAAGGCCACCCGCTCCCCGAACGGCGACTACACCGACCCCTACCCCATCCTCACCCTCGATTCCCGCCAGCCGATCGTCCCCGGCGAAACCACCACCGTCGACCTCGGCCTCGCCCCCACCGACGGCATCCTCCAGCCCGGCCACCGCCTCCGCCTCGACATCTACGCCCTCAACTTCCCCCGCGGCCTCCCGCTGCGCCCCCTGCTCAACGAGAGCGGCCTGCGACCCCAGCATCTCGCCCTGGACCCGGCCCGGCCGAGCTGGGTCAACCTGCCCCTGTCGGGCACCACACCATGATCCCGGCGTGCTTTTGGCCGGGATCCCGCGAGATTCCGGCCAAAAGCACGCCGGAATCACTGGGGCGGCACGCCGGAATCACCGGGACGGGCACACCGGAATCGCCGGGGCGGACATGATGGAACCACTGGGCGGGCACGATGGGAGTCACCAGGTCACGAGCGGAATCGGGCCGTTTAGAGATACCGTGCGACACAGCAACTACTCGGGAGTAGTAGCGTTACCGGGGTCACAGGCGACACCGGGTTAGGAGCGGCGGATGACTCAGCGCGACACGGATTTCGATGTGCTCATCGTGGGGTCGGGGTTCGGCGGCAGCGTCACCGCGCTGCGGCTGGTAGAGAAGGGGTATCGGGTCGCTGTGGTGGAGGCGGGGCGCCGGTTCGCCGATGACGAGTTACCCGACACCAGCTGGGACTTACGCCGGTTCCTCTGGGCGCCGCGGCTGGGCTGCTTCGGCATCCAGCGCATCCATCTGCTACGCGATGTGCTGATCCTGGGCGGCGCGGGGGTGGGCGGCGGCTCGCTGAACTACGCCAACACCCTGTACGTCCCGCCGGAGCCGTTCTTCCGCGACGCGCAGTGGCGCGACATCACGGACTGGCGCGCGGAATTGACGCCCTACTACGAGCAGGCCACGAAAATGCTGGGCGTGGTGCGCAATCCGCACATGACCCCCGCCGACGAGGTCTTCAAGCAGGTCGCCGACGATATGGGCTGCGGCGACACCTTCGTGCAGACGCCGGTGGGGGTGTTCTTCGGCGAGCCCGGAAAGACCGTGCCGGACCCGTATTTCGGCGGCGTGGGCCCGGACCGCACCGGCTGCCTGGAGTGCGGCGAGTGCATGACCGGCTGCCGGCACGGCGCCAAGAACACGCTGGTGAAGAACTATCTGTACCTGGCGGAACGCCATGGCGCGCAGGTGATTCCGATGACCACCGTGACGGCGGTGCGGCCGCTGCCCGACGGCAGCTGGCAGGTCGACACCACCCGCACCGGGGCGTGGTTACGCCGGTCGCCGCGCTCGCTGACGGCCGGGCACGTGGTGCTGGCCGCCGGGACGCGCGGCACCCAGCGGCTGCTGTTCGACATGCGGGACAAGGGAATTCTGCCGCGGCTGTCGCCGCGGCTGGGCGAGCTGACCCGCACCAATTCCGAATCCATCGTGGGCGCGGCGACGCGGAAGGTGGACCCGCGCCGCGACTTCACCCGCGGCGTGGCCATCACCTCCTCCATTCATCCGACCCCCGACACCCACATCGAGCCGGTCCGCTACGGCCACGGCTCCAATGCGATGGGGCTGTTGCAGACGCTCATGGTCGACGGCGGCGGACGGATTCCGCGCTGGCTGCGGTTCGTGCTGGAGGTGCTGCGGCATCCGGTGCGGCTGCTGTCGATGCTGAGCGTGCGGAACTGGAGCGAGCGCACCATCATCTCCCTGGTCATGCAGCATCTCGACAATTCCATCACCACCTACACCAAGCGCGGGGTCTTCGGCCGCAAGTTGACCTCCAAACAGGGCCACGGCCAACCGAATCCGACCTGGATCCCGGTCGGCAACGAGGTGACCCGCAAGGTGGCCGACACCATCGGCGGCGTCGCGGGCGGCAGTTGGGGCGAGGTCTTCAACATCCCGCTCACCGCGCACTTCCTCGGCGGCGCGGCCATCGGCGCGGACGCCGAGCACGGGGTGATCGATCCGTACCACCGCGTCTACGGCTATCCCACCCTCAGCGTCGTCGACGGCGCCGCGGTGTCCGCCAATCTGGGTGTGAATCCCTCCCTCACCATCACCGCCCAGGCCGAACGCGCCGCGGCCCTCTGGCCCAACAAGGGCGAACGCGACTCTCGCCCACCGCAGACCTCCCCCTACCGGCGCATCTCCCCCACCGCCCCCAACCACCCCGCCGTCCCGCCGACCGCCCCGGCGGCCCTGGTGCTGCCGATCGTCGAAATCACCAGGGGGACTGCGTAACCGGTGCCGGGCCGACCGGGTCGAGGTCGGGTAATCGGCCGTCGCGCCGGGCCGTCAGGTAGCGGTCGGCGAGGATGCAGGCCGCGACTATGAGCAGCAGGGACCAGCCGAAGGTGATGCGCAGGTATTCGAGGTCGCGGCCCTGGGCGGGCCAGCGGCCGAGGAGCCACTTGTCGTAGGTCATGAAGCCGAAGACGGCCAGCCAGGCGGGCCAGTTGCGCACGACCGAGTTGGGCAGGACGACCGTCATCAGCAGCGGGAGGATGAACATCGAGTAGTACTGCTGGCCCAGGCTGCTGAGCAGGAATTCGGCGGTCATCAGGATGCCGGTGGCGGTGCAGACGAAGAACACGTCGTCGTGGCGGTAGTACCGGTACAGCAGCCACAGCGAGATCGCCACGGCGGCGGCGAACAACGCCCGCATCAGCAGGGACATCCAGGGCGGAATCCCGTAGTAGAGGGCGTTTCCCACGATGGAGGAGTTGAAATAGTCGCGCGCCTGCATGCTGTAGGGCAGGGTGCGCCGGAAGTACGCGGTCGGGTCGGCCGACAACGGCCATGCCGCCGCCGTGATCGCGAGCGGGACGGCAATGGCCGCGGCGATCGTCGCCCACTGCCTGCGGGCGGCGGCGATCAACAGCAGCGGCGCCAGGGTGGGCTTGATCGTGATCGTCACTCCCAGAACGATCCCCGCGGCGACGTCGCGCCGGTTCAACAGCAGGAGCAGGAATGCGACCTCGGCCAGGAATGTCAGGCCGTTGATATTGCCGAAAGTCAGTGTGTTGATGGTGGATTCGGAGGCGAAGACCGCGAAGTAGCAGATCGGCGCGACCACCGATTTCGAGGTGTAGCCGAAGATGCGTAACAACAGGGCCGTCGCCGCGATCAGCGCGAGAGCGTTGACGACGATGAAAATGTATCGCGCAGTGTGCTGTTCGACCAGCCCCAGGGGCGACAGCAGCAGCGTCCCCCCGGGCGGGTACAGATAGTGCGGATCCACCCACTCCAGATGCTCACCGTAGACCGGCCGATGGTGCAGGAACGCGGTCACGGCGGCATGAACGGGTTTGAAGTCGTCGGTGATATCGCCGTGAAACGCACGAAGCAACACGACATCCAGCGCCGTGACAACGGCGAGCGGCCAGGCAACCAGGCGCACCACCTGCCCACCGGTCAACGACGGCAGGGCGACTACAGCGGCTGAATTCGTGTTGTCGCTGGGCTTGACGGCCGTGGCTGGTGGGTGGGGTACATCTGGTGGGTGCGGTATCCGCAAGGCGGTGGGCTGACCGCCGAGCGACGGATGTTGCGGGAGCGGTTGCGGCTGGAAGCCGCGGACGCTTTCGCCCGGGGCGAGGACAATGCGGTGATCGCCCACCGGCTGCGAGTCAGCGTGCGGTCGGTGCAACGGTGGCGCCAGGCGTGGGGATCGGCGGGGCGGGAAGCGTTGCGGTCCAAGGGCCCCGCGTCGCTGCCGTTGCTGTCCGACGAACAGTTCCAGGTACTCGAACACGAGCTGGCCAAGGGCCCGGCCGAGCACGGCTGGCCGGACCAGAAATGGACTCTGGCCAGGATCAAGACCGTGATCGGGCGCCGGTTCCACATCTCCTACACGATCAAGGGGGTGTCGTTGTTGTTGCACCGGCACGGGTGGAGCCGTCAGCAACCTGCCCGCCGGGCGGTCGAACGCGACGACGCGGCGGTCGCGACGTGGGTGAAGGACGTGTGGCCGCACGTAAAACCGCCGCGGCGGCGCTCGGAGCCTGGGTCGTGTTCGAAGACGAAGCCGGGTTCACGATGACGCCGCCGACCGCACGGACCTGGGCGCCACGCGGGCACACCCCGATCGTGCGGGTCCGGGGCCGAACCACCCGCCGGATATCGATCGCCGCGCTGACCTGCTACAAGCCCGGCCATCGGTCCCGGCTGATCTGGCGACCGTATCGGCACGACCGAAATAGTTCGGGCAGGAAGAGCTTCGCCTGGACCGACTACCGGGACCTGCTCATCGCCGCCCACCGGCAACTCGGCGGGCCGATCGTGGTCTGCTGGGACAACCTCAACACCCACCTCACCGCCGGCATGCGCCGATTCGTCACCGGCCACGACTGGCTCACTGTCTACCAACTGCCCGCCTACGCGCCCGATCTGAATCCGACCGAAGGCATCTGGTCACTACTGCGGCGAGGCCGGCTGGCCAACCGCATCATCACCGACCCCGACCACCTCATGCGCATCGTGCGCAGCGACCTGCACCGCATCGGCTACCACCCCAACCTGATCGACGGCTGCCTCACCGCAACCGGACTCACACCCACCCCGAAACGATCATGACGACAACACGAAATCAGCCTCTGTAATCGGCCGAGCCGGCTCCGTGCGAAAGACTCCACACCCGAACCGTACACAGTCGAAGGATCAGCGGATGCTCCCCTCCCCCAGATGAATTCGAATGCACGGGAGGTTATTGTCGGTGTCGCCTACAGGTTTCGGATCAGGCCGCCGACCAGCTCAGCGATCCGGGCGTGGGCTTCGGCACCCAGATGGACACCGTCCTCGCCTATCTCGGCGACGGTAGCGGTGTCGGCGAACGGGAGACCACGGCGCGCCGCCAGTTCGGCGAACGAGGGGGCCAGCCGACGCGATGTCTCTGCCGATCGGGCGTCGTAGGCATCGCCGTTGAGCCGATCGAACAGCGGCGCACGATGATCGATTGGTACCGGCGCCAGCAGGACCACGGCCGGTGCCGAGTCGTCGCGCCCGAACTCCGGGGACCGGATGAGGTCGATCAGTCCGTCCACCGCCGCGGCGATTTGTGCCGGTGTGCGGCCGAACTGGATCTTGGTGTCGTTGGTGCCGAGCATCAGGACGACGATATCGAGCGGGCGGCGACTTGCCAGGCAGGGCAGCAGGTATCGGCGGCCGTTGCGTCCGGGGCGATCGGAGTAGTCGAGATCGGTTGTGCGACTGCCCAATCCCTCCTCCAGTACATCGTATCCGTCGCCGAGGCGACGCTGCATCAGCCCGGTCCACCGGACATCGACGGGCCATCGGCCGCTCTGGTCCGGCAGCACCCCGAAGGTATTGGAATCGCCATAGCACAGCACGGTGGCCGCGCACGGGTTGGTCAACACCATCGAAAGTCTAGGCGCGGGTAGGGCTTCTTCGTCTCGGAGGCACCGGATGCCGAACTGGGCCCCCGCGCGGTGGAGCGACTGTGCGAGGTACACACCGGATTCCGCGCACGGGTGAATCGGTGACCGGCCGCGATGGCACTCGATGCAGTTTTGCATCGAGTGCAACTGCGCGGCGCGTGCAGAAAACGGTGCGGCTACTGGGCCGAGATGTGGGCGAAGCCCATGGGAGAGGTCGGGGGTGGGGCGTTGGTGACGGGGGCGCGGAATTCCTGGAGGGCGGTGAGGACGTCGACGTGCCGGGCGGCGTAGCAGCGGACGCGCGGGAGGGCGTGGGCTACCTCGCTGCGTTCCAGGGGTTCGGCGTCGATGTAGCCGACCGCGTCCAGGGGAATGCGCAGGCGGTCGGCGATGCGTTCGATCGCCGCGGATTTGCGGCCCCAGCCGACCTCCACCGCCGAAAACGCGGCGTGCAGGCCGTGCCGGTGCAATTTGTCCGTGGTCCAATCCCATTCGCCGCGGCTCGCCACCGCGTGGATGACGCCGCGGCGCGCCAGCGTGCGCAGCGCACGCAGGGCGTCGGGTCGCAGCGGGCCGCTGGTCGAATCGCATACGACCCCGTCCCACAGGGTGTTGTCCACTTCCCAGACAAGACATTTCACTGCCGGTGATGTCATCTCGCCCCTACGGTCGACTCTCCTCCGCGTGCCCGCTCACCACGGACACGCGCCAGCTCGCGAGGCCACAATAGTAGGAGCGCACGGCACCGCGCATCACCCCCGGCAAACCCTTGCTCACACCCGTTGCCCAGCCGTTTCACAGGAACGGCGTCACCTGCGGGACCGTCTCGACCGGATGCCCGGCCTGCAACGGCGCACCGAGCGCGGCCAGCCGCCAGATCCCGTCCTCCCGATACACTTTCGCGACCGCCATGCCGGTGTGCGCGCCGCCGGCACGCAGATTGCCGCGCGCCAGTTCGGCATTGGTGGTGCCGTCGACCATGCGCCAGTAGGCGTTACGCAGGCGCTCGAAGGTGTGCCCGGCGTAGGAGGTGACCACGAACACCAACGCCGTGACCTGCTGCGAGAGCCGGGCGAGGTCCACGGTGATGACCTCGTCGTCGCCCGAGCCCTCGCCGGTGAGGTTGTCGCCGGAGTGGCGGACCGCGCCGTCGCGGGAGGACAGCTGCTGGTAGTACACCGCGTCGACGAGGTTGTGGCCGATGAACAGCAGCGCCGAGGCGTCCAGATCGACCTCGACCGCGCGGATGGAACGCGCGCCGTGCACCCGCACCGGATCCCAGCCCAGCGCCATCTTCGCCATGGTGAGCTCGCCCTTGCGGATCTCGTGCAGCGCCACTTCCTGGCCGGGATTGAGCACCGCCGGGCCGCGGAACACCGGGTCGGTCTCCGGCGCCCCGACCGGCACGCCGTGCGCGCGCACCAACGCCTCGAACCCGGCGGGGTAGCCGTGGCCCAGCACCCGCACATGCCAGTAGACGCCGACCCGGTCCAGATCCACCGCGATCACCGTGGATTCCCGCCCGAGACCCTCGATCACGTACTCGTACACCGGATTTCCGGCCGTGTCGTCGATGCGGACCTGCGGCGGCGCGAAATCGGAGAAGTGCGCCTGATGGTCCTCCAGGGTGACCGTGATGCGCACGTGATCGATGTCGGGCGGCAGCGAGCGGGTCGCGATGTTCAGCGCGGGCTGCCCGGGCACCAGGCGCACACCCGACGCGGTGGGCTGGTTGTAGAAGACGAGGTCCTTCTCGCCGCGGACGCGACCGGCCGCGTTCAGCAGCAGCGCCGACACGTCGACCGGCTCGCTGTGCCGGACGGCGACGACGAACTCGTCGACCGTGAGGCGGTCCACCTGTCCCTTGGTCAGCTGCGCGGCCACCTGTCTACTTTACGTCGAATCGGGCACGATTTCGGGCAGGACAGGCGCGCCCGGATCGCCGACGCCCCGTAGAGCGGCAAGCGAATTCCCGGCATCCGCGCCGGACCGGGTACGGTGGCGAGCGCAAGGCCACGGCGAGGAAAGGGGGCCCACTGGTGCGACAGGGCTTCACACGAATCGGCGCACCGGCACTGCTGGCCGTCGTGCTGGCGGTCGCCGGATGCGGCGCCGCCGACGAGTCGTCGCCGGTGTCACTGGGCCGCGGCCCGACCGCCAAGGCCACCACGCCCGGGCCCGCGATCGCCGCGCACCCGGCCGCCACCACGACGCGGACGTCGATTCCCTCGGCCGCCTCGATCGCCGCCCCTATGGTGGACCCGTACGCCGATTCGCCGCTCATCGATCGCACCGAGTGGACCGACGATCCCGACGGCCACCGCCTGCGGGTGTACCCGTCCGCCGCCGGGCGCGCCGACACTTTCCCGCCCGCGCTGGATCGAGCCTGGGGCGAGGTGCTGGCCAGCGCCCCCGACGCCGACACCCCCGGCATGTACGACCAGTTCAAATGCCATTGGCAGTGGGCGCGGGTGATGATGCCGAACAAGCCGAGCTGGAATCTGGAGCCGTGGCGGCCCGCGGTCGGCTACGAGGCCACCGTGCAGGCCATGTGCAATCCGGGCGGCCCGGACCCGGGCGGCACTTAGCGCCCCGCGGCGCGGCCCGGCAGCATGAGTACGGCCAGCAGCCAGCCGAACAGGGCCGCCGCGATCGGCGTGCCGGTCCACAGTTCCACCACCGACGGCACCCGCCCGGCCGCGGCCGCGGCCACTCCGATATACAGCGACCAGGTGAAAAACGCTGCGGCGCCGGCGAACACCCAGTAGGCGACCGGCCGCCGCGCGCACGGGTCCAGGCACAGCGTCAGCACCTCCACCACGACGGCGGCGGTCGCGACGGCGATGAGCACGGCGACATTGCCGCACGCGGTCTGCGCGCCCGACAGCACCACCAGCGGCAGCATGGTCAGCAGCGCCGCCCCGAACGGCAGCCGCCAGCGGCGGGCGGCGAACAGCAGCGGCAGCAGCAGGACCGCGGCGCTGATCACGATCGCCGCCGCCAGGCCCCGCACCTGCGCGCCGTCGACCTGGGAGAACACCTCCACGATGCGGGCGGCCGAGTAGGTGAGCGCGTCGCCGTAGCCGATCACCCGCAGCACCAGGGCCGCGGCCAGTCCGGCGGCCAGCAGCGCGGGCCACAGCAGCCGCAGCGGCGGGGCGTCGCCGATATCGGGGCGCGCCATGGCCGAGCGCAGCGGAGAGGTGATCATGATGAACAGCGCCAGCGCCACACCCAGATGGGTGGGGCCGAGCAGCAGATCGACCGCGTCGGTGCGTCCGGTTCCGGGATGGCCGCCGACGACGATATGCCAGATCAGATCGGCGAGGACCGAGCCGACGAACAGCACGAGCGCGAGGACGGCGGCCCGATAGCCGAGGGGAATCGCGGCGAAACCGCGGCGTCCGCCGCGTAAGTTCCGCCAGACCACGGCCACCACCCAGCCCGCGGTGGCGAGCACCCCGGTGGCGAAGACCGCGTGCCCGGCGCTGAACGCACCGGGGTCGGCGCCCTCGGCCTGCGACCAGGCGGCCAAAGCCAGTCCGCCGACCAGCCAACCGGCGGTGAGCGCGGTGACGGCATCGTCGCGGGCGGTGGCGGGCAGCCCGCCGTGGCGCGGATCGCCCAGCGCCGCAAATACCTTGGTCCCCACGCCCGGAGCGCTCATCGGCCTCACGGTACCGAGTACGTGCTGGTAGCGCATCCGAGTTCAGGCCCCGGACGCGGCGTGTCGGATCGGCTCCATCCTCCCCGGCTTCGGCCCGGTGAGCGGCCACAATTCGCCGCCGGGCTCGCACGCGTATCGGACCGGCACGGTACCGGCGAATGTCGTTGCCCGCGAGAACCTTCTGAATACCACCCGGAATGTGCGTATCGTGGACGGAGTCGGAGCGTACGAGCCGGAAGGAGCGTAGCGTTGCGGTCTCCCGTGTTCAGGTCCGAGCACGCTCGGTTCCCGGACCCGGCCGTGCGCGCGCTGTTCCCCGCGCTGACCGACACCGGCCCGGTGTATCTGGACAGCGCCTCCACCACGCAGAAACCGCGGCCGGTGATCGACGCGATCACCCGCTACCACAGCGCGCACACCGCCAATGCCGGTCGCGGCACCTACCGGTGGGCCACGACGCTGACCCACGCCCTCGGCGAGGTGCGCGAGCACACCGCCGCCTTCCTCGGCGCGGCCCCCGACGAGATCGTGTTCACCCCGGGCGCGACCGCCGGACTCAACGCGGTCGCCCTGTCCTGGGGGCTGGCCGAGCTCGGCGACGGCGACGAAATCCTCTACAGCCCCCGCGATCACGCCTCCAACGTGTATCCGTGGCTGCAGCTGCGCGACACCCTGGCCCGGTTCGGCCGCCGCATCCGCCTGGTCCCGTATCGAGTGACGGCGCGGGGCGAGGCCGATATCGACGACATTCGCGCCAAGCTCACCCCGCGCACCCGGCTGCTCACCGTCGCCCACCTGCACCACGTGTTCGGCGCGCTCACCACGCTCGGCGAGCTGCGCGAGCACCTGGGCCCGCGGATCGCGGTGTGTGTCGACTGCAGCCAGAGCGGCGGGCATCTGCCGGTGCGGGTGGACGAGCTCGGCGCGGATTTCGCGGTGCTGTCCGCGCACAAGATGTTGGGCGCGCCCGGCATCGGCGTGCTGTATTGCCGCCGCCGCCTGCACGATCGGCTGACGGCGTTCCTGCCGGGCGGCAATTCCGGTGTGGCGCCGACGGTTTCGGGGCTCGCCCCGGCGCGCATGCCGGAGCGGATGGAGGGCGGCACCTCCAACATTCCCGGCATCCTCGCGCTCGGTGCGGCCCTGGACGTGCTCGACACGGTGGGGACCGACGCCATCGCCGAGCACAATCGGCTGCTGACCCGGCGGTTGATCGACGGCCTGCGCCCGATCCCGGGCGTGGAATTCCTGCCGGGTCCCGCGCACGCGGCGGGCGAGATCGGTTACGGCATAGTCTCGTTCACCCTCGCGGGCATCGGCGCCACCGATCTGGGTTTCGTGCTGGCCGAGCTCGGGTACCTGGTGCGCACCGGCGCGCACTGCGTCCCCGTCGAACCCGGTGGCGCGGCCGCCGATGCGGATTCGGTGCGGGTGAGCACCCATCTGTACACCACCGGCGACGAGATCGACCGGTTCGTTCGATGCGTCGCCACGATCGCCTCGGAGGTCCCATGAACGCCGCGGCCCAGCCCCGCTACGACCGCCGCGCCGCCTCCCGGGTGCTGGCCGAGCTGGCCCGCCCCGGCCTGTTCGCGGACGCCGCGCCGGGCCCGGCCCGGCGCATCGACTACACCTGCGCCGCACTGCGTTTCGAGTCCGACAGCCACCTGACGCTGTCGCAGCGGCTGTATCTGGAGCGGTTCATGCGCCCGTGCCGGGCCGACCAGGTCACCAGCGCCACCCACCGCATCGCGTGGACCGACGGCGACGGCATCCCCAATACGGGGCACTTCCGCCGCGGCGGGCTGGGGCCGATCGTGCCGATCGCCATGCGCGAAACGGTGCTGGCGCTGTGGCACGCGCTCGCCGCCGATACCGCACTGGCACAGCGGATCTCGGCGCTGAGCGAGCGTGATCACGCGGCGCTGGCGGGCACCACCACCGATCACGACCCGATCGATATCCTGCGCGTCGGTGTCGAGGCGTGCGGGCGGGCGCTGGCCCAGCACGCGCTGCTGGCGCGCGCGACGCCGTACCGCACCCCGGCCGAATTCGCCTGCGGCATGCGCGATTCCGGCATCTTCGCGGCGGTCGCGACCCGCTGGTACTGGGAGCTGCAGGCGTCGACGTATCGACGCGGCATGATCCCGGTGACGTTCGCGACCCAACCGGACGGCACCGTCCGCTACACCGCGGACACGGTGGCCGTCCTGCGGGCGATGAAGGACGCCACCATCACCGACGCGCACACCGTGATGCGCCGCGCCACCACCACCGAGGGCCTGTCGGTGGCGGCGGCGATCGCCCGCTACCACGACGAGCTGGACCTGATCTCGCGCCAGTACGCGCTGCTGCCGCCGGGGACGCGCCCGGCGTGCCTGGCGGCGATGCCGCATCATCTCGACGGCGAGCACTACAGCCTGCTGCCGATGGTGGTGGACCGGTTCGTGGAGGTGTTCACCGCGGTCGTCGAGCGGGTGAGCGTCGCGGAGGTCCCGGGCGAAACCGAGTGCGGCGACGGCGATCTCAGCGCGGAGGATCGGGTGTTCTATGTGCCGGACATGAGCTGCCAGCACTGCGTGCGCACGATCGGCGGGGTGCTGGAGTCGATGCGGATCCGGGTGCACGAGATCGATCTGGTCAGCAAGCGGGTGGCCGCCGAATTCCGCAGCCCCCGCAACCGGCAGCGCGCGTTCGACGCGCTGCGCGACAGCGGCTACAACCCGGTGTCGGCGCGACCGGCCGATGCGTGCACCGAAACCACCACGGCATGACCGCACCACCCGCCCTTCCGGCGAAGATCCATCCGCTGGTGCGCGCCTTCCTCGATATTCCCGGCGCGGTCGACGACGCGCTCGACCGCTACGGCTCCCCCGCCCACCTGCTGTTCCCGCAGGTATTCGCCGAGAATCTGGCGCGACTGCGCGCCGTGTGCGCCCGGCAGCTGCCGCGGGCCCGAATGTGCTACGCGCACAAGGTGAATCGGTCGCGCGCCTTCCTGCGCACCGCGGAGCACGCCGGGATCGGGGTGGATGTGGCCTCGCCGCGGGAGCTGGCGGCGGCCGCCGAGGCCGGATTCGTTCCCGCCCGCATCGAGGTCACCGGCCCGAAGGGGGAACCGTTCCTGCGGGCGCTGGTCGAGGCCGCGGTGACGGTGAATGTCGACAACCTGTGGGAGCTGGGCAGACTCGCGGAGCTGGCGCACGGCCGCGCCCCGGTGCCGGTGCTGCTGCGGGTGTCGGGGTTCGCCGGGAGCGCGGTGAGCCGGTTCGGGGTGGCGCTGGCCGACTGCGAGCAGGCGCTGACGGTGCTGGCCGCGCATCGGGAGCGGCTGCTGTTGCGCGGCTTCGCCTTTCACATCGATTCCGGTGACACGGCGGAGCGGGTGCGGGCGATCGAGGCGTGCCTGGCGCTGGTGGAGCGCGCCTACGGGCACGGGTTGGCGCCGACGGTGCTGGACGTGGGCGGCGGGCTGCGGCAGGTGTTCACCGCCGACGCCGACCGGTTCGACGGTTACGTGGCCGCGCTGCGGGAGTCGCTGCTGGGCCGCGGGGAGCCGATGGCGTGGGGCGGCAACACCTTCGGCTATCAGGTCGACGACGGCGGCGTGCACGGTACGCCCGTATTCCATAAGTATGGCAATACCGTGCCCGCCGCCCGCATGCTCGAGGAGCTGCTGACCGCGCCGCTCGAGGCGCACGGCGGCCGCACGGTCGCGCAGGTGGCCGGGGAGAATCTGCTGGAGGTGTGGCTGGAGCCGGGGAAGGCGCTGGTCGATCACGCCGGAATCACCGTGGCCCGAGTGGAATTCGTCAAACCGGCCGCCGACGGCGCGCTGCTGGTCAACCTCGACATCGGCCGCGACACCGTGACCCCGGCCGATCAGGAGGTCATGGTGGATCCGCTGCTGCTGGCCGCATCCGGCGCCGCGGCGTCGGGCCCCGTGGGGGTCTTCCTCGCCGGGCGGCTGTGCCTGGAGCGGGACATGATCACCAATCACAAGGTGTGGCTGCCGCGCTGCCCGCGACCGGGCGAGGCGGTGATATTCCCTAATACCGCCGCCTACCACACCGATCTGTCGGCCGCGACGGCGTCGATGCATCCGCTGCCGCCGAAACTGGCGGTGGCCCATCACGGCGGGCGGTTCCAGGTGTGCCGTGACGCCGACTACGAGCCGTCGCTGGTCACCGGTATCGCGCCGCCGCGCCGCCGGGTGCCGCCCGCGCCGGACCCCGCCCCCCACCATCGCAGTTACGAGATGCCCTGATGCGCTACGACCACATCACCGACCTGATCGGCAATACCCCGCTGCTACGGCTGGATCCGGCCGTGCACGGCCTGCCCGACGTGCAGCTGTACGCGAAACTGGAGTTCTACAATCCGTTCGGATCGGTGAAGGACCGCGTGGCGTGGGGCATGCTGCGCGACGATCTGGACGAGATCACCAGGCGCGGAGCGACTCTCATCGAGGCGTCCAGCGGCAACACGGCGAAGGCGCTGCGCATTCTGGGCGGGCTGCACGGGATCGGACTGCGGGCGGTGACCAATCGGATCAGGGTGACCGAGCAACGGCAACTGCTGCAACTGTTCGGCGCCGAGATCGAGGAGCTGCCGGGGTTGTCGGAGTGCCCCGACCCGACCACGCCCAACGACGTGCTCTCGGTGATCGAGACGACCATGGTGCAGCATCCGGGCGCCTACCATCACCTGTCGCAGTACACCAACGAGAAGAATGTGGAGGCGCACTACCAAGGCACCGGCCGCGAGATCCACGAGGATCTGGCGCGCGACGGCATCACCCGGATCGATTGCCTGGTGGGCGGTTTGGGCACCACCGGCTCCACCCGCGGCGCGGCCACCTACCTGCGCAAGCACAATCCGGAGTTGCGCACGATCGCGGTGGTGTCGGAGCGGTCGGACTTCATTCCGGGCATTCGCTCGGAGACCGAGATGTGGGATGTGGGCCTGTTCCAGCCCGAGTTCTACGACCGGATCCTGACCGTGACCGCCGGGCGGGCGATCGAGGCGACGATGGAATTGGCCACCGGCTACGGCGTTCTCGCGGGCCCGACCAGCGGCGCGAGCTATGCGGCGGCACTGGAGTATCTGCGATCGGAGGCCGCCGAGGGGCCGCGGGTGGCGGTGTTCATCGTGTGCGACCGCCTGGAGCCGTACCTGTCGTATGTGCGCCAGCGTCGCCCGGATCTGTTCGGTCGCACCGATTCTCGCGCCACCCCGCCGACGCCCGCGGAACTGGCCGCCGTCCCGGAACTCTCCCCGCAGCAGCTGGCCGACCTGGATACCACCGCCCGCCCCACCATCGTCGACACCCGCGGCGCCATGGCCTACCGCATCGGCCACGTGCCCGGCGCGATCAATATCCGCGACGACCAGCTCGACGACATGCTCACCCACGGCGTGCCCTTCTCCCGTTCCCGCCCGGTGGTTTTCGTGTGCCCGGTGGGCGAGGCATCGCGGCGATTCGCCGCCCTGGCCCGCCGCGACGGCTACGACGCCGCCGGACTGGCAGGCGGCATCGTCGCCTGGCGCGACGCGGGCAGGCCACTGGAATCCGCGATGCGGTGAATCATTTCACCCGGCGGGGCGGGGTGGACTGGCGGATGTGTTCGGTCATGGCCTCCGCGATCGGGGCGACCGGCGGGGGTGCGGGGGCGGCCTCGCTGCGGGCGTCGTGGGAGATGCGGATCAGCAGCGCCACGATCACGTAGTTGGCCAGCAGCGAGGAGCCGCCGTAGGACATGAACGGGGTGGTGAGACCGGTCAGCGGAATGAGTTTGGTGACGCCGCCGACGACCACGAACAGCTGCCAGCCCAGCGAGAACGCCAGCCCGCCGCCGAGCAGTTTGCCGAAGGAGTCGCGGGTGGTGAGGGCGGCGGTGAAGCCGCGCATGGTGATGATCGCGAACACCACAATGACCGCGCTCAGCCCGATCAGGCCCAGTTCCTCACCGATGGTGGAGATGATGAAGTCGGTCTTGGCGAACGGCACCTCCTGCGGGCGGCCTCCGCCCAGCCCGGCCCCGAGCAGCCCGCCCGTGCCGAGCCCGAACAGGCCCTGCGCGATCTGATAGCCGTTGGTGTAGTAGGTGGCGAACGGGTCCTCCCACACCTGCACCCGCACCCGCACGTGGGCGAACAGGTGGTAGGCGACGACCGCGCCGATCGCGAACATGCCGATCCCGATCAGCAGCCACGACGCCCGCCGCGTCGCGACGTACACCATGGCGAGCACCGTCCCGAACACCAGCAGCGAGAAACCCAGGTTCTTCTCGTACACCAGGACCAGCACCGAGACGAAGGTGACCAGCAGCAGCGGCCCCAGATCCCGCAGCCGCGGCAGCGTGTACCCGAGGAACCGTTTACCGGCGGTGCCGAACAGGTCGCGGTTGGCGACCAGGAATCCGGCCACGAAGATCAGCAGCAGCACCTTGGCGAACTCGCCGGGCTGAATCGAGAAGCCGTGGAACATGATCCAGCTCTTGCCGCCGTTGACCTCGCTGAACCGCGACGGCAGCACGGCGGGGATGAGCAGCAGCACGATACCGGCCAGCCCACAGGTGTAGGCGTACTTGGCGGGCTGCCCGTGATTGCGGATCACCGCGAGCACGGCCGCGAACAACACGATTCCCGCTGCGGTCCAGATCAATTGGTGCGCGGCGTCCGAGGACGGGACCGGCTTGCCCAGCGCCACCGCATTGGCGGCCTCGGCGCGGTCGAGCCGGTCGATGATCACCAGCCCGAGCCCGTTGAGCAACACCACGCACGGCAGCAGCACCGGATCCGCCTTGGACGCGAAGATCCGCACCGCCAGATGCGCCAGCACCGTCAGGACCGCGAAAACGCCCAGCGCCCACTGCAGCGAATCGCCGTCGCCGCCACCGGTGGCCGCGGACATGCCCAATCCGGCGACCGCCACCAATGCCACCGCCGCCACACACAGCACCAACTCGGTGCGCCGCGGATTGGGCCGCCCGATCGGTCCCGACGACAGGGCGATCGGACCGGACGAAGTATCCCGAAACGCGCTCACGTCCACCAGTATGCGTGTCCCGCGATATCGGCCGGTTACCGCCGGGCGCTCAGCGCTTGTCCAATGCCTGCAGGAGCAGGTCCTTCATCTCGGCCACGTTCTCCTCGATCGAGCGCACGCGAGCGTTGGTGTCGTCGAGCCTGCGGTCAACATGGTCGAATCGGCGATCGACCTCGTCGAACCTGGCGTCCTGCCTGTCAAGTCGTTCGCGCGTCTGCTGGCTCAGCGCATTCATGCTACTGAGCACGGCCTTATAATCGGCGCGGTCCGCTTCGAGAACGGCGACCCGGGCTTCGAGTTCGGCGAGGGTGGCTGGCATTCCGCGATCTTATCGGCGAACACCACCCCCGCGCACCTTCGCCCGGCGCGTCAGAGCCGGTTTCTGCACGTGTCCCCGTATACCGAACTGTCCGCCTCCGGCGAACCGTGCGCACCGATCGATACCCGTGCTGGCACGATAAGCCTCGTGCACTTGGCAGTCGGTTTGGTGGTGCTGGTCGCGGTGGCGGTCGCATTGGCGGCGCTGGCGCGGCGGCTCGGCATCGCCGAACCACTGGTCCTGACGGTGGCGGGCATCGTGGCGTCGTATCTGCCGTTCGTGCCGCGGGTCGACGTCAATCCCGAGATCGTGATGCTGGGCCTGCTGCCGCCGCTGGTCTACACCGCGGCGATCAGCACCTCGCTGGTCGAGTTCCGGGCCAAGAAGATTTCGATCGCGCTGCTGTCGGTGGGGCTGGTGCTGTTCACCACGTTCGCGGTGGCGGTGGTGGTGTGGCGGCTGCTGGCGGTGCCGTTCGCGACGGCGGTGGCGATCGGCGCGGTGGTGTCGCCGCCGGATTCGGTGGCGGCCACCGCGGTCGCGCGGCGGGTCGGGATGCCGCGGCGGATCGTGACCCTGCTCGAGGGCGAGGCGCTGTTCAACGATGCGACGGCGCTGGTGGCCTTGCGCACCGCGATCGCGGCGTCGGCGGGGGCGTTCAGCATCTGGCAGGCGGGCGGCAACTTCGTGTGGGCCACCGCCGGGGGCGCGGCGATCGGGGTGCTGGCGGCGGGGGTGCTGGCGGTGCTGCGCCGCCGCATCACCGATCCGATCCTGGACACCAGCCTGTCGCTGCTGGCGCCGTTCGCGGCGTATCTGCCCGCCGAGGCGGCGCACGCCTCGGGGGTGATCGCGGTGGTGGTGTGCGGGCTGATCCTGGGCCAGGGGGCGCCGGTGTGGCAGAGCGCGGCCTCGCGCATCGCCGAGCGCACCAATTGGCGCACCATCCAATTCATCCTGGAGAGCGCGGTTTTCCTGCTGATGGGCCTGGAGGTGCGGCACATCCTGGAGGAGGCCTGGAACAGCGGCCTGGACCACGGCACGCTGATCGCGACCTGCGCGGCGGTGCTCGCCACGGTGGTGGTCGCGCGCGTGGTGTGGGTGTTCCCGAGCACCTATTTCGCGTGGTTCGTGGAGAGCCGCCCGCGCGGTAAGCCGAAACCCGCGTGGACCAGTCCGGCGGTGGTGGCGTGGGCGGGGATGCGCGGGGTGGTGACGCTGGCCGGTGCGCTGCTGCTGCCGACCGACACCCGTGAGCTGGCGACGCTGAAGCTGCTGGCGCTGGTGGTGGTTGGCGGAACGCTACTGCTGCAGGGCATTTCGCTGCCCGGCCTGATCCGGCTGCTGCGGCTACGCGGCCCCAGCCGCGCCGAAGACGCACTGCAGCAGGCGAATCTGCTCCAGCAGGCCACGGCGGCGGGCCTGGTCGCGCTGGAATCCGAGATCGCGCCGGAAACCCCGCCGGAAGTGGTTGCGACGCTGCGGGATCGAGTCGAGCGCCGGGCGCACGCCGCCTGGGAGCAGCTGGGCCGGGCGGAGTCGGTCCGCGTCACCCCCAGCGGCGAATACCGGCGGCTGCGGCTGGCCATGCTGCGCGCCGAACGCGAAACCGTACTGCGCGTGCGCGATTCGGGCATCATGGATCACGAGGTGCTCGAACACGTCATGGCCGCCCTCGATCTCGAGGAATCCACGATCGACCGCGTCGCCGAGGCCGACGACAACCCCGACGACACGCTGCGCTCCCCCGCCACCGCCGGCTGCGACCACCTCCGCGAGGCCCCCCACCTCTCCCTGCCCGAACTCCCCGACAGCTGCGCGGAATGCCTGGCCGAGGGCCTCACCTGGGTCCACCTCCGAATGTGCCTGACCTGCGGCCACGTCGCCTGCTGCGACTCCTCGGCGGGCAACCACGCCACCCGCCACTACCGGTCCACCGGCCACCCGGTCATGCGCAGCGTGGAACCCGGCGAGAAATGGCGCTGGTGCTACGTCGACGAGATCCTCGGCTGACCGCACGCCGCAACCACATGTGCGCGTTAGGGTTGGGCGCGTGCACACCGGTCAGGACTCCGCCGATGCCGAACCCCGGCTGTGGGGCGGCACCACGCTCACCGCGCGCCGCGAGGCCCGGCGCGCGGCCCTGCTCGAGGCTGCCCTGGATCTGATCGGCGAGGCCGGGGCGGGAGCGGTCACCATGCGCGCGGTGTGCAGGCGCGCCACGCTCACCGACCGCTACTTCTACGAAAGCTTCACCGGCCGCGACGATCTGCTCGACGTGCTGTACCGGCAGGTCGCCGACGAATTCCTGCCCCCGATGACCGCTTTCGCCGCCGCCGACGACCCGGCCCGCGACCGCGAACTGGCCCACGCCCTCGTCGCCAAGGTGCTCGAGGACCCCCGCAAGTCGCGCCTGTTCCTGGTGGAGCCCTACTCCAGTACCGGCCTGGGCCAGACCACCATCGCGGTCATGCCCGCCTTCACCCGCCTCATCCAGGACCACCTGTTCGCCCACATCGAAGACCCCGTCCGCCGCCGCCTGGCCGCGGTCACCATGGCCTCCGGCAATGCGGGCATGTTCTCGGCCTGGCTCAACGGTTCGCTGCGGGTGAGCCGGGAGCAGGTGGTCGACCATCTGGTCGAGGTGATCACGGCCTATCGGTCGCTGTATCGGGACCGGGAGAGGTAGACCTCACAGGAGTTGCGGTTTGGCTGCGACGGGTGTTAACTCGCTGTCGCTTGGTGCCGAACGTTCGCTGAGGCTCCTCCACGGAAACAGGCCAGCGACCCCGAACGTCGAGAGACGCCCCGGGTCAGGACAGGTCTCCCCGGCTTAAGGGGTGATCCCGACTGGCTCCCGCTCGGGTTCACGCCGTGGAGTGCCAAAGGTCTTACGAGGAGTGGCGCTCACCGGCGGCAGGTGCCGGTGCACTCTTTCGGCGCGCCCGGAAGGAGGTGGTCGCCGTGCCCGACGGCAGTCATACATGCCAGTTCGCCAACTATTCACTCGACGACCATCGCGCGCGCCCCCTGTCCGAGTCCGACATCCGGTAGCCTGCGGCGCGAGGTCGCCGCCAAATTCCGGAGGATTCATGACGACGGTGGACATGCTGATCCGGCTCGCGGCCGGTGTCGGCTGCGGTGTGGTGATCGGCCTGGAGCGTCAGTATCGCGCCCGCATGGCCGGGCTGCGCACCAACACGCTGGTCGCCACCGGCGCGACCCTGTTCGTCCTGCTGTCCGCGCACGGCTTCCACGGCAGCGACGCCGACCCGACTCGCGTTGCCGCCCAGATCGTTTCGGGCATCGGCTTCCTCGGCGCCGGGGTCATCATGCGCGAGGGCTTCTCGGTGCGCGGCCTCAATACGGCCGCCACCCTGTGGTGTTCGGCCGCGGTGGGCGCGCTCGCGGGCGCCGGGATGTACAGCACGGCCGTCGCGGGCACGCTGGCGGTGGTCGCGGTGAACATCGCGCTGCGCTGGGCCGGGCGCGCGGTGGACCGGCACCCGGAGGCGGGCCGCGAGCAGAAGACGTCCTATATCTTCTCGGCGGTCACCAACGACGACAACGAGGCGCACGTGCGGGCCCTGCTGGTGCAGGCGCTGACGCGCACCGACTTCCGGCTCGTGTCGATCTCGAGCCGCAATACCGATCGGGCCGGTGTGGTGGAGGTGCAGGCCGAGTTGGTCGGTGACCAGCGCGACGACCGGCAGATGGAATCGGCGGTCAGCCGCCTGAGCCTGGAACCATCGGTCACCAGCGTCGGCTGGAACATCCCCGTGACCGCGGAAACGGAGAATTAGAGAGACTCATGTCGGCCCTGCGTTCCTATCCTTCCCGCGGTGCACTGGACCGGCCGCGCTCGCGGCTGGCCGATGTGGCCGTCTTCGCCGGTGCGGCGGTACTGATCTGGCTGATCGTGCGCCTGTCGACCGGGCTCAACGTGCCCTTCGACAAGAACGCCGCCCCCGCCGCGGTGTCCACCGACGCCGCCGAACTGCCGTACTACGCGGCGCGGTCGCTGCTGCGGATGTTCGTGGCGCTGGGCCTGTCGATCGCGTTCACCTTCGTCTACGCTTCGGCGGCCGCGCGGCTGCGCCGGGCCCGCACGGTGCTGCTGCCGGTCCTGGACATCCTGCAGTCGGTGCCGATCCTGGGTTTCCTGTCGGTGACGGTGACCGCGTTCCTGGCGCTGTTCCCGGGCTCGCAGCTGGGCCTGGAGGCGGCGTCGATCTTCGCGATCTTCACCTCGCAGGCGTGGAATATGACCTTCGCGTTCTACCACAGCCTGGTGTCGCAGCCGCGCGAGCTCGACGAGGCCGCCCGCAATCTGAGATTGTCGCGCTGGCAACGGTTCTGGCGGGTGGATGTGCCCAGCGGCATGGTGCCGCTGGTGTGGAACGCGATGATGAGCTTCGGCGGGGGCTGGTTCTTCCTGACCGCGTCGGAGGCCATCAGCGTCAACAACCATTCCTACACGCTGCCCGGGATCGGCTCGTACGTGGCCGCGGCCAGCGACGCCGGCGACAACGGCAAGGTGCTCATCGCGATCGGCGTGATGATCGTGCTGGTGATCGGCGTCAACGTGCTGTTCTGGCGGCCGCTCACCGCGTGGGCGGAACGCTTCCGCTACGAGGAGTCCGAACCGGCCGAGGCGCCGCGCAGTATCACGCTGGATCTGTTGCGCCGCTCCAACATTCCCGAGATGCTCGGCACGGTGTTCGGCCCGCTGGTCCCGCTGATCGACCGGGTGATGAGCGTGTTCGGGCTGGCCGAGCACCGGCTGCACGTGCCGATCACCCGCCGCCGCCTCGGCGACGTCGCGTTCGCGGCGGTGACGCTGGCGGTGATCGTGTGGGGCTGCTACCGCATCGTCACCTACATCCACCACAGCGTCGGCTTCGGCGAGGTGGCGCACGCGTTCGGGCTGGGCGCGGTCACGCTGCTGCGGGTGATCGTGCTGCTGATCGTCGCCACCGCGATCTGGGTGCCGATCGGCGTGTGGATCGGGTTGAACCCCAAGGTGTCCCGGTTCGCGCAGCCGATCGTGCAGGTGCTGGCCTCCTTCCCCGCCAACTTCCTGTTCCCGCTGGTGACCGCGGTGCTGGTGGCGACCGGGGTGAGCCTGAACTGGGCGGGCGCGCTGCTGATGGCGCTGGGCGCGCAGTGGTACATCCTGTTCAACGTCATCGCGGGGGCGAGCGCGGTGCCGGGCGATCTGCGCGAGGCGGCGGCGAATCTGCGCCTGCCCCGGCCGCTGTGGTGGCGGCGGCTGATCCTGCCCGCGATCTTCCCCAGCTATGTGACCGGCGCGATCACCGCGGCGGGCGGCGCGTGGAACGCCTCGATCGTCGCCGAGGTCGTCGAATACAACGGCCAGACCCTGAAGGCGACCGGTCTGGGCGCCTACATCAAGGAGGCCACCACCGCGGGCGACTGGCCGCGCATCCTCGTGGGCGTGGTGGTGATGAGCATCTACGTGGTGGGCGTCAACCGCCTGTTCTGGCGCCGCCTCTACGACCTGGCCGAACGCCGATACTCGTTGTGACAGGAGAGATTTCATGACGGCAACCACCACCGACGAGGTGCTGCTCGAGGTCGACGGGGTCGGCAAGTCGTTCACCGGCGCCGCCGGGGACACCCTGCAGGTTCTCGACGACATCCATCTGACGCTGCGCAGCGGCGAGATCGTGGCGCTGCTGGGCCGTTCGGGGTCGGGCAAGTCGACGCTGCTGCGCACCATCGCGGGCCTGATCGCCCCCACCACCGGCAGCGTCCGCTACCGCGGCGCCCAGCTCGACGGCGCCAATCCCGGTGCGGCCCTGGTGTTCCAGTCCTTCGCGCTGATGCCGTGGCTGACCGTGCAGGACAATGTGGAGCTCGGGCTGGCCGCCCGCAACGTGCCCCGCGCCGAGCGCCGGCGCCGGGCGCTGGAGGCGATCGACATGATCGGCCTGGACGGGTTCGAGACCGCCTATCCGAAGGAGCTGTCCGGCGGCATGCGCCAGCGCGTCGGTTTCGCGCGAGCGTTGGTGCTGGAACCGGACCTGCTGCTGATGGACGAGCCGTTCTCGGCGCTGGACGTGCTCACCGCGGAGAACCTGCGCACCGAGCTGGTGAACCTGTGGGCCACCGAGGATTTCCCCACCAAGTGCGTGTGCATCGTGACCCACAACATCGAGGAGGCGGTGCTGCTGGCCGACCGGGTGGTGGTGCTGGGCGCCAATCCGGGCCGCATCATCGCCGATATCCCGGTGACCATGGCCCGCCCGCGCGACCGCCGCACCGGCGGGTTCGAGCTGCTGGTCGACGAGATCTACGGCCTGCTCACCGGCCGCGACACCGTGCGGGCGCAACCGGAACCGGACAAGGCGACCCCGACCGCGACCCCGCTGCCCGACGCCTCGGTCGGCGGGCTGGCCGGTCTGGTCGAGCTGGTCTACGCCTCCGGCGGGCGCGCGGATCTGCCGGAGATCGCCGACGAGCTCAACTTCGAGATCGATGATCTGCTGCCGCTGGTCGACGCCGCGGCCCTGCTCGGTTTCATTACCGTCGAGTCCGGCGATGTCACCCTCACCGATATCGGCACCCGCTTCACCACCGCCGATATCCAGGAGAGCAAGAAGATCTTCGCCGAGCAGGCCCGCCATCGCGCGCCGCTGGTGCGCACCATCTGCAAGGGCCTGGCCGGTAGTTCGGACGGCACGCTGCGGGCGAGCTTCTTCCTGGATCTGCTGCGGCGCGGATTCTCCGCCGAGGACGCCCGCCGCCAGCTCGACATCGCCATCGACTGGGGCCGCTACGCCGAGCTGTACGACTACGACGCCGACGACGACGAGATCACCGCCGACCGGGCCGCCGAAGAATTCGCCGCCGTCCGCGAGAACTGGGACTGATTCGCCGTCCCCGGCCAAAAGCGTGCCGGGGACCGACTTTGGTGCTGCGCAGCAGCCGGGGACCGACTTTGGTGCCGCGCAGCAGCCGGGGACCGACTTTGGTGCTGCGCACCAGCACGATCAGCAGCCCCACCAGCAGGCACAGCAGAATTCCGGTGCCGATCCACACCTCGCTGCGGCTGTAGGCGGGCACATGCCCGGGGACGGCCGCCAGCGCGACCAGCACCGCATCGGTCCCGGGCAGGGTGAACACCATATCTATACTGTGCCCTCCCCCACCGGTTCCCGCGGAATCGGGCTAGGTCTTCGTGGCGGCGTTCCGGGCGGCCGGGACGCGGGCGGCGAGGCCGTCGAGGGTGCATACGAGGCCGAAGTCGAAGGCGAGGGCACGCATGGTGTCGTGGTCGCCGCTGCGGACCGTCTCGCGGTAGTCGGCGATCATCTCCGGGTAGTCGGCGGCGACCTGTTCCAGGGTGGCCAGCATGGTGTCCCGGTCGAATTCCATCGCGCCCAGGGTTTTTCGGTAGGTGATCTCCGGAAGGACCGTGCCCAGCACGTAACTCATCACCGTGCTGGTGGCCAGGTACACGTCGTTGCCCTCGAATCCGGCCTGCACGAACGCCCGGCGCAGGCGGTCGCCGATGCGGAAGGAGTTGGGGCCCAGGCTCGGTAACCGGCCGAGCAGTTCGGCGGCCCAGGGGTGTTCGAGCAGCGTGTCCCGCAGCCGATAGGCGAAGGTCCCCGCCACCTCGCGCCAGGACGTCTCGTCCTCGGGCAGCCGCACGCGCCCCCACATGCCGTCCATGACGAGCTCGAGCAGTTCGTTCTTGTTGGCGACGTACCAGTACAGGCTGGTCGCTCCCGCCCCGAGTTTGGCGCCGAGCTTGCGCATGCTCAGCGCCTCGAGCCCGTCGGCGTCCAGCAGTTCCGTCGCGGCGGCGACGATCTGCTCGCGGCCGAGGCCGGAGCTGCGGGGTTGGCGCGGGGGCCGGGTCCACACGGAGGAGAACTGCTTGGTCACGACCTCGACCTTAATTCACTCGCACGGTGTTCGAGTTTATCGTACGTTGTGCCGGTGAATTCGAACGCTGTACGAGACATCGCGACTCCCGACCCGCGGCGCTGGTGGGTGCTGGGCGTGCTGTGTCTGTCGCTGTTGGTGCTGATGATCGACGGCACCGTCTTGAACGTGGCCATCCCGTCGCTGATCCGCGAATTGCACGCCTCCCCCTCGGATGTGCAGTGGATCCTCGACGCCTACACGCTGGTCTTCGCGGGCCTGCTGCTGACGGCGGGCAGCCTGTCCGACCGGTTCGGCCGCCGCCGCGCGCTGATCATCGGATTGAGCGTGTTCGGCGTGGCGTCGCTGGCGGCGACGCTGGCGACCGAGCCGTGGCAGGTGATCGCCGCGCGCGCCGCGATGGGTGTGGGCGGGTCGCTGCTGATGCCGTCGACGCTGTCGATCCTCATGGTCACCTTCGACGAGTCCGAGCGCCGCAAGGCCATGGCGGCCTGGTCGACGGTGTCGATCGTCGGCATCGTCGCGGGCCCGGTCCTGGGTGGCACACTGCTGCAACACTTCTGGTGGGGCTCGGTGTTCCTGGTGAACATTCCGGTGGCGGTGATCGCGATCGCGGCCGCGCTGACGCTGATGCCCGAATCCCACGGCGAGCAGCGGCCGGTCGACCTGGTCGGGGTGGTGCTGTCGACGGTGGCGCTGATCGCGACCGTGTACGTGATCATCCAGCGGGAGTGGAACATTCCGGTGATCGTGCTGGCGGCGGTGGCGGCGCTGGGGTTCATGTTCTGGGAGTCGCGGTCGGCGCATCCGATGCTGCCGCTGGGGGTGTTCCGCAGCCGCGATTTCACCGGCACCTGTCTCACGCTGCTGCTGATGGTGTTCGGCATGGGCGCGCTGATGCTGATGCTGACCCAGTATCTGCAATTCGTGCTCGGCTACAGTCCGATGGCCGCGGGTCTGGCGCTGCTGCCGTACGCGGTGGCGTCGATGCTGTGCAACGGTCTGGGCGCGACGCTGGGCAAGTCGGTGAGCAACAAGATTCTGATCGTGTCGGGCCTGTTCGTGATGGCCGCAGGGTTCGCGGTGCTGGCCAATGCCACCAGCTATGTCTGGGTGCTGTCGGCCATGCTGGTGATGGGCGTGGGCGGCGGCCTGGCCGCTCCGGCCGCGTACGCGTCGATCATGAGCGCCATCCCGCTCGAGCACGCCGGGGTGGGCTCGGCCATGAACGACACCATTCAGCAGGTCGGCATGGCGCTCAGCATCGCCCTGCTCGGCAGCGTGCTGGCCGGGGTGTTCACCTCGCACATGCCCGCCGACGTTCCCGCCGCGGCCCGCGAATCCATCGGCGCCGCTTTCCAATTCGGCTACATCGAACCGGCGAGGTCGGCGTTCACCGCGGCCATGTCGACGGGTTCGTGGATCAGCGCGGCGTTCAGCGCGGGCGCGGCGGTGCTGGGCATCTTCCTGCTGCGCGGCCGCAAACCCGTTGCCCCGCAGCCGGAGAACGCGCCGGTGTCGTGATCAGTCGTCGAGGATGGCGACGGCGCGGGTCCACCCGGCCGAGGCGGCATGGACCTTCACCGGGAAGCAGCTGACCAGGAACCCGTCGCCGGGCAGCTGGTCGAGGTTGCCGAGCTTCTCCAGGTGGCAGTAGCCGATATCGCGGCCCGCGCGGTGGCCTTCCCAAATCAGCCCGGCGTCACCGGTTTCGGCGTAGCGGCGGGCGGTGTAACCGAACGGGGCGTCCCAGCTCCAGGCATCGGTGCCGGTGACGCGCACGCCCTGCTCGAGCAGGTGCAGGGTGGCGTCGCGGCCGATGCCGCACCCGGAGTCGACATAGTCGTCCTCGCCGTAGCGGCCGCCCGCGCGAGTGTTGACCAGCACGATCTCGAGCGGGGCGAGGGTGTGGCCGATGGCGTCGAGGGCGGCATCGATATCGTCGGGGGTGGCCACGTATCCGTCGGGCAGGTGCCGCAGATCCAGTTTCACGCCCGGCCGATAGCACCACTCCAGCGGCACCTCGTCGATGGTGGCCGCGCGCTGGCCGTGGTTCATGGTGGAGGCGAAGTGGTAGGGCGCGTCCAGGTGGGTGCCGTTGTGGGTGGACATCGTCACCCGCTCCACCGCCCAGCCCTCGCCGTCGGGCAGCTCCTCGGCCCGCAGCCCGGGGAAATAGCCGAGCACGTCGGCGACGGTGTCGCGGTGATCGAAGTATTCGATGCTCGGCAGCAATCCCGGTGGGTCCGAAGCGATTCCACCGCGCAACGCCACGGAGATATCGATGAGTTTCGCCATCACGGTCCTCCCGCCGGGGTGTTCGTACCGCTCCAGTGTCGCCGCCGCGGCCCGATCACGCGCGAGAACCCCCGGCGCGGCCGACCGTCCCGTCGGTCGCACCGAGGGTCCCGGTGCGGCTGTCGGCTACTTCGCCGGGCACTGCTTCCACGCGAAGTGATAGGTGGTGGTGATGCTGCCGTCGGTGGAGTCCATCGTGATGAAGCTGGTGGTCTTGTGGGGATCGGAGCTACCGGCGTTGGCGCGCAGTTCGGTGTTGATGTCGAAATCGCGGAATTCACCGCACGGCATGAACACGACCGAACCGACATCGGTGGAGTCGGTATTCTGCCAGTCGTCCTCGAACGGACCGGTCATGGGATGGTCGACGTATGCGGTGGGCGAATCACCCTGGAAGTAGTACCGGGCCCGTTCCAGCGCGGTGGCCCCGGCCTCCAGATGCGCGAATCCGCGGTAGTCGGCCTCGGCGATGCCGTAGGTGAAGCCCTGCGGGACATGCACTCTCAGGTCGAGCTGGCAGTTCTTCCGGAAATCGGTCGGCTGCGAGCCCACCCCGACCTGCGCGGTGTACTCGCTGTAGGTGACGGTGAAGGCGGTGTTGTCGGGCGCGACCGCGACGGCCGCCGTGTCCTGCGGACATCCGGACCCATTGACGGTCACGACGTCGATGGTGATCTTGTCCTGTGGTGGGTTGTCGCTCCACACGGACGAGGGCGCGCCGGACGCCGGTGATCCGGACAGCGGAATGGCGAACGCGAAAAGAGCGGCACCGAACGCGGCGAATTTCTTGAACATGATTCCTCACGATGCTCCGGGTGACGATCCGGTAGACACCTCACTGTAGGCATCGCGGGACCGAATCCAGAACCTTTCTCGCGCCGCCGCTTTCGGCCCCCTACCAATTCTCCGAGCGCACGCCGATTGGCACGGACAAGAATTGAAATGTCATGCGCGAAGGAGTGATCGGTCACCGGATCTCGCATAATTCTTCCGGCCGGAAATGCACTACCCCCCGGGTGGTATCCGAGTAATTTTCGACCCTTACCCGTCCTCACCAGTTTTGTGATCTAGATCACTTTCGGGTTTGAAAAGTGCCCCGCGTCACAATCTCTTCTCCGATCGCGCGGGTAGGCGCACTCTCATAGATAGCTGTCAGTTTGCTGTTCGGATGCTCGTCCCCACCGAGACCACTGGGAGATGTCATGCAGAGTTCAGCCGAGAGCAGGGATCTGGTGGCGACGCGGTATGCCAGCTGCCGGGTGGATCCGGGACCGATGCCGACCGATCACGCGCGGATCGTGCTGAGCCTGCACGCCGGGCACGGGCCGGGGTGCAGCCAGTATCTGGCGGCGCTGCGGTCGATCTCGACGCTGCTGGACTGAGTTCGACCTCATCCGGCGGGTTCGGGGTCGTAGCCCTTGATCAGCTCGGTGGCGCCGCGGGCCGCGGGCCAGCAGTGGATGAACAGCCGCTGCCGGGCGACCGGATCGTCCGGATCGTCGTCGTAGTCGGGTTCGTTCTCGAACGGGTTGCAGGCGATGCTGACGCGTAGCCGGAGCCAGCCGCGCGGGACGGTGACCCGGTCGTCGGCGTCGGGCACCCAGGTGGGGCTGCTGACGACCAGATACCCGGAGTCGACGCGCAGGCTGAACTCCAGGACCGCGTCGAAGTCGTGGGTGTGCTCGCTGGTCGGGATCTCGGTGACCTCGAAGGCGATCAGGACATTGGTGTTGACGCCGGTCAGGATGCCGACGGCGTCCTCGGCCAGGGTGAGGGGATAGTCGGTCCACTCGTCCCAGGGGTGGTTGACGGAGTCGGCGTCGAACAGGTGGATCTGGTTGTAGTCGGAGAAGATGGTCCGCTCGATCGGCACAGATTCCCTTGTACTCCTCGAACGCCGCGCTCTCCACTCGGAACCGCGAGTTCCATCGACGCCGGAAGGCCGCGCGGCGCACCGGTTTTCACCGGCGCGGCGCGCGGCCCCGGGTGTATCGCTCAGTGCCCCAGCATGACCGGGGCCTGCTCCCCCTCCGGGAGGGCGGGTTTGCTGCGCGGCAGGAACGCGGCCGGGATCAGGGTGACCACGACGAGCGCGATCACCAGGATGTAGGTGTGCGCGAATGCGCTTGCGGCCTGGTCGAATCCGGTGCTCAGCGCGCCGGGCGGCAGCTTCTGGGCGATGGTGGGGTCGAAGTGCGAACCGATCGCGGCCCCGGCCAGCGGATGGCTGTTGAGGGCGTTGGTCAGCACCACCGACATGAGCGCGGTGCCGATGGAGCCCGCGGCCTGGTTGACGATGTTCATCAGCGTCGAACCGCGCGCCACCTGGTCGTGGGTGAGGGTCTGGATGGCGGCGGTCATGGTCGGCATCATGGTGCAGCCCATGCCCAGCCCCATCACGAACAGCGCGGCCAGCATCCACGGGTACGGGGTGTCGGCCTTCAGCTGGGTGAAGAACACCGTGCCGATCCCGATCACCGTCAGGCCCGCGAGCACGATCTTGCCGGGGCCGATCTTGTCGACCAGGCGGCCGCCGATCGGCATGGTGAGCATGGCGCCCAAACCCATGGGGGCGGTGAGCCATCCGGTCCACAGCGGGGTCTCGCCGCGCACCTGTTGCAGATACGACGGCAGCAGGATTCCGGAGCCCATGAACGCGATGGCGAACAGCATGGCGGTGAGCACCGCCAGGGTCAGCGCCCGGTTCTTGAACAGCCGCAGGTCGATGAGCGGATGGTCGGTGCGCAGCGCGTGGAAGACGAACGCCACCATCAGCACCAGTCCGATCGCGGCCGGGATCAGCACCTTCGGGGCGGCGAGGGTGTGCTCCTCGGGGATGGAGGACACGCCGAACAGGAACAGCGCCAGGCCCGGTGAGGCCAGCACCATGCCGAGGAAGTCGAACGACTGCGACGGTTCGGGTTTGTCGGCGGGGAACACGATGGCCGCCAGCGCCAGCGCGATGATGCCGACGGGCAGGTTGATGAGGAAGATCCAGTGCCAGCTGAAGCTGCCGATCAGCCAGCCGCCCAGGATGGGGCCGAGGATCGGGCCCAGCAGCATGGGCACGCCGAGCACGGCCATCACGCGGCCGACCCGCTGCGGCCCGGCGGCGTGGGTCATGATGGTCATGCCCAGCGGCATCAGCATGCCGCCGCCGAAGCCCTGGATCACGCGAAAGGCGATGAGCGACTCGATATTCCAGGCGAACGAGCACAGCACGGAGCCGAGCACGAAGAACGTCAGCGCCAGCATGTACAGGCGCTTGGTGCCGAACCGGTCGGCGGCCCACCCGGTCAGCGGGATGACGCTCGCCAGGGCCAGCGTGTAGCCGGTCATGGTCCAGGCGGCGACGGCGTAGCTGGTGGAGAAGGTGTGCTGGAAGGTGGGCAGTGCCACGGTGACGACGGTGACGTCGAGGATCGACATGATCGCGCCGAGCACGACCACGCCGGCCACTTTGAACACGCCGGCATCGAGTGCGTCGGATGCGGGCTCGGGCCCCGCGGCCCGGGTATCCGGAGGATGGGTCACCGCTTAAGCCTGCCAGCCGGACGGTGGCTGTACCACCACTATTTTGCCGAAACCGGACGGTTATTTCTCGGCGGCGCTGGGTGCGGGGGTTTCCTCGACGTGGGTCTTGGGTGAGCCCCAGCCGACGTGGGCCTCGGCCCGCATCCGCTCCACCATGTGCGGATAGTGCAACTCGAACGCCGGACGCTCCGAACGGATTCGGGGCAGCTCGTAGAAATTGTGCCGCGGCGGCGGGCACGACGTCGCCCACTCGAGGGAGTTGCCGTAACCCCACGGGTCGTCCACGGTCACCACCTCGCCGTACCGGTAGCTCTTGAAGACGTTCCAGAGGAACGGCAGCGTGGAAGCGCCCAGGACGAACGAGCCGATGGTGGACACCGTATTGAGGACGGTGAATCCGTCGCTGGGCAGGTAGTCGGCGTAACGGCGCGGCATGCCCTGCGCACCGAGCCAGTGCTGCACCAGGAAGGTGGTGTGGAAACCGATCACCGTCGCCCAGAAGTGCCACTTGCCCAGGCGTTCGTCCATCATGCGGCCGGTCATCTTCGGGAACCAGAAATAGATACCCGCATACGTGGCGAACACGATGGTGCCGAACAGCACGTAGTGGAAGTGCGCCACCACGAAATAGGTATCCGACACATGGAAATCCAGCGGCGGGCTCGCCAGGATCACACCCGACAACCCACCGAACAGGAACGTCACGATGAACCCGACCGAGAACAACATCGGCGACTCGAACGTCAACTGACCCCGCCACATGGTGCCGATCCAGTTGAAGAACTTCACCCCCGTCGGCACCGCGATCAAGAACGTCATGAACGAGAAGTACGGCAGCAACACCGCACCGGTGGCGTACATGTGATGCGCCCACACCGCGATCGACAACGCCGCGATCCCCAACGTCGCATACACCAGCGTGGTGTACCCGAAGATCGGCTTACGGCTGAACACCGGGAAGATCTCCGACACGATCCCGAAGAACGGCAACGCGATGATGTACACCTCCGGATGCCCGAAATACCAGAACAGGTGCTGCCACAGCAGCACGCCGCCGGTGGCGGGATCGTAGATGTGCCCGCCCAGGTGCCGATCCACCATCAGACCCATCAGCGCGGCGGTGAGGATCGGAAACGCCAGCAGCACAAGCACACTGGTGACCGCGATGTTCCAGGTGAAGATCGGCATCCGGAACAGCGTCATCCCGGGGCAGCGCAGCACCACCACGGTGGTGAGCATATTGACGCCACCCAGGATGGTGCCCAGGCCGGAGACGGCCAGGCCCATGATCCACAGGTCCGCGCCCACGCCCGGGGAGTGCACGATATCCGACAGCGGCGTGTACGCCGTCCAGCCGAAGTCGGCCGCGCCGTTGGGGGTGAGGAACCCGGCGGTCGCCATGGTCGCGCCGAACAGATACAGCCAGTAGCTGAACGCGTTCAGGCGCGGGAAGGCGACGTCGGGCGCCCCGATCTGCAAGGGCAGCACCACATTCGCGAAGCCGAACACGATCGGGGTGGCGTAGAACAGCAGCATGATCGTGCCGTGCATGGTGAACAGCTGGTTGAACTGCTCGGTCGACAGGAACTGCAGGCCCGGCCGCGCCAGCTCGGCCCGCATCAGCATCGCCAGCAGACCACCGACCAGGAAGAACGCGATCGAGGTCACCAGATACATCTGACCGAGCAGCTTCGGATCGGTGGTGATGAGCACCTCGCGGATCACCGCCCCGCGGGGTCGATGCCGCGGCGGATACGGCCGCTGGGCCTGGGCCGGTCCCTCGGGGCGGGGCGTCACGGCGGTCACGAGATCCTCCTCGAACTTCGTCGATCGAGCACAACCTCTGGCAACAGCTCAGCACGCGAGATCAGCATACGTGCGGCAATCGTAGGCGTCCCCGCCCGGGCGGCGTCGCCGAGTCCGGAACCGCATGCCTCGACGACGCCGCGTCCGGCCGGGAAGGACCGCGGTTAGCGCAAACCTCCAGGACTGTGCAAGCCCAGAGCGCCGACGCGTCATCGGCGCCCCACACACCCTGGCGACCACGACCAATTCCCGCGGCACACGGTACAGCCCCTACCGCGCCGAAGGGTCATATCCGCCCGGCGTGTTGCCTCAGGTGAGCGGGCCGGTCGGTGAGCGGGAAGGGCGGTAACCGATGCCGGTCTTCTGGACGGTGCCGTCCTTGGCGGGGACCGCGGCCATGGCGCGCTCGGCCAGGGCCGCGATGGTGAGGCTGGGGTTGACGCCGGGGTTGTAGGGGACGGCCGAGCCGTCGGTGATGAGCAGGTTCCGGTAGCCGAATACGCGGTGGTTACCGTCGATGAGGCCGTTGGCGGGGTCGGTGCCGAGTATGGCGCCGCCGAGAATGTGGGCGGTGAAGGGGATGCCGAAGGATTCGGTGGCCCACAGCTGGGGGACGGCGTCGTATTTTTCGGCCATGTGCTCGATGAAGTCGTTGAGCGGGGGGATGGAGGTGGGCAGCGGATGGGCCGGATCCACGCGGGCTCGCAAACCGATGCCGCCGAACCAGCGCCGCACGGATTGTAATTGGATGATGCCGTCGCGATTCCACATGGCGGCGACGATCATCGAGTGCCGCGACCAGCCGAACACATTCCGAGAGCGCAGGAAATCCCAGGGGTGCACCAGGATTGCGCGCAACAGCTGCAGGGGCCGGGGCATGCGGGTGGCGCCGCCGGTCAGCGGGAGGAACAGCGCGCCCATCGCATCGCCGCCGCCACCGTATTGGGCCCATTGGAAATGCAGGTCGTCGGTCGGCAGCAGGCTGCCGGTGAGGGCCACGCCGTCGGTGAGGTCGGCGGTGCGGTCGCGGAGCATGATCGCGCCCATCGACTCGGCGTTGGTGCGGACGTCGCGGCCGATGCGCTCGCTCAGGGCGGGCAGCGAGCCGCGGCGGCGGCAGGCGGCCAGTAGTCGGCTGGTGCCCAGCGTCCCCGCGGCCAGCACCACCCCGCGGGCGCGAAGTACCGTGCGGCGCTTGCGAATCCAGGCGCCCGGGCGTCGGGCGCGGATCTCGTATCCGTCGGCGCCGTCGGCCGCCCCGATCGGCCGGATATCGGTGACCAACCGCTCCGGCAGCACCCGCGCGCCCCGCCGCTCGGCCAGGTAGAGATAGTTCTTGTCGAGGCTGTTCTTGGCGTTGTGGCGGCACCCGACCATGCAGCGGCCGCATTCGATGCACCCGGCCCGCTCCGGGCCCTCGCCACCGAAGTACGGATCGGGGACGGTGACGCCGGGTTCGGTACCGAAGAAGACCCCGATCCGGGTCGGGCGGTATCGATCGGCGCCGATGCCCAGCTCCTCGGCGGTGGCGATGATCATGGCGTCGCGTGAGGTCTTTCGCGGGGTGTCGACGACACCGAGCATGAATTCGGCGATCTCGTAATAAGGGTCGAGGTCGACCGCGGCGCCGACCGCGGTATTCAACCGCTCCCGGAAGGTGGCGCCCGCGCGATAGAGCGTTTGCGAATAGACCAGACTGCCGCCGCCGACGCCCGCACCGCTGACAATGGAAATGTTGCGGAAGAAAGTCATCCGGAGAATGCCGCGCAGGCCGAGGCCGGGCATCCAGAAGTACTTGCGCAGATTCCACGTCGTCTCGGGCAAATCCTCAGTGGCCCACCGCCGCCCGCATTCCAGCACCGCGACCGAGTAACCGCGCTCGGCCAGCCGCAGCGCCGCGACGCTGCCACCGAAACCGGAGCCGATGACGACCCAGTCATAGTCGAATCCGTTGTCGTTCAGCGGCACTGATACCTCCGAGATCGCGGAGCGGTATCCGAAACGTTCGGTGTTTCCAGTTTGCTCGGGCGGTCACGGAGCTGTCAAGGCGGCCTGCCCGGCCGCCGACGAGTGAAACATGTTGTGTTCTAATGGGTTCCGAGGGGGGCGGTCACCAGGTGCGGGCGACCGGTCAGCGGGTGGGTGATGATCGCGCTGCGCACACCGAATATGTCGGACATCGTCTGTGCGGTCAACGTCTTCTCCGGTGTGTCGCAAGCGATGACTCGGCCGTGCTGGACGAGCAGGAGGTGATCGCAGTACGCCAGCGCGTGATCCAGGTCGTGCAGGGCGGCGACGGTGGTGAGGCCGAGCCCGCGGACCAGTTCCAGCAGTTCCAGTTGGGCGCCGGGGTCCAGGTGATTGGTGAGTTCGTCCAGCAGCAGGACCGGTGTCTGCTGGGCGAGAGCGCGAGCGAGCAGCACGCGTTGGCGTTCCCCGCCGGACAGGGAGGTGAGCGGCCGATGGGCCGCCCAGGACATGCCGACGCGGTCGAGGGCGTCGCGGACGATGTCGCGGTCGGCGGCATCGGCGCGCCCGAGTCCGCCCTGATGCGGAATGCGGCCCATGGCAACGGTTTCCAGGACGGAGAAGGCGTGCTCGATGCTCTGGTCCTGCGCGACGACGGCGGTGCGCAGGCCGGATTGTCTTGCGCTGGTACGCCATACGTCGTCGGATCCGATGCGCACCACGCCCGCGCTCGGTCGCAGTGCGCGATACAGGCAGCGCAGCAGGGTGCTCTTGCCGGAGCCGTTGGGCCCGGCCAGCCCGGTGAACGAGCCGGGTTCGATGGTCAGGTCGATGCCGTCGAGCACCGGGGCGGCGTCGAGCACGACCCGCAGTCCGCGAACCTCGATTCTCATGCGAGCCCGCCCTTCCGACGGCGCAGCAGGACGAGGAACGCCGGTGCGCCGAGCGCGGCGGTGATGATGCCGATCGGAATCTCGTTGGGCCGGTCGATGATTCGGCTCGCGAGGTCGACCAGGACCAGGAACAGCGCGCCGCCGAGCACGGCCACCGGCAGCATGCGGCGATGATCGGGTCCGACGAGCAGCCGCGCGGCGTTGGGGACGATGAGCCCGAGGAAGCCGATTCCGCCCGCGGCGGCGACGGCGGCCGCGGTGAGCAGCGCGGACATCCCGAGCAGCAACAGCCGCAACCGATTCGGGTGCACGCCCAGCCCGGCGGCGGTGTCGTCGCCGAGCGACAGCGCGTTCATCGCCTGCGCCCGCACCGGCAGCACGAGCACCGCGACGCCGAGCGCGACCGCCGGTGCGGCCAGCGCCGACCAGGTGGCCGACGACAGCGAACCGAGCAGCCAGAACATCACGCCCCGCAGTTCGGCGGGACGGGCCCGCAGTTGCAGGTAGCTGGTGGCGGCGGTACCGAGGTAGGACACCGCGATCGCCGCGAGCACCAGATCCGAGCCGCGCAGCTGCCCGCCACGCTGGGCCAGCAGGAAGACCGCGAGCAGGCTCAGCAGCGCCCCGGCGAACGCGAATCCGGTGACGCCCACGGTGGTTGCCAGCCACAGGCCGCCGGTCATGGCGATCACCGCACCGAGCGAGGCGCCGGAGGTGACGCCGAACAGGTACGGGTCGGCGAGCGGGTTGCGCACCAGGTTTTGCAGGCAGGCGCCCGCGACGCCGAGGGCGCCACCGACGAGCGCGGCCAGCAGCACGCGCGGCGCGCGGAACTGCCACACGATCTGATCGGCCAGCGGGTCGGCCGCGTATCGCTCCCCTCCCAGGTGCGCCGCGAGCACGCGCACGACATCGGCCGGGGAGACGGTGACGGTGCCGAGCCCGATCGCCACAATCACCGCCACCACCAGCGCCACCGCCGAACCCACCAGCAGCGGCCCATAGGCGCGGCCCGGTACCAGGTGCGGCCGGGCGTGGCGCTCAGCTGCCCGCGGCGAGGGCATCGGCGATCTTTGCGACGGCGACGGCATTGAGCGGCCCCAGATAAGGACTGTCGGACAGGGAGATATAGCGTTTGCCGCGCGCGGCGGCCCAGCCGGGGAATTCCGCGAACAGGTCCGCGGCCAGGCGGTCGGCGTTCTCGTCGCCCCGGTATCGGCCGATGACCACCAGGTCGACCGGTGCGGCGGCCAGGGCCTCGGCATTGATCTGGGCCAATTCGTCGGAGGTGCGGCCCCCGAACGGGTTTCGCCCGCCCGCGCGGGTGATGATGTCGTCGTAGATGCCGCCGCCGAACACCGCGGGCAGCCCGTTGCTGTTCATGGCGCTCATTCCGGGATAGACCAGCAGCACAGTCGGCCGCGAGCGGGTGCCGACGCGGTGTTCGATCTCGGCGAGGCGGGCGCGCTGGGCGTTGACGTAGTCGGCGGCGCGCTGCTGCACATCGAAGATGCGACCGAGCGACAGCAGCAGTTCGAACGACGATTCCACCGACTGCTTCGCCGTGGCCTGCCGCTGCGCCCGCGACGCGGCAGGGTCACCGAGCGCGCAGTTGGCGGGGGTGACGAATGCGGGAATTCCCGCTGCCGCCAAGGCTTCTCGGCTGATCGGCCCGGTGCGGTCGGCGAAGGCGCCACCCCAGGTGGCCACCACCAGATCCGGGTGCAGGGCCAGGATCTGCTCGCGGGTGAACTCGCCGCCCTCCCCCACCCGCAGTCCGCCGGTGGGCACGGCGGCCACCTGGGCGGCCATCGCGGGGTCGTCGGACAGCCCGTAGGACTGGCTGTTGGCGATGATCCGGTCGCCGATGCCGAGGGTGAGGAAACTTTCCACCTCCGCGACCGAGGCGCCGTTGAGAATCACCACGCGGCTGGGCGGTCGCTGGAAAGTCAGTGTGTGGCCGCAGTTTTCGACGGTCAGCGGGTACCGCGTGGGTGCGGCGGTGGCCGGTGCGGGCGCGGCGGCGGTACCGGCATCGGTGCCGCCGCGAGCGCATCCGGCCAGGACCGCGAGCAGCATGGCGGCGGCGAGCATCGCCGCGAGCCCGGCCCGGGTGCGCGTGCGGGACACGAAATTCACGTAGACACAGTCGAGTCCACGCGCCGGACGGTTCCGGGTATGAGGCATATCACATTCGCGTACTCGGGCGGAACCGGGTGGGCGGGTCGGCCCGACTGTCTACCCAAGAGCGCCGCACCGCAACCTCTTTCAGTAAAGGAATCACCTGTGAGAATGACTCCGCAGCAAGGCATGGGCGTCGTCGTCGACGATTTCGATCCCGCGGTCGACGAGGATGTGCAGCTGCTGAAGAAGACCGTGTATCGGGAGAAGATCGTGGTGCTGAAGCGGCAGCAGCACGATCCGGCGAGCTTTCTCGAGCTCGGCCGCAGACTGGGCACGCCGGAGGCGTATTACGAGCCGATCTATCATCATCCCGACGTCCCGGAGGTGTTCGTTTCCGCGAATGCCGACGACGACGGCCGCCGCATCGGGGTGCCGAAGACCGGCCGCTTCTGGCATTCGGATTATCAATTCATGGCCCGCCCGTTCGATATCACCCTCATCTATCCGCGGGTGGTGCCGAGCACAAATCGCGGCACCTTGTTCATCGACCTGGCCCGCGCCTACGACCTGCTGAGCCCGGCCCTGCGGCAGGCGGTGGCCGCGACGACGGCCGTGCATTCGGTGCGGCGGTTCTTCAAGATCCGGCCCGAGGACGTGTACCGGCCGATCGGGGAGGTGCTCGCCGAGGTCGACGCCCGCACGCCGCCGGTGCGGCGGCCGACGGTGTTCACGCATCCGCAGACCGGTGAGCGCGTGCTGTATCTCAGCGAGGGCTTCACCGAGGCGATCGAGGACGCCGACGGCGCCCCGCGCCCGGACCTGCTGACCGAATTGCTCACCGCCACCGGGCAACTGGACGCCACCTTCACCCATCCGGCGATTCACCTGCAGACCTTCGACGTGGGTGATCTGCTGATCTGGGACAACCGCAGCCTGGTTCATCGCGCCGTGCACAGCGACACCCCGGAGCCCGCCGTGTCCTGGCGGGTCACCGTTCACGAGCCGATCGGCGGCTGAGATGACCATCGCGCCCGCCCATTACGAGGTCGACACCGAATTTCTGGCCGATGTGCAGCGCTGTTACAAGCCGCACTGCCGATATCTGCGATCGGCGACGGTGGTCGCCGAGTCGGACACGATCGTCGGCCGGGGTCGTTTCGCGGTGCCGGAGCCCTGCTATATCGACGACACCGGGCATCTCAATGCCGTCGAGGTGATCATCTGTTACAACCAGCTGATGTATCAGACGCTCGGCATGATCGTGCGGCACGCGCTCGCCCCCGAATTCGGCGAGTGGGCATCGGAGGATTTCCTGCGCCGCTATCTGCCGGATGTGCTGATCGCCGAGGTGAATACCCGGTTCGAGCGCCCCATCGACGCCACCGGATTTTCCGGGGAATTCCTGATCGACAGTATGCGCCGCTATCGGCCCGGCCCCGATCGCGCGCCGCGGATCGCGCTCGAGACGAGTTTCCGATTCGGTGACGACCGTGGCGGGCAGTGCGCCGGGGATATTCGGCTGGTGGTCGTGGACAGCGGGGAACGCCGATGACCGGGGATTCGACGATCGCCGACCTCGCGAGCCGGGCCGACGGCGACGCGACCGCGCTGATCTGCGACGGCCGCACCCTGAGCTACGCCGGTTTGGAGCAGGCGAGTAACCGGATCGCGTGGGCGATCATCGCCGAGGGATTGGCGCCGGGCGCGCGGGTGGCGTTCCTCGGGCTGGAATCGGTCGACTACTACGCGGCGCTGCTGGGCTGCGCCAAGAGCCGAACCGTGCTGGTACCCATCAATTTCCGGCTCACCGCGCCCGAAATCGCGCACATACTCACCGATTCCGGCAGCCGATTGCTGATCGTCGACGACGCGTTGCGCCCGCGGCTGAGTGCGCTGCCCGGCGTGATCGTGGTGTGCGCCAGCGAGTTCGGCGACTGGTGCGGCGCACACTCCCCGCACGCTCCCGGCCTGCCGGTATCCCGCGCCGACGCGGTGGTGCAGCTCTACACCAGCGGCACCACCGGCCTGCCCAAGGGTGTGGTGCTCGCGCATCGCAGCTTTTTCGCCGTGCGCGAGGCGCTGGCGGCGGCCGGGGAGAGCTGGATCGACTGGCGGCCCGGCGATATCGGCCTGATCGGCATTCCCGGCTTCCATGTCGGCGGACTCTGGTGGGCGGCACAGGGATTGGCCGCCGGGGCGACCATGGTGGCGATGCCGCGGTTCGAGGCGGGGGCCGCGGTGCGGCTGATTCGCGAGCTCGGGGTGACGACGGTGTGCGTGGTGCCCTCGATGCTGGGTCTGATGCTGGACGAGCCCGGCGCCGAGGCGGCGGCGTTCACGACGGTGCGCAAGGTGGTCTACGGCGGCTCGCCGATCTCCGAAACCCTGTTGCGCGCCGCGATTTCCACGCTCGGATGCGAGTTCGCGCAGATCTACGGCCTGACCGAGACCGGCAATACCGCCGTGTGCCTGCCACCGGCCGACCACATCCCCGGCAGTCCCCGGCTGCGGGCGGCGGGCCGCCCCTACCCGGGATTCGCGGTGCGGATCATCGGCCCCGACGGTGCCCCGCTGCCGCCGGGCGAGGTGGGCGAGGTGTGCCTGCGCACGCCCGCGCACATGATCGCCTACTGGCGGCAGCCGCAGGCCACGGCCGAGACGCTGGTCGACGGCTGGATCCACACCGGCGACGCCGGATCGGTGGACGAGGACGGCTACCTGTATCTGCGGGATCGGTTGAAGGACATGATCATTGCGGGCGGGGAGAACATCTACCCGGCCGAGGTGGAGAATGTGCTGGCCAAGCATCCGGCGGTCGCCGATGTCGCGGTGATCGGGGTGCCCGACGCGCGGTTCGGGGAGCGCGTGCACGCCTTCGTCACCGCGCGACCGCACGAAATCGTCAGCGCCAGAGACCTTTTCGTGTTCTGCACCCGGCATCTGGCCGCCTACAAGATCCCGTCGCGGTTCGACGTCGTGGACCGGATTCCGCGCAATCCGAGCGGCAAGATCCTGCGCCGGGAGCTGCGCGACACCGTGCGGGAGGCGTCGTGCTGACCTTCGATCGCCTGCGCGGCGACGTGGCCGAGGCGCTGTTCCTGTCGCCCGGCGACCTGGACCCGGACTCGGATCTGTTTGCGGCGGGCCTGGATTCGATGCGGGCACTGGCCCTGCTGGAGGGTTGGCGGCCCGACAGCGGCCGCGCGGTGGGGTTTCTGGATCTGCTGGAACAGCCGACCCTCGCGGCCTGGTGGCGGTTGCTCGCCCCGCGGCAGGAGCACTGACATGCGTTTGACCGCGGCACAGGCGGAGTTCTGGGGATACCTGCAACCGGATCCGGTCACGGCCATGTTCAATGTCGCCGAATACGCCGATATCCGCGGACCGGTCGACACCGACCTGCTGGCCGCCGCCATCCGGCGCACCGTCTCCGAGGTCGAGGTACTCAATCTCCGGGTGCACGCCACCCCCGAGGGTCCCCGATTCCGGCCCGTCACACCGGATTGGCAGCTGCACCGGGTCGATCTGAGCGCGGACCCGGACCCGCGCGCGGCCGCCGAGGCATGGATGGCGCACGACCTGGACACCAAGGTCCGGGTGGATGCGGATACGCCGTTCACGCATGCGCTGCTGCGGCTGGGCCCCGAGCAGGTGCTGTGGTACCACCGGGTGCATCACCTGATGCTGGACGGCTACGGGCTGGCGCTGGTGGCCCGGCGGGTGGCGGCGGTCTACACCGCGCTCGCCGACGGCCGCGATCCCGGTGCGGCACAGTTCGATTCGCTCGCGGGCGTGGTGGAGTTCGAGGACGCCGACCGCGACAGCGACGACTATCGCCGGGCCGAGCGGTTCTGGACCGCGTATCACCGCGACCGCCCCGCCGTACCGACCCTGGCCCCGACCACCGCGCCGATGACGGCCCGAATGGCGCGCACCGCAGCGGATTTGGATCCGGGCCTGGTGGCGCGGCTGCGCTCGTTCCGCGGGGGCCCGTGGGCGCACGCCGCGATCGCCGCGATCGCCGCCTACCTGCATCGGGCCACCGGCGCGCCGCAGGTCCGGCTGTGCCTGCCGGTGATGGCGCGCACCGGCACGCCCGCGCTGCGGGTGCCGTGCACGACGGTGAACGTCGTCTACTTCTGGGCCGAATGCGACGCCGACTCCAGCCTGACTTCGCTGACCGCGCAGGTGACCGATTTTCTGCGCACCAGCCGACCCCATCAGCGGTTCCGGGTCGTGGATCTGTGGCGGGCGCCGGGTTTCGCCTTCGACGAGCGGCGCGCCTACGGGCCGCTGGCCAATGTGATGCCCTTCGATTTCACGCTGGATTTCGCGGGCACCCCGGCCACGGTGCGGAATGCGACCGCCGGGGTGGAGGAGGATGTCGGCTTCTACCTCTACGATCGCGCCGACGGCGGCATGGAACTGATCGTCGGCGGCAATCCGCCGCTGTTCACCGAGACCGACCTCGACACCCACGCCGCCCGGTTCCGCGACCTGCTCGACCGCATGCTCGCCGCCCCGGATCGGCCGCTGCGTGGCCTGGGCCACTGTCTCGGCGGGAACCGCGGCGGCGGCCCGGCCGACGAGTATTGATGTGAACTGCGATGTCTGCCGGGAGGCGCTGTCGGCGCGGATCGACGGCGAACCGGAGCCGGTGCCCGCCGCGCACGTCGACCGGCATGTCGACGCGTGCGGCGACTGCGCGGACTGGTATGCCTGCTCGACCCGCGCCGTGCGCGCGCTGCGCCTGCGGCCCGCCGAGCCGGTCCCGGACCTGACCGCCGCCATCGTCGATCACACCGATCGCCGTCCGGTCCGCCCGCGACCGGTGGTCTCGCCGCTGCCGCGCGCGGTGCTCGCCGGAATCGGGATCGCGCAGTGCGGTCTCGCGGTCGGCCCGCACGGCACGCACGGGCCGCTGCCGCTGTGTGAGACCCTGGCGTGGAATCTGGCCCTGGGCCTGGCCATGCTGGGTGGCGCGATCCGGCCGCGCCTGGTCACGGGAGTGATCGCCGTGGTGACCGCGGCCGTGGCCGTGTCCGCCGCGGTGCTGGCGACCGATGTGGTCCGCCACGAGTTGCCGGTGCATCGGGTGGGCGCGCACGCGGTCCTGCTGGCGGCATTGGCCACCCTGCTCGTCCTGCGGCACCGTGCCGCCGCGCCCCCGGCGGCGGCCGATACCGCGGTGGTGTTGCCGCCCGGCGCGCGGCCGGGCCGCCGCACCGATCATCTGACCGCCGTCCGCGATTCCGCGGCCTGATCCGAGAACGAGTCCTCACCGATATGACGAAATCCCTTGCAGCACCGGAAATGTCGACGACGACCGAGCGAGTTCGCCTGGCGGTCACCGGCATGTCGTGCGCGGCCTGCTCGGCGCGGGTGGAGAAGGCGCTCAACAGGCTCGACGGCGTGACCGCCAGCGTCAACTTCGCCACCGGCATCGCGACCGTGGACGCGCCCACCGAATTCGGCCCGGATCGGTTGTGCGAGACCGTGATCGAGGCGGGATACGGGGCCGAACCGGCGACCCGCGCGGTGGCGGTCGACACCGGACCGGAGGATCGGGTCGCCGCGGATCTGTTCCGGCGGCTGGTGGTGGCGCTGCTGCTGTTCTTCCCGCTGGCCGACCTGTCCATCATGTTCGCGACCGTCCCGAGCACGAGAATCACGGGCTGGCAGGTGATTTTGCTGGTGCTGGCGCTGCCGATCGTGGTGTGGTCGGCGGCGCCGCTGCACCGGCGGGCGCTGGCCGGGTTGCGCACCGGCTCGACGAGCATGGAAACGCTGGTGTCGCTGGGTGTTACGGCGGCGACGCTGTGGTCGATCGTGACGCTGTTCGCGCGCCCGGCGCCGGTGCGGGAGTCGCACGGGGTGTGGGCGGCCATTCTGGGCGCGGACTCCATCTATCTCGAAGTCGCGGGCGGTGTCACGGTTTTCGTGCTGGCGGGCCGGTATTTCGAGGCCCGGGCGCGGCGGCGGGCCGGTGGCGCGCTGCGGGCGCTGGCGGCGCTGGGCGCCAAGGACGTGACCGTGCTGACCCCGGCGGGAGACGAAATCACCATCCCGGTCGAGGAACTCACCGAGGGTCGCCGTTTCCTGGTGCGGCCCGGTGAGACGGTGGCCACCGACGGTCTGGTCGTCGAGGGCGGCTCCAGTATCGATGCCAGCGCCATGACCGGTGAGTCGACGCCGGTGGAGGTCGGTCCCGGCGGCGCGGTGATCGGCGGAACGGTGTGCCTGACCGGGCGGCTGGTGGTGGAGGCCGGTGCGGTCGGCGAGGACACCCGGTTGGCGGGCATGATCCGGCTGGTCGAGGAGGCACAGGCGGGCAAGGCCGCGCTGCAGCGGCTCGCGGACCGGATCGCGGGCGTGTTCGTGCCCGCGGTGCTGACGGTGACGGTGCTGACGCTGGCCGGATGGTTGGTCGCGGGCGCGGGGATCGACCGGTCGGTGGGGGCGGCGCTGGCGGTGCTGGTGATCGCGTGCCCGTGTGCGCTCGGGCTGGCCACGCCGACCGCGCTCATGGTCGCCTCCGGCCGCGGCGCGCAGCTGGGGATCTTCATCAAGGGGCAGCAGGCGTTGGAGACCAGCCGCACCGTGGACACGGTGGTGTTCGACAAGACCGGCACGCTGACCGAGGGCGAGATGACCGTCGTCGCGGTGCATACCGACGATACCGTCGCCTCCGAGGCCGAGATCCTCGCTCTCGCAGGCGGTGTGGAGTCCGGGTCCGAGCATGCGGTGGCCGCCGCGATCACCGCGCACGCGCGGGCCCGGCATCCGGAGTTGCCGCCGGTGTCGGAGTTCGAGGCGCTGCCCGGGCTGGGCGCGCGCGGCATCGTCGACGGGCGCGCGGCGCTCATCGGGCGGCCCGCGCTGATCGAGGCGCAGGCGATCACGGTGCCCGCCGCGCTGAGCCGGGCGCTGGACCGCGAGCAGCGCCACGGCCGGACCGCCGTCTACTTCTGCCTCGACGGGCGCGCGGTCGCGGTGATCGCGGTCGCGGATACGGTGCGGCCGAGCGCGGCGGGGGCGGTGGCGCGGCTGCATCGGATGGGTCTGCGCACGCTGCTGCTGACCGGCGACAATGCCTGTGCCGCACAGGCCATCGCGGACGAGATCGGTATCGCCGAGGTGATCGCGGAGGTGCTGCCGGAGGGCAAGGTCGACGTGGTGCGCCAGTTGCAGGACGGCGGGCGGCGGGTCGCCATGGTCGGCGACGGCATCAACGACGGGCCCGCGCTGGCCGCCGCCGATCTCGGTCTGGCGATCGGGCGCGGCACCGATGTCGCGATCGGGGCGGCCGACATCATTCTGGTGCGCGACGACCTGGCCGCGGTGCCCGATTCCATCGAGCTCGCGCACGCCACGCTGCGCACCATTCGCGGCAATATGCTGTGGGCGTTCGGCTACAACGTGGCCGCGATCCCGGTCGCGGTCGCCGGTGTGCTCAACCCGCTCATCGCGAGCGCGGCCATGGCGTTCTCGTCGTTCTTCGTGGTGTGGAACAGCCTGCGGCTGCGCAATTTCCGCGCCGGGCGCTGAGCGTCAGCGGCGGGTGCGGGCGAGTTCGGCGAGCATGGCGTTGTAGGCGGTGAGCTCGTCGTCGTCGGGGAACGCCTCCTGGTGGCGGTCGCCGCGGACCGCGATCCGCCGGTCCGCCCGCGCCCACTGCGACAGCAGCGCGCCGACCACCAGCAGCACCGGCACCTCCCCGGAGATCCAGGCCAGGGTGCCGCCGAGGCGCTGGTCGGCGAGCACGTCGTGCATCCAGCCCAGTTGCAGTTCGGGATAGAACCCGGTGCCGATGAGGGTGTTCATCGACATGACCGCCACCCCGAAGAACGCGTGGAACGGCATGATCGCGAACAGCATTCCCAACCGGCCCAGGTGCGGGAGCCGGCGCGGGCCCGGGTCGATGCCGATGATCGCCCAGTAGTACAGGTAGCCGGTGATCAGGAAGTGGATGTTCATCAGCAGGTGTCCCCAGTGGAAGCGGATCAGCTGATCGAACAGCGAGCTGAAGTACAGCCCGTACAGCGACACCACGAACACCGCCAGCGCCACCAGCGGATTGCTGAGGACGCGGGTGAATCGCGAATGCATCAGCGACAGCACCCATTCCCGCACGCCCGGCATGCCGCCGCGGCCCGCGGGCTCGAGCGCGCGCAGGATCAGGGTGACGGGCGCGCCCAGCACCAACAGCACCGGGATGAACATGTTGAGCGCCATGTGCACGATCATGTGCACGCTGAACATGCCGTAGCTGTAGGCGCCGATCCCCGACGAGGTGACCAGCAGCAGTCCCCCGCATCCGGTCAGCCACGACAGGGTGCGCCAGCGCGACCACCGGTCGCCGCGACGGTGCAGCCGGACAACCCCGGACAGATACGTGAGGGCGGCGGCGACGGCCGCGGAGCCGAGGACGATATCGAAGCGCCACCAGGTCAGCAGCCGCCACACGCTGGGCGCGAGCGGCAGGTCGAAGCCGAGGAAGACCTGCTGGGCGGTGTAGGTGCGATGCGCGAACGCCGGTGCGGGCTGCACCGCCATGGCCACCGAAATCCCCAGCCAGACAGTGCCGGTCGCGGTGGCCGCGACCACTGACCGGTGGGTCCAGGGCGATTCGGCGGGGATGCGGCCCAATCCCCAGGCCAGCAGCGCGAATCCGGCGAGCAGGACGGCGGCGGCGACGCCGAGCCAGCCGTAGACACCGCCGAATCGCGCGGGTGGGGCGAGGATCGCGGCGAGGATCACCGCCGTCGGCGCCTGCACCGCCACGCAGAGCCCGACGATGATCCGATACCGCCGCACCGCGGCGGCATAGCGCGCCATGCTCGCGGAATCGGTTGCGCGCCACCGCTGTCCGACCATGCCCCAGCTGAGCCCGGCCAGCAGCGACAATGCGATGGTGAACGGGATCACCGCACCGGTGGCGTAGTCGTGATCGGGCCCCTCCCCCGCATTGCCGACCACCGCGGGCGCGATCACCGCCACCGCACTCACCGCCGCCAGCCCGAACAGACTGTTCCACGACAGCGACAGCCGCAACAACACCGCCACCACCAACACGGCCACCGCCGCCACAATCCACGCCTTGGGCCTCTCCGCCGCCGCGATCAACGGCCCCACCGCCCCCAACCGCACGGCCCGCCCCACCGACATCCCCGCCGAATCGGCCGCCGACACCGGCACCAACGCCACACACGCCACCCCCCACACCACCGACACCCGCTCGGCAACCCGCACCCCCGCATACCCATCGGTATCCATCCGCCCCTGCGCCGTAGGCGCGGCACAAAACAGCGCATACACCAACGACCCGAGCGTGAACCCCCCCGCCAGCCCCGCCACCAGCCGCAACACCGTATAACTCAACGCCCCCACCACCCCCGGATACCCCAGACTCTGCTGCGCGTACCCCCCGTCCCCCACCGCCACGGTCACCCCCACCACCAGCACAACAGCAACCCCCACCGCCACGGCCACCACCAACCCACCCCGACCCACGCGCCCGGCCATTACCACACCACCACTCCGCACATCAGACATCTCTACGTAGTCGTCTGGCACCTACCGGAAGTTCCCGGCAACCGCACGATGCACGATCGGCCCCGACCACAGGGCAGAGCGATCCACCCTATTGGGAGACAGGGCCTAGTCCTCGGGGATTGCGATCCATTTCAGCGCCCATCGGTGGAGCTCGAGTAGTACGTGACTCAGCGATGCGCCTTTGTCGGTGAGCCGGTATTCGATGTGGTGGGGTGGACGATGCGTTCGATCAGGCCGTCGGCCTCGAGGTCCTCGAGTCGTTGGGACAGCAGTTCGTCGGTCATGCCCGGGATCGCGGCAGCGATGTCGCTGAAGCGGGTCGCGCCCGCGCGGATGGAGCGCAGGACGACCGCTGCCCAGCGCCGGCCGATCATCTCCGTCGCGGCCCTGAGACGGCCGGTGGCTCTTGTCACGCGTCGGGTCGGGTGCGGTCATGGTCGTGATCGCACCCCGGGCCGTCCGAGTAGGGCGGTCGCCGACAGCCACAGGGCGCCCGGGTTGAGCCGGTCCGGATGCAGGGTCAGCATGGCGTCGAAAAATTCTCGCGCAGTGAGGTTTCCGTCCAGCAGTCGCCGGGCATCGGTCAGATACTGTCGCGTCTGGTCGAGGATGACGGGGCCGTCGGCGAGGGTCTTGTCCTTGTGCCCGGCGATCACGGTGCGTGGGTGCAGCGCCGCGACCGTGTCGATGGCGCGCAGCCAGGCGTCGAGTCCGCCGTTGCCGCCCTCGGCGAGGTATTGATGCACACCGTTGTAGGCGATGTCGCCCGCGACCACCAGGCCCATCGAGGGGACGTGCAGTGCGGTGGAGTCGTCGGTGTCGCTGTACCCCGCCTCCACGGCGTACAGCCGGTGCCCCTCCAACTCGAAACCGTCGGCGGGAATCGGTGCGGCGATCACCGGTGTATCGGGGATCCGGCCGGGAAACCACTTGTCCCACATCTACTCTCGAGCCGAGCCCGCGGACGCGGCCATCCGGGCGACGGCGCCCTCGGTGGCGTGGACCACGGCGCCGGGGAATCGGTCCACCAGTGCGGGTGCGCCGACTCTAGAGCAGAGATACCGTCCAGTTTTACATGGAGCGCGGCGGGACCCCGAAGCCATCGCTGGGTAGTGGCTGACAAGTCGAGCACCAGAGCGATTCTCGCCATCACCTCCTTTCCCGCTCGCCTTTTGCCGGTCTCGATCTGGGTGATCAGCGATTTCGACAGTCCCGCTTGACGATCCGATGGCCGGAGCTTCGAGGCCGCCGCTTTAAAGCGTATATCGACGTTTATGGTGTTTGAACCGTTGCGAGATCGGCATCCGGTTCACATCCAGCTGTTTCAGGATGCGCGACACCGCGGATCGGCTGATGGGTACGTCGTGGTGGCGCTGCAGATACATCGCGATCTTCAACGGCCCGAAGTGGAATTGCTGGTGCAGATGGAGAATCTCAGCAACCGTCTCCGGGGGAGGCAGGTTCGGACAGCGTAGCGGGGCGCTCGACCAGCCGTCCAAGTGCTCGAGTCGTCCGTTCTCGTGTTCGCGATCCTGGCGAAGGAAGCTGCTACCGATCTCGGCGCATCGACTCGATCCTGTAGGGTGGCTGCTCGCCTTCTTCGTGTACTGCAGAACCGCGAGACGCCCTGCCAAATATTTCTCGCTCCGAACAAATTTGGGCACAGTGACTCCTCCTATTCGTGTCGGGCAGCCCGGATCGTCGAGCGTGTTCATCGGTTTCTGAGTCGGCATGCTCTGCCATCAACTCCAGCGCTTCGGCCAAGACGTGGTTCAGCCCTCGAGCCCCGTCAGCATTGATCTCACCGTCGCCAACAACGCCGGTGTCGATAATAAAATCGGGCGGATCACTCTGCGTGCCACCGATGCGCAGATATTCGGCGGCGCTCATCATGACGGTGCCGTGATCGGTACCTGGGATCGGAAACACACGCCAATGCAGGCGCATCTGGACACCGTCGCCAACGTCGTCCTCCCAGTGGTGGCCGGCAGGGCGTTCGCACCAGGGAGGACAGGGCTCCAGCGACATAGACTCCGCTGGAGCCCTGCGAGCGATACCTCTAGAAATCGCCGACTGGTCGGTCATAGCATTTCGTCGCTGCGTAGTTGGGAAAGTCAGGCTAGAGAAAGAGCACCGGGCAATGGTGAGTGTTCGCGTTGCAGAAGATTGAGTTGTTGCAACTCGCATTCCATTGCGCGGGCCGCATAGTGGTAGCCGCTGGCATGGAGCACGGCGAGCCGCAGGATCACTGCATCGAGACCATGGACAGCGATGATGTCGAATAGACCGGCCCGGTGATCGAGCACCCCACGCGCAGTTGGCGAAACCCCATCAATGACCATATCAGCTCCTGTAAACAGCAATAGTTGGCACTGCGAGGCCCTTCACATCCGAATGGCCCCGCGAGCGGCAGTCGCGATCGCTCGGCTACATCCTCGTACGCGAACTTGGCGTGGGGCCGCCCCGAACTCGTTGCGCCGCATACCGCTGGCAGCAGTCCGGAGCAGCGGACCGATCCCACCCCTCGATACCGCCGGGATCGGCACACTATACGGAAGCTCCGAAGTATCGCGCCCACAGTGGACAAGCCTGGATGTCAGCGACGCTACGCGTCCCCGAACTCACCCCATCTCGATGCGAGCCCCTTCCATGAATACTTCGCTTTCGAGGCGGAGTACCTGTCCGCCTTGGATATTCAGTCTTCTCGGGCGCCACCCGCTGTGTCAATGCACTCTTTGTGCAAAACGCTTTCCGTCTCCCACATGCCAGGACCTTCGTACATTTTCACAATTTGTGCAAAGTTGGCCGACACCTCACCAGCAGCCCTCACCCGAGGTCAGCCGACAATCCTCTAGCCGCGAAATCCCTTGCGGCACAGATCTGTTGGATCCCTTCGAACGTGGCTGTCAACAGCTTTCGCGCCGTATCCAGAGATCGCATCAGGGCCCTCAGCTGGCGATTTGTCGCCACGATCAGCCCCTGCCTGCATCTGCAACGAAAGAGTTTGCACAAAGAGTGCATTGACATTACGCGATTCACGCTACGAGACTGATTGTCGAGGTAGGCATCGGTTCCTACCCGGCAGGCGGCGTGTTGCCAGAGAGTACTGGCCGCGCGATGGGAAGGGCGTGCGTGCATCCTGACTGTCGCACTCACCGCAGGCTTGCCGTCCGGATCAGCAATCGTGTACCGGCGCGGGCCGTTGTCGGCCCGCGCCCAGCATCTGGAGTAACGAAGGTGTCGGAGCGAACCTCATCCATCAAACCCGCGTCATCAGCAACTCGCCTGCCCGGCGCACTCCCTTTACTCGGCCACATGTTGCGGTTCCGCAACCACCTCGACTTATTGACGTCCATGCCGGCACACGGAGAACTCGTCGAACTCCGCGTCGGCCCCGCACGAATCCTCATGGCGTGTACAGCAGAGCTGGCGCACGAACTTCTTTCCAACGGTGAGCGATTCGACAAGGGCGGCCAGTTCTTCGATCGCGCGAAAGAGGTGGTCGGCAACAGCCTGACCACTTGTAGCCATAACGAACATCGCCGACAGCGCCGACTTGTCCAGCCCGCCTTCCACAGGGCCCGCATGCCCGGCTACGCCACCCAGATGAGCATGGAAATCGCCACTACGTTCGGTGCGTGGCGGCACGGAGATACCGTCGACATCACCGCCGAAACCAATACGCTGGTAGCTAAAATCCTGGCCAGGACCGTGTTCCCACACAGCGTGTCACCCAGCGCGCTCGGCCGAATCATCGATGACATCGACACTCTCGTCGCTGTGGCCGCCAGACGAATGGTCGTCCCGCCAGCACTGCACCGGATCCCGACGCCCGGCAACCGCCGCTACGAGGCAGCGAACCGGCGCCTGCGCGACCTGATGGTCCGAACCGCGAACACTGCCGACCGCAGCGCGAACAGCGATCACGGCGACGACCTCCTATCGATCCTGTTGTCCACCCGCGACATTGGGGAGTGTCTGACTCATACCGAGATCGTCGATCAACTGCTGCTGTTCCAGGTCGCCGGAATCGACACCACCGCTACCGCGCTGGCCTGGGCACTGTACCTGGTAGCCACCCATCCCGAGGTCGAGCAACGACTTCACGCCGAAGTCGACGACACCCTCGCCGGCAGCCACGTTGCCACACACAAACATCTGCCCGGACTGCAGTACACCCGGCAGATCGTCAACGAAACACTGCGCAGATATCCACCGGTGTGGTTCCTCACGCGTACCGCGATGACCGACACCCAACTCGGCACGTACGTCATCCCGGCCGGCACCACACTCGCGGTCAGCCCGTACCTTCTCCACCACCGGCCCGACCTGTATCCGTCCCCCTTTCGATTCGACCCCGATCGGTGGGGATCGGGCAAACCGCCGGCGGGCGTGTACATTCCCTTCGGATACGGTGCTCGTCGGTGCATAGGCGAGCATTTCGCATTGACCGAGCTGATCCTCGCTCTAGCGTCTGTCGCTGCCCGATGGCGTCTACGCCTGGCCCGCGCCGATCATCGGCCTCGCCCTCGATTAGCAGCCAGTCTCAGGCCGCCACAGCTGCCCATGACTGTCTCCAGGAGAACCCCGGACTAAGCTCTTTCCGTCTCGATCGGATAGCGCTTCAGATAGCGTGCGAGGTCAACCGGTGTCAGACCATAGTGCAGCCATGGAGTGTTGTCCCACGACATGCGGAAATACATCTCGAACGCAGTTCCATCGCTGGTATCGCGCACCCAGACCGTGTCCCGCGACTCGAGTCTCGTGGGGTAGGGAGTGTCCCACATTCCGTCGAAATCTGGATTTCGACGGAATGTGTTTTTCAACTCCTCGATACGCGTGTCGGTGACGAACCCGCTCAACTGGGCCCGGCAAGATCTCACAAGATGGTGGGTGTCCTCGTCCCATCGCACGAAGACATCCTTCGCCGCCCGGTGCAGAAGTTCGTACTCGACCGTACTGACGCCCGCCCCCAGGCCCGGGAAGAATCGGTCGAACGCTGCGTTCGTAGCAACGATTACGTGAAGCGCACCATCCAGCCCCATGGGCGGCTCCATATAGCACGCCGGAAACGGGTTGGCATCCAACACGTTCAGTTCACGCAGTGTCGGACGACCCCGCCCGCCATCCGCACTCCGCTCCATCTCACGCAGATAGGGGTCGACGAGCCACAGAAGCCGCTTCCGTTCCGACTCCGGGATATTCAGGATCGGCGCGAGGGTCAGTACCGTCTTTTTGGTCGCCTGCCTGTGCCCCGCTTCGATCTTCGACAGCAACGACGTGGACAAGTGAGCCTCCGCCGCCAAGCTGTCCAGATCCACCTTGGCTTCCTTCCGGTAACGCTGCAAGATCGCACCGACCGGCATGTAGTCTCCGGAAAGACCTTGCCTCCCACCTGATCTCCTACCCATCCGCCCTCCCGGACAGTACTGCGAATACGCAATAAGCACCGGTGCGCACTCCATTGGCCGTGCGTACCAGCATCTTTCACTCACCGTCGCCAATGCTGTTGCAGAACACCAGCTTCGGTAAACCATCGAAGCTACTTCGCCGACCTTCAACCGAACTCGACACCGGCGAAGCAAGGTTAGCAGCGCCCGCTGCCACCTTGTAAGCTGATGATTATACGACCAGGTGGAAGGGACACCATGGCCTTCGAAGCGACCAAGACCATGCTGATTGCCCCCCGATGAACACCTACCGATGTGGCTAGCGACCGGAACAGACAACGATCGACCGGCAACACCGAACCCAGCGACCGGAACCTCCAAGCTCCTGCAGCTACGCACTACCTCATCGAGCGCGGTGCCAGATTCTTCGACTACTCCGCCGACGGCAAGGCCTCGAGAGCTCCGACTCCAGGCTCCTGACGACGACATGGATCCAGCCTGACAACCGATACGAAGCCAATCGGAAACTATTGAATGGCGACCACCATCTCTACGCCGCGCTGGACAACCGCCCGACAGGCGGATGATACCGGCTCGGCCTGAACCGTTTCCCAGGCCCTCCACAGGGGAGCCCGCAGCCCTCCGCACCTACCCACCGGACCCGAAGTTTCCTTGGCCAACTTAGGTTTCCGATCCGAAAAGACTCGCCGGACCCCGTTGACCAGGCCACGGTCTGCAGCGAGTGTTTGTGTCGTGGAATGTACCGCATTGCCTCAAGACGCTACGGTGCTGCACTAAAGACGGCCCTGACCTGCGGAAACGGGTGGTTTCAAATCCTCTATGGGCCGCAGGTAGGGGTTGTGTGGCAGATTGACAGACACCGCCATGAAATCGTTGGTCAGCAAGGCAAAACAGGCGGACGGCAGTAGCAGCGAACATCGCGGTGCTGCTGCAGATGCTGGCCGACGCGGCCGGAACGATCGACTGGCATGTCAACGTGGACTCCATGATCACCCGGGCTCACCCCGTATGCTGCCGATGCCAACCACGACGCCGACCGGCAGGCCGAACCAACGGACGGCTGGGCGGGAAGCGAGCCGACTGATCACAGATCAGCGCACTCGCGGGCGGGCGGACCAGCAAGTTGAATCTGACTTGTGAGCAGGACTGCAGGATGTTTGTCGATGCCGGTCAGGCTGGTGACAGCCCACAATTCACCGTGGTGTTCGAAGTTCCCGCTTTCCTCGGAAGGCCCATCGAGGCTCAAGACGCATGTCCGACAAGCCAGTGATCGCACGTGCGCTCCGCAGGCAGCTGCTAGGGCGGATGAAGATACCCGGGGGGAATTGCCATGCGTTGGTCGGACCTCGTGCGATGATGTTCGGCTGCCCACACGAAGGGAGCCGCACAAGATGTGACAGTTCAAGGAAAGGCAAAGACGTGGAAGAGGAACAGGAAAACGTAGCGCAGGTAGGGAAATGGGTCGGAAGACTGGAGGAGTTTGTCGCCAGCCTCGACGACATCGAGGGTGACGGCCCGTTCGACTTCTGCGTGAACGCTGCGGACGCGTGGAAGGACGGTGTTTCGCCGGACACCGCACCGCCGCCGACCAGTCCGGCGATGGTGATAGTTATCGAGACATTTCGTGCACTGGCCCAGGCGATGAACGCGGCGATGACGGATTATGCAAATACTCCCGATGCCAGGGATCGGATGACACGCGCCGCTACACAGGGTTCTCTTCAGAATGTTCTGGGCGGCATCGTGCGCGATGGTCACCGCTGGTTGTCCGAGGGAGTGCCCTCGGCGAACGAGATCCGACAGCGCATCGAGTCTGTGGGCGCCAGCTTCCGAGCAGCTCAAGAGGCTGCTCAACAGCAAATGGATCAAGACGCGGCCGACGACGCAGCTGCCGCCACCGACCCATACGGTGCCATCCTGGGCTACCGCGATCCCAGTATCGATGTAGCAATCATCTTCACGAAGGTGTGTTCGTTCACCGAAGACGAAAACAATCGTTACCGCGATGCGTACGACCGGCTTCGGCAGATGCTGGACAGTGAGCTATTGCAACACATCTCAGATGAAAGCAACAGATTCTGCGATGTGCTGATCGGTGTGACTACCGATCTACGAGACAGCCGGATCTCATTGGTCGATGAGGATGCCATCGACGAGCGACGGCGTAGGTTGCGTTCGGCATTGATCTCGTTCACGAGTGCACTGCACAGCCACAAGGATCAGTCGATTCGATCCGTACGTGACGCGTTCGGTCGACGGACTCCGCAAGAGCAAGCATTGCTGAACCTGTTTGACGACCTGCTGAGCACGTCGTTCGAGTATCGCTGGTTGGTAAAGATGCGCGATGCGCTGTTGCACGGCGATATCAACGCTTTCAAGTACGACTTCACGGCACGTCTACACGGAGAACCTGCGGTGAACGTGTACATGGACCGGGACTACATGCTCCACTTCACTAGGGAGGCTAGGGAGAGCTGGCTGAAGCGTCGTGAGCTAGAACAGATGACTTCCGATCCCAACGTGCTGGACATGATCAACGCCATCCGGCCGCTGATAGGCAAGCTGCAAGAGAAGCTCGATGCCATCCTGTACCCGAACACGGCCGATGATGCCGCCACGGTAAGGGAACTGATCGGCCGATTCGATGGCAGGCGCGGTTTGTATGCGCTGCAGACTGGTCCGGGCTTCACGCGTCGGATGCAAGTGCCTCCCTACATGCGTCTTGCGCCGCGCGTACTGGCCTTCGCGGACAACTACGACACCAGCAACTAGCCTAATAGCGCCAGAACAGGTCATCGAGCTTTTCCAGAAGCCGCCTGGCCTCGGCAGGCGGGGGTTCGAAAGCCACACCATTCCCTCAGCCGGTGGCCCGGAGGTGACGCGATCACGACCTCGCGGTCCTGCACTCGGACCGACCCCGGAGCTCACGCAACCGCCGAAGGTTTGTGTTTCCCCCGGACCCCCTTCATGATGGCGCCTCGCACCGAAGATAGTTGGTGGGCCGCTGTTTTCAGCGTTTCGAGGGGCAGGGAGTAAGGGAGGCGGAGGTGGCGTTCGAAGGCGCCGCCTACGCCGAAGCGGGGGCCCGCGGCGAGGGTGAGGCCGTGGTCGGGGGCCAGGGCTGCCAGGCGGGAGCTGATCGTGGTGTCGAGGGTGATCCAGAAGGACAGGCCGCCCGGGGGGATGGGGACCGTCCATTCCGGGAGGTGGTGGGCGAGAGCGGTGTGCAGGGTTCGGCGTTGGGTGCGGAGTTGGTCGAGTTGGGTGGGGAGGTAGGTGTCGAGGCTGTCGAGGAGGAGGGCGGCGGCCAGTTGTTCCAGGACGGGGGTGCCGAGGTCGGTGCCGGGGCGGGCCTGGGTCAGGCGGTTCAGGAGGGCGGGTGTGGCGCGGATCCATCCGATGCGCAGCCCGCCCCAGATGCTCTTGGCGGTGGAGCCGATGCTGATCGTGGCGGGGTGGTGGGCGGCGAACGGGGGCGGCGGGGCGACGTCGAGGGCGAGGTCGGCCAGTGTTTCGTCGACGACGACCGGGCAGTCCAGTCTGATGCGGCGGCGGATGTCGGCGGGCATGCACAATCCGGTGGGGTTGTGGAAGTCGGGAATCAGGTAGGCCAGCTTCGCATTCCGGCTCGCCGCGCGCAGCTGTTCCACGTTCCACCCGTCGGGTTCCAGCGCTACCGGGACCAGGCGGCTGCCGACGTCGGTGAGGGCCTTGATCGCATGCGGGTAGGTGGGGTGCTCGATGACGACGCGGTCGCCGGGGGTGAGCAGGGTGCGGGCGATCAGGGCCACCGCGTGCTGCGCGCCGTTGGTGACGAGGATCTGCTCCGGCCGAGTCGCCAGACCCCGCCTGCCGTACCAGCGGGCCACGGCTTCCCGGAGTTCGGCGACGCCGTCACGCTCGTATCCGCGGCGACCGAAATGACGCGGAAGTTGTTCCAGCGCTTGGGTGAAAGCACGGTGCAGTATCACTCCGGGCGCGGCCGGGGCGGCGAAGGACAGATCGATGGTCGACGACAGCGGCGCGGTCGGCACGCCCGGGGTGCCTTCATCGGGCAGGCGAACCACGGCCCGCGATCGCGGGTGCGTGCCCAGATAACCCGCGTCGGCCAGCGCCCGGTATGCCGTGCCGACGGTGGTGCGGCTGACTCCCAGCGTGAGCGCCAGGTCCCGCTCGCTCGGCAGGGCCGCACCCAGCGCCAGCCGCCCGTCCAACACCAGCAGCCGCAACCTGTCCGACAGGCGTTGATGCGCCGGTCCCGGACCGTCGTGCCATGCCCCCAGCATCCGTGCCACCGCGTGCGAACCGATCTTCATCGAACCAGTATCGCCAATCTGGCTATGGAATCACAGACCAGAATTCCCGGAGGGTGGGCCGATGACCCCTCGCTTCGTCCTCCGCCGCCGCAACGCCGTCGAGCAACTGCGCGCCGGGCGGAAGCTGCGCCGATTCCCGCAGCTACTGGTCGGCCTGCTCGGTTACGGCGCCTCGGTGATGGTGCTGGTGAGCTCGGGGCTCGGCGCGGCCAGCTGGAGCGTGCTCACCGAGGGAGTGTCGAGATCGATCGGGATCTCCTTCGGCACGGCGACCAACCTCATCGCGGTGGCCGTGCTCCTGGCCTGGTTCCCGATGCGGGAATTACCGGGCGTGGGAACGCTTCTCAATGTGGTGCTGGTCGGGGTGGCCGCCGATGCGACGGCGTCGATCGTTCCCCGGCCGACCGGCCTCGTGGCGCAGGCGATGTATCTGATCCTCGGCATCATCGGGCTCGCCTTCTTCGACGCGGTCTACCTGGGCGCGCAGTTCGGCGCCGGGCCCCGCGACGGCCTGATGACCGGCCTGGTCCGGCTCACCCGGCGCCCGATTGCGGTGGTACGCACCGGCATCGAGGTCGCCGTCGCCGTCACCGGCTGGCTGCTCGGCGGCGCCGTCGGCATCGGGACCGTGCTCATCGCGCTCACCATGGGCCCGCTCGTCGGCTACTTCCTGCCGCGGGTCGCCGTCGACATCCCCGAGGAGCAGCCGCCCGCCACAGTGCCGTAGCCGAAAGTTGCCGACGCATCATCCTCGCGGCGTATTTGTCGGAATCAGGGTGTTCGGCGCTATTGCCGATCGGTAGCTTGGGCGGCGATCCAGTCCGGCTCGGCGAGAGGTGACAATGAGCGACTCCATGGCCCCGTCGCGGGTCGTCGGCCTGGACGCGGCGCGCGGCCTGGCGGTTCTGGGCATGTTCGCGGTGCATGTCGGACCTCATCCCGGGGAGCCGGGCGCGGGGTGGCTGGAGATTTTCTCGGGCCGGTCCTCGGCGCTGTTCGCGGTGCTCGCGGGTGTTTCGCTGGCGCTGCTGTCGGGCGGTGAGCGGATGCCCGCGGGCCGGGCGGGGCGCAGGGTGCTGGTTCGGATCGCCGCGCGGGCGGTCGTCATCGCGCTGATCGGTCTGGCCCTCGTGCAACTGCGCACACCGGTGATGGTGATTCTGTTCTACTACGGCGTCTTCTTCCTACTCTGCTTGCCGCTGTTGCGATTACGCCCGCGGACCCTGGCCCTGATCGCGTTCGCCTGGGCGATCGCCGGTCCGATCGTCTCCTTCCTGATCCGAGAACGATTGGCACAGAACAGCTTCGGTGGCAGCCCGGCGTTCGCGATGTTCGGGTCGTGGTCCGGTGTGCGCGAGGCATCGGAGATGACACTGCTCACCGGCGCCTACCCGGTGCTGACCTGGATGCCGTTCCTGCTGGCCGGACTCGCCCTGGGCCGCACCGGTATCCGCTCGATGCGCCCGGCGCTGCCCCTGGGCATCGGCGCCGCGCTCATCGCCCTCGGCTACGGTGGTTCCTGGCTGGCCCAGCATCGGCTGGGCGGGCGTCGGCACCTGCTGGACATGCTCACCGCGATGCTCGCCGAGTCCGGCACCCCGTTCGATGCCGGGAAACTCCTCGACGCGGGCGGCGGGTTCGGCGCGGTGCCGACGACCAGTTGGTGGTGGCTGACGGTCGCGAGCCCGCACTCCGGGACACCGTTCGACGTCCTCGGCGCGACCGGCGTCGCCTTCGCGGTACTCGGTGCGCTGCTGGCCGTGACCGCCCGCCTGCACGCCCCGCTGTACCCGCTCATCGCCGCCGGTTCCTGCGCCCTCAGCCTGTACGTCCTGCAGATCATCGCGATCCACCTGCTGATGCCCGTCCCCGACGACCCCGACGCCCCGCTCCCCGACAGCGGGCTGCATCAGCCGTCGTGGCAGCTACTCACCCTGTTCGTCGCGGGCTCGCTGCTGCTGGCGACCCTCTGGCGCAGCCTGTTTCGCCGCGGCCCGATCGAATGGGCACTGCACGAACTCACCCTCCGATTCACCACCCTGCTGCTACCGAGCCGACGGCCGAGCTCGAATTACAGTGGGACATAACGGAACTACACGTAAGGGGACTGAACAGTTGACCAGCGGTAGCCACGCGACCGACCCGCGGCACTCACCGGTATCGATGGCCGATCAGCGGGTCGGGGTGAACGACGCGGTCGCCGCGGCGGTGACCCGATGGGTGGGATCGATGCCCGCGCTGTATGCGGTGCTGGTGGTGTTCGGCGCGTATATGACGCTGGCGACCTGGTGGGGGCCGCTGCATCGGCTCGACCCGTACCCGTTCCCGTTCCTGCTGTTCGTCAACAATATCGCGCAGCTGGTGTTGTGCCTGATCATCCTGGTCGGGCAGCGGGTGTTGAGCGCGGCGGCCGACCGGCGCGCGGTGCAGACCTACGAGAACACCGAGTCGATCTTCACGCTGGTGGCCGATCTGCAGTCGCACCTGGATCGGCAGGATCGGGCGCTGAGCCGGGGGCTGAGCCTGCTGGAGTCGAGCCCGCACCCGTGGATCGAGCAGCATCACGTGCGGCATCCGCCGCAGGCCCGCGATCAGGTGGTGACCCGCAACGACCGGATCGCGGCGTGGCTCACCGAGCGGGTGGGCAGCGTGTGGGCGTTCTATCTGGCCGCCGGGACGCAGGTGCTGTGGATCCTGCTGGCGGTGGCCGGGGTTCAGCGGTTCGACCCGTACCCGTTCCTGTTCATGACGTTCCTGTCGACCCTGGCGCAGCTGCTGTTCATGATCGTGATCATGGTGGGTCAGGATGTCCTCGGCCGGGCCGGTGATCGCCGCTCCGAGCAGACCTTCCTCGACGCCGAGGCGATCCTGCACGAGTGCCGGCAGATGAAGGCCCGCCTGACCGCGCAGGATCGGGTCATCGACAGCCTCACCGGCTACATCACCGCCCGGGTCACCGATCAGCTGGCGCAGGCGGTGCACGACACCAGCGAGCGGGTGGCGCATCAGGCCCGGGTGCACGAGGCCATGACCACCGGCGAGGCTCCCGCCGATGCCCACGTGCTGCGCCGCTGGGAGGAGTTGCCCGACACCGAACGCGAGCGGGATCGGGTGCAGGCCCGGCGCATCGGGGAGAACCTGGCCACGATCGGATGCTTCATGGTGCCCGCCGGTGACCCGGAGCTCGAGGTCACCTTCGACGACGACGAGGTGCGGTTGCTGGCCCGGCTGGAATACGACCGGTGGATGGAGGAGCGGATCGCGACCCGCGCGGCGAATCTCGCCGCCTCCCACGACGCCGACGACGCGCTGCCCCTGCCGTGGGACGAGTTGCCCGACGCCGCGCGCGTGCGGCATCTGCAGGCCGCGCGCCGCATCCCGATCATGGTGTCGCGGGCGGGATTTCAGGTCCTGCGCGGCAGGCCGCGCCGCCCGGCCCAGCGGAGAACCCAGGCGGCTGCGTCGATCACCGTCCGGTCCGGCTGTCGCTGAAGGTCCGCGAGATCGCGGACATGGCGGTGCTCGAATCCCGCACCAGCACGGCCAGGTCGTCGATCAGGCCGGGCCATTCCTCCTCGCCGGTGTCCGGGGATCGACCGCGTGCCCGGCGCAGGCGCAGATCGATACCGAACAGATCCCGCACCAACCGGTCGCACGAGTCGATGAACACCTCGATCTCCGGGCCCGACCGGCTCTCCGCGTCGGGTACCTGTTCGTCCCCGGCCATCGGCGATCACGCCCCTCCGAGACATCCCCCGCCCGGGGCCGGTATACCCGGCCGTTGTTTCCGGAAACGTTTGGCGTCCAGGGTCAACGGCGCGTGCCCTACGCCGACGAAATCATCGAGTTGACAACGAACAGTACCGACTGGTTGTGATCGACTATGGTACAGCGGTAGCAAGCTCCCGCGGACGAGTCGAGGCGAACGCTGTTGTTGGCGAACCTATTCCGGTTGATGGTCGCTGTCGTGATCGGATCGGCACTGGTGGCAGGGTCGGATCCGGATCCCAGTGGATTGGCCCGGTTCTATCACCAGCGCCTCGAGTGGAAGCGGTGCGGCGTCGAGGAGTTGGACAGCGCGGGGGCGCAGTGCGCGAATGTGGTGGTACCGCTGGATTACTCGGCGCCGCGCGCTCGCACCACGACGGTGGCGATTTCCCGGATCAGGGCGGGCAATGCGGAGCTGCGCCGCGGTGTGCTGCTGTCGAATCCGGGTGGTCCCGGCGGGGAGGGGCTCGACAGCGTGGGATTGATCGGCGATGTGCTGGCACCGGAGGTGGTGGCCCGCTACGACCTGATCGGGATGGATCCGCGCGGGGTGGGACGGTCCGAACACACCCGGCCCTGCGGCTGGGCGGTGGGCGAGATGATCCGATCGGCCGGTCTCACCGAGTCCGGCTTCCGCCACGACAGTGTCGAGGCCGCCGGAATGGCACACACCTGCCTGACCACCGGCGACCCGGCCGAGCTGCGGCAACTGACCACACGCAACACCGCCCGCGACATGGACGTGATCCGGGCGGTGCTGGGCGCGGGGAAGCTGGATTACTACGGCGTCTCCTACGGCACCTATCTGGGTGAGGTGTACACCCAGATGTTCCCGGCGCACAGCGGCCGGATGGTCTTCGACAGTTCGATCGACCCCGACCGGTACTGGGAGGGCATGGTCCAGGACTGGGGGCCCGCCGACGAAGCCGCGCTGGACGACTGGGCGCGCTGGGTCGCGGCCCGCGAGGACACCTACCACTTCGGGACCACCGCCGCCGAGGTGCGCGCCCGGATCGAGGACCTGATCCGCGCCGCCGCACACCAGCCGATCATCGTCGACGATTTCCCGGTCGACGATCATTGGCTGCCGTTCATTCTGCACAACTACCTCAACAACTTTCGCCTGAACGCGGCACTGGCCGACATCGTGCGCGAATTGGCCGACACCATCGGCCGACCTCCCGCCACCGCGCACACCCCCCGCCTGCGCTCGGTGCTGACGGCGTTACGCGACGGCGAGAATTCCGCCCTCGCCCGGATCGCCTGCGCCGACGCCCCCGCCCCCACCGACCCCCAGTGGTACCGCCGCCGCATCGACCTCACCCGCACCACCGAACCGGTCTTCGGCGCACTGGCCAACAACATCCAGCCCTGCGCCTACTGGCCCCGCCCCGCCGAACCTCCCACCCGAGTACACAATTCGGTGCCCGCCCTGCTGGTCCAGTCCACCGGCGACCCCCGCACCCCGTATGACCACGCCCAGCGCCTGCACCGCGCGATGCCCGCTTCTCGCCTGGTCACCCTGCGAAACACCCGCATTCACATGACCTTCCGCACCGGCCTGAGCACCTGCCTCAACGACGCGATCAACGCCTACTACAGCGACGGCATCCTCCCGCCCGCCGACACCTCCTGCGACCCCGACCATCCCGCAGAGTGACAGAGGTGTCAGCGCGGGTTGACGACGGCGTCGATGTCGAGGGTCACCGCGAGGGCATCCAGGACGCTGTCGGGGGCTATCCGGTTGGTTGCCTGCCCGCGCAGGCAGGCCAGGACGTGGTCGATCATGGCCGCATAGGGGTCGGCGTCGGGGAGTTGTGTCGTGTCCTCGCCGTCGGCGGTGCAGGTGCTGACCGTGGTGGTGGGTTTGCCGTCGAAGCCGTGGGTGAAGGTGGCGGTGAGGACGGCGTCGGTGAAGGTGGCGCGGTAGCCGCCGCGCGCACCGTAAGGCATCGGCATCAAGGAGCAGGCGCAGCAGCGGGCCGTCGCGTCCGGGTAGCCGAGGACCGCGTCCACCACGGCGGTGCCGGGGCCGCCCGCGGTGGCGGTGATGTCGAGAGTCGCGGGGGCGCCGAGGGTTTGGACGATGACGTCGATGTCGCCGTGCATCATGTCGAGTGCGATCTGTGCCAGCCCGATGTCGACTCCCGGCCACAGCAGCGCCGTGGCCAGGTCGACGGCCAGATGCCGCAGCCGCCCGTATCCGCCGGAGGCGACCGCGTCGAACAGGAGCTGGTTCGCGGGCAGGAACCGGTCGTACATGTCGACGAAGACCTGCCGGTCACCGGCGCGCGCCGCGTCGGCCACCCGCTGCGCCAGCGCCATATCGGCGGCCAGGGGCAATTCGGTGAGCACGTGTTTGCCCGCGTCCAGGGCGCGCAGCGCGGTGGCGGGGTGCAGGCCGGTCGGCAGGCAGATATCGATGAGTTCGACGGTGGGGTCGGCGAATACCGAGTCCAGGTCGGTGGTGGTGGCGAATCCGTAGCGATCGGCCAGCGGTCGCAGCGCCTCGGGGCGACGGCCGAACACCGTCACCTCGACGTCGGCGCGCGTGGCATACGCCGCGGCGTGGGCCTGCCCGAATCCGGTGCCCAGCAGGGCGATCTTCATGAGTCCTCCTTCGATCGGGTGAATACCGCCACGGTAGGAAGCCAATAGGTCACCGACCGACCGGCGCGAAACCCCTACTGCTGCCGTGTGGAAGGGGTCGGCGCAGCGGTTCGCGGACCGACGGTGTGGCGACCGTTTACCGTGGGTGATGGATTCTGTTCCGAAGCGCTGGTCGCGCAGTCGTCCGCTTCGCGTCAACAGGTTGCGGCTCAGCGCTGTTCGGAAGTGGGGGTGCTCGTGAGCCGGATACCGCGAGTGCGGCTCGGTGGCTCCGGACTCGTTGTGCTGGTGGCGATATTGTTCGCCGGGTCGATGATGGATTGCGCGCTGGCGGATACCGGCGTGGACGCGCCCGCGGTGGTGATCACCGACCCGGGCCGCCCCGCCGGGGTGGCCGACGTTCCGGGGCAGGCCCCCGATGGTTGTTGCGGCCCTTGCACTCCGCGCATCCCGTGTATCACCGCCCCGGTGGCGTCCGGCGTCGGTCTCGCGGTGTCGCCGCCCCTCGCCCCACCGGTGCTGCTGCTGGCCCCCGTCACCCTCGGATGCGGTGCCGCGCCGACGGCGGGGGTGCGGGGGCCGCCCGCTGTGCCGGTGTCCGGGGGGCGGGATGTGCTCACCCGGATCTGTATCGCTCGACGCTGACAGGTCAGCGCCAGGCCGGTGGCCGCTGTGTCGCCCCGGCCGGTGTCCGCTGCCCGGCTCACGTCCGTGCCCGCCCGTGGCGGGATTCGATACAGGAAGCGACAGTCATGAACGAGGTTGTGGTCCAGGACCCGGCCGAGATACCGGCGGCGCTGATCGCGGCGCCGGGTGCGGCGCGGCGACCGCACGCGCTGGTCGGCAATACCCCGGTGCTGTGGGTGGGTGCGCCGCTGGCCCCGCGCGGCCGCGGATTCTGGGCGAAACTGGAGGGGTTCAATCCCGGCGGGATGAAGGACCGGCCCGCGCTGCACATGGTGCGCCGCGCCGAACAGCGCGGCGAGCTGGCGCCCGGGGCGCGGATCGTCGAATCGTCCAGCGGCACTTTTGGTTTGGGGCTGGCGCTGGCCGGGCTCGTGGCCCGTCATCCGATCACCATGGTGACCGATCCCGGCCTGGAGCCGATCCTGGCGCGCATGCTCGCGGCGTTCGGGACGCGGATCGAGGTGGTGGCCGAGCCGCACCCGGTCGGCGGCTGGCAGCAGGCGCGCCGCGAGCGCGTGGCCGAACTGCTGGCCCGCGAACCGGATTCGTGGTGCCCGGATCAGTACGGTAATCCCGACAATGTCGACGGCTACGAGTCGCTGGCGCTGGAGTTGGTGGGGCAGCTGGGCCGGGTGGATGTGCTGGTGTGCTCGGTGGGCACCGGCGGGCATTCGGCGGGGGTGTCGCGGGTGTTGCGGCGGTTCAATCCGGGGTTGAAGCTCATCGGCGTGGATACGGTCGCCTCGACCATTTTCGGTCAGCCCGCAGGGCCGCGGCTGATGCGGGGGCTGGGGTCGAGCATTCATCCGCGCAATGTCGACTATGCGGCGTTCGACGAAATCCATTGGGTGGCACCGGCGGAGGCCGTGTGGGCGTGTCGCACCCTGGCCGCATCCCACTACGCGACGGGCGGCTGGAGCGTGGGGGCGGTCGCGCTGGTGGCGGGCTGGGCGGCGGGGGTGTTCGAGTCGGATGTGCGGATCGTGGCCGTGTTCCCCGACGGCCCGCACCGCTATTTCGACACCGTCTACAACGACGCGTACTGCGCCGAACACGGCCTGCTCGTGGCCGATCCGCCGGTCGGGCCCGACACGATCGCGCGGACGACCGAGCGGGTGGTGACCTCCTGGACCCGATGCGCGGCCGTCGCGGACCCGAGCCCGCTGCGCGGCCGCGCCGAGGCGGCCTCGTGACGCGGCCGCGGACACCGTGCTACGGCACCGCTTTCGGCGCGTCGGGCTCGGTGGCGGCCGGATAGTGCCGCCACGGTGCGAGCCGGTCGCCGGGGAACGGGGTGTAGTCGGTGAGGCGGGCGCGCAGCTGCTCGACGGTGGTGGCGAGGTCCACGTCGTGGGCGCCGATCCAGGCGTCGTCGTAGATGGTGTCCAGGTATCGGTCGCCGCCGTCGGGGGCGACGGCGACCACATTGTGGCCCGGGCCCAGCAGTTGCGCCACCCGCAGGGCGATGAACACGGCGGCGCCGGAGGATCCGCCCAGCAGCAGGCCCTCGCCCGCGGCCAGTAACCGGCAGGTGGAGAATGCGTCGGCGTCCCCGCACCAGTAGGCGTGGTCGATCACGCTGCGGTCGAAATTTCCCGGGGTGAATCCGGAGCCGAGGCCGATCAGCAGATGCTGTCCCATCGGCCCGCCGATGGCCGTGGAGCCCCGGCCGTCGACAGCGACTGTGAGACAACCGATTCCGGCCCGCCGCAGCGCCCGCCCGATGCCGGTGATCTGGCCGCAGCTGCTGGTGGTGCACACCACCGCGTGCACGTCGCCGTCCAGATCGGCGAGGATCTCCTGCGCGGTGGTGGCGCCGTGCGCGGCCGGATTGTTCGGATTGTTCCACTGGTCGGGCATGTACGCGCCCGGGGTGTCGCGGACGACGGCGCGGGCGGCGCGGATGCGCGGGATCTGGTATTTGCCGTGTTCGTCGCCGTGTTCGACGAGGGTGGGGTGCGCCCCGTAGGCGGCGATGGCGCCGACGCTGAACCGGGGGGTGCGCGGGTCGACCATGATCTCGGTGCGGATGCCGAGGGCGGCGCCGATCATGGCCAGCGCGATACCCAGATTCCCGGACGTGGCCTCCACGATGGTGCCGTCCGGGGTGAGCTCGCCGGTGCGCAGGGCCTCGCGGATCATGGCCAGCGCCGGGCGCGCCTTGACGCTGCCGCTGGGGTTGAGGCATTCGAGTTTGACCCAGACCGCCGCGTCCGAGGGCCGGGTGAGCCGGTGCAGCCGCACCAGCGGGGTGCCGCCGATGAGATCGGTGATGCTGTCGTACTTCATCGTCACGTCCTCTGTGGTCGAACGGTTCCCGACGCCGCGGGCGGGAACAGCGAGCGCGCCCGCATCACCGCGATCAGGGCGGCACTGCCGATCCCGTAGCCGCCCAGCAGCAGCCACGGCAGCCACGGCGTCCCCAGGCGGGCGCCGAGGTCGACGCTGTAACCGACGACGGTGTTGCTCACCACCGCCGCGATCCCCGACGCCGTCGCGAACACGCCCAGGTAGGTGCCGGTCAGGGCGGGGCGCGCGAAGTCGGTGGTCAGATCCAGCGCGAACGGTTGGGCCACCGCCACCCCGAGCGTCAGCACCACCGTGGCCAGCAGCGTCGGCGCCAGCGCGGGCAGCGCCGCCCACAGCCCCGCCGACCCGGCCGCCCGCTGCACGGTGGCGCCGATGGCGGCCGGGGCGAATGCCAACCCGCACAACGCCGTTCCCACCGCGATCCACGCCGGGGACGATCCGCGGCGCTGGCATCGGTCGGTGATGCGCACCTGCAGGCCGAGGGTCACGACGGTGGACGCGGTGAACAGCAGCGCGGCCGACCCCGCGAAACCGGAGGCGCGCGCGGCCTCCAGCGGCAGCGTCAGGTAGAGCTGGTTGTACAGCACGAAGATCGCGGCGGTGGCGCACACGTAGAGCAGGAAGCGGCGGTTGCCGACCACTTCGCGCCAGTCGGCGAGCACCGACTGGCCCGACGGGGTGACCGGGCGCGGCGGCAGCGCCAGCAGCTGCGCGACGGTCAACGCGGTGAACACCACCGCCGCCACCGCCGCCACCAGCCGGAAATCGACCGCGAGCAGCACGCTGCCCAGCAGCGGGCCGATCAGGGTGCCGGTCTCCCCCGCCACATTGAACAGCGAAAACGCTTGCAGCCGTTGCGGTCCGGACTCGTAGGCGAGGTAGGCGCGGGTGGCCGGGCTGAACACCGCGCCCGCCACCCCGGTCACGATCGCGGCCAGCACCAGCCCGGCGACGCTGTTCACCACCGCGAAGGCCGCGAAACCCACGGCGCGCAGCAGACATCCGGCGATGATCAACGGCCGGCACCCGATCCGGTCGGCGGCCGACCCGCCCAGCAGGGTCAGCCCCTGCTGGCTGAGGCTGCGCACCCCGATGATCGCCCCCACCACCCCCGTGCTCAGGCGCAGATCGTCGCGCAGATGCGTGGCGAGAAACGGGATCAGCAGGTAGAAGCCGAGGTAGACGCCGAACTGGTTGACCAGCAACAGCCGCACGGTCGGCGGCAGCGACCGCGCCGCCCGCAACGCGGTCAGCATCGCCGTCGCCCCCGGCAGCGACGGTCGGCTGGCGGATGCGACCGTCGATTCATCGTGGTGGCCTTTCGGCGAGGACTGCCGCCCCGGCGACACTGCACCCCGATCGTACGAGCCGACCGCCACCCGGCACGGCGAAAACGGTGTGCCGCACCGCTTTACCCCTAGCGCGGCATCCTCACGCCTCGACGACGACGGTATTGCCGCCGCGCCGTTTCGCCTGATACATGGCGGCGTCGGCGCGGTCGAGCAGGGTGTTGACGAAGGGGCGGGCGCGGTGCTGGCGCAGGTCGGGGGCGGCGCACACGGCGACGCCGATGCTGGCGGTGACCGGAATCGAGGCGGTGGAGCGGGCGATGGCGCCGCGCAGGTTCTCGGCGACGGCGTGCGCCGCCGATTCGGACAGGCGGCTCAGGACCGCGAATTCCTCACCGCCGATGCGGGCCACGACGGCGGCGGCGGGGGCGGCGGCACGCAGGCGGTCGGCCACGGACATGAGCACTTCGTCGCCGGTGCGGTGACCGAAGCGGTCGTTGATGCGTTTGAACCCGTCCAGATCCACCACCATCACGCAGGTCGGCAGGCAGCTGCCGCAGTCCAGCAGGGATCGGCAGCGGTCGTCGAGCCCGCGGCGGCTCAGCAGCGAGGTCAGCGGGTCGCACAGCGTTTCGGTGCGCAGCACCCAGTACCCGTATTGCACGCCGGGCAGCACCACCGCCGAGATCGTCACCGTGACCAGGATCAGCGCCGACGCCACGGCCGCATAACCCTCGGCGAACATCGGGACCGACAGCACCGCCACCGACACCGACAACCAGACGATATGGGCGGCAAGGATTCTCGGACTGTGGAAGAAGGTCGCGTACAGGCCCGTCACCATCAGCACCAGCACCGCGATGGCCCTGCCGACCACATCCGGGCTGCCCAGGCCCGCGGCGGTGGTGCCGATATCGGCGATGGCGAACAGCGTCAGCGACTCGACCGCCGAGGGCCACGGCAGCAGCCACCAGCGCAGCCACCACAGCACGCCCAGCACCGCGACCACCCACTCCAGCGGGCGCGAGATCGCACCGTCCGGCCCCCACGACAGCGCCGCCGACGCCGCGACCGCCGCGCTGGCGAGCCCGCCGATGCCGATGGCCAGCTTCAGCGGTCTGAGCACGTCGTGCGCCGCCAGCGCCCGGATCGGCCATCGGTAGTCGGGGTCATCGCGCCACCAGGTGCGCAGTGAACTGCGATCATCGGTCACCACAGCACCCCCTTCGGCCTCGGATGCCGATGAAAAACCGCCGTCGAGCCATTTCCGATAGTCGAATTACCGTAGAAGGCGAGCAACATTGGCGCAACCCCGGGCGCGAGGTTGCCCGCTCGCGCCGCGGACGGGTTGCCAGATGTGTGCCGCCGAACCCCGCCCGCGCCCGCGGGTGCCGGGGTCACAATCGAGGGGTGTCAACGGACGCGACCAACTCGACGGCGGGCACCGGCGCGCCGCGCAGCCTGTCCCCCGGCGAATACTCCTGGCAGATCCGCCACGACGACCGCGTCACCGAGCACGGTGTGCTCGCGCTGGGCAGCAGGCACCCCTGGACCAGCCGCGCGGTGGACAGCTGTTACGACGCCGCCAGCACCTTCTTCGTGCAGGAGTGCGGCTATGTGGTGCAGGAGTCGCGCGACGCGATCCTCGACGCCCGCGTCGAGGGCCGCCCGGCGCCGCGGCCGCCGGACACGGTGGCGGTGATCCTGCGCGACCACGAGGGCGCCGAGCGGGTGTCGATGACCGGGGCGCTGGTCCATCGGCCGGTCACCGACGCCGACGTCGAGGACCACCGCGAATTCCTGCGCGCCTGCGACGAGGAGGACCGGCGCATGATCGCGGCCCGCCAGCAGCAACTCGCGCAGGACCCGGAATCGCTGCCGCCGTATTTCACCGACCTCACCCCCGACGACGACGGCGACGGCTATCCGCCCGAACCGGACGTGCCCGCCGACCCGCGCCGCCGGCGCGCCGACGACCTCGCCTACGAGGCCGCCGAGTTACGCGACAGCGTGGTCGACCCGGAACACTGCCGCCACAAGCTGTTCCAGGCCGAACGCCGCCTGGCCGAGGCGAAGGACCAGCAGCGGCAGGCGGCGACCGCCGCCGACGACGCCCTGCGCGAGGCCGCCGCGGCCCGCGTCGCCCGCTGCGCCGAATACGTCACGCTGTGGACCGCGCGGCTGGCCGAATCCACCGAAACCTACCTGCGCGCAGCCGCATTCGACGCCGAGGCCGACCGCGTCCGGCGCCAACCCGCTCGGTAGCGTCCGCCTCGACACCGGGTCCGGTGACCGTGGCACGGCACGTTCCCGGCGTGGGCCGATCATGGCGGCAGGCCGTGGCGGTAGGCTGGGATCCTCCGATTCGACGCTGTCGGGCAAGGAGATCGACGCGATGACCGACCCGGTGCAGGGTTCGACCGGTACGCTCACATCGCCGATCCGGGGTCCAGGGATGCTCGGGGAGGTCCTGGTCGCGATCCGAGGGGGAACCGAGATCTACATCGCACGTGCCGACCGGGCACTCGCCGCGGGCACCACCGTGCTCGTCGTCACGGTGAACCCGGGCCGGATCGTCGACGTAGTTCCGTGGATACCGCTCGACCTCGGGCCGGGTGGGGCAACACCGACATAGCAAGGGAGACAACAGTGCTGGGGTACCACGTACCCGATCCCGACGAGGCCATGCTGGTCAGCGGCGGGCGTGCCAGGGACAATGCCCCCTTCCGGGTGGTCATCGGCCGCGGCGCGTGGGTGACGCCGCTGTTCCGCAAGGTCCGCTACCTGTCGCTGGCGATGTTCGAGTCCGAGATCCAGGAACGCTGCGTCACCCGACAGGCCATCCAGCTCGACGTGCGGGCGGTGATCGCGTTCAAGGTCGCCAACGACACCGCGTCCATCGTCAATGCCGCGCAACGGTTCCTGTCCGAGCAGGAACGGGAGATGTCCGTCCTGACCGGACGCATCTTCTCCGGGCACCTGCGCTCGATCGTCGGCTCGATGACGGTCGAGGAGATCATCCGCGAACGCCAGAAACTCGCCGACGAGGTGCTGGTGGCGTCGAAGGTGGAGATGAGCAATATCGGCCTGTGGGTCGACTCGTTCCAGATCCAGTCCATCGACGACGGCAACCTCGGCTACATCGCCGCCCTCGCCGCCCCGCACAATGCCGCGGTGCAGCGCGACGCGCAGATCGCCCAGGCCGCCGCCGCCCAGCAGGCCGCCGAGGCCGAACAGGCGTCGCTGCGCAAGCAGGCCGAATACCAGCGCCAGACCTCCATCCTGCAGGCGGAGTATCAGCGCGACATCGACAAGGCGAAAGCCGAAGCGGCGCAGGCGGGTCCGCTCGCGGAGGCGATCGCGTTGCAGGAGGTGCTGACCGCGCAGGCCGAACGCGCCCGCAAGGAGGCGCACCTGCGCGAGCAGCAGTTGCAGGCCGAGGTCGTGAAACCGGCCGAGGCCCAGGCCGAACGGGTGCGGGTGCTCGCCCAGGCCGAGGCCGACCGCACCCGCATCCAGGCCGAGGCCGCGGCCTCCAACAATCGGATCGCGTTGGATCAGTTGCTGATCGAGCAGCTGCCCGAAATCGTCAAGCAGGCCGCGACGGGGCTGTCCAACGCCAACCTCACCGTCCTCAACGGGCCGGACGGTGTCGGTGAACTGGTCAACGGCATGGTCGGGCAGGGGTTGACGGTGTTCAATTCGCTGCAGAAGGCGCTTTCGGCCAACACCGACCGCGATGAGCAGCAGGCCGGTTAGAGTGACCGCACAGGGACGTCGACGAGGAGCGGGTGTAGGTGTCGATCGGGAAATTGGTGTCGTTCGATAGTTCACGGGGGTTCGGCTTCATCCGCCCGGAAGATGGCGGCCCCGATGTATTCGTGCACGTCAACGATATCGGGCTCGACGAAGACGAGCTGCGTCAGGGCCGGTTGTTCGAATTCGAGGTGACCGAGGGTGATCGTGGTCCGAAGGCGGTCAATCTCACCGCCGTGGGCGGCCAGCCGTTGCCGCCGCGCCATCGCGGCCGCAATTCCGGGGCACTCACCGCGTCCGAGCACAAACGGTTGATCACCGAGTTATTGCTCGACGCCAGCCCCGCCCTCACGGCCGGTGAAATCCTCACCATCCGCGACCGCCTCACCGCCTTCGCCGACCAGCACGGCTGGCTGGAGAACTGATCCCGGCCAAAAGCACGCCGGAATGACGGGGAGCCGCACGCCGGGATCATTGGAAGGCGCACCCCGGGATCCTTGGAAGGCGCACCCGGGGATCACTGGAAGGCGCAGGCCAGGATCATCGGGGCGCAGGCCAGGATCATCGGGGCGCAGGCCAGGACCATTCGGGCACGCCGGGACCATTCGGGCCGCGCGCCAGGGCCAATCAGGGCGCAGGTCAAGGTCAATCGGGGCGCAGGTCAGGGTCGACGCGGGATCCAGCAGAGAAACCGGGATCGGGAGGGTGGGTCCGCTACGGCGGGGTGCACGCCTCTCGGTCCCGGTGCGCTGCTTTTCGCATTCTGCCCGGTACGCTTTTGGCCGGGTGGGGCGATGAGTTCGGTACGCCCGCACCGTCTGTAAGGGTGAGACCGACCCGAGGAGGATCGTGTGGACTTGCCTGTCTGCCCGCCTGTGAAGCCCATGTTGGCCAAGTCTGCTGCCGAGTTGCCGCGGGATCCGGGGCTGCTGTACGAGCCGAAGTGGGACGGGTTCCGGTGCATCGTGTTCCGCGACGGGGACGAGGTGGAGCTCGGGTCGCGCAACGATCGGCCGTTGACACGGTATTTCCCGGAGCTGGTCGAATTGCTGCGCGGTGCGCTGCCGGACAAGTGCGTGGTCGACGGCGAGGTCGTGGTGGTCACCGAGGCGGGCCTGGATTTCGATACGTTGCAGCAGCGGCTGCATCCGGCCGCGTCGCGGGTGAACAAGCTGGCGGTGGAAACGCCCGCCAGTTTCGTCGGTTTCGATCTGCTGGCGCTCGGCGACCGCGATCTGACCGGCGAGCCGTTCGCCGAGCGCCGCCGCATCCTCGAGACCGTGCTCGCCGACCCGCCCGCCCGGCTGCATCTGACCCCGCTCACCGCCGATCCGAACCTGGCCCACGACTGGTTCACCCGATTCGAGGGCGCCGGTTTCGACGGGGTCATGGTCAAGGCCGCCGATCTGCCGTACATGCAGGACAAGCGGGTGATGATCAAGGTCAAGCACGAGCGCACCGCCGACTGCGTGGTCGCCGGATTCCGCTGGCACAAGGACGGCGAGGGCATCGGCTCGCTGCTGCTGGGCCTGTTCGACGACGAGGGCCACCTGCATCACGTCGGCGTGGCCTCCAGCTTCACCGCCGCCCGCCGCAGGGAACTGGTCGACGAGCTGGCCCCGCTGCGGGAGAACGCGCTGGAGAATCATCCGTGGCGGGACTGGGCGGACGCGGCCGCCCAGGCCAAGGCCGACGGCAAGATGCCCGGCGGGGTGAGCCGCTGGACCGGCGGCAAGGACCTGTCCTGGGAGGCGCTGCGCACGGAACTGGTCGCCGAGGTGCGCTACGAGCACGTCATGGGCGGACGATTACGCCACGGCGGCCGGCTGGTGCGTTTCCGCACCGACCGCACCCCCGAATCGTGTACCTACGCTCAGCTCGACGAGGTCGCGCCCGCCGAATTGGCCGATATCTTTGCCGAAGCGAAATCCGGCGCGAACACCTCGGGGGCGAGCAGATGAGTACGACCGTCGACATCGACACCGACGGCAAAACCGTGCGGATCAGCAATCCCGACAAGGTGTATTTCCCCACGCGCGGGGAAACGAAGCTGGATCTGGTCCGCTACTACCAGGCGGTGGCCGAGCCGTTCCTGCGGACCGTGCGCGACCGGCCCGTGCTGCTGGAACGCTATCCCGACGGCGCGGGCGGCAAGTCCTGGTTCCAGAAGCGGGTGCCGAAATCGGTGCCGGACTGGTTGCAGACCACGGTGGTGTCCACCCCGAACGGCACCGAGAGCGACGCCCTGGTCGCCGCCGACCTCGCGCACATCCTGTGGGCGGTCAACCTGGGCTGCTTGGGATTTCACGTGTGGCCCAACCATGTGGGCAGCCTCGACATCGCCGACGAGCTGCGCATCGACCTCGATCCCTCCCCCGGTATCGGTTTCGACGAGCTGCGCGCGGCGGCGGTGCTGGTGCGACAGCTGTGCGCCGAGCTGGGTATCGATGCGCGGGTGAAGACCTCCGGTTCGCGCGGCCTGCACCTGTATGTGCTGCTGGAGCCGCGCTGGGACGGCTATCAGGTGCGGGCGGCGTCGGTGGCGCTGGCCCGCGAGCTCGAACGCCGCCACCCCGACCTGATCACCGCCCAGTGGTGGAAGGAGGAACGCGGCCGCCGCGTCTTCGTCGACTACAACCAGAACGCCCCGCACCGAACGGTTTTCGGCGCCTGGTGCGTGCGCCCCAAGGTCGGCGGCCAGGTCTCCACCCCCCTCGCCTGGGACGAACTCGACGCAGTCACCCCCGACGACCTCACCCTCGCCACCGTCCCCACCCGCGTCACCACCCTCGGCGACCCCTGGGCCGACCGCACCCCCCAATCCATCGAACCGCTGCTCGCCATGTCCCAACGCGACATGGATTCCGGCCTCATGGACGCGCCTTGGCCCCCGGTCTACCCGAAGATGCCCAACGAGCCACCCCGCGTACAACCGAGCAAGGCCCGCAAACACTAAGCCCCTCTCGCGATCCCGGCATGCAGCCCTCTTGATCCCGCCATGCGACCCTCGCGATCCCGGCATGCAGCCCTCTTGATCCCGCCATGCGACCCCCCGCGATCCCGGCATGCAGCCCCCTTGAACCCGCCATGCGACCCCCCGCGATCCCGGCATGCAGCCTCTTGATCCCGGCATGCTTTTGGCCGGGATCCACCCTCCCGCAAGAGATTCCGGCCAAAAGCATGCCGGAATCACGAGGTGGGGTATAACCCTTGGGGCGCCCTCGCAACGACGCGACGGCGCGCCGAGCAGTGAGGAACAGCTATGCCCGACACCGGATCCGGCGCGATGCTCAGCCCGGAACGCCGCACCATCGACGTCGTCCCCGACCATGAGCGCCACGGCAGCCCGCGCAGCCAGTTCACGCTGTGGTGCGGGGCGAATATGCAGATCACCGCGATCGTGGACGGGGCGCTGGCGGTGGTGTTCGGGGCGGACGCCTCCTGGGCGATCGCCGGGACGCTGGCGGGGAATCTGCTGGGCGGGGTGGTGATGGCCCTGCATTCGGCGCAGGGGCCGCGGCTGGGGTTGCCCCAGATGATTTCCAGTAGAGCGCAATTCGGGGTGCGCGGCGCGGCGGTGCCGCTGGTGCTGGTGATCCTGATGTACCTGGGTTTCGCGGCGACCGGGACGGTGCTGGCGGGCCAGGCGGTGAACGAGATTCTGCGCGTGCACGATCGGGCCGTCGGCATCGTCGTGTTCGGCGCGCTCACCGCCGTGGTCGCGGTCACCGGCTACCGGCTCATCCATCTCGTCGGCCGCATCGCCAGCATCATCGGCGTGCTCGGCTTCACTTATCTCGCGGTGCGGCTGTTCATACGCTACGACGTGCCACATCACCTGGGCGGGCACGGTTTCGGGGCGGCGACGTTCCTGCTCGCGGTGTCGCTGGGCGCCAGCTGGCAGCTCACCTTCGGCCCCTACGTCGCCGACTATTCGCGATATCTGCCGCGCGACACCAGCGCCCGCGCCACCTTCTGGTGGACCTATGCGGGCTCGGTGCTCGGCTCGCAGTGGTCGATGACGTTCGGGGCGCTGCTGGCCGCCTGCGCCGCACCGGCTTTCACCCGCGATCAGGTCGGCTTCCTCGGCGACCTCGCGGGCCCGGCCGTGCTCGCGGTCGCGATCTACCTGGTGATCGTGGTCGGCAAGCTGACCATCAACGTGCTCAACGCCTACGGCGGCGTCATGTGCATCCTCACCACGGTGACCGCGTTCGACCGGCGCAGCCACATCTCCCGCGCCACCCGCATCGCGTTCGCGCTCGCCTTCACCGCGGTCTCGGTGCTGATCGCGCTCGCCGCCAGCGCCGACTTCCTCGACAACTTCAAGAATTTCGTGCTGGTGCTGCTGATGGTGTTCACCCCGTGGAGCACCATCAACCTGATCGACTACTACCTGATCTCCCGCGAACGCTTCGACATCCCCGCCCTCTACGACCCCGCGGGCCGCTACGAGGCTTGGAACGTGCCCGCGCTGGCCTGCTACGCGCTCGGCATCGCCGCGCAGCTCCCGTTCTCCGCCCAGCGGCTCTACACCGGGCCGCTCACCGCGGCGCTCGGCGGCGCCGACATCTCCTGGCTCGTCGGCATTCTCGTCACCGCCGCCGTCTACTACCCGGTCGCCGCCCGCACCGCCCGCCCACCGGAGCGCACGATCACGCTCGAATCTCTTTCTCGCCCGCCACTTTCGGGAACGAGGTGGTGACCAGCGTCATCAGCATGTCCGCCAGCAGCTGGTGCACCTGGTCGCGGTGCAGGCTGCCGCGCGTGATCCATTCCCGCCCAGCGGCTTTCACCAGACCACCGTAGGCGCGCACCTGCGCCCGCAGGGCGTCGCCGTGGCGGGAACCGCTGAGCCCCATCATATCCAGCAGCCGGTCCGCGGCGGCGTCGTCGGCCTCGTCGAGGATGCGCTGCACCTCCGGGTCGTCGCCGATGCCTTCGTGGCCGATCACCTTCACCCAGGTGCTGCCGTGTTCGCCGATGGTGTCCAGCAGCCATGCCACGCTCGCGTCGACCCGCTCCCGCGTCGACCCGTTCGGCAGCGTCAGATGATCCGGGCGCGGCAGGGTCACCATCCGCCGCACCACCGCCAGATACAGGTCGCGCTTGTTGCCGAAGTAGTGGTTGATCAGCCCGCGCGCCACCCCGGCCCGCTGCGCGAGCTCCGCGGTCGACACCGCCGCGTAGGGGCGTTCCCCGAACATGTCGATGGCGCACTCCAGGATCTGGGCGCGCCGCTGATCGGGTTCGAGCCGACGGCGGCGGGCGGCATCGGCGGGGACGAGATCTGCGTGAGAATCAGATCGACGCGGCCGCGCACGGGCGGGAGTCGGCGAATCAGAGTGAGCGCGCAATGAGATCCTTCATTACCTCGTTGGCGCCGGCGAGGATACGCAGCACGCGAGCGCCCGTGTAGAGCTGAGAGATCGGGTACTCCGTCATATACCCATAACCACCGAACAGTTGCAGACAGCGATCCACCACGATACCCAATTGATCTGTCAGCCAGTACTTCGCCATGGCCGCCGTGGGAATGTCCAGCTCGCCGCGCAGGTGCTTGACGATGGCGTCGTCGAGGAAGGTGCGGCTCACCCGCGCCAGCGTCGCGCACTCGGCCAATTCGAAGCGGGTGTTCTGCATCGCGAACAGCGGCTTGCCGAATGCCTCGCGGCCCTTGGTGTAGTCGACGGTCAGCGCGACCGCCTGCTCCATCATCGCCACCGCCATGATCGCGGTGACCAGCCGCTCCTGCGCCAGCAGCTGCATCATCTGATAGAAACCCTGCCCCTCGCCCTCGCCGAGCAGATTCGCCGCGGGCACCCGCAGCCCGTCGAAGAACAGTTCCGCGGTGTCCTGCCCCTTGCCGCCGATCTTGGACAGGATGCGGCCGCGCGTGAAACCCGGTGTGTCGTCGCCGACCTCGGCGAAAATCAGCGACACCCCGGCCGCGCCCTTGGCCGGATCGGTCTTGGCCGCGATCACGATGCCGTCGCACAACCAGCCGTTGGAGATGAAGATCTTCGACCCGGTGATCACGTACTCGTCGCCCTCGCGCACCGCGCGCGTCGCGATGTTCTGCAGATCCGATCCGGTGCCCGGCTCGGTCATCCCGATCGACAGCACCATCTCCCCGCTGGCCGCCTTCGGCAGCACCCGCCGCTTGAGCTCCTCGGACCCGAACCGCAGCAGATACGGGGCGATGATCGTCGAGTGCACCGGCATGCCCAGCGCACCCTCCCCCGCGAAGGACTGCTCCTCGATGATCGCCGCCTCGTGCGCGAAAGTGCCGCCGCCCCCGCCGTATTCGACCGGCACCGCCGCGCACAGCAACCCGAGCTCCCCCGCCCGCCGATACAGCTCACGATCGGGATGGCCCTGGGCGACGAACTTCTCCTCGTGCGGGACCACCTCCTTGTCGAAGAAGGTCCGCGCCAGTTTCCGGACGGCCTCGACCTCGTCGTCACTCCATGCGGCGCGCGTCATCGCCTCGCCCTTTCTGCTCCCGCCGGGACTCCGGCCTCTTCGGCACCAGCGTGGCCCACTATTGGCGTGATGTCAACAACGCGGGTCAGGGCGCGTCCCGCCCCTGATTCACCTCGGCCAGCGTGGTGAAGATCGGCGACTCCGGATCCGCGGCGATCCCCTGGCGGCGCAGGAACCCATCGATCAGCCCCCACACCAATTCGGTGGCCTGCCCGACGAATTCGTCGGCCGACCGCTCCGGCGCCGACTCCAGCCACAGATCCGTGATCGCCACCACCACCCCGACCACCGCCCGCGCCAGATAGTCGATGCCGCCGTCGTCGATCGGCACCGCCTCCGCGATCGCGCGCGCCAGCTTGGTGAACCGCCGCACCGCATCGCGCCCCAGATCGAACTGCAGCACCGACCCCGCCGGTTCCCCGGAACTCGCCAACGGCGCCTGCGCCAGGAACCGAAAGACATTGGGGTGCTCCAGAATTCCCTGTGCATACGCGCCAAACACCCGCCGCAGCGCCGGGCGCGGCGGCTGCAACATCAGCGTCATATCCTCGCCGGTGGCCGCGAACGCGTTGCGCGACATCCGATTCGCGATCTCGGTATACAGATCCGCCTTGTCCGCGAACTGCCGATACAACCGCGGCTTGGTGATCCCCGCCTCGCGCGCGATGCCGTCCATACTCGGCCGCGGCCCCTCCCGATCGATCACCCGGATCGCGGCATCGACGATCTCGTCGCGGGTGACCCGCGGCGCGGCGGACCTGCTGGCAGGGGACACGATGACTCGGCTCCGACGGACGGATGTTTCCCCGGGCAGCATACACGTACCGCCGGTACGGCACAGCCCGCCCTCCGGCTCGGCATGCTCAATCACCCTGGTCCCGGCACGCTCAACCATCCTGGTCCCGGCGTGCTTTTGGCCGGGACCTCGCGAGATTCCGGCCAAAAGCACGCCGGAATCAAGGATGCGGCGCTGTGAGGCAGGCCATAACAGGCCCCCGGACCACCCCATTGCCAACCCGACACCGTACTGCCAGTATCAGAAACCGTACCGGCGGTACGACCGCTCTGACGCCGCCCTGAGGTGACCTCAATGACCCAGCACAAGCCCTCCTCCCGCACCACCGCACGCCACCGCATCCTTCCCGGCCGCGGCCTCGCGATCTACGAATACGGCAACCCCGACGCCGACACCGTCGTCCTCGTCCACGGACTCGCCGACACCCACCGCGCCTGGAACCGCGTCGCCCCCATGCTCGCCGACGGCTTCCACGTCGTCGCCTACGACGTCACCGGCCACGGCCGCTCCGCCAAACCCACACGGCCCCACCACTATCGACTCGACCGCCTCGCCGACGACCTCTACACCGTCCTCGACGCCGTCAGCCCGCACCGACCCGCCCACCTCGCCGGCCACGGCTGGGGCGCCATGCAGGTGTGGGAGGCCATCGCCGACCCCCGCGCCAACACCCGCATCGCCTCCGCCACCACCCTGTGCGCCCCCGACCTCGACCACCTCGCCCACGCCCTGCGCGACGCCCGCCTCCCCGACACCCCCTGGTGGAACCTGCCCGGCCTCGGCTGGCTCGTCCTCGGCCGCCGCCTACTGCACCCCCCGTACCCCACCAGCACCCTGCCCGCCGACCTGCTGGCCGGTGCCCGCATCCTGCACGCCAACCTCGCCCACCACCTGCTACACCCCCGCGACCGCCGCACCGCCGTCCCCGTCCAACTCATCGTCGACCGCGCCGACGCCGCCGCCCTGCCCACCGCCGCCGACCACATCCGCGCCCGCGTCGACCGCCTCTGGTGCCACCGACTCCCCGCCGACCCCTGGCTCCCCAGCACCGAACCCCTCCTCGTCGGCGAAGCCATCGCCAACTTCATCGACGACCTGCGCGCCGACAACCAACCCCTCCAGTACTCCCCGCACTGACGAAACCACCGGAGCCGCACCGATGTCCGCCGAACAGCTCGCCCGCACCCTGCGCGCACCCCTGCCCGACGCCTTCACCGAACTCACCGGCGCCGAACTCGCCGAACTCGACCGCCTGCTCCGCGCCGCCCACACCGAACGCGCCGAAACCCTTGCCGCGGCCGTCGATTCATCCCTCGAACTCATCCCCCGCCTGATGCGGCCCGCCGTCAAGAAGGCCCTCGGACTATGAGCACCCTGCTGCTGGCCCGCGCCGAAACCACCAAACTCGCACGCCTGCTGGGCATCTCCGACACCGACACCCTCGAATTCCTCACCCGGCTACCCCCCGACACCATCCGCGACTTCCGCGAACACGCCACCGACCTGCTCTTCGACGCCGACACCGCCCGCCTCGCCAAGGTCGCCGCCGCCAGCAGACTCGTCCCCGCCACCCTCAGCGCCAAGATCGCCGAACGCGCCTTCGGACCCGTCCTGTGCGCCGCGGTCGCCGCCGCCGTCGAACCCGCCCGCGCCGTCGACATCGCCAAGGCCCTGCCCGCCCCCTTCCTCGCCGAAACCGCCACCCGGCTCGACCCCCGCCGCACCGCCGACATCCTCACCCGCATCCCCACCCACCTGATCGTCGACGTCGCCCGCGTCCTCGCCCTGCGCGGCGACCACGTCACCCTCGGCCGCTTCGTCGGCACCGTCGGCCACGACGCCATGCGCGCCGCCGCGGCCGTCGTCACCGACGCCGACCTGCTGCGCATCGGCTATCTGCTGGAAGACAAATCGACGATGGACACCCTGCTCGCCCTCGTCGACGACCGGCTGCCCGGCATCATCCGCGCCGCCCACGACCAGCACCTGTGGTCGGAGGGCATCGACCTGCTCGACACCGTCGCCCCCGCCACCCGCGCCCGCATCGGCGACCTCGCCGCCGGACTCGGCGACGACATCCTCGACGGCCTCATCGCCGCCGTCGCCGACCTGAACGCCTGGGACAGCCTGCTTCCCGTCACCGGCGCCATGAGCCCCGACAGCCTCGCCGCCCTCGCCCGCCGCCCCGCCGTCCACACCGAACCGGCCCTCACCGCCATCATGGACGCCGCCCTCGACCAGGGCCTGTGGCTCGACCTGCTCCCCCTCGCCACCCACCTGCCCGCCGAACCCCGCACCGTCATCGCCCGCCGCGTCGCCACCAAACCCGACGACGAACTCGCCGACCTCATCCACCAGGCCGACGCCGCCGACCTGTGGGACGCCCTGATCCCCCTCGCCCTGGCCATGACCGACCCCGACCGCCGCCGCATGGCCGAACTCCCCGTCATGCAGGACCAGGCGGTCCTGGCCAAGATCATCGCCACCGCCGCCGAACACGACCTCTGGTCGCAGGCACTGCCGCTGGTCGACATCGCCCTCACCCCCGACACCCCGAATGCCGTGTGGGACAACCTCGTTCAGGCCTGCGACGAAATCCCCGACCACCTCCGCACCCTGCTCGCCGCCCGCGCCCGCAAACTCCACCACCACACCCACGCCGACCATCTCGACACACCATCGCCCACCAACTGACCGCAAGGACCCGGCCCGCGGCGGGCGTGGCCGGGCACACACCGCCCACGATGCGACAATGGGCGGCGGCAACCGACCCGCACACGAAGGATCACCCCGCACCGCAATGGCCGAGCACGCACCGACCACCCGGACCGACTCGCCGGATATCGACCCCGCCGAGCTCGAAATCTGCCTGCGGGTACTCGATCAAGCCGGACGGCTCGACAAGGAACACCCCGACTCCATCACCGTCCAGCGCGCCGTCGGCCACATGTTCAAAACGCTCAAGCGCCGCCGCCGCACCCAGGCCCGCGACACCATCTCCGCCGCCGACCGCAGCGTGGTCGCCGCCACCGCCACCGGCTCCGCGAACCGCATCGACGACGAGACCGCCGGAATCCCGTTGGCCTCCAACGCCGTCGGCGCCTCCGCCGGAACCTTCGTCCGCCCCCGCCCCTGCTACATCTGCAAGCAGCGCTACACCCGGGTCGACGCCTTCTACCACCAGCTGTGCCCCGACTGCGCCGCCAAGAGCCACGCCAAACGCGACGCCCGCACCGATCTCACCGGCCGCCGCGCCCTGCTCACCGGCGGCCGCGCCAAGATCGGCATGTACATCGCGCTGCGCCTGCTGCGCGACGGCGCGCACACCACCGTCACCACCCGCTTCCCCAACGACGCCATCCGCCGCTTCAAGGCCCAGCCCGACAGCGCCGACTGGATCCACCGCCTCCGCATCGTCGGCATCGACCTGCGCGACCCCGCCCAGGTCGTCGCCCTCGCCGACGATGTCGCCGCCCAGGGCCCGCTCGACATCCTCGTCAACAACGCCGCCCAGACCGTGCGCCGCTCCCCCGGCGCCTACAGTGCCCTCGTCGACGCCGAATCCGGCCCCCTGCCCGCCGGGGAACTCCCCGACAGCATCAGCTTCGGCAAGACCATGCAGGCCCACCCCACCGCGCTCACCGCCTCGCTCGCACCCACCCTCACCGCCGCCGACATCACCGACCTCGCCCTCGTCGCGGGATCGGCCACCCCCGAACGCATTTCGCGCGGCGTCGCCATCGACGCGGGCGGCCTGGTCCCCGACCTCGCGCACACCAACAGCTGGGTGCAGACCGTCGCCGAGGTCGACGCCACCGAACTGCTCGAGGTGCAGCTGTGCAACTCGACGGCCCCCTTCCTGCTCATCTCCCGCCTGCGCCCCGCCATGGCCGCCGCCCCCGCCCGCCGCAAATACATCGTCAACGTCTCCGCCATGGAGGGCGTCTTCGGCCGCGGCTACAAGGGCCCCGGCCACCCGCACACCAATATGGCCAAGGCCGCCCTCAACATGCTCACCCGCACCAGCGCGGGCGAAATGTTCGACACCGACCGCATTCTCATGACCGCCGTCGACACCGGCTGGATCACCGACGAACGCCCCCACTACACCAAGATCCGCCTCGCCGACGAGGGCTTCCACGCCCCCCTCGACCTGGTCGACGGCGCCGCCCGCGTCTACGACCCCATCATCCGCGGCGAACAGGGCGAAGACCTCTACGGCTGCTTCCTCAAGGACTACGAGCCCTCCAACTGGTAACCAACCGGCTCGCCGCTCCCACTGGCTCCCTCTCCTCCTGGCTGTTTTGGTCGTGACTTTGGTGTTCGAGCTGCGCGAAGACACGAGCGGATTTACATGTTTGGATGCGTATATTCCTTTATCGGTATTCAATTTGGCGTATGCGGTTCGACCGTGCGCACGTCGGCCGCCCGGTCGACGTGCGTCCGAAACCGGTCACCTCCGAAACCCGTTGCGCCGCAGCTAGAGTCCGCTCCCCGACCCGTCGACCCCAGGAATCTCGGCATTCGCCGGACCGCCCCGACGCGCATAATCAGGCAGAAGCGGGGCGGTGCGAGCGTAGGAGGCGATATGGACGACGCGGGGTTCGGAGCGAAACTGCGAGACCGGGTTCCGTTCGTCCGATGGTCGTGGCTCCGCCTCGGATTGGGCATGCCGAACCTGTTGCGCACCGGGCAGGTCGGCGACGGGCGCGAGGCGGCGCTGCGCGACCACGTGCTGGCACACGCCACCGCCGACGATCCGGACAGCGTGCTCGCCGCCATCGATGACTTCGCCCGGCGGCGCAGCATGCTGGTGAATATCGGCGACGAGAAGGGCCTGCTGCTGGATGCCGCGGTCCGGGCCGCGGAGCCGAAGCTGCTGCTCGAGCTCGGCGCCTACTGCGGTTACAGCGCGGTGCGCACCGGGCGCCTGCTGGCGCCGGGCGCCCGGCTCGTCTCGGTGGAATTCAACCCCGCCAATGCCGAGATCGCCCGCGCCGTCCTCGCGCACGCCGGGCTCGACGATCGGGTCAGCGTGGTGGTGGGCCGGCTGGGCGACGGCGGCGCCACCATGCACAAGCTCGCCACCGAGCACGGATTCGGTTTCCGCGCGGTCGATTTCGTCTTCATCGACCACAGCACGGCGGCCTATCTGCCGGACCTGCGGACCATTCTGGCGGCGGGATGGCTGCATCCCGGATCGGCCGTGGTGGCCGACAACGTGAAGGTGCCCGGCGCGCCCGACTATCTGCGCTACATGCGCGAGCAGGAGGGCGAGAGCTGGCACACCGTCGAGCACCGGGCGCACGTGGAATATCAGTCGCTGCTGCGGGACGTCGTGCTCGAGTCCTACTACCTGGGGTGAGCGCACACCGCACCGCCGCCCGCTCACGACCTCATTCGGGCCGGGTCGGAGCCGATCCGGCCCGGTGACCGGTCCGGACCGATAGCCTACGAGTGTGCAGGCGGAGCCTTCGACCGTCGGGGTCGAGGAGGAGTTTCTTCTCGTCGACCCGAGCTCCGGTGCCCCGGTGGGACGCAATGTCGAGGTGGCGCGCACGGCCAACGACATCGGGGTCGGGGTGCAGTTGGAGCTGTCCGGCTGCCAGGTGGAGACCCGCACCGGCATTCACACCCGCTCCCCCGCCCTGCTGCGCGAACTGCGTCACCTGCGCCGCGATATCGCCTTCTGCGCGGAGAAGAACGACACCCGGCTGCTCGCGGTCGCGGCCTCGCCGACCGTGCCGCCGTCCTGCCCGGTCACCGACACACCGCGCTACCGGACCATCGCCGCGAACTTCGGCATGCTGACCCACCGGCAGGCGCTGTGCGGATGCCACGTGCACATCGGGGTGCCCGATCGCGAGATCGCCGTGCAGGTAAGCAATTTCCTGCGACCGCAGCTGCCGCTGTTCCTGGCGCTCACCGCGAATTCGGCGATCCACGGCGGCGTCGACACCGGCTTCGCCAGCTGGCGCAACATCCAGTGGCGGCGCTGGCCCAGCGCCGGACCGCCCCCGCATTTCGAATCCATCGACCAGTACGACGCGCTGGTGCAGATGATGCTCGCCAGCGGGACGATCCTGGACCGCAAGATGGTCTACTGGGACGTGCGCCCCTCCACCACCTACCCGACGGTGGAGATCCGCATCAGCGACGTCCCGGCCACGGTCGAGGAGACCGCGCTGCTGGCGACCCTGGTGCACGCGACCGTACTCACCGCGCGAGATGCGTTGGCGCACGGGCGAACCGCGCCACCCGTCGCTCCCGAACTGCTGCACGCCGCCTACTGGCGGGCCGCGCAGACCGGGCTCACCGGCGGCCTCGTCGACCCGGTGGACGGACGCGTCGCCCCGGCGATGGCCGTGCTCGACGATTTCGTGGCGAGACTGAGCCCGGCGCTGGATCTGCTCGGCGAGCGCGGCTTCGTCGCCGAAACGCTCGCGACGGTGCGCGCCCGCGGCAACGGCGCGGTACGGCAGGCCGAGGCGTTCCGGCGACGGCTGCGCGCCGAGGACGTGGTGGTCGCCCTGGCCGAGGCGACGCTGGAATCCTGCGTGTGATCAGCGCAGCCGGGCGGTGACGAAATCCGCCACCTCCGGGACCTTTTCGTCGAGATAGAAGTGCCGCCCCGGGAAGGTGGTCAGCTCGAACTCGCCCTCGGTGTGGTCGCGCCACCGCCCGGCCTGCTCCGGCGTCACCGTCGGATCGGCATCGCCGAGCAGTGCGGAAACGTTGCAGTGCAACGGTTTTCCGGTTTCGTAAACATAGGTCTCGACCGCCTGGTAATCGCCGCGGACCGCGGGCAGCACCAGATCGGCGAGACCGGGCTCGCTGCGCAGGATCGCCACCGAGGCGGGATCGTTGGCCAGCCGCTCCAATTCGGCGATCACCTCCGCGTCCGAACCCCGGTGCACCGCACCCGAATACGGCCCGTCCGGCGCGATGCGCCCGGAGACGAACAGATGCACCGGCCCCCGCTCGGCCGCCTCCAGTCGCCGCGCGGTTTCGAAGGCGACGGTCGCGCCCATGCTGTGCCCGAACAGCGCGAGCGGGCGCGGCCCCCAGGTCAGCAGATCGGCGGTCACGCGATCGGCGAGCGCGGGGATATCGGGCAGCACGGGCTCTCCCAGTCGATCCTGGCGGCCCGGATACTGCACCGCGAACACCGCGAGATCGGCCGGGAGTAGCTGCGCCAGGGGCCTGTACGCGCTGGCCGAGCCGCCGCCCGGCGGGAAACAGACCAGTACCACCCGGGGTTCGGCCACGCCACGCAACTCCCGCAACCAGGTGGTGCCGGTGATCTTTCCCTCCACGATTCCGCCTTTCCTACGCACTACGCTCGATCGTTGTGGATGCACACGAGCTACTGGTCCGCGACTACGAGTCGAGTATCCCCGGCCACGAGTCCACGCTCGATGCTCCGGCATCGAGTATCCCCGTCGCCGCCGATCCCGAGTCGGCTTTGGCGGCAACGCTGCCGGTCTGGTCGCTGGCGGGCGGATCGGTGGCGGCGTTCGCGCGGGCCGCGAACCGATGGCGCGCCGCGCACGGCATCGACCCGCTGGGGCACCGGCTCGTTCCCGAACGCATTGCCGCCTCGTTCCGCAGCGACCGCCTGCTGCGCATCGACGGGGCCCCGGTCGCCGCGTTCGCCGAGCTGTCGGGATTCTTCGAGGCCGCCGACGGGTGGGTGCGCACCCATGCCAACTATCCGCATCATCGCGCCCGGCTGCTGCGGCTGCTGGAGTTGGGCGACGACGCGGACCGGGCGCGGGTCGCCGCGCGCATCGCGACCCGCGCGGCGGCCGAGATCGAGGACCGGGCGGCGGAATCGGGCGCGATCGCGGTGCGGGTGCGCACCGAGCGGGAGTGGGCGGACAGTCCGCAGGGCCGGGCCGCCGCGACCGGACCGCTGGTGGCCGTGGATGTGCGGGCGGACACCGGTGACCTCGAAAAGCCTTGCGCGGCCACCCGATCGCAGCCGCTGCGCGGCGTGCGCGTGCTCGATCTGACCCGCGTGCTCGCCGGTCCGGTCGCGACCCGCGCGCTGGCGCTGCTCGGCGCGGAGGTACTGCGCATCGACCCGCCGGGGCTGCCCGAGCTCCCGTTCCAGTACGTGGATATGTGCCAGGGCAAGCGATCCGCGCTGCTGGACATCCGGGCCCGCCTACCGCTGCTGCGCGATTTGCTGGGCTCCGCCGACGTGCTGGTGACCGGATATCGGCCCGGCGCACTGGAAGCCGCGGGCATCGCCGCCGCGGATAGTCGGCCCGGCATCATCCACGGGCGGGTCAGCGCCTGGGGTGAGGGCGGGCCGTGGGGGCGGCGGCGCGGGTTCGACAGCATCGTGCAGGCCGCCTCGGGGATCTCGCTCCTCGAAGGCGGGCACGGGAATTCGCCGCTGGGCGCGCTGCCCGCGCAGGCGCTCGACCACGGCAGCGGCTACCTGCTGGCCGCCGGGATACTCGATGCCGTGATCGCGCGGGCGGGCGACGGCCGCGGCCGCGATGTTCGAGTTGCCCTGGCCCGCACCGGGTCCTGGCTACTGACCGCGCCGGGACGCGCACCGGAGCATCCCGAGCCCGCGCCACCCGCGGCCGACAGCGTGGTCCGACACGGCGGAATCGTCAGTGCGGCACCGGTTCTGGCCGAGTACCCGGACTATCCCTGGCCCGCCCGCCCGTACGGCGGCGACGCCCCGGCATGGACCTGACCCGACCCCGGCCGGGGTAGATCACTTGGTACGCAACGCCTCCACCGCCGTCGCGACCTCCTCGCCGGTCAGCAGATCGCCGTCCGGAGCCAGCAGGCCGAGCAGCGCGTAACCCTGGAACATCAGGAAGTACAGCTTCCCGACGGCGCGTGCCTGTTCCGGGGTGAGGTTCGGGTGGATGTCCTGGAGCAGACCGGCTAGCTCTGCATAGGCGCCGCGGCTGGCCTCGGCGAGGTACTGCTGCGATTCCGGGGAGCGCATGATCCGCAGGCCGTTCTCCATGCTCAGCAGGAGCTGCTCACGCTTGTCGCGGACCACCTCGAGCATGCCGTCCCAGGTGGGGCCGAGCGACTCCCACAGCGTGCGCCCCTCCCCCGCCACCCGGATGGTCGCGTCGATCGCGTCGCCGATCACGCTGCCCGTGGCCTCGGTAATCGCCTCGGAGATCAGGCGGTCCTTCGACCCGAAGTGGTACCCGATGGCCGCCAGGCTCACGCTGGCCGCGGCGGCGATGTCCCGCGCGGTCACCTTGGCCAGGCCACGCTCGAGAATCGCCTTCCTGGCCCCCTCCAACAAATCCTCTCGATTACCCATTCGCCCAGGTTACAACGTCTCAGACATTTGTACTAGACAGGCGTGCAACGTGTGTGAGACATTTGTCTAAGACGTTTGGACCTAACGATAGGGATCACCACCATGAGCACCACCTCCCCGCACATCCTGGTCTCCGGCGGCGGCATCGCGGGCAATGCCGTTGCGCTGCAACTGCTTCGGTCCGGCATCCGGGTCACGATCGTCGAGCGCGCCGCCGCTCCCCGGCCCGGCGGGCAGGCGGTGGATCTGCGCGGGCCCAGCCGCGAGGCGGCCGAGCGCATGGGGCTGATGCCGGGTATCCGCAAGTACCAGCTGGACGACCGCGGCATGGCCCACGTCGACGCGCGGGGCCGGGACTTCGCCCGCATGCCGAAGGAGATGTTCGAGGGCAAGGGCTTCATCGCCGATATCGAGATCAGCCGCGGCGACCTGAATCAGGTGTTGCTGGACGAGGTTTCGGACGCGGGCGGCGACCTGGACTACCGCTACGGCGAGTGGATCGAGGCCCTGCGCCAGGACGGCACCGGTGTCGATGTCACCTTCGTCTCCGGCGCCACCGAGCGTTTCGACGTGGTCATCGGCGCGGACGGCGTGCATTCGGCGACGCGGCGACTGGCGTTCGGCCCCGAGGAGCGGTTCACGACCCACCTGGGCGGCTATATGGCGTTCTTCACCATCCCCACACCCGAGGGCACCGAACAGGGCTGGATGAAACTGCATGCGGTGCCGGGCGCGAACGTCGCCATCCGCACCGACGCCGACCCGGCGACCTCGAAGGCCATCATCATGCTGCGTTGCGAGGTCGATCCGGCGCTGCGCGGCGATGCCGAGATCCAGAAGCGGCGCATCCGGACGGCGCTGGCCGACGCGGGCTGGCACTGGCCCCTGGTGAACGCGGCGATGACCGACACCCCGGACTTCTACTTCGATCAGCTGGCGCGCGTGGACATGCCGTCGCTGTCGGCGGGCCGGGTCACGCTGCTCGGTGATGCGGGCTACTGCGGCTCACCGCTGACCGGCATGGGCACCGCGATGGCCATCGTGGGCGCCTACGTCCTCGCCGGTGAAATCGCCTCCACCCCGGGCGATCTCGCGGGCGCGCTGGCCCGCTACGAGGAGCGGGTGAAGCCCTTCCTGGCCAAGGCCCAGGAGCTCCCGGGCGGCGCCGGTATCGCCATGATCGTCCCCAAGACAACCCTCGGCCTGCGCCTGACCAAGCTCAGCGCCCGCCTGATGACCTCCCGCCTCCTGCGCCCGATCATGATGCGCTTGTTCACCCAGACCGACGACTACGAGTTGCCCACCTACTAGGCTCGACCCGTGCGGCAGAAGATCATCATGGATGTCGATACCGGCATCGACGATTCGCTGGGATTGCTCTACCTGCTGGCCAGTCCGGAGGCCGAGATCGTCGGCATCGCCTCGACGGCGGGTAATGTGCCCGCCCCGCGGGTGGCCGCGAACAATCTCGCGCTGCTGGATCTGTGCCGGGCGCCGGAGATCGAGGTGGCGCTGGGATCGGAGGCGCCGCTGGCGATTCCGCTGCGCACCACCGAGGACACCCACGGCCCGCAGGGCATCGGCTATGCCGAGCTGCCGCCGTCGGACCGGACGCTGTCGGGGCGGTCGGCGGCGCGGCTGTGGGTGGATCTGGTGCGCGCGCATCCCGGCGAGATCGTGGGCCTGTGCACCGGGCCGCTGACCAATCTCGCCCTGGCGCTGCGGCTGGAACCCGAACTGCCGCAACTGCTCCGGCGGCTGGTGGTGATGGGCGGGGCGTTCCACCATCCCGGCAACACCACCCCCACCAACGAGTGGAACGTGCATGTCGATCCGGAGGCGTGGAAGGAGGTCTTCGACGCCTTCGCCGCGGCCCCGGCGGACCGGCGGCCGATCGTCTGCGCGCTCGACATCACCGAGACCATCGAGATGTTTCCGGAGCATCTGGTCCGGCTGACCGAGCGCGCGGGCAGCGTGCCGGTGGAATCGCCCGCGTCGACCGATGCCGCGGGCATCCGGTCGGCGGCGTCGAATCCGATCGTCCGATACCTGTCCGATGCCGTGCGGTTCTACTTCGAATTCCACCGCGACCACGGCCAGGGCTACCTGGCCCACATGCACGACCCGTTCGCGGCCGCGGTCGCGGTGGATCCGGGGCTGGCGGCGACGCGGGCCGCGACGGTGGATGTCGAGCTGGCGGGCGCCATCACCCGCGCGACGACGGTCGCGGACTGGGCGGGAATGTGGGGCCGGGAACCCAACGCGGACATCGTGATCGGCACCGAGCCCGCGGTCTTCTTCGATCGGCTGATCGAGCGGGTCGGCGAGTACGCGCGCACGGTGTACCCGCCGCGGTGAGCGTGCCGATGAGCGACGAGACCGATCGGATCGCCGCGTTCCGGCGGCGGCTCGGGCTGCCCGCGATCGTGGACGTGCACACGCATTTCATGCCCGAGCCGGTGCTGCGCAAGGTGTGGGCGTATTTCGACGCGGCGGGCCCGCTGGTCGCGCGGCCGTGGCCGATCGCCTACCGGGACGACGAGCAGGTGCGGCTGAAGACATTGCGCGGCTTCGGTGTTCGCGCCTTCAGCTCGCTGGTGTACCCGCACAAGCCGGACATGGCGGCCTGGCTGAACCAGTGGACCGCCGAGTTCGCGGCCCGCACCCCGGACTGCCTGCACACCGCCACGTTCTATCCGGAGCCCGGCGCCGCGGACTACGTCCGGACGGCGCTGGCGGCGGGGGCGCGAATCTTCAAGGTGCACATCCAGGTCGGCGGATTCGATCCGGGCGGCGAGCTGCTCACCGAGGTGTGGGGGCAGCTGTCCGATGCCGAGGTGCCGGTGGTCGTCCACTGCGGATCATCGCCTGTCGCAGGCGAATTCACCGGTCCGGGACCGATGGCGGCCCTGCTGCAACGCTTTCCGCGATTGCGATTGATCATCGCGCATCTGGGCGCGCCCGAGTACTCCGAATTCCTCGATCTCACCGAGCGGCACGACGGCGTCCATCTCGACACCACAATGAATTTCACCGACTTCTTCGAAGACGCCTCCCCCTTCCCCATCACCGAATACCGCCGCCTGCGCGACCTCGGCGGCCGCATCCTGTTCGGCAGCGACTTCCCCAACATCCCCTACCCGTACACCCACGCACTCGAGGCACTGGAGCGCCTGAACCTGGGCGACGACTGGCTGCGCGGCGTCTGCCACGACAATGCGACCCGCCTGCTCGATCTGCCCTGACACCACTCGAGCCGACAGCGCGGCAACCAGCGCACCCTCGACCGCATCACTTCCTCATTCCGAATCACTTCCTCATTCCGATCGCAGGCTGTCGAGATGATGCCGGAGGATTCGCGTCGCCTGTTCGGGTGCGAGATGGCTGGAAGTCACCAGATCCACAGCGAGCCCGTGCAAGAGCGCGTGCAGGCGCGCGGCCTCGAGGTCGAGGTCCAGATCGTCGCGGAGGCGACCGGCTCGGACCAGGCCGTCGAGCAGATGCCGTTCCAGCGAGAGCAGGTCGGCGTGCGCGCGCTCGGCGTGTTCGCGTAGCTGCGGGTCGGTGAGCCCGGCGGCGAGCAGCGACACCCACACCTCGCTCTCGGTCCGGCGCTGCTCGTCCAGCGGAAGTGTTTCGGCCAGTACGGATTCCACCCGCCGCGGACTGTCCAGGGGCGAGCGCAGGCAGGGCTCCACCCGCGCCCAGGCCCGCTGCCTGACCTGGTCCATGGCGAACGACAGCAACTGCTGCTGGGTGGCGAACAGGTGCCGCACCGAGCCCATCGACATCCCCGCCTCGGCCGCGATATTACGAACCGACGCGGCCGCCAGCCCGCCACGACGGATCAACCGCCAGGTGGCCTCCGCGATCCGCGCCTGCCGCCGATCCCGATCTTCCACTCCCACGCCCGCACACTAGCACAGCCGTGCTAATCATTGATACAGTCGTGCTAGCACACTCGTGCCAATGACGAGAGGGGAGATCCATGGGGGATGCGAGAGCATACGCACTGCCGGTACCGGACGAGATCGACGCCACCGAACTGCCTGTGTCGGGCGCGATTCCGCCCGCACTGTGCGGCCGGTATGTGCGCAACGGCCCCAATGCGCTACCGGGAGCGGACCTTTCGGATCCGCGCCACTTCTTCAGCGGGCCCGGGATGCTGCACGGCGTGCGGCTGCGGGACGGGCGCGCGCTGTGGTATCGCAATAGATGGGTGCGCACGCAGCGATTCCTCGACGAGCGTGCGGGACGTCCGCTACGCACGGATCTGCGGTCGGTGAGCGCGAACACCCACATCATCGAGCATGCCGGGCGACTGCTCGCGCTGGTGGAGAGCGGCCTGCCGCACGAGGTCACGCTCGATCTGAATACGGTGGGGCCGTGCGATTTCGGGGGCCGGTTGACCACCGCCATGACCGCGCATCCCCGGCTCGATCCTCGCTCCGGCGAACTGCATTTCTTCGGCTACGGGACCACCGCGCCGTATGTCACCTACCACCGGCTGTCGGCAGGAGGGGAGCTGACAGCCAGTACCGGCATCGAGGTGCCCGCGCCGACGATGATGCACGACTTCGCCATCACCGATCGCCACATCGTGTGGCTGGATCTGCCGGTCACCTACGCGCCCGAACTCCGCGGCCGGGGAATGCCGTTCCGCTGGAACGACACCTACGGTGCGCGGATCGGGGTGATGCCGCGCGAAGGCCGAACGGCGGTGCGGTGGTTCGACATCGACCCGTGCTATGTATTCCATCTCGGCAATGCCCGTGACGACGGCGATCGGGTCGTCGTCGACGGCTGCCGCTACGGCGAGGCCACCTTCCCCCGGGAGTGGCGGCGGTTCAGCGGCGAGGAATCCGTTCGGCCGCTGCAACTTCCGCTGGATCCCGGACGGGCGGAGGCGGCCCGTCTGCATCGCTGGATTCTCGATCTCACGACCGGGCGCGCCCGCGAGGAACGGCTGGACGACTGCAATGTCGAGTTCCCCACGCTCAGGGGCGATTACGTCGGTCGGCACAACCGCTATCTGTATGCCGTCACCGAAACGCCCGATGGCATAGCGAAATACGATCTCGTCTCCGGTTCGCGCACGAGGCACGAACTCCCCGATTGCGCTGTGGGAGAGGCGGTTTTCGTCCCCGCACCCGACGCCGATGCCGAGGACGCCGGATGGCTGCTGTCGATCGTCACCGACCGTGGCGGCCGCTCCTCGCGGCTACTCGTGCTCGATGCCAGCGATCTCGCCGCACCGCCGGTCGCCCGCGTCCATCTCCCCCGCCGGGTGCCCACCGGATTTCACGGCAGCTGGATACCGGACACCGTGGACCCGGTGCGGTAATGAACCTCGAAATGCTGAAGCCACAACGACTCTCGACCCTGCTGTGGCGCTACCGCGATCTACTGTTCGACATCCTCTGGTCCACCGCCCCCTACTTCCTGCTGACCAGCGCCGGGTGCTCGCAGCGGCTGGCGCTGTGGCTCGGCGCGGCCGGTTCGGGTCTGCGCATACTGTATACGCTGGCCCGCCAGCGCCGGATCGACGGCTTGGCCGTGTTCCTGCTGTCGACCTATGTGATCAGTATCGGCGCGGCCCTACTGACCGGCGACCACCGATTCCTGCTCGCCAAGGACTCGGCCACCACCGCCCAGGTGGGCCTGACCTTCTTGCTCACCTGCGCCGCGGGCCGCCCGGCGCTGTTCCTCATCGCCAAACGCCTGCACGCCCCCGACCCCGCCCACTCCCGGCGCTGGGACCACCTCTGGAACACCCAGCCCGCCTACCGCCGCACCTACACCCTGCAGTCCCTGGTCTGGGGCACGGCTCTGCTGCTGGAAGCCGCCCTCCGCGTCCTGGCCATCTACACCCTCCCCACCACCGCGGTCGTGGCCCTGTCATATCCCTTCCAGGGCACAGTCATCGGGCTGCTCCTGGCCTGGCGCTGGTACTACTTCCGCCGACCTCGCCAGCGTTACTGGATGCGATTGCTCCGAGAGCCGACAGGGCCGCTATCGAGCGGTGAGGCGGGAGACGCCCTCGATCTTCTTCGCCGAGACGACGGTCCACAGGACGAGGCCGCCGATCATGGTGAGCATGAGCAGCTGAGAGACATTGGCGGCACCAGGCCCGCGATGGCGGACATGGCGACGCTAGTCTCACGCCCCGCCCCGGTCATGCGGCGTTCGCCGTAGATCGAGGCGATCGAAATGGAACGGGCAGTGGTCGCCGCCGAGTCCGATCGTGGTGGTACGGGTGAAGCGGAATCCGTGGCGTTCCGGGACGATGGCGTCGATCCAGCCGCGATCGAATTCGCACATGCCGGGCGTCAACTCGGGAGCCGAATTACGTACCAGCACATCGTGATAGAAGCAGCGGGTGACGTTCAGGTGGTAGCGCCGATCGTCGTCGGCCGCACGCTCGAAGGTGAAGGTGGGGCCGAACGCGTCGCGCTCCCGGATCTTGCTGAGGCCGACGAGCGCGGTGAACGGATCCTCGGCCGCATCCAACAGCCTGCGAGTGCCCGCGCGCAGGGCCGGGGCGGTGGGCTCCACGAAACCGGCGCGGACGGCGGCGAGGGCGTCGGCCCGGCCGAGGCGCGGGCACAGATACCGGTAGGCGACGACCAGCGCCAGGGTCATGCGCAGATTGTGCCGGGACGGCTCGTCCACCACCATGTCGGCGTTATCGGCTTCCAGCGCACCGAGATTCGCGCGCAGGAACTCGGTCGGATCGGTCTCGTCGCCGCGTGCGCGCAGGGTCGCGGCGACACTGGCGAAGACGCCGTCGACAATCAGTGCGGTGTCACGCTCGGGATCGGGGGTGTAGCCGCCGGAGGCCAGCCGGAAAGGGTCGGTGGTCACGGGAGAAGTCCTTTCGAGACGACATCGCCTCGACGCACTCCACCGACCAACCTGGCGTCGACGATATAACGGTGATACTTACGCCGACAGGATGGCATATCGCCGAGACGATGTCCAGACCCCGCCGATGGTCGGGCCTCACCGCCCGTCGAAGGCTCGCAGGATCTCCTCGGCCGCCAGCGCGGGTGTCAGCGAACCATCCCGTACCTGTTTTTCTACTTGTCCCCGAACGGCTTTCACCTGGGGGTTGTCGGCGAGGCGGCGGAGCAGTTGGTCGTGGACCATGGTCCAGGTCCAGTCGACCTGTTGGCGGCGGCGTTTCTCGGTGAATTCGCCTGCCTCGGTCAGGACCCGGCGGTGGTGCAGGATGGTGTCCCAAAAGGTGTCCAGGCCAATGCCGTTGAGGCCGCTCATGGTGAGAACCGGTGGCCGCCAGAGGGAGTCGCGCGGGTGGATGAGCCGCATGGCGCCCTGGAGTTCGCGGGCGGCGGCCTTGGCCTCCATTTCGTGGTGGCCGTCGGCCTTGTTGACGGCGACGAGGTCGGCCAGTTCCAGCACGCCTTTCTTGATGCCCTGCAACTGATCTCCGGTGCGGGCCAGGGTGAGGAAGCAGAACACGTCGACCATATTGGCGACGGTCACCTCGGACTGGCCGACGCCGACGGTCTCCACCAGAATCACGTCGTAGCCCGCGGCCTCGAGCAGCACAATGGTCTCGCGGGTCGCCTTGGCGACACCGCCGAGCGTGCCCGCCGTCGGCGAGGGCCGGATATAAGCGTTGCGCTCCACCGCAAGTCGCGCCATCCGGGTCTTGTCCCCGAGAATCGACCCACCCGTCCGCGTCGAGGACGGATCGACCGCCAGCACCGCCACCCGATGCCCCTGCCCGATCAAATACATCCCGAGCGCATCGATGAACGTCGACTTACCCACCCCCGGCACCCCGGTGATACCGACCCGATTCGACTCGCCCGCACCGGAATCGGCCGTCAACTCCAGCAACAGCCGCTGCGCCGCCTCCCGATGATCGGCCCGCGTCGACTCCACCAGCGTAATAGCCCGAGCCAACCCCGCCCGCTCGGATCCCCTTACCGCCCTTGCCAACTGCGCGACATCGATCTCCCGCCGCACACCCCGCCCCCGCCCACCGGGCGCGGCAGCGCGAGTCGACGGAGGCAGCCCGCGTTCGGTCGACAGCGCTTGCGAGCCAGGAATATTCACCGCGCCGGATGCCTCGCGCGGCGGGACCGAATCGCCCGACTTCTTCTCCCCACTCATTCGGTTCCGGCGGATTCCGCTGCGCCACCGCCGATCTCGTGGCCGAGTTCGTCGCTCAGCTTGCGGAGCAGGTCGATGGCGGCGTCGGCGATGACGGTGCCGGGCGGGAAGATGGCGGCCGCTCCGGCGCGGTAGAGGTCGTCGAAGTCGCCCGGGGGGATGACGCCGCCGACGATGACCATGATGTCGGGGCGGCCGACCTCGGCCAGGGCGTGGCGCAGCGCCGGGACCAGGGTGAGGTGCCCGGCGGCCAGGGAGGACACGCCGACGACGTGGACGTCGTTGTCGGCGGCCTGCTGGGCCACCTCCTCGGGGGTTTGGAACAGCGGACCCACGTCGACGTCGAAGCCGAGGTCGGCGAAGGCGGTGGCGATCACCTTCTGGCCCCGGTCGTGGCCGTCCTGGCCCATTTTCGCGACGAGGATGCGGGGGCGGCGGCCCTCGGCCTCGGCGAACTCGGCCACCAGATCGATGGCGCGGCTGATATTGGTCACCTTGCCCGCCTCCTCCCGGTAGACGCCCGACAGGGTGCGGATCTCGGCCTGATGCCGCCCGTACACCCGCTCGAGCGCGTCGGAGATCTCGCCCACGGTGGCCTTGGCGCGCGCCGCATTGATGGCCAGGGCGAGCAGATTGGTGTCCATCCCGCCGCCGGAAACACCGGCGACCCTGGTCAATTCGGCCAGCGCCCGCTCCACCTCGCCCGCGTCGCGTTCGGCCCGCAGCCGGGCCAGCTTCTCGGCCTGCTCGGCGCGCACCCGGGAGTTGTCGACCTTGAGCACCTCGATCCGATGATCCTCGTCGACCTGATACTTGTTGACCCCGATCACCGGCTGCGCCCCGGTATCGATGCGGGCCTGGGTGCGGGCGGCGGCCTCCTCGATGCGCAGCTTCGGAATGCCCTCCGAAATCGCCTGCGCCATACCGCCGTGCGCCTGCACCTCCGCGATGTGCGCGCGGGCCCGCTGCGCCAGCTGATGGGTCAGCCATTCCACATAGTAGGAGCCGCCCCACGGATCGATCGGCCGGGTCGTCCCCGACTCCTGCGCGATCAGCAGCTGCGTGTTGCGGGCGATGCGGGCGGAGAAATCCGTCGGCAGCGCCAGCGCCTCGTCCAGGGCATTGGTGTGCAGCGACTGGGTGTGGCCCTGGGTGGCGGCCATCGCCTCCACACACGTGCGGGCCACATTGTTGAACACGTCCTGCGCGGTCAGCGACCACCCGGAGGTCTGCGAATGGGTGCGCAGCGACAGCGATTTCGCGCTCGTCGGCTCGAACTTCGCGACCAGCTCGCTCCAGAGCAGCCGTCCCGCACGGAGTTTGGCGACCTCCATGAAGAAGTTCATGCCGATCGCCCAGAAGAACGACAATCGCGGCGCGAACTGATCGATCGCCATGCCCGCGTCCAGCCCGGCGCGAATGTATTCCACACCGTCGGCCAGCGTGTAGGCGAGCTCCAGATCGGCGGTGGCCCCGGCCTCCTGAATGTGGTAGCCGGAAATGGAGATCGAGTTGAACTTCGGCATCCGCGCACTGGTGTAGGCGAAGATGTCGGAAATGATCCGCATCGACGGCTTCGGCGGATAGATGTAGGTGTTGCGGACCATGAACTCCTTCAGAATATCGTTCTGAATCGTCCCGGCCAGCTGCTCGGGCTTGACGCCCTGCTCCTCCGCCGCCACCACATACAGCGCCAGGATCGGCAGCACCGCCCCGTTCATGGTCATCGACACCGAAACCTGGTCCAGCGGAATCTGATCGAACAGCTCCCGCATATCCAGGATCGAATCGATCGCCACCCCCGCCATACCCACGTCACCGGTCACCCGCGGATGATCGGAGTCGTAACCGCGGTGGGTGGCCAGATCGAACGCCACCGACAGGCCCTTCTGCCCGGCGGCGAGGTTGCGGCGGTAGAACGCATTCGAGTCCGCGGCCGTGGAGAAACCCGCGTACTGGCGGATCGTCCACGGCTGGTTCACATACATCGTCGGATACGGGCCCCGCACGAACGGCGCCAGACCCGGCAGCGAGTCCAGCGGATACCCTTCGCCCGCAATCCGATCGCGGTCGGCCTTGGTGAACACCGGTGGCACATCGATACCTTCCGGCGTCGCCCACACCAATTGTTCGGGCGCATAATGGTTCGCGGCCGCCGAGGCAGCGACGAACTCTTCGACCTGGTCCGCACTCACCTGCGCCGCGGCGGGCTCGCCGAGCGGCACCTCGGCGAAACTGCCGATCAGATGCTTGATCTCCCGTGTCGTCATCCTAGGCTCCCAGCTTCTCCAGCAGGCCGGTCAATGCCGCCACCGCATCCATTCGGGCCGAGACGAACCCGTCCGGCCGCTGCGCACCCGACAACTCGGCCACCGCCTGCTCCGGACCCGCCAGCACCACCGTGCCCACACCCGCCTCCCGCAATGCCGCCACCGCGGCACCGGCCTCCGCACCGTAACGGGCATCCGAACCACACAGCACCGCAACCGATTCCCGCTCGGCCGCAACGAATTCCGCCGCCACCGCGCCGATCCGGCCGGGCTCGAGAACACCGGGATTCACGGTCTCGACACCGCCCGACGCCAACAGGTTCGCGGTAAACGTGACCCGCACATTGTGCTCGGCGACCGGCCCCAGCGGCACCAGCAGCGCCCGCGGCCGCCGCCCGTGCGCGGCCAGGTAGGCGTCCGAGCGATTGCGCAGCTCCTCGAACACGGTGGCGTAACGGGCAATCGGACTCGGCTGCCGCGCCGCCTCCGACAGCGGCTCCTCCGCCAGATTCGGAAACTCGTTCACGCCCGTGACCGACGTCTCGCGGCGCGCGACATCGGATTCCCGACGCGCCCTGGTCTCCCCGATCCGCTCGGCCAGCACACCCGATGCCACCGCGGCACGGTACCCGCCCGCCCGCTCCAGCTCCTGCATGAATTCCCAGGCCCGCGCGGCGAGTTCGTCGGTCAGGCTCTCCACATACCACGACCCCGCACCGGGATCACGCACATGCCCGAGATGCGACTCCTCGAGCAGCAGCAACTGGGTATTACGCGCCATCCGATCCGAGAACGCCTGCGACACACCCAATTCCCCGGCGGGCAACGCGGAATCGAAGGGGCGCACCGTCACCAGATCCGCGCCCCCGACCCCCGCACCGAACGCCGCCAACGTGGTCCGCAGCATATTCACCCACGGGTCCCGCTGCGTCATCATCGCCGCCGACGTCACCGCGTGCTGCGGCGCGTTCCCGCGATCGGGCGCACCCAGCTCGTGCGCCACCCGCGCCCACAACCGCCGCCCCGCACGGAACTTCGCGATCGTCGCGAACTGATCATCGGTCGCCGCGAACCGGAAACTCAACTGACCCAGGGCCGTCACCGCATCGATACCGGCCTCGGTGGTCAACGCCCGCAGATACTCCAGCCCCGCCGCCACGGCCGCGCCCAGCTCCTGCGCATCGGAGGCACCCGCATCGTGGAACGCGGTGCCGCACACCGTGATCGCGCGCACCGACTCCACCCGGGCAGCGGCCGTGTGGGCCAGCTCCACGGTCTCGGCCAGCCCGATCCCCGGGGTCCCGGCGAAGGCGTCGGTCAACGGCGCGGCACCGAGATCGACCCGAATATCCTCCCGGCGCGGCGCATCGTAGCCGTCCAGGATCGAGAACAGTTGCGCCGCGGCCGCACTCGTCTGCGCGCCCGCCTCCAGCGTCACCGGCGCGAGATCGAACAGCACCCCCCGCAGCGCCACCGGCAGCTCGGCCACCGGGACACCGGCCTCGCCGACGCCCAGCCAGATCGCGCTCACCCCGTTCTCCAGCCCCGCCACGATCCGCCGGTTCACGTCGGCGGCATCGGCATCGGCGAACCGGGCGCTCACGAACCAGCCGCGGTGCACATCGCGCAGGCCGTCACCGCCGCGCACGAACGGGAACTCACCCGGCAGCGGCTGCTCGGGCAACTCGTCGCGGCGGGTGTAGAGCGGATTGACCGTCACCCCGTCATAGGTGGCGGTCGCCAGCAGCCGCTCCGGCTCGTCGCCGAGTTCGGCCGCGTCCACCCTGCGCGCCTTGGCCAGCACCCCGGCCACGCCCTTGCGCCACGCGGCATACTCGGGCACGGGATCCGCGCCCGGTTCCGAACCGTTCGGCATCGCTGCTGTTCCTCTTCCACTCGAGTCCGACACTGCCACGTGTACCGGATGTCCCGGCGTCCGACCAACCCTTCGCAACACATTCGCAGCCGCCTGTGTGTCTGGTTCACAGCCGTCGGGGCAGGTGGGACGCATCACAGCGGACCATATACACCCCCAGCATCCCACCGCGCGTCCGACGGCCGAACCTCAGGTACTGCACCAGAGTTTCGATCTCCGTTCCCGTGACCGTTGCCCGACCGGCGACTACCACCGGGTAGCCTGGCCGCTGTGCTGAGGAGATTCCGCGATCCGCGTTTCCTGGCGCTGCTCGTGATCGGCGTCGTCGTGATCGCGGTTGCCCTGCTCGCCCCGCATCCCAGTCCGCAGCAGATCCGGGAGTGGGCGCATTCGGTGGGACCGCTGTTTCCGGTCGTGTTCTTCCTGGTGCACGCGGTGGTGACGGTGGCGCCGTTCCCCCGCACCGTGTTCACCCTCAGCGCCGGGCTGCTGTTCGGGCCCGTTCTGGGCATCACGCTCGCGGTGGCGGCGACGACCGTCAGCGCGCTGCTCGCCCTGCTGCTGGTGCGGGCGCTGGATCGCGAGCAGGTGGCGGCGCGGCTCACCCATCCCGCGGTCCGTGCGGTCGATCGCCGATTGGCGCGGCGGGGCTGGCTGGCCGTGGGTTCGCTGCGGCTGATCGCGCCCGTGCCGTTCTCGATCATCAACTATTGCGCGGGCCTGTCCTCGGTGCGGCTGGTGCCCTATCTGCTCGCCACCCTGATCGGCGTCGTGCCCGGCACCATCGGCATCGTGGTGCTCGGCGACGCGCTCACGGGGAAGACCAATCCGGGACTGCTGGTGCTGTCCGGCGTCTGCATCACCCTCGGCGTGATCGGCCTGATCGTCGACGCCCGCTGGGGCGCGGCCGAGTTCGCCGAACCGGCCGCGCCGGTAGACGAGTCGGAGCTGAGCGCGTCGTGCGGCCGATCATAGGGTGCTATCCCGGAATGGCCGAGCTGCTGTGGTCCGCGGCTACCGGAGGCTACCCGTGCATCACCGACCGTCCCCGAACCAGCGGTGCAGGGCCGCCTCGAGGGCGGTGAAATCGTCACCGGCCCAGGCGACGTAGCCGTCGGGCCGCACCAGTAGTCCGGTGAACCACTGTGCCGCAACGGGTTTGGTGGTCACCACGCGGACCCGGTCCGACCACGGTTGGGCGGCGGCGCGCAGGGGCGCGGAGTCGGTGGGGTCGTAGAGGACCGCGCGAGCATCGGTGAAGTAGTCGCTCAGGCGGGTGCCGTCGGTCAGCGGGAGGTCGGGCATGAGGGCGCCGATCAGAGGGTGGCCGCCGCCCAGGTCGTAGCGGTTGACCACCCCGGAGAGGCGTTTGACGATGTAGGTGGCGCCGTCGCAGGTGGCCAGGATTTCCGACAGCACGGCGCGCATGGCCCGGCTTTGCGGGTCCAGGCGCATGACCGCGATTTGCGCCCTGGTCCAATGCAATACCCACGCGCCGATCGGATGACGTTCGGCCGTATAGGTATCCAGCAGGCTCTCCGGGGAGCGGCCCGCGATCACGGCGGCCAGTTTCCAGCCCAGATTGACCGCGTCGCCGAGGCCCAGGTTCAGGCCCTGACCGCCGAAGGGCGAATGCACATGCGCGGCATCACCGGCCAGCAGCACCCGGCCCAGCCGGTAGGTGGTCGCCTGGCGGGTATTGTCGGAAAACCGTGTGGCCGAATGAACCTCGGTCACCTCGACCGGCACGCCGGACAGGTGGCGCATGCTGCGCTGCAGATCGGCGGCGATGATCGGCGCGTTGCGATCCGCGGGCGGGCCGTCCATTTCGACGGTGAGAATGCGGCTCGGACCACCGGGGACCTTGCCGTGCATATAGATTCCGGTCTCGGTGCGAACCCATCCGGTGCCCAGGGCCTCGTAGCCGGTCATGGTCACGATCGCCTGATGCCCGGTGATCTCCGGATCCACTCCCGGGAAATCGAATCCGGCCCGCTTGCGGACCGAGCTGCGCCCGCCGTCGCAGCCGACCAGCCAGGCCGCCCGCACCGAGGTGTCGCCGAAATACACGGTGACACCGTCGGATTCGGCGTCGAAGCCGTGCACCTCGGCCCCGCGCCACACCGGCACGCCCAGATCGGCGACCCACTCGCCCAGCACGGTCTCGATGCCCTGCTGGTCGACCAGCATGAACTCGGCGGCGCGCCCGAGGTCGGCGAAGGCCGGATCGGTGAAGTCGACATCGTCGCGGTCGATGAAGATCCCCGCGAAATGCCCGACGAAGGGCAGCGGCTCGTCGGCGCCCGGCGGCTGCTGCCCGGGCCGGGTGAAGGTGGCCCGCAGCTCCGCGGCCCGCTCACTGTGATGCTCGGCCAGGGCGGGCCCCAGGCCGCGGCGAAACAGCGCCTGCGCCGCCGACACATTGATCCCCCCGGCCTTCACCGTCGGATCCATCTCCGGTAGCCGTTCGATCACAACCACATTCGCGCCGCCCAACCGCAGTTCCCCGGCGAGCATCAACCCCACCGGGCCCGCGCCGACGACCACCACGTCGTATTCGTTCATGTTTCCGACTGTGCGTGGGCGCTCTTGCACCGTTCTGGCGTGGCGCTTGCGGCCGGGTCAGTCCTCCGGCAGGCCCAGCCCGCGCGCCAGCACCGGCCACGATTTCCGCAGTTCGTCCTGCCAGTAGCCCCACGAGTGGGTGCCGGTGGGTTCGAAGTCGTAGGTGGCGGGGATGCCGAGCTGATTCAGGCGATTCTGCAGGTTGTGCGAGCAGTAGGCGGTGGCGGCCTCGAGCGCGCCGCCGACGGTGACCTGATTGGCCAGGCCGCCGGGCCCGGGCAGGGCGTATTCACCGTTGAGCGTGTCGTAGCGGCCGGGTATCCCGGAGCCGCTGGAAATGAACAGGTTCAGGCCGCGCAGCTGGTCGGCGTGCACATAGGGATCGTTGGCCGCCCACATCGGATCGCCCTTGGGGCCGTACATATTGTCCGGATCGCCGCCACCCGCGCGGACCACGGTGGAGATCATGTCGTAGCCGACCGGGTCGCTGATCTGCGCGCAACCGCTCAGCGCGGCCACGGACTGATAGAGCCCGGGCGCGGCGATCGGTAATTGCAGCACCGAGGTCCCGGCCATCGACAGGCCCGCAATGGCATTGCGGCCGTTGGTGTTCAGCGCCTTGTCGATCAGCGGCGGTAATTCCTGGGTCAGGAAGGTCTGCCATTTGTTCACGCCCAGCTCGGGATCCGGTGCGCGCCAATCGGTGTAGTAGCTGAATTTGCCGCCGACCGGCTGTACCACATTGACGTCCTTGGTCGCCAGGTATTGCAGCACGCTGGTCCGCTTCTGCCAGGTGGCGCTGTCCTCGCCGCCTCCGGCGCCATTGAGCAGGTACAGGGTGGGCTTCGGTGTCGAGGTGTCGGCCGGGCGCTGCACGTCGACCTCGATCTGCTTGCCCATGGCGGCCGAATACACCTGCAACACCAGGGATCTGGCGTCCTTCTCGGTCACCGACGCGATATACGAACCGTCGGCCGAGTGCCCGGCGGCCGCCACCGCCGAGGCCGAGGCCGCTCCCGCCGCCACTATCGGCGCCACTGCCACGGCCGCCGCCATCACCAGTGCCGCGCTCGTTCTCCTCCTCGACAGGCCCACGCCCGATCTCCTTTCGACGCTCGCAACCGTGCCCCGGCCGAATAAGAACGAACTGGCGCAAACCTGATGAGCTGCTGAGAGCCGACGTGGCAAATCCCACGCGAAAATGGTGTAACGGGCTACCGGCTGTCAGATTCCTGTCATCCGATTGCCAGGTTTTCACCCGGCGAGCGCCTACGGTTATCGATGATGCGTAACCACGACACCGCCTGTCCTTCCGGCCCCCGTGCCGGGCGATCGTGCTCGGCCGCCGTGGCGGTCGCCGCGCTCGTGCTGTCCACCGCAGCGGTCGCCGGTGGGGCCGCCGCCGCGCCGACCGATCCCGTTCGCGGCCACGAGCTGCCCGCGGCGCTGGCCACCGCGGTCGGCCGCGATCTGGCGCTGAGTCCGGCGGAGTACCTGCGGCGGGCCGATCTCGCCCAGCGGCTGGCCGGATTCGCCGCCGATGCCCGGCGGCGATTCCCCGGCGCGGTCACCGGAGTCGAGCTGAATCGGGCGGGGCAGCCGGTGGTGATGGTCCGCCCGGATGCCGCCGCGGCCCGGGTCGCGGCGCGGCAGGCGGGTTTCCTGCTCGCCGAGGCCGGCGCGGCACCGGGATTCACGGTCGCCGCCCCCGGCACCGCACCGGCCGACGGGCCGCTGACCGACACCCTCGCGGCCACACCCGCGGGCCCGATCGCGGGCGGCGACGTATATGTCAGCGCGCAGCCCGGACAACCGGGCGACAAGGCTCTCAAATGTTCCTGGGCCTTCAATGCCGTCGATCGCGACGGCCATCCGGCCGCTCTCACCGCGGGCCACTGCAACGCCGCCGCCCTGGCGGGTTCCCCGGCGACCGACGACCAGCAGACCTTCGAGTTCCTGCCCGGGCACGTGGTCGGCGCGCAGACCGGCGCCTTCGAGAAGTCGGTGGTCGACGGCGTGCGCGACTACGCGATCGTGCGGATCGCGGACCAGAAACGAGAATCGTTCCGCAACAACCTCGTTCGCGGCGCGGATCGGACGATAGCGATCACCGGCGTCGGTGTCCCCGTGGTCGGCGCGCCGGTCTGCAAGTCCGGCGCCACCACCGGATTCACCTGCGGCATCATCACCCAGATCGACCAGCCCGACCCGAACCGCCCGCCGATCCGCTTCAAGCACACCGCCCTGAGCCTGCCCGGCGACAGCGGCGGCGCCCTCGTCTCGGGCACCCTCGCCATGGGCATCGTCAGCGAAGGCGCGGGCAACACCGACCCGAGGCAGTTCCCCACCGACAAGCCGAGCCAGCTGCCACCCTCCCCGCTGAGCCCGATCCTCGGCCAGCTCCTGGAAAACATCGGCCCACACGGCTTCGAACAAACCGCCCCACCGACCGACCAATTCCTGCGGGCCGTCCCGCAGATCATGATGGTCGCGCAGTCGGTCGCGGACGTGCTGGCCGACAACCCGGGCCTCCAGATCCGCACGGACTGACGCTACGAGGGCGCGCACCGCACCCGCCGTGGCCACGACCACCGCGCGAACGATGGAAACGATCGTGCTCGGTGTGTTCGGAATTCGCTGGTTTTCAGAATTCGTACAGGAAAGCGGTCGAACTGTAGTCGGCCTGTTCGTCGTCGACCGGGCCGTGTTGAATGCCGAATCGGAGGGCGAACAGGTAGTTGACGGCGTCGGGAAGCATGAGCCGGTAGGCGGTGAGGCAATAGTCGGCGCATGCGGGGCCGCCGCTGCGGACCGTCGGTGCACCGGTCAGCGGAAGACTGAAACGCCTTCCGGAATCGAAATACCAGCCGCCCTCGTAGAAGTCCTCGGTGCCGGTTCCGGGTATCTGCGGGGCCGGTGCGCCGTCGGCGTAGACGTGTTCGTTGCCTTCCAGGAACCACGGTGCCTGCGCGGTGAAGGACGTGGCGATGCGGCGCCCGCTCATCGTGTGACTGACGCCGACGAATTTGCCGTGGCCGAGTTCGTCGGCGAAGCTCCAATCCCGGCCCGGCACGGTGGGTCCCGCGTGCGAGCGGGCCGCGAAGTGTCCGGCCTGGCCGGTGGCCAGGGCCACCGCCCACTGCGGATCCGGGTCCACGGTCGTCTCGGTGTCGACGCCGTTGATCGGTTCCCCCGTCGTATTCACCAGGCTCACGGTGACATTCGCGATGAACGGCATCGGCCACCACGCCGACAACCACCCACCGGGCACCGGATCGGCCGCGAACATCAGCGACCGCACCGGCATCGCGTCCGCGCCGCCCAGCCCGACGCCGAAGAACTCACCGATCGGGGAATCGACGAAATCCCTGCCGTCGAAGGCGATTCGCAGGCGCAGACCCCCGAATGCCGCGTCGGTGGGCAGCCGCAGCCGCAGCGCCGAGACGCTGCCCGGGCCGAACGCCTGCGCGACCGGCACGACCGCCCCCGGCGGCAGATCGGTTGTGCGCGTGAACCTTTGCGCATTCGGCCGGGCCGGTTTGGGATCGCCCGCGCCCGCACCCCGCAGCATGGCCAGCACATCCTCGGCCCGATCGGACCGATCGAAGGTCGCCACCCCGATCGGATCCGGGAAGTGCCGGTAGGTCACGTGGTAGTACTGCAGATTCTGCGCCACACTGATCCGCATCGAATCCCGGTACGGCATAGGCACTTTGATGTACACCCCGCCCGGCGACTGCGCGGCGTTCGCCACCAGCGGAAAAACGAACGGCGCTCCGGCGGCGCCGTCCACCACCGCTTGCAGCGGGGCGTCGAGGACGACGGCCCCGTCCAGTTCGATGCGAATATTGCCGATGGCCGTCACATCTCCGCCGTCGCGGGTGAACCAGATCGAATCGATCTCACCGGCCCCGTGGTCCTCGGCCACCACACATCCCGCGCCGCCCCCGCCGATACACCCACCGTTGCCGTCGTCGTTTCTCCCGCTGCGGTCGTAGCTGGAGTACTGCAGCGTCTCCACCCCGGGGGCCAGATACGGCAACCGGTCCAGCTGCCGGTAGGTATCCCAGCCCACCAGGGCGCCCGGCGACGGGGCCAACGGCTGCGCGTGTCCCGGCGCGGTCACCGCGACCGCCGACAGTCCCACCGCACCCGACACCACCGCCGCACGGACCACCGCCCTCCGCACTGCGCGACAACAGCTCTCGATCACCCGACACGCCATCAACCGGTCTCCTCGCCGAGCGGTAGTTTTCCCAAGCGACGGCCCGAGCCATGTTCCATCGAAAAGTGCCCCGTGAACTTCGGGCGCAAGTTTCGCACAGATTCACCGCGGAGTCCGCGATACTCGCGGAAGCGTCGGCGGGTCAGCCCGCGGGGCGCAGCGGCCGGGCTACCGAATGGCCCGTGGCGCTGTCGAGGAGGGCGATGAGGCGGTCGCGGGTGACGGTCAGCTCCTCGAGGGTGGACTGGACGGCGGACAGTTTGCGGGCGATTGCCGCGGCGCTCGCGGAACAGGCGGCGTGCAGGTCGGATTCCAGGCAGGGCAGGAAGCCGAGGCCGACGATCTCCTCGGCGGTGAAGCCCACCGAGAGCAGGCAGCGGATATTGTCGACTCGCCGCACCGCGTGCTCGTCGTATTCTCGATACCCGTTGGTCGTGCGCCGACTGGGCAGCAGGCCGTGGGATTCGTAATACAGCAGGGCCCGGCGGGTAGCCCCCGTTCGTCTCGCCAGCTCACCGATCCGCATCGCTCACCTCACGCCGCGCTCAGGCCGCCGTCCACCCGGATCACCTGGCCGGTGAGGTAACTCGCTTCGGGGCTCGCGGCGGCCACGATCCACCAGGCTATCTCCTCCGGTTCGGCCAAGCGGGCGAGCGGGATTCGCTCCTGGAATCGCAGGCCCGCCTCGATCTCCTCCGGTGTCAGACCGGAGTTGGTGAGGATCGGTGTCCGGGTCATCCCCGGCGCGACGGATACCACCCGGATGCCGCGCTCGGCCAGCTCCAATGCCCATGTCTTGGTGAGGAAATCCATCCCCACCTTGGTGGCGCCGTAGATCGAGCCCTCCGGCCAGCCGCGGTCGGGTGTGTTCGAGGTGACGTTGATGATGGTCGCGCCCGTGCCCAGCAGCGGCAGCGCGGATTGCGTCAGGAAAATCGGCCCGACGAGGTTCGTGGCGATCTGCCGCTCGGCGGCGGCTGGGTCGATCTTCCCGAGCGCGGCGGGCAGGGTCACTCCCGCATTGTTGACCAGGACGTCGATCCGCCCGAACTCGCGGGTCGCCGCCTCGATGATCGCGGCTCGGCCGTCGGCGGTACCGACATCCGCTGTCGCGGTGCGGATTCCGGTGCCGTCGGCGGCCTGCCGCAGCGTCGTGTCGGTGCGCCCGGTGATCAGCACGTCGGCGCCCGCCGCGGCGAACCGATGGGCCGCCACCCGCCCGATCCCGCTGCCGCCGCCGGTGATGACCACGGCTCGTCCCTGTAGTGACGTCGATTCGATCATGCCCCGACGCTAAACCCGGACCCCGGGGTACAGGTCAAGCCTCGCCTCAGTGGTCGGCGTAGAGCGGGACCGGGATTTCGTGGGGAGTGTGCGGGGCGGCGGCGATGTAGGTGGCTATTCGGCTGGCGGCGGTGGTCAGGGAGGACACCATCCTGTTCGTGTCGACACCGGGGAGGGTGGTGGTGGAGCAGACGGAAGGCGCGAGGCGGGCGGGGTCGGGCGCGCCGGGGTGGGTGAGGGCGTCGAGGGCGAGGGCCCAGGCCACGCCGTCGCCGAGCATCTCGAGGTGGTCGACCACGCGGCCGGGGCAGACCGATTGCACGGAAATGTTGTTGCCGCCGGGGATATTGCTGGCCTCCGGTTGCGGGAACACCACCTCGTCGGTGCTGGTCCAGATGTTGGTGTAGTCGATGCCGGGGGCCAGGCCGCGGCGATGCAGCGCGGTGAGCATGCCGGAGCCGAAGCGCACCTGCCAGGCCAGGTCGGCACAATCGGTGGTGCAGACCAGGTTCCCGAGGTCGGTACCGTTGACCCCGGGCGCGAGCCCGATGACCTTGTCGACATCTGTAGCCGCATCACGCCAGAATGCGGTGGCCCACAACAGAAGTGCGGCCCCCTGACTGTGCCCTATGGTACTGATCGGCCCACCGGCGGCCGCGCGGGCGACCCGAATGGCATTGACGACATATTCGGCGGACTCGTAGAAATCGACGAGCGCATGCTGTGGCAACTGCACAGTGCACACGGCGAACCCGGCCGCCTGGAGCGCGGGCTCATACCCCCACGACCACGAATCGGCCACGGACAGCCCGGTGCCGTGCACGAGCAGGACGGTCTTGCGGTGCGCCGCGTCGCCGGTACAGTGCACCGCATTGTCGAGCTCGATGGCCGAGGTTTGTAGCACTGGACCGGAATCGGCCTCCGCCGCAGGCGCTTTGGATACTGGGCCAGCTACGACCATCGTAGCGAGTACCAGGATCGTCCCGTAGACACAAGCGCGACGGCAGTGTTTCACAATTTTCCTCCAACGACCATTGGTCGGCATTGACCTATACATGCGCGCCCCCAGTACACCACAACCCGGCCACCCCGGTCAGCGGAATCGACACTCCCCCTGCAACTGTCGAGTATCCGGTCCGGACAATCCGAATCACGGTCGTGTGACAGTTCGAAAGTGACTGACGCGCTTGCCACTTCGGGGAGGTCGGGTGGGGTTCGGTCGAAATCGTCAATCTGCCACCGGTGGATCACATTGTGTAGATAATCGCCCCGCAGCGGAATCGGCGGCTGCATGCGCAAATCGTAAAAGTCAAGGTACACATCCGAATACATGGCATTTCGCATTCACATTCCGTGAATATCATCGAGCAAGGGGGTTCGTCATGGCAGCAAAAGGTTCGGCCATCCCGCGACGGCAGTTGGGTCGCATCATGCGCGAGATGCGTTCAGAGGTCGGGTTGACCCTCGCCCAGACGGCGAAGTTGATGGGGTGTAGCGCGGCGACTGTTCAGAGGTTGGAGACGGGGGCGATTGTAAATATCGACCCGGAGGACATCGAGATGTTCTGCCGAGTCATGGGGGCCGACGAGGTCACGACCATGGCATTGAAATGGCTTGCGGACCAAGGAGGTGCGACCGAGTGGTTCCACAAGTACACCGACCTGATACCTCCGAACTTCGATGTGTACATGGGGCTCGAGTCGGTGGCGGTGAAGTTGGCGTCGTTCGTCGAGTTGGTTCCAGGTTTGCTTCAGACAAAGGCCTACGCACGGACCTTGTTTCGCGCCGTTCACCCCACCGAGCCGGACTCCGAGATCGAACGCCGCGTCGAGATGAGGATGCAACGTCAGACGCTCATCAAGCGTAAGGTGCGCCCGCTGGCGATCGACGTCATCCTCGACCAGTCGGTCCTTCATCGCATCATCGGTAGCCGCAAGATCATGGCCGCCCAGCTCTACCACCTTGCCGACTTGGGAACCAGGCCGAATGTCCGGATACGCATACTTCCGTATGCCGTCGGAGTGCCCTTGGGCGATCTCACCGGCCCCTTCATCATCATGGATTTCGAAGACGCCGAAGCAGGTCAGCCCCACGAGCCTCCCGTTGTGTACGTCGAAAGCTATACAGGCGCAATGTACCTGGACGGACGCGATACTGTAGATCGTTATCGCGCCGCGCACGCCAACCTCGGCCGTGTAGCGTTGAGCGAGCAGGCAAGTAGGGATCTGCTGCGACGGACGGCAAAGGGGTATTCGTCATGAAAGTCGGTCTATCCGGAGCGCGCTGGTTCAAGAGCAGCCGAAGTGGCGGCAGCCAGGAGTGCGTAGAGGTTGCCTTCCTGGGCGCAGGCCACGTCGGTGTCCGCGACTCCAAGAACCCGACAGGCCCTGCACTCGTCTTCACCTCGGCCGAGTGGGACAGCTTCACGAACGCGCTCGAGACCGACGGCTTCAACAACCAATAACCTTGTAGCGGAGCGGGATTCATGAGCCCTGACATGTCCGGCGCACACTGGTTCAAGAGCACCCGAAGCGGCGCGAGCCAGGACTGCGTCGAAGTCACCTTCCTCGGCACCGACCACATCGGCGTCCGCGACTCCAAGAACCCCACCGGCCCAGCACTCGTCTTCACCCCAGCCGAGTGGGACACCTTCACCAACGCCGTCAAGGCCAACCAGCTAGCCCCGTAACTCAATTCGCCGACCCGACCGGCCGCCAATACTTGCGGCCGGTTACGGCTGTGCGCGAGTGTCCGCCCGACATCGAACAACACGCTCGGGCCTGGAATCAGAATCCACGGGAAACGATCCTAATCGGCAATCATTTTCATTAGGAACCTGTGGTGGTGGCGGCCGACTATCTCTACGGTGGTACCCCGTATCCACCGTCCCACGATCGTTTCACCGAGAAAGCTGGCTTGATGCATCACCGCGCAACTCGATATGCCCTGTCCACAGCCGTTGTCGTCGGCGGCACCGTGATTGCGGCCGCGCTCGCTCCGGTGGCGGCCGCCGAGCAGGGGCAGTCGAGCACGTTACAGTCCGAGGGGGGAACGGAATTGACCGTGGCGGTCGACGACACCGATACCGTCGGCGCGGGAAATCAAGCGCCGGGCGGTGTCCCGTTCTCGCATTCGGTGCAGGTGGCGGGCCGCTACTCGGTCGACGTCCACCCGGAGAAGATCACCTCCGGAACCGTCGCGGTGGGCTACATCCTCGGCTGCGGAGTAGACCTCTCCAGCGGCATCACGGTCGGCCTCATCCCCAACCAAAGCGGCACCGTAGGCATCACCCCCTCGGTAACCCTGGGCGCACCCCCCTCGGTAACCATCGCCCCCACCCTCTCCGGAACAGCAGGCATGTCCGAAACCCTCTCCGCCACCCTGATCCCCGGCCAAATCACCACGGTAACCACCGCCACCGCCACCTTGGACCCCACCACCACCTTCCCCTACCACCTATCCCACCAACGCACCCCCCTCAACGTAGCCCGCTGCGCCTCCCCCGTAACCGCAGTCCCCTTCACCACCGCCTCGATAACCACCCCCAACGCCTACCTCCAAAACACCGCCTACGGCAACCAATTCACCTTCTAACCCCCAGCCAACGCGAATGTTGCCGTCGGTGCCGAGAAGTCACTGCCATGTGCTGCGCGCGATGGCTGGTGTCTCGTGCGAGTCGCCTGGTGCGGCTGCCCATGCGATGACGCCGTCGGGCCGGATCAGTGCTGCGGCAAGGTCGTTGCGGCCGGTGGAGATGACTTCCGGCGGGCCGATCTGCACCGGCCCACCGGCTCGGGTCAGGTCGGAGAGTCTGCCGTGGCTACCGTCTGCGTACGTGAGTCGCAGGTCGGGGCAGTATGTCCCGGCCAGTGGGTGGTCCACCCGGTACGGCAGTTCGTGCCGGGTGCCGAGGCCGGAGGTCATCCGGCCGAAGTAGCGGACGACGTCCGGGATGTCCATGAGGTCGGAGACGATGTCGCGCAGCGCATCTGTGTGCGGGCCGGGGCGTAGCAGTGCGGACTGCGCGCGCGTGTTGTGCAGGACTGCGGCGCCGACCGGGTGGCGTTCGGCATGGTAGGTGCCGAGCAGTTCGTTCCTGCCGTTCGCGAGTTTCCAGCCGAGGTTGACCGCGTCCATCAGGCCGAGGTTCAGGCCCTGACCACCGTTCGGGGAGTGGACGTGCGCGGCGTCCCCGGCGAGGAACACGCGTCCGCGACGGTAGGTGGTGACCTGGCGTGCCTGGTCGGTGAAGCGCAGCCCGTCACCGACGTCGGTCACGGTCGCGTCGACACCGGCCACCCGTTTGATGCTGGCCCGCATCTCCTCGGCGGTGATCGGTCCATCGTGCCGGTCGAGGTCGGAGAAGTCGAAGGTGGCGACCATGCCGTCGCCGTAATAGAGAATGCCGTTGTCGAGCCGTCCGGGTGGCGGCAGCTCGCCGGTGACCTGGGCGGCGACCCGGCGCACGGTCATCAGCGGCGGCGTGCCGGGGAATTGGAAACCGGCCAGCGTGCGGACCGTGCTGTGGCCGCCGTCGCAGCCCACCAGATAGTCGGCGCGAAGCCCGTTGGCGATGACGCCGTCGCCGTCCTGGTGCAGATCGGTGAGTTCGGTGCCGTAGCGGATTTCCACGTCGAGGCTGCGTGCGTAGTCGAGCAGAATCTTTTCCAGCTCGTTCTGCCAGATCAGCGTGAAGCGGCGGTCGGGCTCTTCCTGGGCGTCCTGATCGATCTTGAAGATCGAGGCGAAGTGCCCCTTCGCGCTGCCATGATCGCGAAGCTTGTCCGCACGACCCCGCTCATCGTGCTCAGCCAGTTCGGGGCCGAGGCCGCGCCGGACCAGCGCCTCGGTTGCCAGCGGACCGATGCCCCTGGCGCGCGGCTCACCCGAAGGGCCCTCGCGTTTTTCGATCACCACCGGGTCGGCGCCCGCCAGCTTCAGTTCGGCGGCGAGAAGCACGCCGACCGGCCCGGCTCCGACAACAATGACATCCATAGAGCCTCCCGGGCACAGTGTTCGCAGTCGTGAAACTAGGATACGCTGTTCGCAGTGGATGTCATCTGGATGCGGCCGGAGCGGGCGGCCCGCGGGCCGAAACCGGCGCACAGCCGGGACGAGATCGCCGCCGCGTGTGTCGGCGTCGCCGATGCCGAGGGCCTGGATGCCGTGTCGATGCGCCGGGTCGCCGCCGAGCTGGGGACGGGTACGACCTCGCTCTATCGCTATGTGACCGCCAAGGATGATCTGTTCGACCTGATGGTCGACCAGGTTTTGGGGTCGGTGCCGCTGCCGCTACCGACCCACCACTGGCGAAAAGACCTCGGCCTGTTGGCTTCGTGGAAGCGCGAGCTGATCCTCGACCATCCCTGGATGGCGTCGCTGTCCGGCCGACCGGCCGTCGGGCCACACGGATTGGCGTTGCAGGAGCGCGGATTACGCGCGGTCGAGGGGTGGGGGCTGTCGATCGACGAGATGATCATCGTCGTCGAGTCACTGGACGCCTACGTGCAGGGCTACGCCGTACGCGAGTTGGCCGAGCGGGCGGCGACGCAGCGGTCCGGCCAGGACCTCGACGCCTGGATGGCGGCCCACGACACCTACGCGCGCGCAGTGATGGCCAGCGGGCGATTCCCACTCGTCACCAGGGCATGGCTGGATGCCGCCGAACCCCATGCGGCCGACCGCGCCGAACGCGGCTTCCGGCACGGCCTGGACCGACTACTGGACGGCTACGCCGCCAGCATGCGCCAGGCCAGAGACCGGCCACGACGGTAATCTCCCTGGGCGAGAAGCAGATCCGGGGCGATCCGGTTCGGAGGCGGGCCGATCTCGGCATACTGGGCGGCATGGATGTCGACAGGCGGGCATTGAGGTGGGTGGCCCGTGAGCCGTTCGAGATCGCGTCCGATCACATGGATCGTGGTGTCGCGGTGGCATTGTCGACGCTCGACGAAGCCTTCGATCCGGTTCGGCCGCCGGTGGCGATCGACTGCTGCCCGCACTGCAAGAAGGTGGATGACTACGCGGCTATCCTCACCCGTCCGCGTCGCCTGCTGACCGGAATCGAATATTGGGTAACTACGCCTTCAGTGCACTCGATACCGTGGGGTCCGACGCCGATCTGCACTACCTGACCGGGCGGATCCTGCAACTGCTGCACGGCCATGACCGCCGCATGCCCGATATCGAGGTGTGCTACGGCAAGCTGCGCAGGGCGGGTTGGCAGTCCTGGCCGCAGGCCGAGGCCATCGGTGCCGTCTTCGACGCGCTCTGGCACGACCTGCTGACCCACGACCCTGCGCACGAGAGGGTCGACACCCTGTTGTGCGCATTGGGTTCGGCCGAAGACACGATTGCACCTCGGCTGTCGCGATGGGCCGAGCTCGACGGCGAAATCGCAATCCGCCGACTGCACGAGTTCGTCACTCGGGACTGCGGACACAAGGAAGGACTTCTCCTCCCGCACAATGCCTTCTGGGACCGGACGTCACCCACCTATCGGGAACTGGTCGCCTGGCTCAACGGCCCCGCCCTCCGCGCGGTCACCACGGCCTTCGACCGCAACGATGACCCCGACCTGCTCGAGGTCCTCGCGGATATCCACGGTCTCCTGGTAATCAACCAATGAGGCCCGGCACCGCCGACTCGAGCCAGCGGAGTACCTGGCCCGCATGTCTATCCGGTGGGAACACCGGATAGAAGACGTGCTCGATCGTCCGGTTCCGGATGATGAATGTCAGCCGTTTGTACAGCGTCGCGCCGTCCACCTCGAAGGTCGGCAAGGTCAAGGCGGCGGCCAAGTTTCGGGCGGTGTCGGACAGGAGGGGGAACGGGAGGTGGAGGCGGTCGGCCACTTCGCGTTGGTAGGCGGAGTCCTGGACGGACAGGCCGAAGACGCGGTCGGCGCCCGCGGCGAGCAGGTCCGCGTGGTGGTCGCGGAAGTCGCAGGCCTGGACGGTGCAGCCGCGGGCTCCGGGGATGGTGTCCCAGCCGATGGGCATGTCCGCGTCGGGGTGGCCGGTGAGTGGGTAGAGGTAGACGACGGTGCGGCCGCGCAGGGCGGCGAGATCGACCCTGGTGCCGTCGGTGGCCTCCAGAGTCAGCGCCGGGAGCAGGCGGCCCGTGAGATGTGTTGCCGCGCCGTCATCTTCGGGCACTGGAAGGTCGGGCGGGAGGGTGAGCAACCGCGGCGGGGTGCGGACGCTGCCGCGGTAGGCGGCATCGCGGAGGCGGCGGGTGAGGGCGTCGCGGCGCTCGGTCAGGCCGACGATGCGGGTGGTGAGAATGTCGATGGCCCTGCGGTATTCGGCCAGCGATGCCGGGCAGTCGTCGACGTGGTCGCCGCCCGATTCCAGGCAGTCCAGGAACGGGCGGGTCTCCTCGACCGCGATGCCGAGGTGATTGAGTTCGCGAATCTCGCGGACCAGCCGCACATCTCGCTCGTCGTAGTCGCGATACCCGTTGGGATGCCGCCTCGGTGTCACCAGTCCCAAGGTCTCGTACCGGCGGATGGCCTTGGGACTGGCGCCGGTCAACCGGGCAAGTTCGCCGATCTTCATGGTAGGAACGGTAAACCCTGTCCCGCGGGGCAGAGTCAAGACCGGGACGGCTCCCAGGACGGATCACGGCCCAGCAGGGCGGCGAGCGAATCCATCACGGGTAGTGCGGAATTCGTCTCCACCGGGAGTTCGTAGGCGCCGCCGGGGCCGTGGAATTCGCTGCCCGGGCCGGTAATGGCGCGGGCGGTGGGCAGGGCGACGGCGAGGAAGCGATCGGGGACCGGATAGGGGCGAGACAGCGCGCGGCACAGGTCCCAGCGGTGTACGAGCATGTCCAGGAAGTGGATCGGCAGCAAGCGTTCCCGGGTGATCGGGCCGCGGTCGGGCAGGGTCACCCGGTCACCGGCCTGCTCCATCGCGACCACCCAGCGGGCGGCGGTGCGGGCGAAGTCGTCGCGCGGGTTGTCGGCATGGTCGTCCAGCGGCGCCAGCACGGTCGCGATGACCGCCTCGTGCCGCTGGTTCATGTGGTCGATGAGGTCCGCGACGGTCCAGCCGGTGCACGGGGTCGGCGCGGACAGCTCCGCGTCGGAAACGGTGACAACGTCGTGGCCGAGCAGCGCCAGGGCCGCCGCATCGAGCCGGAGCAGTTCGCTCACCGGCGCATCCTTTCGATAACTTACGGTCGTTCGCCAAAAGGATAGCGTACGAACGGAAGTTATGATGGGTTCGTGTCGCCACGCAGCTCGTTCGCCGAAGCCGCCCGCACCCGGGACCGCATAGTGCGGGCCGCCGTCGAGGATGCCTCCCGGATCGGGCTGGACAGCCTGACCATCGGATCGCTCGCCGACCGGCTCCACATGAGCAAGGCGGGGGTGGTCGGCCCCTTCGGATCTCGCGAGAACCTTCAGGCGGCGGCACTGGCGAGAGCAAGTGAGATCTTCCGGGCGGCCGTGGTCGATCCGCTCGCCGACTTGCCGCCCGGCGCACCGCGATTGGCGCGACTGATCGATGCCTGGATCGATTACCTTGCCGAATGCCCGTTCCCCGGTGGGTGTTTCGTCACCGCCGTCTCGGCCGAGTTCGACGGTCGACCCGGCCCGTTGCGGGACACGATCGGCGAGGCGGTCATCGCATGGCGCACCCGGCTCATTGCCGAAATCACTGCGGCACAGGCGGAAACAGCCACGGCGCGGCGACCCGCCGCCGAGGTCGCCTCGACGCTGGTCGGGATCTCGATGGCGGTCAATCAGGAAATCCAGCTGCTGGCAGACGAATCCGCCGCCGAGCGCGGCCGAGCGGCCATGCGCGCCGCGGCCGGGCTGCCGCTACCGTAGTGCGGGCCGCCGCAGATACAGGTCGCGCAGCAGGGCGATCTCGCCGCCGTGGTGGAACACCTCGCGATTGATGTGCAGGACCACCGCCGCCACCGGACGGCCCGCGAACGGGGGAACATCCGAATCGCGGGGACGACCGAGGTCGGCAGCGGTCGCCGCGCGCATCCCGGCCGACCAGGCGGCATAGGCGCCGTCGAGCTGATCCAGTGCGGCCGTGGCGGTTTCGGCATAGACGTGGGTGTCGTAGTCGATCGGCGAACCGCCGAAGTACAGTTCGGCGCGCTTGGCCAGCACATGCACGGTGAGGTGGGCCATGCGCCAGGCGATGGTGGTCAGCGGCGCGGGAACCGGTGCGGGACGGGCATAGTCGACGGTGAACCGGCCGCCGCCCATCTCCCGGTCGGTGCGGCGCGGGCGGACGGTCCAGCAGCCGGGAGCCGGTTCCCAGAAGTATTCCTCGTCGGTCAGCCCGGCCAGCCGGGGCCGCAGCCGCTCCCGCCAATGCCAGTCCAGCTGATCGGCGATCTCGTGCACCCAGTCGATGTTCATCGAAGCCAGTATGCCACCCCACCAACCAGTTGGTGGAGTCATTGCCCGAACGGACCGAAAACGGCGGCGGCCCCGCTCCCGGGCAATGGGGAGCGGGGCCGCCGTATCGAGCTCAGTGCGCGCGGGCCTTACAGGTAGGCGCCGCAGACCGGCCAGGCGCCGGGACCCTGGGTGGCGAGCACGTTCTCCGCGACGCGGATCTGCTCGGCGCGGCTGGCGCCGGACGGGCTGCCCGTACCGCCGTTGGCCGCCCAGGTGCTGGGGGTGAACTGCAGGCCGCCGTAGAATCCGTTGCCGGTGTCGGCGCCCCAGTTGCCGCTCGCCTCACACTGCGCGACGGCATCCCAGTTGTGACCACCCTCGGCCGAAGCGGTGGCGGCGAGGCCGATCGGGGCGGCGACGAGAGCGCCGGCCACGGCGGCCAGTCCGAGAGCGCGAGTGCTGAACTTACGGTTGCGAGACATAGAGGGTTTCCTCCCTGCGCCCAACCGGCCCGGCGCGGCAATTCGCGCGGGTCCCTGTCCCCAGGAATGTCGGGGTCGCACTCGGATCGCGGGACAGGGTCACCGGCGTTCGGCGATCCGAGTTTCAGCCCGTTTGGGGGCCGCCGAAGACGGTAACGAACAAATCACGGCAGATCACGTTGCGATAACGTTCAACCAAGTCTCGACCATCGGGTGAGGATGTTTGAGTTTGCGCAGCGCATTACCGGGATTTATCGGAGAACAAAAGTGTAGTTATCTGTTCGAGATGTGCTATAGATCACTTCGAAATAGTGATCCGGGTCGCGCCGGAACGGGCAGATCGGGCGGGCGGATTCGCCGCTTCGGTAGTCAGGAGGTGAAGACGGCCGTGGTCCGCAATTGGTGGAGGCGGAGGGCCAGGTGAAGTTCCAGGGCGCGGTCCGGCTGCTGCCAGTCGGGGCCCAGCAGGGTGGTGATTCGGTCGAGGCGCTGGGTGACGGTGTTGACGTGGATGTGCAGCTGGTCGGCGGTGCGGGTGGGGCTGGCGCCGGTGGCGAAGTAGGCGTGCAGGGTGGACAGCAGGGCGGTGCCGCGGCGGTCGTCGTAGTCGGTGATCGGGCCCAGGGTGCGGTCTACGAAGGCGAGAACGTCGGTGGAGTCGCCGATGAGCAGGCCGACGAAGCCCAGGTCGGCGGCGCTGGCCACGGCACCGCGGCGGCCCAGTGCGTGCAGGACGCGCACGCAGCGTTCGGCCTCGCGGTGACCGGGCGGCACGCCGTCCGGTAGCCGTATCGGCCCGGCGCCCGCGGCGGTGATCGGCGTACCGAGGACGGCCGCGAGTTCGGCGGCGGTGGCGCGGGCGGCCTCGGTGGGGTCGGCGCCGGGGAGCAGGACGACGAGGTGGTCGGCGCGGACCGCGGCCAGGCCGTGGCGGGCGACGGCGTGGGCGGCGGCGGTGCGGGTGGCGCGGCTGCGGTGCCCGTCGTGGTCGGCGACGACCAGCACGTGCGGGCGGTCGAAGTCCAGCCCGAGCGTGTCGGCGCGCGCGTGCAGGACGTCCGGGGCGGTGACGCGGCCGTCGAGCAGATCGTCGAGGAATTCGCCGCGCACCCGGCCCTCGGCCTCGGCGATGCTGCGACGGAACAACAGCAGCAGCGCCGTCACCTGCGCGGCTCGTTCCAGGATGCGCTGGTCGGAGGCCGACAGTTCGCCCGGATAGTCCAGGACCAGCGTGCACAGCGGTTCGCTGCCCGCGCCGCCGGGCGCGGCCCACAGCCGGTCGCGGCGCGCGGTGCGGCCGAGTCGCCGTGCGGTGGCGGTGATTTCGCCGACGCCGCGATCATCGTCGAGCCGGATGCTGCCGACATCGGCGAGGGCGTGACCGTCACCGTCCAGGACCCGCAGCGCGCCGCCGAGAATATCGACGACGACCGCCGCGATATCGGCAATGCCGCCGCCGCGCACCACCAGATCGGTCATCCGGTCGTGCGCCTCGGCGGCGCGTTCGACGGTCCGGAAATGCGCCTGCAATCCGGCATTGGCGGCGCTCGATTCGGTGAGCGCCGTGCGGGTTTCGGCGAGCAGGCGGGCGGAATCGACGGCAATGGTGGCGTGCGCGGCCAGCGAACCGAGCAGCGCTATTTCCTCGGGCGCATAGCGGCGGGCGCTGCGATGGGAGGCGAACAATACGCCGATGACCCGGTCGCCGAGTTTCATCGGTACGCCCAGAATCGCCACGAGCCCTTCGTCTTTCACGGCCGCATCGATATCGGCGGTATGCCGGAAACGATCATCGTGGAAATAGTCGGCGGAACAATACGGCGCTCCCGTCTGCGCGACCAGGCCGCCGAGTCCCGCGCCGAGCGGCAGGCGGCAGCCCCGAAATGCCTGGGACACCGAACCATCGGTGACGCGCATGTAGGTGTCGCCGCGATCCGGGTCGGGCAGGGTCAGGTAGGCGACGTCGGCGTGCAGCAGGCGGCGGGCGCGGTGCACGATGGCGCGCAGCACCGCGTCGATATCGCGCAAACCGGCCAGATCGCCCGCGGTGTCGAAGAGGGCGGCCAGCTCCGCCTCCCGGCGGGCGCGGCGTTCCAGCAGTGCGCGCACGCGCAGGGCGGCGGCCTTCGCGTCCTCCAGATCGGCGAGTTCGGCCGCACTCGCCCCGGCCGCGCGGGCCTGGATCAGCGGTGTGTCGAATTCGGCCGCCGGGGCCTCGCGCTCCAGCAGGCCGAGGAAGACTTCCCAACCCATGGGACAACGGTAGGAGCCGATGTGGGGACCGGCCATGTGTTCCGAATACATAGGCGCCGCAACCACTATGGGGTCCACACACCTGGTGACCTTCGTCACAGCGACGGACAATGTCGGCAATGCCGCCCGGCGAGTTCGCCTTTCGCACTCTGGAGATACACCGTGAAGTTCCTTCGTACCCTGTCGCTGCTGGCCGCGGGTTTCGCCTTATCGCTGATGAATGTTCCTGCGCAAGCGGGTCTTCCGACTCCGACGCCGGGGACGCTGGGTAGGTACAGCATCGGGGCGGTCTATGCGGCCGGGGTGTCGTCGGGCGGCTATCTGGCCGATCAGCTGCATGTCGCCTACTCCGGAACCTTTTCCGGCGCAGGCATTTTCACCGCCGGGCCGTATCACTGCGCGCAGGGGCAGCTGACCACCGCGCAGCTGGCGTGCATGAATACCGCCATGCCCGACAACCTGCCCGCCCTGGAGCAGACCGCCCGCCAGCGCTCCGATTCCGGGTCGATCGATTCGGTACAGAACCTCGGCGGGCACAAGGTGTGGATCTACCACGGCACCAGCGATACGACGGTGCAGCAGCCCGTCACCGATGATCTGGCCCGGTTCTACCGGGACTTCGGCGCATCGGTGACCTATGCGAACACCTCGGCCGCCGGGCACGCCTGGGTGACCCCGCTCGGTCCCAACGCCTGCTCGGTCACCCAGCCGCCGTATCTGAACAACTGCGGCGACGACCCCGAGAATGCCATGCTGAGCACGCTGCTCGGCAGTGTGCGGCCCGCGACCACGAACCTCACCGGGACCCTGATCAGTTTCGATCAGAGCCCCTATGCGCCGGGCGGCGATCCGAGCTCGATCAGTATGGGCGGCACCGGATTCGCCTATGTGCCGACGGCGTGCCGCACCGGCAGTTGCACCCTCCTGGTCGCCCTGCACGGCTGCAATCAGAACTACGACAATGCCGCCATCGGCACCGCGTTCCCGGCCGACGCCCACCTCAACGAGTACGCCGACACCAACAACATGATCGTCCTGTACCCCCAGGCCACGGCCAGCCTCACCACCTCCAACCCGCAAGCCTGCTGGAACTGGTGGGGATACGGCGGCGACGCCTCCTACGACCAGCACGGCGGCCAGCAGATCGAAACCATCATGAGCATGGTCCGAACGCTGACCGGTGCCCGTTAGGGGGTGCGGGTGTAGCGGTGTTTGACCCCGGCCGGAAAGTGCTCAGGGTCGGCGTGCGGATGGAGCCGGATCACCGGCCGTTGGCGCTCAGTCGGCACATAATGCGCGAATTCGCTGTTCAGCCGCAGCAATTCACGCCGGATCGACTCCGCCACCCGTTCGGCCAGGTCCGGGCTGGCCGAACGCCCCGGGGCCAGTTCGACATCGATGGTCAGGAGGCGGTTGTGGTCGCTGTCCTCTACCGACTCGAGAACGAATTTTCCGGTGACGTCGTCGCAGACGGTGGGCTGTTCCAGACCCACGGAGACGTTCTCCGGGAAGATGTTCGCGCCGTAGAAGGAAATCGTGAAGCGGCTGCGACCGAAGACGTAGACGAAGGGGAGTTCGGGGGTGGTGGCGGTCGGGCGCAGGCCGTGCCGTCCGACGAACTCGAGCATGCGGTCGTGCGGAATCAGGCCGCCCTCGTCGGCGATGTGGTAGCGGATCAGCGGGACTCCGCTGTCGCCGGAGAACAGCAGCGTGCCGTCGACTTCTTCGAAAAAGCGCTGGTAAGGGTCGTATTGGACGAGGGTCGGGAGGCGCGGGGAGCCGAATAGTTCGCGGGCGGCGTCCGGGCGGTCGGCGAGGAAGCGCCGGATCCGCACCGACAGCGGCGTCTCGTTGCCGAGCACACCGGCGTCCGCGGTGCCGTACAGCGAGGCGATATCGCGCACGGGATCGCTCATTCCCGCGCGTTCGGCGACGAGGGTGCGCCAGGATTCGCTGAACACCTCACCGGCGGTCACCATTTTGACCCGATACCGGTCCCAGTCGAAGCCCGCCGCCCGGCCGCTATCGATCACATCCTTGAGAAACGGCGGATACCCGAGCAGCACAACCTGATCGAACAGCGACCCCAGCCGGGTCAGGACCCGCATGATCTCGTCCTTGTTGTTGCCCGGGGCCACCGCCGTGATCGGATACCGGTCGGCCAGCTCCCGCACACAGTCCAGCGTGAACAGGCCACCGACCCAGGTGCCGAGGGTGAAACACACCACGGCCAGGGTGCTGCGCTCCCCCGCGTCGAATCCGTCGCGGAAGATCTGCTCGAAGCGGGCGCTGATGGCATGCTCGTCGGCGCGGCCGCGCGGCCACGGCGTCGGCTCCCCGGTCGAGCCCGACGACAGCGCGATCACCTCGCCGAGGCGGCCGTCGCGACACAGCTCCGGCAGCGGATACCGCCGCACATACCCGGGCTTGTCCAGCAGCGGCAGCCGCCGGAAATCGGCGTAGGTGGTGACGGATTCGGCCTCGATTCCGTGCTCGCCCAGGAACTTCCGATACGCGGGCACGCTCGCCGCGACGCGCGCGAACAGCCGGACCGCGGCCTGCTCCGGTGTCTCGTCGGTCATCGTTCACAGTGTATTGATCGAATTCGAATCCCGGCGATCGCATCTCTTCCCGTCACCCGGACCCGGCGGTTGAATCGGGCAAATGTCATCGACCCACTGGCCGCTGCCAGCCGACGGCGCCGGCAGTGTCGTCGACGAGCGCGCCCCCGCCGCGCCCCGTTTCCGCGTGCGCGGAACTCGAATCCTGTTGCCGCTGCTGTCGGTTGTCGTCTTTGTCGCCCTGTGGCAGCTCGCCGCGTCCAGCGGTCTGTGGAACGAGACCTTCGTGCCGCATCCGATGGCGGTGTGGCGGGCGGCCGTCGACCTGTCCACCACCCACGACGGGGTCCGCGGCTATCAGGACTATCTGCTGTGGGAGCACCTGTACATGACATTGCGCCGGGTCCTGGCCGGGATCGTGATCGGCGTGACCGCGGGCGTGGCGCTCGGTGTGGCGATGGGGACGATCGGCTGGTTGCGCAGCATCCTCGAGCCGTGGCTGACGTTTCTGCGCACGCTGCCGCCGCTGGCGTATTTCTTCCTGCTGGTGATCTGGCTCGGGATCGACGAGGCGCCCAAGATCAGCCTGCTGGCGCTCGCGGCGCTGCCCGCCGCGGCCATCGCCACCACCACCGCGGTCATGGCCGCGCCGGTCACCCTGATCGAGGCCGCCCGCGCGCTGGGAGCCTCACGCGCACAGGTGATTCGGGATGTGATCGTGCCCGCCGCGCTGCCGGAGACGTTCACCGGAATCCGGCTGGCGGTCGGCATGGCGTACTCGTCGGTGGTCGCGGCGGAGCTGTTCAACGGGATGCCGGGGATCGGCGGCGTGGTGAAGGACGCCAGCAACTACAACAACACGCCCGTGGTGCTGGTCGGCATCGCGACGATCGGCATCTCCGGTCTGGTGATCGATGGTCTGCTGCGCGCGGTGGAGCGGCGCGCGGTGCCGTGGAGAGGAAAGCTATGAGATACCGGTCGTTGTCACCGGCCCGCGCGCTGCGGTGGGCGGCGGCGCTGGCGGCGGGCGCGCTGCTCGTGGCGGGCTGCGCCATCGATCGTTCGGGGGCCGCGTCCGGCAGGCCCACCATTCGCCTTGCGTACCAGACGTTTCCGAGCGGCGATCTGATCGTCAAGCACAATCGGTGGCTGGAGAACGCGCTGCCCGGCTACAACATCCGGTGGACCAAGTTCGACTCCGGCGCGGATGTGAACACGGCCTTCCTCGCCCGGCAGATCGATATCGGCGCGATCGGGTCCAGCCCGGTGGCGCGCGGATTGTCCGCCCCGCTGCACATTCCGTATCAGGTCGCGTTCGTGCTGGACGTGGCGGGCGACAACGAGGCACTGGTGGCGCGCGACGGCTCCGGCGTCCAGACGATCGCGGACCTGCGCGGCAAGCGGATCGGGACGGCGTTCGCGTCGACCGCGCACTACAGCCTGCTCGCCGCGCTGCGGCAGAACGGGTTGAGCGCAGGCGACGTCAAGCTGGTGGATCTGCAACCGCAGACCTCGCTGGCCGCCTGGGAGCGCGGCGATATCGACGCGGTCTACACCTGGCTGCCCACGCTCGACCAGTTGCGCAAGACGGGGAAGGATCTGATCACCAGCCGCCGGCTGGCGACCGCGGGCAAACCGACGCTCGATCTCGGCGTGGTGGCAACGGAATTCGCGCGGACGCACCCGGACGTGATCGAGGCCTGGCGCACCGCCGAGGTGCGGGCGCTGCGCACGATCCACGACCACCCCGACGAGGCGAGCCGGGCGGTCGCCGCCGAGATCGGTATCGGAACCGACGACGCGGCCCGGCAGTTGCGGCAGGGCGTATTCCTCACCAGGGACCAGCTCGTCTCCCCCGCATGGCTCGGAACCGACGGCGCCGCAGGCGATGTCGCGGTGAGCCTGCACAGCGCGGCCGAATTCCTGGCCGACCAGAAGCAGATCGATGCGGCGCCGCCGGAGCAGACGTTCCGGGATGCCGTGTATGTCAAAGGATTGCCGAATGGGCTCGACGGATAAGGGCGGCATCAGGATTCGCCGGGTATCGCACCGCTACGGGCGCGGCGGCGACGCCGTCACCGCGCTCGGCCCGGTGGATCTCGAGGTGCCCGCGGGCGAATTCCTGGTCCTGGTGGGCGCTTCCGGATGCGGGAAGAGCACGCTGCTGCGGCTCATCGCCGGATTCGAGGCGGCCACCGAAGGGGAGATCGAGATCTCCGGCGCGGCACCGGTTCCCGGTGGCAGCGCGGGAATGGTGTTTCAGCAGCCCCGGCTGTTCCCGTGGAAGACGGTGGGCGGCAATATCGACGTGGCGCTGAAATACGCTGGCGTGCCGCGGGATCGGCGGGCGCAGCGGCGCGAGGAACTCCTGCACCGGGTGGGTCTGGACGGCACCGCCGATCGCCGGATCTGGGAGATCTCCGGCGGGCAGCAGCAGCGCGTCGCCATTGCCCGCGCGCTGGCGGCGCGGAACTCGCTGCTGCTGCTGGACGAGCCGTTCGCCGCGCTGGACGCGCTCACCCGCGAGCGGTTGCAGGACGATCTGCGCCGGGTCAGCGCGGAGGCCGACCGCACCAGCGTGTTCGTCACGCACAGCGCGGACGAGGCGGCCCTGCTCGGCTCCCGCGTGGTGGTCCTGACCAAGCGGCCCGGCCGCGTCGCGCTGGATCTCCCCGTCGAACTGCCGCGCACCGGCGTCGATCCCGACGATCTGCGAGCATCGTCGGAATTCCTCGCGTTGCGGCGTGAGATCGGCCGGGCGGTGAAGTCGGCGGCGGCCTGAGCCCGAATTCCCGTCGACCGCACGACGATCCCACCAGGGCGAAGCTCAGTTCGGGACGTCCCAGAAGGCCAGCTCGTGGCGCATGCCCTCCAGGAACAGTCGCTCGGCCCGGCCGGGGTCGGTGGTGGCCTCGTCGAGCATCTGGGCGCAGCGGCGGGTCAGGGCGGCGAACCCGGGATCGGCGTAGGTCTGCACCCAGCGGCGATAGCGCGGCTCCGCGGGCATGGTCTCGGCCAGGATGGCGCCGAGGGTGGAGTAGCCCCACATGCACGGGTACAGGGCCGCCAGGCCGTCGGCGTAGGCGGCGGCCGAGTCGAGCAGGAAGCTCGTATACGCCACGCACGGTTCGCCTTTCACCGCGCCGTCGAGGTCGGCCCCGAACTCGGCGGCCAGCGATCGGTGCAGCGACAATTCGTCGTGCAAGGTGGCGTGCGCCAGATCCACCAGATCGCCCAGGTGTGCCGCGGGCGCCTGCCAGGCCAGGCGGGTGAAGACGCGGACGTAGTCGAGCAGGAACAGGTAGTCCTGTTCCAGCCAGGACCGAAACACCGGTTCCGCCAGGTCACCTCGGGCGATCCCGGCCACCGTCGGATGCGCGAGCTGCCGCTCGACCCACGGGCGACCCACGTCCTCGAGATGCGCCGAAAACGTCATGCCGCCCGTCAACGGCCCGGGAACTCCGGTGGCCGCCACGGCCTGCCCTCGACCTCGCTCGAACGCTGGGGCGGTTGCTGGTAGTTCTGCTGCGGCGGTTGCTGATAGGGCTGCGGCTGCGCCGGATTCGGAACACCGCCGCCGAGCGCCGGATTGCGCACCGGCGCGGTGAGCGGCGATTCGACCGGCGTGGCCGCGGCGGCCTCGGCGGCCCGCACCGCGCGCTCGGCGGCCGGGTCGGTCTTGATGTCGAACCAGTCGGCGACCTCGTCGGAGTCGTCCTCCGGGCGCGGCGCGCCCTCGCCGTCGTCGGAGGGCTCGTACCGGAATACGCCGTCCTCGCCCTGGGTGCCGAAGTTGCGGGCGAAACCCTCGAGCGCCTTGCCGAAATCGCTGGGCACCATCCACACCTTGTTGGCGTCGCCCTTGGCGACCTGCGGCAGCGTCTGCATGTACTGGTAGGCCAGCAGTTCCGGCGTGGGCTTGCCGGACTTGATGGCGGCGAACACCTTTTCGATCGCCTTCGCCTGGCCCTGCGCCTGCAGGTAGGAGGCGGCGCGTTCACCCTGGGCGCGCAGGATGCGGCTCTGCCGTTCACCTTCCGCGGACAGGATCGCCGACTGCTTGGAGCCCTCGGCCGCGAGGATCTGCGCCTGCTTGGCGCCCTCGGCGGTCTTGATCTGCGCCTCGCGATTACCTTCGGCGGTGAGGATCATGGCCCGCTTCTCGCGGTCGGCCTTCATCTGCTTCTCCATCGATTCCTGGATCGACGGCGGCGGATCGATGGCCTTGAGCTCGACTCGCGACACGCGCAGGCCCCAGCGGCCGGTGGCCTCGTCGAGGACGCCGCGCAGCTGGGAGTTGATCTGGTCGCGCGAGGTCAGCGTCTCCTCCAGGGTCATGCCGCCGACCACGTTGCGCAGCGTGGTGATGGTCAGCTGCTCGACCGCGGCGATGTAGTTGCTGATCTCGTACACGGCGGCCTGCGGGCTGGTGACCTGGAAGTACACCACCGAGTCGATCTGCACGGTCAGGTTGTCCTGCGTGATCACCGGCTGCGGCGGGAAGGACACCACCCGCTCGCGTAAGTCCACCTTGGCGCGGACTCTGTCGGCGAACGGCACCAGGAAGGTGAGCTGTCCGGACACGGTGCGCGAGTACCGGCCCAGGCGCTCGATGACCGCGGCCTCGGCCTGCGGCACCAGCGCAATAGATTTGAACACCACCACCGCGACCAACAGGACGAGGACAACGGCGACTATCAGTACAGCCATCACGGCCCCTTCCACACGACGGCGTGCGCGCCGTCGATCTTCATGACGTAGACGGTCTCACCCTCGGCGTACTCTTCGGACGGATCGAACGACCGCGCGCTCCACACCTCGCCGTCGATCTTCACCCTGCCGGTGTCCTCGTTGACGGTCTCGAGCACCTTCGCGGTCTTACCGGGCAGGGCGTGCACGTTCGTGGCCGTCGGCGGCGGAACGGCGAAGCGCCGCAACAGCATCGGCCGGATCAGGAACAGCAGCGCCAGCGCCGAGATGCCGAAGACGATGGCATCGACGACCAGCGAGGTGTGCGCCACCCCGGCCACGCCCGCCGTCACCAGGGCGGCCCCGCCGAGCATGAGCAGCGTGAAGTCGCCGGTGAGCATTTCGGCTGCGGCGAGCAGAACCCCCGCGACCAGCCATAGGATTGCGGCCACCACCTCACCGTACCCGCTGTGTCCGGTTTTCGTGCCGGGTGTTGCCGTCGTGTTGCGCGCGTCGCCGGGCCGTGTCGCGACCGGTGGGAAACCCGGGCCGCCAGGTATTTTCGTCCGGGTGAGTACGCGGGACTACGGGGATATATTTTCGGGGCATAGCAGGAAGCAGAAGCGCGCGATACCGCAGGTGGTGGCGGAGCGGGAGGTGGTGGCCGAGGACGCCGCGAGCGGATTCTGCGGCGCGGTGGTCGGTTTCGAGCGCACCTACGACGGCGATTTCGTGAAGCTCGAGGACCGGCACGGCGCGGTGCGGCTGTTCGCGCTGCGGGAGGCGGCCTTTCTCATCGACGGGCAGCCGGTCACCCTGGTCCGGCCGACGGTCACCGCGCCCGCCGAGCCGACCCGCTCGGCATCCGGCTCGACGCGGGTGCAGGGGCTGCGGGCCCGGGTGGCGCGGGCCAGCCGCATCTGGGTGGAGGGCGTGCACGACGCGGCCCTGGTCGAGCGGGTGTGGGGGCACGACCTGCGGGTGGAAGGGGTGGTCGTGGAACATCTCGAGGGCCTGGACAATCTGGCCGAGCGGCTCACCGACTTCGGCCCCGGACCCGGCCGCCGGGTGGGCGTTCTCGTCGACCACCTGGTGACCGGGTCCAAGGAGACCTCGCTGACCACCGGCCTGGGCCCGCACGTGCTGGTCACCGGTCATCCCTATATCGATGTCTGGCAGGCCGTGCGCCCGGACGCGGTCGGCATCCGGGCCTGGCCCGAGGTCCCGCGCGGCGAGGACTGGAAGATTGGCGTGTGCCGACGGCTGGGCTGGGGCACACCCCAGGACGGCTGGCGGCGCGTCTACAACGCCGTCGACTCCTTCCGCGACCTGGAGTCCCCCCTGATCGGCGCGATGGAACGCCTCATCGACTTCGTCACCGAACCGGACTGATCACCGAACCCGCACGGACACAATCGTTTCCGATTCACCGCGCCGGGGGCGTGAACACGACGAACCGGTTGCCGTCGGTGTCGAGCAGTTCGGCCGACTCCAGCCCGCTCGGCACGGTGGCGGGCGCGACCAGCACCTTGCCGCCGAGCTCGGTGGCGCGGGTGCAGACCGCCGCCACATCGCGCACCAGCACCGCGAAGGTGGCGTACGCCGTGTCGGCGTCGTCGACCGCGGTGATGCCGCCGGTGGGGGCCTGCGCGTCGCGGGCGGTGAGCAGCCGGTAGCTCGCGCCGCTGGTGGGGTCGTGGCGGGCGGTCCAGCCGAACAGCTCGCCGTAGAAACGTTGCGCCGCATCGGGATCGGGGCTGCCGATCTGGAACCAGGCGACGGTGTCGTACTCGGGGGTCATGCTGTCTCCTTCGGTCGCGACGGCCCGTGTGGCCGTGCGACAACCAGAGTCGGACCCCCTGGCGACAACCCTGTGTCGGTGTTTTCCGATCGGTCAGAACTCGACCGTGCGGACGACCCGCTCGGGCGGCACCTCACCCGTCATGGGCCGCGGGGGCCGGGCGGCAATGGATTCGGCCAGTGCGGCGGCGGTGATCCGGTCCAGGCGGAAGACGCGCGATCCGTCCCGCAGCCGACACCACCCGATCAGGTACCAGCCGTCGCTGCCGCACATCAGCATGGTCGGCTCGACCGCGCGGTCGGTGACCGCACCGGCGCGGTCGATATACGACATGTCGATCACGCGCCGCTGCTGCACGGCCTGGCACACCAGCGCCGCGAACGGGGCGGGCGGCGGTTCCTCGATCGACTCGATGACCCCGATCATGCGGGCCAGATCCCGCGCGGCGTCGGCGGATTCGTCGGACATGGCGGTGACGATCTTGGTCAGCGCCGACGCTCCGGCGGTGTCGAACGGGGTGCCGCGCATGCGCCGCAGCGCGACGCCGACGGCGACCGCCTCGGCCGGGGAGAAGTTCAGCGGCGGCAGCGACATCCGCTTGTCGAGGGTATAGCCGCCGGTGCGGCCGACATCGGCGTAGATGGGCACCCCGGACTGCTGTAGTGCCGCGATATCGCGCTCGATGGTGCGGACGCTGACCTCGTAGCGGGCCGCGAGCTCGCGTGCGGTGCGCCGCCGCGGCGCGACCGCTCGCAGCTCCTCGACCAGCGCGTACAGCCGGTCCGTCCGGTTCATGCCCGCCCCTTCCCGCCCGCGATGACGGCAGCGTAACCGGGGGTACCGACAGGCAGGGGGACCGACATCACAGTCGCTCGCGTCGACGGGTCGGCAGGCAATGGCCCAGTTATGCTCGAAACATGTGTTCCCCCAGCGCCACGCTGACGGTGTGGGCCGGCTCCTGGCTGGCCGGCCGCAGCGCACCCGACGACGTTCTGGACGCCCTGCGGGCGTGGGCGCCGCGACAGAGCGTCGCGGCCGGCGATCCGGTCACCGGTGGACACACCGGGCTGCCCTGGCCGAGTGCCGAGCCGATCGACGGCGGCTCGGGAATCATGGTGCTGCTCAAGGTCGTTCGCGAGAGTCTGGCCGCTCCCCGGGCGCAGCTGCGGCTGGTGCTGCCGGTGCCGGGCGATGCCCGCGGGCTGCCGCCGGCCACCGAATTCGCCGCCGCCGCAATGGATGCCGAGGAGGGCATCCTCGTCGGGGTGCCGGGCGCGGAGGGCACCGGCCTGGTGCCGCAGTGGGTCGACGAGGACACCTTGCAGTGGACCGTCTACCACACCCCGATCCCGACCCCGGTGCCCGATATGGCGCTCGGCGAGGCCGAATACGCCATGCGCGAGGCCATCCGCGACGCCGCCGACGCGCTCATGCGCCTGCAGACCACCGGCATCGGCACCGGCGACGACGATCCGCGCGAGCTGGTGGAGGCCGAACTGGCCGACTACTCCCGCCACATCTACCCCGATTCGGCCCCGCTGCGCGCCCGCCGAATCCTCGACTCCGCCGACTACGTGGCCGCGATCCTCACCGTCGCGCAGCAGAGCCCGGCCTCCTCCCCCGCCTCGGCCAGCGCCCTGCAGGCCCAGGAAACCCTGCTGCGCCCGCTGTGGGACGCCTTGCGCGCGGCCCGTCTGGCGGCCGTCCACGCCGCCGCCGGGACGCGCTGACGTTTTCGCCGGGTTCCGCCGTAGCCGGGCGGTCGGGCGATTCGTTTGGTTCAATGGTTCGGTCGTTGATCATTTCGGTTTCGAGGCGGCGGGGTATGTCTTTTTCTCGGCGTGGTGCCGCGGTTGCGGCGGTCGTTCTGTTCGGTGGGGGCGTGGCCGCTCCGGCGCAGGCCGTCGTCGGCGGGACCGATGCTCCGGCGTCGGGGTATCCGTGGCTGGCGGCGGTCGGGTCGCCCGCATTCCCGGTGCGGCCGCAGGGTCAGTTCTGCGGGGGCGTGTTGATCGCCCCGGATCGGGTGCTCACCGCGGCGCACTGCGCCGCGCCGGGGCTGCCGCTGCCGAGGGCGCTGACCGTCACGTTCGGGCGGTCGGATATGAACGACTCCGGTGGAACGACGGTGGGGGTGAACGCGATTCGCGTGCATCCGGGTTTCCGGGTGTCGCTGTTCGACGGGGATCTCACCTACCATCATGATGTCGCCGTGCTCACCCTCGACCGGCCGATGGCGCTGCCGACCGTGGAGATCGCTGCCCCACACGGAGATTCGGGCACGGTCGTGGGATGGGGCGCGAGCTCCGACGCCGACGACTCCAATACCCGCCTGCACTCGGCCACGGTCCCGCTGGTCGGCGATACTGCCTGCGCGACCGCCTACGGGGCGGAGTTCGATCCGGGCGAGGCGTTCTGCGCCGGGTCCGACACCGCCGATACCGGCCAATACGACAGCGGCGGACCGCTTCTCGTCGACGGCAAGGTCGCCGGTATCACCTCGTGGGGCAAAGGCGCTGCCCAACCGGGATATCCGGGGGTCTACGCCCGCATCCCGGCACTGGATTTCTGAATCGCACCGCTGCCGTGACCGATCGGGAGTGGGCGACACAGCGGCCGTGGGGCGTGCGCGTCGACTGGGGACGAGCCGGGGCGCGGGCCCTGGGGCCGGGCAGCGCCTGCGTGGTGGTGGTCGATGTGCTGTCGTTCACCACGGCCGTGAGCGTCGCCATCGAGCGTGGGACACAGGTGATTCCGTATCCGTGGCGCGACGATTCGGCCGCCGCGTTCGCCGCGAACCGGGAGGCACGGCTGGCGGTGGGTCGGCACGCGGTGAGCGCGGAGCAGCCGTGGTCGCTCTCACCGGCCGCCCTGCGCAAAGCCCCCGCGCCACGGCGGCTGGTGCTGCCGTCGCCGAACGGATCGTCCATTGCCGCAGCGGTTTCCGCAGTGCCGGTGATCGCGGCATGCCTGCGCAACGCGACCGCGGTCGGGCGGTGGATTCGCGGGCAGGGCTGGGGAACGGCCGAGAAGCCGGTGTCGGTGATCGCGGCGGGCGAGCACTGGGGCGACGGATCGCTGCGGCCCACGCTGGAGGACTGGCTCGGGGCGGGTGCGGTGGTGTCCGCGCTGGCCGCGTACGGGGCCGGGCCGTTGTCGCCGGAAGCCCTGGTGGCCAAGGGTTCTCACGACGGAGCCGGTGCGGTCGCGGCAGTGGTCGCGCGGTGCGCGTCGGGATGTGAGCTGGCCGCCCTGGGATTCGGGGACGACGTCCGGATCGCGGTCGAGATCGACGAAAGCCGCGTGGTGCCGGTGCTTTCCGAGGGCGCGTTCGCCGATGCCACCTGATCAGGACACCGTGCGCGGCTGGTGGGCCACCCTCGTCCTCACCGCGATCGCGGCGATCACCCGGTTCTGGGATCTCGGGCACCCCACCGACGGCGGCACACCGGTCTTCGACGAGAAGTACTATTCCGCGCAGGCGTGGGAGATGCTCACCAACGGAATGGGTATCGAGGACGACCAGGCCTTCGCGGTGGTGGTGCATCCGCCGGTCGGCAAGCTCATGATCGCGGCGGGCGAGGCGCTGTTCGGATTCGGGCCGTGGGGTTGGCGATTCTCGGCGGCGGTGGCCGGAACGGTACTGGTGCTGCTGGTGATTCGGATCGTGCGCCGCCTGGCCCGCTCCACCATGATCGGCGCGATCGCCGGAATCCTCATGATCGCCGACGGTGTCAGTTTCGTGCAGTCCCGCATCGGCATGCTGGACATCTTCCTGGCGCTGTTCGTCACCGCCGCGTTCGGCTGTCTCATGGTGGACCGCGACCAGGTGCGGTCGCGAATGGCGGCGGCCGCGGCGGCGGGGCGAACGACGCTGAGCCCCTTCGGACCTCGGCTCGGCGTGCGCTGGTGGCGATTCGGTGCGGGCCTGCTGCTCGGACTGGCCTGCGGCACCAAATGGTCCGGCATGTATTTCCTGATCGTCTTCCTGGCCATGTCGCTGGCCTTCGATGCGGTCGCCCGGCGCGCCCACGGTGTGCGGCGGCCGTGGCTGGGCGCGATCGTCCGCGACCTGATTCCGTCGGGAGTCGCGCTGGGAGTGGTCGCGCTCGCGGTGTATCTGGCCTCCTACGGAGGCTGGTTCGCGAGCGAGACCGGTATCGAGCGGTACGAGGTCGGCAATGGCGTGGGTCGCGGCGGCTTCTTCTCCTTCGTCCCGGACGCGCTGCGCTCGCTCTGGTTCAATCAGGCGTCGATCCTGAATTTCCATGTGCACCTGACCAATTCGGCGGGCTACCACCACCAGTGGGAATCCAAGCCGTGGAGCTGGCCCATGGGCCTGCGGCCGATGCTGTACTACTTCGCCCAACCGGGCGAGGCCACCGGGTGCGGGCAGCCGTCGTGCGTGCACGCGGTCATGCTGGTGGGCACCCCGGCCATCTGGTGGCTCGCCATTCCCGTTCTGGGCTGGGCGATCTGGCGCGCGATCACCCGCCGCGACTGGCGCTACTCCGCGGTGCTCACCGCCTACGGCGCGGCCTGGCTGCCCTGGTTCGCGGCCCTGGACCGGCAGATGTATTTCTTCTACGCCACCGCCATGGCCCCATTCCTGATCATGCTGCTCGCCCTCGCCCTCGGCGAAATCCTCGGCCGGGCAACCGAACCGAGCGAACACCGCACCGTCGCCCGCCTCCTGGTCTGCCTCTACCTGGGCCTGGTCGTCGCCGATTTCGCCTGGCTCTACCCCATTCTCACCGGCCTGCCCGTCACCCCGGCCACCTGGTCCTACGAACTCTGGCTGCCTAGTTGGCAATGAACGAGCTCGGCGTGCGGCCGAGTTGGGTGCGGAACATGGCGGTGAAGGCGGCCGGGGTGTCGTAGCCGAGGGCCGCGGCGACCTGGGTGACACCGCGTCCGGCGGACAGCAGGCGGACGGCGTGCAGCAGGCAGGCGCGGCGACGCCACTGCTGGAAGGTCAGACCGGTCTGCCGCTGGAACAGGCGGGTGAAGGTACGCGGGGCGATGCCGAGGTCGGCGGCCCACGCGGCGGGCAGCGAGCGGATGGTCGGGGCGGACTGGAATTCCTCGCAGCGGCGGCGCAGGCCCGGGTGCGCCGGTAACGGGAGGTCGAACGGGAGCGGGGTCAGGGTGCGGATCTCGTAGAGGATGAGATCCACCAGGGCGCCGTCGCGGCCGTGCCGATCGTATTCGGGCGGCAGGTCGACGGCCGCGATCAGCAGCTCGCGCAGCAGCGGCGACACCGCCACCACCCGGCAGCGATCCGGGTACCACGGCACCGCCGACGGCTCCAGATACAGGCTGCAGGTGCTGACCTCGTCCATCAGCACCCGGTGCTCGACGCCGGGCGGAATCAGCACCGCGCGCCGCGGCGGCACCGTCCAGCTGCCGTGCACGGTCTCGACCCGCATGAGACCGGTTGCGCCGTACAGGAATTGCGCCCGCCGATGCCGATGGGCGGGCAGCAGGTGTCCCGGCGGGTAGTCCATGCGGATCGACAGCACGGGGCGGTCGATCCCCTCGACCTCGCTGATCGGCACATTGCGCACCGCCCCACGCTACCCGACCCGATGGCGCGATCTCGATGGTGTCAGGCGCATTGTCGATTGTGCGCCAAGATCGTCTCCGCCTAGCGTGACCTGCATGTTCTCCTCCCTGGCGATCCTGTTCGGATTCGGTTGCCTCACCGGCGTGACCACGGTGCTGTTCGGCTTCGGCGGCGGATTCCTCACCGTGCCCGCCGTTTTCGCCGTGCTGGCGGCCACCGACGGCGCCGACGCCATGCACACCGCCGTGGCCACCTCGACGGCTGTCATGGTCGTGAACGCGCTGTCGGCGACGGTGACCCAGGCCCGCGCGGGACGGCTGCGCCGGGAGTACGTGTTCCCGCTCGCGATCTTCGTCGGGATCGGGGCGTTCCTCGGCGCGGTGGCCGCCGGTCACGTGTCCGACACCGCGCTGCACCTGCTGTTCATCGGATACCTGGTGATCACGCTGGGCGACAATGTGATTCGCCGCGGCTTCGTCACCGGCACCGACCCGGCGGCCGCGCCGCGTCCACTCGGCCGGGCGACCTCAACCGTCGGCGGGGTCGGAATCGGCGCCGTCGCAGCCTTTCTCGGCGTCGGCGGCAGCGTCCTGACGGTGCCGCTGTTGCGCCGCAGCGGATTGCCCATGGCCGAGGCCGCCGCGCTGGCCAACCCGCTGAGCGTCCCGGTCGCCCTGGTCGGCACCCTGGCCTACGCCCTTGCCGCACCGCCGATCACGGCTCCCGGCTACCTCGGCCAGGTCGATCTGGTCGCGGCGGCGGCGCTGCTGTGCGGCTCGGTGCCGACCATCGCGCTGACCCGCCGCCTACCCCGGCGCATTCCCGATCGGGTGCACGCCCTCGGCTACCTGGGTTTCCTCGGGCTGGTCCTGATCGCCATGGTGACCATGGTCTTCGTCCGGATCTGAGCCCGCCGGGAACGGCCGGGGCTCGCGCCAGTCGTCGAGTTCCACTCGGCAGCTGGTGAGTACCGACGCCAGCATTCGGAAAGCGCCTGCCAGGCACAGTAATTCGAGTACCTGAGGCTCGCCGAAGCGGGTGGCGAGACGACGCCAGGTCGATGCATCGAGCTCCGCCCGCTCATGCAGTTCATCCGCCGCCGCGAGCAGGGCCGCCTCGTCGGCCGACCATCCGGGTGCCCGCGGCCCCCGCGCGATCCGATCGATCTCGTCGGCGGTCACCCCCGCGTCCGCGGCGAGGGCGCAGTGATGCGACCACATGTACTGCGACCGCGCGAGATACGCGATCCGCAACACCATCAGCTCCCGCTCCCGCGCCGGGATACGCCCGCCGCTGATCGAGGCGAGGAACGGCATGCTCACGGCGAAGAGCCAGTCATTGGCGGCCAGCGTCGACACCACCGCGAGGGTCGGCCGGTCCGAGAGTTCGCCCAGCACCGGGGTTTTCATCGCCTCCGCATAGGTCCGGCGCGCGGCCTCGCTCCACCGCTGCGGCGGCAGTGGCTCGATGCGCGGACTCATCGCGCGGCCCAGAGTTCGGCCATGACCGCGAACAAGTCGTTTTCGGGGATAGCCGGTCCACCCAGATCCCGGTATGCCGCACCGAGATTCAGCACGATTCGCTCGGCGTCGGCCCAGTCCGCATAGTCGGCCAGCGGGAAATCGCGGGCCGCCTCCACTACCGTCGCCCCGCGCCGCAGCGAGCGTTCGGCATGCTCGGCGACCCGCACCAGATAGTCGCGGAACCGCTCGACATACGGCTTGCCCACAATCCGGCCGTGGCCGGGCACGATGGTCCGCACATCCAGGCCGAGAATCAGATCGCAGGCGGCCACCCAGCGCTGCACCGGACCGCTGTGCACCACCGGATGCGCGTCGACGAACAGGATGTCGCCGGTGAAAAGCACCGCGTCGCCGGGCACTTCGACCAGCACATCACCGGCGGTGTGCGCGGGGCCCACCTGGATGAGACGCACCTCGGTCTCCCCCACCGCGACCGTCGTCTCCCCGGAGAAGGTAGTCGTCGGCGGGGTGGACACCACGCCGGTCAGGTCGAACACCCCCATGCGGTCGCGCGTGAACTCCGCGACCACACCATCCTCCCCGGCATTCGCGCGGACGATGAGATCGCGGTAGTGGTCCACCGACGGCGCGCGCCGCATATGGTCCGCGGTGGCGGCGCTGGCGATGATCCGGGCGTCGGGAAGCAGCTGATTGCCGAACGCGTGGTCACCATCGTCGTGGGTATTGACCACGGTGCCGATCTCGACGCCGGGCAGCTCCGCGGCGATGGTGCGCAGCATCCGCTCGGTCAGCGGCAGCGTGAACAGCGTGTCGACCAGCAGGGCCGCGCGCCCGTCGACCACCAGCCCGGCATTGGACCACCCCCAGGAGCCGTCCGGTTGCAGATACGCGTAGGTGTGCGGGCCGACCCGATGCAGACCGGCGGTGTAGGGCGGAACAGTCATGGGACTCAACCTTTCTCGCGATTACCTTTACTACAGTACATTTTTTGACTGTAGTAAAGTGCGGGATATGACACCGGATGCCCCCGATACGACGAGCGACGGCCTCGGCCACCGCGATCGCCGCCGCGCCCGCACCCGCGACCGAATCCTCGATGCCGCCCTGGAGTTGTTCGCCGCCCACGGCATGGAGGCCACCACCTTCGACCAGATCGCCGAGCTGGCCGACGTGTCCCGGCAGACGGTGTTCAACCACTTCCCCCGCAAGGACGACCTGGTCGACGCCTGGGGCGAACGCCGCCGCGGCCACCTGCGAAACCTGTTGGCCGAGGAGCACTTCCGGGCCGAATCGACCGCCGCGCAGCTCGCCGCCCAGCTCGATGTGCTGGCCGACTACAACGAACGCGAACGCGCCCTCACCCAGCGGGTCTTCACCGGATCGGCGCGCTTCGGCACGGTCGCGCACGACAGCCCGGTCGGCGAATTGTTCGCCCGGTCGGTGCGCTCGGGCATCGACCGCGGCGACATCGCGGCCCACGCCGACCCGGACCTCGCCGGGGAAATGCTGGCCGACTGCTACTTCGGCACGCTCAACCACTGGCTGCGCACCACGCCCCGGCGCGGGGAGCTGCGGCGGCGATTGCAGCGCAAGCTGGACATCCTGCTCGCCGGGCTCGCACCATGAACACAGCTTGACCGACCGGTCGGTCATAGTTACCGTTGCCGAGGTGCCGAGGTATTTCACGAGGGCGCTGGGAGCGAGCCTGTGCGCGCTGGCGGCCTACCACCGCGATCAGTTCACCTCGCCGGATCCTTCTCCGGCGCACTGGATCTCTCGGGTCCGGGCATGCACGAGGCGATCCGGGTCGCCATGCTGGACGTTCGCGCCGCAGCTGCGGGGCTGTCGATGTACATTTCGGCGGGCAGCGCGCTACCCGGCCCGTACGACCACCCGGATTCCGCGCACGTCGTCTTCGACACCGTCGACGCCATGGGGATCGAGGCACTGTGCATGGTGACCACCCACATGTTCCGGATGCGGCTGGAAGTACTGGGAGGCGGAGCCGACCAAGGCGCGGCCGCAGATCTGGCCACCCTGGGCGCGATGTAGACGATGGGAGGACCGATGCTGCACGCGGTAGCGACGCCGCTGGGCGCGGTGGCCGTGCATATCGGCGGGGCCGATCCGGCCACCGCACCGAATGTACTGCTCCTGCATGCCAATCCGGGTGATCACCGGGATTTCGACGCCATTGCCGGGGAACTCGGGCGGCGCTGCGCGATCGCGGCGGTCGACTGGCCCGGCTACGGGGAATCATCGGTGGACGACCCGCTCGCCGTCACCGCCGAGGGACTGGCGGAGGTCGCCGTCACGGTGTGGGATTGCTTGGCGGCCAGGGGATTTCACGATGTGACGGTGCTCGGCAACAGCGTCGGGGGGTATGCCGCCGTCCGGCTCGCGCAGCGCCGACCCGATGCGGTGGCGGGTCTGGTGCTCGTGCAATCGGCGGGCTTCGCGCCGCTGAACATCCTGACCCGCACCATGTTCCGCGTCATGGGCGCCCGGGGTGTGGCCCGCCGGGCGGTCGCGCCGTCGGCCCGCGCCTACCTCGGGCCGCTGCGCCGGGGCGGGGTACGGGCAATCTACGAGCGGGCCAAGGGGATTCGCCGCGACCCCACCCGCCTGGACGTGTACCGGTCCGTGTGGCGCAGCTTCGGCGATCCCCGGCTCGACCTGCGCGCCGAGGCGCCGCTGCTCGCGGACCTGCCGACCCTGGTGGTGTGGGGCAGATTCGATCCGATCAATCCGTGGCCGCTGAACCGGCGCGGTATCGCGCGGGTGCTGCCGCACGCGGAGGTGGCGGTACTGCCCACCCGGCACGAACCGTTCGCGCAGGACCCGCGCCGATTCCTCGACGCGGTAACACCGTTTCTGATCCGCCGTGCTGGAATGACCGCATGAGATCCGCCGAACCCGGACGTCGCGCCCTGCTGGAGGCGGGCCACACCCTGCTGGCCGCCGAGGACCTGAGCCGATTGTCGGTGAATGCGATCGCGGCACAGGCCAATATGGCCAAGGGCAGCTTCTATCAGCACTGGCGCAGCCGCGGCGACTACATCGTCGCGCTGCACCGCGCCTTCCACGACGATCTCACCGCCGCCGTCACCACCGCCATCGCCGACCTGCCGCCCGGGGCGCACCGGCTCACCGTCGCGATCGACGCCTACCTCGACGGCTGCCTGTCCGCCACCGCCACCAAGGCGCTGCTCGTGCAGGCCCGCACCGAGGCCGGGCTCGGCGACGAGGTCACCGCCCGCAATCGGGAGGCCGCGACGATCCTGACCGACGACCTGGCCGCCATCGGTTGGCGGCAGCCGGAGCCCATCGCCACCCTGCTGGTAGCCGCCATCGCCGAAACCGCGCTTGTCGAACTGACCGCGGGCGCGACGCGGCGAGACCTGCGCGACGCCGTCTTGCATTTGGCCACCGCATCCAAATAGCGGCCTGGAGTTAGCGTGAGGTCCCGGCCAAAAGCGCGCCGGGATCTTGGGGGGGCGAGCGCGCCGGGACCTTGGGGGGCGAGCACGCCGGGACCTCGGGGGGGCGAGCACGCCGGGAGCATGAGGGCGCGACGCAGTGCGAAGGTGCGAATCAGGCTGTGCGGCGGGGTGGTTCGCAGCAGCCGGGCGCGCATGGGGCGCCGTCGAGCGTGCAGCCGTAACCGGGGACCACACCCAGGCGAAGCGGGCGGGCACCGGCGAGCTGCTCCTGCACCAGGTCGGCCACCAGTCGCGCGAAGCGGGGGTCGGCGCCCGGGGTGGCCGCGCGGGCGAAGGACATGCCCAACTCGGCCGCCTTGTCGGCGGCCTCGTTGTCCAGATCCCAGATGACCTCCAGGTGATCGGACACGAAACCCACCGGGCACACCACGACGGCCTCGACACCCTTGGCGGACAACGCCTCCAGGTGGTCGACGATATCGGGCTCCAGCCACGGCACCTGCGGCGGGCCGGACCGGGACTGCCACACCACGTCGTACTCGTCGATACCCGTTGCGGCGGCGCACAATCGGGCCGCCTCCACGACCTGGCGGCTGTAGAGGTGGCCGCCGTCGGCGGGTGGCCCGGCCGCGGCATCGGCCGAGATCGGCACCGAATGCGCGGTGAACACCAGCCGGGCATCCTCGCGTCGCTCGGCCGGAATCTGCTGCAGCGCAGCGCGAATCGCGTCGGCGAAGGATTCGACCAGCAGCGGGTGATCGAAGTACTGCCGCAGCTTGGTCAGCGCGGGCGCCCGCTCCCCCACCGCCGCCCGCGCCCGGACGATGTCCTCGTCGTACTGGCGACAGCCGGAGTAGCCGCCCCACGCGGAGGTGGGAAACACCAGCGCCGAACCGATTCCGTCGGCCCGCATCCGCTCGACGGTGTCCTCCACCATCGGATGCCAGTTGCGGTTGCCGAAGTACACCGGCAGATCCAGTCCGCGCCGGTCGAATTCGGCCTCGACGGCCGCGATGATGTCGCGGTTGAGCGCATTGATCGGCGACACTCCCCCGAAATGCAGGTAGTGCTGCGCCACCTCGGCCAGGCGTTCGGGTGGCACCCCCCGGCCCCGAGTCACGTTCTCCAGGAACGGGAGTACGTCCTCGGGGCGCTCGGGGCCGCCGAACGACAGCAGCAATAGCGCGTCCGCCACGACAGTTACCTTTCGACGTCAGTTCGTCGGCATGTTCTCCGGGAACCAGGTGTTGTGGCTGGCCCCGCCGTCGACATAGATGATCGAGCCGGTGGTGCCGGGCAGCCAGTCCGACAGCAGCGTGACGATCGAGCGGGCGACCACGGTCGGGTCGTCGACATCCCAGCCGATCGGCGAGGCGCCGTCCCAGTAGGTGTTGAGCATGGTCAGCTGCTTGGCATCGTCGGTGGCGGTCCCGGCGATGGCCTTCGCGGCGAGCGTCTTGATCGGGCCCGCGGCAATGAGGTTGGAGCGAATCCGCTTGGCCTCGCCCACTTCCCGCGCCACATACCGGTTCACCGACTCCAGCGCGGCCTTGGCCACGCCCATCCAGTTGTAGTACGGCATCGCGGTGCGCGGATCGAAGTCCATGCCGACGATCGAGCCGCCCTCGTTCATGACGGGCAGCGCGGCGCGAGCCAGCGACGCGTAGCTCCACGCGGAGATCTCGAACGCCTTGGCCGCATCCGGGCCGGGGCCGTTCAGGAACGGGAACGCCTCGGGGCCCATCAGGGTGCGCGGCGCGAACGCGATCGAATGCAGCACGCCGTCGACGCCCTCGGGCGCGAGCTCACGCACCTTGTCGGCCAGGCCCGCCAGATCCTCCTCGCTGGTGACGTCGAGGGCGATGGCGGGGGGAACCTCCTGCGGCAGCCGCTTGGCGATCCGATCGATCAGCCGCAGCCGCTCCGGAATACCGGTGATGACCACCTTCGCACCCTGCTCCTGCGCCACCTTCGCGGCGTGGAACGCGATCGACGAATCGGTGATGATGCCGGTGATGAGGACGGTCTTGCCTGCGAGCAATCCGCTCATGGGGTGTGGGATCTCCTCGTTCGAGTCTGGTCGGTTGGGGTCCGAGATCGGGGTGAGCGGGCTCAGTGGCCCATGCTCATGCCGCCGTCCACCGGGATGATCGCGCCATTGATGTAGGCGGCATCGTTCGAGGCCAGGAAGCTGATCGCCGCGGCGACCTCCTCCGGCTGACCCGGACGCTGCGCCGGAATGCCGTACTTCATGACGACCTCGCGCATCTCGTCGCTGACTTCCTCGCGCGTCATGTCCGTATCAATGAACCCGGGCGAGACCACATTGGCGGTGATGTTCCGCGAACCGATCTCCCGGGTGATAGAGCGCGCGATACCGACGAGACCGGCCTTCGACGCGGCGTAATTGACCTGGCCCGGTCCGCCGCCGAGACCGACCACCGAGCCGAGGAAGATCATGCGACCCCACTTGGCCCGGATCATCGCCCGCGTGGCCCGCTTCGCGCAGCGCCACGCGCCGGTGAGGTTGGCATCGATGACGCGGCTGAATTGTTCCTCGCTCATGCGCATCAGCAGCGTGTTGTCGACGATTCCGGCGTTGGCCACCAGCACCTCGACCGGCCCCTGCTTGGCCTCGATCTCAGCGAACGCCGATTCCACCGAATCGGCGTCCGTCACATCACATTTCACACCGAACAGCCCGTCCGGCGCCCCCGACCCGCGATGCGTGACAGCAACCTTGTGTCCGTCGGCGACCAGCCGCTGCGCAACCGCGAGGCCGATGCCGCGGTTGCCGCCCGTCACCAGTACCGATCGGGATGTGAAGTTCGACATGGCAATAACCTACCTGCGTCCGCTGACACCGCGACGACCGACCCGTCAGGGCAGTCGCTGGCGGTACACCACACCGGTGATCACGCCCGCGGCGCTGAACAGCAGGCCCAGCAGCAACCACGGCCGACTGGCGTCGCCCCAGGTCAGCTCGTAGCCGATCTGCTGGCCCAGCTTGTTGTAGACGGCCGACAGGTCCTGCAGGGTGGAGGCGTTGTAGAACTCGCCGCCGGACAGCTGCGCGACCTTGCGCAGCGAATCGTCGTCCACCGGCACCGGCTGACTCTTCTTGCCGCCCATTCCGTCCGGGATATCGACCACGCCCCAGGTGGTGCCGAACGAAATCGTGGAAATCGGAATGCCCTTGTCCTTGGCGCGCCGCGCCGCCACGAATTCGTGCCGGGGATTGTCGACATCGGCGGCGTCCGGCACGGTCTGCTTACCGTCGGACATGAGCACGATGCGCGCGGGCGGCGGATCCTGCGCGCCACCCAGTACCGAACCCAGGGTATCGATCGACTGCAACGCCGCGAAGATACCGTCGCCGGTCGCGGTGCGCTCGGCGAGTTTCAGGCTGTCGATGGCGCCCTTGACCGATTCATGATTGGTGGTCGGCGAGACCAGGACCGAGGCCGTGCCCGCGAATGCCACCACGCCGAGGTTGATGCCCTTCGGCAATTGGTCGACGAATTCCTTACCGGCCTTCTTGGCCACCTGAATTCGCGACGGCGGCACGTCGGTCGCCTCCATCGACAGCGACACGTCGATCACCAGCATCACCGTGGCGCGATTGCGCGGCACCTTCTTCGTCGCCTGCGGCCCCGCGGCGGCAATGGTCAAAAAGACGAGGCCGACCAGCAGCAGCGCCACCGGCACGTGCCGCCAGGCGCTGGGCCGCTTGGGCGCGACCTGCTCGAGCACCTCCATATTGGAGAAGCGCAGCATGTGCCGCTTGCGGCGGCGCTGCACGACGACGTACAGCACGGCCACGGCCGCGATCACGACCAGGAACAGCAGCCAGACGGCGGCGGTGAAATGCGAAATACTCACTGTCGAGGAACCCGCCCGCTCGGGGCGCCGAAGGTGTGGCGCCGGGTGGACACGAAACGGACCACGTCGGCGATCCAATCCCCATCGGTGCGCAGATTCAGCACGGGCGCGCCGGCCCCGCGCAGCGCCTGCTCGACCTGCTCGCGATGCTGATGCGCCGCGCGCGCGAAATCGGTTCGCAGCGTGGAGGTTACGGTGAACTCGCGGGTGCGGCCGGTCTCCGGATCGTGCAGCACCACATCGCCCACGTCGGGCAGGTCCAGATCCAGCGGATCGAGCACCTCCACGGCGAGCAGATCGTGGCGGGCGGCGATGGCGCGCAGCGAACGCTGCCAGTCGATATCGCCGAGGAAGTCCGAGATCACCACGGCCAGACCGCGTTTGCGCTGCGGGCGGCGCAGCGCCTCGATGGCCTCGCGCAGATCGCCGCGCACGCCGTCGGCGGCGTGCGGGGTGGTCGCGATCCGGCGCAGCATGGACTGCGCGTGAATGCGCCCGCTGCGGGCCGGAATCCGGTACAGCCGCTCCCCGGTGGCGACGATCGCGCCGATCCGGTTGCCGCCGCCGCGGGTGAGATGGGTGACCGAGGCCGCCGCGGCCACCGCCAGATCCCGCTTCTGGCAGCCGACGCTGCCGAAGTCGAGGCTGGCCGACAGGTCGACCACGAGCCAGGTCTCCAGCTCGCGATCGGCGATCATCTGCCGCACGTGCGGGTGGGTGGTGCGCGCGGTGACCGACCAATCCATCTGGCGCACATCGTCTCCGGGCTGATACAGCCGCGCGTCCCCCGGCTCCGACCCCGGGCCCGGGATCAGGCCGAGGTGGTCGCCGTGCAGCACGCCGTCGAGGCGGCGGCGCACGGTCAGCTCCAGGGTCCGCAGCGCCGCCGACAGCCGCGGGTCCGACAGCTCACCGGCGCGGAACGACGGTGGGGCGTGGGGTGGGGTGTTCGCTGGAATCGTCACTGGTGCAACCGAATCCGATGCCCCGGTCACTGACGCGGCTGTGCGGCGGCGCCCTGGCCGTTGGGCACGGGCGCACCCTGCGGCGCAACGCCCTGCTGACCCGGCGCGGGCATCGGGGCGGGACCGGGGGCACCCGCCCCGGGCGCGTTGGCCTGCGCGGCGACCTGCGGCAGGCCGACGGTCTGCAACACCCGGCGGATCACGTCGTCGGGGCTGACCTCGTCGGCGAGCGCGTCGTAGGACAGCACCAGCCGGTGCCGCAGCACATCCGGCACCACCTCGACCACGTCCTGCGGCACCACGTAGTCGCGGCCGCGGATGAGGGCGACGGCGCGGGCCGCGGCGATGATGCCGAGGCTGGCGCGCGGGGACGCGCCGTAGGCCACCCACCCGGCGACGTCGTCGAGACCGAACTCGGCGGGCTTGCGGGTCGCGGCGATGACCCGGACCACGTAATCGACCAGCGCGTGATGCACGAAGGTGGTGGCGGCCAGCTGCTGCAGGCGGATCAGCTCGGCGGGCTCGAGCACCTGCTTGGGTTCGGGCGGGGTGACGCCCATCCGGTAGATGATCTCGCGCTCCTCCTCGACCGAGGGGTAGTCGACGACCACCTTGAACAGGAAGCGGTCGCGCTGCGCCTCCGGCAGCGGGTACACGCCCTCGCTCTCGATCGGGTTCTGGGTGGCCATCACCAGGAACGGATCGGGCATGGGGTAGGTCTTGCCGCCGATGGACACGTGCCGCTCGGCCATCACCTCGAGCAGCGCCGACTGCACCTTGGCCGGGGCGCGGTTGATCTCGTCGGCGAGTACGAAATTCGCGACCACCGGGCCCAGTTCGGTGTCGAACTCCTCGCGGCCCTGCCGGTAGATGCGGGTGCCGACGAGGTCGGTGGGCACCAGATCGGGAGTGAACTGGACGCGGGAGAACGAGCCGCCCACCACCTTGGCGAAGGTCTCCACCGCCAGCGTCTTGGCGATGCCGGGCACGCCCTCGAGCAGTACGTGCCCGCGCGCCAGCACGCCCACGAGCAGCCGCTCCACCAGGCGATCCTGGCCGACGATCACTCTTTTGACCTCGTAGATCGCCTTTTCCAGGGTCTGGACATCGCGCTCGAGGGTGTTGGGTGCAGGATCCGGCGCGTCCTTCACCGAACCCGCCGCGCTCACACCATCCGTCGAAGTCACCAAACTCCCCGCTTTCGCCTTGGTCTTTGTGCGTGCTGGCCCCAACTATTCCAGGTATCGGCGGAAGATGCCGCAACCGGTATCCATTCGGCCACGCCACCACCGCCGACATCGGGCGGGGCGATATCGATACTGCCGCCGGGGATTTACGTGAGCAACCGGACCGCGTAGGGCATCATGCCGCCCTCGCGCACCGCGGCGACCCGCACGACCTCGCCCGATTCGGGCGCTTCGACCATCTGGCCGCCGCCCAGATACAACGCCACGTGCTCGCTGCCGCCCGCGCCCCAGAACAGCATGTCCCCGCGCTCGCGCTCGGCCACCGGCACCCGGGTGCCCATGGTGTACTGGTACCCGCTGTAGTGCGGCAGCGAGATGCCGACACCGGCGAAGGCGTAGACCATCAGCCCCGAGCAGTCGAAGCCGACCTTGTCGAAATCGCCGTAGCTGTCGGCGACGCCGCCGTCGTGAATGCCCTTGGTGGGCCCGTTCTCGTCGCCACCGCCCCAGGCGTAGGTGACGCCCAGCTGCGACAGGGCGCGATCCACCACGGTTTCCACCAGTTCGGCGCGGTCCCCGGAGGGGCGGGTCGGGGCGGTCATCGACTGCCGCGGCGGCGGCGAGTTGTCGAGCTGGGTGTGCGGGCGCTTGCCCGAACCGACCTGTGCCGCACGCTCCTTGGCGGCCCGGTCGGCGGCGCTGCGGGCGGCCGCGGCCGCGGCGGCGGCCTGCGCGGCGGCCTCCTCGGCCCGGCGCTGCTGATCCCAGGCCAGGAAGGCACTGCGCTGGCCCTGTAACCCGGCCACCTGCTGGCGGGCCGCGTCCAGTCGCTGCTGGGCCGAATCCCGTTGCCGCATCAGGGCGTTGCGCTGCTGGGCCTGCTGCTGCTGAGCCGCCTGCGCCGCGGCCACGGCATTGGTCGCCTCGACCTTCTTGCGCTCGGCGACGGCCGCGGCGGCATCGGCGGCCTGTTTGGCCTGCCGCGCGGTGGAATCCCGGTTGGCCCGTTCGATTTGGGCGCGCCGCAGCCCGTTCATGGCCTGCTGCTGCGTCGTGGTGATCGCGCTGAGCACCGTGGCGCGGTCGAGGGCGATGCCCGGATCCGCGCCGGTGAGGTACTCCAGCACCGAGTTCGCGCCGGGGCGGGTGTAGGCGGCGACCGCGAATCTGTCGAAATCGGCCTGTGCCGCGGCCACTTTCGCGCCCGCGTCGGCGAGGTCGCGCTGGGTGCCCGCGACCACGGCGGCGGCCGCGTCGACGGCGTCGCGCGCGGTCTGCAGATCCACCAGCGCCTTGTTCACCGCCTCGCGCTTGCTCGCCACCTCGGCGTCGAGCTGTCGCAGTTGCTGGTCGGCGGTGGCGACCTCGTTGATCAGCCCGCTCACCTCGCCGACACCCGCGTCGACCTGTCCGTTGGCGGCGGCGATGTCACCGTCGCTGGGGTTGGGTGGCGGCGGGGGCACCGCCGCGACCATGGTCGCGGCGACCGTCAGCGCGACCGCGCCCAGTAGCAATCCCAGAGCGACCGTGGCCACGCCCCCCGGCCGCCGTACCGGCACTCGCATCACACCTCCCTGGATCCGACCGCGGTTCCCGGGGAACGAGCCGATCACCGGGACAAATCGGGCGATCAGTCACCGGCATCGCCTCAGAGCCACCAGCCACCACCTGCATCTCAGGGGTAGCTGAAGGCCCTTGTGACACTTCTTCCCCAAGAGTGTCATTTGAAACCGTACGACACTTTGTCCACGGAAGAAACACGGATCACAGAATCACAGTCGCGTAATTCGGCCATTGCCCACAAGTTGCCAGATGAGGGCCGTGATTCGGAGGGTAGAAACGAACCGGACGCTTAGTTACTTGCCATCATCACGTACCGGCTGGCCGGTTTCGCGAGCGGCCCTGCGGGACTTCAGGAAATACAGCCCCGCGATGAACACGATCGTCCCGGTCAGGAGGACGGCGGTGACGGCGGTCCAGGAGATCGTCTCGGGCTTTTCGAGGCTGTCGACGAAGGCGCGGGCGGCCTCGACGCTGTGGCCCGCGTGCCGGTTCTTGGCGACGTCCTCGGCGCGCTCGAGGCGGTCGCGGCTGATGGTGTCGCTGTAGGTGCCCGCCCAGTCGTCGCTGAGGGCGACCACCGTGCCGTGTTCCTGCTTGCCGACCTCGGTGGCCAGGTCGCGCAGATCCGAATCGCGGCCGCGGTTGCCCTGCAGCACGACGATGCTCAACTGGATGCCGTGCGCACGGGCGTCGGTGACGATCTCGGCGAGTTGGGTCTGGTCCTGACCGGAGGGCGTCGCGACGTGATTGACCGAGAGATCCAGCAGGATCGCATCGAGATCGGTGTCGGGCGGTAGCGCCGCGGCCATGGGGGTGAAAACCGAGGTGTGCGAGACGGTCATCTTCCATCCGGTCGTAATCGTCAACAGGCTTGGGTGAACACTACGCGACCGGGGCATGATGGAACCTGTCGCGCCGCGCCGGACGTTGCCCCGCGCGTTTCATAGGACAAGCGTACTGTTACGGTTGGAAGCACGAGGCGCACAGCCCAGACTGCGCCCTCGACCGAGCCGTCGGCACAGCCCCGCCGACGGCCACCCTCACCGACGAGTGGAGCTGAACGTATGACGAGCATCAATACTTTCGGCGCCAAGGGCACCCTGCAGGTCGGAGATCGGTCGTATGAGATCTTCCGCCTCTCCGCCGTGCCCGGCACCGAGAAGCTGCCCTACGCCCTGAAGGTCCTGGCGGAGAACCTGCTCCGCACCGAGGACGGCGCCAACATCACCGCCGATCACATTCGGGCCATTGCCGATTGGGATCCGTCGGCCCAGCCGAACACCGAGATCCAGTTCACCCCCGCCCGCGTCATCATGCAGGACTTCACCGGCGTGCCCTGCATCGTCGACCTCGCCACCATGCGCGAGGCCGTCGCCACCCTGGGCGGCGACCCGAACAAGGTGAATCCGCTGGCCCCCGCCGAGATGGTCATCGACCACTCCGTCATCATCGACGTGTTCGGCCGCGAGGACGCCTTCCAGCGCAACGTCGAGATCGAGTACCAGCGCAACGGCGAGCGCTACCAGTTCCTGCGTTGGGGCCAGACGGCTTTCGACGATTTCAAGGTCGTGCCGCCGAGCACCGGCATCGTGCACCAGGTCAATATCGAGCACCTGGCCCGCGTCGTCATGGTCCGAAACGGCCAGGCGTACCCCGACACCTGCGTCGGCACCGACTCGCACACCACCATGGTCAACGGCCTGGGCGTGCTGGGCTGGGGCGTCGGCGGCATCGAGGCCGAGGCGGCCATGCTGGGCCAGCCGGTGTCCATGCTCATCCCGCGCGTGGTCGGCTTCAAGCTGACCGGTGAGATCAACCCGGGCGTGACCGCCACCGACGTGGTGCTCACCGTCACCGACATGCTGCGTAAGCACGGCGTGGTCGGCAAGTTCGTCGAGTTCTACGGCCGGGGCGTGGCCGAGGTGCCGCTGGCCAACCGCGCCACCCTGGGCAATATGAGCCCCGAATTCGGTTCCACCGCGGCCATTTTCCCGATCGACGACGTCACCATCGACTACCTGAAGCTCACCGGCCGCACCGACGAGCAGGTCGCGCTCGTCGAGGCGTACGCCAAGGAGCAGGGCCTGTGGCACGACGCCGACAAGGAACCGGCCTACTCGGAGTACCTGGAGCTCGACCTGAGCACGGTGGTGCCGTCCATCGCGGGCCCGAAGCGCCCGCAGGACCGAATCCTGCTGTCGGAGAGCAAGATCGCCTTCCGCAAGGATATCCACAACTACACCTCCGATCCCGAGGCCGCGCCGCACTCGCACCTGGACGAGGCGATCGAGGAGTCCTTCCCGGCCAGCGATCCGGCCGTGCTGTCGTTCGCCGACGACGACGCCGTGCTGCCGACCGCCGCCAACGGCGCGACCGGCCGCCCGTCCAAGCCGGTGAAGGTGCAGTCCGAGGAGTACGGCGACTTCATCCTCGACCACGGCGCCGTGGTGGTCGCCTCGATCACCTCCTGCACCAACACCTCCAACCCGTCGGTCATGATCGGCGCGGCGCTGCTGGCGCGAAATGCGGTGGAGAAGGGCCTGTCCCGCAAGCCGTGGGTGAAGACCTCCATGGCGCCGGGCTCGCAGGTCGTCAACGGGTACTACGAAAAGGCCGGGCTGTGGCCGTATCTGGACAAGCTGGGCTTCAACCTCGTCGCGTTCGGCTGCGCCACCTGCATCGGCAACACCGGCCCGCTGCCGGAGGAGATCTCCAAGGCGGTCAACGACAACGACCTGACCGTCACCGCGGTGCTGTCGGGCAACCGTAACTTCGAGGGCCGCATCTCCCCCGACGTGAAGATGAACTACCTGGCCTCGCCGCCGCTGGTCATCGCCTACGCGCTCGCGGGCACGATGGACTTCGACTTCGAGCACGACGCGCTGGGCACCGACACCGACGGCAACGAGGTGTTCCTGCGCGACATCTGGCCCTCGCCGCAGGAGATCCAGGACACCATCGACCGGGTCATCTCCCGCGACATGTTCCTCGACGACTACAAGGACGTGTTCAAGGGCGACGAGCGCTGGCGTTCGCTGCCGACCCCGGAGGGCAAGACCTTCGACTGGGCGGAGGACTCCACCTACGTCCGCAAGCCCCCGTACTTCGAGGGCATGCCGCAGTCTCCGGATCCGGTCACCGATATCAAGGGCGCGCGAGTGCTTGCGCTGCTGGGCGATTCGGTCACCACCGACCACATCTCCCCCGCGGGCAACATCAAGCCGGGCACCCCGGCCGCGCAGTACCTCGAGGCCAACGGCGTGCAGCGCAAGGACTACAACTCCTACGGCTCGCGACGCGGCAACCACGAGGTGATGATCCGCGGCACCTTCGCCAACATCCGGCTGCGCAACCAGCTGCTCGACGACGTCTCCGGTGGGTACACCCGCGACTTCACCCAGGACGGCGGCCCGCAGGCGTTCATCTACGACGCCTCGCAGAACTACCAGCAGGCCAGGATTCCGCTGGTCGTGCTGGGCGGCAAGGAATACGGTTCGGGTTCCTCGCGCGACTGGGCCGCCAAGGGCACCAGCCTGCTGGGCGTGCGCGCGGTGATCACCGAGTCGTTCGAGCGCATCCACCGCTCCAACCTCATCGGCATGGGCGTGATCCCGCTGCAGTTCCCGGAGGGCGAGTCGGCCGCGTCGCTGAAGCTGGACGGCACCGAGGTGTTCGACATCGAGGGCATCACCCGGCTGAACGAGGGGGTGACTCCGAAGACCCTGAAGGTGACCGCCACCAAGGAGAACGGAGACAAGATCACCTTCGACGCGGTCGTCCGCATCGACACCCCCGGTGAGGCCGACTACTACCGCAACGGTGGCATTCTGCAGTACGTACTGCGGAACATGATCCGTAGCTGATCCCGAATGCGATCATGTCCTGACCCCCCGAATTCGCTTCGGGGGATCAGGATCTCCGCTCGTCGTCTCGTGCAAGACCCCCGTCCCGGACCTGAGCCAGATGGCCCCCGCCTCGGCGAAGCCGGGGCGGGGGTCTCGCGCACCATCCCGTTTGGAGGAGCCCATGCCCAAGGTCAGCGATGACCACCTTGCCGCGCGGCGCAGCCAGATCTTGGACGGGGCGCGGCGCTGTTTCGCCGAATACGGCTACGAGGGTGCGACGGTCCGCCGCCTCGAGGAGGCCATCGGGCTGTCGCGGGGCGCGATCTTCCACCACTTCCGCGACAAGGACGCGCTGTTTCTGGCCCTCGCCCAGGAGGACGCCGAGCGGATGGCCGAGGTGGCGGCCAACCAGGGCATCGTGCAGGTGATGCGCGAAATGCTCGCCAACCCTTCGCAATACAACTGGCTGGGCACCCGACTCGAGATCGCCCGCCGGTTGCGCACCGACCCGGAGTTCGCCGCCGGATGGACGCAGCGCTCGGCCGAGCTGACCGCCGCCACGCTGGCGCGGCTGGAGCGCCGCAAGGCCGCCGGGGCGCTGCGCGACGACGTGCCGACCGATGTCCTGCTCGGCTACCTGGACCTGGTGCTGGACGGTCTCATCGCCCGCATCGCCTCGGGCCATGCGAACGACAATCTGGAGGCCGTCCTGGATCTGGTGGAGGCGTCGGTGCGCCGCAAGCACTAGTGCCCGAAGGTGGCGTTGATCCACTCGGCGGCGTGCGTCGTCCAGACGACATTCGTGCCCGGTATGGGGTGGGCGTTGTAGAGCACGTGCTGACCGTCCGGCCAGGGGGTCAGGTAGCCGATGACGCCGTTCACCGCGTCCGCGTAGCGCTGCAGATTGGCCACCGGGTCCAGCAGCAGGAAGCGCAGCAGCTCCTGGAAGATCAGGTAGGTGACGTTGCCGAAGCGCGCGCCCTCGACGAACGAGAACGGTGAGATCCCCACGTCGATGATGTGCAGCGGGGAATCGGCCGGGGAGGCGGTGATGATGTCGCCGGGGTTGGCGTACTCGCGCACCTGCACCGACGCGGGCCACGGCCCGTGCTGGCCGTGCAGCCCGAAGGTATTCGCCGGGCACAGGTTGTTCACCGAATCTCCCGCCGCCCGAACCGGATTGGCGATATTCACCGCGAACGCGACCTGCAGCGGGCTGCCGTCGGCATTGGTGTACTCCCCCGACCGCATGCCCTCGAGGATTCCGCTCACGCACAGGCCGCCGAGCGAATAGCTCAGCAGCCCACACACATTCGGTGAGTCCTGGATGGCTTGGACCCCGGCGGCGATGCCGTCGCGCACCGAGGTGTCCAGCGACGGCCCCCACAGATCCGGGTCGGGCCCGATCGAGGCGGGCCAGTCCGGTTCGAAACCGTGGAAGAATCTCGGATCCAGCAGATCCGTCACGGCCTGCTGCATGCCCGCCGGGTCACCGTCCGCGTCGCGGGGCTCGCCGACACCTCGGAACGTGATGACATCGATCATCGGGTTCTCCTCATCGAGAATCCCCTCCCATCCTCAAAGGTAGATCCTGGAAATACCCAACGCCCAGTCCGGTATGCGACCGAGAACGAGCCGATGCCGGGCCGTGAATTTCCGGTCCGGGCGCGCGGGCGTGAGCGACCACACGGCGAAATCGGAAATAGCAGACATGCGCCGGTGGTTCGCCAGGTTATGACCTTCTCCGTGCCCGTCACCGTCCGCGGCTACGAAATCGACGTGAACGGCCACCTGAATCAGGCGGTCTACCACCAGTACGCCGAGCACGCGCGCTGGGAGAACATGCGCGCGGCCGGGCTGACCCCCGACAAGCTGGCCGCCGCGGGCCTGGGCCCGGTGGTGCTGGAGTCCACCGTCAAATACCTGCGCGAACTGCACATCGGCGACGAGGTCACCGTGACCAGCGCCTTCGAATGGACCGAGGGCAAGATCTTCCGGATGAGCCAGCAGATCGTCAAGCTCGACGGCACCGTGTCGGCCGAATTCACGGTGACATTGGGACTGCTGGATCTGAGCGCGCGCAAACTCGTCCCGGATCCGATCGAGCGCTTCATCGAGCTCGCCGAGTCCCGGGAACTGCTCGGTCTGTGACGCCTTGAGCGGTCAACCGAATTGGTCTCGCGGAGAGGGTTTTCCGCGCGCATGCCGAGACTTTGCCGAGACGATGGAAATCTCTCGTTGCGGACCGGCGCGCGGGCCCGGCGGGCTATGATCCAGAGCACGTTCGGCTTCTGTGGCTAACCGCGAGCAGATCGGAGACCAGCCCATGACCGATGTGTTGCGCCCGCGCTCGGGCACCCTCGAGGCCGCGCCCGCCCTGCCGGGCCGCCTGGTGGCCGAGTCGGATCGGGCTATCAGCGTCCGGGTCACCGAAGGCACCTGGACCTTCGACCGGGCCGATGTCCTGGATATCGACGACTGCGCCACAGGCGAATTCGACGCCGCGCCGGACGGTCGCGCGGTGCTGGTGCGGATTCGCCCCGGCGCCACCGCCGATTTCACGCAGCGGCTGCGCATCGAGCTCACCGAGCGCCCGATGACCTTGCCGCAGCGGCCCTCTCCGGCCCGCGGCGACGAGCAGCTGCGCACGCTCACCGAGCGGTGGGCCCGCGGCCTGCGCCTGCCCGAGGTCACCGGTACCGGCGGCGCGACCTGGACCTTCTGTCAGACCAGAACCTCCGGCCGCAGCGACGACGGCGTCGCCTGCGACAGTCTGGACTGAGGATCGCCCATGGCCGTCCGCGCGGCGGGTCCGGTGCTCATCGTCACCGAATCCGAGGACCTGCACGCCGACGCGATGGCCGCCACGCTGCGAAAACAGCACGGGCTCACGCCGATACGCCTCGATATGCGCGACTTCCCCTCGCACAGCGGAAGTTTCCGGCTGGACCGGGCCGGAACCGCGCGCGCCCTCGCGCCGCTCGCCGGGCTCGACGATGTCACCGCCGTGTGGTGGCGCCGCCCGCATCCGTGCCGGGTGCCCGGCGGGGTGCGCCGCGCCGACGACGACTACCGGCAGGCCGAATGCGACGGCTTCCTGCAGGGCCTGCTGTGGTCGATACCGGCGCTGTGGGTGAACGATCCGGGCGCCGACCGCACCGCGGGCCGCAAGATCGTGCAGCTCGAGACCGCGCGCCGCTCCGGTTTCCCGATCCCGGAAACGCTGATCACCAACGATCCCGACGAGGCGCGCAGCTTCATCGAATCCCGGCCCGGCGCGGTCGTCTACAAGCGCACCGGCACCGGCCGCACCGAATTCGCCGAGACCCGGCTGGTCACCCCCGCCGACTTCGACCGGCTGGCCACCATCCGCTCCGCGCCGACCACCTTCCAGGACTATATCGACGCCGACTGCGATCTGCGGGTGGTGTGGATCGACGGCGTGGAGTGGGCGGTGCGCATCGACTCGCAAGCCGGTGTGGGACGGGTGGATTCGCGGCTGGACGCCTCGGTCGCGTTCACCCCCGAGCGGCTGCCCGCCGCGATCAGCAAGGCCCTCACCACCCTCATGGGCGCGCTGGGCCTGACCTTCGGCGTCCTGGACCTGCGAGTCGGCCGCGACGGGGAGTACTACTTCCTGGAGGTGAATCCGCAGGGCCAGTTCGCCTACCTGGAGATCAAGACGGGCCTCCCGATCTTCGCCAGCCTCGCGAAATTCCTCGTCCACGGCGACGCCACCGTCACCCGATAGCACTCACCGACCCGGATCGAACTCCACGGCGACGCCACCGTCACCCGATGGCACTCACCGACCCGGATCGGACCCCACGGCGACGCCACCGTCACCCGATGGCACTCACCGACCCGGATCGAACTCCACGGCGACATCACCGTCACCCGATAGCGCTCACCGAGCCGGGTCGGACTCCAAGGCGGCCAACAGGGTTCGGGCGATGCGGTTCAGGTGGTCGCGGTCCTGGGCGGAAAGCACCGACAGCAGCCGGGTTTCGTTGGCGGTGTGCGCGGCCACCACCCGATCCACCAGGGCGCGACCGGATTCGGTGAGCGCCACCCGCACCGCGCGGCGATCGCCCGCGTCGGCGATGCGGCGGACCAGACCCGCGGACTCCAGGCGGTCCAGGCGGCCGGTCATGCCCGCGCGCGACAGCATCAGGGTGTCGGCCAGCACCGAGGGGTTCAGCTCGAAGGGCTCGCCCGAACGGCGCAGGGCCGCAAGCACATCGAACTCGCCGCGCTGCAGGCCGTGGTCGGCGAAGACCCGTTCGACGGCGCGCTCGGCGACCAGGTGCAGGCGGCCGAGCCTGCCGACGATGGCCATGGCCTCGAGATCCAGGTCGGGGCGTTCGCGCCGCCACTGGGTCACGATCGCGTCGATCGCGTCGGGTTGCTGATCGGGCATGGACAGCATTCTATTCGCCGGTATATAGTTCGGCAGCGAATTATCAATCACCGAACCATCGGAGCTGGCCATGACCACCCTTCCCCGCAAGCCCGTCGCCGTCCGCCGGGCGCAGGACGCCGAGACGCTGCGCACCGAGGCCGTCACCGTGCGGCTGCTCATCGACTCCGAGGAGGCGGGGCACGGTGTGAGCACCGTGGAGGTCAGCATGGCGCGCGGCGCGGATGGCGCTGCGCCGCACTATCACACGCGCTCCGACGAGCTGTTCTATGTCGTCGAGGGCGAGCTGCAGGTGCTGGCCGACGACGAGATCGTGACCGTCGGCGCGGGCGGCGCGCTGGTGGTGCCCAAGTTCATGCCGCACGCCTTCGGCGCGGCCCCCGACAGCGCCGCGCGCATTCTCATCGCGCTCATGCCCGGCGTGCAGCGTTTCGGGTACTTCCGCCTGCTGGAGCGGGTCGCGCGCGGCGAGGCCACGCTCGCCGATCTCGGTGCGTCCCAGGAGGAATACGACAACCACTTCGTCGACGCCCCGCGCTGGTGGGCCGAGCGCACGGCGAACCGGCGCTGATACCAAGGGGTTTCGCGCCGCGCCCGGGCTCGGGCAGTAACGCGCGCGGCATCGCCTCCCCGGCGACCGTGACGACCGACAGATCGGTATGCCGTGGCGCCGCGAACCGGTCGGCGCGCCGAACTCGCGGGTCGCGGCCTCCCGAGCGAAAGGCCAACGTGCCCACCGGGACTCGGCGCGTCGAACCGCCTACTTGGCGGCCGACTTGCGGCGGTTCGCCCCACCCCTGCTGCGGAGTTGCACATGCGACTCCACCAGTACGTTGTGGATGAACCCGTACGAGCGGCCGGTCTCCCGGGCCAGCGAGCGAATGCTGGCGCCCGCCTCGTACTGCTTCTTGAGCTGGGTTTGGAGACGGTCGCGCGACTTTCCGGTGACGCGTGTGCCCTTACCCAACGTGGACTTCCCCTGTGCGGGCCTGTCACTCATGGCTTCCTCCGGTCGCCCTGCAGCCTCATTCAAGGCTAAGCATTCAACCGTCGGTGATCAACGCCTCTTTGTGATGAACCTCACCATTTCTCACAAACGCCACCGTCCGCCACCGGATTTCGGGCACGAACCGGACATCCGCACCCCGTCAGGCCAATTGGATGAGCTCCAGGTAGTCCTGCGACCAGTGGTCCTCGGTGCCGTCGGGCAGCATGATCACCCGCTCCGGGTTGAGCGCCTCGGCGGCGCCGGGGTCGTGGGTCACCAGCACCACCGCGCCCGCGTAGCTGCGCAGCGCGTCGAGCACCTGCTCGCGCGAGATGGGGTCGAGGTTGTTGGTCGGCTCGTCGAGCAGCAGCACATTGGCCGCCGAGGACACCAGCCCCGCCAGCGCGAGCCGGGTCTTCTCACCGCCGGACAGCGTGCCCGCGGGCTGCTCGAGCTGCGGGCCGGAGAACATGAACGCGCCCAGCAGCCCGCGCAGATCCTGTTCACCGGCATCGGGGGCGGCGTGGCGAATGTTCTCCCACACCGTCGCCGTGTCGTCGAGGGTGTCGTGTTCCTGCGCGAAGTACCCGATCTTGAGGCCGTGGCCGGGCACCAGGCCACCGGCGGTGGGTTGTTCGACACCGGCCAGCATGCGCAGCAGCGTGGTCTTGCCCGCGCCGTTGAGGCCCAGCACCACCACCCGGCTGCCGCGGTCGATGGCCAGGTCGACGCCGGTGAAGATCTCCAGCGAGCCGTACACCTTGGTGAGGTTCTCGGCCATCAGCGGCGTCTTGCCGCAGGCGGCGGGCTGCGGGAACTTGATGCGCGCCACCTTGTCGGACACCCGGACCTCGTCGGCCTCGGCGAGCAGGCGCTCGGCCCGCTTGACCATGTTCTGTGCCGCAACGGCTTTCGTCGCCTTCGCGCCCATCTTGGCGGCCTGGGCCTTGAGCGCGGACGCCTTCTTCTCGGCGTTGGCGCGCTCGCGGCGGCGGCGCTGCTCGTCGGTGGCGCGGGCGTCGAGATACTTCTTCCAGCCCATGTTGTAGACGTCGGCCTCGCCGCGCACGGCGTCGAGGAACCACACCCGGTTCACCACGGCCTCGAGCAGCTCGACATCGTGGCTGATCACGATGAGGCCGCCGTCGTGGCTCTGCAGGAAGCCGCGCAGCCAGGTGATGGAGTCGGCGTCGAGGTGGTTGGTCGGCTCGTCGAGCAGCAGCGTGGTGTCGGACTTGCCGCCGCTGCCGTCGGAGGCGGCGAACAGGATGCGCGCCAACTCGATTCGGCGGCGCTGACCACCCGACAGCGTGCGTAGCGCCTGGCCCAGCACCCGGTCGGGCAGGCCGAGGCTGTGGCAGATGCGGGCGGCCTCGCTCTCGGCGACGTAGCCGCCGAGCGCGGAGAAACGGTCCTCGAGGCGGCCGTACTTGCGCACCGCCTTCTCCCGCTCGGCCTCGTCGGCGACCTCGGCCATCAGCGCCTGCTGCTTCTCCATATCGCGGATCAGCGTGTCCAGGCCGCGCGCGGACAGCACACGGTCGCGGGCGAGCACGTCGAGGTTGCCCTCGCGGGGATCCTGTGGGAGATAACCGGTTTCGCCGGAGCGGATGACCTTGCCCGCGTAGGGCTCGCCCTCACCGGCGAGGATGCGCAGCGTGGTGGTCTTGCCCGCGCCGTTGCGGCCCACCAGTCCGATCCGATCACCGGCCTGCACCCGCAGCGCCGGGCCCGGCGCGGTGAGCAGGGTGCGGATTCCGGCCCGGACCTCCAGGTCGGTCGCGGTGATCACAAACGTCTCCTCGGAACGAATCGGTACGGCGGTGGTACTCGAACCTGTCTCGGCCCGAGTGTGCCTCCGAAGGAGACACAAGAACCACCCATTTTACCCGGGCGAACGACCGGGACCGCCCGCGGGATCGGTTGTCCGCAGATGTGATTCCGGTAACGTGCGATGTCATGAGTGCGGATCTGAAAGGCAAGGGCGCCCTGGTCACCGGGGCGAGTCGCGGTATCGGCAAGGCGGTTGCCGCGGAGCTGCTGGCGAGCGGCGCGCAGGTGCTCATCACCGCCCGCAAGCCCGAGCCGCTGGAGCAGACCGCGGCCGAGCTGCGGGCACTGGGCCATCCCGGCAAGGTCGTTGCGGTGGCGGGCAATTCGGGCGATGCGGACGCCCGCGCGGAGGCGGTCGCGACCGCGGTCGCCGAGCTCGGCTCGCTCGACATCCTGATCAACAACACCGGCATCAATCCGGTGTACGGGCCGCTGATGGACGCGGACCTGGACGCGGTGCGCAAGATCTTCGATGTGAATGTGGTGGCCGCGCTGGGCTACACGCAGGAGGCGTACAAGGGGTGGATGCGCGAGCACGGCGGCGCGGTGGTGAATGTCGCCAGCGTCGCCGGGCTGCGGTCGACCGGGGTGATCGCCGCCTACGGTGCCTCCAAGGCCGCGCTCATCCGGCTCACCGAGGAACTGGCCTGGCAGCTGGGCCCGACCATCCGGGTCAATGCGGTGGCGCCGGGTGTGGTGAAGACAAAGTTCGCCGATGCGCTGTACTCCGCCGACGAGGACGCCGCGGCGGCCGCGTATCCGCTCAAGCGTCTCGGCAATCCGGAGGATGTGGCGGCCCTCATCGCCTTCCTCGTGTCGGATCAGGCGTCCTGGATTACCGGCGAGGTGGTCCGGGTGGACGGCGGACTGCTGGCAACCGGCGGTATCTGATCCCGGACCGGTCAGCGGAAGGTGAGTGCGCCGAGCATGTCGGCGTGCAGGTACCGCAGGTATTTCTTGGCGGTGTCCTCGTCGACGGCATCGGTCGCGGTGACCATGGTGAGAACCAGGTATTGGCCCTGGGACCCGTCCCTCCACTTACCGACGGCGAAGTGGTCGATGTAGCTGCCCGGCCGCAGATTCAGATCGGAATCGCTGTACTGACCGGACGCGGCCGACGCCTTGTCGGCATCGGCCATCCCCATGACGAACTGCGTGAGCATCAGCCCGCCGTCCTCGGCCCGGTACACCATCTCGGCCGCATACTGGCAGCCCAGGGACGTCAGCTTCCCGTTCTTCTCGATATCGGCGCAGGTGGGATGGTCGACGCCCGCCACCCAATCCGCATGCAGCGAAACATCGCCGAGCTTGAAGTTCCAATCCTTCGCCTGCTCCTGATAACTGAAGCGACTCGATGCCGAGCTCGACGGTGTGGTGGTCGGGCGCCCCGTGGCGGTACTGCTCGTCGTCGCCGGTACCAATGACGGGGTGGCCGCTGCTGCGGAGGCAGCATTGTCGGACTTGTGCCGGGTAGCAAGCACAACGATGCCCACACCGATCACCAGCACGGCAACCACACCGAGGACGATGCCGACTATCAGACCGGTGTTCTTCTTGGGTGGCTGCGGCGAGTAACCACCGGGATAGCCAGGCTGCCCCCATGCCTGAGGCGGCTGCTGCCCCCATGCCGACGGTTGTTGCTGATCCCAGACGGCCTGCTGTTGCCCCCACGCGGGTTGCTGCTGCCCCACCGCGTGCTGCTGCCCCCAGCCGGGTTCCTGCTGCCCCGCTAGTTGCTGCTCACCCCAAGCGGATTGCTGCTGACCCGCTGCCTGCTGGTCACCCCAAGCGGGTTGCTGCTGCCCCACCGCCTGCTGCTCACCCCAGCCGGGTCGCTGCTGCCCCGCTACTTGCTGCTCACCCGAAACGGATTGCTGCTGACCGACTGCCTGCTGGTCACCCCAGACCACCTGCTGCTGCGCTACCTGCGGCTGCCCCCACACCGCCTGCCGCTGCTGCTGCGTCGCCTGCGGCAGACCCGCCGCCTGCTGCTCACCCCAGGCAGACTGCTGCTGATCCACGACCTGCTGGCCACCCCACGCCGCCTGTTGCTGTGTCGCCTGCGGCTGACTCGCTGCCTGCTGCTGGTTCCACGCGGATTGTGGCTGCTCCCAGTCGGATTGCTGGGCGTTCCATCCCGGCTGCGGCTGGCCGCCGGGGTGTTGGCCCCGGCCGGGCGCATCCTGGGGCTGCTGACCGTAGGGCCCCGAGCCGGGGGGATAACTCATCGTGCGTGCCACCTTCCGCACCCGAGGCACCCAGCGCCCTCCGCGGTCGTTCCCCCCGGGCTCAGTGCCGAAGGCTACCCGACACCGCGCGCGGGACGCGAAATGCGGTCTGGTCCAATCTCCCCGTGACCACCGACCTGCTCGTCTGCGGACTCGGCCCCGCCGGGCGCGCCCTCACCCATCGCGCGCTGGCCCACGGATATTCGGTCACCGCCGTCGATCCCCATCCGGACCGCCGCTGGGTGGCCACATACGGCGCGTGGGCCGACGAGCTGCCGGGGTGGGTCGCGCCGGTGGGGACGACCGCAGGGCGTTTGGCGGCATGGGGCAGTCGGCGATTCGAGATCGAGCGAGCGTATGTGGTGTTCGAAGGTGGGGCGCTACAGGATTCACTGACCGTGGCCGGTGCACGGGTCGTTCGCGACCACGTGATCGATATCGACCGGACCGCCGAAAGCCCTGCCTCCGTTCGACTTTCGACAGGCACGACCCTCACCGCCCGGCGCGTGATCGATGCGCGCGGTGTAGCCCGCTCCCCCGCCCGCGCCGAGCAGACCGCGTACGGCGTGGTGGTTCCTCGGCGATCCTGGGGCGAAACACTGTTCATGGATTGGCGTCCGGACAACGGCGCCGGTCCGGACGATCCCCGCTCCTTCCTCTACGCGGTCCCCCTCCGCGCGGACGCTATGCTCCTAGAGGAGACCTGCCTCGCCGGTCGGCCCGCACTCGACGGAGCCGTCCTGCGCGACCGGCTGCTCACCCGATTGCGCTGTCGCGGAATCGAACTCGATGGAAGCGAGCCGGTCGAGCGGGTACGGTTTCCGGTAACGGGCGGTCGACCCGGCCGCGCCCGATTCGGAGCCGCGGGCGGATTGCTGCATCCGGCCACCGGATACAGCGTCGCCACGTCGCTATCTCTGTCCGATGCGGTCGTGGCCGGGGAATCGATCTGGCCCGTGTCCGCCCACGCGGTACATCTGTTGCGAGCAGCGGGATTACGCGCACTACTGGCACTACCACCGCAGGACCTTCCACTCTTCTTCGACGCCTTTTTCGACCTCCCGATCGAGCTTCAGCGCGCATACCTGTCCGGGCACAGCGACTTCCGAGGTACCGCAGCAGCGATGAACCGAATCTTCCGCGCATTACCGTGGAGGCTACGCCGAACCCTCGCCACGGCCGTCGCACCGATACCGTTACTCACGAAATGAACGTCCAGCTCTCCAACAACAGCCACCGCCCCGCGCAATCGCGCATGCTCGGGCGGATCCGCGCCCATGCATGGTGATACCCCGTGCGGCGGCCCGGCGCAGGGCACCGAATTCGCCGCCACCTCACCACCGATCATGGCGTCCGGGCTCTTCCCTATATCCGGGTGCGCGAGCACCGTGCGCGCGAGTTCATTACCGGTGACCAACCAGCCCTCGGTTCCCGACGACGTGGTGAACCGGTGAATCGGCCCCCGGCGGCCAGCGTCCCTGCGGCCGCCCGCGAGTCCCGGAAGTAGGCGTCGTCGAAGCTGACCGTGTGCACGCCCATCGGGACCATTTCTACCGGTCCGTCCGCCGATCCGCCGACCGTGACGCGGCCGGGTCGGCACGACGAGGCCGAACCCGTTGTGCGCGACCGATTTTCGGGCTCCGGCGGCCTACGGGTCAGCCCCGCCGACGCCAGTGGAACAGGCGGTAGAGGTTCAGGCCGTAGCCCCAGCCGAAGCTCTTCGGGGTGAACAGTCGGGGATCGTCGGGGTTCCAGATGCGGGAGCGGGTCCGCTGTGCGGTCGGACGCCGCCAGTCGTAAGGCAGACCGAGCGCCTTGCCCTCCGGTTCGGGGACACGGTCGTCGTCGTTCGTGCTGGGCATCGAGCTCACATCCCTTCGACCTTGCCACTCACTGGTGGTCGACCACGAGGGCTGTCGCATTGTCCGAGCCGCCGGTGCGTAATGCCAGGTCGACCAGGGCGTCCGCGGTCGCGCCGGGCGCCGCGCCGCCGCCCAGCAGTTCCTTGAGGGTCGCCATGCCGACCCGCTTGTGCACGCCGTCGGTGCTCAGCAGCAGGCGGCCCCGGCTCGACCCGGTGCTCGCGAATCCGATCCCGCCCGGGCGGACCGTGCGCACCGAGGTGGTGACCAGGTGGCTCATGCGCGGCGCGGCGATGCGGCCGCGCGCACGGAAGTATTCGGCGACGGTGTGATCGACGGTGATCTGATGCAGCACCCGCCCGTTCCAGCGGTAGGCGCGGCAGTCGCCGACCCAGGCGATCTCGGTCGGCGCGTCCGGGCGCTCGGGGGTGGGCAGCACCGCCACCACCGCGACCGCGTCGGCGCTCGGCTCCGGGAATTCACGGAGCAATTGCGCCTGTGCCGCAACGATTCCCGCGAGTGCGCCGTCGTGCGCGCCGACGCGGGCGGCGGTCGCGGCGGCGGTGCGGGCGGCCCGCGCGGCCAGCAGGTGGTCGCCCACCCCATCCGCGACGACGAACGCGGTGCGGCCCGCCACCGGATCGGTGGCCGTCGCGACGGCATCGGCATTGATCGAGCGCAGGCCGCGCCTGCTGACCGATTCGCCGGTGATTCCGATGAGCCGCACCAGCTCACGCCGGGTAATGGCGGTCGTCACTGCATTCTGCACGGCCAGACCTCCTCGTCGGGACCGAACCCGTTCATGCTGTTGTCAGCATGACCTCAGTAAACCGTGATTTTCCGTGGACAGTGCCAGATTCACCCGTGCAATTCCTGTGAATCCGCAGGACAACCCCCCAATCCGGGCGAACAGACACCACATTCACCCCCCACAAAGCCCACCCGCACCCCGACCGCTATCCGCAAGCGCCCCACCACATCCCGCCGCCACCCCACCCACCCCCGAACACGCCCGCCCACCCGATCCCACCACGCCCCAACCCCCACTCACCCGATCCCATTGCGCCGCACCCACTCCCACCACACACCACAACCAACCGACCTTCTCACCACACAGCACATTCCCACATTTAGTGACGCGCCTCACATACCCCGCACCACGCCCGGGCACCACGCCCGCGCTAGGCGCGGCCCCGGCCCGCCTAGCGCGGGCGGATAGTCTGGCCCAGCTAGAGCCGAGCGAGGGGTTCGGGTAAATCCGACGCAGTGGCTCATGCGTGGCATTCACCCATCGGTGGACGGCGTCGCCGCGCGCATCGTGACCGAATTCCGGCGGCCTAGGAAATCTGACGGGGTCACTGCCCGCACAGGGCGATCGCGTTCTGCTGATCGTTCGGGCACGGGTAGTGACGTCCCCCGGAGCTCTCCCGGATTCCGGCGATACCGCGCCACCGTGATCCACCCACCGTTATCCACGCCGGTGGCTATCACGAATCCACTTGCCGACAGGATGAATCGTCCTGGCGACCTGGGCATTCACGGGCGCCTTATCAGCGAATCCGCAGCCCGTGACAGGATCGTCACCATGACCGATGTGCCGCCGATTCTCGCCGGGGTTCCGGGGACCTTTCCGCACAGCGTGTTCCATGAGCGTCATCCGAGGCTGATCGAGCAGGTGATCGGTGCGCATCCGTATGGCCCGGCCGCGCGGGCGGGGCTGCGGGAGTTGCTGGCGGAGAGCACGAGCGGGACGGTGCGGCCGCCCGAGCCGGGTGGTGAGCGGGTCGCGCCGTGGCTGGAGTGGGGGCGCGAGATGTGGTCGCGGCCGTGGGGCGAGGTACCGTTCCTGTGGGCCGAAAGTTATTTCTACCGGCGGCTTCTCGACGCGGTGGGCTACTTCGGGGAGGGGCCGTGGCGGCGTATCGATCCGTTCGGGCCGACCAAGGCCGCGGAGCTGTACGGTCGCGCCGTGGACGACGAGCTGGCCGCGCTGGACACTCTCGTGGACCGGCTGATCGACAGCATCCGGGACGCGCTGCTGCGCTCGGCGCTGTGGGGTAACCAGGCGGACTTGGGTTTTCGGCTCACCGCCGAATCGGGCACGGTGGACACCCGGCTGCTCGTGGACGACAGCGCGGCGCTGTGGGCGGCGCTGGAGCGAACACCCGGGGCGACGGTGGCGCTGATCGCCGACAATGCGGGCCGCGAACTGCTACCGGATCTCGTACTGGCCGACCACCTTCTGACCGAAAACCTGGCGGGCCGGGTGGTCGTGCACGTCAAACCGCACCCGTACTACGTCTCCGATGCGACCATGACCGACCTGCTCGCGGCGCTGCGGCGGCTGCGCGACGCCGATACCCCACAGGCGCAGCGGGTCGGGCAGCGATTGTGGCAGGCGATGGCGGACGATCGCCTGGTCGTGCGCGCACACGAATTCTTCTGCGCCCCACTGCATTTTCACGACATGCCCACCGACCTGACCGACGAGCTCACCGGTGCGGCAATGACGATCCTCAAGGGCGATCTGAACTACCGGCGGCTCGTCGGCGACCGCTACTGGCCGCCGACGACACCGTTCGCCGAGCTGGTGCGCTATTTCCCCACGCCCGTCACCGCATTGCGCACGCTGAAATCCGATGTGGTGGTGGGGCTCAGCGCCGAGCAGGTCCGCACGCTGGACGCCGCGGGCGAGAACTGGCGCAGCAGTGGGAAACACGCGCTGATCCAGTCCAACGCCGCGGCGTAGCAACGGTTTACGCGGGACGCAGCGCGATCTTTGCGTTGCGGCCGGGCCGTTCGCTCGCGGCGGCCGCCTCGGCGGCGTCGGCGAGCGGGTAGGCGGCCTCGATGTCGAGCCGGAGGACGCCGCGTTCGGCCGCGGCCACCAGCTCACCGATGAGTCGGACGGTGGCCTCCCGTCCGATCTCCTCCATGCGCCGCGCGGCCCAGAAGCCCTTCACCACGGCCTGTTTGAAGATCAGGGCGCCGGTATTGAGGACCAGGCGCTCACCGGACATCGCGCCGAAGGAGATGAGCTCACCGCCCGGGGCCAGTAGCGTCAGCAGCTCGCCACCGGCGGGGCCGCCCACCTGGTCGATCACCCGCACGATGGGCGCGCCGCCGGTCGCCGCGGTGACGGCGTCGCGCCAGTCCGCGGCTTCGGTGCTCACGACCGCCTCGGCGCCCGATGCCCGCAGCGCCGTCACCGCCGCCTCGCTCCGCACCAGGTTCAGCACCCGCACGCCGCGCTCGGCGGCCAGCGCGTTGAGCAACCGGCCCACCGCGCCGTTGGCGGCGTTGACCGCGATCCAGTCGCCCGCCCGCACCCGCAGATCGTCGAGCAGGATCAGCGCGCTCAGCGGCATGGACAGCAGCTGGGCCGCGGTCTCGTCGGGGATGGTGTCGGGCACCGGAATCAGTTGCGCCGCCTCGGCCAGGAAGTATTCCGCCCAGGCGCCCTGCGCGCCGCGCACGACGACCCGCTGCCCGGCGCTCACGCCGGTCACGTCCGGGCCGACGGCGTCGACGCGGCCGACCGCCTCGGTGCCGGGCACGGTCGGCAGCGGCGGCTTGTAGCCGTACACGCCGCGCACGATCGCGAGATCGTGATTGTGAATCGGGCTGAGCGTCATGGCGATTCGCACCTGGCCCGGGCCCGGCTCGGGCGTCGGCCGCTCGGCCGGGGTCAGCACGTCCTTGGGCTCGCCGAAGTTCTCGACAACTACCGCACGCATGCTCGGCTCCTCTCAGTCTTCGGCGACGACGACGTGGACGTCGATATTGCCGCGGGTGGCATTGGAATACGGGCACACCTGGTGGGCGCGGTCGGCCAGGTCCTGGGCCTGCTCGTGGGCCAGGTGCGGCAGCGACACCTCGAGGGTGACCTCGAGCCGGAAGCCGCCGGTCTCGTCGGGGCCGATGCCGACCTTCGCGCCGACCGCGGAATCGTCGACGTTCGCCCCGGCCTGGCGGGCGACCAGCCGCAGCGCGGAGTGGAAGCACGCGGCGTAGCCCGCGGCGAACAGCTGCTCGGGGTTGGTGCCCTCGCCGGTGCCGCCCATTTCCTTCGGAATCGACAGCGCCACATCGACCTTGCCGTCGGTGGTGCGGGCGTGCCCGTTGCGGCCGTCGCCGGTGGCCAGCGCCTCCGCGGTGTACAGAACCGTCATCTCACTTCTCCTTCGAACGAGTGTGGGCGACCAGCGCCCGGTTCATGCGCAGCAGCGTCTCCCGCAGCGCACCGAGTTCTTCCAGTGACAGCCCGGTGGCCTCGGCCATCTCGGCCGGAATGACGCACGCCCGCTCCCGCAGCTCGCGCCCCCGCTCGGTCAGGCGAACATCCACCCGCCGCTCGTCATCCACCGCCCGCGCCCGTTCCACATACCCGGCCCCCTCGAGCCGCTTCAGCAGCGGCGACAACGTCCCGGAGTCCAGCGCCAGCGCCGAGCACAACTCACCGACACTGCGATCATCGTGCTCCCACAGCACCAGCATCACCAGATACTGCGGATAAGTAAGACCCAACGCCTCCAGCTTCGGCCGGTACACCGAGGTCATAGCCCGGGAAACCGCATAGAGCGGGAAGCACACCTGCTGCTCGAGCGCCAACGGATCGGTCACGTTCAATACTGTATGACCAAATTATATTGTGCGCAATATAGTTTGGTATGGCGCACGTCACGGTCCCGGCCAAAAGCACGCCGGGACCACCAAAAGCACGCCGGGACCAGAGGGTGCGACGTATCGGGACCCGATGGGCAGCACGCCGGGACCTAAGCGCATCGACGGAAAGCCCCACTCGTGATCATCGACGGAAGCCCCACTCGTGATCCCGGCGTGCTTTTGGCCGGGATCACTTGCGGCAGGGTGGGTTCCGGCTATCAGCACGCCGGAATGACGAGGAGAGTCTTCGACTACGTGCTAGCGAGGGGGTCGACCCGTGGTCAGCCGCGGTATGCCTCGAGGAGGCGTAGCCAGACCTCGCTGATGGTCGGGAAGCAGGGGACTGCGTGCCAGAGGCGGTCGAGGGGGACTTCGGCGGCTACGGCGATGGTGGCCGAGGTGATGAGTTCGGCGACGCCGGGGCCTACGAAAGTTACGCCCAGGAGGCGGTTTTCGTCTTGGTCGACGACCATTCGGGCTTGGCCTCGGTAGCCGTCGGCGTACAAGGCGGCGCCCGCTACCGCGCCCAGGTCGATGTCCACCACGCGGGTGCGGTGTCCGGCGCGCTCGGCCTGTTCGGCGGTCAGGCCCACCCCTGCGGCCTCGGGGTCGGTGAAGACGACCTGGGGGACCGCGCGGGTGTCGGCGGTCGCGGTGTGGGGGCTCCACGGGTCGCTCCGCACGGGTTGGCCTGCCGCGCGGGCGGCGAGCACGTTGCCGACTATGCGGGCCTGGTATTTGCCCTGATGGGTGAGCAGCGCACGGTGGTTGGCGTCGCCGAGGGCGAACAGCCAGTCCTCGTGCGGGCCGCGGACCTGACAGCTGTCGGTCACCTCGAGCCAGTCGCCGGGGGTGAGACCGATGGTGTCGAGCCCGATGTCGTCGGTGTTGGGGACCCGGCCGGTGGCGAACAGCACCTCGTCCACCTCCAGCTCGCGCCCGTCCGACAGGCTCAGCGTGACCGGGCCCGCCGGGTCGGGGCGGCGCAGCGCCCGCACCGAAACGCCCAGCCGCACATCCATTCCCGCCGCGCCGAGCCGGTCCGCGACCAGTTCCCCGGCGAACGGCTCCATCCGCGGCAGCAACCCCTTCCCGCGCACCAGCAGGGTCACCGCCGCGCCCAAACCCTGCCAGGCCGTGGCCATTTCGACGCCGACCGGTCCCGCGCCCACCACCGCCAACCGGCCGGGCACCGCGCTCGAGTCGGTGGCGCGGCGATTGGTCCACGGCCGCGCCTCCTCGATGCCGGGCAGCGCGGGCACCGCGGCGCGGCTGCCGGTGCAGATCGCCACCGCGTGCCGCGCGAGCAGCACCGTCGTGCCGCCGTCGGCCGCCTCGACGACGACCCGGCGGGGTCCGTCCAGGCGGGCGTGGCCGCGCACGAAGTCCAAGCCGTGCTTCTCGATCCAGTCGACCTGCCCGGCGTCGTCCCAGTTGCTCACGAAGCCGTCGCGCCGCGCGAAGACCGCGGGCGTGTCCAGCCGACCCGTGACCGCCTGCCGCGCCCCGTCGACCGCCCGCGCGTCCGCGACCGCGAGCACCGGCCGCAGCAGCGCCTTGCTGGGAATGCAGCCCCAGTACGAGCATTCGCCGCCCGCCAGCTCCCGCTCCACCACCGCGACGCTCAGTCCCGCCGCGTGTGCGCGGTCGGCCACGTTCTCGCCGACCGGGCCCGCGCCGAATACAACCACGTCGTAGGTCATTTCCGTACCATTCGCCTCCGAAGCCACGCGCGCATCCCTTCTCCCGAATCCGGTTCGGCGCTACCGCCTTCCGGGCACCGATCGTCCCCGGCCAGGATGCCAGTCGACGGCGGGCGCGTCTCGATGTCCGCCATCAGGAGAAGCAATAGCGTTTCGGACCAATCGCTACTTCTTCGCCTTGTGGTACGCGTCGATGATCTTCGCCGGAATCCGGCCGCGGCTCGAGATTTCGTGCCCGTGCTGCTGCGCCCATTTCCGGATCGCGGCGGTCTGCTCGGCGTTTCCGGCCGCGCGTGCCCTACCGCCGCCGCGCCGCCCGACGCGGCCGAGCTTGCGCGCGTTGGCAGTCCACGGTTCCAGGATTTCGCGAAGCTTGCCCGCGTTCTTCATGGACAGATCGATCTCGTAGTCCCGGCCGTCGATCGAGAAATACACGGTCTCGTCCGCCTTGGACTTGCCGTCGAAGTCGTCGACAAGTGTGACGGTCACCTGCTTGGCCATCGATAGGTTCCTCCCTTTTCTCGGATTCGCTATCGGAATGCTAATGCTGTTTTCCGTCCGCACCCTTCTTTGCCGCGCCGACGACATTGTGTCGGTCTTTTGTACCGACCCCGAATCGCTTTTCGGCGGCGGTTTCCAGATAGCCGCTCAGTTCGCTGCGGAGCACCCGGTCCAGGGCCTGGTCCAGGCCGTCGCGCGCGGACCGGGCGCCGAGGTCGCGCAGCCGGTTGAGCATGGCGGTGGTCTCGGCAATCTCGGCATCGGAGTCGGGGAGCCAGCCGGGGCCGTGCTCGGCGACGATATGGTCCTTGGCCGCGAGCACCATGAGCCGGGCGATGTCGTCGAGGCGGCTCACCACCGCGGTGTACAGGTCGATCAGCCCGGACAGGCCGAAGCCGTAGTTGTTCAGCTGGGCGAAGGTCTCCAGCAGTTCCGGTCGCACGAATTCGATGGTGTCCCCGTGCATTCGGACCACGTCCAGTTCGGCGAGCCGGGACAGCTGGGTGTCGTCGACCGGCTCGCCGTCGCCGTCGCTGAGGACGGTGTCGACCAGTTCGCGCGGCACCTCGAGCGGCTCCTCGGGGGTGCCCCAGGTGGCGGTGACGGCCTGCTGCAGGCCGAGGATCTCGGTGAGATCTTTACCGGTTTCCCAGCTGGTGATGAAGTCGGCGATGTGGGCGGTGGTGAAGCCGCGCTGCAGCAGCGCGTCGATGATCTTCAGCCGGGCCAGGTGGGTGTCGTCGTAGATGAGCGCGCGCCCGCTGCGCCGCGTGGGCGCGGGCAGCAGGCCGCGTTCCTGGTAGGCGCGCACATTGCGGCTGGTCGTGCCGGCGGCACGGGCGAGATCGTCGATGCGGTATTCCGCCATCCCAGCCTCGCCCGTCCTTTCACCGATCCGCTCGCCGACGGCGCGCACCACCCGCGCGTTGCTTCGACATTAGCTCAGCGCGGCGGAGATTCGGGCGTCGGCGTCCGGCGCGTGCCCGGCGGCGCGCGGGGTCAGCACGTAGTCGGCGAGGTCGACCGTTGCCAATTGCCGGGTGTACTGGGTACCGAATCCGGGATACATGGTGGCGTTGAAACCGTCCTCGGTGAGATACCAGCTGCGGCAGCCCGAATTCCAGGTGGTGGCGGCGAGGCGGCGTTGCAGCCGGGCGTTGTAGCGGTCCTGGCGGTCCCGGCGCACCTCGAGGCTGTGCAGATCGCGCGCGAGCAGCACGCCGATGGCGTCGGTGAGATAGTCGATCTGCGCCTCCATGTAGACCAGCGCGGAATTGTGTCCGGGTCCGGAGTTGGGCCCGAAGGTGAGGAACAGATTCGGATATCCGGCGACCGTCACGCTCTTGTACGCGTAGGCGCCGCGCCGCCATTCCTCGGCGAGCACGCGGCCGTCGCAGCCGGTGACGGGAATCGGCGTGCCGGTCTTGGACACGTCGAATCCGGTGGCGAACACGATGCAGTCGGCGCGGTGTTCGATACCCTCGGCGGTGCGAATTCCGTGTTCGGACAGCCGCGCGATCGGCCAGGTGATCAGTGTGCAATTCGATTGCTGCAGTGCGGGATAGTAGTCGTTGCTCAGCAGCAGTCTTTTACATCCGGCCCGGAAATCCGGGGTCAGTTGCCGCCGCAGCCACGGGTCGCGCACCTGGGTGCGCAGGTGCAGCAGGGCGACCGATTCCACCAGGCGGGTGAGCGGGGAATTCCAGACCACGCCGAGCGCCACGGACTCGTGTCCCCAGAACCACGCCTCGCGCGCCAGCGTCTGGGTGATGGGCAGGTGCCGGTAGACCTGCCGGGTGCGATCGCCGGTGGGCCGGTTGACGCGCGGCAGCACCCAGCCGGGGGTGCGCTGGAACACCTTGACCGACTCGGCCTTTCGCACCAGTTCGGGAATGATCTGCACCGCGCTCGCGCCGGTGCCGATCACCGCGACCTTCTTGCCGGTGAAGTCGTAGTCGTGATCCCAGCGGGCGCTGTGGATCGTGTGGCCCGCGTAGTCGTCGATGCCGGTGATGGCCGGGAGACTGGGATTGGCCAGCGGGCCGGAGGCCAGCACCACCGTGCGCGCCCGCACCGTGCCGGGCCGCCCGGCGATGGTGATGTCCCACAGCCCGTCCGCCTCGTCGAACACCACGCCCGTCACGGTCTGCCCGAAGCGGATGTGCGGCCGGATGCCCGATCGGTCGACCATGCGCTCGATGTAGGCGAGGATCTCCGCGCTGCCCGAATAGGTCTGCGACCAGTCGGGATTGGGTGCGAAGCGGTAGGAGTACAGCCGCGACGGAATATCGCATGCCGCACCGGGATAGGTGTTGTCGCGCCAGGTGCCGCCCACCCGGTCACCGCGCTCGAAGATCGCGAACCCGCCGATGCCCTTCTGCCGCAACCGGATCGCGGTGCCGATCCCGGCGAAGCCCGCCCCGACGATCGCGACGTCGAGAACAGCCCCGTCTCCCCCGTGCACCCGGCGTGCCCCGTCTCCCCCGTGCACCTGGCGTGCCCCGTCTCCCCCGTGCACCCGGCGTGCTTTTGGCCGGGTCATGCCGTCGGCTCGTAGGTCAGGGCCTTCGACCAGGTGGGCTGGGGCGGCAGGAAGCGTTTCGGGTAGCGCGCGGTGAGCTTCACCATGGCGTCGGCGAACAGGTGGTAGGGGTGGTCGCGGTTGATCACCCAGTTGCCGTGCATCTTCACGATCCGGTACATGGGCACCCGGTTGGCGAGCGGGTTGCGTTCGCCGACGGCCTTGAACCGCCGCATCGCCGCGTACAGCTTCTCCTCGTCGACACCCATGGCGACGATGTTGTCGCGCATCTTGTTCAGCAGCGGAATGTAGCTGAGCACGCCGATGAGGAACGTGGGTTTGATCCAGCCGCCGACCAGGTCGATCGCCAGCTTGCGGGCGGTGGCGTGGCCGAGCAGTTCCATGACCGCGTAATCGGTGGCCAGATGCCGGGATTCGTCGGCGTTGATGCGCTTGAACACCTCCTGCGCCACCGGGTCCTCGATCTCGTCGGTGACGAATTTGATCAGCGCGCCGTCCAGCGCCACCTCGAGCATGGGAATGACGGTGCCCAGGAACGACAGCGACATATCGTCGGAGTACTTGTCCAGAAAGTCGATGACGAGCTTCACGTTGATGTTCGGCTCCGGGATCTCGTCGCCGTCGAGCATTCCCCAGCGCCGCATCAGCGCCAGTTCGGCATTGGCGTGCCGCTGCTCCTCGGCGTGGAAGTAGCGGTAGATCTCGCGCAGGGTCGCGGTGGGCGCCTTGGTGGCCATGGCGGCGAATCCGCGGGCGCCCACGTTCTCGATCCACATCAGGTCGGCCATGAACGGCTTCAGCTTGGCGTGCAGTTCGGGGTCGATGAGCTCGGTTCCCGGTGCGTCCCAGTCGATGTCGGCCAGGGCCCACTGGCGGCCCTTGATCTTGGCCAACATGGCGTCGAAGTCGAAGGACATGTCAGACTCCCGTCGTGGTGCTGCTCGCGCCGATGGGCGCCGGTGCCGAATCGTCCTGCGGCAGCAGTCGATTCACGGTCCCGAGGGCGTGCGCGTAGAGGGTGGGGAAATGCCGCTTGAGGTGCCAGACGAGCTGGGCGTCCGGCTGCGGCAGGACGTAGAGGCGGCCGTGGTCGTGCGCGTCGAGGGCCACGCGCGCGACCCGCTCCGGGGAGAAGCCGGTCCAGCGCATCAGGTTGTCCGCCAACCGGGACGACGCCGAGGTGATGCGACCGTCGGCGACGACATTGGTCTTCACGAAGGTGGGGCACAGCACGGTGACCGCGACGCCGCTGCCCGCCAGTTCGGCCGCCATGGTCTCCGACAGCGACACGACCGCGGCCTTGGAGACGTTGTAGGCGGCCATGTTCGGGGCGGCGGCGAAACCCGCCGCGGAGGCGACGTTGATGATGCCGCCGCGCCCGGCCGCCCGCAGCTGCGGCGCGAACAGCTCGCAGCCGTGCACGACGCCCCACAGGTTGATGCCGAGCGCCCACTGCCAGTCGTCGAGACCGATGTCGCCCACCGGTTTTCCGCCGATGCCGACCCCGGCGTTGTTGACCACCAGGGTGGGCGCGCCGTGGAAGACCAGCTCCGCGTGCAGGGCCAGGCTTTCCATATCGGCGCGCCGGGAGACGTCGCAGACGGCGGGGTGGGCGGGGCGGCCGTGCACGCGCTCGATCTGGCGCACAGTGGCCTCGGCGCGGTCGCGGTCGATGTCGGCGCAGAGCACCTCGCCGCCGCGGCCGGCCAGCTCCAGCGCGAAGGCGCGGCCGATGCCGCTGCCCGCGCCGGTGACCACCGCCCGCGCGCCGTAGGTGCGGCCCGAGCCGCGCAACGCGGAGCGCACGGTGTCGAGAATGCTCATGGTCAGCTCACCTGCTGTCGAATGTCGGTGTCCGCCCGGGCGAATGCCCCGGCGACGAAATCGGCGGTGCGCCGCAGCGCGGGCACAGCCTCGGGGACGAGCAGGGGCAGCGCCTGGAAGACGTGGATGCGGCCGGGCCACAGCTCGAGATCGCAGCGCACGCCCGCCGCGACGGCCATATCGTGCAGCTGCCGCGCGTCGCCGGCGAGCATCTCCCCCGCGCTGGCCTGGATGTAGAGCGGCGGCAGCGGCGCGCCGGGCGGGACGGTGAGCCGCAGGCGCGGCGAGCCGGCGGGTGCGGTGGCGGTGTAGTGCGCGATCATGCGACGCCCGACCCACGCGGGGGCCATGGGATCGGGTCGGCGGCGATCGCGCTCCGCCGCGAGGGTGAGGGTCGGATCGAGCAGCGGCGAGAACATGAACACCCCCGCCGGTTGCGGCACCGCCGAATCATGGTTCTGCAGCAGCAGATCCAGCGACAGGTGGCAGCCCGCGGAATCGCCGCCGATGACCAGGTCCCGGGCGCGGTAGCCGTGCGCGAGCAGCCACCGGTAGCCCGCCGCCACGTCGTCGGCCGCCGCCGGGAACGGGTGCTCGGGCGCGAGGCGGTAGTCGAGCACGAACACCGGCAGCCCGGTGCGCCGCGACAGCCGCGACGCCAGCCCCCGATGCGTGCGCGCCGAGCAGACCACGTACCCGCTGCCGTGGATGTAGTAGATCGCGCGGTCGCCGTGCTCGACGCCCGCGGCCCGCACCCATTCGCCGCGCACGCCGTCGGCCCGGACGGGCGTGACGTGCGTGCCCGGCAGGGTGGGACCGCCCGCCGCCATGACCGCCGCGATCAGTCCCCGCCCGATCCGGATCCCGGCTCGATTGTTCGGAAGTAGCGCATTGACCTGCCGTAACCCCAGCACCGACGCCGTCGCGGCAAGCCGCGCCCGGGGCGAGGCCGAGGTGGGAACCGGCCACGCCGCCGCCGACGAGGGGGTCGACGCTGACCCTGATGTCGTCATGCATTCATGATCAGTGGCGACAGTGCCATTTGTCAATGGCACATTCGCGATGAGTTTCGGGCGCGTCCAGGCTCACTCCGGCGTCGACGATTCCGGTGTCCGGATCGATGGCGTGAATCCGATCGAAAACGGTCATGTCCACAACCAGGCCGCCGGCGTTCTGCGCCGGGTCGCCGTAGCCGCGGCCGAGGCCGCGGGCGATCACGCCGCGCGGCCCGGCGGCGCGCACGGCTCGGGAAATCGCCTCGATATCGGGGGTGGACAGCCCCTCGGCGACGGTCGGGGCGGTGCGGCCCCAGCCGACCAGCGGGCGTCGATCGATCACCGTTTCCCCTCGGGCACAAGTCATCTCGCCGCCGCAGCGGGACCGCCCCGACACCCGCCATCGGCGCCTTTCGGTGTGACACCCGTGGCCGGGACAGGCCATGATGGCGGGGTGCTGAAGGTCTTCGACGCGCAGTTCGCGCGGAATCCCTGGCCGGTGCTGGACTCGCTGCGGGCGGACGGGGGTGTGCACCGGGTGGCGACGCCCGACGGCCCACCGGCCTGGCTGGTGACGCGGTACGGGGACGTGCGGGCCGGGTTGCTCGACGGTCGGCTCTCGACCGATCAACGCCATGCGCGCGGGAACGACTACCGCGGTTTCTCGGTGCCCGAGCCGCTGGACACCTTCCTCAACGGCGAGGCGGACGATCTGGAACGGCTGCGGCGCGCGGTGACGAGCGAGTTGCAGCCGCGGCGGCTGGGCGAATGGCGGACGCGGGCGGCGGCAATGCTCGAACCGATGCTCGAAAAGTTGGACGGCGCCACCGAATTCGACCTGGTCGAACAGGTGACAGTACCGCTACCGGCGGCGGTGCTCACCGACGTGCTCGGACTGTCCGACACCACTCACGATCGGCTGCGGGACTGGGCCGATACCACGCTGTGCGCCGATGCCGCGCCGCGGGCGCGAGACACCTTGGCGATCATGCAGGAGATCATCGAGAGCGCGATCGAGGACGGGCGGCGCGCCGACGACCGCACGATGCTCGGTCGGCTGGCCACCGCGGGATTCGGCCCCGGCGAGTCGACCGGTCTACTGTTCTTCCTGCTGTTCGTCTGGTACGAGGTGCTGGTCGACCTGATTTCCGGTGCGGTAGCGGCATTTTCGGCCCGGCCGGACCAACTCGCGGCGGCGCTGTCGTCGACCGGCCCGCTCGGCGCGGTCGACGAACTCCTGCGCTTCCTGTCCCCGCAGGTGCTGGCCTCCCCCCGCTTCGCGACCACCGACCTCGACATCGGCGGCTACTGGATCCCCGCGGGCGACACCGTGCTGTTCTGCCTGGCCTCGGCCAATCACGATCCCGAAAGGTTCACCGCCCCCGACCAACTCGACGTGCGCCGCACCCCGAATCCGCACCTGGCCCTGGGCTACGGCGGCCGCGCCTGCGTGGGCGCCGGTCTGGTCCGGCCCGTCGTCGCCGCCATCCTGCGCCGACTCTACGAGCGGTGGCCCGCCCTGCGGGTCGTCGGTGACGTGCACGAAATCCCCTGGCGCTCCGGCTTTCGCCACCGCGGCCCGCTGCTGCTGCCCGTCGAACCGGGCTGACATCCACCCCTGCGGGCAGGGCGAGCGTTGCCGACCGCCCCGCCCTTGCCGCGCATACCGATCCCCGACCACGACGCCGCTGCCCTCCCCTTCTCGGGCAACCGCACCGGCATCTGGTCGTGAAGCCGCGACGAGTATATGATCCGCCCTTCGCGCCGCCCGGGGCAACAATCGCGCGATCCGGCGCTATGACGACCGTTCGGTCCGAATAGGCTGGGCCGGACACTATTTCGCGGACTCAATCGTGCATTTCCTGGCGCCGCCTCCTGACGCGCGGGGCTCGCGGCGTTATTCTGTCCGGGCGGGCGTGCTGTTCGATATCCCCTTCATCGAACAGCACCTCCGTCCAAATCCCCTGGCCCGCCCGACAACCCGCGCTCCGTCGGAGTCCGGCCCCGGCGCGGCCCATCGCCTCCGCCGCCCGTCGTACCAGCGGCAATCGCATCCCGCACCGCCCATCCGCCCACGTCCGCCGCCGGGCCGAGGCCATGGTCCGCCAGCCCGCACCATTCCGGAACCGGACACTCGCCGAACACCTCCGGCGCTCCACTATCTCAGCCCGCCTCCTGGGTATAGGCCCATTCCGGATCGATCGGGCGGCGCTCGGATCCGGCCAGCCGAATCCGGACCCGACGCTCGAACAGCGGCGTCGGATGGCGGCGGAACGCGGTGATCCGCGCGGGCTGCGGCAGCTCCGACACCGGGAACCCGCCGCCGTCGGCCACCGCGGGCGCCTCGGGCTCGGGGGTTTCGGAGGCGGGCGGGCTGCCGTCGGCCAGATTCAACCCGACCGCGCAGCCGACGATGACCAGCCCGCCCACGATCCCGGTCACCGACGGCACCTGCTGATAGAAGATCAGCCCGAACAACAGCCCCCACACCGATTCGACGGTCAGCAGATTGCCCGCGTGCACCGGATCCACGTGTTCGAAGCCGTAATTGATGAGGAAGACGTTCAGCACGCTCAGCGCGCCCGCGACGGCGATCGCGCCCCACAGCACCACCGGCGACCCGTGCGCGGGCGGCTGCGGCAGCCCCTGCCCCTGCAGCAGCGACGTGAGCGCCACCCCCGTCGCGCCCAGCCCGACCGTGAGCGCGGTGATCTCCTGATTGTTCAGCGCGGCGCGATGCCAATCCCGGCCCAGATAGCTGACGGCCATCGCCGTCATGGCGACCAGCGCGATCAGATCCCCGTGATTCCAGGCCAGCGAGGCGCCGCCCGGCCCGAATCCGATGCCCGACAACAGCGTCACCCCCAGGGCCGACCCGCACACGAACACCACCCGGGCGGGCGTGACCCGCACCCGGCGCAGCACCAGCCCGAGCGCGGACACCAGCGGCAGCGCGCCGATGAGCGAGGCGTCCACCACCGTGGTGATGGTCGCGGCCTTCGCGAACAGCATGGTCCCGATGACGTAGAGCAGGACGGTGCGGACCACCACCACACCCCATTCGCGGGCACCCATCCGCAGCACATATCGCCAGCGGATACGACGACCGAACGCGATCACGGCGATGAGGAACGCCACCGCGGTTCGCAGGTACACCTGCTGGGCCACGGTGAATCCGGAGTCGAGGTAGCGTGAGAACACCGTCAACATGGCAAACGACGCCGTCAGTAGCACCAGAGCCGCGACACCTCGCAGGTCGGTGATCTTGCTACCCCGTACGATTGCCGTGCCAGTGATAGACCCAGCGTACCCACACGAGTGATCGACCGAACCAGCAATTCCGACCGGTTTGGTGCTATTTCAGATTTTTCCGGGGAACGGGATTAGGGGATCCGCCCGCCGCGGATGCGGCGGGGCGGACGGTAGAAAAACTACGGCTTGTGCGACGCCACGATCCGTCGCATCCGGCCCTCGACCTGAATCGAACCGATCGGCCGGTGCCGTACCTTGCACTTGCGGTCCCGCGCGAGCCATCCCGCCAGCACGCACGCCGCCGCCAAGACCGACACGCTCGAGATGTTCATGGCCGACGCGCAGGCGACGTAACTGGCCAGGGCCATCACGACGGTCGCGACGGTGGACATCACCTGCACCAATTGAACAACGAAGGGCGAGCGCTCGTTTCGGTGCACCTGGTACGGCGGGGTTGTCGGGAGTCTGACGACAATTCCGTTTCTCTGCATGGCCCCAAGCCTGCGACCGGCGTGCCCGTCGGAGCCAGCGGCGTTTCGCAATTGCACGCACCGCGCGCAGAATCGCACCCCAGTGCGAACGAAAACCGACGAGACGGACTACTGTTGGGTACGGACGACGCACCAGCCCCATGCTCGTCCGGACCAGCCGACAACACATGCCCAGTGATCTGGAGATGTTGTGAACAGCCCACACAGCATCACGTGTGCGCGCAGGATCGTCCGAGACATCGACGCCTCCGGGGGGTCGAAATGGGAGGCGGTCCAAGCGATCCGGTCGCACTGCGGAGTTTCGCTGTTACGAGCCCATCGCATTGCCCATGGGTTCACCCTCGTAGAAGTCGCACAGCAATTGCAGCAACTTCTCAGCACAGATGGTTCGTCTTCCCGAGGATTGTCGCATCAAAGCGTATCCCGCTGGGAGACCGGCCTCGACATGCCCACTTACCCTTTTCTCGATGCCCTGTGCCGACTTTATCGCACCCGGCCGGACCGGCTCGGGTTCGGGCACGACTACACCGCCGACGATCCGCAATCCTCACGCAATTCCCAAGTGGGAGTATCTGCTTCGGGACCGCTGGTGGTGACCAGCGGTGTGCCGCGCGGCGCGTCGGTCTGGGAGACGGTGCACGCCCTGGAGGAGAGCCTCGAAGCCACGGGATATCTGCTGTACGTGGTGCCGCCGTCGGAGTACATCCCGGCGCGGATGCGCGATCTGGCGCGGATCCAGCAGCTGATGCTGGCCGAGCAGTCCGCCGAATTGCGTCGTCGCCTGCTGCGGGTGGAGTCGATCCTGGCGGGCCTCATCGCATTCCGGCTCAACGATGTCGCCGACATCCACGACACGTTCATGTGGTTCTACAAGGCGCGCCGCGCCGCCCGGCAGGGTGGCGACACCGCGGTGGACGCCTGGCTGCGCGGTCATATGGCGCACATCCACGAGTGCTATCGGCACGCGCTGGATCAGGGCCTGGCCGCGGCCCGCTCGGCGCAGGCCAGCGGCGGCTCGAAACCGACCTCGGCGTCGGTGTTCGGGCTGCTGAGCGAGGGCGGCATCCAGGCCCGCATCGGCCGCCGCCGCGAGGCCGTGGAGGCGATCACCGCCGCGGAGCGGATGTTCGTGGCGCTGCCGCCCACCGCGACCACCGACAACAACCTCGGCACCTCGGAATACATTCTGCGCTGGCATCAGTCGCACGCGCTGGCCTCGATCGGCGACCGCCGCGCGGCGGAGGAGGCGCGCGGGCGGGTGCTGGAACTGCCGATGGCGCAGAAGGATCACGTCGGGCGGGCGCTGCTGGATCTGGATATGGCCGCCATGCTCGAGCGCCTGGGCGAGCTGGACGAGGCGAGCGCGCTGATCGGCCATGTGTGGCAGACGCTTCCGGCCGAGCTGCGGATCGGGCAGGTGCACCGCTACGTCTGCCAGCTGGTGGCGGGCCTGCCGTCGACCATGCGCGACAGCATCTTTCAGCGCTGACCGGCCGCCGTGCGGCGGCGGGGCAGGAAGGTGCCGTCGCGAAGCGACTGCTCGATGTCCTCCAGCGAGTGCCCCTTGGTCTCGGGGACGACGAAGTACACGAAGACGAACGACAGCAGGTTGAACGTCGCGTAGAGCAGGAACGCGGGCCCGATGCCGAGCGTGTCGATGGTGCTGAGCGCGGTCAGGGTGAGGATCAGATTGGAGCCCCACAGCGCCACGGCGTGCAGGCTGGTGGCGCGGTCGCGGATGCTCAGCGGATACAGCTCGGAGCCGAGCAGCCAGCCGACCGCCTGTAATCCGGCGGCATTGCAGGCCATGTAGGCGAGCATCAGGGCCAGGGTGAGATAGCGGTTGGGATGCGGCGTCGCGACGAACAGCAGGCCGAAGCCGAACAGGAACAGCGTCGAGCCGGGGATGAGGATCAGCATCAGGCCGCGGCGGCCGACCACGTCCACCAGCCGCTCGCCGATCCCGGTGCAGATCAGGTAGACCCCGGCGATCCCCAACCCCGACCAGGCGACCAGGCCGGGTCCGAAACCGGCCGCGCCGCCGAGGATCGTGTGCGAGTAGTAGATCATCATCTCGAGGCCCGACAGCTGGGTGAACGCCGCGATGCCGAGGCCCGCGACCAGCGCCGGACGCACCCACCGGCGGCCGAGATTCGCCCAGCCGCCGCGGGATTCGCGTTGTTCCTGCTGCGAGATCGCCCAGATCTTCAGCGTCTCGTCCACCGCCACAGAGCGATTCGGCCGCACCCAGCGCAGCACCACGCGGGCCTTGCCGACCGTGCCGTTATCGATCAGCCAGCGCGGCGTCTCCGGCAGCCGCAGCATGGCCGCGGCCAGAACCAGCGCCGGGACGACCGCGATGCCGATCATCCAGCGCCAGTCGCCGGTCGCGAGCAGGCCGACCAGATTCGCCAGGAAGATCCCGACGCCGATCGCGATATTGAAGAACGTCACCATGGCCCCGCGGCGATGCGGCGGCGAGAGTTCGGCGATGTAGGTGGGAACGATCTGCGAGCAGCCGCCCACCGCCAGGCCCAGGAACAACCGGCAGGCCGCCATCATCCACGCGTTCACCGCCAGCGAGCACGCCACCACCCCGACCGCGAACACGCACGCGATGAGCAGGATGGTCGGGCGCCGCCCGAGCGCCTTGGACAGCCGCCCGCCGATCAGCGCGCCCAGCACCGCCCCGGCCAGGATCGCGGCCGTCACGACCTCCTGCCAGCGGTGCCCGATCCCCCATTCCGCGGCCATCGCGGGCAGCGCGCCGGAAATGATTCCGGTGTCGTAGCCGTAGAGCATGCCGCCCAGCGCCGCGAACAGCGCCACGATCAGGACGTGCCGATCGGCGCTGTGCAGCTCGTCGGCCGTCGGTTGCTCGGGGACGGGGACCACGATCTCGTAGCCGCCGAGATTGCGCCGCCGCAGCCGGGGCAGCAGGCTCCGCCGTCTGCGGAGCGTCGAGATCTCACCGGCCATACACCCCAGTCGACCGCGAATAGCACATATTCGGCAAATTAAACGGCGCTATTTGTGAAGTGAATAACGTTCCGAATGGAAAAATGGCGGCGTAAATCACGTTTGGGGTCCGCGGTCACGACGAACGCGACGGAGTGGCGGCGGTGGTATTGGGCAGTCGGCGGACGGCGTGCACGGCGCGGGTGATGGTGGCGTTGGCGTCGGTCAGGTAGAAGGTCGGATACGCTTGGGCGTTCAGGGCGGTGCCGATCACGGCGTCGTCGCCCGATTCGCAGACGAGGGTCGCTGCGGCGGACAGGGTTTCGAGCATGGCGTCGCGTTCGGCGGGGTCGGTGGTGTCGCGGGTGGCGACGACGGCGAGCACGTTCTCGCGCGCGAATCCGGCGCCCCGCACGTAGGCGAGGAAGTCCGGGAGGTTGGTGCGGCAGTGCGGGCAGTCGACCTCGAGCAGGGCGATGGCGGCGGGGTGGCGCACATCGCGGTCGGTGAGGGCGGCGCCGTCGGTGGTGTGGGTGGCGAACGCGGGGATCGGGGTGCCGGGGGCGAGGGCGAGCGTGTTCTCGTCGATGAGTTCGTCGAGCAGGTCGGTGTGCACGCGCAGGCGGCGCACGAGCCCGTAGGTGACCAGCAGCTGGAGCACGACGATGATCGTCAGCACGGCGATGTATGCGGTGGAGATGCTCATGGCGGCGAATCCTGTCCGGGGTGAAAGCGGCTGACAGCCGGGCGATTCGGGGCGGGATGGAGCAGGTCGGCCAGGTCGTCGGCGACAATCAGGGTGGCGCCCAACAGGATTCCGGCCGCGGCGGCGATCAGGGACGCACCCGGCTCGCCCGGGCGGGAGCCGGACGCGAGGCCGAGGACCGCGATCGCGGCGAGGAGCAGATTGCGGACGATCTGCACCGCCGAGACGGGCCGGGCGGTGCGGCCGAAGCACTGACACCCGGCGTCGGAGCCGCGGCGCACGGCGGCGGCGATGGCAAGGGTGAAACCGGTGAGCGCGCCCAGGGCCAGGGCGAATCCGGCGATCGGGACGGGCAGGACCAGCGCGACCACGATCAGCCATTCCGCGCCCGAGACGAGGACGGCGACCGGCCTGGCCGCGCGACCGCGCAGCCGGGGAACGAGTTCGGTGACCGCGGCGCGGAATCGGATCCGCGCCGCGACCCCGAGCTTGGAGACCGCGGCCACGGCGAACACCGTGACCAGGGCCGCCCGTGCACCGATCTCGAGCCACCCCATCAGCGGTCCTCCCGGTCGAGATCTATGTGCACAAGCCCAGAAGGCAGAGGTCCGAACAGCACTCGTGGTTCCTGGAGCAGCTCTGGAGCAGGGGCTTGCAATTCCCGCCCCGGTAGGGCGCGTCCTTGCGGATGATCTTTGCGGTGAGACGATCGATCAATGCGGTTGCCATGACTATTCCTCTTCTCGTGACGGATACCCCTCACGGGCGATCAATCGGAGGATCGCCACGACCTGTGGCGGGCATCCGCTGTAATAGTATGGCTGCGGTACTTTATTTTTCTCCCACTCGAATTCGCCTGTGTGCCATGCATTTTCGATCATAGGGGTCGGAAGGAATCGAGGGCGGTCGGTATGCGAAGCAAGCGACACGATGAATCCCCTACTGCCGCAAAGAACTTCCGATCGGTAGCGTGGTATCTGTTACGGCTGGCGTGGGGTGCGGATCGACGGGCGGTAATCGCCTGCATCGCAGTCAGTCTGGCGCAGGGTGTCGGTACCGCGGTGGCGGTGACGGTGGTGCGGCGGGTGGCCACGGTGGTCCTCACCTCGGTCGGCGGCGGTGCGCGATCGGGAGGGGTTGCGGCGCTGCTGATTCCGGCGGCGGTACTGGCGGTTGCGGGATTGGCGTCGCAGGTGCTGTCGGGGATCGAGACGTATCGGCAGAGCGTGCTCGCCGACAAGACCACCGTGGCCGCGACCGAGCGGGTGCTGGCGGCGGCCATGCGGGCGGAGCTGGTGCGCTTCGAGGATCCGGCATTCTACGATCGGGTGGTGCGCGCCCGGACCGCCAGCGCGTATCCCGGATCCATGGTGCAATCGATTCTGGCCCTGCTGCACGCCGCGATCTACGCGATGGCGTTGACGGCGTCGGTGGCATTGATGGCATGGATGACGGTGCCGCTGCTGCTGCTCGCCGTGGTACCGGTGTGGCTGGAATCGCGGCGCGCCAATCGCAGCTGGTACGAGCTGGCCCTGGCGCAGTCCGAACAGTTGCGCGGCACAATGCATTTCGAGTCGATGCTCACCGGCCGCGCCGAGGCCGCGGAGATCCGCGCCTACGCCGCCGGACCGACCCTGCTCCGGCGATGGCGCCGCGACCGCACCGCCATGCTGGCCGAGCAGATTCGCTGGCACCGCATCTACACGCTCCGGATGACCGCCGCCCGGGTGGCGTCGGTCGCGGTCACCATGACCGCGATTGCGGCACTGGCCGTTCTGGCGGGCGCGGGCCTGCTGAGCTTCGCGACCGCCACCGCGATCGTCGTCGCCACCCAGCTGCTGATGGCGCAATTGACCAGCCTCGCCACCACGGTGTCGACCATCGGGAAGCGCCGCCTGTTCATCACCGACCTGATGCGATTCACCGAGGACATGCCGCCCGAAACACCCACTCCGCCACCGCATCCGTTCGCCACGCTCACAGCGCAGGATGTGGGTTTCACCTATCCCGGCGCCGAAACCCCTGCGCTCACCGGCATTACGCTCGAACTGCGCGCGGGCGAGGTCATCGGGCTGGTGGGCCACAACGGATCCGGGAAGACGACCCTCACCAAGATCCTCGCCGGACTCTACTCACCGAGCACGGGACACCTTTCCCGCGACGGTAACCCCTTGTCCGCGAACGACCTTCCCACACTGCGCGCCTCGACCACCCTGGTCCTGCAAACCCCCGCCCGCTACCCCCTGACGGCCGTCGACAACATCGCCTTCGGCACCCCCACCCCCGACCACGCCGCCGTCACCACCGCCGCCACCCGCGCCGGAATCCACCCCCACCTCACCGAACTCCCCCACGGCTACAACACCATCCTCAGCAAGGAGCGCACCGACGGCACCGACCTCTCCGGCGGCCAATGGCAAAAAATAGCGATCGCCCGCGCCTTCTACCGAGACACCCCCCTCCTCATCCTCGACGAACCCACCACCGGCCTCGACCCCCTGGCCGAGGCCGACCTCTACCACCGCCTCCGCACCCTCCACCCCGGCCACACCATAATCCTGGTCACCCACCGCCTAGCCAACATCCAAGCCGCAGACCGCATCTACGTCCTGAACCACGGCCGAATAACAGAATCCGGCACCCACCACGAACTCCTGTCCCAACAGGGCACCTACCACCACCTGTACACCCTCCAGGCATCCGCCTACCACCCCCACCTTTCCCCACACCACCCCCGAACCTCATCAACCACTCCCCTCTGACCCCTCACCCCCGACGCCGAACAACCCAGAGCCCCAACCGATCCAGACTCCCACTGCAATCCTTCACACCCGACCGATCGAACAGAACTGATAGTCATATCGCATGGGCCTCCCGCCATCATTCGGGTGGCGTGGATTCGTGGTCGCGCGGGTCTTGGTGGCCGCCAGTCGGGTTCCATCCGAGTTGCAGCAGGAGCCCGAGGTCGTCACGCACGGCTCGGTGCCGGGTGATCCGGCCTTCGGCGAGGGTGAAGATGTGAACCTGCTTGTGCCTGATCGGTATTCCGGTGGGTTGGATGCCGTTGAACACGCCGCTGTGGGTGCCGGTCATGGTAGTGACGGCCAAGACGGTATCGCCTTCGGCGAGGGTGTGTTCGTGTTCGAAGCGAAGCTCGGAGAACGCGCTGCGCAGCCAGCGACTGGTTGCCAGAAAGCCTGCGGGACCTTGTAGTTGGCGGTCGGCGTCTTCGGGGTCGTCGTCGGCTTCGTCGTTGACGAACTCCGCGGCGATGATCCGTTCGGCCAGTTCCTCGTCACCGCTCTCGATGATCCGGAATGACTCGAGGGCAATGGTTTTCGGGTTGGTCATGATCGCGTGCTTTCCGGTCGTGGTGGTCGGTTCGCCGACAGGGCGGTGTGCAGGGTGTCGTGCCAATCCAGTTCGGCGCGCAGCCTGGTCAGGACGTGGTCGAACAGCAGGTGGTCGCGGTCGTCGAGGTGGTCGCGGGCCGAGTCGCGCAGATGCTCGAGGCTGCTGATCCGGGTCCGTATCGTCGCGGTGCGGTCCTCGACGATGCCGAGCAGGACCTCGGTGGGCAGATCGGGCGAACACGCCAGAGCCAGATCGAACGGGTCGGCGCGGACGACGACATCGCGCAGCATGGATGCGCGCAGGGCCTCGAGTTCCTTGCGTCCTTCGGAGGTCAGTGCGTAGACGGTGCGTTCGGGCATGAGGCCGTCGCGTTCGCTGCGCACGATCCGCACCAGCCCTTCGGCCTGCATCCGGCGCAGGGTGCTGTAGATCGAACCGATCCCGACCTCCGACCAGAGTTCGGTCTTGCCCAGCGCTGCTTCCCGGCGTAATTCGTGGCCGTGCGCCTCACCCCTGGTTGCCAACTCTGCCAGCAGAAACAGTCGCGTCGAAGCTCCACGCATAGCGGATAGTATACATAGACTAGTATTCAGATACTAGAGCTCTCGAGGGTGAGGTAGAGCTGTCGGCGTTCCGGGAAAGTGCGTCGTGGTGAGCAAGTGCGCACCGCCGTATCCGCAGCTGGCTGCAGACGGGGACGGGTCGGGTTGGTGTCGCAGGCGGGGGCGATGCTGTCTGCGAAATTGGGGTCTTTCAGGCGGTCGATCAGCTCGACCAATTAGGAAGTATTCTGCCCCAATGGAGGTCGGTACCTATGGTTTGCGCTGCCAGGTTGAACCCGCAGCGGCATGACACCGGCATTATTGATCAGCACATCGACGCGGCCGGTTCGCTCCCGGGCGGCCGCGACGACGTGATGCCCCGCGCCTGCCAGATGGGCGGCCACGGCCTCGCCGATACCGCCGCTGGCTTCGGTGACCAGCACTGTCTTCGATTGGTTCATACCGACCACACTGTCCGGGCGGTGAATGCGGTGGCAGACCGCCGTCCTCCTAGGAGTGACGCACCCGGAATTCGCCGCCCGCCTATCCGGCGAACCGTCCCCGCTTGGCTTCGCCCAGGCGGACGCTCTGGATGCGCCAGCCTGATGGGGTGCGGGTATAGGTTAATTCGGCTGGCATGTATACGGATCCGAGTTCGCCGTGGATCACCGATGCCGCCCATAGTTGCCATGTTGCGGACGCGGTATCGCCGTCGACGGTGATGATCGGGTTTATGAAGGCGTGCATGGACGCGTCGACCATGGCGGTTGCTTCGGGGAGGGCCGCCGCGATCTCGGCGGCGCCGTCGATGCTGCCGAAATCGGGGCTGGCCCAATGGGCGTCGGGGGCGTACAGGTCGGGGATCGCCTCGGGGTCGAGGGGTTTGCCGTCCCAGCCTTTGTTCACCGCATGGGCGTACCGGGCCGTGACGGAGCGAATCTCCTCGATATCCTCGAGTCGCTGAACACGTTGTTCCAGAACAGATTCCGGCATTGCTCCGATCCGATCAGATCGCTGCTGTCCGGCCCGCGCTGGCTACATGGGCGAGGGCGTCGATAAGGGCAGCGGTGGGGTCGGACGGGGAATCGACTGTGCGCCAGGCGATATAGCCGTCGGGCCGGACGAGGGTCGCGCCGGAGTCGTTGAGACCGTATGCGGCCGAGAACGACTGTGCGCCCATCGGTTTCGCGTCCACGCCGATGTGCACGAATACCACCTCCACGCCGCAGACGCGGGCGGCCGTCTCGGTTGCCTCGGCCCAGCGGGGGTCCTCGGACAGCAGCACCCAGGAGCTCTGGAACAGGTCCAGCAGGGATTTCGTCTTGTCGCCCCCCAGGATTCGCAGATGCGGGGCGCGGGTGCCGGGCTGGCCCGCCCACTCGTCGGGGCGGCGGGCGGGCGGGAGGTCCGGGCCCGCACCGAGGACGGCGGTGGATCGGTAGAGCTGGCCGAGTTCGATGGCCTCATCCGGGAGGACCGGCGCCTCGGATCGGGCGGTCTTCAGGCGGGCCTTGTAGTCGGCGCGGGCGAAGATCTGCTCGTGCCGCAGTTCCGCGATCGGATGGCGTTCGGCCTCATAGGTGTCGAGCAGGGCGGGCGACGACTCACCCGACAGCACCGCGGCCAGTTTCCAGGCCAGGTTGTGGACGTCGTCGATGCCGGTATTGGCGCCGAAACCGCCACGGTTGGGCGGCAATTGGTGCGCCGCGTCACCGGCGAGGAACACCCGCCCGGCGGAGAACCGGTCGGCGATGAGGGCGGCCAACTCCCAGCGGCCGGTGGTGATCAGCTCGATGGGCACATCGGTGCGGCCGATCGCCCGCCGGATCAGCGCGCGCTGCTCGTCCTCGTCGCGGTCCACGTCGTCGGCGAGCATGAGCACCCAGCGGCCGTCGGAGTAGGTGGTGAGGAAGGACTGGAAGTCCGGCTGGTCGATCTCGAACTGCACCACACCGCGTTCCAGGTATTCGTCGAGCGGGGCGCGGAACAGGATGCTGCGCTGCACCGACACCAGTCCCTCGCCGGTGCGCTCGATACCCAGCGCCTCTCGCACGGGGCTACCCGCGCCGTCCGCCGCCACCACATACTGTGCGCGCATGCGGTATTCGCTGCCGTCGGCGCGGCGGCGCAGCGTGGCGGTGACACCGGCGGTGTCCTGGGTGAAGCCGATCAGCTCGGTGCTCGGCCGCAGCTCCGCGCCCAATTCCCGGGCTCGTTGCCGCAGAATGGGTTCCAGCCGATCCTGGGCGATGGCCGTCGCCTGCGCGGGCGAGTATTCGATCTCGGGCTTCCAGTCCTTGCCCGGCGGGGACCACGGATACTCCTCGAACCACTCGCCCGCCAGGCTCTGCACCCGGGCGCGCCGCGGCGGCGTATTGCCCTGGGTGGAGGTGGGCAGCTCGATTCCGGTGGCGCGGAACAACTCCAGTGTGCGCGTGGTGTAGCCGATGGCGCGCGGATGCAGCGAGCTGCCCGCGTGCTTCTCCACCACCACGGCCGGTACGCCGCGCCAGGCCAGGAACACCGCGGCGGACAGGCCGACCAGGCTGCCGCCGACAATGAGGACCGGCGTGGATTCGATCGTCGTGTCTGTCATGGTCATTACTCTTTTTCTCTCGGGGTGGCCAGGATGCCGTTGTTCAGCACCGACAGGGCCCACTGGACCCGGGCCTCGCCCGGGCCGGACAGCAGTTCGGCGCCGACGGCGCGGATGCGCGGGTACCGGGCGGCGTCGACGTGGCCGACGGCGAATTCCAGTGCGGCCCACTGCGAGTCGTCGTCCGGGTTCTCGCGGCGGGTCGCCTGCTCGGCGCCCGTCGCGGTGGTGACCTGCAACAGCAGATCGACCGCCCAGGACGCGGTGCGGTCGTCGACGCGGCCGCTCTCGTGCAGCAGCGCGAGCACCGCCTCCACCAGGTCCAGGTAGCGCGCCCCGGACGGCCGGTCCAGCAGGGCAGACCGGGCCAGCGCCGGGTACCGCATGAGGACCGCCAGGTAGGAGCCGAGCACGCCGCGCAGCCGCTGCTGCCAATCGCCCGCGGCCGCAACGGGACTCAGATCCACCTCGGCGAGCAGTTCGTCCAGGACGGCGGCGCGCAGCTCGCCCGCATTGCGGACGTACACATACAGCGACGCCGCCCCCGTATCCAGCTCCTCGGCCAGCCGACGCATGGTGACCCGCTCCAGACCCTCGTCCCGCATGATCTGCACCGCGGCCGAGACAATGCCCGCCCGCGACAGCGCCGGTTTGGCCGGACGCTCGCGCCTGCTACGTGGGGATTCGGTGCTCATGGACTCATGATAACGAACATGTTCGTTGCGAACAAGTTCGTGACGAACATGTTCGTTCAGGCCCCAGCTACCCTTGGTCCCGGCGTGCTTTTGGCCGGGACCTACCGGAGGATTCCGGCCAAAAGCACGCCGGAATCAAGGTGGCCGGGCGGGAAGCGATCGGGCGAGAATCGCCCCGTTAGCCGCAGCCTCCGGCGTGGCCTATTTCGGCGGTCGCTGTCGGGACGGCGAGATCTGGGATGCCCGATGGCTCCCGCTCGGCCGAATCCGGCAGGGCGGCAAGGAAATCCGGTAGGCGGTCCAGGCCCCAGAACTTTTCGCGGCCGTGGAGGAACATGGGGACGCCGAAGATGTCCTCCTCGCAGACCGATACCAGGGCGTCGAGGGCGCGCTTCTCGATGTCCGGGGAGCGTAGAAGCTCGTCGATGGTCGTGGCAATTCCGAGGTCGTCAAGGATGGTCTGGACGACCTCGGGGCGGCAGATGTCGTGGCCGGAGAGCCAGCGGGCGGCGTAGACGCGGTCGCTGTAGTCTTCGGCCAGGCCCTGATCGGCGGCGGCGAACCAGGCGAGATGCGCTGGCTCCCAATACAAATGGTCGTCCACCGGCCAGGCATTGGCCAGCCCGCGGCGGCGCGCGAGGCGGCGGACGTCGCGCAGGAGATAGAAGTGTTTGGCGCGGCTCATGGGGGTGTACGGGAATTCGTGCCCGGCGTCGGTGAGCAGGGCGGTGAAGCGTTCGTCCGGCTCCCAGAACGGCCGCCACTCCAGCCGCCGGACCAGCTCCGGGTGGTCGCGGCGCAGGTCGTGGAACGAGAGCCAGGAATACGGACTGCGGAACGAGAAGTACACTCGCGGCGGGGTTTTCACTGTTCCTCCCAAGATGCGACACTCACAGCGTGATGCCGCCGTCGACGTGCAGCACCGCGCCGGTGATGTACCGGGCGCGCTCGGATACCAGGAAGCTCACCAGCGCGGCGACGTCGGCGGGGGTGCCGAAGCGCCGCAGGGCGATGGTCTTTTCGAGCGTCGCACGTTTGGCGTCGGTCAGATGGCCGGTCATATCGCTGTCGATATAGCCGGGGACGATGGTGTTGGCCCGCACCCCGAACCGGCCCACCTCCTTGGCGAGCGACTTGGTGAAGCCGATGATCCCGGCCTTGGCCGCGCTGTAATTGGTCTGCCCCGGATTGCCGTACACCCCGGAGACCGAGGCGATGGTCACGATCGCCCCCGAGCGCTGCTTGACCATCTCGAAGACGGCCCGGCGGCAGACATGGAACACGCCGGTGAGGTTGGTGTCGACCACGCGATGCCAGCTGTCGCTGTCCATGGCCGCCAGCGACTGATCCGCCGTGACGCCCGCCGAGGTGACCACGCAATCCGGGCTGCCGAGTTCGGCGGCGGCGGTTTCCAGGAATCGGTTCACCTGGTCCTCGTCGCGCACGTCGGCGCGGATCGCCAGGACCGAGCCGCCCGTGGCCGCGGCCACCACCTTCTCGGCCGCGGTGGCGTCGCTGTTGTAGCAGAAGGCGACGTCGTAGCCGCCGCGGGCGAGCTCGAGGACGATCTCGCGGCCGATTCCGCGCGAGCCGCCGGTGACGACGGCGACGGGACGTTGATCATGCACTGGGACTCCGGAGCCGATCGAAGGGACGCAATGTGGCGGTGAGCCGGTCGATGTCGAGCACCACCCGCTCCCCCACCCGCGCGCAGCCGGTCAGGGTGCTGGCGGTGGGATAGCGCTCGAGCAGGCGCACGTGCAGGTCGATGGTGTCGCCGAAAACCACATCGGCGAGGCTGCGCACCGCGGTGAGCCTGCTGATGAGCACCGCGGGCACGGTGGCCGCGAATTCCGGTGCCAGCCGCATCATGAGCACGGCGGCGGCCTGGCACCATGCCTCCAGCACCAGCGCGGGCGGCCAGACGGTGGCCGGGTCTGGGCTCACGAATGTCGGTGTGCACCGGTGGAAGTCGATGCTCGACCGGCCCGCGCGGCCGTGCAGCCGGTCCGCGCTCACGGCGACGACGTCGTCCAGGAATGCCATCGGCGGCCGATGCGGCAGCCGGGGTTCCGTCGGCGCGCCGACCATGCGGGGCGGCGGGGTGCTGCTCGGTCGGACGGGATTGTCGCGCAACCGGATCGAGGCCAGCTTCCGGTCGCCGTCGAGCAGCCGGACCCGGATCTCCGAGCCCGCACCGACCTCCGCGTGCAGCGTGACCGGGGTGCCCGGATACACCGGCGCGGAGAACTGCGCCGAGTGAATCTGCGGCCGCCCGCCGCCGAGCAGGTCGGCGAGGTGTTCGACGGCGACCCGGCGGCTCAGATCGATCAGCAGCACCCCGGGCACCACCGCCAGATCCGGGTAGTGGCCCGCGAACAACGGCGACCCCGCATCGAAATCGCCTGTCGCCGTGAGGGTTCGGTCGTTACGCTCCACCTCCCCCAGCCTATAGGCGCCGCCGACCGCCGACCTCATCGGAACCCGCCGCGCACACGCACCACGGCGGTGACGAGATTGTGCTCATCGTAGGCGAATACGAGGGCGATCCCGGCCAAAAGCATGCCGGGAACTGAAGTGCTGGAACGAGGCACGCCAGGAGCTGGAGCGTTGGAGCGAAGCATGCCGGGAACTGGTGTGTCGTGGCGCTGCGCCAGCAGCGCCAAGGCGAAAATGCTTGCGGCGGCGCCGGTGTCGCCGATTCTGTCCTCCGGGCGCAGGACGGCACCGGCGTCCGGGAAGACCTCTAGGGCCCGGTCGCCGAGGTCCAGTGGGCCGGTGACCGCGATCGACTGTACGGACGCTGGGTCGAGGTCGGCTCGGGTCAGGGCGCGGGTGGCCTCTTCGATGGCCACGGCACCGGCGTCGGCCTCGGGGACCATTCGGGTGTACACCGGTCCGATCAGTTCCAGACCGGTTGTGGCGTCGGTGTCTTCGGCGCGATGCATGAGGAACACCCCCGCGCCCTCCGATAGTGGCGCACCGGTCGACCCGTCGGTGTGCGGATCGATGCGGGAGCGCTCGCTCGACAGTTCCTCCGCCGCACCGACGACCACGGTGTCCGCGCGGCCGGTGGCGAGCAGTCGGCGCGCGTAGTTGACCGCCATCAGACCGGCGGCGCGGCCACCGGCCACCGTCGCGTTCGGGCCCCGGAGTTTGTGCCAGATCGCGGATCGGCCTGCCGCGCAGTTCATCACGGTGTTCGGGAAGCGCGCAGGATCGACCAGATACGGCCGGTCCTCGGTGAGCGAGTCCCGGGTGAACCGCATGGTGCTGGCCACGCTGCCCGCGGTGGTGCCGAGCACGATCGCGGTCCGCGAGTCGACCAGGCCGGTGGCGCCGGGCTGGGCGATGAGATCGCCGATGGCCGCGACGGCCAGCGCCGTGACGCGGTCCATGCTGCGGGTGCCGGATCTGCCCAGGGCCGTGCGGATCTCGAAGTCGGGCACCGCGCCCGCCGCCGTCGCGGCGGCGGTGACGCCGGTGTGGAAGTGTGCGCTGGTCGGTCCGTACGGCGACAGCGCCGACCAGTGGGTGAGACGGGTGGTGGGCATGCAAGCAGTTCCTTCTGCCGGGGCGCGGCCGCTCATGCCGTGGCGGCCACGGGTTTTCCGAAGATCAGCACGGCGTTGTTGCCGCCGAAGGCGAGCCCGTTGTTCTGCACCACGGTCAGGTCGTGGTCGACGGCGTGATTGGGCACGCAGTCCAGCCCGCATTCGGGATCGGTCTCGACATGGTTGATCGTCGGTGGGATGAAGCCGTTGTCGATGGCCAGCGCGCACGCGATGGAGCCGAGCGCGCTGGCGGCGCCCATGGTGTGCCCGATCATCGACTTGATGGAGATGGTGCGCGGCGGCTCGGCCCCGTATACCGAACGGATGGCCCGGGATTCAGTGCGGTCGTTGGCGATGGTGCCGGTGCCGTGCGCGGAGATCAGGTCCACCGCTTCGGGCGCGAGCCCGGCGTCGGCCAGGGCCAGCCGCATGCATTCGGCGATGCGTTCCTCGTTGGGCGCCACCGGATGATCGCCGTCGCAGTTGAGGCCGAAGCCCAGCACCTCGGCGTAGATGTGCGCGCCGCGGGCGACGGCCGCGTCCCACGACTCCAGCAGCACCACGCCCGCGCCCTCGCCGGTCAGAATGCCCTGCCGGTTCGCATCGAACGGGCGGCACAGATCCGGCGCGACCGTCCCCAGCCGGTAGAACCCGGCGAAGGTCTTCTGGCACACCGAATCCGCGCCGCCACACAGCGCGAAGTCCGTCTCGCCGAGGCGCACCGCGTCGTAGCCGTAGCCGATCGCGTAGTTGCCCGCGGCGCAGGCCGTGGTCAGGGTGACCGCCTCCACCGACACCAGATCCAGTTCGGCCGCGACCGCCGTCGACAGCCGCGCCGCCGGAATCCGGCGCGCCAGTACGGGATCGAACGCGCCGTCCCCGTCGGCGCCCTGCGCGACGTCGCCGCGGACCAGATCGTCGAGATCGCGGGATTCGCCGTCGGTGGTGCCCACGGCGATCACCACCCGCTCGTTCCGCAGCGCGTCGGACGGTAATCCGCTGTCGCGCACCGCCATTCGGGCCGCCGCGGCGGCGAACAGGCTGGACCGGCCGTAATCCTTCGGCGAGATCCGGGTCACCGCCTCGGCCGGATCGAAATCGACCACCTCGCAACCGATATCGTGCTCGAACCCGGTGGTGTCGAAGGCGGTGATGGGCCGCGCCCCGCAGGCCCCGGACCGCAGCCCCCGCAGGAACGCCGCCGGACCCGCCCCGATGCTGCTGATCGGCCCGATGCCGGTGATCGCCACCCGGCGGGGGCGTTCCGGCACGTTCATCAGGCGGCCCCCACCCGATCGGATTCGTCGAGCACCTCGAAGATCCCGGCCATGGTGCCCATGCGGGCCAGCTTGGCCTGGTCGATCTTCACCCGGTACTTCTTCTCCAGCGACGACAGGATCTCGATCGCCAGCAGCGAATCGGCGCCGTGGTCGTCGACGAAATGGCTTGTCTCGGTGACCTCTTCGGGATCGAGCTCGAGGATGTCGCAGACGAGATCCTTGATGTCGGCGCGATCGGTGTCGGTCAGCTGCATGACAAGTACTCCTTCATTTGTTCTTTCGATGAATCAGGCCAGCTGCACGCTGACGCGGGCGCCGCCCATGACCTGTTTGCCGTCGGGCGTCTTGGCGGTGAGCCGGATGACCGCGCGGCGGTCGTCCGCCTTGTCCTCCACGACCGCCCGCACGATCATGTGACCGCCCTCGTCGTCGTCGGGCACCACGACCGGATGCGAGAAGCGGGTCACGTCGTAGCCGAGCACGGCCGCCGGATCGCCCAGCCAGTCGCTGACGATCCGGGTGGCGACGGCGATATTGAGGGTGCCGTGCGAGATGACGTTCGGCAGGCCGACGCTTTTGGCGATGCGCTCGTTCCAGTGCGTGCCGGTGAAATCCGAGCAGGCGCCGCAGTAGCGCAGCAGATCGACGCGCCGCAGCGTGACGACCTCCTCGGCGATCTGCTGTCCGACGCTCACCTCGTCGTAGGAAATCCTAGCGCTCATGCCGCATCCACCAATCCGGGGACGTGCCGGGACAGGATCGAATTGGTCACCACCGCGACACCGTTGGTATCGGTGTCGATGATGGTGTGCGTCATGTCGAACTGATCGTGCGGCCCCACCTCCCGGATGTCGGTGATCTCGGTGGTCATCAGCAGCAGATCGCCGGGATGGATCGGACGCAGGGTGCGCACCGACTGCGCCCGGTGCACGCAGATCGGCAACCTCTTCTTCCCGAATTCCGGGTCGTAGAGCGGCCAGCCGCCGAAGCGGAAGAACAGCATCACCGGAAAGCTCGGTGGCGCAATCACATCCGGGTGGCCCGCGGCCTCGGCGGCGGCGCGGTCGAGATAGATCGGATTCGGGTCGCAGGTGGCCAGCGCGTAGTCGCGGATCTTCTCCCGGCTCACCTCGTAGGGTCCGACCGGGCCGAACGTGCGGCCGATGAAATCTCGATTGAAAACTGCCATGGTGGATCAACTTTCGGTCGTGGCCGCCGGATCGGGCAGCCCCAGCGCGGCGAAGTGCCGCCGCATCTGCGCGAACATGCGCGTCAGCGTGTTGGCGTACATCTCGGTCAGCTGCGCGCCCGGCGCCGCCAGCAGCGGATAGCAGGACTGGCCCCAGCGCACCGGGTGGTCGATCTGCATGGCCAGCAGGGTCGCCACGGTGTCGGCCGCGTAGGGGCGGGCGGTGGCGTTGGCGACGACCCGCAGCCGCGGCGCGCGAAACTCGGTGGCGGCGAACGGTTCCGCCAGCGCGGCACGCGCGGGCGCCATGTAGCGGGAGTGGAAGGGACCGCTGACCCGCAGCGGGCGCACCATTTTCGCGCCCGCGTCCAGCAGCGGTCGCGTCGCCGCGGCCAGCTCGTCGACCGGTCCGGATACCACGATCTGTTGCGGCGTATTGAGATTGGCGATGTCGATGCCGGTCAGCCGGGCCGCGCCGAGCACATAGGCGAGGGTGTCCTCGGCCAGCCCGACCACGGCCGCCATGCCGCCGCCCTCTATCGCGCCCATCGCGGCCGCGCGGGCCGCCACCAGCCGCAGCCCGGTCGCGAAGTCGAACACGCCCGCGGCGTGCAGCGCGTTGTACTCACCGAGGCTGTGCCCCAGCACGATTCGCGGCTCGGGGGCCTGCTCCCGGTGGGCGGCGTAGTGCAGCGCGTTGACGACATACAGTGCGGGCTGGGTGAATTCGGTCCGGTCGAGCCGACCGTCCGGATCCTCCAGGCACAGCGTGCGCACGCTGTAGCCGAGCGCCTCGTCGGCCTGCGCGACCAGATCCGGGTACCGGTCGAACAGGTCCGCGCCCATGCCGACCTTCTGGCTCCCCTGCCCGGGGAACACCACGACATCGAACCGATCCACGGAATCGGTGTCCCCGGGCGGCAATTCGGCGACGGCGGTTCCGGCGTCGGACATACTCATCGCCCCGGCTCCAGGAGTAGGGCCGGGCACACCCGCGCCGATTTGATGCCGCGATCGGCGCGGCCCAGCCGGTGCCGGACGGTGCCGTGCAGCACGGTGCCCGACACCGCCTCGCCGCCGACCAGGCCCTCGCCCGGCAGCAGCGAGAAGGTCCAGCTGTCGCGGTGCTCGCAGTCGGGCATGACCGTGCCGCACTGTAGCGTGCGGGCGCCCCAGATCTGGCGGATCATCAGGTCGCGGGTGTCCTGGCCCTCGACCACATAGAAGTCCGGGTCGTCGTCGCCGGTGATGTCCAGGTAGCTGCCCAGCGCGATACCCGCCGGGCCGATCACCGACACCGCCAGCGTCCAGTCCGCGCCCGCCGCGGCGACCGAGACGCCCTGCGGCAGCTTCGGATCCACGAAATCGGGCGTGGTGACCTCGGTCTGGTCGGCCCGCACCGACGGCGACACCGCGCCGCGCACGTCCAGCCGCTTCGGGTCCGGGATCAGCACCGGCCCGTAGTCGACGGTGTCGGCGAAGCGGGCCTTGGCGAACCGGTCGCGCAGCGCGTCCGCCAGCCGGTGTGCCTCCTTCCATGCGGCGGGGCCGTAGGTGTCGCGCAGATAGTCCGCGTCCGGGATGGGCAGTCCGGCCTTGCGCAGCCCGTTGCGGACCGAGGCCAACTCGTTCCAGCCCGAATGAGCGAGATAGTTCACGAACGGTTCACGCATGTTGAATCTCCCCTGGGTGTGGCATCGCGCCGTCGATACGGAGGGCGAACCGGTCGAGGGCGCGCTGCCAGTCGTCGCGCATGCCACCCGTCGATGCCGGAGCGGGGCTGTCCGACCAGCTGACGGCCTCCCGGATCCCGTGCAGCGCGCTGAGGACCCACACCGGCAGCCCGGCGATATCCGCCGGACGAACCCGCTCGTATTCGACTGCGACCCCGCGTACCCCGGCGACGGCCTCGACGAGCCGCCTGGTTACGCTCGGCAGAATAGGCCCTTGCGGGTCCGGGAAGCACAGCGCCGAGCCGCGCCACCACCCGATCGCGCTGAACGCGCCCTCGCGCACACAGCCGTGCGCGTCCAGCAGCACCGCCTCGTCCGCGCCGAAATAGGTCGCGATGCGCCGCATTTCGGCCAGCCGACCCTGGTCCGGGCCCTTGATCCGCGGTTCGAGGCGCGGATCGGGCACCGTCGCCGTCCACAGCCGCACCGTGGCCGACAACTCCGGCGCGCGCCGGATGCGCACGCCGAGATCGCCCAGCGGCGAGCACTCGATGCGCGGGAACCAGCTGCCCTCGGTCGGCAGCATGGCGCGCACCCGGGACAGGAACTCCGCAAGGGTGTCCGCGCCGATGCGGTGGCGCTGCGGCACCGACGCGGCGAAGCGCTGCTCGTGCAGGTCCAACCGGCGCACGAAACCGTCGGCGCACAGCCACGAATCCATCACGTCCGGGCCGTCGAGCGCGGGGACCGGCACCAGATCGGCGGTGTCGGGGTCGAAGCGCAGCAGCTCATCCACGGCGACCGCCACCCGCCAGCGCGGTCTCGGCGGCGGCGAACACCCGCACCAGGGCGGCCGCCTTGAGCAGCATCTCCTCGTATTCGGCGGTCGGATCGGAGTCGAGCACGATGGCGCCGCCCGCGCCGATCAGCACGCTGTCGCCGCAGCGCACGGCGGTGCGGATCACGATGTTCAGGTCCGCGGTGCCGTTGCAGCCGAGGTAGCCGAGCGTGCCCGAATACACCCCGCGCGCTTCGGTTTCCAGTTCGCCGATGATGTCGGTGGTGCGCAGCTTCGGCGCGCCGGTCATGGAGCCGCCCGGGAAGCAGGCGCGCACGCAGTCCAGCGCGCCGACGCCCTCGGCCAGTTCACCGCGCACGGTGGACACCAGCTGATGCACGGTCGCGTAGGTCTCGGTGCTCATGTACTTGGGCACCGACACCGAACCGATCCGGCACACCCGGCCCAGGTCGTTGCGCAGCAGGTCGACGATCATCAGGTTCTCGGCCTGTGTCTTCGGGTCGGATTGCAATGCGGCGCGCAGGTTTTCGTCCTCGGCGGGCGTCGCGCCGCGCGGCGCGGTGCCCTTGATGGGCTTGCTCTCCACCACCCCGTCGCGGGTGATGCGCAGGAATCGTTCCGGCGAGGAACAGAACACCGTGATCCCGTCGGCGCGCAGGAACGCCGCGTACGGGGCGGGGTTCACGGTGCGCAATCGGATGTAGGCGTCCAGGTCGCTCTCGGCGTCCTCGTAGGTGGCGGGCAGGCGCAGCACATTGGTCATGCACACCTCGTAGCTGTCGCCCGCCAGCAGCCGCTGCTCGATCCGGTCGAGGGCGGCGAGATACTCCGCCCGCGGCCGCGCGTACTTCTCCACCTCCGCGAAATCGACCGTGCGCGAACTCGACCCGTCGTCGCCCTCCGGGTCGGCGGCGGGGCGGGTGCGCAGCAGGCGGGTGGTGTCCTCCAGCCAGCGCAGGTCGGCCACGGCGTCGGCGGAGGTGCCGATCGCGACGACGTAGGTGCGGTGCTGCTCGTGATCGATGACCACCAGGTGATCCGCCCGGATCCACAGCGCGTCCGGCGTCTCGGCGCGGTGGTCGCGGTTCATGCCGCACTCGGATTTCAACTCGTAACCGAAATAGCCGACGTAGCCGCCGGTCAGATCGAAGGGCAGCGCGTCCGCGCCGATGACCGGGACGCGTAGTCGGCGGTCGAGCGCGTCGAAGATCGACCCCGGCTCGGTGTGGGATCCGGTGTCGGTGTGCACCCGCACGAAGCCGTCGTCGATGCGGTAGCTGAGGGTCTCCCCCGCCGCGCCGAGCTGCGCGCCCAGGAACGAGAACCGGCCCATGCCCTCGACCACCCGCGCGCTGTCCAGCCAGAACATGCGCTCGTGCCGGTCGAAGACCTCGCGGGCCACCGCGGCCGCGTCCACCTCGGCGTCGATCACCCGCCAGCGTGCCTGCGGCCCCGGGGAATTCGTGCCGGGCGGCAGCTCGCGCCGCTCCCGGATCTCGATGGACTCCGCGGCCGATTCGCGCGCCAGCCGCAGGAAGTTGGCGATGAGCTCGCGCCCGTGCTCGGTGGACACCGACTCCGGATGGAACTGCACGCCCCAGCGCGGCAGCACCCGGTGCCGCAGCCCCATCACCACCCCATCCTCGGCGGTGGCCAGGGTCAGCAGGTCCGGCGGCAGCGGCTCGGGCACGTGCAGCGAGTGGTACCGCACCACCCGGAACGGGTTGGGAATGCCCTCGAACAGGTCCTCCCCGCAGTGCCGGACGACGCTGATGTGCCCGTGCCGGGCGCGCGGCGCGGGATCGACCCGGCCGCCGAAGAACGACCCGATGCCCTGGTGCCCGAGGCACACCCCGAGCACCGGCAGCTCGTGCCGCCGCAGAATCGTGGCGCTGTGCCCGAAATCCTCGGCGTGCTCCGGATTTCCGGGGCCGGGCGAGATGACCGCGGCGTCGAATTCGCCGAGATCCAGGTCGTACCAGTGCGGATCGTCGTTGTAGACGACCACGGGAGCGACCCCGGAGGTCACCGCGATGAGCTGATACAGATTGTAGGTATAGGAATCATGATTATCGATCAAGAGCGTGCGCATACGTCCGAGACCCCCGAAACATCCTTCGAAAAAAGCTAATTCGATATCGTGGTGGACCAGTCGAACGGCACCTCGTCGACGACGTCCCACGCGGTGGTGAGCTTGCGCAGTCCGCGGAAGTCCTGCAGCACCCGTTTCCGGTTTCCGTCGGCCCGCACGTCGGCGATGATGCGTTCGGCGTCGGGGACCCGCTCCCGATTCAGGATCGTGGCCCAGGTGGTGAAATCGGTTGCCGCGAAGGCTTCCATGGCCCGGGCCATGGCGCCCAGCAGCGTCGTCCGGTCCGTCGCGGACAGGTCGTGGAAGACGATCGTGGCCAGTTCGGCCGCCACCGAGGAGTGGCAGTATTCGTCCCGGCTGTGCAGGTCGGCGGTCGTCTTGTTGATCGGCTGCACGGTGTCGTCGCCCGCCACCAGCTCCAGCAGGGCGTTGATGGAGATCTCGGCGACGGTCATGTAGCCCAGGCCGACCAGCGCCCGATCCCGGGCCGCGGAGACCTCGTCCAGGGCGCGGGCGTGCGAGCGGACCTTCAGGCACAGCGGCAGATCGCGTTCCGACAGCGCCCAGCCGCGCCCGGCGCGGGTGGCGACGCTGGCATTGAAATGCATGAGCGTGTGATATTGCTCGTCGACCATGGCCTGGGTGGCGGCGACGGTGAACATATCGCCCAGCCCGGTGCCGAAGGCGTCCTCGGCGAGGGCCTGGAATCCGGGATTCACGACGTGCTGTTCGATATCGATCACGTTCTTGTTGAACGCGATCCAGCCCCACGCCCGCAGGCGCTGCCGGGTGGTTTCCGGCAATCGCCGATATGCCGGGTGGTCGCGGAACGGGATCATGGCCTCGGGAAAATCGGGCCGATCGGGTTCGAAGAATTCCGCCAGATCGGGTTCGGGGCGTTTCACCGAGGCGCGCCGCCCCCAATTACGGGACAGCCGCGCGATGATCGCGCTCTCGATCGGGACGTCGGGATCGTGGACGGGCAGGTCGGGCGGTGTGACAGGCGGCCGGCTCTCGACACTCACGGCCACTTCCTTTCACGGGTGTAGCGAAACCGGTTGCCGTGCAACCGCTTTGGAGCGCATCAGAAACTCGCCGAGGAATCCGTCGTGGGGTACACCGAATTCCACGCGATAGGTCGGCACCCGGCCGACGTAGACATTGCGGATGGTGGGGTCGTCGACCAGTGCGGTGACGAGGTCGTCGTCGCCGGTGACGGCGCTGACGACGAGGCTGTCGGTGAGGGCCGCCGCGTCGCCGGGCGTCCACGGCAGCACCCACGCGCAGGGGTAGGGCAGCTCCAGCCGGGCCTGCGGGGCGTCGCCGCGGTCGCAGGCGTAGACGGTGGGCCGCAGCACCACGCTGCCGTCGTCGAGCGCCACCACCATGTCCTCGGCCGACAGCACCGGCGTCGCGGCACCGGCCTGGGATCGGACGAAATCGGCGACCCTGCGACCCTCGCCGGAGGGCCAGCAGGGCAGCACGGCGGCCGGGTCCTCGGGCGGCAGCGCGGGCAGGTCGCTCAGGTGCTCGGCGAGCCGCCGCGCCACCGCGAGGTGGTCGCCTTCGACGTAGACGGCGGTGGCGTTCACGCACGCCGTACCGCCCTGGTAGGCAATCGAATCCGCGGCGAAGCGGATATCGTCGTCGGTGGCCTCGCCGGTCAGCAGGATCTTGGCCCGGCCCGGTCCCTGCGGCAGCACCCGCGGATCGTCGCGGTAGCGGCGGACCACGTCGTCGCCGCCGTACACCAGGCCGAGGTCGGCGGCGGCCAGCAGCGAGCCGACGATCTCCTGCCCGCCCGGCAGCAGCGCGATCTCGCTGCCGCCGAAACCGGCCTCCCACAGCGCGCGGACCAGCCGGTGCGGGGTGAACGGCTCGCGCCGCGACGGCCGCACCGCGACCCCGTAGCCGAGGGCGAGCGCCTCCAGCCACAGCGAGTGCACGCCGGGATGGTTGCCCGCGGCGTTCACCGCCAGCGAGCGGCCGCGCCGAATCCACACGGCGCGAGCGTCTTCCATCTCGGTCCAGTGCGCCCGCGCCCGGCTCGGCAGCGCCGCGTACGCGGTGTCGACGGCGCGGCGCGCGGCCTCGGCGATGACGTCGGCGGACGCGCGCACCACGCCGATCGGCAGCCCGGACACCGCGGCCACCAGTTCCTGGTAGTCGGCGGGGGTCAGCCCGCCGAGGGTGCCGTGCAGGAACAGGTCCCCGGCGGCGGCGAGCATCTTGTCCCGTTCCGCCACCGGCCGGGCCGGGTGCCGACCGACGTCGGCCATTGTCCGCTTCACGAAAAGGTCTGGCACCAAGCCGAGTTCGGCCCGCAGATCGCCGCGGACATCGCGGATCTGCGCACGCCGGATCGGAGTGTAGGCGCCTCGACTGCCCAGGGCGTCGAGCACGGGGACCATCAATACACGCCTTCGATCACGGTCGTCTCGTCGAACGACTTCAGCGGTTCGACATCGGCGACCGCGTCGCCGGGCATCCCGGGCTGTGCCTCGAAGCGCAGGGCGGTGTCGCGTTCCGGATTGTTCGGCAGGAACATGCCTTTGGAGACCAGGTTCATCACGACCTGGCCGCGCTCGCCGTAGGGCACGGGCTGCCGGGTCTGCGGGTCGACCACGTTGAAGGCGATGAAGGGGCCGAGCGGGTCGAAGATGCAGGGCTCGTCGTCGCGCAGGCCGATGCGTTCCATGGAGCCACCACACACCATGGTGCTGCCGTAGCCGCCCTGCAGGGTGATGCCGGGGAACACCTCGGTGCGGAACAGGTGCCGGGTGTCGGCGTCCATATGCATTCCGCCCCACTGGATGTAGCGCACCTTGCGGTTGATCAGGTCGGCGAGATGCGGGTCGGCGGCCATGCGCTCGAGCAGCGCGGGGGTGGTCACCATGACCGCGATGTCCTGGGTCTCGAGCAGGTAGGTCGCCTGCTCGATCAGGTGCGCCGCGTAGGCTCCCGCGCCTTCCAGGTCACCTCCGGCGATGCGCTTCTTGACCCAGCGCGGATCCATATCGATGGTGAACAGCAGCCCGCCGCCGCGGTGCGCCTGTTCCTTGAGGGCCGCGCCGAAGATGTGCGGGCCCGACGGCATGATGCCGAGCCAGTTGCCGCCGGGCTCCTGGCCGCGCTTGCGGAACTGCTGCTCGCTGAAGGCGAGCCAGCGGTCCATCCACTCGTGTGTGCACAGCACGCGCTTGGGCGCGCCGGTGGTGCCACCGCTCTCGTAGACGCCGTACACGTCGGCCGAGCGCAGGCCCTGGGGAATGAGATCCTCCACGCGGATATCGCGCAGATCGTTGACGACGTTGGGGAATTTGGCCAGATCGGCGAAGGTGCGGATCTCTTCGATCGGATCGAATCCGAGCTTCGGCAGCCGGTCGAGCCAGAATCGGGAACCGGTGTCGGGGCCGAAGTGCCAGCGAACGGCCTCGCGAACCAATTGATCGGCGTCGGGATAGCTGCCGATGGGACAGTCGAGCGCGGAACCCTCGACGGAGGAGGAGACAGACATCTAGTACAAACCTCGAGAAAAGCGTAGTAAAGCCGCAGCGATATCTCGCTCGTCGTTGTCGTCCGCGCGCCGTTGCGCGTCGAATGTTATTTGTTCGCGGCGGCGCTGAATTCCAGCACCAGGCGCGGATCGTAGAACAGTTCGGCCTTGTCGATGACACCGTCGGTGAGGGTGAGAATCTCGGCGGCCGTGGTGGTGCCCTCGATGCCGGGCAGCTCCCACTCGACGACCGACAGCACGGTGTCGTCGCCGCTGAAGAACTGGTCGCGTACGCGGAAATCGAGTGCGACAGGGCCGAATTGGGCCGCCATCGCCTGGACCTGGTCGCGCCCGCGCAACGTTGCGACGGGGCTGACGAAGGCGAAATCGTCGGCCAGCGGGACCTTGCTCAGATCGCCGTTCAGTTCGACCCATGCCTCGTAGTAGCTGTCGACTGCTTCACGGTTCGGCATAACTCATCTCCTTTTGCTCGGAGCACAGCGCACATCGCGAGGATGTCCGCGGAGCCTGCCCTGCTGTTGCGTCATTCAAATGTTCAACCCGGCTTGTTCGCCATGCTAGCAGTGTCGTTCCGGATCTGCCGGAGCCGATTCGGGTCGGCCCGGGAACTGTGGGTTACGGATTCCACTATCCCGGAGCCGGGTGAGAGCGTCATCCCCCGGTCGGGTGAAATAGCGCGAGTTCGCGGGCGAGACGGTGGGATTCACCCGCGCCGCCCGCGACCGGATACAGATCCGACCGGCTGGTATTCATGTGGCGTTTGCAGACCGAGCGCTCGGCTGCGTTCGATCGCGGTCACCCGGGAGGTGACGCCGAGTTTCCGATACACCGCCTGCAGTTGGGATTTGACCGTATTGACCGAAACGAATCGGCGCGCCGCAATCTCGGCGTAGGTCAATTCCGTTGCCAGAAACGGGATCAGGTCGAGTTCGGCGCCGGTCAGCGGTTCGCTCAGCGCGCCCGGATTCGGCTCGCCGCGCGCGGGCGCCGCGCCCGCGTGCAGCGCCGCGTCGTGGTCCAGCGCCCGCAGCACCGCGTCGGTGTAGGCGGTCGGCAGCCGGGTGCCCGCCTGCGCCGCGTCCTGCAGGAAGCGGGCGGTGTCCGCGCCGCCGACCTCGATCAGGGTGCGCACCATCATCCGGGGCGCGGCCAGCTCCAGCGCGGCGCGGACGTGCGCGGCGGCCGAGTCGGGCGCGCCGCCCCGGTGGCACGCGCGGGCGAGCAGCATGTGCAGCCGGACCAGCGACGGGGTGGGCCGTCGAACACCGTTGTGCAGCAACGCGTCCACCGAGTCCCGCACCATCGCGGGGTCGGCCCCGTCGGCGAAGTCGAACCAGGCGCGCAGGCACCGGTACACCGAGGCGTCGCCGACGAGCCGGTGCACCTCCGACAGCCAGCCGTGCGCGCCGGCCAGGTCGCCGTCCACCAGCCGCAGCCGCACCTGCTGCTCGACCACCTGGAGCCGCACGAATTCCGGTAGCGCGCCGCGCATATCGATGCCCATCGCGTCGCGCAGCACGCCGAACGCCTCGCTGACCCGGCCCTGATAGAACAGACTGCGGCTCAGCCCGATCATGCCGCGGGCACGCATCGCCACCCGGTCGGGCAGCGTGCCGATCCGGGCGGCGGTCCGGAACCGCTCCTCCGCGGCGACGACATCGTTTCGCTCGCACAGCATTTCGCCGAGGGCGATGTGCGCGTCCAGGGTCGGCGGGCGGTCGGTCAGCCCGACCTGCTCGGCGGCGCTGAGCGCCAGCTCGGCGTACTCGCGGACCTGTTCGGTCTCGCCGAGATGGCTCAGCAGCGCCGCCTTCTTCGCGGGGAAGGAGACCACGGCGTGCGGATACACGCCCTCGCGCGCCCGCTCCAGGCCGTCGCGCAGCACCTCCGACGCGGCGTCGAAGCGGTCGGTGCAGTCGTACGCCTCGGCCAGCGCCTCCATCATCACCAGCCGGGGATAGGTGTCGCGGTGGCGGCTGGCCGATTCGCGGCGGTCGAGCAGCGCGGTGGCGCGTTCGCCCCAGGTGATGGTCCGGTTCAGATCACCGAGCGTCCAGTAGGCGTAGGAGCGCAGGCAGCTCGCCTCGGCGGCGGCATCGTCGTTGTCCGGCAACCGATCCGTGTGCTCGCACCACAGCAGCGCCTCGGCGGGCTGGTCGGTGCACAGCGCGAAATGCGCCATCCGGACCGACAGCGCCGGGTGCTGCTCGATGACGTGCCGCGGCAGCTGCGCGAACAGCGTGCTCAGGTCGTCGTCGAGGTGATGGGAGCCGACCGCCGACACGATCCGGGTGAGCAGGGCCGCGGCGCAGTCGAAGTCGCGCGCCGCGACCGCGTGGTCGAATCCCTCGATCGGCCGGTCGGCGTCGGCGAGCCAGTGGGCGGCCCGCAGGTGCGCCCGCTTGGCCCGGTCGGGTTCCACGCGGGCCAGCTCGCCGCGCAGGAATTCCGCGAACAGCGTGTGGAAGCGGTAGGTTTCGCCGTCGTCGAGCGCGAGCAGGAACCCGCCCTCGGCCTCGAGCGCGCACAGCATCGCGCCGCTGTCGCCGCGGCCGGTCACCGCCTGGCAGATATCGGCGGCCAGCACGTCGAGCACGGCAGAGTCGAGCAGGAACTCGCGCATCTGCGGCGAGCGGTGATCGAGCACCTCGTGCAGCAGGAAGTCCGCGACATCGCGGCTGCGCCCGCCGAAGGCCCGCAGGAAGGCCTCGGGGTCCTGGCGGCCCGCCAGCGCGCGGCCCGCCAGGTGCAGCCCGGCGATCCAGCCCTCGCACCGCTCCACCAGCAGCTCGGTCTGGCGGGGCGCGAGGTGGCCGACCTGTCCGGCGAGGTAGGCGCGCGCCTCGTCGGGGGTGAAAGCCAGTTCGGCGACGCCGATCTCGGTCAGCTCGCCCCGCACCCGCAGCGCGGCGCTGCGCCGCAGCGGGGTGGTGGTGCGGCTGGTCAGCAGCAGATGCACCGGCGGGGGCAGCACGTCGGCGAGCAGGTCGAGCAGGGCGCGGACATTGTCCCGGCGCAGCACGTGCGCGTCCTCCAGGACCAGCACCGAGCGCTGCGGGACGTCGTCGAGCGCCTCGCGCAGGCCGCACCGGAACGCGTCGGACGCCTCCCGGGTGGGATCGCGCATGTCCTTGCGCACCATGGCTTCCAGATCGCGCAGCAGCTGCGGATCGGTGCCGAATCGGTCCAGCGCCTCGAGCAGCCGGCGGGCGAGGCGGGGCAGGTCGTCGTCGCGCTCCTGCAGCGAGATCACCGCGACGCGGCGCTCCCGCATGCGCGGGGTGTCGAGCCACTGCGACAGCAGCGCGGTCTTGCCGTAGCCGGCGGGCGCCACCACGGCGGTGATGCGGCCCGACAGTGCCGCGCGCAGGCGGGCGATCAGCCGCGCGCGCACGACCGGCGCGTGCGCGCCTCGCGAGCAGGACGTCGAATCACTATGGAGCTCTGTGTGGTTCGGGTGTCCGTCGAAGAGTGCTGCGAACACCGATGATCACCTCGTCGCTCGAGGTCCACCCCGGCACCAGTGTCGGCGGGCCGACTCCCGCCCCGAGCCGTCGCCAGCGATCATGCGCTCCACCCCCGTGTACGTCCGGTATACGAAAGAGTATCGGCGAACGCGCCGATATCGCATCGCGAAAGTGATTGTGCCAGCTCAATGCGCTTCGAGCCCGTGCGGTTCACCCCGTAAGTCTGCCCTCGGCGTCCGGAGTCGGCCAGAAATTCACGGTCGCGCCCCGCGTGTGTGCGGGGGGCGTGGCGGCGCCGATCGCGATAGTCTGCGGGAATGTGGTTCGGGTCGGGCCGATTCGACGATCGCGCGCTGTCCTCGTGGTTGCTGACACCGCGCCGGTTACGCACCCTGCTGAACCTCGCGCCGCCGCTGCTGTTGCTCGGCGTGCGCATCGAAGCCGTTGCGGAGGACTGGACCTCGGTCGACGTGGCGCTGCGGGTGCGGCGCTGGAACTCCGATCAGCGCGGCGAGGCGCCCGGATGGTCGATGTTCGCCATGTGCGATCCGTTCTTCGCGATGCTGGCGCTGGGGCAGCTGGGCGCCGGCTACCGGGTGCGGAATTCGTCCGCCCGGATGGAGTTCCTGGCCCCGGGCCGAGGCGTCGTGCGCGCCACCATGGAACTGCCGCGCGAGACCGTGGCCGGGATCCGGCGCACCATCGGCGCCGGGGAGCGCTCGGTCACCGAGCACGAGGCGGTCCTCGTCGACGGGAACGGGGTGGTCGTGGCCCGGGCGCGGCAGCGGCTGTACGTCACCGCCGCACGCTGACCGACCATCCCGCCGGGCGGTACGGGAGAGGGGGTAGGGGCTTTCCCGCGCGGCTCCATTTCATCGAAACGTCATTTCGTGATTCGCGGCGGCGTAACTCGAGCGGCGTGGTTCCCAGTTGAACAATAGGGTTGCACCCAGCTGAACAATTATCCGGAGCGACCGGTGGGCACTCGGTGCTGCGCGCGGGCGATCATCGGGCTGATCGTATCGATCACTTCGAGCCGACCCCTGATCGCGAGTTCCGTGCCGGAGCTACCGTCCGGGGATTGTCGAGTCATGCTTCCCTGCAATTCATCTGCGGTGCTCACCTGGCCGAACCTGTCTCAGCGACCGTCTTTGTATCATTCCGAAGTCCGTGTCCCGCAACGGTTCAGCGAAACTCCAGGGGTTATCGGTTCGTGAAACACCCAGCGCCGATGTCTCGATCCGATTAAAATGTTGTCCGTACTCGGTGTGGATTTCCTTGCCCGACAAAGACTTCCGTTCCCGGCGGAAGGTCGCCGTCGTGTGCCCGCATATGACGACCACTACAGGGATTGGTGTGCCGATGCGAATATCAGCCCCCATAACCGTATCGGCGCTCATAGTCGCCGGATTACTCATCGCGGGATCGGGTGCGCGCCACGCGCCTCCGCTCACCGCCTCCCAGGCGCTGTCGGCGTCGACCGATCGCGTCATCGAGTCCGCGGCCGTCGATATGCGCCTGGTTCCGGCGGCGCCGTCGCCCGCGCGGACGCTGCGCGCCATGACGCCGCCCGCCGACGGCGCCGTGCCCCCCGACGGCTCGGTCCCGCTGCAGAACGTGTCGGTACCGGCGGGCGCCGCCATGGGCATTCCGTCGATCGTGCTCGCCGCCTACCGCAATGCCGAACTGGCACTGCGCACCTCGGAACCCAAGTGCGGTCTGACCTGGAATCTGCTCGCGGGTATCGGCAAGATCGAGTCCGATCACGCGGCCAACGGCCGCACGGACGCGAACGGCACCACGCTGGCCCCCATCTACGGACCGGCGCTGGACGGCTCGCTGCCCGGCAACGAGGTGGTCAAGGCGTCCGACGGCAGTTTCGTCCGGGCCGTCGGCCCCATGCAGTTCCTTCCCGGCACCTGGTATCTGTACGCCTCCGACGGCCGGGGCGCCGGACATCCGGACCCGAACAATGTCTTCGACGCGGCGCTCGCGGCCGGGAAGTACCTGTGCTCGGGCGGTATGGATCTCGGCGATCCCAAGCAGGAGCTGCGGGCGGTGTTGCGCTACAACAACTCCCTGGCCTATGCCGCGCTGGTGCTGAGCTGGTCCAATGCGTATCGGACCGGCGGTGTGCCCACCCAGGTCGAGCTCTCCCCCGACAGCGTTCCGCCGGGCGGCATGCCGCAGGGTGCGGGATCGGGCATGCAGCTGGTCTCCGACGTCCAGCCGCTGACGTCCACCACCACGCCCACGCCGACCACCACGGTCACGCCGACGACGACATCGGCGACGACGACATCGGCGACCACGACGCCGACCACCACCACGCCGACGGTCACACCCACCGACACCTACTCCGACACCGTGACCACCACCCCGGTGAGTCCGGGCATCACGGCCAGCATCCAGGCCGGGCCCACGCCGGGAATCTCGGCCACCATCAACGGGCCCGGCTTCCAGGTGACGATCAATATCCAGGGTCTGCCCCCGATCCCCTGCGGCATCTTCTGCGCGGTGGCCGTGCCGGATCCGTGTGCGCCGCTACCGATTCCGCAGATCCCGCAGCCGGATCAGCCGGGTCGGCCGATCGAGGATCAGCAGTGGTGGCCGCAGGCGCTGCCCAAGCTCGCCGACGCCGATTCGCTGCGCCTGCCGACGCTGTGCGACAACCCCGATCAGCCGCCGCCGATCCCGACCTCGCTCCCGACGACATCGTGGCCGCTACCGACGCTGCCCACGGATACGACACCGCCCCCGTGGCTGACACTGCCCACGGATACGCCGTCGCCGTGGCCGACTCCGAGCACGACCGCACCGGCACCGACGACGGATACGACCGTGCCGACGACGACATCGAATCCGCCGACCTGGCCGACGGATACGCCGACGCCGCCGAGCCAGACGACGACGCCCACGAGCACGTCCACGCAGTCCCCCACCACCACAACCCAACCCGTGCCGACGACGACCACGCAGGCACCGCCGACCACGACAACGGTCCAGCCGACCACGACGGCTCCCCCGACCACCACAACCGTCCCACCCGACAATCTGCAGGAGCGCGCTCAGACACCCACGACGACAACGCAACCCAGTACGACACCACCGAGTACGAGTACGACACAACCGAGTACAACGCCACCACCCACCCCCACGACAGCCCAGCCTCCCGCCCAGCTCGCGCCGGACAGCACCACACCGCAGACTCCGGTCGCCCGCCGAACCCAAACCACCACAACCATTCCCGACGACCAGACCTCCGCGCCACCGGTGCCCACCAGCACCGCGCAGAAGCCGGTCGCAAAGCCGACCACTACCACCCCGCCCGTCGATCCGAAACCTCAATCGCAGGCTCCCACAACGGAACCCGCCCGGCGGCAGCCGATTCAGCAAACCCCCGCGGCACCCGCTCCGGCCCAGCCGCCGAGCAAGCAACAGCCCGCGCCGACCACCCAGAAGAAGCCCCCACAGATAGCACCCACAACCACACCCGTCCCCGCGGGATAGGAGTTCCGGGCCCTACCCGAGGGTGACCCACTCGCAGGGGTGCCCGCCACCCCTGCGAGTGCACTATCGTGGACCCGTGGGCGTCATGGGCGAAATGTTCCCCGGCAAGAAGCTGTCCGACGAGGGCGGCGGAGACAGCGACGGCCAGACCCACGACCCGCGCCTCGACATAGACCTGGACGCAGGGGTTATCCGCTTGTCGCCGAAACCTCGGTCCGACAAGCCGAAGGACTGACGAGCCTACTGCTCGATCTGCTGCGACCAGTTCAAGACTGCCGAATAGTTTCCGAGGTTGTGGGTCGCCGCATCGATCACCGGGTCCAGCAGACCGCACCCCGTGGTTGCGGGAGTGGCCGCCGGGCTCGGATACACGTAATTGTCGCTGTAGGTGACGATCACGCCCACCAGGTGCGGCACGGCCGTGCCCACCCGGCACGCGCCGCCGAGCCCAGGCCCATCGAGCTTCACATACAGACCCTTGACCCGGATCCGGGCGGGATCGTCGACGTTCGTGATATCGCTGCCCTGCACGTCGCCGAAGCTGCCGTCGGTGAACTGGAGAACGTCTCGAGTAGTGGAAACCAGCCCGAATTGCACGGAGTCGACGCCGAATCGGTGCACCGGGATGACAGCCGACCGGAAACCCAGATGCCGCACGCGAACGGATCCGGAATCGGTGATGGTCGCCGGATCGAGAGCGGGTAGGTCCTCGGCGCCCGTCGGCGGTTCCGACGCCATCGCCGTTCCGGTCGCGGTCATCACCCGCTCGGTGGTGTACCCGATCTCCAGCGCGCCGTCGGGAATGTCGAAGGCCAGCGGCCCCAATGTCATACGGCCGCCGGTCAGCGTGAGCGAGCGGCAGTCCCGCGCGGGGAACGTACCGCTCACATCCCACGGCGCCGTGGTCACATATTCGCCGATCGCCGGATCGAAGTGCGACGACGCGGAGTGCGACTCGGCGCCGTATCCGGCGTCATTGCACAGATCGAAGGCCGGAGCGGCCTGCGCGGCGGGCGGCATCAGCCACGCCGCTCCCGTTGCCACCGTGGCGGCGCACACGGCGGAAATCGTACGTCGAGTTCGAATCACAGCCGTCTCCCATGTCATCCGGTCGTCGCACCGACGGGCAGACCCGTCACCAGGCCCGCGATCGCAGGCCACTGCTTGCTCAGCAGATTGACGAAGTCGCCGTCGGTGAAGGTGGAGAATGGGCTCTCGATCACGCAACCTTGCTGTGCGGGAACACCATTCATGCGATCGATGACGAACTGGTAGCCCTTGGGCAGCCAGGCCGCTTCGCCGACGAGGTGTTCGGCGAACAGTTCGCGCGTGTAGGTGATGCTGGCGTTCGGGTCCCGGCAGTACTGGTTCACGACTCGATCGGCTCCCGCGTTCGGGATGATCTCGTCGTTCTGCGCCTGATAGATGTACATCGGGATGCGGGGAGTGTGCTTGCCGAGATTCTGGGCCTCGATCGCCGCGCTCACCGCGGGGATGTCGAGCGGGTCGCCGGGGCCGGTGTAGGACCCCAGATAGTTCCACACCGGGAACAGCGCGGTGTTCTGTTGACGGCACAGGAAGCTCTTGAAGGTCGTCATGAACCGCCCGAACCAGTCGTACCGGGTATCCAGCAGATTCCGGACCTCGGGGTATTCGGTGGCGAACCCGTAGAGTGTCGAGCCGACCAATCCCGCGAACAGGTTCGTATTGTTCTGGTGGAGCACGGCCTTCAGATCCGCCGCCGCGACTCCGCCCATCGTGACCCCGACGATATTGAGCTCGGGCGCGTAGCGCGGCTGGTTCTCGGCGACCCATCCGGTGGGAATACTGCCGCCGGAGTAGCCCATCACGGCGACAGGCGTTTTCGGTCCGGTCAGCTGCATCGGCGCGAAGTTCTCCGCCGCGCGAATGCCGTCGAGGGTGGCCTGACCGGCCAGGATCGCCGCACCATAGGCGGAGTCGGGCCCCTCGTAGTCGGTGATCACCACGGCCCATCCCTGCGAGACGCCCAGCGCGATCCCCAGCGAGGTATCGCCCGAGTTGACCTGGTCCACCGGTATCGAACCCTGCTGCACCACATAGGACATCGCGCAGTATTGCGCGGTGGCGTCCTCGGCAGGCTGATACGACAGCAGCTTGAAGCCGCCCGCCGGTGGACCCCCGCGAGGCTTGATCACGGTAGTCACCGTCGCGATCGCATTACCGTGACTGTCGTTGGTGCGAAACAGCACCTGCCAGGCATCGATATTGAACGGCACGACCGACAGCAGCGCGGGAGTGATCTGCCGAGCCTTGATAATGCCACCCGGGGGCGTCTCGGCAATCACGTTAGCCGGTGTCTTGTAAAAAGGATCCAGCTCGGGCGGCAGCACCGCCACCGGCAACGGCTGAATCGGAACATCGCTTTCCACCGGCCCGGCAGGAGCCACACCCGCACCGACCCCAACCGACAGTGACACCACGGCACAAACGAGGAGCAGGAGAACCAGCACCCGCGACCCGATCCGGGCATCGGCGTAGGCAACCGTTCCGTACCTCATGGGGACCTCTTCTCCCACACCTTCCGGCCGCCGCGACATCCGACGCAGTCAACCTTCAGCTATCTGATAATCCTTCCTACCATATCCGATGTGCGCTGCACCACACGGCACTTTCCGTAAACATCCTGCCCATCCGCACCGCAGGGTCCGACCTGTCGGCGGTCCCTGGAATGATCCGGGGCATGAGCGCCACCGGAGACGATGTCCGTAGCTATGCCCTGTCGTTGCCGGAGACCTCCGAGCAGTTCACCTGGGGGATGCCGACCTTTCGGGTGGCGGGCAAGTTGTTTCTCACGTTGCCCGAGGGCGAGACGTCCATGGCGGTTCGCTGTCCCATCGCCGACCGCGACGAACTGGTGCTCGCCGAACCGGGCAAGTTCTGGATCGCCGCGCACGAGGCCAACAATGCCTGGGTGCGGGTGCGGCTGGCCGCCCTGGACGATCGCGACGAGCTGGAGGCGATCGTCCTCGATTCCTGGCGGCTGGCCGCGCCCGGGCATCTCACCGGTCCCGCAGTAGGGTGAGCGGCGTGGATCCGGGGAGCATCGCGTACAACGATTACGACGGTTTCGCGCGAGAGTACGCGCGGCACAACGAAACCAGCCCGTACAACGCGCTCTACGAACGGCCCGCGATCCTGCATCAGGCGGGCGATGTGCGCGGGCTGCGGGTCCTGGACGCCGGATGCGGCTCCGGTCTGCACGCCGCCGAGCTGATCCGGCGCGGCGCCGCGGTCACCGGCGTGGACCTCAGCGACGGCCTGCTCGCCATCGCCCGCGAGCGGCTCGGCGACGACGTCCCGCTGCACCGCGCGGACCTCACCGACCCACTCCCCTTCGGCGACAACACCTTCGATCTGGTCATGGCCCCGCTGGTGCTGCACTATCTAGAACATTGGGAGCCGGTGCTGCGCGAATTCCGCCGGGTCCTGGCGCCCGGCGGCCGGGTGGTGCTGTCCACCCACCATCCCACGATGGACATCCGGGTCAACGGCACCGACGACTACCTCGGCACCTACTCCTTCACCGAGGACTGGACCCGCGGCGGCCGGACCGTGACCATGCGGTTCTGGCACCGGCCGCTGCGCGCGATGCTGGCCGCCTTCCGCGCCGCCGGATTCACCGTCGACGAGATCGCCGAGCCCGACCCGCAGCCGGAGATGGCCGACATCGCACCGCAGGACTACCGAAACCTCACGCGCCGAGCACAATTCCTGTTCTTCACCCTGACCGCACGCTAGGACGCCGGTAAACGCCCTGAGTGCCTGGGCATTTGGCAGTCCGCCGCCGCGTCGGGTTCGATTGGTGATCTTGGCTGACGGTCGGCCGGAGGAGGGGCGATGAGGCAGATCCTGTTCGCGGCGATGATCGCGCTGGCGATATCCATCGCCCTGACACCGCTTCTGATCAAACTGTTCACGCGACGGCGACTCGGGCAGGAGATCCGCGCCGAGGGACCGCGCAGCCACCAGGCCAAGCGCGGCACTCCGACCATGGGCGGCATCGCCATCCTGGCCGCCATGTGGGCCGGATACCTCGGCGCGCACCTGCTCGGCGGCGGACACCACACCCAGCGCCTGTCCGCCTCCGGACTGCTGGTCCTCGGGCTCACCACCGCCATGGGCGCGGTCGGATTTCTCGACGACTTCATCAAACTGAACAAGGGCCGCAATCTCGGGCTCACCGCCACCGGGAAATACATCGGGCAGCTGGGCGCCGCGGTGATATTCGGCGTGCTGGCGCTGCGCTTCCCCGACAGCACCGGCCTCACCCCCGCCAGCCGCCACCTGTCGTTCGTCCGCGACTATCCCGCGGCCGTCCTGCCGCTCGTCGTGTTCCTGCTCGGCGTCTGTTTCCTGGTGGTGTCCTGGTCCAATGCGGTCAATATCACCGACGGGCTGGACGGGCTCGCCGCCGGATCGATGGGATTCGCCCTCGGCGCGTACGTGATCATCACGTTCTGGCAGTACATCAATTCGTGCCGGGTCGCGGCGGCGACCGGCTGCTACGCCGTGCGCGACCCGCTGGATCTGGCCCTGGTCTGCGCCGCGGGCGCGGGGGCGTGCATCGGATTTCTGTGGTGGAACGCGGCCCCGGCCAAGATCTTCATGGGCGACACCGGCGCGCTCGCGCTGGGTGGCCTGCTGGCCGGGCTGTCCATCACCACCCGCACCGAGCTGCTGATGGCCGTCATCGGCGCGCTGTTCTGCGCCGAGATCGCGTCAGTGGCGCTGCAGGTCGCCGTGTTTCGTGCCACCGGTCGCCGGGTGTTCCGGATAGCCCCGTTCCATCATCACTTCGAGCTCGGGAATTGGGCCGAGACCACGGTGACCATCCGATTCTGGCTACTCGGCGGCATCGCCGCGGCGGTCGGGCTCGCCCTGTTCTACGGCGAATATCTGGCTGTCGTCGGCTGAGCCGCAGGTCGGCACGGTTCGCCGGACAGATCACCCGGCCCGAAAGTACGATCGAGCACATGCGCTCGATCTGGAAGGGCTCCATCGCGTTCGGGCTGGTGAATGTTCCGGTCAAGGTCTACACGGCCACCGAGGACCACGACATCAAGTTCCATCAGGTGCATGCCAAGGACGGCGGGCGGATCAAATACGACCGCGTGTGCACGGTCTGCGGGCAGTCGGTGCAGTACTCCGATATCGACAAGGCCTACGAATCCCCCGACGGCGACAAGGTGATCCTCACCGACGAGGATTTCGCCAAGCTGCCGATCGCGGAGAAGCACGAGATTCCGGTGCTGCAATTCGTGCCCGCCGAACAGATCGACCCGATTCTCTACGACAAGAGCTATTACCTCGAGCCCGACTCGAATACACCGAAAGCCTATGTGCTGCTGGCGAAGACGCTCGAACAGGTGGACCGGGTGGCGCTGGTGCACTTCACGCTGCGGCAGAAGACCAGGCTGGCGGCGCTGCGCGTGCACGACGGAACCCTGCTGCTGCAGACGCTGCTGTGGCCGGACGAGGTGCGGGCGGTGGAGTTCGAATCGCTCGACGGCGCGGCCGAACCCAAGTCGCAGGAGATCCGGATGGCCGAAACGCTCGTCGACAGCATGTCCGACGATTTCGACCCCACCCTCTACACCGACGAATACCAGATCGAGCTGAAGAAGCTCCTCGACGAGGCCATCGAGTCCGGCTCCGGCAAGGTCACCCGGCGCGAGGAGGCCGCGCCCGCCGAGATGGATGCCGAGGTGGTCGACCTGGTCGCCGCCCTGCAGCGCAGCCTGGAGGCCACCGGCCGCCGCACCGCCAAGAGCGAGCCCGCCAAGAAGACCCCCGCTAAGAAGTCCGCGGCGAAGAAATCGACGGCCAGGAAGGCGCCCGCGAAGGCCGCCAAGAAGTCCGCGAAGCAGTCGACCCGCAAAGGCGCCTGACCCCTTTACCGGGAGTCGGGCGTGTCTCCTGGCAAACTATCGGCCATGGACTCCGACATAGCCATCGTTCCCATGGGCCTCGGCCATCTGCGCGAGGTCCTCGACCTCGGCCATGAGTCGTTCGACACCAACACCAAGCCCTACACGTCCTGGTCGCTGACCTCCGTGGTCGAACACCTCGACAATCCCGACGGCTCCTGCTGGGTGGCCCTGGATTCAGACCGTGTGGTCGGGTTCGTGCTCGGCTCACTGGAATTCGAATTGCGGGACGACTGGGCCTACCTGGAGTGGATCGCGGTCGCGCCCGATATGCAGGGCCGCGGCATCGCCGGGCGGCTGGTGGAGATCTGCTGCCAGACCATGTTCGCCCGGGGAGCGCGCCGCATCGTCACCGACGTCGAAGCCGGGAACACCGCCTCGGCGACGATGATGACGCGGCACGGGTTCGTCGACGCCACCACCGTCACCCTGTTCGTCCGCCCCAACCCCGAGGAGCCGGACCTCGTCGCCGAGGACGCCAGCCCACCCCTCACCCACGCCACCAAGCGCACCTTCGCCCGCACGGGCCGTCTGCGCCGGTAAGCCTTCGCACAAGCGCTCAGGCAAACTGGCTTGGATCCCGCCCTTAGGCAGACTGGGTCGAATCCCGCCTCAGGCAGACGGGCTTGGATCCCGCCCCAGGCAGACGGGCTTGGATCCCGCCTCAGACAGACAGGCTTGGATCCCGCCCCAGGCAGACGGAGTCGGATCCCGCCTCAGGCAAACAGGCTTGGATCCCGCCCCAGGCAAACAGGGTCGGATCCCGCCTCAGGCAAACAGGCTTGGATCCCGCCCCAGGCAGACAGGGTCGGATCCCGGAGCGGGGTCAGGCGTCGGTTGCCGCGCGGGACCTGCCCTCCCGGAAGAACTCCAGGAGGGCTTGGACGTTGGTGACCTCCTTGCGGGGGCGCATGGCGCCGAAGGGGGCGTTCCAGAAGGGGCCCTTGCGCTTCTTCCACGGGCCGACGTAGGCGTAGGGCTGCGGGTTGTCCCAATCCCCTGCGGACACACCGTAATTCACCTCGTCGAGGGCGATCGACAGGTCGAAGTGCTCGGGCCACAGGATGGGCGGGTCGTCGCCGAAGCGGCGCAGCGCGGTGTCCCCGATGGCGAACCAGTCGTGGATGCGCCCTGCGGCGCGGGCGTCGAGGGTGAACGGCTCCTTCGGGTCCATCCGGGTGCCGTCGCCGTAGAGGCCCTGCGGCGGCGGGCCCGCCTCGAACCCGGCTAGCTCGGCCAGCTGCTGGTAGGAGCCGCGCAGCGGGGCACTGCCCTCCGGCCAGACCAGTTCGGTGCCGATCACCGACACCGGCCACTTCACACCGGCGAAGCCGCCGAGCACGATCCGCATCCGGATGGTCGCGAAGCGGCGGTACTGCGGACCCGCGATCAGCAGTTCGGCCACCGCGTGCAATCCGAAGCGGGTGTCCTCGTAGGTGATGTCGTCCACGCCGACCATCATGCTCTCGGACACCGCGCACCGCCCGCTCAGCGGCGGAACTTCGCCTCCAGCTCGGCCAGGGTGGCCTGCAGGTCGGCGGCGTCGTTGGTCTTGAAGATGCCGTCGAATCCGGACTCGGCCCGCACCGCGGCCTCCACCTCGGGATCGTGGTAGAGCTTGGTCACCGCGAGCAGGCGCGGATCGTCCTTGTCCTTGGCCCGCGCGGCAAAAATATTGATGTACTGCTTCAGCTCCGGGCGCTGCGGGTCGTCGGTCAAGATCACCTGCTGCTGGGTGAGCCCGGCGGGCTGGGCGAAGGTGTCGTCGACGAAGGCGGCGTCCACGCTGTCCAGCGACTGCGCGGTCAGCGTCGGGTCGATGGTGGTCAGCCGCACCTTGGAGGCGGCGGTGTCGACATCGGTCAGTTTCGAGTCCCAGCTCGGCCCGCCCTTCAGCGCCACCAGCCCCGCCGCGGCCAAACTGAGCAGCGGCCGCACCTGATTGGCCGGATTGTTGCTGAGGGTGATCTGCCCGCCCTGCGGGATCTCGGCCACCGACCTGTGCTTCTTGGAGTACAGCGCGAGCGGGAAGATCTCGGTGGCCGCGATCGGAACCAGCGTATCGTTGTTGCGCGCGTTGTAATTGGCCAGGTAGCGGACGTGCTGGAACTTGTTGAGATCGATACGGCCTTGCGACAGTGCGGGATTGGGCTGATTGTAATCGGAGAAGTTCACGTACTCGATCGTGATCCCTTGCGCGGCGGCCTTTTTCTTCAAGACGTTCCAGTGCGGCAGTGCGAGGTCGTTCACACCGATGCGCACCACGTCCCCGCCGTGACGTTCGCCACAGGCGGCGAGGACCGCCGCCAGGGCGAGCAGAATGGGGAAGACGAATAACCGTCGCAGACTTCGCATTTCGTGTAAACTAGACCATTCCCCCGTCTGATAGCCAGGGTTTCGCTCAGCGCAATCCGAACCCTTGCCCACCCCGGTCGCCGCCCGCTTGGATTGCCGGGTTCATGCACGACGATCATTCGGGAGCACGAGTGAAATTCCATCGGGTACTGGCGATCCCGGTCCTGGTAGCAACCGCGGCCCTCACCCTCACGGCGTGCGGTGGCAATGACAGCTCGGCCTCGGGCACGGTGGTACGGATCGGCACCACGGACCGCGACTCGGTCTGGGAGGTCTTCGAGAAGAAGGCCAAGGAGCAGGGCATCACCCTGCGGACCACCAACTTCTCCGACTACAAGCAGCCCAATCTGGCGCTGTCGCAGAAGCAGATCGATGTGAATCTGTTCCAGCACCTGCAGTTCCTGGGCCAGTACAACGTCGCCGGCAACGACACGCTGACCCCGATCGGCGCGACCTACATCGTGCCGCTGGGCCTGTACTCCAAGAAGCACAAGGCACTGGCCGACATTCCGCGGGGCGGCGAGATCGCGATTCCGAACGATCCCACCAACCAGGCGCGGGCGCTGTTCGTGCTGCGGTCGGCCGGGCTGGTCACGTTCACCGGCACGCCGCGCCAGCCCACGCCCGCCGACATCGACAAGAACGCGTCGAAGGTGAAGGTGACCCCGGTCGACGCCGCGCAGACGGCGCTGTCGCTGGCCTCGGTGGACGGGTCGGTCATCAATGACACCTTCCTGCAGCGTTCGGGCGTGGACCCGCATACCGCGCTGTTCACCGACGATCCGAAGGACCCCTCGGCCGAGCCCTACATCAATGCGCTGGTGACCCGGGCCGCGGACAAGAACAACCCGGTGTATCTGCGGCTGGTCGAGGTGTGGCACGACCCCGAGGTGCAGCGGGCCGAGGCCGCGGCGACCAAGGACACCGCCGTCGAGGTGCACCGCAGCGGGCCGGAGCTGGAGCAGATCCTGCAGCGGGTGCAGCAGACCATTCGCGAGCAGAAGTGAGCGAATCGGGCACTGCCGCAAAACAATCCGGTGCGGCAGTCGAATTCCGTTCGGTCACCAAGGCTTTCGACGCGGGCAAGCAGCGCACGCTGGCGCTGGACGGTATCGATCTGACCATCGCGCGCGGCGAGATCTTCGGCATCATCGGCTATTCCGGTGCGGGTAAGAGCACGCTGGTGCGGCTGATCAATGGGCTGGAGAAGCCGACCTCGGGCACGGTGCTGGTCGGCGGCGAGCCGATCACCGGGGTGCCGGAGTCGCGGGTGCGGCAGCTGCGCCGCGATATCGGCATGGTGTTCCAGCAGTTCAACCTGTTCCGCTCGCGCACCGCGGCGGGGAATATCGAGTATCCGCTGAAGGTGGCGGGCTGGCCGCGGGCGAAGCGCAAGGCGCGGGTCGCCGAGCTGCTCGAGTTCGTGGGGCTGGCCGACAAGGCGCGCAGCTATCCGGATCAGTTGTCGGGCGGGCAGAAACAGCGGGTGGGCATCGCCCGCGCGCTGGCGACCTCGCCGTCGCTGCTGCTGGCCGACGAGGCCACCTCCGCGCTGGATCCGGAGACCACCCAGGAGGTGCTGCGGCTGCTGCGCAAGATCAACGCCGAGCTCGGGGTGACGATCGTGGTGATCACCCACGAGATGGACGTGATCCGCGCGGTCGCCGACCGGGTCGCGGTGCTGGCGGAGGGCAAGGTCGTCGAATTGGCCGCCACCTTCGAGGTTTTCGCCACCCCCCGGGCCATCCCGACCCGATCCTTCGTCGACACCGTGCTGCACAACCGCCCCGGCGCCGACGAACTCCGCCGCCTGTCCACCCGCCACCCCGGCCGCCTGATCACCGTCGACATCGCCGACAACCACGGCATCGGCCCGGCCCTGACCACCGCCGCCCACACCGGCGTCCACTTCGAACTGGTCTACGGCGGCGTAAGCGCCCTGCAGGACAAAACCTTCGGCAGCATCACCCTCGCCCTGGACGGCCCCGCCGACGCCGTAGCCAGGGTAATCGAGGAGCTGAGTGGGTCGGGTAGGACGGTGGGCACGACGCCCGACGGACCGACCGGGCTGAGCAGCACGGTGGGCACGACGACCGACGAGCCGGGCGGAACGGAGGCCACGACCACCGAAAGCCCGAGCGGAACAGTAGCCACGACCGCCGACAGACAGACCGGACCGAACAGGACTGTCGGCACGACCACCGACAAGCCGAGCGAGGCGGCAACTACGACCGCCGACAGACAGACCGGACCGAACGGGAGTCTGGGCACGATCACCGACAGGCCGACCGGGGCGGTGCCGACGACGCCCGCCGGACCGGCTGGGGCGGATGAGGTGGCGGCCGGTCAGGTGGGTTCCGAGGGAACGGCGGGTCGGGTGGCGGAGTCGGGTGTGGTGGCGCCGCCGGGCGTCGACGCATCGACCAGGGCGTGAGAGGGGCTGGGATGCATACCGATTGGGGACAGTTGCGGCCGGTGTTGGGGGAGGCCGTTGGGACGACCATTTATCTGGTGGGGTTGACGTTCGTGGTGGGTGGGGTGGTGGGGCTGGTGTTGGGCACCCTGCTGTACACCACGCGCAAGGGTGGGCTGTTGGCCAATGCGCCGATTCACCTGTTGCTCAATGTGCTGGTGAATGTGGTGCGGCCGATTCCGTTCATCATTCTGCTGGCGGCGCTGGGGCCGGTGACATTGCAGGTGGTCGGGACGACCATCGGGACCGATGCGGCGGCGTTCGTCATGATCGTGGGCGCCTCGTTCGGCATTGCCCGCATCGTGGAACAGAATCTGGTCACCGTGGATCCGGGGGTCATCGAGGCCGCCCGGTCGATGGGGGCGGGGCCGCTGCGGATCATTCTCACGCTGCTGATTCCGGAAGCGTTGGGGCCCTTGGTGCTCGGCTATACCTTCGTGGTGATCGCCATCGTCGACATGTCGGCCATGGCCGGAACGGTCGGCGGCGGTGGGCTGGGCGATTTCGCCATGGTCTACGGCTATCAGCGGTTCGACTGGCAGGTCACACTGGTGGCGACGCTGATCATTATCGCCGGGGTGCAGGGCGTGCAGTTCGCCGGGAACTGGCTCGCCCGCCGGGTGCTGCGCCGCTGAGCCATAGCGCGATGCCTCCGGCGTACCGATGAGGGGACGCCGGAGGCATCGAGCATTTCGTGATTCCGAGCGAGGTCTTCAGACCGTGAAGCCCAAGGCGCGCAGCTGTTCCCGCCCGTCCTCGGTGATCTTGTCCGGGCCCCACGGGGGCATCCAGACCCAGTTGATCTTCAGGTCCTCGACCAGGCCGCTGCGGACCAGGGCGTTGCGGGACTGGTCCTCGATGACGTCGGTCAGCGGGCAGGCCGCGGACGTGAGGGTCATGTCCAGGACGGCGATGTCCTCCTCGACGCGCAGGCCGTAGACCAGGCCGAGATCCACGACGTTGATACCCAATTCGGGGTCGACGACGTCGCGCATCGCCTCTTCGATGTCCTCGAGCAGCCGCATCTCCTCGGCGGACAGCTGCTGCTCGTCGGTCGGGGTCGTCTCACTCATGCTTGCTCTCCTCTGCCGAGGTTATCCGAACCACCGCGTCCTTGAACGCCATCCAGCCCAGCAGCGCGCACTTGACCCGCGCCGGATACTTCGACACACCCGCCAGCGCGACACCGTCGCCGAGGACGTCCTCGTCGCCCTCGATGGTGCCGCGGCTGGAGACCATCTCGCTGTAGGAGTCGACGACCTTCAGCGCCTGCTGCACCGGCAGGCCGATGACCTGATCGGTGAGGATCGAGGTGGCCGCCTGGCTGATCGAGCAGCCCTGGCCGTCGTAGGAGACGTCGGCGACGTCGCCGTTGTCGTCGATGTGTACGCGCAGGGTCACCTCGTCGCCGCAGGTCGGGTTGACGTGGTGCACCTGCGCACCGAACGGCTCCCGCAGCCCGCGATGGTGCGGGTGTTTGTAGTGGTCCAGGATGACTTCCTGGTACATCTGCTCCATGCGCATGATCTATGCAACTCCGAAGAAGCTCTGTGCCTTCCGCACCGCGGCGACGAGGGCATCGACCTCGTCGAGGGTGTTGTAGACGGCGAACGAGGCACGGGCGGTGGCGGGAACGCCGAGCCGGCGCATCAGCGGCCACGCGCAGTGATGACCCACGCGCACCGCGACGCCCTCGTCGTCCAGGATCTGGCCCACGTCGTGGGCGTGGATGCCGTCGACGACGAACGAGACCGCGCCACCGCGGGCGACATTCTCGGTCGGGCCGATGATGCGCACGCCGTCGAGCGCGCCGAGGCCCTCGAGCGCCGCACCGGTGAGCGCATGCTCGTGTGCCGCAACGGCTTCCATGCCGATCGCGTCGAGATACCGCACCGCCGCGCCCAATCCGACCACCTGCGAGGTCATCGGCACACCGGCCTCGAACCGCTGCGGCGGCGGGGCGTAGGTGCTGCCCTCCATGGTGACCGTCTCGATCATGGAACCACCGGTGATGAACGGCGGCGTCTCCTCCAGCAGCGCGTAGCGGCCGTACAGCACGCCCACCCCGGACGGCCCGAGCATCTTGTGCCCGGAGAACGCGGCGAAGTCGATCCCGAGCTCCCGCAAGTCCACCGGCGCGTGCGGCACCGACTGGCAGGCGTCGAGCACCGTCAGGGCGCCGACTTCCCGTGCGCGGCGGACCATTTCGGCGACATCGGCGACCGCGCCGGTGACATTGGACTGGTGGGTGAACGCGACCACCTTGGTGGCGGGCGACAGCTCGAGCGAGTCGAGGTCGATGCGGCCGTCGTCGGTAATGCCGTACCACTTCAGCGTGGCCCCCGTGCGCCGCGCGAGTTCCTGCCACGGAACGAGATTCGCGTGATGCTCCAGCTCGGTGACGACGATCTCGTCACCGGGGCCGACGCGGTACGGGAACCGGTCGTCGGCGAAGGAGTAGGCCACCAGGTTCAGCGATTCGGTCGCGTTCTTGGTGAACACGATCTCGTTCGGCTGCACGCCCACGAAGCGCGCGATGTCGGCACGGGCGCCCTCGTAGGCGTCGGTGGCCTCCTCGGCCAGCTGGTGCGCACCGCGGTGCACGGCGGCATTGGCGGTGGTCAGAAATTCCCGCTCGGCGTCGAGGACGGCGAGGGGGCGCTGCGACGTGGCCCCGGAGTCCAGGTATACCAGGGGTTTTCCGTCGCGCACGGTGCGGTGCAGGATCGGGAAGTCGGCCCGGATCCTCGCCACATCGAGCGTGCGCACGGTCGTCGTCATGTCTCAGGCTCCCGCCGTCGCCGTCTGGGTGAATCGGACGTAGCCGTTGGCGTCGAGTTCCTCGGCCAGCTCGGGGCCGCCCTCGGCCACGATGCGGCCGCCCACGAACACGTGCACGAACTGCGGCTGGATGTAGCGCAGGATGCGGGTGTAGTGGGTGATGAGCAGGACGCCGCCGTTCTCCCGCTCCTTGTAGCGGTTGACGCCCTCGGAGACGATGCGCAGCGCGTCGACGTCCAGGCCGGAGTCGGTCTCGTCGAGGATGGCGATGCGCGGCTTGAGCAGGCCCAGCTGCAGGATCTCGTGGCGCTTCTTCTCGCCGCCGGAGAAGCCCTCGTTCACGCTGCGCTCGGCGAAGGCGGGGTCGATGTCCAGCTCGCCCATCGACTCCTTGACCTCCTTGACCCAGTGCCGCAGCTTCGGGGCCTCGCCGCGGACGGCGGTGGCGGCGGTGCGCAGGAAGTTCGACATCGAGACGCCGGGCACCTCGACCGGGTACTGCATGGCCAGGAACAGGCCCGCGCGGGCGCGTTCGTCGACGGACATGGCCAGCACGTCCTCGCCGTCGAGGGTGATCGAGCCCCGGGTCACCGTGTACTTGGGGTGGCCCGCGATGGCGTAGGACAGCGTCGACTTGCCGGAGCCGTTGGGGCCCATGATGGCGTGCGTCTCACCGGATTTCACGGTGAGGTCGACGCCGTTGAGGATCTTGATGGGCTCGCCGGTCTCGTCCGGGTTGGCGACCTCGACGTGCAGGTCCTTGATTTCGAGGGTGGTCATGAAGTTCCTTTTCGGGTAGGTGGGTCAGGCGCCGATGGCGGCGAGCTCGGCCTCGATGGCCGTCTCCAGCCGCTCCCGGACCTCGGGAACCGCGATCTTCTGGATGATCTCGTGGAAGAAGCCGCGCACGACCAGCCGTCGCGCCGCCTCCTCCGGGATGCCGCGGGCGCGCAGGTAGAACAGCTGCTCGTCGTCGAAACGACCGGTGGCCGAGGCGTGTCCGGCGCCGAGGATCTCGCCGGTCTCGATCTCCAGGTTGGGTACCGAGTCGGCGCGGGCGCCGTCGGTGAGCACCAGGTTGCGGTTGGCCTCGTAGGTGTCGGTGCCCTCGGCCTCGGCGCGGATCAGCACGTCGCCCACCCACACGGTGTGCGCGTCCGGCCTGCCGGAGTGCGGGTCGCCCTGCAGCGCACCCTTGTACAGCACGTTCGACTTGCAGTGCGGCACCGCGTGATCCACCAGCAGGCGCTGCTCGAAGTGCTGGCCGTCGTCGGCGAAGTACAGGCCGAGCAGTTCGGCGTCGGCGCCCGGGCCGTCGTAGCGGACGGTCGCGGTCAGCCGGACCAGATCGCCGCCGAGGGTGACGTCGGTGTGCCGCAGCACGGCGTCGCGGCCGAGCCGGGCGTGGTGGGCGGTAGCGTGCACGGCGTCGTCGGCCCAGTCCTGCACGGCCACGACGGTCAGCTTCGCGCTGTCGCCGAGCACGAATTCGACGTTCTCGGCGTAGGTTCCGCTGCCACGCTGGTCGAGCACGACCGTGGCGACGGCGAAGTTGCCGAGCCGGATCTGCAGGTGGCCGTAGGCGGTCTTGCCCTCGCCCGGGCCGGTGACGGTGATCGTGACCGGCTCGGCCACCTCGGTCTCCGCGCCGACCGAGACGACCGTGGCCTGCTCGAAGCCCGAATAGGCCTGGGCGGCAACGCGATCGGACGGGACACCGGCGGCGCCCAGGCGGGCGTCGGCACGGCCGACCGTCTCCACGGTCACGCCGTCGGCGGCCGCGACCTCGACGGTGGCGGCGCCGTCGCGTACCGCGGTGCCGTCGTGCAGGCCGCGCAGCCGGCGCAGCGGGGTGAACCGCCAGGCCTCGTCCTTGCCCGAGGGCACCTCGAAGGCGTCCACGTCGAACGAGGTGAACAGCTCGCCCTTGTTGGCGCCCGGGACCCTGGCCTCACCGGCAACGGCAACGTTCTCGACCGGCATCAGCCGACGGCTCCTTCCATCTGCAGCTCGATCAGGCGGTTCAGCTCGAGCGCGTATTCCATGGGCAGTTCCTTGGCGATCGGCTCGACGAAGCCGCGCACCACCATCGCCATCGCCTCGTCCTCGGTGAGGCCGCGGCTCATCAGGTAGAACAGCTGGTCTTCGCTCACCTTGGAGACGGTGGCCTCGTGGCCCATCGTCACGTCGTCCTCGCGGATGTCGACGTAGGGGTAGGTGTCGGAGCGGCTGACCGTATCCACCAGCAGCGCATCGCATTTCACGGTCGAGCGGGAGCCGTGCGCGCCCTTGTTGACCTGGACCAGGCCGCGGTAGGAGGCCCGGCCGCCGCCGCGCGCCACCGACTTCGACACGATGGTCGAGGAGGTGTGCGGCGCCAGGTGCAGCATCTTCGCGCCGGTGTCCTGGTGCTGGCCCTCGCCGGCGAAGGCGATGGACAGCACCTCGCCCTTGGCGTGCTCGCCGGTCATCCACACGGCCGGGTACTTCATGGTGACCTTGGAGCCGATATTGCCGTCGATCCACTCCATGGTCGCGCCCGCCTCGGCCTTGGCCCGCTTGGTGACCAGGTTGTAGACGTTGTTGGACCAGTTCTGGATGGTGGTGTAGCGGCAGCGGCCACCCTTCTTCACGATGATCTCCACGACCGCCGAGTGCAGGGAGTCCGAGCTGTAGATCGGCGCGGTGCAGCCCTCGACGTAGTGCACGTAGGCGTCCTCGTCGACGATGATCAGCGTCCGCTCGAACTGACCCATGTTCTCGGTGTTGATCCGGAAGTAGGCCTGCAGCGGGATGTCCACGTGCACGCCCGGCGGCACGTAGATGAACGAACCACCCGACCACACCGCGGAATTCAGCGCGGAGAACTTGTTGTCGCCCGACGGGATGACCGAGCCGAAGTACTGCTGGAAGATCTCCGGGTGCTCGCGCAGACCGGTGTCGGTGTCGAGGAAGATGACGCCCTGCTTCTCCAGGTCCTCGCGGATGGAGTGGTAGACGACCTCCGACTCGTACTGGGCGGCGACGCCCGCGACCAGGCGCTGCTTCTCCGCCTCCGGGATACCCAGCTTGTCGTAGGTGTTCTTGATGTCCTCGGGCAGGTCTTCCCAGGACGCGGCCTGCTTCTCGCTGGACCGCACGAAGTATTTGATGTTGTCGAAATCGATGCCGTCGAGGTTGGAACCCCAGCTCGGCATGGGCTTGCGGTCGAAGATGCGCAGCGCCTTCAGCCGGAAATCGAGCATCCACTCGGGTTCGCTCTTCTTCGCCGAGATGTCGCGCACGACGTCCTCGGACAAGCCTCGCTTGGCACTGGCACCGGCGGTATCCGAGTCTGCCCAGCCGTAGCCGTACTTACCCAGGGAGGCAATCGTCTCCTCCTGGGTCAGCGGCTGCACCTGGTCGGCGGTCGTCGTCATTCGGCACTCCTTCCGGAGTCGATCGTGGTCGCCGCTGCGGGCTGTGCAGCGGCCTTACGTGCGTTCGTGGTCCCGGCACGATCATTCGTCGTCCCGGCACGGTCGTTCATGGTCCCGGCACGCTTTTGGCCGGGATCCCCCGAGGGCAGGAACAGCGGGACGTGGGTGGTGCAGGCGCAGTCGCCGTTGGCGATGGTCGCCAGTCGCTGCACGTGCGTGCCGAGCAGCTCGCGGAACGCCTCCAGCTCGGCGGCGCACAGCTCCGGAAATTCCTCGGCCACGTGCGACACCGGGCAGTGGTGCTGGCAGATCTGCACGCCGGCGCCGACCTTGCGGGTCGAGGCGGCGAAACCGGCGTCGGTGAACGCCTCGGCGATCTCCTCCGCCTTGGCGGCGGTGGACTCCGGCGTGTGCCGGGCCAGCTTGTCGATGTCGGCGACGATGACGCCGACCCGGGTGCGGGCGAAGTCGACGATCGCGGCGTCGCCCCCGAGCTCGCGCAGGCGGCGCATGGCCGCGCCCGCGAGATCGTCGTAGGCGTGCCCGAGTCGGCCGCGACCCCTGGCGGTGAGCTGGTACTGCTTGGCCGGGCGGCCCCGGCCCTTCTGCTGCCAGGGCGCCGAGCGGGTGGCCCGGGCCTCGCCGGATTCGATCAGCGCGTCGAGGTGGCGACGCACCCCCGCCGCGGCCAGGTTCAGCCGCTCGCCGATGGCGGTCGCGGTGATGGGGCCCTCCTCCAGCAGCAGCTGGACGATAGCCTCGCGGGTGTGCCCCTCGCCCGCCGGGGTCGCGGGCACGACAGCGGGCCGGACGCCTTCCGAGCGCCCGGCACCTGCCTGCACATTCCGCAAACCCACGGTTTTCACAACATCAGTGTGGCGGAATTCCTTCCCGCAATCTAGTAAGGGTCGCCTGACTCGATGGGTGACGATCCGGTCCCTATGACCGACCTCACCCGAACTAGGCTTCCCAGACGTGGTGGCAATCGAGGGCGCGCGGCGCCGGATCATCGAAATCGGACGCCGGGCATTGGGCCTGGACGTTCCGCCCGCCGATCACACCATCGCCGTGCTGCACAGCGTCGAGGCCGAACTGCCCGGCCTCGACGCCCGGGAAATGGTGCAGTTCAAGCGGATCCGGCTGCTCGGGGCCACCGGGACGGTGCTGATCGCCACCAGCGCCCTGGGCGTCGCGGCCCAGCCGGTCCTGCAGAATCCGGTCTCGGGGGTGCGGGTGATCGGCGTGTTCGCGCGCTGGCAGACCTCGTCGCTGGCGCTGTCGATGATCGGCACGGTGCTGGTGGTCATGGCCTGGCTGCTGCTGGGCCGGTTCGCGGTCGGCGGTTTCGGCGGCGCACCGGCGCACCGGCTGAGCCGGTCGCAGCTGGATCGGACGCTGCTGCTGTGGATCCTGCCGCTGTCGGTCGCTCCCCCGCTGTACTCCACCGACGTGTATTCGTATCTGGCGCAGAGCGAGATCGCCAAGCGCGGGATGGATCCCTATCTGGTCGGCCCGGCGCAGGGGCTGGGGGTGGGCAATGTGCTCACCATGAACGTGCCGAACATCTGGCGCGAGACACCGGCGCCCTACGGCCCGCTGATCCTCTGGATCGGGCGCGGCATCTCCCAGCTGACCGGCGACAACATCATCATCGGGGTGTGGATGCACCGGCTGCTGGCACTCGGCGGGGTGGCGCTGATCGTGTGGGCGCTGCCGCGGCTGTCGCGGCGCTGCGGGGTGGCGCCGGTGAGCGCGCTGTGGCTGGGGGCGGCCAATCCGCTGGTGCTGTTCCACCTGGTCGCGGGCGTGCACAACGACGCGCTGATGCTCGGGCTGATGCTGGCGGGCATGGAGTTCTGCCTGCGCGCGATCGCGGGTGAGGGGTCCTCGACCGGCGGCGTGGGGCCGTTCGATCGGCACGAGTGGACAGTCATGACCTTCGGGGCGGTGGTGATCGCGCTGTCGTCGACGGTGAAGATCACCTCGCTCATCGCGCTCGGCTTCGTCGGCATGGCGCTGGCGCGGCGCTGGGGCAAGGGGCTGCGGCCGGTGGTGACGGCCGCCGCGCTGCTGGGTGTGATAGCGCTCGCCACAACGCTTTTCGTGAGCCTGGCCAGCGGGCTGGGCTTCGGCTGGCTGTTCACCCTCAATACCGCGAACGTGGTGCGGAGCTGGATGTCGCTGCCGACGGCGCTCGGCATCATCACCGGATTCGGCGGCGTGCTGCTGGGATTGGGCGATCACACCACGGCGCTGCTGAGCATCACCCGGCCCATCGCGCTCACCGTCGCGGGCTTCCTGTCGCTGCGCATGCTCATCGCCACCTGGACCGGGCGGCTGCCCGCGGTCGGCGCGCTGGGGGTGTCGCTGGCCGCGATCGTGCTGCTGTATCCGGTGGTGCAGCCGTGGTATCTGCTGTGGGCCATCGTGCCGCTGGCCGCGTGGGCCACCACCCGCGCGTTTCGTGTTCCGGCCGTGGTGTTCTCGGCGGTGGTGAGCGTGATGCTGATGCCGCGCGGCGCCGACTACGGGGTCTTCCAGATCATCGAGGCCGCGATCGCGGTCGTGGTGGTGTCGGTGGCGTTCATCGTCCTCACCCGAAATGTGCTGCCGTGGCGGAAGCGACCGGGGGTGTCTGCTCCGTCACAGCGACCCGCGGCCTACGGTGTCTCCTCGTGACGCCAGCCTCGGATCCCGCCGTTCGCATCGACGGCGTCGTGAAGCGCTACGGCGACCTCACCGCGGTGGACGGCATCGGTTTCGAGGTGCGGCGCGCCGAGGTGCTGGCGCTGCTGGGGCCCAACGGCGCCGGGAAGACCACCACCGTCGAGATGTGCGAGGGGTTCCTCGCCCCGGACGCCGGTGCGGTGCGGGTGCTGGGCCTGGATCCGGTCGCCGACAGCGACGCGCTGCGCCCGCGGATCGGCGTGATGCTGCAGGGCGGCGGCGCGTATCCCGGCTCGCGCGCCGGTGAGATGCTCGACCTGGTCGCCTCCTACGCGGCCGATCCGCTGGACCCGGACTGGCTGCTGCGCACCCTCGGTTTGCGCGACGCCCGCCGCACCCCGTACCGGCGGCTGTCGGGCGGCCAGCAGCAGCGGCTGGCGCTGGCGTGCGCGCTGGTCGGGCGGCCGGAGCTGGTCTTCCTCGACGAGCCGACCGCCGGAATGGACGCGCAGGCAAGGCATCTGGTGTGGGAGCTGATCGACGCGCTGCGCCGCGACGGCGTGGCGGTGCTGCTGACCACGCACCTGATGGACGAGGCCGAGCAGCTGGCCGATCGGCTGGTCATCATCGATCACGGGCGGATCGTCGCCGAGGGCACGCCCGCGGAGGTCACCTCCGCCGGGGCGAAGGGGCAGCTGCGCTTCACCGCGCCCCCGAAACTCGACCTGACGCTGCTGGAATCCGCGCTGCCGGAAGGGTTCTCCCCGCACGAGACCTCCCCCGGTTCGTATCTGCTGCAGGGCGATATCACCCCGCAGGTGCTGGCCACCGTGACGGCGTGGTGTGCGCGAATCGACGTGCTGCCCACCGATATTCGCATCGATCAGCGCCGCCTGGAGGACGTGTTCCTCGAACTGACCGGACGGGAGCTGCGCAGTTGACCGAGTCCACCCCCCGCTTCGCGCCGGGCACCTTCACCCCCGATCCGCGCCCGGCGGCCCGGGGCGCGATGCTGGCCGCGCAGACGCGCATGGAGCTGATCCTGTTGCTGCGCAACGGCGAACAGCTGCTGCTCACCATGTTCATTCCGATCGCGCTGCTGATCGGGCTCACCCTGATCCCGATCAGCGGGCTGGGTGGGCACCGGGTGGACCGGATCGTGCCCGGGGTGATGATGGTGGCGATCATGTCCACCGCGTTCACCGGTCAGGCGATCGCGGTCGGCTTCGATCGCCGCTACGGGGCGCTGAAACGGCTGGGCGCCACCGCATTACCGCGCTGGGGCATCGTCGGCGGCAAGTGCGCGGCGGTGCTGATCGTGGTGGTGCTGCAGTCGATCGTGCTGGGGCTCATCGGTGTTGCGCTGGGCTGGCGGCCGTCGGCGGGCGGCCTGGTGTTCGGCGCGATCGTGATCGCCCTGGGCACCGCGACGTTCGCGGCGATGGGGCTGCTGCTGGGCGGCACGCTCAAGGCCGAGATCGTGCTGGCGCTGGCGAACATCGCGTGGTTCGTGATGCTGGGCGTCGCGAGCCTGGTGTTCGCGGCCGACAATCTACCCGGCGCGCTGAGCATCGTGGCGCGGCTGATTCCCTCGGGCGCGCTGGCCGAGGCGCTCGATCAGGCCCTGAATACCGGCGTCGACTGGTACGGCATCGTGGTACTGGCGGCGTGGGGCGTGGTCGCGGGCTATCTGGCGACGCGGCTGTTCCGGTTCGACTGACCGCGAATCCTCCACCGCGAGCGCGACTTCCGCGAGCAGGTCCGGGTGGCCCTCGGCCCAGCGCAAGGTGGCGGCGGTAATGGTCAGCAGCAGTACCAGATAGCAGCCGAACAGCACCGGGTGCGCGGCGGTCAGCCGGTCGAGCATCGGCACCGTACCGCCGAAGACGGTCACCGTCACCGTATAGGGCAGCGCCTGCGCGGTCACCCGATAGCGTCCCGGTACCAGGCCCGCGAGCACCGCGGGCAGCAGCGCGACGGCCGCCGCGTTCATCATCCCGGCCACCGGGACGACCACCCAGAATGCGGTCACGCCACCGTGTTCGAGCGCGGCACGCAGCGGGATCATCGCCACCGCCATCGCCACCGTGGCCACGCCCATCACCCGGCGGCAGCCCAGCCGGTCGCCGAGCCGTCCGACCATCGGCAGCACCGCGTTACCCAGCAGGGTCGATATCGTCACGGCGCACAGCACGGCGGTGTCGTTCAGCCCGAGCACGCTGATGCCGTAGGCGGGCGGCAGGGCCGACCACAGGTAGGAGGCCGAGGTCGAGCCGATCGTCACCCCGGCGACCGCCAGCATCGGGGTCCGCAGCCGACGCCGGGCCTGCGCCCACGACAGCGACGGCTCGCGGCGGTGGCCCTCGAATTCGGCCGACTCCGCCAATCCGCCACGCAGGGCGGCGAATACGAACGACGCCACCGCCCCGACTAGGAACGGCACCCGCCAGTACCCGTCGGCGACGCGATCGGAGCCGACCGCCGCGATCAGCGCCAGGACCAGCAGGCGCGCACAGACCGAGCCGATGCCGATGGCCGCGCAGAGCAGGCTGCCGGTCGCCCCGCGGCGCTCGGGCGGTGTCGTCTCGTAGATGTAGCTGTTGCCCAGCGGCGCCTCACCGCCGTACGAAAAGCCCAGCAGCGCACGCCATCCCAGGACCAGCAGCGGCGCCGCCGGGCCGATCGACGCGGTGGTCGGGGTGAGCGCCATGCCGAGCGCCGCCACGCCCGCCCCGGCCAGGCACAGCCGCATGGCCGGTTTGCGGCCCCGGCTGTCGGCGTAGCGGCCGAGCACCAGCCCGCCCAGCGGCCGGGTGAGAAATCCGGCGGCGAAGACCGCGAAGCCGTAGATCAGCGAGCGCTGCACGTCCGCGCCGAAGAAACCGGGCCCGAAGTAGCTGAGCAGCAGCGGATAGGCGCCCCAGTCGTAGGCTTCCAGCCCACATCCGGCGCACACCGCGAGCAAACGAACCCTCGACATCGAGCCACCTTTCCCGACGGCCGCGCGTCGCGGCGCACCGGTGGCGCGCGCGACGTGCACGATGGGCGTACTCGGCTGCGCCACCGGCGCAAAGCCGGGGCGGGGCGATTCGGTAGCGGGGGTCGAGCGGGGCGGGCGCGAGGCCCGCTCGGTACCGTATCGGATCTTTCGCACTGCGGAGTAGCGCAACGCAATCCGTTGCCGAAGAGTTGCCAAATGTCCGGAATGTCCTGTGCGACGAGAGGATCCGGGATCGGTCGCTACGCGTCGCCGGTCGGGCGATCGATCTCTTCTCGAAGAACGCGGAATTCGGCGGCCAGCGAGTCGGCGGTGTAGTGGGCGTTCAGGCCGCTGGGGTTGGGCAGCACCCAGACCTCGGTGTCGCCGAGCGGTTCCTGGGGGCCGACGGCGGCGCGCGGGCGGCCGAACGCGGTGCGGTACGCGCCGATTCCGAGGACCGCGAGCACCCGGGGCCGGTAGCGCTCCACCCGCTCCACGAGCGCCCGGCCGCCGTCGCGCAGCTCGGCGGCGGTCAGCTCGTCGGCCTTGGCGGTGGTGCGCGGGGCGACATTGGTGATGCCCAGGCCGAGGTCGAGCAGGGCCTGCTGTTCGTCGGGGCGGAGCTGACGCGGCGTGAATCCCGAGCGGTGCAGGGCGGGCCAGAAGCGGTTGCCGGGGCGGGCGAAGTGGTAGCCGGTCGCGCCCGACCACAGGCCCGGGTTGATGCCGCAGAACAGCACGCGCAGACCGGGGGCGATCAGATCGGGGATGGTCGCCCCCTCGGCGGCGGCTAGATCGGCGGGGGTCGGGCGGGAGGCCGGGGCGGAGCGAGACATTCGCCCAGTGTGCCGCACGGGGTTGGGGAGCTTTGGTCGGTGGATCCCGGCCAAAAGCATGCCGGGATCAGGGAGCCTTGCATGCCGGGATCGGAGAGTGCTTGCACGCCGGGAACAGAGAGCCCTTGCATACCGGGATCAGAGAGCCCTTGCACGCCGGGAACAGAGAGTCCTCGCATACCGGGATCAGAGAGCCCTTGCACGCCGGGACCAGAAAGCCCTTGCACGCCGAGACCAGAAAGCTCTTCAACGACATATTGTAGTAGCCCGGTGGTTGGGGGGAGGCCGGGGCCTATTACCATCGGTGCGTGCTGTCACGCGCCTTTCTGCGAGTCGTCGATCTGCTTCCCCTGCCGTCGCTGCGGGTTCAGCGGCTCATTGCCGTCGCGGTGGTGCTGTCGCAGGCCGGTATCTCGGTGACCGGGGCGATCGTGCGGGTCACGTCCTCGGGGCTGGGGTGCCCGACCTGGCCGCAGTGCTTCCCGGGGAGCTTCACCCCGGTGCCGCATGCCGAGGTGCCGGTGCTGCATCAGGCCGTGGAATTCTCCAATCGAATGCTGACCTTCGTGGTCACGCTGTGCGCGGCGCTGGTCGTGCTGGCGGTGGTGCGGGCGCGGCGGCGGCGCGAGGTGCTGGTGTACGCGTGGCTGATGCCGGGCGGCACGGTGCTGCAGGCGGTGATCGGCGGGATCACGGTGCGCACCGGGCTGCTGTGGTGGACGGTCTCGGTGCACCTGCTGGCCTCGATGCTGATGGTGTGGCTGGCGGTGCTGCTGTTCGCGAAGATCTCCTCCCCCGACGACGGGGTGGAGGTGGCGCAGGTGCCCGCGCCGCTGCGCTGGCTGACCGCGCTGAGCGCGGTCGCGCTGTGCGCCACGCTGATTGCGGGCACGCTGGTCACCGGGGCCGGTCCGCACGCGGGCGACAAGAGCGCCGACAAGCCCGTCGCGCGGTTGCAGATCGAGATCGTGACGCTGGTCCACCTGCACGCCGAGATGCTGGTCGCCTATCTGGCGCTGCTGGTCGGCCTGGGCTTCGGCCTGGCAGCGGTGGGCATGAACCGGGCCATCCGGACGCGGCTGATCGTGCTCCTGGCGCTGGTGTGCGGGCAGGGCCTGGTCGGTATCGTGCAGTACTTCACCCATGTGCCCGCCGCCCTGGTGGCGGTGCACGTCGGCGGCGCGGCGGCGTGCACGGCCGCCACCGCCGCCCTGTGGGCCGCGCTGCGCAGCCGCGAAAAGGTCGGCGCGGCAGGCACACCGGCGGCCGCGCGCCGCGATGTTTCGCTCGCGGCCGACGACCGGAGATAATCCACCCATGCCGACCTATGCGTACCGCTGCCGCGAGTGCACCGACACCTTCGAACTCGTCCGGCCGATGAGCGAGTCGAACGCCCCCGCCGCCTGCCCCGGCGGCCACGCGGACACCGTCAAACTGCTGACCACCATCGCCCTGACGGGTTCGGCGCACGGACCGGCGGCCGCGCCGAGCGGCGGCTGCTGCGGGGGCGGCTGCTGCTCCTGATCCGGGGCTCACCGCCTCTTGGTCCGGCGCGCCGTCTCTTGCTCTTGGTCCCGGCGTGCTTTTGGCCGGGACCTCGCGAAAGATTCCGGCCAAAAGCGCGCCGGAATCTCTATCAGGCGGTGGCGTTCGGGCCGATCCAGTCGGCGAACAACCGGTCGACCTGCCCCGTCGCCAATTCGGTTGCCAGCCAACCGTTCACCTCGGCCGCCAGCAGCGGGTCGTTCTTGCGGAGCAGGAAGACCTTGCCGAAGGAGTCGAACGGCCGGTCCGGGTGCAGGACCCGCAGGGTCGGGTGCTGGCGGATGCGGTAGCGGCCCTCGACCGAGTCGGTGACGAATACGTCGGCGCGGCCCTGCTCGATCTCGCCGAAGATCGTCAGGTTGTCCGGCCACGGAATGATCTGCGCCTGCGGGAAATTCGTGCGCGCGAAGGTCTCGTTGGTGCCGCCGCGATTCACGATCACGCGCACGCCCGGCCGGTTGATCTGATCGATGGTCGCGTACCTGTCCTCGTCACCGGCGCGCACGATCGGGGTCTTGCCGTCGGTGGCGTAGCGCAGCGAGAAATCGGAGTACTCGAGCCGCGCGGCCGAGTCCGAGATGCCGCCCGCCGCGATATCGCAGTGCAGCGCACCGAAATCCGACTTCATCGACGTCCAGGTGACCGGCACGAATTCGATCGGCCGGTGCAGCAGATCGGCCAGCCCGCGCGTCAGATCGATATCGATGCCCCGGTAGCCGCCCGCGTCGGTCACCGAATACGGCGGATAGTCACCGGTGGTGCACACCCGCACCGCCGCCGGTGATTCCGCGCTCGCCGGAACCGCCAGGGCCACAACGCAACCCACACCGGCCGCGAGCGCGGCCGTCACCCGTCGCAATCGCATCAGCGCTCGTTGCGGGCCTTCGGGAACCGCGCCTGCCGGGCCACCCAGCCCGCCATCCTGGCCCAGTGCCCGGGGGCGGGCGTGACGACGGAGGTCAGCTCGCGGTCCCAGTGCTCGGTCTCGGTGACCCCGTCGACGGTCTCGACCACGGCCTTGGCGGTGGCCAGATCGTCGACCACCCGGTCACCCAGCACGCCGTCCGCGCCGACCAGGGTGATGCGGACGCCGATGCGGCCGAGTGGTTGCAGCACGGCTGTGGCGGAACCCCCGTGCTCGGCGACGAATCCCTTCACCGAATCGACTACGGAGGGCGACAACTTCGCTGGGGCCGCTAGGGCGGTTTCGCTCATGCGATCAGTTTACCGATGGGTAAGGTGGCGTCCATGCGCGCCATTCAGGTTTGCGAGCACGGCGGACCCGAGGTCCTGAAGCTCGCCGAGGTTCCGGAGCCGCAGATTGCCCCGGATCAGCTGCTTGTCGACACCGAGGCGGTCGGCATCAATTTCATCGACACCTACATCCGGACCGGCACCTATCCGCAAGCGGTGCCGTACATTCCGGGGGCCGAGGGCACCGGTGTGGTGGCCGCGGTGGGCGCCGAGGTGACGGAGTTCCGGGTCGGTGACCGGGTCGCGTGGGCGGCCGCGCCGGGCAGCTACGCCGAGAAGGTCGCCGTCGACGCGGCGGTCGCGGTGCCGGTGCCCGCGGGGGTCGCGCCGCCGGTGGCCGCGTCGGCACTGCTGCAGGGCATGACCGCGCACTATCTGATCGAGACGATCTACAAGCCGGAGCCGGGCGAGTCGGTGCTGGTGCACGCCGGTGCGGGCGGCGTCGGGCTGATCCTGACCCAGCTGGCGACCGCGCGCGGTGTGCGGGTGATCACCACCGTCTCCACCGATGCGAAGGAGGCGCTCTCGCGCGAGGCGGGCGCGGCCGAGGTGCTGCGCTACGGCGACGACCTGGCCCAGCGGGTGCGCGCGCTGACCGACGGTGCGGGCGTGGCCGCGGTGTACGACGGCGTCGGCAAGGCGACCTTCGATGCCAGCCTGGAGTCGCTGCGCGTCCGCGGCATGCTGGCCCTGTTCGGCGCGGCCTCCGGCCCGGTGCCGCCGGTGGACCCGCAGCGCCTCAATCGCGGCGGCTCCCTGTTCCTGACCCGCCCCACGCTGGCCCACTACACCCGCACCCGCGACGAATTGCTGTGGCGCGCAGGCGACATCATGACCGCCCTCGCCTCCGGCGCCCTCCACATCCGCATCGGCGCCACCTACCCCCTCACCGACGCCGCCCAGGCCCACCGAGACCTGGAGGGCCGCAAAACAACCGGCTCCCTCGTCCTCCTGCCCTGAACACGATGCCCCTCAATAGTCGCGGCCGGTGAGCCCCCGGTAGACGAATCTCGTCAGTCCCTCCACGGCCTGCTCGTCGGATAACTCCACCGAGCCTTCCTCCACTGCCTCCAGTAGTCCGTGCAGCGCGAGGAAGGCCATGGCGAGGCTGGCCTCGGGGGTGCTGGGCAGGGTCATGCCCGCGGCCTCGAAACCGTCGAGGTGGTCGGCCAATTCGGCGCGCTGCTCGGCGGCGAAGCGGCCCGCGATCCGGGCGAAATCGGTATTCACGTGGGCCGCCTGCTGGACCGCGCGCAGCACCGGCCGGTGTCGGCGGGCGAAGGTCCAGTAGTTCTCGAGGTGGTAGCGGACCGCCGCGGGATCGGTGAAGTCGGGATTGTGCTCCGCCTCGTCGGCGGCCGTATCCCCGTCGGCGGCAAAGTCTTTCAGGAGCTCCTGGAGCAGCTCCTCCTTGCTGGCGAAGTGGTTGTAGAACGAGCCCGCCGCGCGCCCGGCGGCGGCGGTGATGTCGGTGATCTTCGTATTCAGATAGCCGCGCTCGGCGAACAGGCGGCGCGCGGCCTGTTTCAGCGCGTACTCGGTCTCGGCCGACTGCTCCTTGCGGCGGGCCATCCTCACCTCCTTGACAGCGGACCCTATCAACTCTAATACTGAATCACGATTCACTGAATCATAGTTCACTATACGGAGGTACAGATGTTTCCGCAGGTACTCGTGGCCGGAGCCGGGCCCACCGGGCTCACCCTCGCCATCGATCTGGCCCGCCGCGGCGTGCCGGTCCGCATTGTCGACAAGGCGGCGGAGTTCTTCCGCGGTTCGCGCGGCGACGGCCTGCAGCCGCGCACGCTCGAGGTCTTCGACGATCTGGAAGTGCTCGACGCCGTGCTCGCGGCCGGTATCGCGCCGCCGCCGACCCGGGTCCACGTGGGCGGCCGATTCGTCGGTGAGCGCGTCTTTTTCGAGCGCCGGGAGCCGACTCCCGCTGTGCCGTACCCGAATGCGTGGATGCTCGGGCAGTCGCAGACCGAGCGCATCCTGCGCGAGCGGCTGGCCGAGTTCGGGGTGCGCGTCGAATTGTCCACGGCCGTGACCGATTTCACCCAGGACGACGACGGGGTCACCGTCGCGCTCGACGGACCGACCGGCCCGGAGACGGTCCGCGTCGACTATCTGGTCGGCGCGGACGGCGGGCGCAGCACCGTGCGCAGGACCCTCGGCATCGCCTTCGAGGGCACCACCGACGAGTCGGTGCGGATGCTGCTCGGCGACGTCACCGCCGACGCCCTGGATCACGACTTCGGGTACTGGTTCGCCACCGCCGACTCGCCGGGCGAGGGCATCGCCATGACCCCGCTGTCCGGCGGCGGGCTGTTCCAGTTCGCCACCCCGCTGGCCGCCGACGACGAGCCCACCCGGGCGGTGCTGCAGCGGCACCTGGACCATTTCTCCGGCGGCCTGGACATCACGCTCGGCGAGCCCGTCTGGGCGACGGTATGGCGGCCGAATATCCGCCTGGCACAGCGCTTCCGGGACGGCCGGGTCTTCCTCGCCGGGGACGCCGCGCACGCGCATCCGCCGACCGGCGGGCAGGGACTCAATACCGGCGTCCAGGACGCCTACAACCTCGGCTGGAAGCTGGCCGCCGCGCTGCGCGGTCGGCCCGGCGCGCTCGACAGCTACGAGACCGAGCGCCGCGCGGTGGCCGCGCGGGTGCTCGGCATCAGCACCGACCTGCTGGACAAGCACCTGTCCGGCGCCGAGGACGCGATGCGCCGCGGCGAGGAGACCCAGCAGCTCGACGTCAGCTATCGCACCGAGCCGGGCACGCTGGTCGCGGGCGATCGGGCGCCCGACTCGGTGCTGCGCCGCGCCGACGGATCGCAGGTCCGGCTGTTCGACCTGTTCCGCGGTCCGCACGCCACCCGGTTGTCGTTCGACGCGCCCGCCGATCACGACGATGGCGAGGACGAGGTGCGGGCGTACACGATCGTCGGCCCGGACCGGACGCCCGCCGACGGGGAACTGGTCGCCGTGGGCGGCCACGCGTTCGCCGATTACGCGGCCACGGCCGGTACCCGGGTGCTGGTCCGGCCGGACGGCTATCTGGCCTGGCGGCACGACGAATGACCCCGGGCGCGGGCCGCGGGTATCGATGCTGGATGATCTGTGCTGCCGCCCAAGCCGATTCGCCCGCTTCGTCGTACAGTCGTACGGTGATCGGACGACCGCTCGGGCGACCGATAGACGAAGCATCGATCAGGGGTTGATCACGATGTTGGTGAAGGTCCGCAACGACGACCCGTCGCGACTGTCCAGTACCGAACGGACGGTGGTGAACTGGTTGAAGTCGTGGACTGGTGCGCACGCTTTACCCGGTATAGCGGTGGTACAGGCGCACGGCGCCGACGTCGTGGTGTGGACCCCGAAGACCTGCGTGGTGATGGTCGTCAAGGGCTTCGCCGAGCGGGTGAACGGCGCCCTGACGGTGGCGGCGGACGCCCCGTGGACCATCGACGGCCGGATCGCGCCGCTGGACGGGGTGCAGTCCGGCACCGAGCCGATGGAACAGGTCTGCGCCCGCACAGACGAGATCGAGCAGCTGCTGCGCGGCGCACCGGGCCGCGAGCGCGTCGGGGTCATGGGCATCGTGCTGGTGATCCCGCAGCTCGGTACCCGGGTGCAGCTGGAGAAGGGCGTGCTGCCGGACGGGATCGACGTGGTGGTCGGCGACGGGCCGTCCTCGCTGCGGTCCTACATCACCCGGATCACCGCCGACGAACCGGACTCGTGGGACGCCGCCCAGGTCGGCCAGGCGCTCGGCGCGCTCGGATTCGCCGCCGCCGCAACCTATTCCGACCTGACCTCGGAGGGCTTCCCCGCGCCGCGCACCGGCTCGGACGCACCGCCGCCACCGCCCGAACCCCGCCCCGCACCGGCCTCGACCGGTCCGACCGGCCCGCGACCCGCGGCACCCGCACCGATGCCCTCGGCCGTGCCGCTGCCCTCGGGTGCCCCGATCCCGCCGCCGGGCGCGGGCAGGCCGATGCCTCCCGGTCCCGTCGCGCCCGCACCGGCATCCGGTGCGGCCGTGCCGATTCCGACCCCCGGCGGGCCCGGCCCGGCCCCGGTACCACCTCCGCCGCGGCCACCCCTGTCACCCCAATACGTCGCCGCCGCATCGGGTTACGCGGCACCACCGCGCGAATCCCCGCCGACCGCACCGACATACGGCGCTCCGCAGTCCCCGGGGACCGCGCAGCAGCCGTACGCGTCTCCCCCACAGCCGTATTCGGTGCCGTTCGACCCGCGTCCCCCGGCTCCGGTCCGCACCCACAGCCGCGGCCGCGGCATCGCCCCGCTGGTCGTGCTGGCGCTGCTGGTGGTCATCCTGGCCACGGCGGCGCTGTGCACGGGCGGCAGCACCAGGCCCACCCCGGCCCACCCCGGGCCGGGCGCCAGCACCCCGGCGTCGACGAGCACGTTCACCACCGCCCCGGAGCGCACCATCCCGCAGCAGACCGCGGGTCCGGCCTGCTATCCCTTCCAGCCCGGCTGCCCCGGGTGACGACGCCCGGGGCTGCTCGGGCCGACGACGGAGCCGGATGACGAAACAGCCCGAGCCCCCGGATGTTCCGGGGGCTCGGGCTCGAACGACTATGGCGGCGCGGAGGTTTCCGCTCAGCCGAACAGCATGTGGCCGACGGTGTGCCAGCCGAGGACCGAGTCCACGGCCAGACCGCAGAAGACCACGGCCAGATAGTTGTTGGACTGCAGGAACAGTCGCAGCGGCTTGACCGATTCCCCCCGCCGCACACCGGAATACAGCTGGTGGGCCATGAGCAGGAACCAGGCGCCCGCGGCGATCGCCACCGCGGCGTAGACGACGCCGGTGGCGGGGATGAGCGCCAGCGTGGCGGCCACGGTGAGCCAGGTGTAGATGACGATCTGCTTGGTCACCTTCTGCTCGGTGGCCACCACCGGCAGCATCGGCACACCGGCCGCGCGGTAGTCCTCCTTGTAGCGCATGGCCAGCGCCCAGGTGTGCGGCGGCGTCCAGAAGAAGATCACCAGGAACAGCACGATCGCGGGCCAGCCGATGGTGCCGGTGGCCGCCGACCAGCCGACCAGCGCGGGCATACATCCGGCCGCGCCGCCCCACACCACGTTCTGCGAGGTGCGGCGCTTGAGGCCGAGGGTGTAGACGAAGACGTAGAACAGGATCGTCGCGACCACCAGCACGCCCGACAGCAGATTCGCCTGCCACCACAGCCATGCGAACGAGGCCAGGCCCAGCGCCACGCCGAAGACGAACGCGTTGCGGGTCGGCACCGCCTCGCGGGCGAGCGGGCGCTTGGACGTCCGCTTCATCACCTTGTCGATATCGGCGTCGGCGACGCAGTTGAGGGTGTTGGCGCTCGCCGCGCCCATCCAGCCGCCGAACAGCGTGGCCAGGATGAGCCGGATGTCGACGTGGCCGCGCCCGGCCAGCAGCATCGTCGGGATGGTGGCCACCAGCAGCAGCTCGATGACCCGCGGCTTGGTGAGCGCGATGTACGCCAGCACCCGGCGTGTCAGGGCCGAGAGCGGGCCGGTCCCCGTGACCCGGCCGGCCAGCGCCGTCGCGGAGGAGCCATGTGCACCACCCGGCTGTTGCCCAATCCGCACTGTCTCTCCTCGCAGGTGGTGCATCGATCCGGTAAAGGAATCAGCAGCGCGCCGCAACCCACGCACTGCCGCTCAGCTCGGCTTTCACCGGAGCGTCGCGCGGGCGGCGCAGCCACTACTACAGACGATGGTAGACCCACGGTGGTTGTGTTCCAGCACCCACCCGCCGCGAATCCGCCCGTGCCGCAGGCACGGTCCGCGACACGAGGCCCGGAGCGGGCGGGGTTCCCGCGTCGCGGGATTGTGCTGGGCTCTAGGGTGGTGGGTACAGCCGAAAGCCGCCGTTGTAGTTGACGAGAAGGTCAGGAGAACCTCGGTCGTGTCAGTCACAGACGACATCCGCGCACTCACCCAGCCGCACCATCCGAGCGACTGGACCGATCTGGACAGCAGAGCCGTCGACACGGTCCGCGTCCTCGCCGCCGACGCGGTGCAGAACGCGGGCAACGGCCACCCCGGCACGGCGATGAGCCTGGCCCCGCTGGCGTACACGCTCTACCAGCGGGTCATGCGCCTGGACCCGGCCGATCCGGAGTGGGTCGGCCGCGACCGGTTCGTGCTGTCGTGCGGCCATTCCAGCCTCACCCAGTACATCCAGCTGTACCTGGCCGGTTTCGGGCTGGAGCTCACCGATCTCGAACACCTGCGTAAGTGGGGCTCGCTGACCCCTGGCCACCCGGAGTACCGGCACACCCCGGGCGTGGAGATCACCACCGGCCCGCTCGGCCAGGGCCTGGCGTCGGCGGTCGGCATGGCGATGGCGGCGCGGCGCGAGCGCGGCCTGTTCGATCCGGCGACGCCGCAGGGCGCCAGCCCCTTCGACCACTTCGTCTACGTGATCGCCTCCGACGGCGACATCGAGGAGGGCGTCACCTCCGAGGCGTCGTCGCTGGCCGGGACCCAGCAGCTGGGCAACCTGGTGGTGATCTACGACGACAACCGCATCTCCATCGAGGACGACACCCGCATCGCGCTGACCGAGGACACCGCGGCCCGCTACCGCGCCTACGGCTGGCACGTGCAGGAGGTCGACGGCGGCGAGAACGTCACGGCCATCGAGGCCGCGATCGAGGCCGCCAAGGCCGTCACCGACAAGCCGTCGTTCATCCTGCTGCGCACCATCATCGGCTATCCGGCCCCGAACAAGATGAACACCGGCGCCGCGCACGGCGCTGCCCTGGGCGCCGACGAGGTGGCCGCCACCAAGCAGGCCCTCGGCTTCGATCCGGAGCGGAACTTCCAGGTCGAGGACGCGGTCATCGCGCACACCCGCACCAACGCCGCCGAGCGCGCCAAGGCCGCCCGCGCCGCCTGGCAGGAGCGGTTCGACGCGTGGGCCGCGGCCAACCCGGAGAACAAGAAGCTGTTCGACCGGCTGCAGGCCCGCACGCTCCCCGAGGGCTGGGCCGACAACCTGCCGAGCTGGGAGCCCGACCCCAAGGGCATCGCCACCCGCAAGGCGACCGGCAAGGTGCTCGCCGAGCTGGCGCCGGTGCTGCCGGAGCTGTGGGGCGGCTCGGCCGACCTCGCCGAATCCAACAACACCACCATGCCGGGGCAGCCGAGCTTCGGCCCGGAGTCCATCTCCACGGGCATGTGGAAGGCCGACCCGTACGGCCGCACCCTGCACTTCGGGGTGCGCGAGCACGCCATGGGCGCGATCCTGAACGGCATTGCGCTGCACGGCCCGACGCGTCCGTACGGCGGCACCTTCCTGGTGTTCTCCGATTACATGCGCCCGGCGGTGCGCCTGGCCGCGCTGATGCGGGTGCCCGCGATCTACGTGTGGACCCACGACTCCATCGGCCTCGGCGAGGACGGCCCCACCCATCAGCCGATCGAGCACCTGGCCGCGCTGCGCGCGATCCCGGGCCTGAATGTGGTGCGCCCGGGCGACGCCAACGAGACCGCCCACGCCTGGCGGGCCGTGCTGGAACTCGAAAGCGCCGAACGGCATTCGCATTTCACCCCGGCCCAGCCCGCGCACATCGACGGCCCCTCCGCGCTGGCGCTCACCCGCCAGGATCTGCCGATTCAGGAGGGCACCAGCTACGAGGGCGTCCGCCGCGGCGGCTACGTGCTGGCCGAATCCTCCACCGCCACTGCGCAGGTGATCCTCATCGCGACCGGCTCGGAGCTGCAGCTCGCGGTCGAGGCCCGGATTAGGCTGGAGGCGCAGGGCGTTGGAACCCGCGTGGTTTCGATGCCGTGTGTGGAATGGTTCGACGCGCAGGAGCAGTCCTACCGCGACGAGGTGCTGCCGCCCGCGGTCCGGGCGCGCGTCACCGTCGAGGCCGGGATCGCGATGCCGTGGCACCGTTTCGCCGGCGATGCCGGTGAGTCGGTGTCCATCGAGCACTTCGGTGCCTCGGCCGACTACAAGACCCTGTTCCGCGAATTCGGTTTCACCGCCGATGCCGTGGTCGAGGCCGCTCAGCGTTCACTCGACAAGGTGAAGGGATAACAGCGACATGGCACAGAACGAGAATCTCGCGGCGCTGTCCGCGGCGGGTGTGTCGGTGTGGCTCGACGATCTGTCTCGCGACCGGATCCGGTCCGGCAATCTCGCCGAGCTCATCGCGACCCGCAGCGTCGTCGGCGTCACCACCAATCCGACGATCTTCCAGGGCGCCCTCAGTAAGGGCCACGCCTACGACGACCAGGTCAAGGAGCTGGCCGCGCGCGGCGCCGACGTCGACGCGGCGGTCCGCACCATCACCACCGACGACGTGCGCGCCGCCTGCGACGTGTTCACCGAGGTGTTCGAGCGCTCCGGCGGCGTCGACGGCCGGGTCTCCATCGAGGTCGACCCGCGCTACGCGTTCGACACCGACAAGACGGTCGCGCAGGCCGTCGAGCTGTGGAAGATCGTCGACCGGCCCAACCTGTTCATCAAGATCCCGGCCACCGAGGAGGGCCTGCCCGCGATCACCAAGGTGCTCGCCGAGGGCATCAGCGTGAACGTCACGCTGATCTTCTCCGTGGCGCGCTACCGCAGCGTCATGGGCGCCTACCTGGACGGGCTGCGCAACGCCCGCATCGCCGGGCACGACATCGCCCGGATCCATTCCGTCGCTTCGTTCTTCGTGTCCCGGGTGGACTCCGAGATCGACAAGCGGCTGGAGGCGATCGGCACCCCGGAGGCGCTGGAGCTGCGCGGCAAGGCGGGCATCGCCAACGCGCGCCTGGCCTACGCCGCCTACCAGGATGTGTTCGACGGCGGCGCGCGCACCTCGACGTTCTCGGTGCTGGCGTCGAATGGCGGCAACCGGCAGCGCCCGCTGTGGGCGTCGACCGGCGTAAAGAACCCGGACTACTCCGACACCATGTACATCACCGAGCTGGTGGCGCCGAATACGGTCAACACCCTGCCGGAGAAGACCATGCAGGCGTTCGCCGACCACGGCGAGCTGCGCGGCGACACCGTCTCCGGCACGGCCGCGCAGGCCCAGGAGGTGTTCGACCGGCTCACCGCCGTCGGCATCGATCTCGACGACGTGTTCGCGGTGCTCGAGCGCGAGGGCGTGGACAAGTTCGAGAAGTCCTGGGACGAGCTGCTCACCGCGACCGCGGCCGAGCTGAAGACCACCGGGAGCAACTGACCGCGATGGCCGGCGAGGAAACGACGGCCGCACCGGGGAATCCGCTACGCGAGGAACGCGACAAGCGGCTGCCCCGGATCGCGGGTCCGTGCAGCATGGTGATCTTCGGTGTGACCGGAGATCTGTCCCGCAAGAAACTGATGCCGGCCATCTACGACCTGGCCAACCGCGGGCTGTTACCGCCCGGGTTCGCGCTGGTCGGGTTCGCGCGTCGCGATTTCGCCGACGAGGACTTCGCGCAACTGGTGCTGGAGGCGGTCAAGGACCACGCGCGGACGCCGTTCCGCCAGGAGGTCTGGGACCAGCTCTCCGAGGGAATCCGGTTCGTGCAGGGCACCTTCGACGACGACGCCGCTTTCTCCCAGCTGGCGGCCACCCTGAAGCAGCTCGACCACGACCGCGGCACCGGCGGCAATCACGCCTTCTACCTGTCCATTCCGCCGAACGCGTTTCCGGTTGTGCTGCAACAGCTTTCGCGGACCGGGCTGGCGGCGCCGCCGGAACCCGAGCCGGGCCGGCCCCAGCCGTGGCGGCGGGTGGTCATCGAGAAGCCGTTCGGGCACGACCTGGCCAGCGCGCAGGCGCTCAACGCCCTGGTGAATCGGGTCTTCCCCGAGGAGACGGTGTTCCGCATCGACCACTACCTCGGCAAGGAGACGGTGCAGAACCTGCTGGCGCTGCGCTTCGCCAACGAGCTGTTCGAGCCGACCTGGAACTCCAACTACGTCGACCACGTGCAGATCACGATGGCCGAGGACATCGGATTGGGCGGGCGCGCAGGCTATTACGACGGCATCGGCGCCGCCCGCGACGTCATCCAGAACCATCTGCTGCAGCTGCTGGCGCTGACGGCGATGGAGGATCCGGTCAGCTTCCAGCCGCGGCAGCTGCAGATCGAGAAGATCAAGGTGCTCTCGGCCACGAAGCTGGTGGAGCCGCTGGACGAGACCACCGCGCGCGGCCAGTACACCGGCGGCTGGCAGGGCAGCGACCGGGTGGTGGGCCTGCTGGACGAGGAGGGCTTCGACCCGAACTCGCGCACCGAGACCTACGCCGCGGTCACGCTCAACGTCGACACCCGGCGCTGGGCGGGGGTGCCGTTCTATCTGCGCACCGGAAAACGCCTGGGCCGCAGGGTGACCGAGATCGCGGTGATGTTCAAGCGGGCGCCGCACCTGCCGTTCGACCAGACCATGACCGAGGAGCTCGGGCAGAACGCGCTGGTCATCCGGGTGCAGCCGGACGAGGGCATCACGCTGCGGTTCGGGTCCAAGGTGCCCGGGTCGGGCATGGAGGTGCGCGACGTCAATATGGATTTCAGCTACGGCGAGTCGTTCACCGAGTCCTCGCCGGAGGCGTACGAGCGGCTCATCCTGGACGTGCTGCTCGGGGTGCCGTCGCTGTTCCCGGTCAACGAGGAGGTCGAATTGTCCTGGCGCATCCTCGATCCCGTGCTCGAGCACTGGGCCGCGGACGGGAAGCCCGAGCCGTACGAGGCGGGCACGTGGGGGCCGAACTCGGCCGACGAGATGCTGGCCCGCACCGGCCGGGAATGGCGGCGGCCGTGATAGTGGACATGCCCGACACCAGCACTCCCGACGTCGCCAAGCGCCTGGTGCAGCTGCGGGAGAGCAACGGCGTCATCACCACGGGCCGGGTGCTCACGCTGGTGGTGTGCACGCTGGACAGCTCCGAGGCCGAGGACGCCATCGACGCCGCCAACGACGCCAGCCGCGAACACCCCTGCCGGGTCATCGTTCTCGCGCGCGGCGACCGGTTCGCCGACACCAAGCTGGACGCGCAGATCCGGGTCGGCGGGGATGCGGGCGCGGCCGAGGTGATAGTGCTCCGGCTGCAGGGTGAGCTGGTCAATCACGAGAGCAGTGTGGTCGTCCCGTTCCTGCTGCCCGACACCCCGGTGGTGGCGTGGTGGCCGCGCGGGGCGCCGGAGGATCCGTCGCGGGATTCGGTGGGGCGCTTGGCGAAACGGCGCATCACCGACGCCACCTTCGCGACCGATCCGCAGGAGACGATCAAGAAGCGGCTGGGCTCCTACGCGCCCGGCAATACCGATCTGGCGTGGAGCCGCATCACCTACTGGCGGGCGCTGCTGGCCGCGGCGATGGACGAGCCGCCGTTCGAGCCGGTGCAGTCGGTGACGGTGTCCGGGCTGCACGAGGAACCGGCGCTCGACATCCTGGCCGGGTGGCTGGCCGCGCGGTTGGACTGCCCGGTGCGGCGGTGCGTCGGCCCGCTGAAGGTGGAGCTGCACCGGCCGACGGTGTCGATCGCGATCTCCCGGCCGCAGACCGGCCGCACCGCGACGCTGAGCCGCACCGGCGAGCCGGAGCAGCGCTTCGCGCTGGCGCGGCGGGAGACCAAGGACTGTCTGGCCGAGGAGCTGCGCCGATTGGACGCCGACGAGGTGTACGCCGAGGCGCTGGCCGGGATCGAAAGGGTGATCTATGAGTGAGCCTGTGGTCGAAGTTCATTCGGGCACAGACGATCTGGTGGCCGCCGCGGCGGCGCTGTTCGTCGCGGCGGTGACCCGGGCGCAGGCCGAGCGCGGCTCGGCGTCGGTCGTGCTCACCGGCGGCGGGACCGGTATCGGGCTGCTGGAGGTGGTCCGCAGGTTCGACGACGGGATCGACTGGTCGCGAGTCGACGTGTTCTGGGGCGACGAGCGTTTCGTGCCCGCGGGCGATGCCGAACGCAACGAGTTGCAGGCCCGCCGGGCGCTGCTCGACCATGTGCCGGTGGATCCGTCCCGCGTGCACCCGGTCGCGGCGTCCGACGGCGAGTATCCGGATCCGATCGAGGCGGCCGCCGAGTACTCGGCCGCGGTGCACGCGCACCTGGCCGAGCACGGCGCGTTCGATCTGCACCTGCTCGGCATGGGCGGTGAGGGACATGTCAATTCGCTGTTCCCGCACACCGACGCCGTCCGCGAGGAGCACGAACTGGTGGTGGCGGTGACGGATTCGCCCAAACCGCCGCCGGTGCGGGTCACCCTGACCCTGCCCGCCGTGCGCCGCGCCCGGCACGTGGCGCTGGTCGTCGGCGGCGAGGCCAAGGCCGACGCGGTGGCCGCGGCGCTGGCCGGGGCCTCGGCCGCGGAGATTCCGGCGGCCGGTGCGCGCGGCACCGAGACCACCACCTGGCTGCTGGACGAGCCCGCCGCCGCGAAGCTGCCGCGCTGAGGCCCGGCCCCCTGCCTCGGGGGGATCTATAGACTGGCTTGGTGCCGCTCGTCGAAGTCACCCACAGTCCGACCGTGCCGGAATCCATGCTGCGACGGCTGAGTGAGCAGCTACCGCATCTGGTGTCGGTGGCGGTGGAGTGCCCGGAGGAGCCGTACGACGGGGACCTGCAGCCGGGCGACGTGGAGGTCCGGTTCCGGGCGCTGGGACCGTTCGATCGCAGCGGGCTGGACGTGGTGATCGAGGTGCGGTCGAAATGGTTCGCCAGCCGGGCCGACAATCGGCAGGAGCGGGTGGATCGTTTGCATCACGATATCGAGAAGGCAACCGGGCTCGGCGAATTCGGCGTATATCTTTCACTGCCGGTCGCCGCGTGGGCGCAGACGGAGTGAACAGCGCGCCCGGCGAGCGGCATCATGATGGTGGACAACAGGTTTCGGCCGAACACGACGGTGGGGCTATGAGCGATTCACAGGCGGTCGACGATTTCGCGGCGGTGGACGCGGCGGTCGCGACGCTACGGTCGGTGCGGCACTTCCTCCCGAACCCGGTGCCCCGGGTGATCATCGAGCAGGCCGTGGATGTCGCCCGCTGGACGGGGTCGGCCCGCAATCGGCAGCCGTGGCGGTTCGTGGCGGTCACCGATCCGCGGCTGCGGGCCGGGCTGTCCCGGCTCGGCGACTACGCCCAGCTGCTGGGCCGGGCGCCGCTGGTGCTGGTGCTGCTGTCGCAGGACAACGGCTACACCGACACCGAATTCGACCTCGGCCGGATCGCGCAGTCGATCTGCCTGGTGGTGCACGACCGCGGCCTGGGCACCTGCCTGACCACCCTGCATCCGGACGAGAACGTGCGCGAGGCCGCCGAACTGCTCGGCGTGCCCGACGGCTGGCTGCCGCGCCACGCCATCGCCCTGGGCTACACCGACGCGGACAACCACCGGTCCCCCACCGCGGTGCCGCGCGGGCGGCTGCCGGTGTCGGAACTGCTCACCTGGGTGCCCTAGTCCAGGTCCCGCAGATGGCGGAGCAGGAAGTCGTTCACCGCGTCCGTTCGCTCCAGCTGCACCAGATGCCCTGCGCCGGGGACCTTTTCGACGGCGCGCAGATCGGTGACGTGGGCGCGCAGGGTCGCCAGCGGGTCGCGACCGCTGAAACCCTCCATGTCCGGGTCGTTTTCGCCGTAGAGGAAGTAGGTGGGCACGGCCACGGTGGTCGGCAGGTCGGCGGTCAGCTCCCAGTTGCGGTCCAGCGCGCGGTACCAGGCCAGGCCGCCGGTGAAGCCGGTGCGCTCGAATTCCCGTGCCAGGGTGTCGAATTCGGGCTCGCTCAGCCACGCCCAGGGCAGCGTGGGGGCCTGCGGCAGCACCTCGAGGTAGCCGAGTCCGGGCGGGTTGTTCCAGGTGTCGAGGTAGTGGTAGTCGCCGCTGAGCGAATGGAACACCCGGGCCAGGAATTCCCGTGGGCGCGCGGCCAATTCGGCATCGGCCACGCCCTGCTCCTGAAAATACGACAGGTGCAGGAAGTGCCGCTGCGCCGCCTTCACCCAGTAGGCCGACGGCGGCTTCGGCGGGCGCGGCGCGTACGGATTGTTCAGCACGATCGCCGCGGCCACCCGCTCCGGGGCCCGTAATGCCAGTTCCCACACCAGCTGTGCGCCGAAGTCGAGGCCGACGAATGCCGCCCGCTCGGCCTCGAGGTCGTCGAGCAGGCCGAGCAGATCGCCGATCACCGCTCGATTGGTGTGCGCCTCGACTCCCACGGGGGCCTCGGTGCGGCCGTAGCCGCGCAGGTCGGGGGCGATGGCCCGGTAGCCCGCCGCGGCCAGCGCCGACAGCTGCCGGTGCCAGACGTACCAGCCGTGCGGGAAGCCGTGACAGCAGACCACCGGGTATCCGGTGCCCTGTTCGGCGATGTGCAGGCGAATGCCGTTGGTCGCCACGAACCGGTGTGTCGGCGCCACCTCTGCTCCCAACTACTAGAACACGTTCTTGGTTCACGGTAATGTCCCGGAGTCGTGAACGGAATACTGTCCGGCCGGGTCGCGGTCGTCACCGGGGCGGGCCGGGGTATCGGCAAGGGCATCGCGCTGGAGCTCGGCGCGGCCGGGGCGACGGTCTACGTGACCGGGCGCTCCGCGACGCCCGGGCGGCTGCCGGGTACGGTCGCCGAGACCGCGGCGCAGATCGGCGAGCTCGGCGGTCGGGGCGTCGCGTACGTCTGCGATCATCGCGACGATGCCGCGGTCAAGGGCCTGTTCGGCAAGGTGCGCGCCGAGCACGGGCGGCTCGACGTGCTGGTCAACAATGTCTACAACTCCCCCGCCTCGGCCCGGTGGCTGGGCAAGCCGTTCTGGGAGGTGCCACCGGCCGCGTGGGACGAGGGTTTCGATGTCGGCGTCCGATCGCATTACGTGGCAAGCCATTTCGCCGCGCCGCTGCTGATCGCCGCGGACGGCCTGATCGTGAACGTCTCCTCCCCCGGCGCGACGCACTACACGCACAATGCCGTCTACGGGGTCGCCAAGGCCGCCCTCGACCGGCTCACCGCCGACCTCGCCCACGACCTCGGCGACACCGCGGTGACCGCCGTCTCCCTCTGGCCCGGCATCGTGAACACCGAACTGCTGCAACTGATCCCGCCCGGACCCGACGGCCGCCGCCTGATCACCCTGCCCGGCGAGGGCACCTTCGACCTGAGCGAGGCCGAGACCCCTCGATTCCCCGGCCGCGCCGTCGTCGCCCTCGCCACCGACCCGAACCGCCACACCCGCACCGGAAAACCTTGGCGCGTAGCCGATCTGGCCGACGCCTACGGCTTCACCGATATCGACGGCCGCGTGCCCCGCGCCAATCCGGTGAGCCCCTGACCGATTCACCATGCCCTCGCCCTCTCGGTCAGCGGGGGCGCAGGGCGAGGTAGCCGCAGGCGGCGGCGAGTAGCAGTTCCGCGGCGGCGGAGCCGAGTGCCTGCGCGAATTCGGCCCCGGCGGACGCCGTGGTCACGTCGAACCAGCAGTCGAGCACCGCGACGGCCGCCGTTGCCGCGGCCGCGATCCGGGCGCGCTCGTCGCCGCGCCGCGCCAGCAGCGCCGTCGCCAGGCAGCCGAGCGTGAGCAGCACATCCAGTCCGACCCAGGCGGTGGCCCAGTTCCGCACCCGTTTCTGGTCCGGCAGCGTGTAGCTCAGCAGCACCATCCAGGGAATCAATACCGCAGCCGAGGCACCCAGTGCCCATGAAATCCACTGCGTCCCGGTTCCTTTCGTTCGCATGCCGCCACACTACGTTTGCAGACAAAATTCTGCAAAGTAAATTTTGCAGAAGATGTTCTGCTATCCTCGGGCACATGGCGAAACGCGTCGCGGACGACAGGACCAGCGCCGAGCGCACCGCGCTGTACCGGACCCTGGCCCACCCCTTGCGCGGCCGGATCCTGCGGCATCTCGGCACACACGGCGAGGCCAACTCCACGACGCTGGCCGAGGTGCTGAACGAGAGCACCGGGACCACCAGCTACCACCTCCGCAAGCTCGCCGAGTCACGGCTGGTGGAGGAGATCCCGGAGAAGTCGCAGGGCCGCGAACGCTGGTGGCGCGCACTGCCGTTCAACCACACCACCCCCGATCCGGCGACCATGGAACCCGCCGAGTACGCCGCCGCCGAACATCTGGCGACGCTCAAGATCGGCGCGGATGTCCAGCGCTATGTGCGCGCCACTCGGGAGTGGTCCGGCCCGGAGGGATGGGCGCAGGTGCAGCGGCACGGCTGCTATATGACCCACGAACAACTGCTGGCGTTCATGGAGGAGTACATGGATCTGGTCGCCAAGCACAGCCACCAGCGCCCCGACGCGCCGCCGGACGCGCGCCCGATGGCGGTGCCGCCATCGGACGCGCGCCCGATGGCGGTGCGCCTGTTCGCGGTGCCCGAGGACACGGAGTAACGGCTCAGGCCACCTCGAGGAAACGCTGCACCGAGCGGGCGGGCACGGGCTTGACCCGCCAGGCCAGGTAGACGTGCGAGGGCGGGGCATCGGGCACGTCGATGTAGGTCACGCCCGGATGCGGTGCGCGGGCGCGGGCGAGTTCGGGCACGACGCCGATGCCGCGGTCGGCCGCGATGAGCTCGATCCATTCGTCGAAGTTGGTGCAGGTGACGATCTCGCGGCCGGATTCGGCCGACTCCCAGGAGGTTTCGTCCGTGGTCCCGGAAACGGTGTTGACCACCAACGGATATCGCGCCAGCTCCTGCCAGCGCGGCACGCCCGCCTCCGCCAGCCGCGATCGGGTCGAGACCGCCAGCACCCGGCGCTCGGTGCAGATCCGCCGCGCCGCCAGCGTGCGCGGCAGCCGAATCCGCTTGCGGTACAGGGCGATATCCACCCGCCCGCCGAGCAGCGCCGCGACCGGATCGTCCACCCGGTGGATCTGCACCCGCCCGCCGAGCTCCTCGAACCGGGTGCGTGCGGTCGCGAACCAGGTGTCCGGCAGCAGCCAGGAGAAACCCACCGCCACCACCGACCGCAGGTGCAGATCCGCGACGACGGTATCGAGGTCGCCGACGATGCGGCGGGCGTGCGTCAGGAACCGCGCACCGTCGTCGGTCAGCTCGAACCGCCGGGAACTGCGCTCCACGAGTCGGCAGTCGAGCAGCCGCTCGAGCTGCTGGATGGTGCGGGTGAGCGAGGGCTGGGTCAGATGCAGGCGATGCGCGGCGCGGGTGTAGTTCCGCTCCTCGCACAGCGCCAGGTAGGCGCGCAGATGACGCAGTTCCACATCCGCGGCGGCGATCAGGCGAACTTGATCTCGAAGCCGATGCCGAGGATGGCGATGATCCAGATCAGGCCGACGAAGATCGTGATCCGGTCGAGGTTCTTCTCCACCACGGTCGAACCGGACAGGCTGGCTTGCACACCACCGCCGAACAGGCTGGACAGGCCCCCGCCCTTCGCCCGATGCAGCAGCACGAGCAGCACCAGCAGGACGCTGGTGACGACCAGGAGGATATCCAGGAACATGCGCATGGGCGACAGTTTAAGCGGTGCCCGCGCCCGGACCCGCATCAGGTGATCGGCCGCGCCGGGCAGGCCGGTCCGAGCTACCGGGCGTCGAGGCCGGTCGTCGGTAGGATCGCGACATGTCGGCAAACCTGCTGCGCGTGGTTTGGATGCTGGCCGCGGCCGGATTGGCCGCCGCCTGCACCACCCAGCATCCCGTGGCGGCGGCGCAGACCCCGATGGGGCGAACCTTCGTCTCCACCAGGGTCATCGGGCCGCCGATTCCCGGTGGCGGCCCGCTGACCTTGACCTTCGCCGACGGGCGGGTGTCGGCCGAGGCGGGCTGCAACGCCAGCAGCGGCCCGGTCACCTTCGACGGCCCGGTGCTGCGGGTGACGGGATTGGCGACCACGATGATGGCGTGTCCGGGCGACCGCGGCGGCGCCGACGGCTGGCAGGTCGGCCTGCTGCAATCCGCACCCGTCTGGAAGCTGAACGGCGACACGCTCACCCTGATCGGGACCACCACCAGCGTCACGCTGGTGGACAAGAAGCGCGCCCAGCCCGACCGGCCGATCACCCGCACCACCTGGGTCGTCACCACGCTGCTGCGCCCGAACGGGCAGGTCCGCACGACCACGCTGGACGAGGTGCTGCCCACCCTCACCATCGCACCGGACGGCGCGGTCACCGGCGACGCGGGCTGCAATCGCATGACCGGCACCGCCGACCTGGCCGCCGACGGCGGCACCGCCACCTTCCGCGTGGCCACCACCAAGATGCTGTGCGCGCCCGAGGTGATGGATGTGGAACGGCAGGTGCTCGAGGCGCTCGACGGCGAGACCCGGCTCGACGTCGACTCCGACACCCTGACCATCAGGAATACCGGCAACAACACCGGGCTGATCTTGCGCGCCGAGTGAAAACGAGACGGGCGCCGGTGCCAGGCAACATTATTGGAGACGTGATCAACGAACGGGAAGCAGAACTCGATCGCCGGTTCCGGGACGCGGTGGTGGCGGCGACGCCCGGCCCGCGCCACGTCGGCACCGGCCCCCTCCGCCCGGACAGCCCCTACACCGGGTCCACCGTCCTGGCGCTGTTCGAGGCGCAGGCCACCAGCCGACACCTCGACCTGGCCGCGCGGCGGCTGACGGCCGCGGGCCGCGGGTACTACAGCATCGGGTCCTCCGGCCACGAGGGGAATGTCGTGCTGGCGGCGGCGACCCGGCCCACCGATCCCGCGCTGCTGCACTATCGTTCGGGCGCGTTCTTCGTGCGGCGCTGCGGGCAGGTGCCCGGCCTCGACCCGATCCGTGACGTGCTGCTGGGGGTGGTGGCCGCGATCGAGGACCCGATCTCCGGCGGGCGGCACAAGGTGTTCGGCTCGCATCCGGCCGCGGTGATCCCGCAGACCTCCACCATCGCCTCGCATCTGCCGCGCGCGGTGGGGCTCGGTTTCGCGCTCGACCGCGCGGCCCGGCTGGGCCGACAGACCGAGTGGCCCGCGGACGCGATCGTGCTGTGCACCTTCGGCGACGCCTCGGCCAATCATTCGACGGCCACCGGCGCGATCAACTCGGCCGTGCACACCGCGTATCAGAAGGTGCCGATGCCGGTGCTGTTCGTGTGCGAGGACAACGGCATCGGCATCAGCGTGCCCACTCCCCCGGACTGGATCGCGCACGCCTACGGGTCGCGGCCGGGGCTGCGCTACTTCGACGCCGACGGGTCCGATCTGCTCGAGGCGCTGACCGTGGCGGCCGAGGCCGCGGCCTGGGTGCGCGAACATCGAGCGCCCGCCTTTCTGCGGCTGCGCACCGTGCGGCTGCTCGGCCACGCCGGGTCGGATGTGGAGTCGGCGTATCGCCGCGCCACCGACATCACCGGCGAGATGGGCCGCGATCCGGTCGCGGCCACGGCGCGGCTGCTGGTCACCGCCGGGGTGGCCACGCCGGAGGAGGTGCTGGCCCACTACGACGCGATCGGCGCACAGGTCGCCGAGACCGCCGAAAAGGTCTCCGGCGCGGCGAAACTCGACTCGGCCGCGGCGGTCACCGCGCCGCTCGCGCCGCACCATCCGGACCGGGTGCGCGCCGATGCGACCCGGTCGGCGGCGAATCCCGGTGCGCACGAACAGGTTCCGATGACGCTCGCGCAGTCGGTCAATCACACGCTGGGCGAGCTGCTGGAGCGCGACGGCGACCTGCTGGTGTTCGGCGAGGATGTCGGGCGCAAGGGCGGGGTGTACGGCGTGACCAAGGGGTTACAGAAAACCTTCGGCCGCCGACGGGTTTTCGACACGCTGCTGGACGAGCAGAGCCTGCTCGGGACCGCCCTCGGGGCCGGGCTGGCCGGGTTCGTGCCGATTCCGGAGATCCAGTATCTGGCCTACGTGCACAATGCGATCGACCAGATCCGGGGCGAGGCGGCCACGCTGCAATTCTTCTCCGGGGGGCGCTACCGCAACCCGATGGTGGTGCGGATCGCGGGCTTCGCGTATCAGAAGGGGTTCGGCGGGCACTTCCACAACGACAATTCCGTTGCGGCGCTGCGCGATATCCCGGGCGTGGTGGTCGCCGCCCCCGCCCGCGCCGACGACGCCGCGGCCCTGCTGCGCACCTGCGTGTCGGCGGCCCGGGTGGACGGGCGGGTGTGCGTGTTCCTGGAGCCGATCGCGCTGTATCACACCCGCGACCTGTACGCGCCCGGCGACGACGGCTGGCTCGCCGCACCCGACGGGGACACCGTCGACATCGGCCGCGCCCGGGTCTACGGCGACGGCGGCGACCTCACCATCGTCTCCTTCGCCAACGGCGTCCCGATGAGCCTGCGCGCCGCCCGCCGCCTCGCCGACCGCGGCATCGATGCCCGCGTCGTCGACCTCCGCTGGCTCGCCCCCCTCCCCGTCGACGACCTCCTGCACCACGCCCGCGCCACCGGCCGCGTCCTGATCGCCGACGAAACCCGCCGCAGCGGCGGCGTCTCCGAATCGATCACCGCCGCCCTCCTCGACGCCGGCTTCGACGGCCCCATCACCCGAGTAACCAGCGCCGACAGCTTCGTCCCCCTGGGCCCCGCCACCGCCACAGTCCTCCTCGACGACCCCACCATCGAAGCCGCCGCCGGAAAACTCCTGGCAGAAGGAGACCACACCCCCTGACCATTCCCGGTCCCGGCGTGGTTCATCCCTGCCCCGGCACACGGTTCATCCCTGGCCCCGGCACGCTTTTGGCCGGGGCCAGGGTTTGTCACCGCGGGGTGACCGTAGTCGGTAGTGCTGCGAAGCCGCGGTTGTTGGAGGAGTGGATGCGGCGGAGGGCGTTGGGGTCGATGTCGTAATCGCTGATGCGGGTGGTGATTTCCTCGAGGGCTATGCGGAGTTCCAGGGCGCCGAGGTTCGAGCCCAGGCAGTGGTGGCGGCCGCTGCCGTAGACCAGCGAGGCGCGGGTGTCGCGGTCCAGGTCGAATACGTCGGGGCGGTCGAACACCTCCGGGTCCCGGTTGGCGGAACCGGCGACCAGCAGCATGCGGGCCCCGGACGGTATGGTGACCCCGTGCAACTCGACCGCTTCGGTGGTGGTGCGCAGGTGGGTCTGGGTCGCCGGGTCGTACCGCATGCCCTCCGCGATCCAGTCATCGACGCGCCCACCGAAGGCCGCGCGCCGCTGCTCGGGATGGTGCCAGGCGGTGTGCCAGAGGTTGCCGAGGGTCAGCATCACGGTCTCGACACCCGCGCCCACCAGCAGGATCAGCACGCCCACGATCTCCTCGGGGGTGAGCCGGTCGTCGCCGTCGGCCGCATCGAGCAGGCCCGACAGCAGGTCGTCCCCGCGATTGCGGGCGCGTTCGACGGTCAGCTCGGTGTAGTAGCCGACCAGTTCGCCGATCGCCTGCACGGCCTCCGGGCGCAGATCGGTGGACTGCTCCTCGGTGTACATGATCTGCATGCCGATCTTGCGGATTCGCTCCCGGTCCGTCTCCGGCACCCCGACCAGCTCACAGATCACCTCGGTCGGGAACGGGGCCGCGAACTCCGACATCAGATCGAAGCTGCCCCGCTCGATCAGCGGGTCGAGCAGGCCGCGGGCGATCTCGCGCAGCCGCGGCTCCAGCGCCTGCACCCGCGGCTGGGTGAACGCCCGCTGCACCAGCCCGCGCAGCCGGGTGTGCTCGGGCGGATCCATGGCCACGAACGAGAAGAACCGCGCGGCCTGCGGACCCCAGAACATCGGCTCCATCCGCATGCCGTTGGCGCTGGAGAAGCGGTCCGAATCGCGCAGCGCCGCCAGCACATCGGCGTGCCGCGACAGCGCCCAGAAGTCGTCGGTCTCGTTCCGGTAGACCGGGGCCTGCTCCCGCAGCCGTGCATAGTACGGATACGGATCCGCGTGCACGTCGAAATCGTAAGGGCTGTACCGCAATTCCATATCGGGCCTTCCGAACGGCGTGACCGGCGTCGCTACCGGTCTCCCCACGCGAGCTGACAGGATGATCACATTTCGAACCGACAGGATGACATTAGCCGAGCCGAACCGGTAGTCGAGACGAAAGAGGACATCATGGACCCCGAGATCGCACCGCCGGGCATCGACGTGACCAAGCCGCACCCGGCCCGCCGCTACGACTACTGGCTGGGCGGCAAGGACAATTGGGAGGCCGACCGGGAGTCGGCCGACATGGTGGCCGGGGCGTTTCCGACGGTCCAGTTCGCCGCCCTGGAGAATCGCAACTTTCTGCGCCGGGTGGTGACCTTCCTGGCCGGTGAGGCGGGCATCCGGCAGTACCTCGACATCGGCGCGGGCCTGCCGACGGTGGGGAACGTGCACGAGATCGCCCAGGACATCGCGCCCGCATCGCGCATCGTGTACGTCGACAACGATCCGATCGTGGCCATCCACGCCCGCAGCCTGCTCGACAGCACAGCCGACGGCCGCACGGCCTATGTCGAGGCCGATGTGCGCGATCCGGAGGACATCCTGTCCCGGCCCGAGGTGATCGAGACCCTCGACTTCACCCGGCCGGTGGCCCTGATCCTGGCCGCGGTCATGCATTTCGTCGTCGACGAGGAGCGCCCGTACGAGAAGGTCCGGCGGCTGTCGGACGCGCTGCCCTCCGGCAGCTACCTGGTCATGAGCCACGCCACCAGCGACCACCTCACCGAGGAGGAACTGGTCGAGAGCGAAGAGGCCAACCAGCGCAGCGGCATCCCGTTCCAGCTCCGCTCCACCGCGGAGTTCAGCCGCTTCTTCGACGGCTACGAGCTGGTGCCACCGGGCATCGGCTCGATCATGACCTGGCGGCCGGAGGGCTGGAAGGCCCATCCCCGGCCCGAGGCGGTGTCGATGCTGGGGGCGGTGGCGCGGATTCCGTGATCAGTCGGCCCGGTACCGCAGTGCGGTACCGGGCCGACTTTGCCTGTGCCTCAGCGCATTACGCCATCAGGGCAGTGGGCCGCCCGCGGCGATCGCGGACAGGGTGGCGAACTCGTCGCCCTTGAGCGATGCGCCGCCGACGAGAGCGCCGTCGATATCGGTCTGCGCGACCAGCTCGCCGACGTTCTTGGCGTTCACCGAACCGCCGTACAGCACGCGGACGGTGGCCGCGACCTCCGGGGAGGCCAGCTCGGCCAGTTCGGCGCGCAGCGCCCCGCACACCTCCTGCGCGTCGGCGGGGGTGGCGACCCGGCCGGTGCCGATGGCCCACACCGGTTCGTAGGCGATGACGACCTTCGCGATCTCCTCCGCGCTCAGGCCCTTCAGCGAACCCCGCAGCTGCTCGAGGTTGTACTGCACATGGGTCTGCGACTCGCGGATGTTGAGGCCCTCACCGATGCACACGATCGGGGTGATGCCGTTCTTCAGCGCCTGCCTGGTCTTGGCCAGCACGGTGGCGTCGTCCTCGTTGTGGTACTGACGCCGTTCCGAGTGACCCACCACCACGAAGGTGCAGCCCAGCTTGGCCAGCATGGAGGCGCTGATCTCGCCGGTGTAGGCGCCCGCGTCGTGCACCGAGACGTCCTGCGCGCCGAAGGTGACCAGCAGCCGGTCGCCCTCCACCAGCGTCTGCACGCTGCGGATGTCGGTGAACGGCGGGATCACCGTGACGTCGACCTTGTCGAAGTACTTGTCCGGCAACGCGAAGGCGATCTTCTGCACCAGGGCGATGGCCTCGAGGTGGTTGAGGTTCATCTTCCAGTTGCCGGCGATCAACGGTTTCCGAGCCACGGATCAATCCTCCAGAATGCTGATGCCGGGAAGTTCCTTGCCCTCCAGGAACTCCAGCGACGCGCCGCCGCCGGTGGAGATGTGCGAGAAACCGTCCTCCGGCAGACCCAGGGTGCGCACGGCCGCGGCCGAATCGCCGCCGCCGACCACCGTGAACGCGCCCTTACCGGTGGCGGCCACGATGGCCTCGGCCACGCCGCGGGTGCCCGCGGCGAAGTTCTCGAACTCGAACACGCCCATCGGGCCGTTCCAGAAGATCGTCTTCGCCTCGGTGAGCAGCGCCGCGAACCGCTTGACCGACTCCGGACCCACGTCCAGGCCCATCCAGCCCTCGGGAATCTCGTTGGCGGGCACGACCTTCGAGTCCGCGTCGGCGGCGAACCGGTCGGCCGCCACGATGTCCACCGGCAGGTGGATGACGTCGGCGAAGCGGTCCAGCAGGTCCTTGCAGGTGTCGATCATCTCCGCCTGCAGCAGCGAGGTGCCCACCGGAAGGCCCTGGGCCGCAAGGAAGGTGAAGCACATGCCGCCGCCGATGACGAGCGTGTCGACCTTGGGGGCCAGCGCCTCGATGACCGCCAGCTTGTCGGAGACCTTGGAGCCGCCGAGCACGACCGCGTAGGGCCGCTCCGGGTCGGCGGTCAGCTTCCGCAGCACCTCGACCTCGGCCGCGACCAGGGTGCCCGCGTAGTGCGGCAGCAGCTTGGCCACGTCGTAGACCGACGCCTGCTTGCGGTGCACCACACCGAAACCGTCGGAGACGAACGCGCCGTCCTCGCCGACCAATTCGACCAGGGCGCGGGCCAGCTTGCCGCGTGCGGCGTCGTCCTTACTGGTCTCGCGCGGGTCGAAGCGGATGTTCTCCAGCAGCAGCACGTCGCCGTCGGTGAGGCCCTCGGAGCGGGCCAGCGCGTCCTGGCCGACCACGTCACCGGCGAGCTGGACATTGCGGCCCAGCTCCTCCGACAGCCGGGCCGCCACGGGGGCCAGCGACAGCGCCGGATCCGGTTCGCCCTTCGGACGGCCCAGGTGCGCGGTGACGATCACCTTCGCGCCCGCCTCGGCCAGCGCCCTGATGGTCGGCACCGATGCCACGATGCGGCCCGGGTCGGTGATCGTGCCGTTGTCGAGGGGGACGTTCAGGTCGGAGCGCACCAGCACGCCCCGACCCTCGACACCCTCGTTCAGGAGATCCTGGAGTGTCTTGACTGCCATGGACTTACAGCGACTTGCCGACGAGGCCGACCAGATCGGCGAGGCGGTTGGAGTAGCCCCACTCGTTGTCGTACCAGGCGTACACCTTCACCTGGTCGTCGATGACCTTGGTCAGCGGGGCGTCGAAGATCGACGAGTGCGGGTCGGTGACGATGTCGCTGGAGACGATCGGGTCCACGCTGTACTTCAGGATGCCCTTCAGCGGGCCCTCGGCCGCCGCCTTGAACGCGGCGTTGATCTCCTCGACCGTCGCCTTCTTGGCCAGGTCCGCGGTCAGGTCGGTGATCGAACCGGTGGGCACCGGCACGCGCAGCGAGTAGCCGTCCAGCTTGCCGTTCAGCTCCGGCAGCACCAGGCCGATGGCCTTGGCCGCACCGGTGCTGGTCGGCACGATGTTCAGCGCGGCGGCGCGGGCGCGGCGCAGATCCTTGTGCGGGCCGTCCTGCAGATTCTGATCCTGGGTGTAGGCGTGGATCGTGGTCATCAGGCCCTTGACGATGCCGAATTCGTCGTTGAGCACCTTGGCCAGCGGGCCGAGGCAGTTGGTGGTGCAGGACGCGTTGGAGATGATGTTCTGGCTGCCGTCGTACTTGTCGTCGTTGACGCCCATCACGATGGTGACGTCCTCGCCCTTGGCGGGCGCGGAGATGATCACCTTCTTGGCGCCCGAAGCGAGGTGGCCCTTGGCCTTGGTGGCGTCGGTGAAGATGCCGGTCGACTCGACGACCACGTCGACGCCCAGGTCGCCCCACGGCAGCGCGGACGGGCCCTCCTTGATGGCCAGCGCCTTGATCCGCTGGTCACCGACCACGATGGTGTCGTCGCCGTCGAGCGAGACGTCCTGCGGCAGGCGGCCCAGGATGGAGTCGTACTTGAGCAGCGTCGCCAGCGTGGCATTGTCGGTGAGGTCGTTGACCGCGACGATCTCGATGTCCGTGGTGCCGAGCGCCTTCTGCGCCTCGACCGCCCTGAAGAAGTTACGTCCGATGCGGCCGAAGCCGTTGATGCCTACCCGGACAGTCACGTTATCGCTCCTCAGCTTTCAAGCGGATTCGTTCCGTTGCAGGTCCACCCTAATGCCCGCCTGTCACGGCACTGAGCATGCCCCTGCTCACAATGGAGTACCCGGTGTGACCCGAGCCGTCCGGTCCGGCCCGCGGATACCCGGGCCGGACCGGCGCACTATGGCCTCGGTGACCTCACTCGCCACCGAATTCGGTTCGGGTACCGCGATCGAGCACCTGCAGCATAAGGTCTTTCAGCTCGGCGTTCGACTCGTCCAACGACCGCTGACCGCCCCGCAGTATCGCGATCTCGCCGAACAGGCGCTCGTTGGTCGCGTCGCACTTGGCAATGTGCTCGTCCAGCTTCTTCGACATCTCCCAGGTCCGCTGCCCCAACGCATTGGTCACATTCCGCTGCACCTCGGCCTTCACCTCCAAGGTGTCGACCTTCGTACCCAGTCCGTCGACCTTCGTCTCCAACGCGTCGAACCGCCGCCCGTTCTCCTCGTGGTGCATGTCGACCTTCGCGTCGAGGCTTCCCAATCTCGCGTCCATCTTGGCGCTGAGTGCGTGGACTGCCGCGAGCACCGACCGCCCCTCGCTTCGGTCCGCTTCCAGTGCCGCCACCCTCGCCTCCAGCTGAGCCCATGTCGTCATCGTCGATCCCCCTTGATGTTCGGCAACTACTGCTTCGGCGGGGTCGAAGCTACCGCATGGGGGCGACATCGATGGGGCTTGCGGGGGTGGGCTGTGGATAACCCGGGGGCTGTGGATGATTCGGTATCCGGAAACGGAAAACCGCCGCCGCGCAAGGGGATTCGCGCGGCGGCGGTTACCGGGTGGTCGGTATTCGTCAGGCGTCCTCGAGTAGTTCCGCGGTGACGGCGGATTCGGTGTCGGGGATGCCCAGTTCCTTGGCGCGGCGGTCGGCCATGGACAGCAGGCGGCGGATGCGGCCCGCGACAGCGTCTTTCGTCATGGGCGGGTCGGCGAGCTGACCCAGCTCCTCGAGGGAGGCCTGGCGGTGCTGGACGCGCAGGCGACCGGCGGCGGCCAGGTGGTCGGGAACGTCGTCGCCGAGGATCTCCAGCGCGCGTTCCACCCGGGCGGCCGCGGCGACCGCGGCGCGGGCCGAGCGGCGCAGGTTGGCGTCGTCGAAATTGGCCAGGCGGTTGGCCGTGGCGCGCACCTCGCGGCGCATGCGCCGCTCCTCCCAGGTGAGCCGGGTGTCCTGCGCGCCCATCCGGGTGAGCAGCGCGCCGATGGCCTCGCCGTCGCGCACCACCACCCGATCGGTGCCGCGCACCTCGCGGGCCTTGGCCGAGATGCCCATCCGCCGCGCCGCGCCGACCAGCGCCAGCGCCGCCTCGGGCCCCGGGCAGCTCACCTCCAGCGCCGAGGAGCGCCCCGGCTCGGTCAGCGAGCCGTGTGCGAGAAACGCCCCGCGCCAGGCGGCCTCGGCGTCGGCGATGCTGCCGCCGACCACCTGCGCGGGCAGCCCGCGCACCGGGCGGCCGCGCACATCGAGCAGACCGGTCTGGCGGGCCAACGCCTCGCCCTCCTTGGACACCCGCACCACGTACCGGGAGGTCTTGCGCAGCCCGCCCGCGCCGAGGACGTGCACATCCGACCCGTAGCCGTACAGCTCGAAGATCTCCCGGCGCAACCGCCGAGCGATCGAGCCCATGTCGACCTCGGCTTCGACGATCACTCTGCCGCCGACGATGTGCAGGCCGCCGGCGAACCGGAGTAGCGCCGACAGTTCCGCCTTGCGTGAGCTCACCTGCGAGACGGAGAGACGGCTCAGCTCGTCCTTCACCTCGGCTGTCATCGCCACGAGACCCGCTCCTTTCCACCCAACGCGGACCGCACCTGCTGGCCCAGATGCCGTCCTTCGACTCGAAGCCCTGCTGATTCCGGCCGAGGTTGCCGGATCACCTGATCCAGTGCGGCGGCAAGCTTTCCAGGGTGGTGCCGGTCCGTCCCCGCCTCGGCGACATCAGCGAAGGTTACTCGCGCTCGCAGCTGTTCGGCAGCTCTTGCCACATGTTCGCGTTCCCTACCCTCCGGTACGGAGCCGGAGTCGACCAGCACGTCGTCGACCGCGAAATCCGGTGCGTGCTGGGACAATACATGCAGGTGCCGTTCGGCGGAGAATCCCGCCGTCTCGCCGGGTTCGGCAGCCAGATTGAGTACCAGGACCTTTCGGCCCCGGGTGTGTACCAGCGCCTCCCGCAGGCCCGGCACGAGCACGTGCGGGATCACGCTGGTGAACCAGGACCCCGGGCCGAGCACCACCACGTCGGCGTGTTCGATGGCCGAGGTCGCCTCCGGGCTGGCCGGCGGGTCGGACGGGATCAGCCGCACCCGCCGCACCTTGCCCGGCGTGGTCGCCACCGCCACCTGACCCCGGATGCACCGGCTCACCCGCGGATCGGCCTCCAGGCCGGACACATCCGCCTCGATGGTGAGCGCGGTCGGCGACATCGGCAGCACCCGGCCGGTGCAGCCCAGGATCCGGCCCGCCTCGTCGAGCGCGGCCACCGGATCGCCCAGCACCTCGGTCAGGCCCGCCAGGATCAGATTGCCGACCGAATGCCCGGCCAGCGCCCCGGTGCCGCCGAAGCGGTGCTGCACGGTGCGCGCCCACAGCCCGTCGTTCTCCTCGGCGAGCGCGGCCAGCGCCATGCGCAGGTCGCCGGGCGGCAGCATGCCGAGTTCGGCGCGTAGCCGCCCGGACGAACCGCCGTCGTCGGCGACGGTCACCACCGCGGTGATGGCGCGGGTCAGCCGCCGCGCCGCGGTCAGGGTCGCGTACAGCCCGTGTCCACCGCCCAGCGCGACGATCGCGGGCGTCGTCTGGCGTTCGGTCATTCGCGCCCCAGGTCCCGATGGACCACGCGCACCACGTCCCCGGCGGACGTGCCCGCGCCGGCCTCGCCGAGCGCCTCACCCAGCGCCTCGGCGATCGCCACGCTGCGGTGTTTTCCTCCCGTGCAGCCCACTGCCACGGTCATGTATCGCTTCCCCTCTTGGCGGTACCCGCTGGTCGTCAGGTCGATCAGATGCCGGCAGGTCCGCAGGTAGTCTTCGGCTCCCGGGCGGGACAGCACGTATTCGCTGACCACCGCGTCCTGTCCTGTGTGCTCACGTAATTCCGGTACCCAATGCGGATTGGGCAGGAAACGCACATCAAACACCATGTCGGCGTCCAGCGGTACTCCGTACTTGAAACCGAACGATTGGATTGTGACTTGCAGGGCGGTGCGCACCCCGCCGCCGTAGGCCTCCTCCAGCTTGCGGTGCAGCTGGTGCACCGACAGCGCGGTGGTGTCGATGACCAGGTCGGCGGCGGTCTTCACCGACGCCAGGCGGGACCGCTCGGCGGCGATGCCCGCCGACAGGGTGCCGTCGGCGCTCTCGCTCTGTAACGGGTGCCGGCGACGGGCGAAACCGAACCGGCGGATCAGTACATCGTCGGACGCCTCGAGGAACAGTACCCGGGTGCCGACGCCCGCGGCGCGCAACTCCTCGGTCACCGCCGACAGGTCGCCGGTGAAAAAGCGGCTGCGCACGTCCATGACCAGGGCGAGCCTGCGGATCGGCGGATCGGCCGACGCGCCGAGCTCGACCAGCCGGCCGATCAGCTCGGGCGGCAGGTTGTCGGCGACGTACCAGCCGAGGTCCTCGAGCACCCGGGCCGCCGTGCCGCGCCCGGCGCCGGACAGTCCGGTCACGATGACGACCTCGACCTGGCTGCCGCTCCCCTGGGCGGGGCCGGGTCGGGACGCGTCGGCCGCCGGCCGCGTGTGCGCTGCCGACGACGAGTTTCCCGCGCTGCTGTTCGATTCGACGCTGGTCATGTCCTACCGGATCCGTGTCTGCCTGTCACTCGATCATCCTGCCCTGCTGACGCCCCCGATCGGGGATACACGCGGCAGGCGCAACCGAGACGTGACTGATTCAACCTGTCCCGACGGTATGTATCGGGCTCGTTCGTGGCGTGTCCGACGAATGTCGCGCGCGGACCGGCCTATTCACCGTTGAGGGCCGCGAGCACCGCTTTCGCGGTCGCCACCCCGATTCCCGGCACCTCGATGATCTCCTCCACCGTAGCGTCCTTGAGCCGCGCGACCGAACCGAAGTGCGTGACCAGCGCGGCGCGCCGCGAGTCGCCGAGCCCGCGGACCGAGTCCAGCGCCGAGGCGGTCATGCGCCGGGAGCGCTTGCTGCGGTGGAAGGTGATGGCGAACCGGTGCGCCTCGTCGCGCACCCGCTGCAGCAGATACAGCGATTCGCTGTTGCGCGGCATGATCACCGGATCCGGCTCGCCCGGCACCCACACCTCTTCCAGCCGCTTGGCCAGGCCGATGACGGCCACATCGGTGATGCCGAGCTCGTCGAGGACCTCGGCGGCCGCGTTCACCTGCGGGGCGCCGCCGTCGACGACGTAGAGGTTGGGCGGATAGGCGAACTTGCGCGGCTTGCCGGTGCGCGGGTCGATGCCGGGGGGCAGATCGCCCGCCATGTCCTCGGTCTCGGCGGCCTCGGTGGTGGTGTCGGGTTCGGCGGGCGTGTCGCGCTCGCGGCGCAGCCGCTGGAACCGCCGCCGGGTGACCTCGGCGATGCTGCCCACGTCGTCGGAGCGGCCCTCGCCCGCGGCCTCCTTGATGGTGTAGTGCCGGTACTCGGACTTGCGGGCGAGGCCGTCCTCGAACACCACCAGCGAGGCGACGACGTCGGTGCCCTGCACGTGGCTGATGTCGACGCATTCGATGCGCAGCGGGGCGCTGTCCAGGTCGAGGGCGTCCTGAATGCCTTGCAGCGCGGCCGATCTCGCGGTCAGGTCGCCGGCGCGCTTGAGCTTGTGCTGGGCGAAGGACTCCTGCGCGTTGCGCTGCACGGTCTCCATCAGCGCCTTCTTGTCGCCGCGCTGCGGCACCCGCAGCTGCACCGCCGCGCCGCGCAGCTCCGACAGCCAGCGCTGCACCTGCTCGTGGTCGTCGGGCAGGGCGGGCACCAGCACCTCGCGCGGGACCACCGCGGCCGGGGCCTCGGCGTCGGTGTGCTCGGCGAAGGCGGCCTGCTCGCCGTAGAACTGCATGAGGAACTGCTCGACGAGCGCGGGCAGTTCGCCACCGGCCTCGATATCGTCGACCGCGTCGCCGGACTTGTCGACCACCCAGCCGCGCTGGCCGCGCACCCGGCCGTCGCGGACGTGGAAGATCTGCACCGCCGCCTCCAATTCGTCGGTGGCGAAGGCGATCACGTCGGCGTCGGTGCCGGTGCCCAGCACCACCGCCTGCTTCTCCAGGGCGCGGCGCAGCGCCGAGACGTCGTCGCGCAACCGGGCGGCGGCCTCGAAGTCCAGGTCCTCGGCGGCGGCGTGCATGCGGCGCTCCAGCTCGCGCACCATGCGGTCGGTGCGGCCGGACAGGAAGTCGCAGAAGTCCTCGGCGATGCGGCGGTGTTCCTCGGCGTCGACCCGCCCGATGCACGGCGCCGAGCACTTGTCGATGTAGCCGAGCAGGCAGGGGCGGCCGATCTGGCTGTGCCGCTTGAAGACTCCGGCCGAGCAGGTGCGCACCGGGAACACCCGCAGCAGCAGATCGACCGTCTCGCGGATGGCCCACGCGTGCGCGTAGGGGCCGAAGTATCGGACCCCCTTCTTGCGCGCGCCGCGGTAGACGAATACCCGCGGGTACTCCTCGTTCATGCTGACCGCGAGCATGGGGTAGGTCTTGTCGTCGCGGTAGCGGACGTTGAATCGCGGATCGAATTCCTTGATCCAGTTGTATTCCAGCTGAAGGGCTTCCACCTCGGTGGAGACCACGGTCCACTCGACGGAGGCGGCGGAGGTGACCATCTGGCGGGTGCGCGGATGCAGCGACGCGATGTCGGCGAAGTAGGAGTTCAACCGGCTGCGCAGGCTCTTGGCCTTGCCGACGTAGATGACCCGCCCGTGCGCGTCCCGGAATTTGTAGACGCCGGGTTCGACGGGGATGGTGCCCGGTGCGGGTCGGTAGGTCGCGGGATCTGCCACGGCAACCAGGTTAACGACCTGCACCGACAGGTGTGACGGTGCGCAGCCGCCGCGCCCCAGTGGTGATCGCCTCGCACAAGGCCCGCTCCGGTTCCGACAGGCGGCTGCGGCGGCGCAGCAGCACGAATTCCAGCTCGCCCAGGTCCGGCAGGTGGGCGTCCTCGACGGTGAAAAGCCCGGCGGGCAGCAGACTTTCGGCGTGCACGACGACCCCGAGCCCGGCCAGCACCGCCGCCCGCAGGCCGAGTTGGCTGTCGCTGACGCAGGCCACCCGCCAGGTCCGGCCCTCGCGCTCGAGCGCCTGCAGCGCGATGTGCCGGGTGATGCTCGGCGGCGGATAGGTGACCAGCGGGATGGGATCGTCGAAACCCGTTGCGCCGGAACGCCCCGCCCACACCAGCCGGTCGCGCCACAGCAGTTCGCCGTGTCGTTCGCCGGGCAGCCGCTTGCCGACCATGAGGTCCAACTCCCCCGCCGCCATCCGGGTCTTGAGCGTCTCGCTGAGCCCGACGGTCAGCTCCAGATCCACACCCGGGTGGGTGCGCTGGAATTCCAGCAGCACGTCGGGCAGTTCCTGGGCCATGACGTCGTCGGAGGCGCCGAGCCGGATCAGCCCGGTCAGCCGGGAGTCGGAGAAGTAGCGCTCGGCCTGGCCCTGCGCGTCGAGGATGGCGCGGGCGAAGCCGACCATGGCGGCCCCGTCGGCGGTGAGCGCGAGATTGCGGGTGTCGCGACGGAACAGCTCCCGCCCGGCCGCCTGCTCCAGCCGCGCGATGTGCCCGCTGACGGTGGATTGGCGCAGCCCCAGGATGCGGCCCGCGGCGGTGAAGCCACCGGCCCGTTCCACGGCGAGAAAGGTGCGAAGCAGCTCCGGATCGAACATATTGATCACGGTACGTGATCAGAGATATCGGTACTACCAACTTTCACGATTAGTTGGCCGGACGTACCGTACGGAGGGTGAAGCTACTGGCGAAGCTCCGTATCGACGCGTTCATGCTCGGCATCCTGGCCAGCGTGGCGGTGGCTGCCCTGCTGCCCGCTCGCGGCGAGGCCGCCGAGGTACTCGACTGGGCCACCAAGGTCGCCATCGGTGTGCTGTTCCTGCTGTACGGCGCCCGCCTGCATCCGCGGGAGGCGCTGGCGGGTCTCAAGCACTGGCGGTTGCACACCAGCGTGCTGGCCGTCACCTTCGTGGTGTTCCCGGTGCTCGGGCTCGCGCTGCGGGTGCTGGTGCCCTCGGTGCTGAGCCAGGAGCTCTACACCGGTCTGCTGTATCTGTGCCTGCTGCCCTCGACGGTGCAGTCCTCGATCGCGTTCACCTCGATCGCGCGCGGCAACGTGGCCGGTGCGGTGGTCAGCGCCTCGCTGTCCAATCTGATCGGCGTGTTCGTCACCCCGCTGCTGGTCATGCTGATGCTGAACACCGCGGGCGGCGCGACCGTCTCCACCGGCTCGGTGCTGGCCATCGTGGTGCAGTTGCTGCTGCCGTTCCTGGCCGGGCAGTTGTTGCGCACCCGGATGCAGTGGCTGATGAAGCACGCCACGGTGACTCGCGTGGTCGATCGCGGCTCGGTGTATCTGGTGGTGTACGCGGCGTTCAGCGCGGGCATGGTCGAACACATCTGGAGCGGGATCCGGCCGCTGTCGCTGATCGCGCTGGTCGGGGTGTGCATTGGGCTGCTGGCGGTGGTGCTGGGGTTCACCACGCTGATGAGCAAGCTGTTCGGCTTCGACCGCGGCGACCGCATCGTGATGATCTTCTGCGGGTCGAAGAAGAGCCTCGCCAGCGGCCTGCCCATGGCGACCGTCCTGTTCGCCGGGCATGAGGTGGGCCTGATCGTGCTGCCGCTCATGCTGTTCCATCAGATTCAGCTGTTCACCTGCGCGGCCCTGGCCGGTCGCTGGGGTCGCCAAGCCGCGGCAGCCGAAGCGGCACAGGAGGTTTCGGCGGGCGAACCGGCCCCCGTCGCCGGGGCCTGACCGGTACCCGTCGTCCGGTCCGGCGGGTCGCGCCGGGCCGGGCGACGACGATTCTTTGTTGCCCGCAGATAGCCCGTACTCTTACCCGGTGAGTTCCCCCAGCACCCTGCGGTCCGGTGCGCTCTCCCTGGCATCCAGCGTGGTGATCGGGGTGGCGTCGGCCGGTCCGGCGTACAGCATCACCGCCACCCTCGGCCTGGTCGCCGCCGCCGTCGGATTGCATGCGCCGGTCATCGTGCTGGTGGCGTTCGTGCCGATGCTGCTGGTGGCGCTCGGCTATCGCGAACTGAACCGGGTGGAGCCGGACCCGGGCACCACCTTCGTCTGGGCCACCCGGGCGTTCGGCCCGTTCACCGGCTGGATGTCGGGCTGGGCGATCGTGGTCTCGGATCTGCTGGTGATGGCCAGCCTGGCGCAGATCAGCGCGCAGTACACCTTCCTGCTGCTCGGCGCGCACGGCATCGGCTCGAATCCGACCAGCGGCTGGGTGCTGCTGCTGGGCACCGCGTATCTGGTGGTCATGACGCTGGTCGCGGTGTGCGGCATCGATGTGTCGGCGCGGCTGCAGTCGGCGCTGCTGGCGGTGGAATTCGGGATGCTGACGGTGTTCTCGCTGATCGCGCTGGGCCGGGTGCTGACCGGGCACGGGCCGCCGGGGTCGAGCCTGCCGCACCTGTCGTGGTTCGATCCGTTCGCGATCGGCTCGTTCTCCGATTTCGTCACCGCGGTGCTGCTGATGGTGTTCATCTACTGGGGCTGGGATTCGGCGGTCTCGGTGAATCAGGAGACGGTCGATCCGCGGCATACGCCGGGCCGGTCGGCGGTGCTGTCGACGATCACGTTGGTCGCGCTGTATCTGCTGGTCACCGTGGCGGGCCAGGCGTTCGCGGGGGCGGGCACCGAGGGGCTGGGGCTGGCGAATCCGGAGCATGTCGACGACGTGCTGGGCGCGCTGGGCGGCGCGGTGTTCGGGTCGGGTCCGGTCGGCACCGTGCTGGTGCATCTGCTGTTTCTGATGGTGCTCACCTCGGCGGCGGCCTCGACCCAGACCACGATCCTGCCCACGGCCCGCACCACCTATTCGATGGCGCTGCACCACGCGCTGCCGAAGTCGTTCGGCCGGATCGATCCGCGCTGGCTGACCCCGTCGTTCTCGACGATGGTGTTCGGCGGGCTGTCGATCGCGCTGTACGTGGCGCTGAACTTCGTCTCCGGCGGCCGGTTGATCGCGGAGGCGGTGACGGCCATCGGCATCTCCATCGGCCTGTACTACGGCCTCACCGGGCTCAGCTGCGCGTGGCTCTACCGTCACGAATTCGCTTCCGACGCACGGGCTTTCGTGATCAAGGGGGTGCTGCCCGCGCTGGGCGGGCTGGCGCTGCTGTTCGCGGCCGGGTGGACGGCGGTCACCTCGTGGACGCCCAAGCCCGGCGATCCGGCCTGGCAGCTGCCAATTCCGCCGCACTGGCGCATCGGCGGCACCTTCCTGCTCGGCGTGGGCACGCTGCTGATCGGCGTCCCGCTGTACCTGGTGCTGGCGCGGGTGATGCCGCGGTTCTTCCGCGGGCAGGTGCTGGCCCGCCGGCTGCCATCGCCGACCGAGGCGGTCGTGTCCGAGGATGCGTTGTCGCGCCGCTGAATTCGCTCAGTTCGTCATCGGGAAGGTGGCGCTCCCGGCGTCACCGGACGGGATGATCGGCAGCACCACCGCCGACGGGTGGTCGGCGTCGTGGAAGATCGTCTGGTTCGCGCCCTGGGCATTCGCGCTCTGCCCGAACGGTTCTCCGGTGTTCGGGTTGGGCGCGTACTGTGGGTAGTCGCTGCTGGAGACCTCCACGCGGATCCGGTATCCGGCCTTCACCAGGTAGCTGGTGGGCCAGATCTTGATGGTGAGCGGGTACGGCTGCCCCGGCACCATCGGCGTCGGATGGTCGAGCGAGTCCCGGAACGCGGTCCGCAGGATGCCGTTGTTGAGGTTGACCGAGGATCCGTCGGGCGCGACCGCCACCAGTTTCGCGGTGAAGTCGGTATCGGTCGCGCTGGAGGCGGCCCACAGCTTCAGCTGGATCGGGCCGGTGATCTCGGTGTCGGACGGCAGCGGGTCGGTGGTGTAGGTCAGCACGTCGGAGCGCTGTTCCACGGTGTACTGGTCGTAGGGCCCCTGCGGTCCGGTGGAGGCGCCGCAGCAGGAGTGGCCGCCAGCACTGGGCACCGGATTCAACGGGTCGTAGTAGTAATGGTCGGGCTGCTGCGGATCTTTCGGCTCGCCGGTGACGAGTTTGCCTGCGCGCCCGGCGACTCCGCCGCCGCCGTTGCCGGACAGGTAGTACGTGGTCCACCGGGTGTTCGGCAGCGGCCAGGCGGTGGCGGTCTTCCAGCGGTTGGCGCCCATGAGGAAATAGTCGACCGTGGGCTTCCCGGCGACCTTGGTGTCCTTGCCCTTCAGGAAGTGGTCGTACCAGGACAGCATGAGGTCGTTGATCGGGCTGTCGCCGGGCGCGCCCGCGGCGGCGAGCATCGGCGCGGACACATGGCTGCCCGGCCGCCCCCACCCCACGTGATCCCACGGGCCGATGACCAGGCGCTGATTGCGGCGCGCGTCGTCGCTGCCGCCGTCTTTCACCATGCCCGCGAAGTTCTCCACCCCGCCCGCGAGGAACGCGTCGTACCAGCCCTCGAAGTCCAGCACCGGCACCTTCACGCTCGCGTACCGGTCGCGGATGCTCCACTGCTTCCAGTAGTCGTCGCGGGAGGAGTGCCGCATCCAGTCGAAGAACCACGGCGCGACCGCCGGATCGCCCGGATGCATGGGCGGGAACTGCTGATACGGCCGGTATGCCAGCCATTTCGTGTAGTCGGCGCTGTCGGCCCGCAGCTGTTTGGCGGTGGCGGTGTCGCCGCGATTCTGCGCGGCCGTTGCGCCGATGGTTCCCATGGCCCACGGCTCGATGAAGGCCAGCCGGAATTCGCCGCCGTCGTAGGTCCAGCCGTCGTAGTAGTCGGAGGCGGTGTTGGCCGGGACGATCGTGGTCAGGTGCGGCGGTGCGGCGGTGGCGGCCAGCCACTGGGTGGCCCCGACGTAGGACGAGCCGTACATGCCGACCTTGCCGTCGGATCCGGGCAGCGCCGCGGCCCACTCCACCGAGTCGTAGCCGTCGTTGCGGTCGTCGGCGAATTCGGTGAACGTGCCACCGGATTTGCCCTGCCCCCGGATGTCCTGGACGACGACGAGGTAGCAGTGCGAGGCGAACCAGTCCGGCGACTGATAGCGATAAGGCTCGACCTGCGCCTCGGACTTGCCGTACTGGGTGCGCATGAGGATGACCGGCACCGGATCCGAGGTCTGCGGCCGGTACACGTCGGCCTGCAGCACCACGCCGTCGCGCATGGTCGCGGGCACGTTCTCCTGCTTGGTGACCGCGCACGGTCCGCGGCCGGTGGCGGGCGGCCACTTCTCGGCGACGGGCTGTCCGCCACCGCCGGAGGAGGTGCTCGAACCGCCGCAGCCGCCCGCGATCAGCGCCACGGCGGCCGCGATCGCGCCCGCGCGGACAATTCGATTGCGCCGCTTACGGTTCGACGACATCATCCGACGGTAGCACCGATCATGTCGTTCGTGATCTAGTTTTCCGGCACACTCGCCGCCGCGCGCGGACCGAACCAGGCCGTCAGCGCCGCCGTCATCCGTTCCGCGTCGTCGCCGGTCGCGCACACGTATCCGTCCGGGCGCACCAGTATCGCGGCGGCGGACAGGTGGGCGGTGTCGGTGGCGTGGTAGCGCACCCGCCGCCCCCAGTCCGCGGCGATCGAGGCGAAACGATGCCCGGGCGTGGCGTCCAGCAGCAGGCCGCGGCCGTCGCGGGCCAGGTCGGCCACCCGGGTGCCGTCGCCGAGATCCAGATCGGGCATGCGGTGCCCGGCCCCCGGCCCGAGGTCGTAGCGCACCGCCAGGCCCGAGATCTTCTCCGAGAGCATCCGATTGGTCTCCGGGATCGCCAGCATCTCGCCCACCGCGCCCCGCAGCGCGAGCACGTCCGGGTCCTTCCAGGTCAGCACGCCCTGGGCGCGGGTGTTCTCCAGCACCGCGGCCGCGACCGGGTGTCGTTCGCGGTGATAGCTGTCGAGCAGGTCCGGCGCGGCCCAGCCCTGAACGGCGGCGGCCAGCTTCCAGCCGAGATTGAAGGCGTCCTGCAGGCCGAGGTTCATGCCCTGCCCGCCGAGTGGGGCGTGAATGTGCGCGGCATCGCCCGCGAGGAAGACGCGGCCGGTCCGGTAGGCGCTCACCTGCCGGGCGGCATCGATGAACCGCGACCCGGACCGCACCTCGCCGACCTCGATCTCCGGCCCGAAGGCATCGATCAGCGCCTTCTGCACATCCGCGGCGGTAACCGGCGTGTCCCGGTCGACATCGCGCAGATATTCGCCGCCGAAGACCAAGCGGTACACGCCGTTTCGCAGCGGCAGCAGGAAGGTGAAGTCGGGCCGGGTCGGGTCGAACACCGGCAGCGCCCACTCCTCGGCGACCCCGTCCGGCTTGCGGGCGAGGGTGATATCGCAGACCACGGCGGGCATCCGGCCCTCGGTCCCCGGGAAGTCGACGCCGGTGGCCCGCCGCACGGTGCTGCGCCCGCCGTCGGAGCCCACCAGATACCGTGCGGTGCACCGGTATTCACCGCCCTCGGCGGCGACGACCGCCGTGACCCGATCGTCGGCGGCGTCGAGCCCGGATTCCAGGCCGACCAGGGTGTGACCGCGGCGCACCTCGACGCCGTGCCGGGCGAGGGCGGCCTCGAGCGCGCGCTCCACGTCGGCCTGCACGATGCCGATCTGATACGGGAAGCGGGTGTCGAGCACCGAATAGTCCAGCAGCAGTCCGGCGTAGTGGCCGCCCGGCAGCGGCGGGTACATCGACTCGCCCATGGCATCGAGCAGTCCGCGCCACTGCAGCACCTCGGCCGAACGCGGTTGCAGATTCAGCGCTTTGGTCTGCCTGCCGCGATCGAGGTCGCGCTCCAGAACGACGGTGTCCACCCCGGCCAGGCCCAGTTCACAGGCGAGGAACAGTCCCGTCGGGCCGCCCCCGACCACGACGACCTCGGCATCGTATTCAGCCATCCCTCCACCATGCCCGCCGCGCGACCGGTGAACCACCAATTTGTCCGGCCGGTTGGTCAGACCGCGCGCCGCAACGCACCCGCGAGGTCGCCGCGGTCGCCCACCTCGACGGTGTCGAGCCCCAGCCAGTCCGCCATCTCCCGCAGCGAGCGGGCCAGCTCGGCCGCGATATATCCACCGTCCCTGCCGGTTTCGGCGAAGGCGCCCGGAACGAGCAGGCGGCCGGAGCCGCGCTCGGCGCGCAGATCGACCCGCGCGACCAGCTCGCCGTCGAGCAGGAACGGGAACACGTAGTAGCCGTGCACGCGCTTGGGTTCGGGCGTGTAGATCTCGATGCGGTAGTGGAAGTCGAAGAGGCGCTCGGTGCGCGGGCGGAAGAAGATCAGCGGATCGAACGGGCACAGCAGCGCCGCCCCCTGCACGCGGCGCGGGATGCGTGCGCCCGCGCGCAGATAGGCGGGGCGGTCCCAGCCGTCGACCAGCACCGGTTCCAGCTCCCCCGCGTCGACCAGGTCGGCGATGGCCGGTTCGGTCTGGCGGCGGTGCAGCCGGTAGTAGTCGCGCAGGTCGGGTTCGGTGGCGATGCCCAGCGCGTCGGCGGCGCGGCGCACGAGTTCGCGCACGGCGTCGGCCTCCTCGACCTCGCGGGCGAGCACCTCCGGCGGCAGCACCCGTTCGGCGAGGTCGTAGTGGCGCTGGAAGCCGACCCGCTGGGCGACCGAGAGCTCGCCGGTGGCGAACAGCACCTCGCACACCACCTTGGTGTCGCTGTAGTTCCAGCCCCAGTGATCCTTGCTGCGCGGCCGATCCAGCTCCAGATGCTTCTCCACCTCGCCCGCCGTGCACGCCCCGAACTCGCCGATCACGTCGAGCACATCCTTGGGCAGGGTCGGATTGCGTTCCAGCACCGAGCGCGCCCCGCCCCAGCGGCCGTCCCGGTACCGGGTCATCCGCCAGCGCATGAGCGGCCAGTCCTCGACCGGCAGCAGCGCCGCCTCGTGCGCCCAGTATTCGACCAGCCGCCGCGGCCGCCGGGCGCTGTGGCTCCAGGCCGCCTCGTCGAGCAGGTCGCGGTCGTAGCCGCCGATCCGGCTGAACACCGGGGCATAGTGGGCGCGCACCACCGCCGACACCGAATCCAGCTGCAGCAGCTGCGTTTTCTCCAGCACCCGGCCGATGGCGCGGCGGTCGGGCGTGGCGGTGGGCCGCGGCGCGGCGAAGCCCTGGGCGGCGAGCGCGGTCCGGCGGGCCGCGGCGGCGGTCATGGTACGCACCCCTGCACCATGCCACGCCCCACCGACACCTTCGATCAACACCGGGCACGCTCGATCCTGCCCGGCAGCTCCCGCGCCAGGTCTTGCGGTGCGGCACAGACGATCCGGCGATTGGGCGCGAGCCGCAGCGCCCCGATCCCTATGGAAGACAGCAGGCTTCCACACCATCCACGCCCTGACCGACCACACGAACCGCGACACCGCCACCGACCCTGTCGGCACAGCTGCTGAGAACCATCGGCAAGCGGATCGGCGAGACGGCGATCACGACTCCATAACCGCCGCCCGGGATTGATTCCTCCCCCGCCCGGCTCGGATCTGCTACGTTTGGTCAAACGATACATTCGTGTATCCGATGCGTCGAGCGAGGAGGATTCCGTGGCTCCGTCAGTGCAACCGGATGTTGTCGTGGTGGGGGGCGGGCTGGCCGGGCTCGTGGCCGCGTACGAGCTGACGCGGGCCGGGCGGCGGGTGCTGATCGTGGATCAGGAGAACCGCAATAATCTTGGCGGGCAGGCGTACTGGTCGCTGGGCGGGCTGTTCTTCGTGGACAGTCCGGAGCAGCGGCGGATGGGGGTGAAGGACTCCTTCGAGTTGGCCTGGCAGGACTGGCAGGGGTCGGCGGGATTCGATCGCGACGACGAGGATCTGTGGGCGCGCCGCTGGGCCCGGGCCTATGTCGAGTTCGCCACCACCGAGAAACGGCAGTACCTGCGCGACCTCGGCCTGCGGGTGACGCCGGTGGTCGGGTGGGCCGAGCGCGGCGGCGCGCTGGCCGACGGCCACGGCAATTCGGTGCCCCGGTTCCATCTGACCTGGGGCACCGGGCCGGAGGTCGTGCGGGTGTTCCGGGAGCCGGTGCTGGCCGCCGAACGGCACGGCCTGGTCGAGTTCGCCTTCCGCCACCGCGTCAACGAACTGATCGTCGAGGACGGCGCGGTGGTCGGGGTGCGCGGCAGCGTGCTCGAGCCCACCGATCTCGATCGCGGGGTGACCTCGTCGCGAACCGCGGTGGGCGAGTTCGAGTTCCGCGCCCGCGCGGTCATCGTGTCCTCGGGCGGCATCGGCCACAATCACGAGCTGATCCGCGCGAACTGGCCCACCGAGCGCCTGGGCCCCTGCCCGCGAACGATGATCAGCGGTGTGCCCGCGCACGTGGACGGCCGCATGCTCGGCATCACCGAGGCGGCGGGTGGCCGCATCGTGAACCGGGATCGCATGTGGCACTACACCGAAGGCATCAACAACTGGGACCCGATCTGGCCCGACCACGCCATCCGCATCATCCCCGGGCCCTCGTCGCTGTGGTTCGACGCCACCGGAAAGCGTTTGCCCGCACCGTGTTTCCCGGGTTTCGATACCAACGCCACCATGAAGGCGATCCTGTCCACCGGGTACGACTACTCCTGGTTCGTGCTCACCCAGTCCATCATCGAGAAGGAGTTCGCGCTGTCGGGCTCCGAGCAGAACCCGGACATCACCGGCAAGGATCTGGCACTGACGCTGCGCAGCCGAGTGGCCAAGGGCGCGCCGGGTCCGGTGGAGGCGTTCAAGCGGCACGGCGTCGACTTCGTGGTCGCCGACACGCTGGGCGAACTGGTGGCCGGTATGAACAAGATCACTCGGGGACCGCGGCTGGACCTCGCCGACCTGGAGCGCCAGATCGTCGCGCGGGACCGGGAACTGGCCAACAAATACGGCAAGGACGCACAACTCATGGCGGTGTCGAACGCACGCCATTCGCTCGGCGACAAGCTCGGCCGGGTCGCCGCACCGCACCGCATCCTGGACCCCGCGCACGGCCCGCTCATCGCGGTCCGCCTCAACATCCTCACCCGAAAAACGCTGGGCGGCTTGCAGACCGACCTGGATTCGCGGGTGCTGCGGGCCGACGGCGACCCGTTCCCGGGCCTGTACGCGGCCGGTGAGGTGGCCGGGTTCGGCGGCGGCGGCGTGCACGGCTACAACGCGCTGGAGGGCACCTTCCTCGGCGGATGCATCTTCTCCGGCCGGGCCGCCGGCCGTGCCCTGGTGCGCGCGCTGCGCTGACTACGATCGTGATCATGAGTCACGGACCGCAAGCGCTGTTGTTCGACGTGCAGGGCACCGCAACGGATTTCCATTCCACCATCACCCGCGAGGCGCACCGCATCGCCGGTAGCCGCTATCCGGACCGGGACTGGGCGGCATTCGTGAACGACTGGCGCGCCGCGTATTCCAGCGGGCTGCGGTCGATCGGCACCTCGGCGGAAAAATGGACCAGCGTCGAATCGGTCTACCGCACCGCGCTCGACGACCTGCTCGACCGGCACGGGATGGACCTGTCCGAGTCCGAGCGGCACGAGCTCACCGGCGCGTGGAAACGCCTGGACCCGTGGCCCGATGCGGTCGCCGGGCTCACCCGGCTGCGCGGCGCGTACACCCTCGCCACGCTGTCCAATGCCGATGTGAACGCGGTGGTCAGCATCTCCCGGCACTGCGACTTTCCCTGGCACGCGGTCTTCGCCGCGGAGATGGCCGGGGCGTTCAAACCCGACCCGCGCACCTACCACCTGGCGGCGGGCTACCTCGGGCTCGCCCCGGCCGAGATCATGATGGTGGCGAGCCACAAGTACGACATCCGGGCCGCGGCCGCCCTCGGCTTCCGCACCGCATTCGTCGCCCGCCCCCGCGAATTCGGCGACCCCAGCCTCGCCGACATCGAGTTCTCCGACGAATTCGACATCAACGCCACCGATTTCCTGGATCTGGCCGAACAACTCGACTGCTGACTCACACCGTCAGCCCATGCTCCCGCAGCGCCGACACCAACCCGACCGGCCGCCGGTCGGTCGGCAGCGGGTCGACCCAGGCGAAGCGGCAGCCCACTCGCGTTGCCGCACCGTCGTTCTCGACGCTGTCGCCGACCATGAGCGCCGCCGACGCCGCCACGCCGAGCCGCTCCACCGTCCACTCGAACAGCCGCGGATCCGGTTTCACCGCACCGACCTCGAACGACAGCGCGTACACCGCGACGTAGCGGTCCCAGCCGTGCGCGGCGAAGGCCGGGCGCACATCGAACGGGATATTGCTGACCACCGCCACCGGAATGCCCTGGGCGTGCAGCGATTTCAACACCAGGCCGGTATCCGGGTACGGCGTCCACGAGGTCGGATCCACCATCCGCCCATACAGCCGCGCCGCCTGCTCCGGGCCGACACCGGAGCGCCCCAGCACCTGCAGATACGCCTCCCGGTGCAGCAGCGGATCCAAATCCCTGCGCTCCCAGGCGTATCGGCCGCGCTCGTCGAACCGCACCACCTCTCCCGAGGGCACCGTCATCCGGTGCAGGATCTCGGCGGATTCGGCGGCGTCGAACGGGCGCCCGTCCGCGGCGACCAGATCCTCCGCCCAGGTCTCGTCGGCCTCGAGCCGGAACAGGGTGCCGGAATAGTCGAACAGCGCAGCCTCGATCGTCACGGCGCCAGCGTACCGAACGGTTCCGGATGAGAATGCTCACACATCAGCTTGTCTGAGGAGTTGCTACCGTGGGCGTATGGCCGACTCTCCCCTCCTTCAGGTCGACGCCGTGGATTTCGTGCGCAACGGCAATCCGATCCTGTCCGAGGCGTCCCTCACGGTGCGCTCCGGCGAGCACTGGGCGCTGCTGGGACCCAACGGCGCGGGCAAGACCACGCTGCTGAAGATGCTGGGCGCGTTCGAGCACCCCACCCGCGGCTCGGTCGAGGTGCTCGGACACCGCCTCGGCCGGGTCGATATGCGCGAATTGCGTACCGCCATCGGTCATGTCGACCCGCGGCACGCCCCGCCGTATCCGCTGCGCGCCCACGAGGTGGTACTCACCGGCCTGACCAATACCGCCGACCTGAAGCAGCGGTGGAATCCGACCGCGGCCGACATCGCGGAGGCCGACCGCCTCATCGACCTGCTCGGCCTGTCGCATCGCCGAGATGCCCGCTGGCCCACGCTCTCCCAGGGCGAGCGCGGCCGGGCCCTGATAGCCCGCGCCCTCATGCCCAACCCGCGCCTGCTGCTGCTCGACGAGCCCGCCACCGGCCTGGACCTGGCGGGCCGCGAACAACTACTCGACCGCCTCGACGGCCTGCGCGTGGCCGACCCCGACCTCGCCTCGGTCCTGGTGACCCACCACCTCGAGGAACTCCCGCCCGGCATCACCCACGCGATGCTCCTGCGCGCGGGCCGCACCATCGCCACCGGCCCCATCGAGCAGGTACTGACCAGCGAAAACGTCAGCACCTGCTTCGATCACCCGGTCCTCCTCACCCGCACCGACGGCCGCTGGCAGGTCCGCACCGACCACACCGTCCGCGCGTGATCATTCCCCGTCGACCGGAATATTCGCCACCACCGGGAACTCGCCCGTGTAGCCCTGGCGCTCGCGGGCGATGCTGAGGACGCGGTTGCGGGCGGCGTACCAGCCGATGACGAGGGCGGGGACGATCACCACGAGGCTGGCGACGGTCCAGGTGCCGACCGGGTAGTCGAAGGCCGTCAGCACCAGCACCCCGAACAGGAACACCAGCGTGATGAGGCCGGTGTAGGGCGCGCCGAACATGCGGAACGAGGAGCGCTCTGCCCGGCCCTGTTTCCACCAGCGCCACAGCTGCAGCTGGCACAGCACGATCGTCGCCCAGGAGGCGAGGATGCCCAGCGAGGCCACGTTCAGCACGATCTCGAACGCGCGCGCCGGAACCACGTAGTTGAGGCCGATACCGAACAGCGCGATCACGCTGGTCAGCAGGATGCCGCCGTACGGCACGCCGCGGCCGCTCATCCGCCCGGTGAACTTGGGCGCGCTGCCGTTCATCGACATCGAGCGCAGAATCCGCCCGGTGGAGTACAACCCGGCGTTCAGGCTGGAGAACGCGGCGGTGAGCACCACGAAGTTCATCACCGAACCGGCATGCGCCACACCGAGTTTGGAGAAGAACGTGACGAACGGGCTCTCCGCGGCCGAGTACGCGGTATAGGGCAGCAGCAGCGCCAGCAGCACCAGCGAACCGATGTAGAACACCGCGATGCGGAAGATCACCGAGTTGATCGCCCGCGGCATGATCTTCTCCGGATTCTCCGTCTCACCCGCCGCGGTGCCCACCATTTCCACTGCCGCATAGGCGAATACGACGCCGGAGGTGACGGTGACCAGCGGCAGGATGCCGGTCGGGAACAGGCCGCCGGTATGGCCGATGACGCTGAACCCCGTGTGCTGGCCCTCGATGGTGAACCGGCCGCCCAGGAAGACGGCGCCGATGATCAGGAACGCGACCAGCGCGACCACCTTCACCAGCGCGGCCCAGAACTCCAGCTCGCCGAACCACTTCACCGAGATCAGATTGACGGTCAGCACGATGCACAGCGCGATCAGCGCCAGCAGCCACTGGGCGATCGGCTTGAACGGACCCCAGAAGTGCAGATAGGTGGCGATCGCGGTGGTGTCCACGATGCCGGTCATGGACCAGTTCAGAAAGTACATCCAGCCCGCGACGAACGCGGCCTTCTCCCCGAAGAACTCGCGCGCGTAGGACACGAACGATCCCGACGACGGGCGGTGCAGCACCAGCTCACCCAGCGCCCGCAGAATGAAGAAGACGAATACGCCGCAGATCGCGTAGACCAGGAACAGGCCCGGCCCCGCGCTCGCCAGGCGCCCGCCGGCGCCGAGGAACAGCCCGGTGCCGATCGCGCCGCCGATGGCGATCATCTGCAGCTGGCGCGGTTTGAGGCTCTTGTGGTAGCCGCTGTCCTCCGCGCCGAGGAAAGCCTTGCCCCGCACATCCGTCATCTGCCGGTTTGATCCTTCGCAATCGTTTTCGTGAAGCCTGAACGTTACCTGGTCATAGCCAGGGGTCGAATGGTGGCCTTCGGTGTCGGCCCGATCACACCTCCGACTGCGATCTCCGGTCGAGCAAATACTGCGAACAGTAGTAAATCGTCTGAATAGTAGTAGCCAGCCGGACCGTCCCTACACCTAACCGCCCGCTCGACGCGTCGAAAGTGGTATCCGCGTCAGCCTCGGGCGATACAGTCCCGATCATGACGCGCCTGCCTCACCTGTGGACCGGTATCACCGCGGTCCTGCTCCTCACCGCCGGATTACTCACCGGGTGCTCGTCGAGTTCTCCCGCCGCGGCGCAGGCGTGCGCGGACGTCCCCAACGGCACCCACGTCACCTCGCCCGGCCCCACCGCCTCGGGGGCGAACATCGCCACCAACCCCGAGATCGCCACCGGCTACCGCAGCGGCATGACACCGGTGCGCACCCACACCTACGCGGTCTCGGCCGCGAATCCGATTGCGACACAGGCGGCGTGCCGGGTGCTCGCGGGCGGCGGCACCGCGGCCGACGCGCTGGTGGCCGCGCAGATGGTGCTCGGCCTGGTGGAGCCGCAGGCCTCCGGTATCGGCGGCGGCGCGTTTCTGCTGTACTACGACGCGAAGACGAAATCGGTCGACGCCTACGACGGCCGCGAGGTCGCCCCCGCCGCGGCCACCGAGAACTATCTGCGCTGGGTCGGCGACACCGATCACACCGTGCCGCAACCGAATACGCGCGCCAGCGGCCGCTCCATCGGCGTGCCCGGCGTGCTGCGGCTGCTCGAGCTCGCCCACAACGACCACGGCAGGCAGCCCTGGCGCGACCTGTTCACCCCCGCCATCTCTCTGGCCGACCACGGCTTCGCCATCAGCCCGCGGATGGCCAGCCAGATCGCCGACTCCCGCGCCGATCTCGCCCGCGACGACAATGCCCGGGCGTACTTCCTGCAGCCGGACGGCTCACCCAAGCCCGCGGGCTTCAACCTCACCAACCCGGCCATGTCGAAGACGTTGAGCGCCATCGCCTCCGACGGCCCGAACGCCTTCTACACCGGCGCCATCGCCCGCGACATCGTCGACGCCACCGCCACCACCTCCGGCGGCCGCACCCCCGGGCAGATCACCCTCGCCGATCTCGCGGGCTATCAGGCCAAGAAGCGCACGGCCCTGTGCACCGACTACCGCGACCACGAGATCTGCGGCATGCCGAGCCCGTCCTCGGGCGGTATCACGGTGGCGTCCACGCTCGGCATCCTGGCGAACTTCGATCTGTCGAAGCTGCCGCCGGATTCGCTCGACCGCAATGGCGGCAAGCCGAAAGCGCAAGCGGTGCACCTGATCTCGGAGGCCGAGCGGCTCGCCTACGCCGACCGCGACAAGTACGTCGCCGACACCGATTTCGTTCCGCTGCCCGGCAATTCGCCGAATACGCTGCTGAACAAGGATTATCTGAAGCAGCGTGCCGCGCTCATCGATCCCGCCCACAGCATGGGCACCGCGCAGCCCGGCGACTTCGGCCCGGTGCCGGTCGGCGTCGGCCCGCAGCCGCCCGAGCACGGCACCAGCCACATCTCGGTCGTGGACAAGTACGGCAATGCCGCCGCCATGACCACCACGGTCGAGTCGGCGTTCGGCTCGTTCCACATCGTCGACGGGTTCGTGCTCAACAATCAGCTCACCGACTTCAGCGCCGATCCCACCGGCACCGACGGCCTGCCGCTGGCCAACCGGGTGCAGGCCGGTAAGCGGCCGCGCAGCTCGATGAGCCCGACGCTGGTGTTCGACCGCGCGCCCGACGGCTCCCGCGGGCAGCTGTCGTATGTCACCGGTTCGCCGGGCGGCTCGGTGATCATCCAGTTCGTCGTGAAAACCCTGGTGGGCATGCTGGATTGGGGGCTGGACCCGCAGCAGGCGGTCTCGCAGGTGGCGTTCGGCGCGACCAATTCGCCGGTCACCGGGATCGGCGGCGAGCATCCCGCGATCGACGCCACCGACAACGGTAATCACGACCCGCTGGTGCAGCAGCTGCGCGCCATGGGACATCAGGTCTCGGTCGACCAGCAGTCCAGCGGGCTCAGCGCGCTGCAGCGCCAGAGCGACGGGTGGATCGGTGGCGCCGATCCCCGGCGCGAGGGGGCCGTCATGGGCGACACCCGGTAGCCGGGCTCAGCCGCCGAGGTTGACCTCGTAGGAGTAGCCGTCGCCCCGCACGGCGGAGACCACGTAGGTCACGCCCACGGTCCTGCCGCCGACCTCGGTGACCGTGCACGTGCGAGAGCTGTTGGCCGCCAAGGGTTGCAGGCCCTTGCAGTCCACCGAGGCCACGTCGTTGTCGGCGATCTGCCGGTACATGGTGGTGATATTGGCCTTGGCATCGTCGACACCCACCACGCGATCGTCGAAGCTCGCCTCGACATCGGCCTTGTCGCCGGTGATCTTGGCGACCTTCGCCGTCACCGGCCATGCCTTCCCGGCACCGTCGCTCACCGTGCACTTCTCGGTCGCGCCGACCTTCCACTCCAGCGACCCCGGGCAGGACGAATTCGCCGGTGCCTCGGCCGCATTCCGCTGGAACAGATCGGCGACCGCCGCCCGCGTGTCCTTGTCATCGACACCCCCGTGCCCCGACCCGGACGAACACGCGGCGGCGACCAAGACCGGCAGCAGAAGCAGCAAACGACGCATTACGGAACCCTTCGAACTTCGTGACGGGCAACATCCCCATCACCGTGCTGAGAAGCACTATCACGGCATCCCGCGCATCGGCCACACGAACCGACAAAACCCCCGCCCCACCCCATAGCCGAAAGATTGCACCCACTTCCCCGAACCCCCGCCCAGCACAGGCAAACCCACCCCCACCCCCACGCAGCGAACCCCCAGCATCCGAAATGACCTCAGTCACAAACCAACCGGAAGGCTTTCGGTCAATCCCCCTGCGCCGCCGTATACCTCGCACCCAACTCACGGAACCGGTCCATAGCCCGCGCCGCATAGTCCTTGTCATTGAGGCGGATGGCGAGCATGGGCACGTACTCGTCGCCGACGAGTTCCAAACGGGCCCATGCCTTCTTGTCCGGAATCGAGACGCCGCGGATGTCGCGCCAGGCGAATTCGGTGTCGCCGACGATATTGCGCACCACCACGCCCCGCGCTCCGACCCGCACCCGGGGCCGGGTCAGCACCAGCACCCCGGCCGCCAGCAGCCAGCCGAAGACGATGATGGCCACCTGATCGGCCCCCCGGAAGTTCACACCGGTCGAGCTGTGCGCCGACGCGATCCCCGCCGCGGTGAACGCGACCCCGATCACCGCCGCCACGATCCGCGCGGTCCGCACCGCATGCCGCGGCCGCACCTCGAGCTCCCACTCGCCCGCGCCCGTCCCGACCCGCTCACCGGCAGCACTCGTCATCCGCCCACCAGCACCTTCCGTCCGTTCCTGCCCACCAGCACTTTCCGCCTCCCGACCACCGCCCGCCGTCTGCCGACCACCGCTCTCCGTCTGCCCGGCCGCAGGTCGGGCACCCCGCTTCCAGATCCGGATGACGGGAGGCACGGATCAGACCGTTTCGCGTAGGGCCCGCAGCGTCAGGGCGGCATCGAGGGCGGCGGCGCTGGCCTGCTCGCCCTTGTTCTCCACCGAGTCGGGGAGACCGGCGCGGGCCAGGGCCTGGGCCTCGGTATTGACGGTGAGGACGCCATTGGTCACGGGCGTGCTCTCGTCCAGCGACACGCGGGTCAGTCCGGCGGTCACGGCGTCGCACACGTACTCGAAATGCGGTGTCTCGCCGCGGATCACGACGCCGAGGGCGACGACGGCATCGTGGGTGCGGGCCAGCGCCTGCGCCACCACGGGCAGTTCCATGGCGCCCGCGCAGCGGACCACGGTGACCTCCCGGACCCCGGCCGCGCGCGCCGTCTGCTCGGCATTGGCGACCAGCGTGTCGCAGATCGTGGTGTGCCACCGCGACGCGACGATGCCGAGGCGGAGATCCTTGGCATCCTCGAGCGCGAATTCCGGTACGCCCGTACCGCTCATTGTGAAAGTCCCTCTCTGCCAGGTGAATTACTGCGCGGTTTCGCCGAGATCGAGATCGTCGAGCCCGACCAGATCGTGCCCCATCCGGTCGCGCTTGGTGCGCAGATAGCGCAGATTCTCCGCCGTGGCGCGCACCGGCATCGGCACCCGCTCGGTAATGCTGAGCCCGTATCCGTCGAGCCCGGCGCGCTTGGTCGGGTTGTTGGTGAGTAGTCGCATGGATTTGATGCCCAGGTCGACCAGGATCTGCGCGCCGGTGCCGTAGTCGCGGGCGTCGGCGGGCAGGCCGAGTTCGATATTGGCGTCGACGGTGTCGTGCCCGGAATCCTGCAACTGATACGCCTGCAACTTGTGCAGCAGCCCGATCCCGCGGCCCTCGTGCCCGCGCATGTACAACACCACACCGCGGCCCTCCTTGGCCACCATCTCCATCGCCGCGTCCAGTTGCGGGCCGCAGTCGCAGCGCAGCGACCCGAACACATCCCCGGTCAGGCACTCCGAATGCACCCGCACCAGCACATCCTCCCCACCGTCGACCGCGAGATCACCCAGCACCAGCGCCACGTGCTCGACCTCGTCGTAGATGCTCTTGTAGCCGACCGCCCGGAACTCCCCGTACCGGGTCGGGATCCGCGCCTCGGCGATCCGCTCGACCTGCTTCTCGTTCTTACGCCGCCACGCGATCATGTCCGCGATCGAGATCAACGCCAACTCGTGCTCGTCGGCGAAGACCCGCAACTCCTCGGTGCGAGCCATATCGCCCTCGTTCTTCTGACTGACGATCTCACAGATCACCCCCGCCGGACCCAGCCCCGCCATCCGCGCCAGATCCACCGCGGCCTCGGTATGCCCCGGCCGCCGCAACACCCCACCATCCTTGGCGCGCAACGGAACCACATGCCCAGGCCGGGTGAAATCGGCCGCGTGCGCGTCCCGGTCGGCCAGCAACCGCATCGTGGTCGCCCGATCCGCCGCCGAGATCCCGGTACTGACACCCTCGCGAGCATCCACCGACACGGTATAGGCGGTGCCGTGCTTGTCCTGATTGATCGCATACATCGGCGGCAGACCCAGCCGATCGCAGTCGGCACCGGTGAGCGGCACACAGATGTAGCCGGAGGTGTAGCGAATCATGAAGGCCACCAACTCCGGGGTGGCCTTCTCCGCGGCGAAGATCAGATCGCCCTCGTTCTCCCGGCCCTCGTCGTCGACGACGACAACCGCCTTACCCGCGGCAATATCGGCGACTGCGCGCTCGATGGTGTCGAACCTGGTCACGTCTACTGTGCTCCATCTCGAAATAGGTGCCCCTCTTACAGTACGGCGTAAGCCGGGCGAGTCCTGCTCCGCCCGTGCCCTGCTGGCACGGCGGCCGTGCGCCTACCCGCGCTGCTGCAGCCGCTCCACGTACTTGGCGATGATGTCGACCTCGAGGTTCACCGTGGCGCCGACGGGCGCCGCGCCGAGCGTGGTGAGCTGCCGAGTGGTCGGGATGAGCGAGACCTCGAACCAGTCGCGGTGGCCGGGTTCGCCGGCGGCGGCCTCGCCGAGCCCGGACACGGTCAGGGAGATGCCGTCGACGGTGATCGACCCCTTCTCCACCACGTAGCGAGCCAGGTTCTCCGGCAACGAGATTCGCACCACCTCCCAGTTCTCCTGGGGGTCGCGGGAGACGATGGTGCCGGTGCCGTCCACGTGGCCCTGCACGATGTGCCCGCCGAGCCGGCTGTCGACCGCGGCCGCGCGCTCCAGGTTCACCTTGGCGCCGATGTCGAGCTTGCCGAGGCCGGAGCGGCTGAGCGTCTCGCCCATCACGTCGGTGGTGAACTTGTCGCCGTCGACGACGTCCACGACGGTCAGGCACACACCGTTCACCGCGATCGAGTCGCCGTGGCCGGCATCGGAGGTGACCAGCGTGCCGCGGATGGTCAGCCGGGCCGCGTCGGCCAGCCGCTCGGCCGCGACGATCTCGCCCAGTTCCTCGACGATGCCTGTGAACATGCCTTCTCCTGTCACCCGGTGCCCGCCGGTCGGGCTGCCTCCGTGTCTGCGCCAACAGGCCGGGCCGCGGGTGCATTCCCCGCCCGGACCAGTGTGTCCTCAGCCTAACGAGGGCGCTATACGAGAGCGATACCCGCCGGTCCGTCGGGCACGCGGGCGACGACCGCCCGGCAAACGCCGACGAAAGCAGACTGCTGTCCCGTTCGCGCGCGCCGAACTCAAATACATTCCCGCAATTCTCGGCGCGTTCACGAAATTGATCAGAAAAATTAAGACAAATGATGCCGCACACCCATTTCCGCGGGTGTTATCGCACCCCATGACGGGAATTATCCGAGCCGTAATCATCGGACGCTGAGGTGGTACCCGAATTGCAACTTGCTTACACACAACGCTTGCGTCGACGCCCGATCCGAAGCAGTATTGTTATGAAGTTGATCCCCGCTGTTCAACTTCCGACATCGTGGTTGGACACCAACGCAGATGGGGGTACGGGCATGACAACGTTTCTCGATCCGACACTCGAGGTTCGCTGCGGCCGATACCGTCGGGAATTCCACCTGTCGGCGTCGGTCGACCAGGCATCCCGCCACATTCTGCTCGAAACCGGTAAACACTACGGTGCGGTCACCATGCCCGCCGAGCTCGGCGAGCGCGTCCAGCGGCAGCTGGCGCAGGCCGGGCTCGCGGGCCCGGTGGTGCATCACCCGCGGGCCCGCCGCTGGACCTTCATCACCGGCCCCGCCCATCCCGGCACGCTCACCGCCGCGGTGTCGGCCGATCTGTTCCGCCGCTACGTCACCGTCGCCTGCACCGGCTGCCAGGTGGTACTGCCCTCCGCCGACGACGAGCGCACCGGCTACCGCACCTGGGCGCAGTCGCCGGAGAACTCCGGCGCCATTCCGCCGCTGGCGGCCGTCATCGACGCCACCCGCGCGCTCGCGCAGCCGAAAGCCCAGGCGAGCTGAGGCTTTCGCCGCACGATCACCGGGCGGCGGCCGCGATCTCGGCGGCCTTGCGGCGCAGCGTCTCCACCGTCGCACCCGGATCGTCGGTGCCGTACACCGCCGAGCCCGCGACGAAGCAGTCCACGCCCGCCTCGGCGGCCTGCTCGATGGTGTCCATATTGATGCCGCCGTCGATCTCGACGATCAGGCGCAGTTCCCCGGAATCGACCAGGCGGCGCACGGTGCGGGCCTTGTCGAGCACGTGCGCGATGAACGACTGACCGCCGAAGCCCGGCTCCACGCTCATCACGAGCAGGGTGTCGAAGTGGCGCAGGATCTCGAGGTAGGGCTCGATCGGGGTGTTCGGCTTCACCGACAGGCCCGCCTTCGCGCCCGCGGCGCGGATGTCGCGCGCCACCGCGACCGGATCGTCGGTCGCCTCGGCGTGGAAGGTGACGTTGTACGCGCCCGCCTCCGCGTACGGCGGCGCCCAGCGGCCCGGGTCGTCGATCATCAGGTGGCAGTCCAGCGGAATGTCGGTGGCCCGCAACAGGCTCTGCACCACCGGCAGGCCGAGGGTCAGGTTCGGCACGAAGTGGTTGTCCATCACGTCCACGTGCAACCAGTCCGAGCCCTCGACGGCCTGCGCCTCGGCCGCCAGATGGGCGAAGTCGGCGGACAGAATGGACGGGGCGATCATCGGCGACGGCCGGTGGAAGGAGGAGGTCGACACAGCGCGAAGTGTAGCGGGCCACATTTCGCCACCTCCACCGCGATCGGCGCCGGGACCGGGCGGATTGGTCATCGCCGATTTGGGTAGCCTTTTACAGGTGATCAACATTTCGGCGGAACAGGGACTGCGCAGCACCCCCGTGGAGATCGGCGTTGCCGCGACCGTGTCACAATTGCCGATCGTGCGCGGGCTCGCCGAAACCCTCGTCCTACTCAACGATTTCACGCTGGACGAGGTGGCCGACATCCGGCTCGCGGTCGACGAGGCGTGCTCGACGCTCATCGCCGTCGCCGCGCCCGGCACCACGTTGCAGTGCCGATTCACCGTCGGTGACAAGGATCTGGTGGTGCGGATCTCCGGCGTCGCGGCCACGGAGGGGCTGCCCGATCAGCGCAGCTTCGGCTGGCACGTGCTGCGCACGCTGACCGACGAGGTCGACGCCGCGCAGGGCTCCTATGATCCGAAGGTATCCGGCTACCCGTCGTCCGTGGAATTCCGGCGGGTCCGGGGGAAGGCGTAGTGACCGGCGAGGACACCGTGTTCGAATCTCGTGATGCCAGCGAACCCGAACGAGACCGCACACCCGACGGCTCGGCGACCGCGCCGCCCGCGCCCGAGGAGGTCGAGGACACCGAGGACGACGACACCGAGGCCGTCGCCGAGGTCGCCCAGTCGGTCAGCGGATACGACGACGTCACACTGCTGTTCGAGCGGTTGGCCGCCGCCGGTGAGGACGCCGAGCGGCGCACCGAGGTGCGCGACGAACTGATCAGCCGCTGCATCCCGCTGGCCGACCACATCGCCCGCAAGTTCAGCGGCCGCGGCGAACCCTTCGACGACCTGACCCAGGTCGCCCGGGTCGGGCTGGTCCACGCGGTGGACCGTTTCGACATCACCCGCGGCTCCAACTTCCTGTCCTTCGCGGTGCCCACCATCATGGGCGAGGTCCGCCGGTACTTCCGCGACAACACCTGGGCGATGCGAGTTCCCCGGCGGGTCAAGGAAACTCACCTGCGCATCGGCGCCGCCATCGACGCGCTGTCGCAATCGCTGGGCCGCTCGCCCACCGCCAAGGAGATCGCCGCCGAGCTCGACCTCTCCCCCGACGAGGTCACCCAGGCCGTCATCGCGGGCAACGCCTACCAGCCCAGTTCCATCGACGCCGTCACGGTCGGCCGCGACACCGAGGCATCGCTGCTGGACACCCTCGGCGAAGAGGAATCCCAATTCGACCGGGTCGAGGAGTATGTCGCCATCCGCCCGCTGCTGGCGGGCCTGCCCGAGCGCGAGCGCCGCATCCTGACCATGCGCTTCTTCGAATCCATGACCCAAACCCAGATCGCCCAGCGCATGGGGATCTCCCAGATGCATGTCTCGCGCATTCTCGCCAAGACTCTCGCCCGCTTACGGGAGCAGTCCGCACGCGAGTGACTTGGTAGATTTCGCAGCGACCATGATCACCGACCGCGAGGGGGCTGGTGTGCTGCCGTTCGAATCGCTGTATCGGCACGGGTTCGCGCGCGTCGCGGTGGCCGTGCCGTCGGTGCGGGTGGCCGATCCGGCCTACAACGCCGAGCAGACCCTGGGATCGGCCCGGCAGGCCGCGGCGGCGGGGGCGGTGCTCACCGTGTTTCCGGAGCTCGGGTTGTCCAGTTACACCGCCGATGATCTGTTTCATTCCGATGCGCTCGATCACGCGGTCGACAAGGCGCTGCGGCGGGTGGTGGACGAGAGCGCCGCGATCGCGTCGGTGCTGGTGGTGGGTGCGCCGATTCGGGCGCAGGGGCGGCTGTTCAATTGCGGCATCGTGATCCATCGGGGGCGGGTGCTGGGTGCGGCGCCCAAGAGTTATCTGCCCAACTATCGGGAGTTCTACGAGAAGCGGCAGTTCGCGGCGGCGCGGGAGGCCCTCGACGATCGGGTGACGATCGCCGGGCAGCGGGTGCCGTTCGGCGCCGAACTGCTGTTCGCGGCAACCAATCTGTCCGACTTCGTCTTTCACCTCGAGGTCTGCGAGGACGGCTGGGTGCCGTTGCCGCCCAGCGGTTTTGCCGCGCTGGCCGGGGCGACCGTGCTGGTGAATCTGTCGGCCAGCAATATCGTGGTCGGTAAGGCGGATTACCGGCGGCAGCTGTGCGCCTCGCATTCGGCGCAATATGTGGCCGCGTACCTGTATTCGGCTGCGGGACACGGCGAGTCGACCACCGATATGGCCTTCGACGGGCAGGCGCTGGTGTGTGAGAACGGCGAATTGCTCGCCGAGGGTGAACGTTTCGCCGACCATCCCCAATTGGTCACCGCCGATATCGATCTGCGCCGGTTGGCCGCCGACCGGCTGCGCACGACCAGTTTCGCCGATACCGTGCACGATCATCGCGAGCGCCTGGCCCGATTCCGGCGCGTCGAGATCGAACTGCCGGTGCCCACGGAGGCGGTGCCGCTGCGCCGCGACATCCCGCGCTTCCCTTATGTTCCCGCCGATCCGGCGGTGCGCAACGAGCGCTGCGCCGAGGTGCATCACATCCAGGTCGAGGGGTTGAGCACGCGGCTGGCGGCGACCGGCTCGCAGCACGTGGTCATCGGTGTGTCGGGCGGGCTGGATTCGACGGTGGCGCTGATCGTGGCGGCCAAGACGATGGACCGGCTCGGCCTGCCGCGCTCGAATGTGCTGGCCTACACCATGCCCGGCTTCGCCACGGGCAGCCGCACGCGCACCGACGCGCACCGGTTGATGGCGGCGCTGGGGGTGTCCGCGCACGAGATCGATATCCGGCCGTCGGCGACACAGATGCTGCGCGACCTGAATCATCCTGCGGCCGAGGGGGTTCCGCAGTACGACGTGACCTACGAGAATGTGCAGGCCGGTGAGCGGACCTCGCACCTGTTCCGGCTGGCCAACCGGCACCGCGCGCTGGTCGTCGGCACCGGCGACCTCAGCGAATTGGCCCTGGGCTGGTGCACTTTCGGCGTCGGCGATCACATGGCGCACTACAGCGTGAACGCCTCGGTGCCCAAGACGCTGATCAAATACCTCATCGCCTGGGCCGTCGACACCGGCGACCTGGGCCCGGAGGCCGGTGCGGTGCTGACCTCGATCCTGGCCACCGAGATCTCCCCCGAGCTGGTGCCGACGGATGAGACCGGCGCCGAAGGGGATTCGGCCCAGCCCGGGCAGAGCTCGGAGGCCACCGTCGGCCCCTACGAGCTCCAGGACCTGCACCTGTACTACCTGCTCCGCTTCGGATACCTGCCCAGCCGCATCGCCTACCTCGCCCACCACGCCTGGTCCGACCGCACCCGCGGCCACTGGCCCGACCTGATCCCGGTCACCGACCGCCACGAATACGACCTCCCGACCATCAAGCGATGGCTGGCCGAATTCCTCCGCCGCTTCGTCCAGACCAGCCAGTTCAAACGCTCCACCCTCCCCAACGCCCCGAAGGTGGGCTCCGGCGGCTCCCTGTCCCCGCGCGGCGACTGGCGCGCCCCCAGCGACGCCGTCGCCACCGCCTGGCTCGACGAACTCGAACGCAACGTGCCCTGACGCTGAACCGAAGGCTTCAGGGATGCAGGGCCCGGAACACGCGGTACAGCGCCGCCTTGTCCTCGAAGCCGATGCCCGGGGTCTCCGACAGCCGGAGTCGGCCGTGGGCGATGACGGCCGAGTCGGCGAATCCGCCGGTCGGCTGGAACTCGCCGGGGTAGGACTCGTTGCCGCCCAGGCGAAGCGCGGCGGCGATGTGCAGGGCGAACTGGTGGCCGCCGTGCGGGATGCAGCGCCGGGAGGACCAGCCGTGCTGGCGCAGCATGTCCTGGGTGCGCAGGTATTCGACCAGCCCGTAGCCGAGCACCGGATCGAATTGCAGAATGTCGCGGTCCGGCCGCATCCCGGCGTAGCGGATCAGATTGCGGGCGTCGGTGGTGGAGAACAGATTCTCGCCGGTGGCCAGCGCGCCCGGATAGCGCTCGGCGAGGGTGGCGTGCAGCGCGTAGTCGAGCGGATCACCGGGCTCCTCGTACCAGCGCAGCCGGTACGGTTCCAGCGCCCGGCCGTAGGCGAGCGCGGTCTCGAGGTCGAAGCGGCCGTTGGCGTCGACCGCGAGCCGCGAGCCGTCGCCGCCGAGCACCTCCAGCACGGTCTCGACGCGCCGCACGTCCTCGCTCAGGCTCGCGCCGCCGATCTTCATCTTCACCACGTCGTAGCCCTGCGCGAGGAACCCCTCCATCTCCTCCCGCAGTTGCGCGGGTCCCTTCCCGGGCGCGTAATAACCGCCTGCGGCATAGACGAATACCTCGGGATCGGGCTCGCCGAGGTCGTAGTGGCGGGCCAGCCAGCGGTGCAGCGGCAGCCCGGCCAGCTTGGCCGCGAGGTCGAACAGCGCCATATCGAGCACGCCCACCGCGACCGATCGCTCCCCGTGCCCGCCGGGTTTCTCGTTGCGCATCATGACATCCCACGCCCGGTGCGGATCGACGGCCGTCCCGTCCGCGGTCTCCAGCTCATCGGGCCGCGCGGCCAGCAGGCGGGGAATCATCCTGCGGCGCAGTATTTCTCCGGCACTGTAGCGGCCGTTGGAGTTGAATCCGTAACCGACGACGGGCGCGCCGTCGCGGACCACATCGCTGACGACCGCGACGATGGAGCAGTCCATGGCGCTGAAGTCGATGAACGCATTGCTGATCGACGAACCGATCGGCACGGTGCCTTCGTGAATCGCGACGATACGGGGCATGAGATTCTCCTCACAGTGTTTCCGTCTGGGCGACAGGCGTTTTCGCGCGGGATGCGCCGATGGTGCGGGCGGCGAGGTCACGGTCGAGTCCGCCCGGCTCCCAGCGCGCCACCACCACGGTGGCGACCGCATTGCCCAGGACATTGGTGGCCGCGCGGGCCATCGACAGGAACCGGTCCACCGACAGCACCAGCGCCAGCCCGGCGACCGGCACGAACGCGGTGGCGGCCACGGTGTTGGCGAGCGTGACGAACGCCGAACCCGACACGCCCGCAGTGCCTTTGGACAGCACCAGGAAGATCAGCAGCAGCGTCAGCTGGTGCCCGGCCGTCAGCGGAACGCCGTACACCTGCCCGATGAACAGCACACAGATCGGCACCACCACCGCGACCCCGTCCAGATTGAAGGAGAATCCGGCGGGAACCACGAGGCCGATCACGCTGCGTCGGCAACCGACCTCCTCCAGCCGCTGCATCAGTTGCGGCAGCACCGATTCCGACGCGGCGGTACCGAAGACGACCAGCAGCTCCCGCCGCAACCGGTGCATCAGCCGCAGCAGTGAGACCCCGGCGGCGCGCGCCACGGTCCCGAGGACCACCGTCACGAACACCAGCAGCGCCAGCACCGCCACCGCGACCAGTTTCACCAGGGCCGTGAGGGTTTCGGGGCCGTACCGGCCCACCGTGGCCGCCACCGCGCCGAACGCGCCGATCGGCGCCAGCAGCATGATCAGCCGCACCATCCGGAACAGCACCGCCGACAGCGCGGTGGCGCCGCGCATGATCGGATCGACCACGGTCGCCGGGAGCCGCAGCAGCGCCACGGCGAACACGATGGCGACGATCAGCACCTGCACCACATTCCCGGTGGTGAACGCGCCGACCGCGCTGTTGGGCACGATCGCCGACAGGAACGAGCCGAACGACGTAGTGCGCGCCGCGGTGGGCAGATAGGCCGACAGCTGATCGGAGGCGTGTGCGGGCGGCGGCACTCCCGCACCCGGCCGCAGCAGGTCCGCGACCGCGATCCCCAGCAGCATCGCGACCGTGCTGACGATCTCGAAATACAGCAGCGCCTTCACCGCGATCCGCCCGACCGCCCGCATCCCACCGGCCGCCACGATCCCGGTGACCAGCACCAGAAAGACGATGGGCGCCACCACCATCTGGATCAGCGCGACGAAGACCGTCGCCAGCGGTTGCAGCGCCGCCGCGGCATGCGGGGCGACGGTGCCGAGGACCGCGGCCGCCGCCGCGGCGACGAACACCTGCAGGCTGGTGTCGCCCAGCACACGCCGCCAGCGTGGGATGCGAACCGGATGCGGTTGCGCCGCATCGACTGTCGAATCGATGGTGCCCACGAGACCACTCCCCGGCCCTCACGGCTCCCGAATACGAGTGTCGCGCAAGGCATCCCGGTCCACCGTGAGTCCCAATCCGGGCCGGTCCGGCACCGTGATGCGACCGTTCTCCGGTCGTGGCGCGTCGGGGAACAGCAACTGCCCGACCTGTGCCATGCCCAGGTGCCACTCCAGGATCCAGCCGTTCATCATCCCGGCCAGGGTGTGCAGGTTGAACAGCGGCCAGCCGCCGCCGTGCGCCAGCGGCAGGTTGTAGATCTGCGCCAGGTGCGCGGCCTTGCGGGCCTCGGTGAAGCCGCCGCAGTAGCAGACGTTCGGTTGCAGCACATCCACCGCCCGGTGCTCGACCAGTTCCCGCAGTCGCCACCGATGCCCCTCCATCTGCCCGGCCGCCAGCGGAATCCGGGTGTGCGCGCGCAGATCGGCGAGGGCGCGAGCGTCGTTCTGCTGCAACGGTTCCTCGAACCAGGTGAGCCCCGCGTCCTCGACCGCCCGGCACAGCAGCGCGGCCTGCACGGGGGTGTAGAGATAGTTGGCGTCGATCATCAGATCGTGCTCGTCGCCGATCGCTGCGCGCACCGTGTGAATGCGGGCGGCGTCCTCGCGCCAGCCGCGTTCGTCCACGCCCACAACCATTTTCAGCGCCGTGAAGCCCTGCTCCAGGTGCAGCCGGGCCGCGGCGGCGAGGGTGTCGCGGTCGTACTGCGGGAATCCGAACGTCACGTAGACCGGCACCGAGGTGCGGGCGCCGCCCAGCAGGCTCGCCACCGATCGCCCGGCCGCCTTACCGGCGATATCCCACAGCGCGATATCCAGCAGCGACAGCGCGCTCGACACCACGCCGGTCATGGCGCGTGGGTTCAGCCGCTGCCAAACCCGTTGGTGCACGGCCTCCGTCGCGCGCGGATCGAGATCCTGCACGGCGGGGAGCACGTGGTGGTGCAGCGCCGCCACCACCGCGTGCGCCAGGAAGTGACCGGTGACCGCGACCCCGGTCGGTCCCTCGTCGGTTTCGACCTCGCAGAAGACGAACTCCCGCTGCTCGGCCCGGCCGTAGCCGTCGACTCGTTCCGTCAGCAGTGGGACCTCGATCGACGTGGTGTGCACGCTCGCGCGGATGTCCTTGATCCTCATCGGATCGCCTCCTCGGCACCTTCATCGGGTGCACCGAGTGTGCGACCGATAATCGTCAACTGTCAACGATTTGCGATTTATGGTTCGGCGGGCGAGAATACGGGGTCGTCCGCGATCCGAAGAGGAGCCATGGCCCCGTCCGAACCCCAGGGGGACAGCGAGATCTCGGCGCTGCAGCGCCGGGTCGCCGAGCGGCAGTCCACCTCCCTGCCGCATCTCATCGTCGAGGACCTGGAGCGGATGATCATCAACGGCACGCTGCGCGGCGGCGATCGGATCAACGAATCCGCGCTCGCGCTGCGGCTGGGCGTGAGCCGCGGGCCCGTGCGCGAGGCGTGCCGACACCTCGAGCGCACCCGCCTGGTCGAATTCCGCACCAACCGTGGCATGTTCGTGCGCGAGATCTCCGTCGACGAGGCCGCGCAGCTCTACGACATCCGCGCCAGCCTGTTCGGGCTCGCCGGTCGGCTCGCGGCCGCCCACACCGACGCCGCCGGGCTCGAACAACCACGGGCGCTGGTGCGACGCCTCGCCGGGGCGGTCGCGCAGATGAACGACTACTACCCGCTCAATGTGGATCTACACCGCCGACTGGTCGCGCTGTCGGGCAATCCGCGGCTCGTCGAACTCTACGACGGTGTGTCCAAGGAGCTCCACCTGTTCCGCCGCCACGGCCTGGAAACCGCTGCGGCACGCGGCATGTCGAATGCGCAGCACGGGGAGATCCTGGACGCCCTGGCCGCCGCGGACCCCGCGACGGCCGGGCGTCTGATGGAGGCGCACATCCTGGCGGGTAAGGAACGGATGCTCGCCGCCGCGCGCGGCTAGACGACGGTGAAATTGCCGCCGGAGTCCAGCGCGCGCTGAATCTCGTCGGGCTTCATGTCGTGGTCGGCATCGACCGTGACCGTCGAGGTGCCCTTGATGTCGAGGTCCACCCGCACGGAGCGGACGTCGGGGATGGCGGAGATGCTCTGCTCGACGGTGTTGACGCAGCCCTCGCAGTGCAGACCGTCAACGGAGAATGTGGCTGTCGACATGATCGCTCCCGGTGTCGTGGGGTTGAGTCGCGGTCGCCTTCGACCGCTCGAATCGGCCTGTGCCGATTCTACTGCGGGTCCGCGAGCGGGAGCGTCCGAAAGAACCCACCGTCGGAACGGTATTTTTCGGAAAACAGAAAAATTCCCCGAAATCTTCGGCGAGTTGCTTACAATTAACTGGTATCCGCAGAAATTGCGGTACGCAAGAAAGGAAAGAACGATGGTACTCATGGCTATCCTCACCGCAATCGGCGTCCTGGCCACTCTTCTCGTGGGAGGGATCGGCGCGCTCCTGTGACCGTCATCCATCGACGATCAGCGCAGTCGCGCCACCAAACCCCTTGACGCAGCTGCACTTCGAATTTGCTGAGCGAATTCTTCAAGCAAGCCGTGAAAGTGATTGTCAATTTCTTGAAGAGCTCGTCAGCATCATGGCGACGACCGTATGAGTTTGTTGGAACGCGAATTTTTCGCCGACCGATATTTCCGAACAGACCCATCATCGCCGCTCGATAATTCCGGCCCACTCGACAAGATGACCGAGGACGGACAAATACGCGACCGCCCCCGGTCATCGGCTCGTCGAATAATCGACCTCGCCCTACTCCGGTTTGCGGAGCGCGGCCATGAACATGGCGTCGGTCCCGTGCCGGTGCGGCCACAGCTGCGCGCCGGGACCGTCGCCGACGTCGGTGACGCCCGGCAGCAGGTCGCGGGTGTCGAGCTGTTCGGCGTCGGTGCGCCGGACCAGATCGGCGACCACGGACACCGTCTCCGGCAGGTGCGGCGAGCAGGTCGAGTACACCACCACGCCGCCGGGCCGCAGCAGATCCCATGCGGCGGTGAGCAATTCGCGCTGTAGGGGGACGAGGTCGCGCACATCGGCGGGGGTGCGCCGCCAGCGGGCCTCCGGGCGGCGGCGCAGCGCGCCCAGGCCGGTGCAGGGCGCGTCGACCAGAATGCGGTCGTAGCCGGGGGCGAGCCCGCTGTCGCGACCGTCCACGACGTGCACCGTGACCGGCAGGTTCGCGGTGGCCTTGCGCACCAGCTCGGCCCGGTGCTCGGACTGTTCCACGGCGTCGATGTGGAAGCCATCGATATCGGCGAGCGCACCCAGCAGGGCCGCCTTGCCGCCGGGTCCGGCGCACAGATCGAGCCAGCGGCCGGTGTCGGGACCGTGCAGCGGCGCGCGGGTCAGCGCCAGCGCCACCAGCTGGCTGCCCTCGTCCTGGACGGCGGCCATGCCCTCGCGCACCGGTTCCAGCTTGCCGGGATCGCCGCCGTCGAGGTAGACCGCGTACGGCGACCAGCGGCCCTGTTCGCCGCCGGTCACCAGGGCCAGTTCCTCGGCCGTGATGTCGCCGGGCCGGGCCACCAGATGCACGGCCGGGCGATCGTCGTCGGCGGCCAGCAGGTCACGCAGTTCACCGGCGCGGGCACCGAGCGCGTCCGCGAACGCCTGCGCGATCCAGGTCGGATGCGCGTACTCGAATGCCAGGCGCCCCACCGGATCTCGCGGCGCGAGCCGGTCCACCCACTCCTCGACGGTCCGCTCTCCCGCCCGCCGCAGCACGGCATTGACGAAACCCGCACGGCCGGTACCGAATTCCGAACGCACCAGATCCACCGAGGTATCCACCGCGGCATGCGCCCCGACCCGGGTGCGCAGCAGCTGATACACGCCCAGCCGCAACACATCCAGCAGCGCCCCGTCGATCTCGTCGACCGCGCGACCCGCGCACTCGGCGATCACCACATCCAGCATCCCGAGCGACCGGCACGCCCCGTACGCCAATTCGGTAGCGAACGCCGCATCCCGCCCCGATACCCGCCGCTCCCGAAGCAGCCCCGGCAGCACGAGATTCGCGTAGGCGTCCCGCTCCCGCACCGCCCGCAACACATCCCGAGCCACCATCCGCGGCATATCGACAGCGGCCCCCTTGCTACGCCGCGCATCACCGGAATCGCCACCGCGCGAACGAGAATCCCGCTGCCCGGCCGGTCGCCCACGACCCCCGTCATTGCTCCGCGAACCCGACCGCTTCCCGGAACCGGCCGACACCCCGCGTCCTGTATCGCCCGAACCGCGTTGCCCGCCAGCCCCACCGGACCGGCCACGGCCCGTATCACCGGAGTCTGCCCTGCGTGCCCGCGAATCCCCCTGCGCCGCACCATCTCTCCGGTTCCGAGCATCGGATTGCCCTCGCTCGCCCCTTCGCTGCCCGGACTCGGCACGACGACCGGCGGCAGGCTTGCCCGACTTCACATGTCGCCCTGCCGCGCCGGTGGCCTCGCGATCGGCATCATCCGTCGCGTCACGCCCCCGGCGGCCGAGCGGGCCCCTCGGGCCGCGCGCCGCACCCGGATTCGACGGCTGGTGTGATTCGTGCTGGTTGCCTCGCTCCGGGCGGGTCATCCGACCACCGCGCCGGGCTCCAGGCGGGCGCCGCGGGCCCAGTCCAGGGCGGGCATGGGGCGTTTGCCTTGGGGCTGGACCTGATTGAGGCGGACGGCGGTGGTGGCGGTGCCGATGTAGACGCCGCTCTTGCGGACCTCGACGGCCCGGTGCGGCAGGACCTCTTCGACCAGTTCGACGGGGCCGAGTTTGAGGCGCTTGCCGTCGATTTCGGTCCAGGCGCCGGGGGCTGGGGTGACGGCGCGGATGCGGCGGCTGATCGCCAGCGCGGGCTGGTCCCAGCGGATGTGCCCGGCGTCGGCGTCCACCTTCGGCGCGTAGGAGACGCCGTCGGCGGCCTGCGGCACGGCCTGCAGGGTGCCGTCCTCGATCCCGTTCAGGGTCGTTTCCAGCAGGTGCGCACCGGATTCCGAGAGTCGGCCCAGCAGGGTTCCGGCGGTGTCGGCGACGCCGATCTTGTCGGTGACGACGCCGAACACCGGCCCGGTGTCGAGCCCGGCCTCGATGCGGAAGGTGGAGGCGCCGGTGATCTCGTCACCGGCGAGGATCGCGGCCTGCACCGGCGCGGCCCCGCGCCACGCGGGCAGCAGCGAGAAGTGCAGGTTCACCCAGCCGTGCCGCGGAATGTCGAGCACCCGCTGCGGCAGCAGCGCGCCGTAGGCCACCACCGGGCAGCAGTCCGGGGCGAGTTCGGTGAGCGCGTCGATGAAGTCGGGCTCGGAGGGTTTGCCCGGCGTCAGCACCGGGATGCCGTGCTCGTCGGCGAGCAGGCCGATCGGCGAGCGGGTGACCTTGCGCCCGCGCCCGGCGACGGCGTCGGGCCGGGTGACAACCGCGACGACCTCGTGGCGCGGGGAGTCGATCAGCCGCCGCAGCGACGGCACCGCGGGCTCGGGTGTTCCGGCGAAGATCACGCGCATCAGCGACCCCGTCCCGTTGCCTCGGACCGCGCGGACGACACGTCCGCGGCGGACATCACCGTCTGTCCCGTGGTGAACCAGCCGGATTCGCGCACCGCCCGCATGGCTTCCTTGCGAGCGGCCGGATCCAGCCAGTCCAGATAGAGCACGCCGTCGAGGTGGTCGGTCTCGTGCTGAACGCAGCGCGCGGGCAGCCCCTCGGCCTCGAATTCGACCGCGGCGCCGTCCATGTCGACGCCGCGCGCCCGCACCCGCAGCGCCCGGGTCACCTCGTAGCGCAGGCCCGGAATCGACAGGCAGCCCTCCGGGCCGGTCTGCTCCTGGTCGCCGAGCACCTCGAAGACCGGGTTCACCAGGTGCCCGGCCAGCTCGCCCGTGTCGTAGACGAACACCCGCAGACCGACCCCGATCTGCGGCGCCGCCATCCCGACACCACCACTGGCCCGCATGGTGTCGGTCAGGTCGGCCACCAGCTGGCGCAGTTCCCTGTCGAAGGTGGTGACCTCGTCCGCGCGGGCGCGCAGAACGGGGTCGCCGAACAGGCGAACGGGCTGGACGGTCACAAGCAACTCCCCTGGTGATCGGATACGGACGTCTTATTTTACGGACCGCTCCGAGTCACTCGATCACGAATGCGCGCCCAGGATCACCTCGGGGATGCCGGTGCCCAGCGCGACCGGTGTGCAGACGGGCTCACGGGCGTGTTCGGGATCGAGCACATTGCGCAGCAGCTGCTGCACGTACGGATCGTAGACGAGATGGAAGTGCCCGGTCAGGTCGGTCGGGCAGCGGTCCTGCAGCACGATGTTGGTGGCGTTCGGGCCGTGCAGGGCGATATTGGCGAACGGCTGGATCATCTCGTCGACCCGGCTGCCGACCGTGGTGTATTCCACACCGGGCACCGTGTCGCCGCCCGCGTTCAGCTCGCGCATGAACGGCGCGCCCTGCGCCTGCTGCACCGCCGCCACCGAGGTGACCTTCTGATACGCGCCCCACAGCGCCGGCACCGCGTCCGCGAGCGGCACCAGCCCATACATGATGCCGCCGTAGCTCGGCGAGGCCAGGCCCACCCACCGGTGCACCTTTCCGGCGCCGCCGAGCTTGTTGACATAGAACCGAGTCACATTGGCGCCCTGGGAGAATCCGACGAGATCCACCTGCCTCGCCCCCGTGGCGGCGAGCACCCGGTCGACGAATTCCCCGATCTGGCGCGAGGACAGCCAGATGTCCTCGGTGCCGTAGGTGGCCGCGCCCGGCCTACCGCCGTAGTTCGGCGCGAAAACGCAGTACCCGGCCTGCACCAGCTGCGGGCCGATGGCCGAATAGTCCGAGTAGGCCGAGGCGTCGGTGCCGTGCGCCAGAATCACCGGGCGCGGGTGCTCGGCGCTGGGTTTGCAGCCGAAATCGTTGGTGCCCATCGGGGTGGCGGCGGGATGGGTCAGCAGGTAGTGCGATGCCGCCAGATGTTCGGTCTGGACCGGCGCCTGCTCGGAGGGCACCATGGCCGGGCGGAGCCCCGGCACGGGATCGCCCCACGCCGGTACGCCGGCGCCGAACGCCAGCGCGCACACCGTGCCCGCCAGCGCCATCGCTCTCCGTTGTGATCGACCCCAAAGTCTGCGAACCCATCCCTGTCCCATGTCACAATCATTCCGCACCGAAGCCGGAATACCATGTCGGGCCCCGCGTTTCGGCCGCCGTTACTTTTCGGGTGTGTCGTCGTCGGCGAGGATCCGGTAGAGCGACCGGCGCGCCTCGGTGAGCACCTCGGCCGCCTTGGCCGCCTGCTCCGGCGTTCCGGCCCGGGCCACCTGGGCGACCGCGCCCATCAGCTGGCCCACCAGCTCGCGCATATCCAGCGCCTGATCGCCGACGCCGTCGCGGACCTCCTGCCAGGGATCGCCGAGCTCGTCGCGATGCTCCTCGACGTAGCCGGCGCCGTCCTCGGTGAGCTTGGCGGTCTTGCGGCCGCTCACCTTCTCGATGAGCACCAGGCCCTCGTCCTCGAGCTGCGACAGCGCCGGGTAGATCGAGCCCGGGCTGGGACGCCAGACGTCCTCGCTGCGCTCGCGGATCTGCTGGATCAGTTCGTAGCCGTGCATCGGGCGTTCCTGCAGCAACAGCAGGATCGCCGCGCGCACATCGCCGCGCCGACCGCGACCACCCCGGCCGCGGCCCCGACCGAAGGGACCCGGGCCGAAGCCGGGGCCGAACTCCGGTCCGAACGGGCCGAATTCGCGGCCGAAACCGTGTCCGCCGCGCGGGTGGCGACGGAACTGCTCGCGACCGCCGGGGAACTCGCCCCGCCGACGGCCACGGCCGTGCATGTCTTTGTCGTGTCCGTATTCCATGACGTGCCTCCTCAGGCGTGTTCGCACATCCACACCATCGACGATATATCGACAATGCATCTTCGACAAGCATGAAGCACGACACGAACCGACCGGCCCGTCCAGCAGCGGGCTAGGCGGTCGGCACCCAGTTGCCGTGGAAACCGGCGGGCACCCGGTGCGGCAGATGCACGCTCGCCACGGTCTCGAGCGTCTCGGCGTCGAGGATCGCGAGTTCGCTGCGATCGGTGTGGGCGTCGTAGACGAAGCCCATCAGCACCCCCTCGTCCTCCCCCGCATCGGCCGAGGCGGGCTCGAAGACGAACTCCCCCAGCCGTTTTCCGGGCCCGAACGACCGGGTGGCCGCGCCGCCGCCGACCATGTCGTGCTTGAGCAGCACGCCCTCCGGATTCAGGCCCGGCCCGATCGACGGCGCGTACCCGTACCGGTGCCGCTTGCCCACCAGGCGCTCGTCGACCCGGGGGAATTCCTGCGGGCGATCGTCGAGGCGGGACTGCCGGACCTTGCCCGCGTTCAGGTCGACCTCCCAGCGGTCCAGGGCGGGCGCGCCGTCGCCGGGGCCGAGGCGGTCGGTGTCGAACATCTTCGGATACCGGACCACATCGAGCACGATGGTGTCGCCGTCGTCGTAGGCGTTCATCGGATGGAAGACGTAGCAGGGCTCGATATCGAACCAGCAGACATCGGCATTGGTCCCGGTGCGCGGCATGACACCCACCCGGGCCGGATAGTTCGGATTCCAGGCGAAGGGCAACCGCCGGTCGGTCTGCGGCTGATTGCGGTGCAGCGCAGGCGGATTCGGTATGCGGATGCGGCCGAGCAGGGCCGACAGCAGCAGCCGCACCGGCAACCGCAGCCCGCGCGGCACACTCATCTGCGCGGCCTGCTGGGCGTCGAACACCACCGGCAGGTCGTAGAGCACCACGTACTTCTCGGTGAGCGAGAAGTCGTGCATCATCGGCGCACCGGTGACCTCGATGTCGACGGTGCGCCGCGCCCGGCCGTCGACGCCGATCACCGAGTACTGCACGATGTTGCCGCGCCGGAACGAGTACGAGACCGCGTGCAGCTCACCGGTATTCGGGTCGCGCTTGGGGTGGGCGGTGTAGCCGCCGGTGAGGGTGCCGTCGAAATCGCATACCCCGACGGTGTCGAGTTCCTCGCTCAGCTCGTAATTCGTCAGGCCGCCCTCCACCAGGGCCAGGGTGCGCCCGGCGTGCCCGATGACATTGGTGTTGGCGCCGACTCCCCTGATGTCGAGCATCTTCACCACGGGCCGTTCGCCGAGGGCGCGCGAGGTGGTGGCGCCGCGGACCCACCGATTGCGATACCACTCGGCCCGGCCGTCGCGCAGGCGGATGCCGTGCACCATGCCGTCACCGGAGAACAGGTGGTAGAGCGCGGGATCCAGCTCACCCACCGGATTCGGGCCGTTGCGCAGGTAGCGGCCGTCGAGGTAGTCCGGGATGGAACCGGTGACCGCGAGGTCGGTCAGCGTGTATTCGTGCTCGATCGGGGCGAAGACACCCTCGAGATAGCGATTGCCCATGGCAGGCTCCCCAGTGAATAACGATGTTATGGGACTACAATAACGCTGTTATGGAGGTGATTCAACAGTGAGTTCCCCCGCGCGCCAACCGAATCGGCGTCCCGGACCGGCTATGCGCGAGCAACTGGTGGATGCCGGGCTGCGGCTGCTGGAGGAGGACGGGCCCGAGGCGCTACAGACCCGCCGGGTCGCCGCCGCGGTGGGCGCCTCGACAATGGCGGTCTACACGCACTTCGACGGCATGACCGGGCTGATGGAAGCGATTGCGGCCGAGGCGTTCGCGCGCTTCGGAACGGCGCTGGAGGCCGTGCGGCCGAGCGACGATCCGATCGCGGACGTCCTGCTGCTGGGCTACGCCTACCGCGGCTACGCGCTGGCGAGCCCGCAGCGCTACCGGTTGATGTTCGGCCTCACCGGTCCGCGCACCGCACTGTCCCCGCACAGCGACTTCGCCATCGGCGACCCCGGTTCGGCGATCGGCGCGGCGACCTTCGAGCCGCTCGTCGCGGCGATCGAGCGCCTCATCGAGAGCGGGCACGTGCGGCCGGATCCGCCGCGCGAGGTGGCGACGCGCCTGTGGGCGCTGGTGCACGGAACGGTGCTGCTGGAGATCGCCGGATTCCTCGGCTCCGCGGAGCACAGCAGTCTGCCGGTGATTCTCGGCCCGGCGACCATCGACTTCCTGGTGGGCATGGGCTGCCCGCGCAAGCGCGCCGAGCGGTCGATGGCGCGGGTGCGCAAGGCGGTCGGAAATCGCTGAGGCTCAGCCGATGTCGACGGGATCGATCTGAACCCGCAGCGGGGCGTCGGAGCGGTGCGTGCTGCGGACGGCCTGGGCGGCGGCGAGGGCGCGGGACAGGGCGGCGCCGCAGGCCCGGTCGGCGCGCAGGATCATGCGCTCGACCACGGCGGGAGAATCGCCGGAGGAGAAGGGCTTTCGGGCGCCCGGGGGTAGCGGGACCGGGCCGAGGATCTCGATATCGGCGGGAAGCTTTGCCTCGCCGAGCAATTCGGCGATGGAGTCGGTGGTGCCGTCGACCGCGGCGAGGCGGACGGCGGGCGGGAAGCGCACCTCGGTGCGAGCGGCGAGCTCGAAACCGGCGTGGCCCACCGGATCCCAGCGCACCAGGGCCTGCACGGTGGGCAGCGACGGTTCGGCCATCACGATCACCTGCCCGGTCGGGCGGACCAGGGCCGCCGCGGACATCCAGCGCCGCAGGGTGTCCTCGGCGGCGCGCAGGTCGGCGCGGCTCAGCAGCGCCCAGCCGTCCAGCAGCAGCGCCACCGCGTATCCGCTCGGGGCCACCGGTTCCGCCCCGATCGTCGCGACCACCACCTGCGGCCCCTCCGGCACGGCATCGAGCACGGCCGCGCCCCCGGACCCGCGAATCGGCACGCCCGGAAAGGCCCGGCCCAGTTCCTCCGCCGTCCGCGCCGCGCCGATCACCACCGCCCGCAGTGCCCGCGACCCACACGACCCGCACCGAAACGCCGCCTCGGTCTTCCCGCACCACCGGCAACTCGGACTGTGCGCCACGTCCCCGGAACCGCTGCGCGACCACGCGACCCCGACCTCCCGCGCCGAGGCCCGGCGAGTCTGCCATTCGCCCGCCCGCGAGCCGCGCGAATCTCTCACTGCCGCATCGGAACCCGATCCGGTCGCGGCCACGGCAGCCGGGTCGGAGCGCTGACGCCGAGCGGTCCCGGTACCGCCGATGGTGTTGTCCGGCAAGGACAGTGGGCCGTTGCAGTGGCGGCAGCGGGCGGGGGTGCGGCATTTGGCGCAGGCGAGGGCGGGAACGTAACCGCGGCGGGGCACCTGGACGAGCACCGACTCGCCCGCGGCGAGCGCCTTGCGCGCCGCGGTGAAGGCAACGGCCGGAATGCGCACGGCCCGCGCCACCGGATCCCGTTCCAGCGCAACATCACTGTCGCCCGGCGCACTGATCCGAGGCGCGTATTCTCGCACCACCGCCCGGTCGGCGACCAGGTCATGGGCCCATCCCGAGTCCACGACGGCCTGAATCTCCGCCGTCCGCGCGAACCCCCCGGCGACGAACGCCGCCCCGGTCTCGTGCGCCCGCAGCATCGCCACCTCGCGCGCATGCGGATACGGCGCCCGCGGCTCGGCGTAGGTATCGTCCCCATCGTCCCAGATCGCGATCAACCCGAGATCCGTTGCGGGCGCGAAGATCGCGCTCCGCGTGCCCACGACGATCCGCGCGCTCCCCCGCAATGCCGCCAGCCATCGCCGATACCGCGCCGCGGGCCCCAATCCCGCCGACAGCCCGACCGCCCGCTCCCCCACCAAGTCCACACAGGCCCCCAGCACCCGATCCAGATCCCGCTGATCCGGCACCATGATCACCGCACTGCGCCCGCCCCCCACCGTCACCGCCGCCAGCTCCGCCAGCCGCCGCGCCCACTGCTCCCCCGGCACCGCCTGCCAGGCCGCCCGCGGCCCCCGGCCCGCCGCCAGCGCCTCGAGGAACGACGCCCCGTGCCGATACCGCCGCTCCCACTCCAGAAACCGCGAAACCACCTCGGCGCCAGCGGAATCCGGCACTGCCGAGGCGGTCTCTGCCGGGCTCTTCGTCGAACCGGGTTGTTCTGCTTCGGTTTTCGCATGGCGTGGCGGGATGGCCAGCCGGAGGACGTCGGCGCGGGTGCCCGCGTAACGGGTGGCTACGGCGGTGGCGAGGCGCAGGATTTCGGGGGTGAGGACGCGCTCGGCGGAGACCACGCGCTCGAGCCGCATGAGTTTACCGGTGTGGTCGGACTTCTCGAGGCGGTCCAGGACGAAGCCGTCGACGAGGCGGCCCGAGAAACGAACGCGGACGCGAACGCCCGGTTGGGCGATCGCGTCCAGTTCCGCGGGGACGAGGTAGTCGAAGTCCCGGTCGAGGTGGGCCGGTTCCAGCAGCGGCAGCACTCTCGCGATGGGGAGTGCCACCGCCGCCGGGACCGCAGCGGTGTCGGCCAATTACAGCCCGGCGGCCGCGCGCAGCTTCTCGGCGCGGTCGGTACGCTCCCAGGGCAGATCGACATCGGTGCGGCCGAAGTGCCCGTAGGCGGCGGTCGGCCCGTAGATCGGGCGCAGCAGATCCAGGTCGCGGATGATCGCGCCCGGACGCAGGTCGAACACCTCGCCGAGGGCCGCGGAGATCTTGGTCGGATCGATCTTCTCGGTGCCGAAGGTCTCCACGAACAGGCCGACCGGGGCCGCCTTGCCGATGGCGTAGGCCACCTGCACCTCGACCCGGTCCGCCAGCTCGGCGGCGACCACGTTCTTGGCGACCCAGCGCATGGCGTAGGCGGCCGAGCGGTCGACCTTCGACGGATCCTTGCCGGAGAACGCGCCGCCACCGTGGCGGGCCATGCCGCCGTAGGTGTCGACGATGATCTTGCGGCCGGTCAGGCCCGCGTCACCCATCGGGCCGCCGAGCACGAACTTGCCGGTCGGATTGACCAGCAGGCGGATATCGGAGGTGTCCAGCGGGTCGGGCAGTTCCAGATCGGCCAGCACCGCGTCCACGACCTTCTCGCGGATGTCGGGGGCGAGCAGGTTGTCCAGGTCGATGTCGGCGGCGTGCTGGGTGGACAGCACCACGGTGTCCAGCCGGACCGGGCGGTCGCCCTCGTACTCGATGGTGACCTGGGTCTTGCCGTCCGGACGCAGGTAGGGCAGCACCCCGGACTTGCGGACCTCGGTCAGCCGCCGCGACAGCCGGTGCGCCAGCGCGATGGGCAGCGGCATGAGCTCCGGGGTCTCCCGGGTGGCGTAGCCGAACATCAGGCCCTGGTCGCCGGCGCCCTGGCGGGCGATCTCGTCGTCGGAGCCGCCGACGCGGGCCTCGTGCGAGTGGTCGACACCCTGCGCGATGTCCGGCGACTGGGCGCCGATGGCCACGTTCACACCACACGACGCGCCGTCGAAGCCCTTGGCCGACGAGTCGTAACCGATCTCGAGCACCTTCTCACGCACGATGGTGGGGATGTCCGCGTAGGCCGAGGTGGTGACCTCGCCCGCGACGTGCACCTGACCGGTGGTCACCATGGTCTCCACCGCGACCCGGCTGCGCGGGTCCTGCGTGAGCAATGCGTCGAGAATGGAATCGCTGATCGCATCACAGATCTTGTCCGGATGACCCTCGGTCACGGACTCACTAGTGAATAGGCGGCTACCAGTGCGCACAGTTCTTCCCTCTCCCTCAACGGGTCTCATCAGGATTGCGACAGTAGCGAGTGCACGCCACCGCACAACCCTTTGTCTCAGACTATTCCAAACCACCGACGCGGTGCGGTCGCAGCAACGACCCGAAAGGGCCGCCACCAGCCACTACCGCCTCCACAGGGCTCCGTTTTGGCAGTCGGTGCAAACTAGCGTGCAATGCAATTGTGCACTGTCCGCGTACGTGCATGCTAGGCCGAAACCGATTGTCGCTCAGCGCAGCAGCGGCCCCAGCGCATCCAGCACCCGGCTGGCCAGCAGCGCCTTCGATCCGTGATCGAGGGCCTGTTCGGCGCCGTCGGCCCCCAGTAGCCAGCCGTCGTTGTTGTCCACCTCGAAGGCCCGACCCTCGCCGACGGCGTTGACCACCAGCAGGTCACAGCCCTTCCGCTTGAGTTTGGCCCGGGCGTAGGACAGCACGTCGCCGCGTTCGTCGCCGGTCTCCGCGGCGAATCCGACGATCGCCAGATCGGGCAGCCGACCGTCGCGGCGCGCCTGCACCAGCCCGGCGAGGATGTCGCGGTTCTTGGTGAGATCGATCGAATCCGGTTCGCCCGCACCCTTTTTGATCTTCGCGGCGGCGACGTTGGCGGGACGGAAGTCGGCCACCGCGGCGGCCATGATCACCGCGTCGGCGCCGACGGCGTGCTTGTCGACCGCGGTGCCCATCTGCTCGGCGGTGGTGACGTGTACCACCTCGACCGCGGCCGGGGGCTCGAGGCCGATGGTGTTGCCTGCGATCAAGGTCACATGGGCGCCGCGCTGGGCGGCCAGCCGGGCCATCGCGTAGCCCTGCTTGCCGGAGCTGCGGTTGCCGAGGAAGCGCACCGGGTCCAGCGGCTCGCGGGTGCCGCCCGCGGAGACCACGATGCGACGGCCCTCGAGATCGCGCGGCACCGCGTCGGCGCGCTCGAGCAGCAGCGAGGCCAGCGCGAAGATCTCCTCCGGCTCGGGCAGCCGCCCCGGGCCGGTGTCGGCGCCGGTCAGCCTGCCCGCGGCCGGTTCCATCACGATGGACCCGTGCGCGCGCAGCGTCGCCACGTTGGCGACGGTGGCCGCGTGCTCCCACATCTCGGTGTGCATGGCCGGGGCGAACAGCACCGGACATCGGGCCGTGAGCAGGGTGGCGGTGAGCAGGTCGTCGGCGCGGCCCATCGCGGCGCGCGCCATCAGGTCGGCGGTCGCGGGGGCGATCACCACGAGGTCGGCCTCCTGGCCGAGCCGCACGTGCGGCACCTCGGGCACATCGGCGAACACGCCGGTGTGCACCGGATTGCCCGACAGCGCCTCGAAGGTCGCCTTCCCGACGAACTGCAGCGCCGACTCGGTGGGAATCACCCGGACGTCGTGCCCGGTCTCGGTGAACTTGCGAACGAGCGAGCACGCCTTGTAGGCGGCGATTCCGCCGCCCACACCGACAACGATCCGCATCTGTCTACGCCTCTTCGGTCCGGGTGGTGAGCGGCGAGGCTAGGTCCGCGCCGCCCGCAGGTCACTCGCCTTCGGAATGCTCGAGCAGGTCGGAATGGATCTCGCGCATCGCCACCGACAGCGGCTTCTCCTGCAGGCCGGGCTCGACCAGCGGGCCCACGTACTCGAGGATGCCGTCGCCGAGCTGGTTGTAGTAGTCGTTGATCTGGCGCGCCCGCTTGGCCGCGTAGATGACCAGTGCGTACTTGGACGACGTGCGCTCGAGCAACTCGTCGATCGGCGGGTTGGTGAGGCCGACCGGGGTGTCGTACGCGGGCGCGGCGGTCTTGATGTCGCTCACTGGTGAGGCTCCTGCGGGTCGTTGGTGGAAAAGCGGGGCGGAATCGACGATTCGAACGCCCTTATCTCGATTTTGTGCTAATGAACAACGATACCAACTGCTCACAGGCGCTGGTCACCTCGTCGTTCACGATGGTGATGTCGAACTCGTCACAGGCCGCGAGTTCGGTTTTCGCGGTCTGCAGCCGGCGTTCGATCACCTCGGGCGATTCGGTCCCGCGGGCGGTCAGCCGGGCCACCAGCTCGTCCCAGCTGGGCGGGGCCAGAAACACCAGCAGTGCCGCCGGGATCTCCTTGCGGATCGAGCGGGCGCCCTCCAGATCCACCTCGACCAGGACCGGTTTGCCGGCCGCGATGGCGTCGCGGACCGGCCCGGCCGGGGTTCCCGACCGCTGCAGGCCGCCGTGAATATCGGCCCACTCGAGCAGTTCCCCCTGTTCGATCATGGTGTCGAACTCGGCCCGGGTCACGAACCGGTAGTCCCGGCCGTCGACCTCCCCGGGCCGGGGGGCCCGGGTGGTGGCCGACACACTGAACACCAGCTCCGGCAGCCGTTCGCGGACGCAACGGACCACCGTCGACTTGCCGACGGCCGAGGGGCCGACCAGTACTACCAGCCGACCCTTCCGCGTGTGTTCGACCACCCTCGGATCAGGCTTCGAAGTCGAACTTCGCCAACAGCGCCTTGCGCTGACGGTCGCCCAGGCCCCGCAGGCGTCGGGTCGGCGCGATCTCGAGCTCGCTCATGATCTCCGCCGCCTTGACCTTGCCGACCTTGGGCAGGGCCTCCAGCAGAGCCGACACCTTCATCTTGCCGAGGACCTCGTCGGTCTCGGCATCCTTCAGGACCGTCTTCAGGTCGGTGCCGCCACGCTTCAAGCGCTCCTTGAGCTCTGCCCGAGCGCGGCGAGCGGCAGCCGCCTTCTCCAAAGCAGCGGCGCGCTGCTCGTCAGTCAGCTGGGGAAGGGCCACGGTTCCTCCGTCTCATCGTTCATTGCTTGATCTCCCGCCGGTAACCCGGCGGTCTGTGCGACCGTACCCACGCCGCGAGCCGATTGCGAACCCACCCCCCAGGTCAGCGCGTGATTCGGGCTACGGTAACGGGCGGTCGGACACGGCATTCGGCCTGCTCGACCCGGTAGCGCAAATCCTACAGCCGAAATCGAGAATGTCCTGGTGAGCCCGGGTTTTCGGCCCGCGACCGGGGGCTTCGCGGAGACCGGCGGCGAACCGGCGACGGCTGTAACCGGGCCGTTATCGCGCGACCTGGAATTTTCTGGAATTCCTCCGCGTGTCGCGCAATTTCGCTTCCGCGTGTCGCGCCACGCGGGCACCGCGACCGCACCCGGACCCCGTCGTTCGAACGTGCAGTCGAGCCCAGTGGGCACGCAATACGGCCTGAAAGACCCGCTGACGCGGAAAAACACAAGAATGTGGTTCGGGGACCCGCCCCGGGGTTCGAGAGCGCAGCGGGCCGGAGAAACAGAACGGACCGGTCTCTTTCGAGACCGGTCCGTGGCCGGGAAACCCCGGATCAGCCCTGCAGGAAGGCGAACTCGTCGGTGAGCCGCTGCACGCGCTGCCGCAGCGCCGACACCGACGGCCCGGCGCCCAGCACCTCGCGCGATACCGTCGGCACCGCCATCGGGAAGCATTCGGCCGGAATCAGCGCCCGGACGGACTCCGGTCCCCCGCCCTGGGCGCCGACGCCCGGCATGAGGATCGGCCCGGCGAGCCGCGTCAGGTCCGGGGCGGCGGCCAGGGTCGCGCCCACCACCACGCCGACCGAGCCGAGCTCGGCACCGGCCGCGCGCAGCTCCTCGGCATTGAGCTCGGCCGCCGCGTCGACCATGGCCTGGGCGATGCCGCGCCCATCGGCGGTGGTGCCGCCCTGCACCGCCACCGCCTCCGGATTCGAGGTCGCGGCCAGCACGAACACGCCCCGGTGGTTGTCGCGCGCGAGCTCCAGAGCCGGTGTCAGCGCACCGAATCCGAGGTAGGGCGAGGCGGTCAGGGCGTCGGCGCCCAGCGGGCCGTCACCGAGCCAGGCCCGCGCGTAGGCGGCCATGGTGGAGCCGATGTCGCCGCGCTTGGCGTCGGCGAGCACCAGCGTGTCCAGCGAGCGCAGCCCGGCGATGACCGACTCGAGCACCGCGAAACCGCCGGAGCCGTACGCCTCGAAGAACGCCACCTGCGGCTTCACCAACGCCACACGGCCGCCCAGCGCCTCGACGCACAGGTCGGCGAACCGCTTCAGCCCGTCGACGTCCTCCGGCAGCCCCCAGGCGCGCAGCAGCCCGGGATGGGGATCGATGCCCACGCACAGCGGACCGTGCTCGGCCATCGCCCGCCGCAGCCGCATCCCGAACGGCTTCACCGCGGCTCCGGGACGCCGGCCGCGGCCAGCTCGCGCTCGGCCGTGTCCGGTTCCGGCGCGCTCGGCATCGGCGCGCTGCCGATGGGCGGCACCGCCCGGAAGCCGACCGCGCTGTAGCTGCCGAAACCACCGGCCTTGCGCATGGGCCGGATGTCACCGCCGCCGTGCGGGGCCGCGTCGGCGGACTCGCCCCGGCGTACCCGTCGCGGCGTCACCCGGCCGGCACCGACCGGCCGAGCTCCCGCACCAAACCCGATGGCTCCCACGGTTCGTTTTCTCCTGTCAGCCTCGCAGCACGGCGTGCAGCTCCTGCAGGGAGCGCACCCCGATGCCGCCGTTGATAGTTGCCTCGATGCCCTGCACGGCCGCGGCCGCGCCCTGCACCGTCGTGATGCACGGAATATCGGCACCCACCGCGGCGGTCCGGATCTCGTATCCGTCGACCCGGGGGCCGGAGTTACCGTAGGGGGTGTTGAACACGATGTCGATCTCACCATCCTTGATCTGATCGACGATCGTCGGACCCTTCGCAAGCTCAGGGCCTGACATGGGGAGCTCCGGGTCGGAGTGCTTGCGCGCCGTCTCGCACGGAATGCCGTTGCGCCGCAACATCTCCGCGGTGCCCTCGGTGGCCAGGATGCGGAAGCCCAGGTCGTGCAGGCGCTTGACCGGGAAGACCATGGCGCGCTTGTCCCGGTTGGCGATGGACACGAACACCGTGCCCGCGGTGGGCAGCGAGCCGTAGGCCGCGGTCTGGCTCTTGGCGAAGGCGGTGCCGAAGTCGGCGTCGATGCCCATCACCTCGCCGGTGGACTTCATCTCCGGCGACAGCAGCGAGTCGATGCCGCTGCCGTCGGGGCGGCGGAACCGGTGGAACGGCAGCACGGCCTCCTTGACCGCGACCGGCGCGTCCAGCGGGGCGTGGCCGCCGTCGCCCTCCGGCGGGAGCATGCCCTCCTTGCGTAGCTCGGCGATGCTGGCGCCCAGCATGATCCGCGCCGCGGCCTTGGCCAGCGGCACCGCGGTCGCCTTGGACACGAACGGCACCGTGCGGCTGGCGCGCGGATTCGCCTCCAGCACGTAGAGCACGTCGTCCTTGAGCGCGTACTGCACGTTGAGCAGGCCGCGCACGCCGATGCCCTTGGCCAGCGCCGCGGTGGAGCGCCGCACCGCGTCGATATCGCTGCGGCCCAGGGTGATCGGCGGCAGCGCGCAGGCCGAGTCGCCGGAGTGGATACCGGCCTCCTCGATGTGCTCCATCACGCCGCCCAGGAACACCTCGTCGCCGTCGCACAGGGCGTCGACGTCGATCTCGATGGCGTCCTCCAGGAAGCGGTCCACCAGCACCGGATGCTCGGGCGAGAGCTCGGTGGCGCGGGAGATGTAGCCCTCCAGGGACTGCTCGTCGTAGACGATCTCCATGCCGCGCCCGCCGAGCACATAGGACGGCCGCACCAGCACCGGGTAGCCGATCCCGGCGGCGATCTTGCGGGCCTGCTCGAAGGTGGTGGCGGTGCCGTACTTCGGCGCGGGCAGCCCGGCCGCGACCAGCACCTGACCGAATTCGCCGCGGTCCTCGGCCAGGTCGATGGCGGCCGCGGAGGTGCCGACCACGGGCACGCCCGCATCGGTGAGCCGCTGCGCCAGGCCGAGCGGGGTCTGGCCGCCCAGCTGCACGATCACGCCCGCGACGGAACCGGATTCGCACTCGGCCTGGTACACCTCGAGCACGTCCTCGAAGGTGAGCGGCTCGAAGTAGAGGCGGTCGGCGGTGTCGTAGTCGGTGGAGACGGTCTCCGGGTTGCAGTTGACCATCACCGTCTCGTACCCGGCGGCCGACAGCGTCTGCGCGGCGTGCACGCAGGAGTAGTCGAATTCGATGCCCTGGCCGATGCGGTTGGGGCCGGAACCGAGGATGATCACCTTCTCGCGCTCGCGCTGCGGCGCGACCTCCGACTCGGCGGCCGGATCGAGTTCGTAGGACGAGTAGTGGTACGGGGTGCGGGCCTCGAATTCGGCGGCACAGGTGTCGACGGTCTTGAAGACCGGGCGGACGCCGAGCCGGTGGCGTAGCTCGCGCACGCCGTTCTCGCCCGCCAATTCCGGTCGCAGCGCGGCGATCTGGCGGTCGGACAGGCCGTAGTGCTTGGCGGTGCGCAGCAGCGGCTCGTCCAGCACCGGCGCGTCCAGGATCTCCCGGCGCAGCTCCACCAGACCGGCCACCTCGGCCACGAACCAGGGGTCGATGCCGGAGGCGGCGGCCACGTCCTCGATGCTCGCGCCCAGGCGCAGCGCGCGCTCCACCTGGTAGATGCGGCCCTCGGTGGGCACCCTCAGGTCGTCCAGGATCGACTGCACGTCGGTCCACTCGCCGTCGGGCCGGGTCCAGAAGCCCGCGGCCTTGGTCTCCAGCGAGCGCAGCACCTTGCCCAGGGCCTCGGTGAAGTTGCGGCCCAGCGACATCGCCTCACCGACCGATTTCATGGTGGTGGTCAGGGTCTCGTCGGCGCCGACGAACTTCTCGAACGCGAACCGCGGCGCCTTCACGACCACGTAGTCGAGCGTGGGCTCGAAGCAGGCCGGGGTCTCCTTGGTGATGTCGTTGACGATCTCGTCGAGGGTGTAGCCGATGGCCAGCTTGGCGGCGATCTTGGCGATCGGGAAACCCGTTGCCTTGGAGGCCAATGCGGACGAGCGCGACACGCGCGGGTTCATCTCGATGACGATCAGGCGGCCGTCGCGCGGGTCCACCGCGAACTGGATGTTGCAGCCGCCGGTGTCGACGCCGACCTCGCGCAGGATGGCGATGCCGAGATCGCGCATCTTCTGGTACTCGCGGTCGGTGAGGGTCATGGCCGGGGCGACGGTGACCGAGTCGCCGGTGTGCACGCCCATCGGGTCGACGTTCTCGATCGAGCAGACGATGACCACGTTGTCGCGGCCGTCGCGCATGAGCTCGAGCTCGAATTCCTTCCAGCCCAGGATGGATTCCTCGATGAGCACGTTCGCGGTGGGCGAGGCGGCCAGGCCGCCGCCGGCGATGCGGTCGAGGTCGTCGTCGTTGTAGGCCATGCCCGAACCCAGGCCGCCCATCGTGAACGACGGGCGCACGACCACCGGAAAGCCCAGTTCCGCAACGGTTTCGCGGACCTCGTCCATGGTGTAGCAGACCTTGGAGCGGGCGGACTCGCCACCGACCTTGGCGACGATGTCCTTGAACTTCTGCCGGTCCTCGCCGCGCTGGATGGCCTCGAAGTCCGCGCCGATCAGCTCGACGTCGTACTTGGCCAGCACGCCGCGCTCGTGCAGCGCGACCGCGGTGTTGAGCGCGGTCTGGCCGCCGAGGGTCGCCAGGATGGCGTCGGGGCGCTCCTTGGCGATCACCTTCTCGACGAACTCCGGCGTGATCGGTTCCACGTAGGTGGAATCGGCGAACTCCGGGTCGGTCATGATGGTCGCCGGGTTGGAGTTCACCAGCGACACGCGCAGTCCCTCGGACCGCAGCACCCGGCACGCCTGGGTGCCGGAGTAGTCGAACTCGCACGCCTGTCCGATGACGATCGGGCCCGAGCCGATCACCAGGATGTGGTGCAGATCCTCGCGGCGGGGCATCAGGCTCCTTCCATGAGACCGGCGAAGCGGTCGAAGAGATACGCGGCGTCGTGCGGTCCGGCGGCCGCCTCCGGGTGGTACTGCACCGAGAAGGCGCGGCCGTCGACCAGCCGCACGCCCTCGACGGTGCCGTCGTTGGCGCAGGTGTGGCTGACCTCGGCGGTCCCGAACGGGGTGTCGAAGCGCTGCCCGGCCTCGCCCTCGAGCGCGAAACCGTGGTTCTGCGCGGTGATCGAGATCCGGCCGGTGGTGTGGTCGACGACCGGCACATTGATGCCGCGGTGGCCGAACTTCATCTTGTAGGTCCGCAATCCCAGTGCGCGGCCGAGGATCTGGTTGCCGAAGCAGATGCCGAACAGCGGAACTCCCGCGCTCAGCACGTTTTCGGTGAGCTCGACGGCGCCGTCCTGGGTGGCCGGGTCGCCGGGGCCGTTGGACAGGAACACGCCGTCCGGATTCAGCTCCCGGATCCGGTCGAAGGTGACGTCGGAGGGCACCACGTGCACCCGCATGCCGCGCTCGGCGAACATGCGCGGGGTGTTGGTCTTGATGCCGAGGTCCACCGCGACCACGGTGAACCGGCGCTCCCCGACCGGCTCGATGGTGTACAGGTCGTCGGTGCTGACCTCCCCGGCCAGGTCCGCGCCCAGCATCGCCGACTGCCCGGTGACCCGGGACAGCAGTTCGTCGACGGGGGCGTCGGCGGCGGGGCCGGAGAAGATGCCCGCCTTCATCGAGCCGCGGGTGCGCAGGTGGCGGACCAGGGCGCGGGTGTCGATGCCCGCGATGCCGACCACGCGCTGACGGTCCAGCTCGTCGCGCAGGGTGGTGGTGGCGCGCCAGTTGGAGGCGCGGCGCGCGGGGTCGCGCACGGCGTACCCGGCGACCCAGATCCGCTGCGACTCGTCGTCCTCGTCGTTCCAGCCCGTGTTGCCGATCTGCGGGGCCGTGGCCACCACGATCTGGCGGTGGTAGCTCGGGTCGGTCAGGGTCTCCTGGTAGCCCGTCATCGCGGTGCAGAACACCGCCTCGCCCAGCGTCTCACCCTCGGCGCCGAAGGGCGCGCCGCGGAACACCCGGCCGTCCTCCAGCACCATCAGCGCGGTTCCGCCGCTCATGAGTTCTCTTCTCCCGTCATCGCACCGGTCGTCCACGCCGGATACACCGTCTTGTCGTCGCCGCGGAAACCGGTGTCCACCTCGGTCCCGGTCGGCAGCTTCCAGCGAATTACCAGCACACCATTTTCCGTCATCACCTTGCCCGCGTGCCCGCGCTCGGTGCGCACCGCGGTGATGGACTCCTGCGGAATCCAGATCGCGGCCGCGCCGCGGCGTTCCAGCAGGATGCCGCGCTCGAAGCGGGTGAGCTCGGCCGTGGCCCGGAAACCCAGGTCGCCCACCGCGATCCGCTGCTGCCAGCTGGGCGCCAGGGTGGTGCCCGTGTACAGGCCGGTGGTCGGCTCCAGCAGTTGCGCGCCCAGCTCGGCGGGCACCGCGGGCAGCTCACCGACCGAGGCGGCCTGCCGCCGGGCCTTGGCCCGCCAGGCCCGGTACATCAGCCACAGGCAGGGCGCGAACAGCGCCAGCAGCCCGATCACCCACAGTGTGCGTTCCATTACCGCCCTACTCTCCCGGCCGTTCTGCCGTCGCGAGCGGTCACCGTGCCGCGCAGGAATGTCGCCGTGACCCGGGCGGGCAGCGTCATCGCCTCGTACGGCGTGTTCTCGGAGATGCTCGCGAGCTCGGTCGCCCGCACCGTCCACGTGGCCTCGGGGTCGATCAGCACCAGGTTGGCCGGTTCGCCGACCTCGAGCGGGCGGCCCTGGTCGTCGAGTCCGGCGATGCGCGCCGGATTCTCGCTCATCACCCGGGCGACGCCGCGCCAGTCCAGCAGGCCCGGCCGCACCATGGTCTGCACGATGATCGACAGCGCGGTCTCCAGGCCGAGCATGCCGGGGCGGGCCGCGGCGAACTCGCAGCACTTGTCCTGTTCGGCGTGCGGGGCGTGGTCGGTGGCCACGCAGTCGACGATGCCCTCGGCGAGCGCCTGCCGCAGCGCGGCGGCGTCGGACGCCTCGCGCAGCGGCGGGTTCACCTTGTTCACCGCGTCGTAGGTCTCCAGCCGCGAATCGTCGAGCAGCAGGTGGTGCGGGGTGACCTCGGCGGTGATCGAAATGCCCTGGCCCTTGGCCCATTTCAGCAGTTCGACGGTGCCCGCGGTGGAGGCGTGGCAGATGTGCACGCGGGCCCCGGCGTCGCGGGCCAGCAGCGCGTCGCGGGCCACGATGGACTCCTCGGCCGCGCGCGGCCACCCGGCCAGGCCGAGCCGCGACGCGGTCGGACCCTCGTGCGCGACGGCGCCCTGCGTCAGCCGCGGCTCCTCCGCGTGCTGGGCGATGAGCACGCCGAGCGAGTTCGCGTACTCCAGCGCCCGGCGCATGATCAGCGGGTCGTGCACGCAGTGGCCGTCGTCGGAGAACATCCGGACCCGGGCCTCGCCCGCGGCCATGGTGCCCATCTCGGCGAGCTGCTTGCCCGCCAGGCCCACGGTGACCGCGCCGACCGGGTACACGTCGACCAGGCCGACCTCGCGCCCGCGCCGCCACACATGATCGGTGACCACCACGCTGTCGGCGACCGGGCTGGTGTTGGCCATCGCGAAGACCGCGGTGTAACCGCCGAGAGCGGCGGCGGCGGAACCGGATTCGATGGTCTCGGTGTCCTCGCGGCCGGGCTCGCGCAGATGGGTGTGCAGGTCCACGAAGCCGGGCAGCAGGATCCGGCCGGTGCCGTCGATCACCTCGGCGTCGTCGGCGCTCAGCTCGGCGCCGATCGCGCGGATCTCACCGTCGCCGAGCAGGACGTCGATCGGGTCGCCCTCGCCGTAGCGGCGGACGTTCTTGATCAGGACGGTCACGCCGCCGCCTCCCCGGTTCCGATCAGCAGCCGGAACAGCACCGCCATCCGCATGTGCACTCCATTCGTCACCTGTTGCAGCACCGCGGTTTTCGGCGAATCGGCCACCGAGGACGCGATCTCCATGCCGCGCAGCATCGGGCCCGGGTGCAGTACCACCGCGTGCTCGTCGAGCAGCGCCATGCGGCGCTCGTTGAGTCCGTAGTTGATCGAGTATTCGCGGGCCGACGGGAAGAAGCCGCCGTTCATCCGCTCGGCCTGCACGCGCAGCATCATGACCGCGTCCGCGCCGGGCAGTTCGGCGTCGAGCGAGTGCGACACCCGCACCGGCCAGGCGTCCACGCCGACCGGCAGCAGGGTGCGCGGCGCGACCAGCACCACCTCGGCGCCGAGGATGTGCAGCAGGAAGGCGTTCGAGCGCGCGACCCGGCTGTGCAGGATGTCGCCGACCAGCACGATGCGCCTGCCGTCCAGCGTGCCCAGCCGCTGCCGCAGCGTGAGCGCGTCCAGCAGGGCCTGGGTGGGGTGCTCGTGCATGCCGTCACCGGCGTTGATCACGGCCGGGCCGGTGCCCGCGTAACCGCCCGCGCCGCTTGCCATCTCGCCGAACCAGCGGGCGATCTGATGGGCCGCGCCGGAGGCCGGGTGCCGCACGATCAGCGCGTCGGCCCCGGCGGCGTGCAGGGTGAGGGCGGTATCGCGCAGCGACTCACCCTTGGACACCGACGAACTCGACGCGCTCACGTTGATCACGTCGGCGCTCATCCACTTCCCGGCCACCTCGAACGACACCCGGGTGCGGGTGGAGTTCTCGAAGAACACGGTCATGACGGTGCGGCCGCGCAGGGTCGGCAGCTTACGCACCTCGCGCCCGAGCAGCGCCTGCTCGAAACGCTGTGCGTCGTCCAGCAATTCGTTCGCGGCGGCCCGATCCAGATCAGTGACGGAGAGAAGATGCCTCACTTGCCACCACCCTGATGCAGGTACACGCCGTCGCGGCCGTCGTGTTCGGTCAGCAGCACCGAGATGTCCTCGCTCCGGGAGGTGGGGACGTTCTTGCCGACGTAGTCGGCGCGGATGGGCAGTTCGCGGTGGCCGCGGTCGACGAGCACCGCCAGCTGCACCGCGCGCGGGCGGCCCAGATCGCGCAGGCCGTCCAGCGCGGCGCGCACGCTGCGGCCGGAGAACAGCACGTCGTCGACCAGCACCACGAGCGCGTCGTCGACGCCGCCCTCCGGCACCGAGGTGCGCTCGAGCGGGCGGTGCGGGCGATTGCGCAGATCGTCGCGATACAGGGTGATGTCCAGCGAGCCCAGATCCGGCCGCACACCGGCGAACTCCTCGATCCGATCGGCCAGCCGCGCCGCCAATGTCGTTCCGCGCGTGGGGATTCCGATCAGCACCACGCGGGCCGCGTCCGGATCCGCGGAATCGAGGGCGGTCTTCTCGATGATCTGATGCGCCATGCGCGCGACGGTGCGGCCGACATCCTGCGCCGACAACAGCTCACGCCCGGCCTGGACCCACTCGGGATCGTGCCGCTGCGAATATTCGGCAGCGCTCGACCTGGCGGCCCGCTCCTCGGGCACAGCCATGCCGACCTCCTTCCCCGCCTCACCGGACGGTCCGTTAAAGGATGTCTTTCGGTCGCAGAGCCTAGCAGCGCCCCGCCCCCACCGGGTATCAGGGGGTCCGCATGTGAGCGCCACCACCTGGGCGGATGCACACCAATAGCCCCACCTACCCAGCGCTCCCCAGCCCGCCTATCCGACCCCCACCTCGCCTACCCGACACCCCCGCCCACCCGGCACTCCCCACTCGCCTCCCCGGCACCCCACCTCGTCCACCCGGCGCGCTCCCCACCTTGTCCACCCGGCGCGCTCCCGACCTTGTTTACCCGGCGCGCTTTTCGCCGGGTTCTTACGCCGTAAATCGAAATGTGCCATGCTCGTGGTGTGAGCAATGATGCCGACTTCACCGAACCACGTCCGATGACCTTTCGCGGCTATGGCGGGCTTGCGCTGGCCGGGGAGAGTTGGGGGCCCGAGGATGGGCCGCTGGCGGTGTTTCTGCACGGGGGTGGGCAGACTCGGCATTCGTGGAAGGAGTCGGGGGCGGCGCTGGCCAAGGCGGGGCTGCGGGCCGTGTTGCTGGATGCGCGCGGGCACGGGGAGAGCGAGTGGGCGGCCGATGGGGATTACGGCCGGGAGGCGATGACCTCGGATCTGCTGGGGATCCTCGCCGAGTTGGGGCGGCCCGCGATTCTGGTGGGGGCGAGCATGGGCGGGCTCACCGGCCTGCTGGCCACCGCCCGACCGGGCAGCGAACTCATCGCGGGGCTGGTGCTGGTGGATGTGGTGCCGCGGCCGGAACATCGCGGCGTCGAGCGGGTGCTGGGCTTCCTGGGCGCGCACCGGGAGGGTTTCGCCACCCTCGACGAGGCCGCCGACGCAGTGGCGGGGTATCTGCCGCATCGCGAGCGCCCGCGCAGCACCGAGGGCCTGCGGCGCAATCTGCGGTTGCGCGAGGACGGCCGCTGGTACTGGCACTGGGATCCGGCCATGCTGCTCGGCCGCGGCGAGGACATCGAACAGCACACCGAGGCGCTGGAGGCGGCGGCCCGCGCATTGACGATGCCGGTGCTGCTGGTGCGCGGGCGACTGTCGGACGTGGTCAGCGAGCAGGGCGTCGCCGACTTCCGCCGCCTGGTCCCGCACCTGGAGTACGTCGAGATCGGCGGGGCCGCACACACCGCCGCCAGCGATGTGAACGACGAATTCTCCGACGCCGTCGTCGATTTCGTGCGCGCCCACGCCTGAAAACCAGCTGAAGTCCCGTTTGGTCCGGGCGTGTCCCCTCATATGGTCCCGGCGTGCCCCCCATTTGGTCCCGGCGTGCTTTTGGCCGGGACCTTGCGGTGAGATCCCGGCCAAAAGCACGCCGGGATCAGAGGGTGGATAGTCAATCTAAATTGCGCAACCTAGGTTGACTATTTAGAGTAGGGGCATGACCGATTCCACCGTCTCCCCCTCCGCCACCCGCGCGGCCCAGGAGCTCCGGGTCCTGACCGGCCGGTTGCGGCGGCGGTTCCTGGAGGCCACCGACAATCAGGGCATCACCCCGTCGCAGGCGTCGCTGCTGAGCCGACTGAAGGCGGGTGATGCGTCGGCCAGCGAACTCGCCGCGGCCGAGCGCGTGCGCCCGCAGGCTGTGGCCAGCCAGCTCGCCGCGCTGGACGAGACCGGGCTCATCGAGCGCCACCCGGACCCGAACGACCGCCGCCGCCAGGTGGTCTCGCTCAGCAGGGAGGGTCGCGAGTTCCTCGACGGCCGCCGCCAGGCGGGGCACGAGTGGCTCGCCGCCACCCTCGAGGAGCAGTACACCGAGGCCGAGCGGCAGCAACTGCTGCACGCGCTCACCCTGTTGGAGAGGCTGGTCCGCGAATGACGTCGGCGCCGTCCCGGCTCGCCGGGTCCGGACGGGCATCGACCGGCTTCGACCGGCGGCTGATCGTCCCGATGATCCTCGGGTCGGTGCTCAACCCGGTCAATTCCTCCATCATCGCCGTCTCGCTGGTGCCGATCGGCATCGCGTTCTGGGCGCCACCCGCGGAGACGGCCTGGCTGGTATCGGCGCTGTATCTGGCGACGGCCGTGGGACAGCCGGTGGTGGGCCGCCTCGTCGATCTCTACGGGCCGCGGCGGCTGTATCTGGCCGGGGCCGTTCTCACCGGGATCGCGGGCGTGTTGGGCGTCGTCGCACCCGCGCTGTGGGTGCTGGTGCTGGCCCGGGTGATCCTCGGATTCGGTACCTGCGCGGGCTATCCCGCGTCGATGTATCTCATCCGCAGCGAATCCGAGCGCACCGGGCGCGACAGTCCGGCCGGGGTGTTGACCGCGCTGGCCGTCGCCAGTCAGACCATCGCCGTCATCGGTCCGACCCTGGGCGGCTTGCTGATTCACCTCGGCGGCTGGCGGACGACGTTCGCGGTGAACATCCCGCTGGCGCTGGCCTGCCTCGTCGTCGGCTGGATCCGGCTGCCGAGAACCATTGCGCCGCAACGCGGTAACCGCACCGGGCTGGATGTGCCGGGCATCGCGCTGTTCACCGCGATGCTGGTGGCGCTGCTGCTGTTCGTGATGCATCCGGGGGTGGCGCGCTGGTATCTGCCGGTGCTCGCGGTCGCCGCCGCCGGTGCGCTGGTGGTGCGCGAGTCGCGGGTCGATCAGCCGTTTCTCGATGTCCGGGTGCTGGGCGGCAATCTCCCGCTGCTGGCCACCTACCTGCGCAATCTGCTGACCGCCCTGGTGGGGTACTGCTTCCTGTACGGGTTCACGCAGTGGACCGAGGAGGGGCGCGGGCTGAGCGCGACGGCGGCGGGCCTGGTGCTGCTGCCGATGTCGCTCACGGCCATCGGGGTCTCGGCACTCACCGGGCGCCGCAAGGAGATTCGCGGCAAGCTCATTGTGGGCGCGATCGGCCAGATCATCGCCTGCGCCCTGCTGCTGACCATGCACGCGGGGGTGCCGATGTGGTTGCTGGTGGTGACCGCGATCGTGATGGGGCTGCCGCAGGGCCTGAACAATCTCGCCAATCAGAACGCCGTCTACTACCAGGCCGACCCGGCCCGCATCGGCTCGTCGGCCGGGCTGCTGCGCACCTTCATGTACCTGGGCGCGATCGGGTCCGCGGCGGCCAGCGGCGCCTTTCTGTCGCACGGTCCGGGTGTGACCGGGCTGCATCACCTGGCGGTGTTCATGCTGGTCGCCGCCGTACTGCTGATGGTTCTGACGCTGGCCGACCGCTCGCTGGCTCGTGTCGGCCACGCTCCGGCGCGCGATGCTTGAACATATGTTCGAAAGATCGTAGATTCGAGCCCATGTCGACACCGCTGCAGGGATCGCTGCTCGACGGCTTCGGCGAGCTCGCGCTCGGCCCGCTGAGCCGGGTACGCCGGACCATACTGAGCGACGGCGCCTGGGTCGACGTGCTGCCCGGCTGGCTCACCGGCGCGGATCTGCTGTTCGAGCGGCTCGCCGCGCGGGTGCCGTGGCAGGCCGACCGGCGGCAGATGTACGACCGCATGGTGAATGTGCCACGGCTGCTGCGGTATTACGGCGCGCACGAGCCGCTACCCGATCCGATCCTCGCCGAGGCCCGCCAGGCACTGACCGAGCATTACCGCCCCGAACTCGGCGAGCCGTTCCGCACCGCGGGCCTGTGCTACTACCGCGACGGCAACGACAGCGTCGCCTGGCACGGCGACACCGGCGGCCGCGGAGCCACCGTCGACACCATGATCGCCATCGTCTCGGTGGGCGCACCCCGAGCCCTGCTGCTACGCCCACGCGGCGGCGGAACATCCAGCATCCGCCACCACCTCGGCCACGGCGACCTACTCGTCATGGGCGGCTCCTGCCAACGCACCTGGGAACACGCAATACCCAAAACCCGCCGCCCGGTCGGCCCCCGCATCAGCATCCAATTCCGCCCCCACGGCGTCCACTGAGCCAACAGCGGAATTCCCACACGCCCTCCCCACACGCCCGCTCGCCCTCCCCACACGCCTGCCCGTCCCCCACACATGCGCCTGCCCGTCCTCCCGGCACGCCCGCCCAGGCACGCCCGCCCGTCATCTCGGCACAACCGCTCGTCCTCCCGGTACCCCGCTCTTCTTCCCGGCACACCCGCTCGCCCTCCCGGTACGCCGCTCTCCTTCCCGGCACACCCGCTCATCATCTTGGGCATGTTCCCTCGTCGTTCCGGCACGCCCGCCCGTCAACTCTGCGCGCTCACTCGTCATCCCGGCATGCTCACTCGTTACCCCTGCGCGCTCACTCGTTACCCCTGCACGCTCACTCGTCATCCCGGCGCGCTCACTCGTCATCCCGGCATGCTTTTGGCCGGGATCTCCTGCGGCAGGGCGGGTTCCGGACACAAGAACGGCGGAATGGAGAGGAGAACCTTCGACTGTGGGCTCGGGACGCGACGGTAGCGTGGGCCCGATGTCTCTCACTACGCGACCGGATCGGATCATTCTGATCGGCGGAGCCGCGGTGTATCTCGCCGCTCTGCTGGTACTGGTCTGCACCGAGCACACCGGGCTGCGGTACTCCAGCGACACCGCGGCCACCCGGCCGCTGGTCGGGCTGTGGCTCCCGGGGCTGGTCGGGGTGGGGCTGGCGTTGCTCGTGCCGCCGAAACGGGCTGTGCCCCAACCGCTGTCGGGGCTCGAGCCGCGGAGGGCGGCGCGGCAGGGCTGGTATCTGGCGGGGCTGGCGGTGGCGTTCGCGGTGGCGATCAATCTTGTGCACGGCGCGAACGACTGGTTCATCGGGCTCAAACTCGTGCTGTTGCTCGGCCCGCTGGTGCTGCGCTGGGCGACGGTGCGGGAATGGGCCGGGCTCGGGCTGCGGGGGCGATGGCTGCGGCCGCTGCCGGGGGCGATCGGGTTCCTGGCGGTCACGAATCTGCTGTGGCCGTGGCACGGTGGAGCCGCGAACGTCACGGTCCTGCTGGTCGGTTTCGTCATGAACGCGGTGATCGAGGAGATCTTCTACCGATTCTGGCTGCAGACACGGCTGGAGATCCGGTACGGCCGCTGGCCCGCCATCGTGGTCAGCGCCCTGCTGTGGTCGGTCTGGCACGCGGCGATCCAGGGCGGCGACGGGCTGGGCATCGACCTAGCCGCCGCGATCGCGGGCAAGGGCGGGACCGGACTGTTCCTCGGCTACCTCTGGTCGCGCTACCGCAACCCGTGGATCCTGCTGGCGGTCCACGGATTCGTCAACGCGCCGATCGGGATGCTGCTGGGATCGCGCTAGCGGCGGCGCGCGAATTCCGGTGCGTGCTCGGGCAATACGCCGCGCGCCACCAGGTACGGCGGCAGGTCGCGGATGAGCGGCAGCCGCCGGAACACCCGCAGCCCCAGCGGCGGATCCTCGACGGAGGCGACGTCCAGCTCGCCCGCCACCGCCGGAGCGACGAACCGCGCGTGCAGAACTCGCTGCATGCCCTGGATGACCATCGTCGGCACGATCCGGCGGCGTTGCACGCGAGCCAGATCGGCGGTGGTCACCCGGGCGGCCAGCAGCGCCGGGGCGAGAATGCGCGCGGCGGCGACCGCGTCCTGCACGGCGAGATTGATGCCGACCCCGCCGACCGGCGACATGGCGTGCGCGGCGTCGCCGATGCACAGCAGCCCGTCGACATACCAGCGGTCGAGGCGATCGAGCTTCACGTCGAGCAGCTTCACGTCGCCCCAGTCGCGCACGGCGTCGGCGCGGTCGGCCAGCCACGGCACGATCTCGGCCAGGCTCGCCATGATCACGCCGACCGGCTGCTGCCGCAGCTCCGCATCGGTGCCCTTGCCGATCAGCGTCGCGGACTGCCAGTAGTCGCCGCGGTCGAACATGATCGCCACCCGCCGCGCGGCCACCGCGCCGAGTATCCCGGCGGGATCGGTGTCGTTGCGGGGAATCCGGAACCACCACACGTCGAACGGCGTCGCCCAGCTGTGCGAGCTCAGCCCGGCCGCCGCCCGCAAGGTGGAGGCGCGGCCGTCGCACGCGACCGTGAGCTCGGCCCGAATCTCGCCCGTCTCACCATCTTTCGTCCGGTAACGGACACCGACCACGCGGCCGGACTCGCGCACCAGGTCGGTCGCCTCGGTGTTCATCAGCACCCGGAAGGTGGGTTCGGCATCGGCGGCGCGGACCAGCAGGTCGAGCAGATCCCACTGGGGCACCATCGCGACGTACTTGTGCGGGCCGGGCAGGTGATCCAGGTTCGCGAAGGTGAACATGCCGCCGCGCAACGGCAGCTGCACCGAGGTCACCTTGCGCTGCGGCAGTTTCGCGAACTGCTCCCCCAGGCCGAGCTCGTCGAGCAGGTCGATGGTGGTGGGATGCACGGTGTCGCCGCGGAAGTCGCGCAGGAAGTCGCCGTGTTTCTCCAGCACCGTCACTTCGACGCCCGCGCGGGCCAGCAACAGCCCCAACACGATTCCGGCCGGACCACCGCCGGCGACGAGACAGGTCGTACGCTCCATCGGACACCTCCGAGGCCGGATCGGGAAACCACCGGACGCCATCGATGCTAGGCCGCCGACCCGGCCCGGAGGGGCCTTTCAGGAGCGGTCGCGGCGCAGCACGAAGAAGTACGGGTCCCGCATGCCGCGCATGTCCATCACGCCGAGCAGGGTCTCGTCATCGACCAGGCGGAACACGTCGATGATGGGCAGGTGGTCGTAAATCATTGCCGCGCCGACCTTTCCGCGGAACTCCAGGTTGCGCAGGCGGGCCCGCGGCGCGCGGGTGCGCAGGATCGGGCGCAGCACCGGCAGCAGGGTGCGGGCCAGCCGCACGCCCGACTGCGGGACGCGGCCCGCCAGGACCAGCGGGACGCGGCGGGGATCGATCGGGAACACCGCGCCGTCCGCGCCCGCGAACAGCAGCGGCTGCACGACCTCGGCCGAGTCGAACTGCTTTCCGTACCAACCGGATTCGACCAGCACCCCGGCCCACGGATGTCCGGTGTCGAGTTCGTCGCCGCCCCAGCGCCCGGTGGTGATCTCGTCGACGCGGACCGCGGGCAGGCTGTCGAACAGCTCCCACGCCTGCCCCGGGGTGCAACCGCCGAACCGCAGTTCGCGCAACCGTGCCGTGGGCGTATCGGTGCCGGTCATCCCGTCCTCCTCGACATGCGAACGAAAGACATATTTCCGTGACGATATCTCACCCCGGGCCGCCTCGACGTGATCCACGCCACTTCGCTCGGCGCTAGACCTGAACTGCAGTTGAGGAAGCAGGATGGTTACCGTCACGCCGTGACACCCGATCCCCCGGGCCGCAGGAGGTCCGGGTGCGCCCCCGCCGGTTTCCGTACACCCCCGGCGGGGGCGCATACAGTTCGATTCGCGTCATTAGGCTGGGAGTCGTGCAGACCAGCCTGCAGGCACATGTGGTGGCCGCCAACGCTCTCACCGGGCGCTGGTGCGCCGCGGCGGGCAGCGGCGATTTCGTCCTGTCCGGATGTGGCGCGTGGCCGCTGCTGGCCCTGCTCGCCGACGCCGCGGCCGGGCCGGGCCGCGCGGAACTGGCTGCGGCCGTGGGACTCCCGGCCGACGAGGCGCGCGCCGCGGCCGTGCGCCTGCTCACCGATATCGAGGCGGCCGACACCGTCGCCGCCGCGCTGGGCGTGTGGGTACGCCGCGATATCGCGCTGCGCGAGCGGTGGGTGCGCGCGCTGCCCGCCGACACCGTGGGCACCCTCACCGGGCAGGCGGATCTCGATGCGTGGGCGAGCGGGCACACCGGCGGGCTCATCGACCGCTTCCCGCTGACCGTCACCCCCGACACGCTGCTCACCCTGGCCACCGCCGTCGTCGCCAAGACCGCGTGGCGCGAGCCGTTCCACGACGATGTCCTCGAACCGCAGGACGGCCCCTGGCGCGGGCATCGCGGACCGGGGCTGTTCCGGCACTCGCGCGGCCTCGGCGACGCCTCGATCCTGCGCGGTGGCGTGCCGGTGACGCGCATCGATGTCCGCGGCGGCGGCGATCTGGATGTCCATCTGCTACTCGGCGAGGCGGACCCGGGCGAGGTGCTCGGCATCGGGCTGGGCGCGCTCGACGGTTCGGTGGAGGCCAGGACCGATCTGCCCATCGGCACCCGGGGGCCGGGCCTGATCGTCCGGGAGACCCGGGCCGTCGCCGACACGGTACGACTCGCGGTGCCGCCGTTCGCCATTCGCAGCTCACACGACCTCCTGAGCCTGCCCGCCGTCTTCGGTCTGTCCGACACGGCGCGCTCCGGCGGCTTCCCGGCCATCTCCGACACGCCCCTGCGCGTGGATCGAGCGGCCCAGCAGGCCCTGGCCCGCTTCACCCGCGAGGGTTTCGAAGCCGCCGCGGTCACGGCCGTCCAGATGGTCCGAGCCGCCCTGGCCCACCCCCGCCCGGCCGTGGAAATCTCGGCAACCTTCGACCGCCCCTTCGGCTTCCTCGCCGTCCATCGACCGACCGGCCTGGTGATCGTCGCGGGATGGGTGGCGACACCTCCGCTGTGAAAGATCGCGTCCGGTGAGATCGCGGCCCGGCGGGTGGTCGCATATCGGACTTCCGGACGGGTCCGCGGCGACCGAGCAGCTACGGATCGGTCTGCTGACATGATGGTGGCGTGGTCGAGCAGGTCGAGGAGCAGCCGGAAGTCGGTGACGCGGGCCCGAAACCGGCGTGGCGGCCGAGCCTGCTGGATTGGGTTCGGGTGGGGTTGCTGGTCGGTGGGTTGCTGTGTGTGGCAACCGGATTGCTGCCGCGGGCGGAGGCCGCGGCGAATATGCGGCGGATCGGGCCGCTGCTGCTGTTTCTGGGCAGTGTGATCGTGCTGGCGCATCTGGCCCGGCGGGCGCGGGTGTTCGACGTCATCGCGCATCGGGTGGCCATCGTGGGGCGCGGCAACTATGCGGCACTGTTCGTGCTGTGCGTGCTGTTCGCCGCGGCGACCACGGCGGTGCTCAATCTGGATACGACCGCGGTGCTGCTCACCCCGGTCATGCTGGCGCTGGCCGGGCCCGCGCGCATCGCCCCGCTGCCGCTGGCGATGACGACGCTGTGGCTGGCCAATACCGCGAGCCTGCTGCTGCCGGTGTCCAATCTCACCAACCTGCTGGCGGCGAATCGGGTCGGGCTGGACGGCACCGGATTCGCGGCGCGCCTGTGGCTGCCGCAGCTGGCGTCGATCGTGGTGACCATGGCTTGCCTGTGGGTGTGGTACTGGCGGCGACGCCGACGCGGCGCGGACCGGTACCTGCCCCCGCGGCCGGTGCGGCCCGCGAACGGACGTGAGCGGGCGCTGCTGTACACGACCGCGGCGGCCTGCCTGCTGTTCATTGCCGCGATTCCGGTCGTCGGCGACCGGATCGGGCTCGCCGCCACCGTCGCCGCGGCGGTCGCCGTGGCGGCCTTCGCGATTCTCGATCGCGCGGCGCTGCGCTGGTCGCTGATTCCGTGGCAGCTGCTGATCTTCGTGATCGGCCTGTTCCTGGTGGTGCCGACGCTGGGCCGGTGGGGCCTGTCGGATCTGATGCACGCGCTGATCGGCACCGATCCCGGTGCGGCCGGGGCATTCCGGGCCGCGGCCGCGGGAGCCGGGCTGGCCGATGTCGCCAACAATCTGCCCGCCTACACCGCCGGAGAGGCCGTCGTCCCCGTGGCGAATCGGAATCAGTTGCTGGCGTTGCTGATCGGCACCAATGTGGGATCGGTGGTCACGCCGTGGGCGTCGCTCGCCACGCTGCTGTGCCTGGAGTTCTGTCGCACCCACGGCGTCCGGGTGCCCATGCGCCGCTTCGTCGCGACCGGATTCGCGCTCGCGGTGACCGCCACGGCGGCCGCGGTCGGCGCGCTTCTACTCACCGGATAAACGACATCCGCCCGCCCCGACGATGGTCGGAGCGGGCGGACGTCCTGTGCGCTTACGCCTCGGGGTCGGAGCGGTCGGCGACGCGGGTGGCCGCGGCCGCGGCCCGGACCTGCGGGGCCACCTCGACCACGCGGCCGAGCACGCCGTTCACGAAACCCGGGGAGTCGTCGGTGGACAGCTCCTTGGCCAGCTCCACCGCCTCGTCGACGGCCACCACCGGCGGCACGTCGGTGGCGTGGAACAGCTCCCACACCGCCACCCGCAGAATGGCGCGGTCCACGGCGGGCAGCCGGGGCAGCGTCCAGTCCTGCAGGTAGGACTCGATGGTGGCGTCGACCCGGTCCAGATCGTCGGCGACGCCCTCGACCAGGGTGCCGGTGTAGGGGTTCACCGGCGCGACCTGCTCGTCGCGGACCGACAGCTGCACGCGCTCGGCGAGCAGCTCGGCCGGGTCGATATCGCGGGCCTCGGCCTCGAACAGCAGGTCCACCGCGCGGCGGCGGGCCTTGTGCCGGGCTCCGAGCTTCTTGTACTGGGACTTCTTGTCCGCAGGCTGATCCGCCACAGTCACCAGATTAGGCGCTGACACGGCCGAGGTAGCTGCCGTCGCGCGAGTCGATCTTCAGCTTGTCACCCTGGTTGATGAACAGCGGAACCTGCACCTCGGCGCCGGTCTCCAGGGTGGCCGGCTTGGTGCCGGCGCTGGAGCGGTCGCCCTGCAGGCCCGGCTCGGTGTGGGTGACCTCGAGCTCGACGGTGACCGGGAGCTCCACGTAGAGCACCTCACCCTCGTGCGTCGCCACCTGCACCGACATGTTCTCCAGCAGGAACTTCTCGGCGCCGCCCAGCACCTGGCCGCTGATGTGGATCTGGTCGAAGGTGTCGCCGTCCATGAAGATGTAGTCCGACCCGTCGTGGTACAGGTAGGTCATGTCCCGGCGGTCGACGGTCGCGGTCTCGACCTTGACGCCCGCGTTGAACGTCTTGTCGACCACCTTGCCGGACAGCACGTTCTTCAGCTTGGTGCGCACGAAGGCGGGACCCTTACCCGGCTTCACATGCTGGAACTCGACGATCTGCTGGAGATTGCCGTCGATCTTCAGCACGAGGCCGTTCTTGAAGTCACTCGTGTCCGCCACTGTCCTCGGGTCTCCTGTTCTCGGGCGACCGGCGTCAGTCGACGACGGTCAACTCTTTGCTGGTAAGCGTAAGCAGTTCGGGCCCCCCGTCGCGAACCACGAGCGTATCCTCGATTCGGACTCCGCCGCGGCCGGGGAAATACACACCTGGCTCGACGGTTAACGCCACGCCTCCGAGGAGTGTACCCGTGCCCGTCTTGGCGAGCCCGGGCGCTTCGTGGATACGAAGGCCGACGCCGTGGCCGAGCCCGTGCACGAACAACTCCCCGTGGCCCGCGGCCTCGATCACCGAGCGCGCGGCGGCATCGACATCCGCGCAGGCCACACCCGGTTTCAGGGCCTCGCGACCGGCCTTCTGCGCGGCATACACCAGCTCGTACACCTCCCGCTGCCAGTCGCTGGGCTCGCCGAGCACCAGGGTGCGGGTCATGTCGGAGTGGTAGCCGCCGATCTTCGCGCCGAAGTCCAGTTTGACGAAGTCGCCCGCGGCCAGCACCGCGTCGGTGGGGCGGTGGTGCGGGACCGCGGAGTTCGCGCCGGTGGCGACGATGGTCTCGAAGGCGACCGCCTCGGCGCCGTGCTCGAACATCAACCATTCCAGCTCGCGCGCGACCTGCCGCTCGGTGCGACCCGGGCGTAACCCGCCGCGCTCGAGCAGGGTGGCCAGGGCGGCGTCGGCGGCGGCGCAGGCGGCCCGCAGCCGTTCGACCTCGTAGGCGTCCTTGACCAGCCGCAGCTGTTCGACCAGATGCGGCGCCGGGACCAGTTCCAGGCCGGTGCCCTGTTCGACGAAGGCGTGGTGCTCCTCGACGGTGACGACGTGGCTCTCGAAGCCGACCCGCCCGGTCTGCCACTCCCCGGCCAGTTCGACGATGCGGCGCGCGCTGGCGCGGGCGATCTCAGCGCGCAGGTCCGGCACCTGCTCGCCGACCTGGGTGATGTAGCGGCCGTCGGTGCAGATCACGGTGCGGTCCTCGGCGGTGTCCCACGAGTACACCAGCAGCGCCGCGTTGGACCCGGTGAAGCCGGTCAGGTACCTGATGTTGACCAGATCGGTTACCAGCAGGGCGTCGACCCCGTTCTCCACCAACAGGTTCCGCAGCGCGGCACGCCGGGCCGCGTAATCGGGGCGCGGGGCGCCGTGATCACCAGACATGGATTCCACGCTACCGCTGCGGGGCCGCACCATGTCCATCCGTCTCGAAGATGTCGACCTGGTGGCGGGATTGCTACCCACTGCCTGTTCACACCTGTTGGAGTTGTCCACATTTCGTGATCGAGACTCCCACGGCGGCCGCGCGGGCATCACCATGGTCGACATGACGGTCCTCGCCCTGCTCGTGCTGTTCGGCTGGTGTGCCGCGCTGAGCGTGGCCGATCTGCGGTGGCGGCGGCTGCCGAATCCGCTCACCCTCGGCGGGGCGGTGGCGATCCTCGGCTACGCGCTCGCGCACGGGCAGGGGGTAGCGGCCGCGGCGGGCGCGTTACTGCTGGCGGGGCCGTACCTGGTCGTGCATCTGGCCGCCCCGGCCGCGTGCGGGGCGGGCGATGTGAAGCTGGCCGTCGGCCTGGGCGCGGCGGCGGCGTGCGGGGGCGGCGGGGCGTGGGTGTGGGCGGCGCTGGCGGCCCCGGCGCTCACCGCGCTGCTCGGTGTCGTCGCGATCCTGGTGCGCACCTGCCGGATCCGCGCCGCGCCCGGCCCGAGCCCGCTGCCGCACGGGCCGTCGATGTGTCTGTCGACCCTGGTGGCCCTGCTGGTGGCGCGATGACCGCCGGTCGCGGCGTCGTCCGTGGTCGCGCGCGAAATCGGCGGTCGTGGCACCCTCATGGTGGACCGCATGTCCGAGTACCCCTGCTGACGTGGAAAGATGGATGCCGTGCTGCGCTGGATTACTGCCGGAGAGTCCCATGGTCCCGCCCTCGTCGCGATCCTCGAGGGGATGGTGGCCGGAGTCGAGGTGACCTCCGCCGATATCGGTGCGCAGCTGGCGCGCCGCCGGCTCGGATACGGGCGCGGCGCGCGCATGAAGTTCGAGGCCGACCAGGTGACCGTGCTCGGCGGGGTCCGGCACGGCCGCACCATGGGCGGTCCGGTCGCCATCCAGATCGCAAACTCGGAGTGGCCCAAGTGGACCGAGGTCATGTCCGCCGATCCGGTCGACGAGGCCGAGCTCGCCGAGATGGCCCGCAATGCCCCGCTCACCCGGCCGCGCCCCGGGCACGCCGACTACTCGGGCATGCTCAAGTACGGCTTCGACGACGCCCGCCCGGTGCTCGAGCGCGCCAGCGCCCGCGAGACGGCCGCACGCGTCGCGGTGGGCACGGTGGCACGCAACTTCCTGCGCCAGGCGCTGGGCGTGGAGGTGGTCTCGCACGTGATCTCGATCGGAACCGCCCGCGCCGCAGCGGGTCTGGTGCCGACGGCCGCGGATCTGCCCGCCGTGGACGACAGCCCGGTGCGCGCCTTCGACTCCGAGGCCGAGGCGGCGATGATCGCCGAGATCGAGGCCGCCAAGAAGGACGGCGACACCCTCGGCGGCGTGGTGGAGGTCGTGATCGAGGGCCTGCCGGTCGGCCTGGGCTCGTTCACCAGCGGTGAGAATCGCCTCGACTCCCGGCTCGCGGGGGCACTCATGGGCATTCAGGCCATCAAGGGCGTCGAGGTCGGCGACGGTTTCGAGACCGCGCGCCGCCGCGGCAGCCAGGCCCACGACGAGATGCGCCCCGGCCCCGACGGGGTGCTGCGCTCCACCAATCGGGCCGGGGGCCTCGAGGGCGGCATGACCAACGGCGAGCCGCTGCGGGTGCGAGCCGCCATGAAGCCGATCTCGACGGTGCCGCGGGCGCTGTCGACGGTCGATATGGCCACCGGCGACGAGGCCGTCGCCATCCATCAACGGTCGGACGTGTGCGCGGTGCCCGCCGCCGGGGTGGTCGCCGAGGCGATGGTGGCCCTGGTGGTCGCGCAGGCGACGCTGGAGAAGTTCGGCGGCGATTCGCTGCCGGAGACGGCCGACAACATCACCAGCTACCTGAAACGGATCAACGCGCGCCCGCACATTCCGGGCACCGTCACCTCATGATCGTGCCGACCGACCCGCGCCCGCCGTGTGTGGTGGTGCTGGTCGGGCCGCCGGGCGCGGGCAAGTCGACGATCGGCCGCAAGCTCGCCAAGGAACTCGGCGTCGAACTGTTCGACACCGATGCCGGGATCGAGGAGGAGACCGGGCGCACCATCCCGGAGATCTTCGCCACCGACGGCGAGCCGGAGTTCCGGCGCATCGAGGAACAGGTGGTGCGCCGCGCGATCCTCGCCGAGCGCGGCGTGGTGTCGCTCGGCGGCGGCGCGGTACTGTCCGAAGCGACCCGGGACCTGCTGCGCGGGCGCACGGTCGTGTATCTGGAAATCAGTGTGGCGGAGGGGCTTCGGCGCACCGGCGCCGCCACGCACCGGCCGCTGCTGGTCGGCGACGACCCGGCCGCGAAGTACCGGGAGCTGATGCGTCGGCGACGGCCGCTCTACCGCGAGGTGGCGAGCGTGCGCGTGCGCACCGACGGCCGCAGCCCGGGCCGGGTGGTGCGCAACATCCTGGCCAGGCTGGGACTGGAACCGACCGAACCGCGTCCGGAACCGCAGACGCCGCAGCGGCCCGAAGGTGAGGGCACCAGCCGCCGGGCCCGCGCCCGGCGGCGCCGACGACGCCGGGGCAAAGGGGCCGACAATGGTGCGGCGGAGGCGAATTCGCAGACATCGAGCGGTGCGGACGGCGCGGGCACCGACGACGGTGGCGAGGCCGCGCCCAAGCGCCGGTCCCGGCGATCCCGGCGGGGTGGGCGTCGCCGACCTCGAAGCGCCGTCGCGGGCGTGGACACTGCGGTCTCCGGACCGGCTTCGCTCGCCGATGATGCTGGCGATCAACAGGATTCAACGGACGCGAAGTCGTCCCAGCCGGGCACGGGCCGACCGACCTCCGATGGTGACGGCCCGACCAGGTCGTCGTCTCGTCGTTCCCGACGCCGCCGAGCGGCCGTCCGCGCCGCGGGCGCACCCGGCGCTGGAGTGGTGACAGCGTCGGATGGCGCGGCACAATCGGATTCGCGGGCGGAGGCGACGGACGGCCGGTCTCGTCGCACCGCGTCCCGACCGGCCGGGCCGCCGGTCGCCGCTCCGGCGACGACCACGGCGGGTTCCCCCGCCAATGGGCGGCATCCCGACTCCAACCCCACTCCCCCTCCGGCACAGCCGGATTCGCCCGGCGAGCCCGCGCCCGGCACCGGACGCTCCCGCCGCGCGCGGGCGCGCCGGGCGCGCACCCGCACCCTACGAGCACGAGAAGAATCGGAGCAGATCACATGACCGAGCCGAGCCGCATCGAGGTCCGCACCGCCGACCCGTATCCGGTGATCATCGGGCGGGGCCTGCTCGGCGATCTGGTCGAGCAGGTGACCGGACAGTCCGGCGTGCGCACCGTCGCCATCTTCCATCAGCCGCCGCTCACCGAGACCGCCGAGGTGGTCCGGCAGGCGCTGGCCGATCGGGACATCGACGCGCATCGCATCGAGATTCCCGACGCCGAGGCCGGGAAGGATCTGCCGGTGGCCGGGTTCTGCTGGGAGGTGCTGGGCCGGATCGGGCTCACCCGCCGCGACGTGATCGTGAGCCTCGGCGGTGGGGCCGCCACCGATCTCGCCGGATTCGTCGCCGCCACCTGGATGCGCGGGGTGCGGATCGTGCACGTGCCGACCACGCTGCTGGCCATGGTCGACGCGGCGGTCGGCGGCAAGACCGGGATCAATACCGAGGCCGGGAAGAATCTGGTCGGCTGCTTCCACGAGCCCGCCGCGGTGCTGGTGGACCTGGCGACGTTGGAAACGGTGCCGCGCAACGAGATCGTGGCCGGAATGGCCGAGATCATCAAGGCCGGTTTCATCGCCGACCCGGTGATCCTGGACCTCATCGAGCGCGATCCGCAGGCCGCGCTGGACCCGGCCGGTGCGGTGCTTCCCGAACTGGTCCGCCGCGCCATCCGGGTGAAGGCCGACGTGGTGGCCGCCGACCTCAAGGAGGCGGCCCTGCGCGAAATCCTCAACTACGGCCACACCCTGGGCCACGCCATCGAGCGCCGCGAACGCTACCGCTGGCGGCACGGCGCCGCGGTCTCCGTGGGCCTGGTCTTCGCCGCCGAACTCGGCCGCCTGGCGGGCCGCCTCGACGACGCCACCGCCGACCGCCACCGCACCATCCTCGACAGCGTCGGCCTCCCCACCACCTACGACGCCGACGCCCTCCCCCAACTCCTAGACACCATGCAAACCGACAAGAAAACCCGCTCCGGCGTCCTCCGCTTCGTCGTCCTCGACGGCCTGGCCAAACCCGGCCGCCTGGAAGGCCCCGACCCCTCCCTCCTAGCCGCCGCCTACGCCACCATCGCCCGCGAAGACACCCCCACCAGCGGCGCAATCCTCCTGTAGACAAAACAACCCAACGAAATACACCGCGGCCGGAACCAATTCCCCCCGGCCGCACCCAAACCCGCGCCCACCGAGATCGACACCCCATCCCGGCGCGCCAACCCGATCATCCCAGCGTGCCGCACCAACCGCGCCCCCGGCGTGCCCGCTCCAACCTCGCCACCCCGGCGCGTCCGCTCCAACCCCGCCACCCCGGCGCGTCCGCTCCAACCCCGCCACCCCGGCGCGTCCGCTCCAACCCCGCCACCCCGGCGCGTCCGCTCCAACCCCGCCACCTCAGCGTGCCCGCTCTAACCCGCCAGCCCAACTTGCCCGCACCAACCCCATCAGCCCAACTTGCCCGCGCCAACCCTTCAAGCCCGGCCTGCCCGCATCAACCGTCACCCCGGCGCGCTTTTGGCCGGGGTCCATCGGAACCTGCTGCGTATCAGTAGATTCCGGACAGAGCATGCCGGAATGACGGCGGCGGCCTAGAGCGTGCCGGAATGACGGTGGTCGAATGATGGCGGCCGGTGGCGACATCGCATCTTGAACCGCAGTAACTATCTCGACGGAAGTCGGGCCGACGAAACCCGTTGTGCCCGATACGAATAACCTGGGCGCGGGCGGTCGACTTGTGAGCGCGAGCCGTGTGGGCGGAGGTGGTCAGGCTGGGGTGGGGGCGGGTTCGAGGGGAGCTTCGGCGGTTTTCTTGGCTTCGCGGGTTACCAGGAAGCGGCCTATGGTGACGCCGAGCATGGCGGGGATGAAGACGAGCAGGATTATGAAGGAGGCGCCTGCGGTCAGTTCGAAGCCCAGGCCGTTGTCGCCGAGATCGAAGGTGGGGATGAAGTCGAGGAGCCAGGCGAGGATGCCTGCGCCGAGGCCGCCTGCTATGGCGGCTTTGAGCCAGCGCATGGTGAGGTCGGTGCTGCCGCGTTCGGGGTCGGGGTTGGCGCGGCGGTCGGTGCGGCCGTCCAGCAGGCCCCAGGTCACGACGGCGGCGAGCAGGACGATCAGGCAGAGCACCCGCATCCAGGAGCCGTTGGTCGGCCAGTAGATCATTGCGAAGCCGAGGACGGTTCGCAGGATCACGGTCAGCGCCCCGAGCACTGTGGCGCGCAACACCCACGCATTCATGCCGAACACCTTAACCCGACCTTCGGCCGGGACAGACAGCAACCGTGTTGATCCCGGCCAAAAGCACGCCGGGACCAAGGTGAAAGCCCGCCGGGACCAAGGGCGACAGCCCACCACACCAAGAGCGGAAACACGCCGGGATCTAAGGCGAAAGCATGCCGGAACCAAGGGCGAAAGCACCCGGGACCAAGAGTGACAGTGCCGGAATCGCGGGTTACCCGGCCAGGGCGGCGGCCATCTCTGCGCGTGGGGCGGGGTGTCCGGTGAACTGCTCCACCTGGCCGTATGCTTGGTTCAGCAGCATCTGTAGCCCGTCGATCACCGTGTGTCCGGCGCGGGTCACGGCTTGGGCCAGCGGGGTTGGCCACGGGTCGTAGATGGCGTCTAGGACCACCGGTGCGGCGGCGATCGAATCGGCCACGGCCGCAGCGCCGTTCGCGGGTACGGTGCTCACCGCGGCCTCGGCCCGCGCGCACGCCGAGCGCACCCCTGCGGGATCGAAGCCGGTCACCGTGACGGTCATGCCGAGCCGCTCGGCCAGCTCCCGGGTACTCGCGGCCCGCTCCGCATCGCGCGCCACCACGGTCACCCCGGTCGCGCCCAGCTCCGCCAGCGCGAGCAGGGCGGGCCGGGCGGTGCCGCCCGCCCCGATCACCACCGCATGCCCGACCTTCTCGACCCCGCCGCCCTGTAGCGCCCCGCGCACACCGTCGATATCGGTGCAGTCCGCGCGCCAGCCGGTGGCCGTGCGCACCAGGGTGTTCGCGGAACCGACCAGCTCCGCGCGCTCGGTGCGCTCGTCCGCGTACTCGAGCGCCGCGACCTTCCCGGGCATGGTCACCGACAGGCCGACCCATTCGGGGCCGAGGCCGTCGACCAGTCCGGGCAGCTGCTCGGCGGTGCACTCGATGCGCTCGTAGCTCCAGTCCAGCCCCAGCGCGCGATACGCGGCCAGGTGCAACCGGGGTGAGCGGGAGTGGGAGATCGGGCTGCCCAGCACGGCCGCCCGGCGATGGTCGCCGGGCACGGCCGCGCCGCTACCGCGGGGTGCCCTGTCCATGTTCGTTGTCCAGGATTCCGCTCTGCTGGGCGAGCTTCACATTCTTCTGATGCTCCGTGTAGTTGTCGGTGAACAGGGTCTCCCCGTTCTTGTTGACCGTCACGAAGTACAGCCACGAGCCCTCGGCGGGTTTCTCCATCGCGCGCAAGGCATCCAGCGACGGCGAGGAGATCGGTGTCGCCGGGAGACCGGTCATGGCGTAGGTGTTCCACGGCGTCTGCGTGGTGCGGGCCTGATCGGTGGTGGCGACCGCGGTCTGGTCCAGCGTGTAGTTCACCGTCGAGTCGAATTCCAGTTTCTGGTTGTCCCGCAACCGGTTCAGGATCACCCGCGCCACCTTCGGCATGTCGCTGACCTGCACCTCACGCTCCACCAGCGAGGCCCCGATAATGGTCTGATAGGGCGTGAGCCCGTTCGACCCGCCGGACTGCACGATGCCCGTCGACTCGTAGGAGCGCGCGCTGGCGGAGACCAGCTGCTTGAGGATCTGCTGCGGCGTGCCGGTGGGATCGAAATCCCAGCTGCCCGCGGCGATCAGGCCCTCGAGCTGCCTGCTGCGATCGGGTACCTTGCTGACCGCGTCCATCGCCCAGGCGGGCACGCCCAGCGACGCCAGATCGGTGCTCCCGCCCGCGGCGTCCAACTGCTCGTAGGTGACGCACTTCTTGTCGGTTCCGGTGCCGACGCAGCTGGCTTCGGCGATCTTGCGGTATATGCCGTCGTTGCGGGCATGGGTGTTCGCATCGGTGGAATCGTGCAGGCGTTTGCCCTCGGCGACCACCACATTGCCCACCCGCGCCTGCTTACCGACCAGCGCCGCCACCGCATCCGCGCCCTTGCTGTGCGTGGGCACCGCGTAGTAGCCGGGCTGCACCGACTGGATGGACGAATTACGCACGGCCGCTTCGTAGAAGGCGCCGGTGCTTTCGACCACGCCCTTGGCGACCATGGTCTTGGCGATGTCCTCGGAGGTGTCGCCGCGCTGCACCTGGACCACCGCCAGCGGACCGGTCGGCCCGGAGAAATCCGCCGGACCACCCAGTCTGCCGATGAACTTGTAGCCCGCGTACCCACCGGCCGCGACGAACAGCACCAGGAACACGCCGCCGAGGATCAGCAGATTCCGGCGGCGGCGACGGCGCTCGGCCGCCTTGCGGGACGCGACCCGGGAGCGGCGGCTGCGCGTCGGCTGGCTCCGGCCGCCGCGCTCCTCGCCCCGCCCGCGTTCGTCACCGCGGCCTCGCCGCTGATCGGCGCGGCCGCCGCGCTGCGGCCGCCGGGGCGGCAGGTCCGGCGGCGGGTCGTCGTCGGAGTAGCGCGGGATGACGGTGGTGTCGTCCTCGTAATCGTCCCAGTCGTCGGCCGGTGCGGCGCGATGGGCGGCCCGGCCGCGCGGCGGCGGGTAGTCCTCGGGATCGTCGTCGTAGTCGCCCCAGTCGTGGTCGGACCGGCGGTAGCGGCGTTGCTCGGACTGCTGCCGATAACGTTCCTCGGCGCGCGCCCAGCGGTCGTTCATCCGACCACCTCGTCGCCTGCGTCATCGGCCGACCTCAACACCGCACTCCGTTCGTCCAACCATCCCTGCAGTATCGACACGGCCGCCGCCTGGTCGATCATCTGCCGCTGGCCACGCGCGCGAACTCCGCTGTCCCGCAATGCACGTGCAGCTGACACGGTAGTCAAACGTTCGTCGGAAAGTCGTATCGGCACACCAGGAATCAAGGGCCGCAAACGATTCGCGAAGGTGGTCGCCAGCCGGGCGGAGGCGCCGTTCTCCCCGCGCAACGTGCGAGGCAGGCCGACGATGACCTCGACGGCCTCGTACTCCCGCACAATCTCGGCAATCCGATTCAGATCGGTTGCCGGACGCCCCTTTCCGCCCTTGGCGCGCGGCACGGTCTCCACCGGTGTGGCGAGAATTCCGTCCGGATCACAGGATGCGACCCCGATCCGGACGGTCCCCACATCGATGGCGATGCGGCGGCCCCGCCCCGGATCGCTGGTTCTGGTGGGCCGGTCGGCGTGTGCGACCGGCTCCGACGACTCCGAATGCTCGGAATTGCCCATCACCCGGCGAGCTCGGCCACCCGTGCCCGCACCGCGGCCAGCCCGGCCGCGATCCCCGACGGGTCCGACCCGGCGCCCTGCGCCATCTCCGGCTTCCCGCCGCCACGCCCGGCAATGCTCGGGCCGAAGGCGCCGACCAGATCACCGGCCTTGAAACCGAGCTCCTGCGCGGCCTTGTTCACGGTGACCACGAACGGCACCTTGCCGTCGGCGTTGCCGAGCAGCACCACCACGGCGGGTTGGCTACCGAAGCGGCCGCGAATGTCGGTGGCCAGGGTGCGCAGATCGCCCGCGCCGACGCCCTCGGGCGCCGCGGCCGCGACCAGCAGCACCGCGCCGACGCGCTGCGCCTCGTCCACGAACGTGCCCGCCGACGACAGCACCGCGGCGAGTTTGGTGCGCTCGAGCTCCTTCTCGGCGACCTTGAGCCGCTCGACCAGCTGCTCGACGCGCCCGGGCACCTCCTCGGTGGGCACCTTCAGCGATGCGGCGACACCGGCGAGTAGCGCGCGCTCCTTGGCCAGATACCGATAGGAGTCCAGGCCGACGAACGCCTCCACGCGCCGCACACCCGAACCCACCGACGACTCGCCGAGCAGGGTGATCGGGCCGATCTCCGAGGAGTGCCGGACGTGGGTGCCGCCGCACAGCTCCATCGAGAACGGTCCGCCGATCTCCACCACGCGCACCTGATCGCCGTAGTTCTCGCCGAACAGCGCCAGCGCGCCCATGGCCTTGGCCTTGGGCAGATCGGTGACGAAGGTGTTGACCGGGAAGTCGGAGCCGACCGCGTCGTTGGACACGGCCTCGATATCGGCCTTCTGCGCCTCCGACAGCTGGCCCTGCCAGTTGAAGTCGAAGCGCAGGTAGCCGGGCTTGTTCAGCGAACCGGCCTGGACGGCGTTGGGGCCGAGCACCTGCCGCAGCGCGGCGTGCACCATGTGCGTGCCGGAGTGGCCCTGGGTGGCGCCGCGCCGCCAGGCCGGATCGACCTGGGCTAGCACGGTGTCGCCCTCGGTGATCTGCCCCTGTTCGACGGTGGTCTTGTGCACCCACAGCTTCTTGGCGATCTTCTGCACGTCGTCGACGCGCAGCCGCACCCCGCTCGCGGTGAGCGTGCCGTGGTCGGCGATCTGGCCGCCGGATTCGGCGTAGAGCGGGCTGCGGTCCAGGATCACCTCGACGTCCTGACCGGCGACCGCGGTCGGGACCCGCACGCCGTCGGAGATCAACGCCAGCACCCTGGCCTCCGTGATCAGCTCGTCGAAGCCGGTGAACTCGGTGGCGCCGCGGTCGACGAGCTCCTTGTAGATCGACAGGTCGGCGTGGGCGTGCTTGCGGGCCTGCGCATCCTCCTTGGCGCGGCGGCGCTGCTCGGCCATCAGCGACCGGAAGCCCGCCTCGTCGACCTCGAGCCCGGCCTCGGCGGCCATCTCCAGGGTCAGGTCGATCGGGAAGCCGTAGGTGTCGTGCAGGGTGAACGCGTCCGAACCGGCAATCCGCTTGCCGCCGTGGGACTTCACCTCGGCGACGGTGTCGTCGAACAGCTTCGAGCCGGTGGTCAGCGTCTTGAGGAAGGCCGATTCCTCGCCCACCGCAACGGTTTCGATGCGTTTGAAGTCGGTGGCGAGTTCCGGGTAGGAGGGGGCCATGAGGTCGCTGACGACCGTCATGAACTCGCTCATGACCGGCCGCTGCGCGCCGAGCAGGCGGGCCGAGCGCACGATGCGGCGCAGCAGGCGGCGCAGCACGTAGCCGCGGCCGTCGTTGCCCGGGTTCACGCCGTCGGCGATCAGCATGGCCGCGGTGCGGGCGTGATCGGCGATGACGCGGAAGCGCACGTCGTCGGCGTGCTCGACGCCGTACGCCTTGCCCGTCAGCTCCTCGGCGCGGGCGATGATCGGGCGCAGCAGGTCGGTCTCGTAGACGTTGTCCACGCCCTGCAGCAGCATGGCGACGCGTTCGACGCCCATGCCGGTGTCGATGTTCTTCTTCGGCAGCGATCCGACCGGCGGGTGGCCCTCCTTCGGGCTCAGCTCGCCGCGGACGTCCTGCATGAACACCAGGTTCCAGATCTCGAGGTAGCGGTCCTCGTCGGCGACCGGGCCGCCCTCGCGGCCGTACTCCGGGCCGCGGTCGAAGTAGATCTCCGAGCACGGACCGCCGGGACCGGGCACGCCCATGTCCCAGTAGTTGTCCTTGCCGTCGCGGAACTGGATGCGCTCCTTGGGAATTCCCGCGACCCGGTGCCAGATCTCGGCGGCCTCCGGGTCGCTTTCGTAGGCGGTGACCCAGATGCGTTCGGGATCGAAGCCGTAGCCGCCCTCCTCCTGGGACTTGGTGATCAGCTCCCAGGCGAAGGTGATGGCCCCCTCCTTGAAGTAGTCGCCGAAGGAGAAGTTGCCCGCCATCTGGAAGAACGTGTTGTGCCGGGTGGTGACGCCGACCTCTTCGATATCGCCGGTGCGGACGCACTTCTGGACGCTGGTCGCCCGCGGGAACGGCGCCGCCTCCTGGCCCAGGAAATACGGCTTGAACTGGACCATGCCTGCGTTGACGAACAGCAGGTTGGGGTCGGGCAGGATCAGCGAGGCACTGGGGACCTCGGTATGCCCGGCACGTACGAAATGCTCCAGGAAGCGCCGTCGAATCTCGTGGGTCTGCACAACCATCCAGCCTACCGGGAACGATCCATCGAGTTTTCCGGTGGTTGCCCCTAGCGCGCGGGGCCGGGCCGGTCAGCGGCCGCGAACGATGCGGCGCAGCTTGGTCACCCGGGGGCCGACCTCGCGTTCGTAGCCGTGATCGGTGGGGTCGTAGTAGTCGGTACCGACCAGGTCGTCGGGCGGATACTGCTGGGCCAGAACGCCATCGGGGTGGTCGTGCGGGTATCGGTACCCCTGGGCGTTGCCCAGGCGGGCCGCGCCGGAGTAATGGCCGTCACGCAGGTGCGGCGGCACCGCCCCCGCCTTACCCTTGCCGATGTCGGCCAGGGCCGCCCCGATGGCGGCGGCCACCGCGCCGGACTTCGGCGCGGTGGCGACGTGAATGGTGGCGTGCGCCAAGGCCAGTTGCGCCTCGGGCAGGCCGACCAGCTGGACCACCTGGGCGGCGGCCACGGCGGTCTGCAGCGCGGTCGGATCGGCCATGCCGACGTCCTCGCTGGCCTGGATCATCAAGCGGCGGGCGATGAATCGCGGGTCCTCGCCCGCGCTGATCATCCGGGCCAGGTAGTGCAGCGCGGCGTCCACGTCGGAGCCGCGCAGCGACTTGATGAACGCGCTGATCACGTCGTAGTGCTGGTCGCCCGCGCGGTCGTAGCGCACGGCGGCCTTGTCGACGCTGGCCTCGACCAGGTCGACGTCGACCGTGCCGTCCAGCGAGGACTCGGCCGACGCCTCCAGCGCGGTCAGCGACCGGCGCGCGTCGCCGCCCGCGATGCGCACGATGTGGTCGAGCGCCGCGTCGGTGACCGTGTAGTGGCCCGCCAGCCCGCGCGGGTCGGCGATGGCGCGCCGCAGCACCGTGCGGATGTCGTCGTCGGACAGCGATTGCAGTTGCAGCACCAGCGACCGCGACAGCAGCGGCGACACCACCGAGAACGACGGATTCTCCGTGGTGGCGCCGACCAGCAGCACCACCCGGTTCTCCACCGCGGCCAGCAGCGCGTCCTGCTGGGTCTTGGAGAAACGGTGCACCTCGTCGATGAACAGGACCGTCTGCTCCCCCGCCAGCAGCCGCCGCCGCGCGATGTCGATGACCGCGCGCACCTCCTTCACCCCCGCCGACAGCGCCGACAGCGCCTCGAACCGGCGGCCGGTGGCATGCGAGATGAGCGAGGCGAGGGTGGTCTTCCCGGTGCCGGGCGGACCGTACAGCAGCACCGACGCCGCACCCGAGCCCTCGACCAGACGCCGCAGCGGCGAGCCGGGCCCCAGCAGATGCTGCTGCCCGACCACCTCGTCCAGGCTCTCGGGCCGCATCCGCACCGCCAGCGGGGCCAAGCGCCCGGCCGCGTCTCCCATCCCGAATTCCCCGGCACCGTTCGACGAGGACTCCGCTACCGGGGCATCGAACAGTCCTTCACTCACCGGTCAACCGTACCGAGCCGGTCCGACATGTCGGGACCTACTCTTCCCAGTACTCCTCGAGCGTCGCCGACACATGCTCGGCGAAATCGCCGAGGGTGTCGTCGCCGGTGATGCGGGCGTCCTCGGCGAGGGCGGCCCAGCGGTTGATCAGTGCGGCCGATCGGGGTACGGACAGGCCGTGCTCGCGGGCGGCGGCGATGCGGGTGTGGTCGGCGGGCAGGAACCAGTACGTGGTGAGCCACACCCAGATCAATCGGGCCTCGAGAATGCGCTCGGCCAGCAGGGTGTCGTCGGCCAGGGCGGGCCACACGCCCACCACCTCCGAGCGCCACGCCTCCACCATCTGCCGCGCCCGCTCCCGGGACAGCTCGAAATCGCAGAGGCAGCCGGGGAAGGAGACCAGCGCGTAGGCGATATCCAGTGTGGCGTCACGGAATCCGCCCCACTCGTAGTCGAGGAAGCGCGCACCCTCGTCGTTGAGGATGACGTTGTCCGGGCACAGGTCCGACGGACTGAACGCGCGGAAACGACCCGCGGAGAACAACCGATTGCCCCGCACGATGCGTTCGGCGATCTCGCCGGGCACCTCGATGCCCAGCTCGCGCCCGAGCAGCCCGGGCACCTCGCTGATCGCGGACTCGGCCTGCTGGGCGATGCCGTCGATGCGATGCACCACGTCGACCCGGCGCAGCAGCGCCACGAAATCGGCCTCGCGGCCCACGGTCGCCGCGTGCATGCGGCCCATGGCCTGCGCGAACGCCATGAGCGCATTGCGGCTGGCCGGTTCGGCGCCGGTGTGCAGCACCGAGGTCAGCGACATGTTCTCACCGAGGTCGCTGAGGATGAGTAATCGGTCGGGCAGGCTGTGTGCCAGCAGGTAGGCGCCGGGACGGTGCTCACTGCTGAGTGCGGTGGTGAATTGATACGACACCGCCTCGCGGAGAAAGGCGGAATCGATACTGGCCACCCCCGGTGCCAGACCACTGAAACGGCGATCGTACGCGCCCCCGGCAACCTGCTTCACGATCAGGGTCCGAGGAAGTGAAAACGCGTTCTCCGCCACACGCACGCGTAGTACCGTCGTCCTGCCACTGCCGCTGAGTTCGATTGGATCGCTCAGCTTTACCGGAGCACCCATTCGTTTGGTGAGCAGCTGTTGTGCCGCGGACACGACTTCGGCGGCGCGTTCGGCCAATAGTGCGGTCATCGCCTCTCAAGTTACTCGCTCCAGGTCACTTTCAGCGAGCGGTTGCGCAACCTTTCGCGCGTCGCTCGGCGTGTCTATGTGAAGGGTTTGCTATCGCCAACGATGCTCGGTAATCGACGCGTCCGACCACCTGGTATGTCCGGAACGGACACCGGCCGAGCTTGCTTGACACCTGCTGGCCGGTCCGGTTGTCTCGACGTCAACTGCTGTGCGCCACACCGTAACCCAGGTGATTCGAAAGGTCCCGACGATGACCGACACCCCGCGCTCCGCGCCCGGCGACACTCCCGCGGAGGGCGGAGCCGAGCGGTTCGCCGCCCAGCCCGGGCAACATCTGAATCCGCAACCCCCCGCCGACGACGAACCCGGCGCGGAGCACGGGCGGCACGAGATGCCCGGGGCCGCCGGGTATCCGCAGTTCGAAGGGCCGGGCGCGCCGCAGTACGGCAGCGAGCCGGTCGAGCCGCCACCGCCCGTGTCGACGTCCGGCGGGGCCGTGCCGCCGCCCCCGCCGGTGTCGGGCGTCCCGGTGCCGCCACCCGGCGGCGCGCCGGTCCCGCCGCCGAGTCACGGTGGCCCGCAATACGGCTACGGACCGCAGGAGGTCCCACCGGGCGCCGCACCGCCGCCGGGATCGGTTCCGCCCCATGGCGCTGTTCCCCCGCAAGGCGTCCAACCGCACGGCGCGGTTCCGCCGGGCGCGGTTCCACCGCAGGGCACGGTTCCATCGCAAGGCGCCGTCCCGCCGCAAGGTACCTATCCGCCGCCAGGCACCTACCCGCCACAAGGCGGCTACCCGCCGCAGGGCACGGTCCCGCCGCAGGGCTGGGCGCCGACCGGCGATACGGCGCCTCCGCCCGGATACGGGTACACGCCGTATGGTGTGCCGCCCGGCGGGCCGGGCGGGCTCGGGATCGGGCGCGCGCTCGGGTACGGCTGGGATCGGTTCCGCGCCAACCCGATTCCGTGGATCGGCATTACGCTGGTCGGTTTCGTGGCCTACCTGGCGGTGGTGCTGGTGGTCAATGTCGGGCACGTCCAGTCGCTGCCCGCACTGCTGCTGCTGGCGCTGGTGGTGGCGGTCGTGGTGTGGCTGCTACAGGCGGCCATGCTGCGCGGCGCGCTCTACGAGACCGACGGCACCCCGCCGGACCTACAGGGGTTCTTCGGCTTCGTCAACGCGGGCAACGTGCTGCTCACGGCGCTGGCCGTATTCCTCGTCGCGGTCGTGGCGGCGGCGCTGTGCGTCGTGCCCGCGATCGTCGTGCTGTTCCTGGGCATGTTCTCGCTGCACTTCGCGATCGATCAGGACCTCGGGCCGTTCGCGGCGATCAAGGCCAGTGTGCAGCTGGTGATCGCCAATGCCGCGCAGCTGGTGCTGCTGGCGCTGGCGGTGGCCGTGCTGACCTTCCTGGCCGTGCTGCCGTGCGGGATCGGGCTGCTGGTCGCGGGCCCGGTGACGGCCATCGCGGTGACCTACGCCTACCGCACGCTCACCGGCGGACTGGCCGCCTGATTCACCGAGCCGATCGAGAACATCGGGGCGACACCGACTTCGGTGTCGCCCCGATGCCTGCCGGATATCAGCTCTTCTTCTCGACCGGCTTGCCGTCGGCGCCGAGCACCACGTCCAGCCCCGCCTCCCTGCGCTGCTGCGGGGTGATCGGGGTCGGCGCGTCGGTCAGCGGGTCCACGCCGCCGCCGGACTTCGGGAACGCGATCACGTCGCGGATCGAATCGACACCGGCCAGCAGCGCGGTGATGCGATCCCAGCCGAAGGCGATGCCGCCGTGCGGGGGTGCGCCGAAGGCGAAGGCGTCCAGCAGGAAGCCGAACTTCTCCTGCGCCTCGTCGTGACCGATGCCCATCACCTTGAACACCCGCTCCTGCACGTCGCGGCGGTGGATGCGGATGCTGCCGCCGCCGATCTCGTGCCCGTTGCAGACGATGTCGTAGGCGTAGGCCAGCGCCGAACCCGGATCGGTGTCGAAGGTGTCCAGCGACTCTGGCTTGGGCGAGGTGAACGCGTGGTGGACCGCGGTCCAGGCCGAATGGCCCAGCGCCACATCGCCGCTCGCGGTGGCGTCGGCCGCGGGCTCGAACAGCGGCGCGTCCACGATCCAGACGAACGCCCAGGCGTTCTCGTCGATCAGGCCGCACTTGCGGGCGATCTCGGCGCGGGCCGCGCCCAGCAGGGCCCGGCTGGACCGCACCTCACCGGCGGCGAAGAAGACGCAGTCGCCGGGCACCGCGCCGACGTGCTTGGCCAGGCCCTCGCGCTCGGCCTCGCTCAGGTTCTTGGCGACCGGGCCGCCCAGCGTGCCGTCCTCGTTCACCAGCACATAGGCCAGACCCTTGGCGCCGCGCTGCTTGGCCCACTCCTGCCACCTGTCCAGCTCGCGGCGGGGCTGGCTCGCGCCGCCCGGCATCACGACCGCGCCGACGTAGGGCGACTGGAAGACCCGGAACGGGGTCTCGGCGAAATACTCGGCGCACTCGGTGATCTCGACGCCGAAGCGCAGGTCCGGCTTGTCGCTGCCGTAGCGGCGCATGGCGTCGGCGTAGGTCAGGTGCGGGATCGGCGCGGAGATGTGGTGGCCGATCAGCTTCCACAGCGCGGCCAGGATGTCCTCGGCCAGCAGGATCACGTCCTCCTGGTTCACGAAGCTCATCTCGATGTCGAGCTGGGTGAACTCGGGCTGGCGGTCGGCGCGGAAGTCCTCGTCGCGGTAGCAGCGCGCGATCTGGTAGTAGCGCTCGATGCCCGACACCATGAGCAGCTGCTTGAACAGCTGCGGGCTCTGCGGCAGCGCGTAGAACTTGCCCGGCTGCAGGCGCGCGGGCACCAGGAAGTCGCGGGCGCCCTCCGGCGTGGAGCGGGTCATGGTCGGGGTCTCGACCTCGACGAAGGCGTGCGCGGCCAGCACCTCGCGGGCGGCGGCGTTGACCTTCGACCGCAGCCGGATGGCGTGTGCCGGGCCCTCGCGGCGCAGGTCCAGGTAGCGGTACTTGAGCCGGGTCTCCTCGCCGGGCTGCTCGTCGAGCTGGAACGGCAGCGGCGCGGCCTCGTTGAGCACCACGAGCTCGGTGACGTTCACCTCGATGGCGCCGGTCGGCAGGTTCGGGTTCTCGCTGCCCGCGGGCCGCTGCTCCACCACGCCGGTGACCTGCACACAGAACTCGGCGCGCAGCCGGTGCGCCTGCTCGGCCGGCTCGGCCTCGCGGAACACGGCCTGGGCCACACCCGACGCATCGCGCAGATCGATGAAGATCACGCCACCGTGGTCTCGCCGCCGGGCCACCCAGCCGGTCAGGGTGACGGTCAGACCGGCGTGCTCGCTTCGCAGCGAACCAGCCAAGTGGGTGCGCAGCACGGGATTCCTTTCGACGACTCGAGTGCACCGGAGAGGACCCGGTGCGCTCCCATGGTAGTGAGACGGCTTCGGTGACCGGAAACCGTATCCGCGGCGGGGGCAGCGGTGGCGCCGTCGGCGCGAGATCGTGTCAAGCTTTATGCGCCCGCGCCGCGACGCGGGTCGGACGGCCCGACCCTCACGACCAGGAGAGAGCAGCAGCGATGACCTTCAACGAAGGCAGCGACATCGATCCGAATCGAGTGTCGACCGGCGGGATGGGACCCAAGCTCGCGCTGGGAGGCGGCGGCGGGCTGCTGGTGCTGGTTCTCGCGGTGCTGTTCGGCGTCAATCCGGGACATGTGATGGACAGCCTGACCGGGAGCGGCAATCACGGCGGCCAGGGCGGCGGCGTCGACGTCTCCATGTGCAAGACCAACGGCGACGCCAACCGGTACGCCCAATGCCGCGTCATCCTCACCGCGCAGAGCCTCGACGGGGTGTGGGGCAATCAGCTGGTGCGGCAGACCAGCCGCCAGTACCGACCGCCGCAGGTGAAGCTGTTCACCGGCGCCGTCGGGACCGGATGCGGCAACGCGACCAGCGCGGTCGGCCCGTTCTACTGCCCCGCCGACAAGACCGCGTACTTCGACACCGGATTCTTCCAGGAACTGCGCGACAAGTTCGGCGCCAGCGGCGGTCCGCTCGCCGAGGAGTACGTGGTGGCCCACGAGTTCGGCCATCACATCCAGAACCTGCTGGGCGACAGCGGCCGCGCGCAGCGCGACCCGAAGGGCCCCCAGTCCGGTTCGGTGCGGCTCGAGCTGCAGGCCGACTGCTACGCCGGACTGTGGGCCAGCTACGCCGACAAGACCCCCGCCCCCGGCGGCACCCAACCGCTGCTCAAACCCCTGAGCGACAACGACATCCGCGACGCCCTCTCCGCCGCGGCCGCCGTCGGCGACGACCGCATCCAGAAGGCCGCCACCGGCCGCGTCAGCCCGGAAGGCTGGACCCACGGCTCCTCCGCCGAACGCCAGAAATGGTTCCTCGCCGGATACCGCACCGGCCAGGTCCGCGCCTGCGACACCTTCTCCGTCCAGGACCTGACCAACCCACCCGCCCTGCGCTGACCCACCCATCGTCCGGTCTCCCGCTTCGGCTGTACCCCAGCACCATTCGGGCCGTTCGTGCTCCTGTATGCGAGGTCTGTAGGGATAGACGACGCGATCGCAGACCGCTCGGGCGCGTCGCACCGACCCCGCCGGTTACGCGGGACACAATCACGAGCGGCGGTGTCGCTGTCGCCCGGACCAAAGGAGAACGCATGGGAACACGCGGGGCGACAAGACGATTCGTAGCAGTGCGAGCGACAGCCGCGGCGGTGCTGGTGACCGCCGGACTACTGAGCGGCTCCGCACTGGCCGCAGGCCAGGATCCGGCGGTGCCCGCACCCAACGCCGCCGCTCCGGCCCCAGCTCCGTGGACGAATACCGCAGCTCCCGCACCGAATACCGCAGCGCCAGCCCCACTTGCGGCAGCGAACGCTACAGCTCCGGCGCAGAACTCTGCTCCCGCACCGAACCCGTCCCCCACGCCGAGCGGCGCAGCACCCACACCGGCGCAGCCACGCGATATCGCCGCTCCAGCTCCGGGAACGGATACAGCGGCACCTGCATCAGCGCCGAATCCGGCCCCCGCACCGAATGCCGCGGCACCGGCACCCAATTCGGCGCCAGCGCCGAACGCGGCTCCCGCACCGAATGGTGCGGCACCGGCACCCAATTCGGCGCCAGCGCCGAACGCGGCTCCCGCACCGAATGGTGCGGCGCCAGCGCCCAATTCAGCGCCGGTGCCCAACTCGGTTCCGGTGGGGGTGACGTTGACGACTATTCCGGAGGGGTGGGCGGGGCGGAGTGATCTCGGGCCCACGTTGCAGGTGGAGCGGGATGGGAAGGCCGTGAAGAGTGCGGATGCCGCCAGTGCCGATCGGAAGCCGGGGACGGCTCCGCAGCGGGTGGCGGGGCGGGTGGCGGCGGATGTGCTGGCGGCGGGGATGGCCGAGGCGCGGGCGTTGGTCGCGGTGGATATGGGGACTCCCAAGGAGGGGGACCATGGGACCGCGCTGCTCGACTTTCTGGGGGCGAGTCCGGATCGGGACGTTCATCTGGTCGTCTACGGCCCGGCCTATGCCGAGGGGCTGTCGGACGACCAGAAGGCCAATCGGAAGCGCTTCACCGATCTGTGCACGAGGCTGCTCGATGCCTTCGTGCAGGATCGCTGAGCGGGGCCGTCAGCCGACGGTCCAGGTTTCCTTTCCGGTGAGCAGCTGCTGCAGGGCGTCCGGTCCGACGGGCTTGCGTTCGCGGGCCATGGCGGTCTGGGCGCGCACGCCGTCGTCGTAGGTGGGGCGGGCGACGCTGCGGAAGATGCCGACCGGCACGTGCGACAGGTCCTGGGAGGACAGCCGCGACAGCGCGAAGGCGTATTCGGGGTCGTCGCGGTAGGCGTCGTGCACGACGATATCGGCCTCGGCGACGCCGTCCGCTCGGGCCACCTCCAGGCCGAAACCGCTGCGCACCACGGCGAATTCGCCCTCGGCGCCGAAGCGGATCGGCTCGCCGTGGCGCAGCCGGATCAGGTGCGACTCGGCATTGTCGCGGCGCAGCGCGTCGAACGAGCCGTCGTTGAAGATGGGGCAGTCCTGCAGGATCTCCACGAACGACGTGCCGCGATGTTCGGCCGCCGCGCGCAGCACCTCGGTGAGCCCGGCGCGGTCGGAGTCCAGGGCCCGCGCCGCGAAGGTGGCCTCGGCGCCCAGCGCCACCGACAGCGTGTTGAACGGATGGTCCACCGAGCCCATCGGCGTGGACTTGGTGATCTTGCCGCGCTCGGAGGTCGGCGAGTACTGGCCCTTGGTGAGCCCGTAGATCCGGTTGTTGAACAGCAGGATCGTGAGATTCACATTGCGGCGCAACGCATGGATGAGGTGATTGCCGCCGATGGACAGCGCGTCGCCGTCGCCGGTCACCACCCACACCGACAGGTCCGGGCGGGTGACGGCGAGCCCGGTGGCGATGGCGGGCGCGCGGCCGTGGATGGAATGGATGCCGTAGGCGTCCAGGTAGTACGGGAACCGGCTGGAGCATCCGATACCGGACACGAACATCAGGTTCTCGCGGCGCAGGCCGAGCTCGGCGAGGAAGCCGCGCACGGTGGCGAGAATGACGTAGTCGCCGCACCCGGGGCACCAGCGCACCTCCTGGTCGGAGGTGAAGTCCTTGACCTTCTGCGGGCCCTCGGCGCCGGGGACCCCGCTCAGCCCGGTCAGGCCGAGGTCGGTACCCACCAGCGACGCATCCATGATCGTCATCCCTGTCCCCCTGTCGTGCGGTAGGTGGCCCGGGCGCGTGCCGCGAAGCCCTTGTCCTGTTCCATTTCCGAGATGGAGCCGTCCAGCGCGGCATCGATGACGCCGACCAGTTCCTGCGCCGAGAACGCGGTTCCGGCGACCTTCGTCCACGGCTGCACGTCGACCAGGTAGCGGGCGCGCAGCAGCAGCGCGAGCTGACCGCCGTTCATCTCCGGGCAGACCACCGTGCGATAGCGGCGCAGTACCTCACCGGTATTGGGCGGCAACGGATTCAGATGCCGCAGATGCGCCTGCGCGACCGACACACCCCGCCGCCGTGCGCGCCGACACGCCTCGCCGATCGGGCCGTAGGAGCTGCCCCAGCCGATCAGCAGCAGGTCGGCGCGGCCGTCGGGATCGTCGACCTCGAGGTCGGGCACCGCGATGCCGTCGATCTTGGCCCGGCGCAACCGGACCATGAGCTCGTGATTGGCCGGGTCGTAGGAGATGTTGCCGCTGCCGTCGGCCTTCTCCAGGCCGCCGATGCGATGCGCGCGGCCCTTGGTGCCCGGCACCGCCAGCGGCCGGGCCAGCGTCTCCGGGTCGCGGGCGTAGGGCTGGAACGAATCGTCCTCGCCCGCCTCGGGTTCGAAGCCCGGGTCGATCGGCGGGAGGTCGGCGACGGACGGAATCGACCACGGCTCCGAGCCATTGGCGATCGCGCCGTCGGACAGCAGCAGCACCGGCGTGCGGTAGGTCAGCGCGATGCGCGCCGCCTCCACCGCCGTCGCGAAACAGTCGGCGGGCGAGCGGGGCGCGACCACCGCGACCGGGGATTCGCCGTTGCGACCGTAGAGCGCCTGCAGCAGGTCGGCCTGTTCGGTCTTGGTGGGCAGGCCGGTGGAGGGGCCGCCGCGCTGCACGTCGATGACGACCAGCGGCAGCTCGGTCATGACGGCCAGGCCGATGGTCTCGCTCTTGAGCGCCAGGCCCGGCCCGGAGGTGCTGGTGACGCCCAGCGAGCCGCCCAGCGAAGCACCCAGGGCCGCACCGATTCCCGCGATCTCGTCCTCGGCCTGGAAGGTGGTGACGCCGAAGTTCTTGTGCTTGCTCAGCTCGTGCAGGATGTCGGAGGCCGGGGTGATCGGGTAGGTGCCCAGGAACACCTGCAGGCCCGACAGCTGCCCGGCCGCCACCAGGCCGTAGGCCAGCGCGGTATTGCCGGTGATCTGCCGGTAGGTACCCGGCGGCAGTGCCGCGGGCGCGACCTCGTAGGTGGTGGCGAAGGTTTCGGTGGTCTCGCCGTAGTTCCAGCCCGCGCGGAAGGCCAGCACGTTGGCCTCGGCGATCTCCGGGCGGGCGGCGAACTTCTCGCGCATGAACTGCTCGGTGCCGCCGATCGGGCGGCCGTACATCCAGGACAGCAGGCCCAGCGCGAACATGTTCTTGGCGCGCTGGCCGTCCTTCTTGCCCACGCCGGTCGGCTCGGTGGCGGCCAGGGTCAGCGACGTCATCGGGACCCGGTGCACCACGAAATCGGAGAGGGTGTCGTCGGCGAGCGGGTCGCCGGCGTAGCCGACCTTGGCGAGAGTGCGCTTGGTGAACTCGTCGGTGTTGACGATGACGGTGGCGCCGCGGGCCAGATCCTCCAGATTCGCCTTCAGCGCAGCGGGATTCATCGCCACCAGCACGTCGGGCTGATCGCCCGCGGTGAGGATGTCGTAGTCGGCGATCTGGATCTGGAACGACGACACGCCGGGCAGCGTGCCCTGCGGGGCGCGGATCTCGGCCGGGAAGTTCGGCTGGGTCGCGAGGTCGTTGCCGAACGCCGCCGCCTCGTGGGTGAAGCGGTCACCGGTCAGCTGCATACCGTCGCCGGAGTCACCGGCGAAACGGATGACGACCTTCTCCAACTTCTCTGTGCCACCGCCGTTTCGGCGCACCACATCGACCATGGGCCCATCACTTCCTAGTCGGTATGACGTCCACTCGCCAAATTACTCCGCCGCAACCCGACACACGCGGGATGCATGCGGTCCAACAAGATTCACTCGCGCCGATCGGGGCCCGGTCAAGCCCCCGATGCCGATGTCGAGGTGAATCCTCGAGGTGGTGCTCGGGTACTGCGGTCAGGCGAACAGTGCGAGCTGCGGATCCGGCGGCGGGGCGGCCGCGCGATCGCGCTCGGTGCCGCGTGGCTGCGGAGGCTCGTCCTCCGAGGACCGGTCGCGGTGTAGCCCGTATCGTTCGAGCAGGGGGTCTACCCGGCTCCGTAGCCACGCAGCGTACTCCGGTGTGACGTACGCCCCACGACCGTACAGCTGCCGGTATTTTCGCAGCAGCGCAGGGTGGTGCCCGGCGAGCCATTCCAGGAACCAGCCGCGGGTGCTGCCGCGCAGGTGCAGCGCGAAGGCGGTGGCCCGCGCGGCGCCCGCCTCGGCGATGGCGGCGAACAGCGCCTCCAGATGGGCGGTGCCGTCGGTGAGATACGGAAGGACCGGGGCCACCAGCACGCCCACCTCGAATCCGGCATCGGACAGCGCGCGCACCATGTCCAGCCGCGCCCGCGGCGACGGGGTGCCCGGCTCCAGGCCGTGGTGCAGCTCCGGGTCGAGGATCGCGATGGACACCGCCAGGCTGACCGGGACCTGCCGCGCGGCCTGGGTGAGCAGCGGCAGGTCGCGGCGCAGCAGCGTGCCCTTGGTGAGAATGGAGAAGGGCGTGCCGGATTCGGCCAGCGCGCCGATGATGCCCGGCATGAGCCGATAGCGGCCCTCGGCGCGCTGATACGGATCGGTGTTGGTGCCCAGCGCCACCGAGTCGCGCCGCCACGAGCCGCGCCGCAGCTCCCGCCGAAGTACCGCGGCGACATTGGTTTTGACCACGAGCTGGGTCTCGAAGTCGCGCCCGGGGTTCAGGTCCAGGTATTCGTGCGAGGGGCGGGCGAAGCAGTACCGGCAGGCGTGCGAGCAGCCGCGAATCGGATTCACGGTCCACTGAAAGCCGAAGCCCACGCCCGGGGGCAGCTTGTTCAGCGCGCTCTTGCACAGCACCTCGTGGAATGTGACGCCCTCGAACTCGGGAGTCCGGACGCTGCGCACGAAACCGGCCCGCTCGAGGCCGGGGAGTGCCCCGTCATCGGCGCCGAGGGTCTGGCTCTGCCATCGCATGCCCTCATTCGAACATCTGTTCTAATCGCCGTCAAGCAATGCTCCGCGCGTCCCGGCGTGGCGTCGCGCCGTTGTAGAAGGCGACCAGGTCGCGGACGGTCTCCTCGGTCGGCCGCGGCCGGTAGCCGAGCTCGGTGCGCGCCTTGGCGCCGTCCACCTCGGGCGCCGACAGCAGCGCGCCCATGGCCGCGCGCGAGATCCGGTCGCTGCCGAGCAGCTTGCCGACCGGCTCCAGCACCGGCAGCGCCGCCGAGATCACCCGCACCGGAATGGCGAAGCGCGGCCCGCGTTTACCGTTCACCGCCGCGGACAGCCGGGTCACCTCGAGCATGGACACCATCGCGCCGGGCAGCAGATAGTTCTCCCCCGTGCGGCCGCGCTCGCCCGCCAGCAGCAGCCCCTCGGCCACGTCGCGCACGTCGACCAGGTCGAATCCGCCCCCGATCATGACCGGCACCCGCCCGCGCGCGGCGTCCCACAGCGTGCAGTTGATGCGGGAGGAGGTGTGGTCGACCGGGCCGTAGACCCCGGTGGGATTGCAGATGACCGCGTCCAGTCCGGCGTCGACGACCTTGCGCAGCTCGACCTCGCCCTGCCACTTGGAGCGGTCGTAGACCGGCAGCCCGGGATCGGTCGACCGCGCCGAGCGCTCGTCGATGCGGCCGCCGCAGCGGTACTGGTCGAAGGCGTGAATCGAGCTGGCGTGCACCATCCTTCGCGCGCCCACCGCCCGCGCGGCCTCGGCCACCACCCGCACGCCCTCGGTGTTCACCCGCCAGGCCACGTCGTGCCGCTGCGCCAGGGTGATCAACGCGACCAGGTGATAGACGATCTCCGCGCCGTCGAGCGCCGAGCGCATCGACGCGGGATCGAGTACGTCGCCGGTCACCCATCTCACCCCGGATTGCGGCGCGCCGGTGGGGCGGACCCGGTCGATGGCGGTGACCTCGTGACCGCGAGCCACCAACCGGTGGAGCAGATTCGTCCCGAGAAAGCCGGCGGCGCCGGTGACTGCGACCTTCATGAGACGAGAATATAGAACCTGTTCTAGTTTGCAAGCGGTTCCCGATATTTCCGAATGGATGCGTGGACTCGAAACGCGCGCAGCCGGTCGGCTATATTGAGGCCCAGTCGCAAGACGCCGGTTTCACCGGCTCGGACAAAGCAATTCAAGACCACACACGTTCACGAAGGCCGATGTTCACGACGATTGGGGGGCAGACTCGATGAGCGATCTCTCGGTGGAGACCGACGCCGTCCGCGCGTTCGCCGCAACGCACGAGGGGGTCGCGGCCGACATCGCCGGGGCCGGCAATTTCGACACGGTGACCCACGTCGCCGCGATGACGCCGGTGTTCGGCATCATCGGCGCCGACTACCTCGCCATGTTCGCCGCCGCGCAACTGTTGCACGCCAAGGACATCAACGATCTGTCCGCCAAGTGCGATCACCTGGGCAAGGCCGCGTTCGGCTCGGCCGCAGTCTTCGACGACACCGACCAATCGTCGGCCGGAACACTCGGGAACATCGGCACACAGATCGGGGGATGACGCGTGACAACCATCGATTCCAGACACGGCGGCGTCATCGGCGCGGAGCCGATCGCGGGAACCGCGCCCGCCGCGGCGCCGGTGGCGCAGCCGGGCCCGATCCAGGACCTGCCGCTGCCGCAGCTGCCGGCCGACCTGCCGCCCATCGAGCCGCCCGCATTCCATACCGCGCGTAAGGAATTCGACGACAACGGCTCGGCATCCGCGGTCACGCCGCATGTTCCGGGCCTGGGCGGCGGCAACCCCGCCGATCCCTCGGCCCACGCGGCCGCGTTCGGCGATCCCGCCTCGCCGCTGCTCGGCGCGGCGCACGGGGCGCTCAACGGCGCCCAGGGCGTCCTCGACACCACGCACACCGCCGCGCAGGGCCTGCTCGACAACGCCCGGTCGGCCATCGACCACGCCCCGGCGGCGTTCGGCGGCGCGGCAGCCACCGCCCCGGCCGCGGCCGCGAGTCCGGCGGCGGGCGGACTTCCGGCGCTACCCCCGTTACCGGCCGACCCCGTCGGCGCGCTCATGAACGGCATGGCCCTGCCCGCGATTCCGGGCATCGACATGCTGTTCAAGCCGTTCCTCGACATGCTGTCCAGCTTCGGCACCGGCGTCATGGGCGCGCTCAATCCGGCCACCATCCTCAGCCAGTCGTCGCAGGTCATCCAGAGCGCCATGCAGGTCGGCTCGGGCGCGCTGAAAACCGTCGAGCAGGTCTGGCAGGGTCAGGCGGCGCGCAGCGCGCAGGCCGCCGGGCAGCAGGCCCAGTCGCACGGCGCCGACACCAGCCAGCGCGGCTTCGACATCTCCAAGCTCACCGACGAGGCCGCGCAGGTCGTGCAGCGCGGCAATGTGCAGCTCACCGCCGTCGCGCAGTCGTTCGCGGCGCAGGCCACCGCGCTCGCGCCGGTCATCCTCACCCCGCCCGCGCAGGCCACGCTGATGGCATCGGCCACCGAGCATCTCGGCCAGGCGGTGGCCATCGTCAACGCCACCCGCGGCGAATTGTCCGGCTACACCGGGCAATTGGCGGGCGTGGTGCAGCAGATCATGGGCTCGGGCGGCGGCCCGAATCCGGGCGATGTCGCACAGGCGGTGGCGCAGAACATCGGCCAGCCCATCATGGAGCAGGCCCAGCAGCTGCTGTCCGGTGGCGGCGACACGGCCACCCAGGCGGCCGGGCTCGGCGGCGACCTGCCCGCCGGGCTCGGCGGCACCGCGACCAACGCGGCCTCCTTCGGCGGCAACGGCGCGCATCCCGGCTCCTACGGCGGCGGTGGCGGTTACGGCGGCGGCGGCCTCGGCGGCTTGGTGGGCGGCCTCGGCTCCGGAGCGACTGCCGGTGCGGCGAAGCCGGTCCCGGGCGCCTCGATGCCCGGCCGTCCCGGCGCGGGCATGCCCGGTATTCCGTTCGGCCCCGGCATGCCCGGCGCGCCCGGTTCGGCCATGGGCGGCGGGAGCGGCTTCATGGGCGCGCCCGGCGCGGCACAGCGCAACAACGACGAGGAACACTCGCGTCAGGTGCAGCCGTACCAGAGCCCCACGGGCAACACCGATCTCACCGGCGCGCTCGGCGAGAGCGCCCCGGAGGTCATCGGCCAGACCCACTCCGACGAGATCATCAACGACTACGAGATCGACCAGCTGTAGGGCGGTCGGCCGTCAGAACGCCGTCGGCCGGATCAGGGCGTCGACGCCGCCGTCGATGACGAACTGCGCGCCGTGGATGTAGCCCGCCTGCGGGCCGAGCAGATAGGCGATGAGCGCGGCGATCTCCGCGGGTTCGGCGGTGCGCGGTATGGGCGCGGCGAACGCGCGGATCAGGTCGCCGTAGCGCGGATCGTCGAGCCCGGCCCGCAGCAGCGGCGTGTCGACGGTGCCGGGGGCGACGGTATTGAGCCGCACCCCGGCCGCGCCCCACTCCGCGGCGCGCTGGCGCACCGCGACGGTCAGCGCGTTCTTCGAGTACGCGTACGCCAGATGCCCCGCGTACTCCCCCGCCCGCGCCAGTGCCCGCGCCTGCGAACCGTCCGCGATCGGATTCTCCGCCCACGTCACCTGGGTGGAGGCGACCGACGAAACCACCACGGCCGCAGGCGATTCCCCCTTGCGCAGCGCCGGGAGCAGCCCGTCCAGCACGGCGACCGAGCCGCGGTAGTTGAGTTCGATCACCCGCAGCGGATCGGGCGTGTGCGGTCCGATGCCCGCGCACAACACCACCCCGTCCAGCACCCCGCCGCAGCGGTCGAGCACCCCGTCGACGGCCGCCACCCGCCCCTGCGGGGTGGACAGATCGGCGAGCACCTCGGCGTCGCGCAGGTCGACACCGACGATGCCGTGTCCGGCCTCGGACAGTGTTCGCGCCGCCGCGGCCCCGATTCCGGACGCCGACCCGGTGATGGCGATCGTCATGACTCCTCCTTCTCCCGCACCCGAGGCGATTAGACCATAAACTAGAATCTGTTCTAATTTTCGCACTCCCGAGAGGATGGTCCGATGCGCTTCACCTACGCGGAGGCGATGACCGATCCGGCGTACTACATCCCGCTGGCCCGGGCCGCGGAGGCCGCCGGTTTCCACGGCATGACGGTGCCGGACAGCATCGCCTACCCGGCGGAATCGGACTCGAAGTACCCGTACACGCCCGACGGCAACCGGGAGTTCCTGGACGGCAAGCCGTTCATCGAGGCGTTCGTGCTGTCGGCCGCGCTGGCGGCGGCCACCACCACGCTGCGCTTCACCCCGTTCGTGATCAAGCTGCCGATCCGCCCGCCGGTGCTGGTCGCCAAGCAGGCGAGTTCGCTGGCGGCGCTGAGCGGCAACCGTTTCGCCCTGGGCGTCGGAATCAGCCCGTGGCCGGAGGACTTCGAGATCATGGGCGTCTCGTTCGACCGGCGCGGTAAGCGGATGGACGAATGCATCCAGATCGTCCGGGGGCTGTGCGGCGGTGACTATTTCGAGTTCCACGGCGAGTTCTACGACATCCCGCGGATCAAGCTCACCCCCGCCCCGACCGCGCCGCTGCCGATCCTGGTCGGCGGGCACAGCGACGCCGCCCTGCGCCGCGCCGTGCGGCTGTGCGACGGCTGGATGCACGCGGGCGGCGATCCGGCCGAACTGGACCGCATGCTCGCCCGAATCGCCGAATTGCGTTCCGAGCGCGACGATTCCGGCCCGTTCGAGATTCATGTCGCCTCCCTGGACGCCTACACGCCGGACGGCGTCAAGCGGCTGGAGGACCGGGGCATCACCGACGTGATCGTCGGCTTCCGCTATCCGTACGTGACCGGACCGGACACCGAGCCGCTGGCGGACAAGATCGCCCACCTGGAGCGCTACGCGGAATCGGTCATCGCCAAGGTGTGAGAGGCGGCGGTCAGCGGCGCTTGGCGAAGCCCAGATCGATGACGGCGTCGCGCTCGGACCGCAGCTCGGCGACGCTGAGATCGATCCGCTCCCGGGAGAATTCGTCGATCGCGAGGCCCGGCACCACGGTGTACTCGCCGTCGGCGCAGGTCACCGGGAACGAGCTGATCAGCCCCTCCGGCACGCCGTAGGACCCGTCCGAGGGCACCGCCATCGACACCCAGTCCCCGGCCGGCGTGCCCAGCACCCAGTCGCGGATGTGGTCGATGGCGGCGCTGGCCGCGCTGGCGGCCGAGGACGCGCCGCGGGCCGCGATGATGGCGGTGCCGCGCTGCTGCACGGTCGGAATGAACTGTGCCCGCACCCATTCCGGGTCGCCGACGACCATCGGCGCGGGCCGCCCGGCAATGGTGGCGTGGGTGATGTCCGGGTACTGGGTCGCGGAGTGGTTACCCCAGATGCTCACCCGGGCGATGGCCGCGGCCGGGGCGCCGGTCTTGGCAGCCAGCTGGGCGATGGCCCGATTGTGGTCGAGCCGGGTCAGCGCGGTGAATCGGGCGGCGGGCACGTCGGGGGCGTTGCTCATGGCGATGAAGGCGTTGGTATTGGCGGGATTGCCGACCACCAGCACCTTTACGTCCTCGGCGGCGCTGGCGTTGATGGCCGCGCCCTGATCGGTGAAGATGGGCCCGTTGGCGGCCAGCAGGTCCGACCGTTCCATGCCCGTCGTGCGCGGCCGCGCGCCGACCAGTACCGCGATATTCGCGCCGTCGAAGCCGACCCAGGGATCGTCGCTGATGTCGATGGACGACAGCAGCGGGAAGGCGCCGTCCTCGAGCTCCATCGCCACGCCCTCGAGCGCGCCGACCGCGGCCGGAATCTCGAGCAGCCGCAACCGGACCGGCGTGTCCGGGCCGAGCATCGCGCCGGAGGCGATGCGGAACAGCAACCCGTAGGCGATCTGCCCGGCGCCACCGGTCACGGTGACGGTCACGGGCGTCCGAGCGGCACTGCTCATCACAACTCCTAGCGATCGAGGACCTCTCCCCCAACCCTAACGAGCCGCACCGTCCCGAAGAACCGAGCGTGAGCAAGTAGACACCGGCCGCCGAAGCCGTTGACCGGCAGTATCTTTCACCCGAGCCCGGCGATATCGGCGTCGCCCAGCACCACCGGCTGCACGATGTCCTGGGCCCGCACCAGCTGCACGGCCCGATACAGCGGTCGCTCCTCCAGCACCGCGTCGCGCGCCTCCGCGCGCAGCTGCGCCACCAGCAGATCCGAAACCGCCAGCGCCGCAGCGAGTTTGCTGGCGGCCAGCGCGTCGGCCAGTTTCCGCAGCCCCAGCACGTGCAGCTCGCGGCCGCTGCCGGAGTCGGTGTACATGGCCAGCGGCACCAGCCGGATGCCGCGACCCGCGGTAATGCGCAGCACCACCCGGCTGAGCCGGTTCGGATACACCAGGATCTCCGCCCCGGTGGCGTCGGCGACGTCGAGTTCGTGCCGCCCGGTCAGCGTGCGGGCCCGAATCACGGTGCCCGCCAGCCACATCCGCCGCCGCTGCACCGACAGCGCGTACAGCGCGGTGGGCGCGCCGAGCGCGATACCGGCCACCACCGCCACCGGCCAGCTCACCAGCAGCGCCAGCAGCAGTCCGGCGACGATGCCCACCGCGACGGCGCCGAGGGTGAGCCGCCGCAGCATCGGGGCGTACACCTCGGGGGCGATCAGGTCCAGGCCGACCGGTTGCGGCCGTTCGGGATTCGGTTGCTCAGTCACGGGTCCACATCCGTCGGGGTGCCTCCGCGCCGGACCTCGCCGTCCGGCACCCGAATCACGGTGCGCCGCACGGCAGCCGACACCACCGTGACGGTACTACCGATCCTGGGCCAGGGCGGCCGACACGGCGGCGACGGCCGTATCGATCGGAATCTGGCGCTGCTCGCCACCGGCCAGATCCTTCAGGCCGATCTCCCCCTCGGCGAGGTCCCGATCGCCCAGTACCAGTGCGTATTTCGCGCCGGAGCGGTCGGCGGCCTTCATCGCGCCCTTCACGCCGCGGCCGCCGTAGGCGAGGTCGACCCGGATGCCCGCGGCCCGCAGCTGCGCGGCCAGCACCACCAGGCGCTGCTTGGCGGCGTCGCCTAGCGGCACCCCGAACACGTCCACGCGGGCCGGATCGCCCGCGGTCTTGCCCTCGGCCTGCAGCGCCAGCACGGTGCGGTCCACGCCGAGGCCGAAGCCGATGCCCGACAGCGGCTGCCCGCCCAGCTGCGCCATCAGCCCGTCGTAGCGGCCGCCGCCGCCGATGCCCGACTGCGCGCCCAGGCCGTCGTGCACGAATTCGAAGGTGGTCTTGGTGTAGTAGTCCAGGCCGCGGACCATGCGCGGGTTCACCGTGTACGGCACGCCCAGCGCGTCCAGGTGACCGAGCACCTGCTCGAAGTGCGCCTTGGCCGATTCGGACAGGTGGTCGATCATGAGCGGCGCGCCGACGGTCAGCTCCCGCACCTCGGGCCGCTTGTCGTCGAGCACCCGCAGCGGGTTGAGCTCGGCGCGGCGGCGGGTCTCCTCGTCCAGGGGCAACTGGAACAGGAACTCCTGCAGCAGCTCCCGGTACTGCGGGCGGCAGGTGTCGTCGCCGAGCGAGGTGATCTCCAGCCGGAAGCCCGTCAGCCCGACCGAGCGGAACCCGGCGTCGGCGATGGCGACGACCTCGGCGTCCAGCGCCGGATCGTCGACGCCGACCGCCTCCACGCCCACCTGCTGCAACTGCCGGTAGCGCCCGGCCTGCGGCCGCTCGTAGCGGAAGAACGGGCCCGCGTAGTACAGCTTGACCGGCAGTTGACCGCGGTCGAGGCCGTGCTCGATCACCGCGCGCATGACCCCGGCGGTGCCCTCGGGGCGCAGCGTGACGCTGCGGTCGCCGCGGTCGGCGAAGGTGTACATCTCCTTGCTCACCACGTCGGTCGACTCGCCGACGCCGCGGGCGAACAGGGCGGTGTCCTCGAAGATCGGCAGCTCCACATGCCCGTACCCGGCCGAACGGGCGGAACGCACGAGCGCGTCGCGCACGGCGACGAACTCCGCCGACGCCGGCGGCACGTAATCCGGGATGCCCTTGGGGGCGGTGAAGCTGCTGGTCTTGGTCACGATCGTCCAGTCTTTCAAACCCCCCGGCGGCAAGTCCAACCGGTTGCGGTCGCGCCTTCACCGAAACTACTCAGGAAGTGATGGCACACTCTTAGGCCGAGGCCGGGGGCATGTCACCGACGTGCTCGCGGAAACAGGACACAGCACACGGGAGGACTTGGGAGTGCCGAGCAACGAACAGCGGCGAGCGGCGGCCAAACGCAAGCTGGAGCGACGACTGGAACGCCAGGCCGAGCGCGCGCGCAGGCGCAAGCAGCTCACCATCGCCGGGTCCGTGCTCGGCGTGGTCGTGGCGGTCGCGGCCGGGGTCGGCATCTACTACCTCACCAAGGGCGACGACACCAAGAACACCGCCTCCCAGTCCTCGGACGCCTCACAGACGACACCGCAGGCCGCCCCGCCGCCCGCGCCCAAGGCGCTGGCCGCGACCGTCAACTGCACCTACAAGCCGGGCGGGAAGGCCGCCAAGGAGGTCAATCCCCCGGCCAACGGCGAGGTCTCCACCCACGATTCGAAGACCGTCCAGATCCAGACCAGTCAGGGGCCCATCGGGATCACGCTGAACGCGGGCGAGTCCCCGTGCACGGTCAACAGTTTCGTGAATCTGGTGCAGCAGGGCTTCTACGACAAGGCGCCGTGCCACCGGCTCAGCACCAAGGGCCTGAAGATGCTGCAGTGCGGCGATCCGACCGGCACCGGAACCGGCGGTCCCGGATACGCTTTCGACAACGAGTACCCGACCGACCAGTACGCACAGGGTGATCCGAACGCCCAGCTACCCGTGCTCTACAAGCGCGGCGTGGTGGCCATGGCCAACAGCGGCCCGAACACCAATGGCAGCCAGTTCTTCCTGATGTACGGCGACTCCCAGCTGCCGCCGCAGTACACCATCTTCGGCACGGTCGACGACGCCGGGCTGCAGACCCTCGACAAGATCGCGGCCGCGGGCGACGACGGCTCGATGGATCAGGGCCCCGGCGGCGGCAAGCCGAAGCTGCCGGTCACCTTCGATTCGGTGAAGCTGGCCTGAGTCCAATCGGGCGCCGGTCCAAAATCGGCTGGGCCCCCGTGACTCTCGGCCCGCCACCGCCCGGCGGTGGCGGGCCGTGTCGCTCTGGCCACAGGACCTCCGGTTAGGGCATCCTTAGGGTGAAGAAGATCCGGCGCGAACGGCTGCCTGCCGGAAATGCACGTTATATGCTGTTGATGCATGACGCCGGTAAGGTTTACCTGCTTTACCGCTGGTAATCTCGTAAGACGGAGTACAAAAGTGGCGGAGTACGGCCCCGACCGGGTGGTATTCGCACCTCAGTGCTCCCGGTGTCCAGGTTTTGCAGGCGGGGCATCGTGGCGGGAACCACCGTTCCTGTGGCGGCGTCCGTGACGAAGCACCACAATCATCCATAGTGATCTCTGCAGCATCGGGGAGCAGGCAATGGCCGAGGAACTCGACGACATCGGCCGCGAGACAGCGGCATTGATGAGGCAAATGTTGCAGCTTGCGACGCTCGTCGCGCTGCGCACCCGGGAACGCGGCCAGAAGGAAGCCGAGGCCCGCGTCAAAGTCACCGAGGCGCGCATGAAAGAGGCCAAGGAACTCGTCCTGCGCGAGGCGCGCGAGTCCAAGGCCAAGGATCCGCGAAACCTCGAACTGGCCCGGATGCTCGAGAAACCCCCACTGGAGAAGGGCGTTTCGCTGGAGAAGGACCGCTTCGCCGCGCAGGCGAGCGCCGCTCGCAGCGCCGCCCAGGCGGCCCAGGCATCCAAGACGCTGTCGCGCTACGACTCCGTCGAGCGCCGCACCGCCCTCGCCGCCCACCTCGCACGCATCGGCATCGCCCCCGAACTGGCGGCGGTCCGCATGCTCATGGAGGTCAGCCAGGCGCAGCCCCCGCAGGAGGCCGTCCGCACCCGCCCCGAGGAGGCCCCCCGGGTCACCCGCGCCCGGGAAATCGACGCCCGCGGCCTCTCCCGCGTCCGCTGACCCCGGCCCGAAAACCCTCCGGGACAACGGAACAACCGGCACCCCTCCGGGACAACGGAACAACCGGCCGGGACCCCCGCCGGAACGACCGTCGGTCCCTGCCGAAGTGACGGATCGATCCCTGCCGGAATGATGAACCAATCCTGCCGAAACGTGGCCCAATACCTGCCGAAGCGGTGAACTGTTCCCCCTCGACCGGCGGAGCAAGTCATTCCCAGGGTGAGGAAACAAGTTGTCCCCGAAGCGGCGGGTCAAAGGTTGCCTGGGCGACAAGGCAAGTCATGCTGGGATAATTTGCCAAGCTGCGCCGGGCCGACGGAACAAACCGTCCCGGGATAACCGGCCAAACCCTGTCCGAATAGTGGGACAAGGCTTGACAAAGTCGGCGGGACAAAGTCTTCCCGGAATGGCGGGGACAAGAACTGCCGAGACGAGGCGGCCGAAAGCGACCGTAATGGCAGTTTTTGGCGGTCGCCATCACAGGATGGGATACGGCACGCTCTCCGTCGGCGTCAGCGGTCCGGGAACTGGAAGTCCACGGCGGGGTCACCGGTCGGGTCGCCGAACAGGCCCTGCTGGGGGGACTTCAGGGGGAGGGGGCTGAGCATGTCCTTGTGGCCGTTGCGGACGCTGCAGTACTTGAACGGGCCCTTCGGGTCGAACAGGCGCGTCATGTGTGGGTCGGCGTGGTCGAGAAACCATACGCTCATGCCCGTTTTGGGGTCTTGGCGTAGATATTCCCATGCGCGCCACAGTGCTTCGAGGCGCATCGCCGCCTCCGCGTGCTTCCACCACTCCGGGCACCACACGGTATCGGTGAGATCGGTGACCTGCCGCCGGTAGACGAGGCTCAGATAGTTCTCCACGAACTCGACCACGTTCGAGTAGATCATGTCTTGCTGCTGGTCGTTCACAGCGGCCGAACCTCCTCGGGCTGCCCGTATGTTTGTGGCGGAGTGGAGTCGTCGGTCAGTCTGGTGCGCTCGTCGACGAGGTCACTCATCTGCGTCCTGCGCTGCGGATCGTGGCGTTCGATCGAGCGGCGCACCGCGTCAGCGTACTCGCCCTCCCACCACGGCACCGTGCGTACCAGCACCGCGGGCACACCCGAGGTGAACACGATGACCCGGCCGCGCGGCAGCGTGACCAGCGCGTGCACGTTGAACGTCCGCGAGGAGCCCAGCGACCGCGAATAGCTCTTGCCGCCCTTGGATTCCGAGACCGACGAGGAGACCGCGTCGTAGTCGCCGATGGCCTCGGAGCGCTCGGCGAGGAACTTCGTGTCGTCGATGCCGCTGCCCAGCACCTTCACATTGGCGGCAGACCACAGCGCCTCCATGCCGTCCTCGCCCCAGCAGCGCGCGCCCTGCGCCCAGGACTGCAGCACGGTCATGACGACGATGCCGCGCGAGCCGAAGTGGCTGTACTGCTTGGGCAGATCCTTCCAGCGCACCACGTTGGCGGCCTCGTCCAGCACGGCCAGCAGCGGGATGTCCAGGCGGCCGCCGTGCGACTGCGACGCCTTGCGCATGGCCACATCGATCACCGCCTCGGTCAGGGCGCTCACCAGCGGGGCGGCCGAACCGCGGCCCTCCAGCGACAGGCAGTACAGGGTGCCGTTGTGCTCGATGAAGTCCAGCTCGTCGAATTCGCGGCGGTCGCTGCCCGGGGTGACCCACGGATGCACATTGCCCAGCTTCAGGCAGCGGATCATCTTCTTGGCGGTGCCGAAGATGCCGCTCAGCGTGCGCGGGTCGGTGTTGTACTGCGACGACAGGCCGGACGCGGTGTAGTGGTGTTGCGCGCCGCGCAGCAGCTCGATCGGCTCGGTGTCCTGCGGATTGGTCACCCAGTCCCACACCTGCACGATCGGCCGCCCGCCCACGGCGGCGGCCAGGAACAACCCGGCCAGCAGGTCCTCGGCCTCCGGATCGAAGAACGAGTCGCCCTTGGCGTCGGAGCCGTTGTCGCTGTCGGCGAAGTGCCCGGCCAGCCGCGCCGCCCGCATCTCACAGCCCTCCTGCCGGGCGTTGACCCAGGCCAGCGGATCCCAGTACCAGGTCGGCGGCTCGCCCGCGACGCTCTGCGGGTCGAAGACGTAGGTGCGAGATCCCTTGGCCTCGCGCACGTCTCGGGTCGCGTCGACCACGTCGCGCTTGTTGGAGGTGGCCAGCACCGGGCCGATGGCCGACAGGATCGCCGGGATCACCCGGGAGGTCGACTTGCCCTGGCGCGGGCCCCAGATGTCCAGGTGCAGATCCTCGTAGGAGCCGTAGAGCATGACGTCGTCGGCCACCGACATGCCGATCGGCACACCGGGCGGATCGTCGAAACCCAGTCGCACGCCGAGCTGTTCGGCCTTCTCCCGGGCACCGGCCTCGGTGAGCGCGGCGATGGCGCTGCCGCTGCCCATGTACTGCGCCTTGTCGTCGACGGCGAGGCGGCCCTTACCGGCGCGCTTGTGCAGCTCCCGCCGCATGTACAGGAACACGACCCCGGCCGCCACCACGAGCAGCACGATCACCGTGGACGCGCGCGGCCACTGCAGCTGGCCGCGGACCAGGCCCACCACGATCGCGATCGGGTTGATCGGAATCCGCTGCTTGGTCACGGCCAGCTGGTTGCCCAGATGCAATGCCACCCAGAGGGTTCCGACCAGCCCGAAGCCGATGTAGATCAGATACAGGGTGAGATCGGGGCCGGGATCGGCCGGATCCCTCACCTTCTTCGCCATCTCGAGCCTCCTGAGGTCACCGTATACGTGTGTTGCCGCTCAACGGAATCCGTCCAGCAACCAGCCGTCCGGGGTGCGCACGACGGTCGCGATGACCGTCGTGGGTGCGAGCGGTTCGCGCCGGCCGTCGGCATGGACGACCGTCTGCTCGATACCGATTTTGAACTGCTGATGGTCCGGGTCGGCGGCGGGCGCCTTCTCCCCGGACGCGAACGCGAACGCCTCGATCTTCGCGCCCGCCCGGCCCCACTCCGACCACTGCAGCGACGGGTTCGGCGTCTCGACGCCGGTGGGCGGGCTGTCCACCGTGCGAACCAGGCTGGGGCCCAGCCATTTCCGCGCCCGCGCCAGCGAGGCGCCCGGCGATTCGGTGGCGGGGTACCAGGTGAAGATCTCCTTCAGCGCCGCCACCGCCACGCCGTCGGGGGTGGACGGGTCGGGCGCGGGCACCGCCTCCAGCTGGCGCACGGTGGTGGTCGGCGGGTGCACGGCGTCCCGGTCCGTGCCGCTCCCGCCGCTACACGCACTCGCCAGCATCGCGACGCCCATCACCAGCATCACCACCACATTCGCGCGTTTCGCCGTTGACCTCAAGGCTATCCGTCCGGGCCGACCGTTCGGCACCTTCCGCGCGGATCGCCCGACGGCGTGTCCGATTCGCTGTCGTTGCGTCACAGCACCCTCCGCAGCCGCCCGTCGCCGGGGATCGGGGCCTCGCCGACGCCGGACGCGTCGTCGGCCCGGATCATCCGGCCGTTGCCGAGATAGACGCCCACGTCCGACGGGCCGCGCAGGCCGAATCGGAAGAAGACCAGATCGCCCGGCCGCGCCCGGTTCACGGGCACCTCCGCGCCGGATTCCCACTGCTGTTCGGCGGTGCGCGGCAGGGTGATCGCCCCTCCGGACGCCGCGAACACCGCCGCCGAGGTGAGGCCCGGACCGTCCAGTCCGCCACCGGTCGGTCCCTGCGGCCCGCCGCCGCCCCACACGTACGGGGTGCCGAGCCACTGCCGGGCGGCCTCCACGATCTGCGCCCCGCCCGACTGTCCGTCCGGCTGGAACCGGCCCAGCGAGCCGGGCGCGCGGTACTGCGGTTCCATCGCCAGGATATTGGCGACGTAGGGCCGGGTTTCGGAGAAGTGCGCGGCCACCTGGTTGGGCATGCCGCCCGAGGCCAGCACCGCGCCCTCGCCCGCGTTGTAGGCGGCCAGGGCGAGCGGGACGACGTCACCGTGCACCTTGCCCTCGCCGATCCAGCCCTCGATCCGATGCGCCAGCGAGCACATGTAGCGGCCCTGCGCGATGATCGCGTCGCCGTCGTCCCAGAGGCTGGGGCTGCCGTTGCCGGACGCGTCGATCAGGTACGGCTTGCCGTCGTCGGGATCGATGGACTGTGCTGTGCCGGGCAGGAACTGGGCCAGGCCCTGCGCGCCCGCGGGCGAGGTCAGCCCGCGCCGGAAGCCGGACTCCTGGCGGCCCTGGGCGGCCAGCACCGAGGGGGTGATCTCCGGGCACAGCGAACCGGCCCGGCGGTACCAGACCTCCAGTTCCGGCGGGACCTTGCCGTCGGCGAGCGCGCCACCGGCGGTGCCGAAGCCGAGGCTGCAGTTCGGGTTGAGCGAGAACGGCCACGCCCCACCGGCATTCGGGGTCGCCGCGCCGTCCAGCCAGGGCAGCGGGTCGATCTGGTGGCCGCCGGTGAAGCGGCCGCCGGGCACGATCTCGAAATGCAGGTGCGGCCCGGAGGATTCGCCCGCCGAGCCGACCGCGCCGATCGGCTGCCCGGCGCGCACGGTCTGCCCGACGTGCACCCGCAACCCGCTGGCCCACTCGTGGCCGTACACCGCGGAGAACGGGCGGCCGTTGACGTCCACGGAATCGATCACGATCCAGTTGCCGAAGCCGGAGGCCGGGCCCGCCGCGACGACCATGCCATCGGCGACGGAGAAGATCGGGGTGCCGTCGGGGGCGGCCAGGTCCACGCCCAGATGGGTGCCGCCCCGGGCGCCGAAGGGGTCGGAGATGGTGAAGCTGTTCGGCGGCAGCGGCCAGGTGCGCCGGATCGGGGCGACGCCCGACACCAGCGAGGGGGCACCGGAGGTGGACGGATTCACCAGCGCCGCAGGCTGATTCGTCGGGCTCGTCGAGCCCTGGGCCTGCACCGGTGTGTTCGTCGCGCCGGACGACGATTGCGCGGCCCGCGGATCGGCCGACGGTGTCTCGCTGGGCGGGGCGACGGAGCTCGGCGCGGTCGGCTGATCGGCGCACTGGTCCTCGGAGGACGGCAGCACGATCACCAACACCAGGGTGACCAGTCCGATCACGCCCGCCAGTGCCCCCCACGCCACGGCCTTCGGGTTCACCGCATCCTCGCCCCGGTGAGAACCCCTGCCGGGCACGGTGATTCGGTCGCGGGATCGGGGACTGCGGTCATGTGGCTCGTTTGGTCTCGTTCAGGGTTTCGACCAGGGTGCGGTTCATCTCGGCGGCGGCGGCCAGCTGCTGCTGCAGCACCGCCACCTTGCGGCGCAGGGCGACGGCGTCCATGCGCTCGAGGCTGGGGCCCTCGGCGGCGCGGACCCAGTTGCGCACCGAGTTGGTGTGCACGCCGATCTGTTCGGCCACCACCCGGCACGCCTCCGATTCGCTGCGTAACTTCCCGGTCAACGCCATGACCTGTTCCACAGCTGCCCGTCGCACCTCGGGCGAGACTCTTCGATACGACCGGTGCGGCATCACGCGGCACTCCCCTCGTCACCGCGCCGGGCGGTGGATTCGGTGAACTCGCTGAAACGCTGGTTGGTTTCGTGAATTCCGCTTTCCTTCTCCGAGATGGTGAATTCCATGTGGAACGGGATGCCGGGGCGGCGATCCTCACCGATCTTGAGCAGGAACTTGCCGGTGCCCGGTGCGGGTGGCCGGGCCTGTCCGGGTTTGAGCGCCTCGCCCGTGAGGGCCTGCGGCGCGGACCATCCGGTCACCATCTCCTCCTCGGCGGCGGTGAACGGGATCGTCGTGTCGAGCCGCTTGATCTCCTCCGGCGGCAGCGCGCCGAAGATCTTCGCGCGGGCGCGTTCCAGGAAGCCGAGCGCCTTGGCGATGGCGGCCTCCGTGCCCAGCGACTGCAGGTCCTTGATGGTGTGGCTGATCATGATCAGCGAGGTGGCCAGGCCGCGCTGCAGACGGGTCAGCTCGTCCACCCGGTCGACCATGAAGTCGCCGAGGCCGAGCACCTGCCACAGCTCGTCCATGACCACCTGGAAGTAGCGCTGCGGGCCCAGTTCCGCGTCGGCGAGCACGTGCGCGGCCTCGACGGAGGCGAAGCCGTCGGCCCAGCAGGCCAGCATGACCGCGGCCTTGAGCTTCTTGTCCCCGTTGGGAATATGGGAGACGTCGATGCAGACCGCGACCGCGGAGGTGTCGATCGGGGTGCTGGTCTGGCCGTTGAACACCGCGCCGAACGGGCCCTGGGTCAGCGCGCGCAGCGAGCGGCGCAGGCCCTTGGTCGCCTCGTGGTATTCCTCGAGCGCGTCGGCGCCGGCGTCGAGCATCAGTTGCTCGCCGCCCCCGACGATCACTTCCAGCAGGTTCTCCATGATCGGCGGGCAGTCGGGGGTGTAGCCGCCCTCGGTGTAGAGGATGCGCAGCGCGGTGGAGATCAGCGTCTCCTCGTAGTCGCGCACCCGGGCGCCGCGCACCAGTTCGATCAGACCGGCGATCAGGGTGACCTGGCGGGCCCGCAGTTCCTGGGTGACCTGGATCTGCAGGGCGGGCACCTGATCGAGCCGGGGCACGATCGTGCCGAGCACACCGGCGGCGAGCGGGTTCAGTTTGCCGTGGCCGTAACCCAGGTCGATGACCTGACCGCCGACCAGCTCCACCATCTTGCGGTAGTCGGGTTTGACGTCGGCGAGGATGAGCGGGGTGATGCCCTGGGCGATGCCGCCCAGCACGATCCGCCGCACCAGCGAGGATTTACCGAAACCGTTGAGCCCCAGCACGAACAGGCTCGGCGCGGTGATGAAGCTGCCGCGCATGAACCAGTTCATCGGGTCGAAGCAGACCGGCGCGCCGGTGTGCAGGTGCGAGCCGAGCGGGGTGCCGATGAGCGGCGCGCCCGCGCCGACCGACCACGGCCACAGGCCCGCGACCTGCGCGGTGGTGGCACGGTATTCGACCGGGCGGCCGACCACGTTCATCCGCCCGCCGCCCGCGCCCGCGTAGCCGCGATCGGTGAGCGGCAGTGTCTCGCGGTCGAATCCGTCCTCCACGACCGCCTCGACGCGGGCCGCGGCATTGGCGCGGCGCAGATCGTCGGTGCGGATGCGGAAGGCCGCCCAGGCCGCGCGCAGGCCGGAACGCTCGCGGGCGATGGCCTCGTAGCGTGCCCGGGTGACGTCGTCGAGCAGCGGCGGGCCCTGCTTCTGCTTCTTGCGGGCGGTGCCGCGCGCCGAGGACCCGCGCTTGCGGTCCGGACGTCCGGAGCCGTGGCGTTCGCCCCCCGGAATGCGTTCGCGCGGTGCGAGATCCGAGACGTTGCGTCGGGAGCGCCGTCCCCCATCGCCGCGCTGGGCCTGGACCCGAGCACGTGTGGTGTCGGCGTTGCCGGGCTGCCGGACCCGTTGCCGCTCCGGCGTTTCCGGTGCGGCGCGCCGCCGCCGACTCGAATTATCGTGTCCCGCACCTAATTCCGGCTCGGGCGCCTCGGGCCGCCTGGCCCGACGGCGCGGACGTTCATCCAAATCCCCCATGGCCGCATCTCCAGTTCCGGCCGCTTCGTCGGCCCGCAATCGCTCACCGCCGGACCGGGATTCACCATGCCCCCGGCCCTCGGCCTGTCCGCGCCCGTCGCGCGGCCCCACCGCACCCGGCTCCCCTTCGAGCCCGGGCCGCCCCGCCCGGTCACCGGAATCCCCAGCGCCGGACCGCCCTGCATCGCCCGCACGTCCACCCCGCCCCCGCTTCCCGGGCTCACCATCGGCCACACCCTCACCGGCAGCCAACTCCTCCCCCCGACGGATAACCCGCCGCTTCCCACTCCTCGCCCGCTGGTCGACCTGCTCACCGGACGAACGCACACCCCCACCGCGCGCCGAATACCGACCATCGCCCGAACGCGCCACACCCTCAGCCGAACTCCCCTCTGCCCCACCACGATCCGGCCGCCCGTCAGCCCGACCGCTCACCGACGACTCGGCCACCCCATCACGAGCCGAAGACACCTCAACCCGGCCGTCCGCCGAATGCTCTACTGCCCCACCACGATTCGGACGACTTTCAGTCTGCCCAGGTATCGAGGGCTCCGGACCACGCATCGGACGCTCCCCGACCGGACCAGAGGCTGAACGCTCCTCACCCTGGCCACGAATCGGACGCGCCTCGGCCTGATCACGAGTCGGGCCGTCCTCGCCCTGACCACGAGACGGCCTGTCCCCGCCCTGGCCACGAGACGGGCCGTCCCCGCCCTGACCACGAGCCGGACGCTCTCCGACCCGGTCGCGGGTCGAACGCGTTGCGGACCGACCCGAACGAGCCTCCGCCCGAACATCACCGGCCGAACTCGCCGCCCCCTCACCACCGGCCGAATGCGCCTGCCCAGCAGCCGCGTGTCCATCGGACCGGCCGAGCGCGGAATGCTCACCATCCCGCCCACGCGCCGATACCTCCGCCCGACCCCGAGCCGGACGCACATCGGCCCGACCATCGACCGAATCCGCCTCGACCCGAACCCCATCCGCCGAATGCGTAGCCGCCCCTCCATCAACCGAACCCGCCTCGGCCTGACCACGCACCGAACGCTCCAGCCCCCGCCCCTCGGCCGGACGCACACCACCCCGACCACGCACCGAACGCTCCGCACCCCCGCCGTCGACGGGACGCACTTCCGCCTCACCGCCAGCCGAACGCGCGGCGGCTTGATCACTCGCCGAACGCTCCGCACCCCGACCATCAGCCGAACGCACACCGGCCCGACCACGCACCGAACGCTCCGCGGCCCGGCCCTCGACGGGACGCACTTCCACCTGACCGCCAGCCGAACTCACGTCAGCCTGATCACTCGCCAGGCGCTCCGCGCCCCGACCTTCAGCCGAACGCACACCAGCCCGACCACGCACCGAACGCTCCGCGGCCCTGTCCTCGGCGGGACGTACTTCTGGCTGGCCATCGGCGAGGGGGTGCGCTGCTATCCGACCATCGGTCGGGAACGCATCGGCCTGGCCATGCGTCGGGTGCTCCGTGCCCCGGCTGTCGGTGGCAGGGGTCGGCTCTGTCCGGCCGTCGGCTGGATGTGGTGCGGACTGGTTGCGTGTGGGGCGGGGGGCCGGTCGGTTGTGGGGTGAATGTGGTTGTGCTCGATCGCTGGTCGGATGTTCGTCGGGTTGGTCGGGTGTGGAAGGGGGCTCGGTGTGGTTGCGGTTCGGATGGTTCTCGGACTGGTCGTTTGGTGAATGTTCCTCGGGGGGAGGGGGTTTGGGGGCGGTGCGGTGTTCGGGGGGTTTGAGGGGGGAATTGCGGTGGGGGTGAGTGGGATCGGGGTCGAGGCGGGATTTTTCGCGTGGAGGGTCGCCGATCCAGGCGTCGTCGGGGCGGGCGGCGGCGCGGGCGCCGGGGGTGTCGCGGCGACGGGAGGGGCGCAGGGGGGCGTCGTCCCAGTCGGCGGGTAGGACGTGAGCCGAGCGTGGTTCGCCGGGGGCGTAGGGCTCGATGTCCCAGCCGTCGTTGCCGCGCCGGGTACCGCGGCGCATGGGGACCGGGTTCTCCGGGTCCACCACGCGCTCGCGGTATCGCGGCGGTTCGCCCCGGTGCCGAACCGGCGGCTCGTGATCACCTGCCATGATCGTTCACCCCGCCAATGCTTTCGGAATGCTCGCGTGCTCCGGCAGAATCACCCCGCAACCGAGCGAGGCCGCGAAGGCCGCCGCCTGGTAGCGGTAGCACCGCCGGATCTTCAAGCGCGCCTGCGTGGACAGGTCGCGCGTGATGGCTTCGATACGCGGCAGATCGCCGCGCAGGGGCTCGGTGATCGTCACCAGGGCCCCGAAGCGGGTCACACCGTGACCCCGGGCCTGCTCCTCACGGGCTTGCTGAGTGGCGCCGACGCGCAGCGTCGCGGCCGCGGAGACGACGCCGCGTTCGCTCTGCTGTGCCACCAGCGCGTTCTTGTAGTCGTCGTCGACGATCTCGGCGGCGTCGGCCGCCGAGTGAGGACGGTACACGATCGCGATACGTTTACGCGGCACTTCGGGATTCGGCGCGAGCAGCCGCTGCAACACGCGCTCGTCGACCGCGCCCTCGGGCGCCGTGTCCATCTCCCAGGTGACCGAGCGGCCGCCGTCGTGGATGAAGTGATCCCAGCGCTCCTCGTGCGAAATCGGGCCCGCGTCGGCCCAATCCAGGCCGTGCCCGCCCGGCTCGCTGGAGGCCACCTCCAGATCCGCCTGTGCCGCAGGGTCGTACGAGCGGCGGATGAACGAGATGACCTCGTCCGCGGACATCGGCTGGGCGCGCACGCCCGCCTCGGCCAGCGCCGCGCAGATGCCCGGCAACCGGCGGCCGATCTCCACCGCCTCCTCGGCCGGATTCTTGCGCCGCTCGGCGGTGGTCGCCTTGAACGTGATCGCCACCCGCGGCAGCAATTGCACTCGCTCCTGCGGCAATTCGGTCGCAAGCTCGAACATCACCTGCTGCGCCAGCTCCGGCGCGGACGGGTGCGTGATGGTGGAAACCTCGGTGAGCAAACGGTTTCCGGTCTCGGGCACGGTGTCGATGACCGGCACCACCGCCACAATGTCGGAGGTCTGGCCGAGCGAGGCCAGGAAGGTGCCCCACGCCGCCACCCAGCGGTCGATCACCGGCTGGTCGACCGCCTCGTGCCCCTGCGGCCAGGCCCGCAGCACGACCGTGTACTGGGCGAACTGCGGTAGGTGAATCATGCCGAAGCTGTAGCCGCCGGCGTCGATGCCCTCGTACAGCTTCGAGGGCGCCATCAGCCCGGGTAGCCGGGAGACGCCACCCGGAATCCGGGAGAAGCGACCGCCGCGGTAGACGTGCTCGCCCCGGTTCCGGCCGCGCAACCAATGGAACATCATCAATCCCGTCTCGTAACCGGAGCGGCCCCCCGACCGCCAGACCAGTGGAACCATCACGACCGCACCGGCGCCCGCCACGAAGAACGCCGGTTTGGGCCCGGCCACCAGCGCCGTCAGCAGCGCCGTGATCACGACCACGAAGCCGAGCACGGTCTCCCCCCAGCGCAGGCCGAAAAGACCTGCGCTGCGGGGCTTCTGCCACAAGCCGTACGAGCGCCGCTCGTAGGTTTCGGTCGTCGTCATCGCGGAATGGTGCTCCTGCCGAGGTCGGGTGCGCGGTTGGCCCAGCGGTCACCGGCGAGATCGCCCATCGCGGCGTCGGCTCGGTTGAGTCCGGCGCCGGCGGCGCGGGCGGTTGCGATGCGCCCCATCGCCCGCGTCGCGGCGGATGGTACTGCGCCCGAGCCGGGGGGAGCGGCAGGACGCGCGGCCGCCGCCGCACCGGTTGCCGCGCCGCCGTTACCGCCACCACCGCGCGGCTGGGTCGGGCGCGGACCACCGCCGCCACCGCCACCGCGCGGGCCACCGCCGCGCGGACCCGCGCCGCCCGGCGGTCGCCCGCCGCCGCGGCCCACATAGCCGGGAGCGCCGACCGCCGCCGCGCCGCGCACGCCGACGGCCTTGGTGCCGACCGCGCCCAGCGCCGCCGCGCCCAGCAGCACGCCGCCGGTCGCGCCCAGACCCGAACCGCCCGTGCCGATCATCGCCACCGACGGCGCCACCAGGCGCATCAGCGCCGGCAGCACGAACGCCACGCTGCACAGCAGCACGATCGCGACCAGCATGCGCTGGGCCTGATCGGCGTCCGGCAGCCCACCGGTCGAGGTGGAGTTGTCGGTGTTGCCGACGGCGATGAACGCGATCATGTAGACGATCGCCGCGACCGGTTTCCACAGCATGAACGCGATGATCCAGCTGATCAGCTTCGGATACGACTGCCGCCCGGTGCTGGTGCCCGAGCCCGCCGCGGCCAGCGGCAGCATGCCCGCCGCCACCACCAGCAGTCCCTGCCGCACGATGGCCAGCACGATCTGCGCCAGCGCGCCGAGCAGGCCGACGATCGCGATGATCAGCACCAGACCCGGCGAGAACGCCTGCAGCTTCGAGGTTTTCACCAGCAGTTCGGCGATGTTCTTGGCATTGCCGTTGGTGGAGTCCGAGATCACCCACGCGGAGAAGCGATCCGCGGCCTGAGTCCCGGCGACGACCACCGCGCCCAGCATCCAGGAACTGAACACCACGCGGGCGAACATGCGGAACGATTCGGCCGCTTCGTTCAGTGCCGCACCGCGTCTGGCCTCCGCGAGTCTGGCGCCGGACAGGATCACCGACACGATGAGCAGTAGCACCTGCGCCTGATAGGTGTAGTCGTTGATCTTGGTGAACAGCGCCCCGGAATCGCTGATCCGCTCGTTGGGCACCTTCATCCAGAAGGTCAGCGCCAGGATCAGGGCCTGCCCGAGGCCGTTCATCAGCGAGTCGACCACCTTGCCGAAGGTGGAGTCCCACGCCTTGTCGCGCACCGCGGCCGCGGCGTCGCCCGGGTGGGTGGCGGCGTTGCCCGCCTTGCAGGCCGCCGAGGCGGCGTCGCCCAGCGAGATGCCCGGTAGTCCGAGCTTGTCGAGATCGTCGTGAATCTCGTTGCAGGTCTGATCGAATCCGTAGGTCTGGCCGTAGGCCACCGTCGGTGTGGCGATCATGACGGTGAACACGACCGCGAGGATCGTGATCAGGCGCCTCATCATATCGTTCACCCCTCCGTGCGTCGCTGGGAGTCGATCGGGAGCTGTGGCGGGACGTCCACGGCCTCTCCTACTCTTTCTCGCGGCGGCGGCGATCGTGAGATCGCCCGTGTAGCTCACCATTTGGTCCACCCCCCGAGCGAGGTGACGTAATCGGTGCGGGCGGTGCCGGCGTCGGTCGGCTTGAGCCGCCAATCGCCGCCGTCCCACACCATGATCAGGCGGATCGCCGCCCATGTCTGCGCGCCGTCGTTGACCGGGCCGCGCGCGGCGAGCCGCACGATGGCCATATCGTCGGCGTAGTTCTCCACCTGAAAGGCGTCCGGCGCCACCAGGTATCGCGTGATCCGCTCCGGCTGCTGCTGCGGGAGCGCGCCGTCGGAGCGGGCCTTGTCGTAGGCGGCGATCTGCTGCGCGGAGGCCCGCACCTGCTGCACGTACAGGTCCCGGTCGGCGGGACGGGCGTTGAGCCGGTAGGTGATCTGCGCCGCCGCCAGTGCCGCGCCCTGCGGGGTGTGCGAATACCCCACGGCCAGGCCGTCTTCGATGCGCGTGGGTCCGTCGCTGGTGGAGAACGGCACCGACGCGCCGTACACCCGCTGCCAGCCGTGCGGATCGGTGGTCCCGGCCGGGGCGGCGGTCAGCCAGTCCTGGTCGGACGGCCGGTGCTCCCTGCTCGGGTCCTGCGGAAGCGGTTGCCCCGCAGGATTGTTCGGAATGTCCACGCGGCGGCCGAACAGATCGACGGTCGGATCGGCGAAGCCGGTCGCATCCGTCCCCGCCGCCGCGGCGGCGGCCGGGGGCGTCGCCGGATGCACCTGCCCGCCACCGGAATTCCCCCGGGTGACGAACATGAACACCCCGACCACCACGATCAGCGCGATCACCGCCGCCGACGCGATGACCCCGAACGAGAAGCTGCGATCCTCCCCCACCGCATCCTTGGTACTCATGCCGGGGCCCCCTCGCTGGCGCTCGGGGACATAGGAACGCTCGGGGACAAAGGAACGCTCGGGGACGTAGGGACGCTCGGGGACATAGTCGCGCTCGGGGACATGGTGGCGCTCGGGGACATAGTCGCGCTCGGGGACACAGTCGCGCTCGGGGACATGGTGGCGCTCGGGGACACAGTCGCGCTCAGGGACACAGTCGCGCTCGGGGACATGGTGGCGTCGGGGTGGCAGGTGTAGCCGTCCACGGTGGGGCTGTCCTGGGAGTCGGGGGTGAGCGGGTGGGCGGGGGCGAGAGTCGGTGCGCCACGGTCACTGCCACCGCATCCGGCCGCGTGCACGGCGAGGCCGAGCACGCCCGTGGCGGCCCGGCGGATGCGAAGGGGGTGCGCTGGTGCCCCGATCTCGACACAGGTCATGGCCTCACCCGCTCACGTCGGCAGCAGGGCCAGGGCGATCGCGCTCGCCGAACTTGCCACGATCGCGCCGATCAGGCTCATCACGATGCCGTGCGAGGCGTCGTTGTAGGCCATGTCGTCGCGCATGGCGGACCACAGGCGGCCGGCCGACAGGATCATCCAGGCCAAGCAGAACAACAGCACCAGCCACAGCAGCCAGTCGATGAGCTGCATGACGGGTGCGATGACGTCGGACGGCATCTGCCTGTAGGCAAGCACGGTTCCCGGCCCTTATCCGATCACGGCATTCATGATGGTTCCCGCGCTGGTGGCCACGATGCCGCCGATCATCGCCCCGGCCACCATCTTCGGTGACTCCAGACCGCCGCCGGTCCACTTCTCCCAGGCGAACCTGCCGCCCGCGTAGGTGATGCCCATGACCCCGGACAGCAGCACGAACCAGGTGAAGTAGCGAACCAACTTGAGCAATTTGTCCGAGGCCGGTGGCGCCTCGGGCGTCGGGTTCCCGACCTGAGCCAGCACAGCGCTGTACGTCTCGTGCACAGCGACCAAGAGGGTACTCATTGTTCGTCCTCGTCTTCCAATTGCGAACCGGTACTTACCTTTTCCCGAATCATCGCGACGATGCCCGATCCGAGCTCGTCGACGTCGTGCGGAATCTCCCGCAGCGGATCGAGCTTGCGCTTCTTCTGCTGCGGAGGCGGGTCGCCGGGCGACCACACCGGCAACTGGTCGGGTTCGACCAGGGTCCATTCCTCGTACCACGGCACCTGCCAGACCTGGCCGGCGAGCGAGCCCACCACGTCGCGGTAGCGCCGGATCTCGACGGGGATGCGGCCCGGGCGGGCGGCCACCGTGATCAGCCCCAGCACCCGGCTCCGCCCGGCCAGCCCGGCGTGATACTGCCGCAGCAGGTCGTGGGCGCGTGTCAGCCCCGCGATGGTCTCCCGCGCCACCAGGACGACGAAGGGGGATTCGCGCTCGAAGACGCCGGGCCAGCGGCGATGTGAATCCGCGGCGGGCGCAAGCACATGCGCGAGGGTACTGGCCCCGGCGCCGCCGTGCACACCCAACAGCCACACCAGCGGCGCACGCCCGGCCCCGGGCACGGGGCGATCCCAGATGGGGGCGCGACGAGACTCCGCCGGTGCGACAACGCCTGCCGCAGGCGAGTTTTCGGATGAGTGACGTTCCTTCATGGCCGCGGTCATGATGCCACCCCGGTCAGCAGCGCGCGATAGGCCCTGCGGGTGTCGGCGGCAAGTGTGTTGTGACGCACCAGTTCTCCGCGCGCCAGCTGGGGGTCGTACGGAACCTCGCGAATGTCACGAACCCAGCCGGTGAGGTGTTCCCGCAAATGTCCGGCGATCGCGGAGTCGTTGCCGGGCAGCTGATGTGACACCACGATGGTGGTGTCGCCGACGATGCCGCCGCCCTGGCCCTCGGTCCGGCCGCCGAACTCGTCGTCGAGCCACTCCAGGGTCACGCGCAGCCGGTTGGCGGCGTCGGCGCGGGCCGGAATGGCCAGGACCAGCGCGATATCGGAGTCCTCGAGCAGCGGGCGCAGCTGGCGGCTGGCGATGGGGTTGCCGCCGTCGTAGACCGGGGTGTACCCGGCGTCCGCGATCGCGCGCCCGACGGTCAGGTAGGTGGCCCGGCGGCGCAGCGGGGCGGCGTCGCGCCAGAGCAGGCCGATGCCGGAGGTGGCGCGCGACAGGCACTCCTTGAGGGGGGCGGGCTCGTCGTCGCCGCGGCCGTACAGCCACTGCTGCAGGCTGATCGGGGACAGGTGCTCGTCGGCGCCGCGCAGGGCCAGATCGCTGCCGGCGGCGGTGGCGTCGACGGCCACGGTCGCCACGCTCGCCGCGGCCAGCTCGCCCGCGATGCCGAGCGCGGTGGTCGTGGTCCCGGCGCCGCCGCAACCGCCGACGACGAGGATCGGCCGCGGGTCGCCACCGTCGCCGCGCCCCTGGCGGATTCGTACCACGGGAGCCTCGGCGTCCCGGCCCCGCGGGTCACCCGTCTCGGGCGCCTCGTCGAGCCATCGGCTCCATTCCTGACCCATGCGTCTGCTCTCCTCTTACCCGGCCGTGATGCCCGTGATGAGCGTGCGGTCGCCGATCACCGCGGTGGTGACGGTCTGCCTGTCGTAGGTCGTCGGGGCGCGGTTCGGGCGGCGCTCGGTGACCTCCACCGCGTATTTGCCGTCCTCCAGCGTGATCACGCGGACGCAGTAGCCGGTGCCCGGGGGGATCGAGTCGATGCCGCGCTGGATCAGCGGCGCCGGGGACACCGCCGCGTCCGGGGCGACGACCTCGCGCGCGCGTTCGGCGGACCGCTCCACGTAGTAGGAGTGCTGGAACCACATGATGGCGTCGGGGCCGGAGTCGGTGCCACCGGGCTCCGCGCCGCGCAGCACCCGGTCGGAGCGCTCGGTCGGGCAGCTGCCGGGGGCGGCCTCGCCGGTCGCGGCGGTGAGGCGGACCGGGGGCGCGGGCGGGCCCGCGGCGTGCCTGGCGCCGCCGCGGGCGTACAGCAAATACAGAGCGAAACATGCTGCGGCGACCAGCAATAGCACGGCAACCGCCAGGACGACGGCGACGCGCCACCGATTCGGGTGGGCCCGCTCGCGCAGCGTGCCGAACGAGGCGGCCGCGCCCGGCCCGTCGCGGCCCAGCCGCGGCAGGCCGAGGTGCGGCTCGCCGTCCTCGTCGTCCCAGGGGAATCGCACCGATTCCGCGTCGGGCACCGGGTAGTCGTCGTCCGGGCCGGGCGCGTGGTCGGCCACCCAGTCCGACCAGCCGCCCACGAATTCCGCTCGCGAGGCGGCGGGTTCGTCGGTGAACGGGATGTCGAACGGTTCGGGTTCGATGTCGCGGATGTAGTGCGGGAACCGGGCCGCGCCGGCGTCGTCGAAGGCGGGCACGGCCACCGCCGGGGCGGGCGGCGGGGCCAATCCCTCCGGCTCCACGGCCGGGTACCAGCGAGCCAGGTCTTTGTACGACTTCAACATTCCCCCATCCCCGCGGAGCCGGGCACGTCGTGCAGCATCGTCGGACCCTCTCGGCGATCAGTTCGTGGAGAACGGGTAGTTGTGGTCAGCGGTACCTGCGGACGGAACCGTCGTCACAGCGCCGGGTGTGCTGGCGCCCGGTCCTGTCCCGAACGGAAATTGTCCCGTACCCGACGAATTCGGCGAACTCGACGCGCCGGAAGGTAACCCTGAGAATCCGGTAACCGGGCTGCTCGGGCCGCCCTTCGTGGCCGCGGCACTCTCGGCGTCGGCGGCGGGGGCGGTCTTCTCGGACGGAAGCAGTCCGCGGAATTCGCCGGTGCCCCGAATCCCCAAGGCGTACAGTGCCGGACAAATGTCGAGAGGAGGGCGGGTGACACCGGGGGCGAGCGCCGCGACGGCGAATGCGGTCGGGCTCAGCATGCCCCGGGTTGTACGTGCGGTCAGCACCATCCTGACCCCCTAGCCAGCCGTCTGCGATAGTTCGGAGGGTCGAGAGCAGGGCGACCCGTCCGGCAAACTTCGGGTGGTCGGGGGTGTGCCGCCGGTCGCGCGAGCTCCGAAACGTCATCGACCGTAACAGAATCCAGCGAACGCCGCACTGCATCCTGCAAAATGCGAGCGCGGAAGGGGATGTTCCACCGCAACCGTGGCAAAACCGACCGGATGAATTCCAGCTGCGCGGAGTCGATTACGGGGCGTGCGGAGCAACCGCCGAGCGACCGAAGAATGAATAGTGTACGCCGCGAACCGGAATCGCTCGTCTCCGGCATTGTGTCATCGGGGGAAATACCAGATTCTCGGCCGCGGCGGCCCGACTCGCCCCGGGGTCCCCGGCCGCGACCCCGGCCGGGGCGGGCAGACTGGGCGCATGGCCGATCTTCCGATAGCCGCCGTTGCCTGCGCGTTCCTCGGCGCGGCGCTGTTCGCGGTGGGCGCGGTGGCGCAGCAGAGCGCGGCATCCGACGTTCCCGAGGGCGAGGCCCTGCTGGCGCGGCTGGTGCGCAGCCCGCGCTGGTGGGCCGGGTTGCTCGGCGACGCGGGCGGTTTCGGCCTGCAGGTGGCGGCGCTGGCGCTGGGCTCGGTGCTGGTCGTGCAGCCGATCCTGGTGAGCGCGCTGGTGTTCGCGCTGCCGCTGGCGGCCCGCTACAGCGGGCGGCGGGTGACCGGGCGGATGTGGGCGCAGGCGGCGGCGCTGTCGATCGCGCTGGCGTGCTTCCTGGTCGTGGGCGATCCGACCGAGGGGGTGGTGGACGCCCCCGGGCATCGCTGGCTGTGGCCGCTGGGCGCGGTGCTGGCGGTGGTCGCGGTGTGCATCGCGGCCGGGCTCACCCTGTCGGCGCCGTCGGTGCGGGCGCTGCTGCTGGGCACCGCCGCGGGGCTGCTGTTCGGCATCTCGGCCGCGCTCACCGATCACGTCATGCATCTGTTCGAGCACGGGGTGGGGGCGGTGCTGCGCGGCTGGGAGATCTACGCCCTCGCCGTCACCGGCCTCGGCGGCCTGTACGTCCAGCAGCGCGGCTACCAGGCGGGGCCGCTGTCGGCGTCGCTCCCCGCGTTCACCGTCACCGAGCCGATCGCCGCCGCCGTCCTCGGCATGACCGTGCTGGACGAGCGCCTGCGCAGCGGCCCGGTCGGCACCGCCGTCGTGATCGTCGCCGCGGTGGTGATGTGCGTTGCGGCCGTACAGCTTTCGCAGGCCCAGGCGCACGACGACGCGGCCGCTCAGGCCGCGGAGGTCACCCGGTAGACGTCGTAGACGCCCTCGACATTGCGCACCACATTGAGCAGGTGGCCCAGATGCTTCGGGTCGCCCATCTCGAAGGTGAACTTGCTGATGGCCACCCGGTCGCCGGAGGTCATGACCGAGGCCGACAGGATATTGACCTTCTCGTCGGCCAGCACCTTGGTCACGTCCGATAGCAGGCGGGTGCGGTCCAGCGCCTCGATCTGGATGGCGACCAGGAACACCGACGACGGCGAGGGCGCCCACTTCACCTCGATGATGCGCTCCTGCTGGGCCTGTAGCGAATCGGCGTTGGTGCAGTCGGTGCGGTGCACGCTGACCGCGCCGCCGCGGGTCACGAAGCCCATGATCTCGTCGCCGGGGACCGGGGTGCAGCACTTGGCGAGCTTGGCGACGGTGCCCGGCGCGCCCGGGATCTCGACCCCCGCGTCGCCGGTGGTGCGCTGGCGCAGCGGCAGCGTGGACGGCGTACTGCGCTCGGCGAGTTCGTTCTCCACGTCGCCGACGCCGCCGAGCTGGGCCATGAGCCGCTGCACGACGTGGTGCGCCGACACCTGGTTCTCGCCGACCGCGGCGTAGAGCGCCGAGATGTCGGTGTAGTGCAGTTCGTGGGCGAGCGCGGTCATCGCGTCCACGCTCATCAGCCGCTGCAGCGGCAGGCCGGACCGGCGGACCTCCTTGGAGATCTGCTCCTTACCGGCCTCCAGCGCCTCCTCGCGGCGCTCCTTCGCGAACCACTGCCGGATCTTGGCCTTCGCCCGCGGCGAGACCACGAAGTTCTGCCAGTCCCGGCTGGGTCCGGCGTTCTGCGCCTTGGAGGTGAAGATCTCGACGACCTCGCCGTTCTCCAGCTGCCGCTCCAGCGCGACCAGCCGCCCGTTGACCCGGGCGCCGATGCACTTGTGGCCCACCTCGGTGTGCACCGCATAGGCGAAGTCGACCGGGGTGGACTTCTGCGGCAGCGTGATGACGTCGCCCTTCGGGGTGAACACGAAGATCTCCGGCGACTTCAGGTCGAAGCGCAGCGACTCCAGGAACTCCGCCGGGTCCGCGGCCTCGCGCTGCCAGTCGAGCAGCTGACGCATCCACGCCATGTCGTCGACCTCGGCGGCGTCGCCGGAGTGGCGGCCCTTGGTCTCCTTGTAGCGCCAGTGCGCGGCGATGCCGAACTCGGCGGTGCGGTGCATGTCCTGGGTGCGGATCTGCACCTCGAGCGGTTTGCCGTCCGGGCCCACGACCGTGGTGTGCAGCGACTGGTAGACGCCGTAGCGGGGCTGGGCGATGTAGTCCTTGAACCGCCCGGCCATCGGCTGCCACAGCGAGTGCACCACGCCGACCGCGGCGTAGCAGTCGCGCACCTCGTCGCAGAGAATGCGGATGCCGACCAGGTCGTGGATGTCGTCGAAGTCCTTGCCCTTGACGATCATCTTCTGATAGATCGACCAGTAGTGCTTGGGGCGGCCCTCGACGATGGCGTTGATCCGGCTGGCGGCGAGCGTGTTCACGATCTCGGCGCGCACCTTGGCCAGATAGGTGTCGCGCGAGGGCGCGCGGTCGGCGACCAGGCGCACGATCTCGTCGTACTTCTTCGGGTGCAGGATCGCGAAGGCCAGATCCTCGAGCTCCCACTTGACCGTGGCCATGCCGAGCCGATGGGCAAGCGGCGCAATGACTTCCAGCGTCTCGCGGGCCTTCTTGGCCTGCTTCTCCGGCGGCAGGAAACGCATGGTGCGCATGTTGTGCAGCCGGTCGGCGACCTTGATCACCAGCACGCGCGGATCGCGGGCCATGGCGATGATCATCTTGCGGATGGTCTCGGCCTCGGCGGCGGCGCCCAGGTTGACCTTGTCCAGTTTGGTGACGCCGTCGACCAGGTGCGCGACCTCCTGGCCGAACTCGGCGGTGAGCTCGTCGAGCGAGTAGCCGGTGTCCTCCACGGTGTCGTGCAGCAGCGCCGCCACCAGGGTGGTGGTGTCCATGCCGAGCTCGGCCAGGATATTGGCGACCGCGAGCGGATGGGTGATGTAGGGATCGCCGGACTTGCGGAACTGGTGGGCGTGCTTCTCGTCGGCGACGTCGAAGGCACGCTGCAGCAATTGCAGATTGGCCTTCGGGTACAGCTCACGATGCACGGTGGCCAGCGGCTCGAGCACGGGCTTGACCGCGGCGATGCCGCGCTGGCCGGTCATCCGGCGGGCCAGCCGGGCGCGCACCCGGCGCGAGGCCGAGGTGGGCACGGCGGCCGGGCTGCCGGGCTGCCGCATCGGCATGTTCCGCGGGGTCGGGGCCGACACGCCGGGAGACGACACGCCGGGATTCGCTGAGGTGGGCGAGGCGGGGGGGACGTCGTCCCCGGCTGCCGATTGCTCGGCATTCGCTTTCTCCAGATGCTGAGTCATGCCACCACCTCTCCGGGCTCGATCGGCATACCCTATCCGACCGGTCCAACGGCTCAGACCACCAACTTTAATCCGGGTCGCCGAGTGCCGTCGCCCGGTCGCGCCGGGCGGGTTGTCCGGACCGTCGCCAGCGCACCCGGGTCGGGCATTCCGGACGGTGCCGATCCGTGATGCCGATCGGAAATCGGCCATCGATATCGCCCGGTTTCGGTTTGACAGAGCTCCAACCGTGTGGCCTCCTTGGCTCCATGCATGCAAGGGAGCACGGTCGGATTCGGCCGCTCCGGGGGCGGCGTGGGGGTCCGCAATGTTTCCTCTGCGGGGATCGCCCGGAACCGTCGGATCTACGCGGTATGCGTCGGCGCGGGAGGTTGGACCGAAAATCTTTGCGTTTCATGCGAAGTCCGCTTACGTAGCGGGTTCCGGACACTATGCAGGGTTTAGACACGCCGTTGTCTCCTGAACGCCGCCGCGCCCCCGTTCGTTCATCCTCGAGACGAACGATGGACCCGGGGTGTGGTTCGGCATCGACATTCCACGATGTGCGAGAACGAGCCATACTGGCTGGTGGCAACGGGCCGTGAATTGGGGACAGGCATGATGCCACAACGTGATTCAAGGGGAAGCCGACTCATGGGTAGACGCGAAAAACCACTCGACGGTCGGTCCGGACCTCTCGCCGCGTTCGCCGGCGATCTTCGTAAACTCCGTGCGGCAGCGGGGAATCCGTCCTATCGGCAGATGGCGAGCGTGGCCATGTACTCGCCCTCCGTGCTGTCCGAGGCGGCCAGCGGCTACCGGCTACCCACCCTGCAGGTGACCCAGGCATTCGTGCGGGCCTGCGGCGGCGACCCCGCCGAATGGGAGCATCGATGGCGGGAAGTACGGGGGGACAAGGGATTCGATCAGCCGGAGGAAAACTCCGAGGACCGCCACCCGGACGGCGCGGGCCACCCGCGCCCGTCCCAGCTACCCATCGGACCGCACGACTTCGTCGGTCGCGCAGCGGAATTCGAGGGCGCACGCGCGGCCACCGCCCGCTCCGGCGACTCCCGGGTGCCGCTGGCGATCCGCGGTCCGGCCGGAATCGGCAAGACCGCCTTCGCCCTTCGGTTCGCGCACCGGCTGGTCGACGAGTTCCCCGACGGTCAGCTGTGGGCGGATATGAGCGCTCCGGAGGCCACGCCGCTGGAGGTCATGGCCGGTTTCCTGCATGCGCTCGGCGTGCCGCCCGACCGAGTGCCGTCGGACGAGATGCACCGGATCGGCCTGTACCGCTCCATGCTGGCCGAACGCCGCGTGGTGGTGCTGCTGGACGACGTGCGCGACGAACCGCAGGTCAGGCCGCTGCTGGCGCGCTCGCTCACCAGCCAGATCCTGATCACCAGCCGCTCGCGGCTGCTCGGCCTGGACGGGGTGCGCCGGCTCACCCTGGCCCCGCTGGCGCGCTCGGAGTCGCTGGATCTGCTGCGGCTGCTCGTCGGCAGCGACCGGGTGCGGTCGGAACACGCTGCGGCACTGAGGATCGCGGACTTCTGCGCGAATCTGCCGCTGGCCGTCACCATCGCCGGACGCAAGATCGCCGCCCAGCCCGGGCGGCGGCTCGGCGAGGTGGCCGACCGGCTGGCGGCCGGGGTGACCGTGGCGAACTGGCTGCGGATCGGCGACATCTGCCTGGCCGATTCCGTGCTCCCGGCCTACCTGTCGCTGCCGCCGCTGGCCAAGCACGTGGTGCACATGCTCGCCGAGGGCTGCGACGAGGTGACCCCCGCGGGACTGGCGCACGACCTGCACATTTCGATCGATACCGCCGAATACGCGATGGACAGCCTGATCGATACCGGCCTGCTGCACCGGGTCTCGGGCCCCGAGCGGTACACGCTGCCCGCGTTGATCGGCCTGCTGGTGGCGCAGGAGACCGGCCGGTTCGCGATCCGACGCGAGCCGGACACCGGTGAACTTCCGGTGGTCCGCAGCGCCGCCGACTCCCCCTTTCGCGTTTGATCGGTTGTCCGCTGCGCCCGGCGAACACCGCAGAATACCCCGGCGGACCGCCGCCGTTGGCGTTCGATTGTTCGGAATCGGTTAGGGCGCAGTAGATTCGACCATTTTCACCGGTAGCCTTCCTCGCGTTCGATGACCACGGAAATCATGCCCCCGCGAGGAGTCGCAGAGTGAACGACAGTCAGCGCAGCAATGCGGAAAAATTTCGGGAACTGCACGCGGCCGGCGCCTTCGTGCTGCCCAATGCCTGGGACGCGGTGAGCGCGGCGCTGGTCGCGCAGGCGGGCGCGCCGGCGGTCGCCACCACCAGCGCCGCGGTGTCGTGGGCGCTCGGCCGCGGTGACGGGCAGCGGCTGACCCGAGCGGAAATGATCGAGCAGGTGCGCCGGATCGCCGCGACCGTGCCGGTCCCGGTGACCGCCGACGTGGAGGGCGGCTACGGCCCCGCCCCCGCCGACGTCGCCGCCACCGTCGAGGCGGTGATCGCGGCCGGTGCGGTCGGGGTGAACCTGGAGGATTCCACCGAGCCCGGCGGGCCGCTGTTCTCGATCGCCGAGCAGGCCACCCGGTTGCGGGCGGGCCGGGCCGCCGCCGGGCGCGCCGGTCTGCCCGCACTGGTGATCAACGCGCGCACCGACGTGTACCTGTTCGGCATCGGCGAACCCGAGGGCCGCCAGGCGGAGGTGCTGGTCCGGGCCGAGGCGTACGCCGAGGCCGGGGCGGACGCCCTGTTCGTGCCGGGCCTGCTGGATCTCGACGCCCTGCGCGAGCTGGCCGGGAAGTCGCCGCTGCCGATCAACGTCATGGTCGGCCCGGGCGCGCCGACCGTGCCCGAACTGGCCGCGACCGGCGTGCGCCGGATCAGCCTCGGCCCGGCGCTGGCCCAGGCCGCCTACGCCACGGTGCGGGCGGCCGCGACCGAACTGCTCGCCGAGGGCGGCTACGCCGCGCTCGGCGGCGGCCTCGACTTCGGCGAGGTCGAAGCACTTTTCGCGCAATGACCCGAGGGGATCGGCTCCGATGAACACACGTACCACCACACAGCGTGCCGGGGTGCTGGAAACCCTGCGGGACACTCCGCGCCCGGTCCGCTATCTGCTGTCCGGCGTGCTGGTCAATCAGCTCGGCGCGTTCGTGCAGACCTTCCTGGTCCTGTATCTGACGCATCGCGACTTCACCGTCGGGCGGGCCGGTCTGGCGCTGACCGCCTACAGCGCCGGGGCCGTCTTCGGCACCATGCTCGGCGGTGAGCTGACCCAGCGACTCGGACCGCGCACCACGATCGTGACGGCCATGACCGGCTCGGCGGTGTTCCTGGCGCTGATTCCGGCGCTGGCGCACCAGAATCTGTTCCCGGCGCTGGTCGTGGTCGTCGCCGCCGCGGGACTGATCTCGCAGGCGTACCGGCCCGCCGCCGCGCTGATGCTGAGCGATCTCATGCCCGCCCAGCACCGGGTGATGGCGTTCTCGATGATGCGGATCGCGCTGAATACCGGTGCGGCACTGGCCCCGCTGCTCGCGGCGGGCCTGATCCTGCTGGACTGGAACCTGCTGTACTGGGTGAACGCGGTGACCGCGCTGACCTACGGCGTGCTGGCGCTGACCCTGCTGCCCGCGGTGCACGCACCGGCGGCCGAGGAAGCGGAATCGCCTGCGCCGCAGGTACGTTCGGGTTACGCGGTGCTGCTGCGCGACTACCGCTATCACCTGTTCCTGGCGTCGGTGCTGATCGGCACCCTGATCTACATCCAGTACACGGTGGCGCTGCCGCTGAATCTGGCCCGCGACGGGTATCCGACCGCGTGGTACAGCGGCGTGCTGGTGACCGCGTCGGTGGTGCTGATCCTGTTCGAGCTCAAGATCACCACGTATGTCACGCAGTGGCGCGGCGGGCTGGTGGGCGCGGCCGGCACCGCGATCATGGGGCTCGGCGTGGCGGGTTACGCGCTGGCCGGGCACGCCATCGTCCTGGTGCTGGTGTGCACGGCGCTGTTCGTGCTCGGCGTGATGGTCAACGGGCCCACCATGTTCGCCTATCCGAGCACCTTCCCGGGACCGGTGAAGGCCCGCTACATCGCGACCCACCAGGCCGTCTTCGGTCTCGGCATGGCGATCGGGCCGACGCTGGGCGTGCTCGCGTGGGAGCGGCTCGGCATCGGAATCTGGCCGCTGTGCGGGGTGCTGGGGCTGTTCGCGGCCTGGTGCGCCTACGTCGGCATGCCCGAAAAAGAAGAGGTGACCGCATGATTCGCCGAACTCGACTCGCGGTGGCGCTGGCCGTCACCGCGCTGGCCGCCGGCCTGATGTCCGGCTGCTCCTCGACCTCGAACTCGGCCCCGGCCTCGGATCCCGAGGCGGGCAAGAATTACATCAGCTACAACGGCACCGAGCCGGAGAATCCGCTCATTCCCGGCGACACCACCGAGAGCGGCGGCGTGAAGGTGATCGGCGCGCTGTTCCGCGGGCTGGTGGAGTACGACCCGAAGACCGGCGAACCGCACAACGCGGTGGCACAGTCGATTCGGACCACCGACAACAAGGTCTTCACGATCACCGTGGCGCCCGGCTGGACCTTCCACGACGGCACCCCGGTGACGTCGCAGAGCTTCGTCGACGCCTGGAATTTCACCGCCTACGCGCCGAATCACATGGCCGGGGCCAGCTTCCTGAACCATATCCAGGGCTACACCGATGTCCATCCCAGCGATACGGCGCCGCAGCCGCCCGCGACGACGATGTCGGGGCTGCGGGTCGTCGACGACCACACCTTCACCGTGACGCTGTCGGCGCCGTTCTCGACCTTCACCACCCAGCTCGGGTACGCGGCGTTCTTCCCGCTGCCGAAGAGCTTCTTCACCGATCGCAAAGGGTACGAGGCACATCCGATCGGCGACGGGCCGTTCCAGTTCGTGTCCCGCCAGGTCGGGCACAACATCATGATGTCGCGGTACGAGAAGTTCGGCGGCGCGGTGAAACCGAAGATCGACGGCGTCGAATTCCGGTTCTATCCCACCCTGGAGGACGCCTACGCCGCGGTGAAGGCGAACAAGCTGGACTATCTGGAGATCATCCCGGACTCCGCGCTGAAGGGCGAGCTGTACAAGAAGGAGCTGGCCGGGCGCTCGCTGACCCAGACCTACCTGGGCGTGCAGTCCATCTCGTTCCCGCTCTACGATCCGCGGTATCGGAATCCGCAACTGCGGCAGGCGCTGTCGATGGCGATCGACCGGCAGTACGTGATCAACACGGTCTTCGACGGCGACAAGCAGATCGCGGACGGCCTGGTGCCGCCGTCGGTGCCGGGACGGATCCCCAACCAGTGCGGCGAGCTGTGCACCTATCAGCCGCAGAAGGCCAAGCAGCTGTTCGACGCCACCGGGTTCCAGGGCCCGATCGAGCTGACCTCGAACAACGACTCGGCCAACCAGGATTGGATGGAGGCCACCTGCAAGACCATCACCGCGGCGCTCGGCCGAGAGTGCCACTTCGCGCCGGTGCCGACGCTCGGTGAGTTCCGCACCATGATCGACGATCGCAAGATCACGGGCATCTACCGGTCCGGCTGGGTGGCCGACTACCCGGCGATGGAGGACTTCCTGGAGCCGATCTACCGCACCAACGCGGCGGTCAACGGCACCACCTACTCCGACCCGAAGGTGGACGCGCTGTTCGACCAGGCCGCCGCCGCACCCACCCAGGACCAGGTGCACGCCCTCTATCAGCAGGCCGAACGCCAGATCCTGCAGGACATGCCCGCCATCCCGTTCTGGTTCCAGACGGTGCAGGCCGGGTGGTCGTCTCGACTGCACAATGTCACGGTGACCCCGTTCCGGGAACTGGACCTGTTCAGCGTGACCGCCGACAAGAAGTAGTACGATCCGAAAACCATAGGGCCCCGGTGGATTTCACCGGGGCCCTGGCGTATGCGCCGGGAACGCCGCCGACCGTGATTGATGTTCGGACTCGTTTCACACTGTCGGACAATGTATTCCGGCCCTTCACTGGCTACAGAGTTTCACGGCATGTGCCTGATCGAAGGGACGAAGTTCCATGTCCGCCGACATCGGGAGGATGCCGCGTACCGGCCGATCCCACGCCCGTCAGTTCCCCCTGTCCGCGCTCGCCTGGATCGGCGCGCCCGTCGCGCTCGGGGTGGCGATCTGGGTGTCCACCCGGGTCCACGTGGGGCCGGGCTGGCTCGAGGCCGCCCTGTTCGTCCATCTCGCCTCGGTGGTGGTGGGGCTGGGCGCGGTCCTGGTCGCGGACTATTTCGCGGCGCTGTGGGTGCTGCGCCTGGGCACCCTCGCCGAGGTGATCGCGGGCACGCAGCGGCTGCACCTGCCGATCTGGCTGGGAATGATCGGGCTGGTGAGCAGCGGCATGCTGCTGAGCCCCGATCTGTCCGCCGACACGACCCGGCTCAAGCTCGCGTTCGTGTTCGCCTTGCTGCTCAACGGTTTGTACGCCCGGGCACTGGGCGGACGCATGGCCGCCGCCGGAACCGCGGTCGGCACCGGACTACTCGTCCGCGGCGTGCTGACATCGGTTGTGTCGCAGTCGTGTTGGTGGGGAGCGGTGTGGATCGGATTCGCGGCCGCGCAGGCTCGATCCGCCATTGGTCGGCTTTGATTGCCAGGCCCACCAGCATATTTCGACCAATTCGCGGCTCTGCTGAACTGAATTCGGATCCACCCGGACGATGTCGCCCGCGGGGTCGCCGGGGGGATCCGGCATCATGCAGGAAGGCAACACCCGATGCGAACATCTCGCCTCGTGCCCGGCGCTCTGGCCCTACTTCTGGCGGCCGGTATGGCCGCCGGTTGTGGCAGCGGCACGAAAACCCCGAACACTCAGGATGATTCGATCAGCCTGAACTCGACCGAGCCGGAGAACTCGCTGATCCCCGGCAACACCACCGACGCCGGTGGCTCGAAGATCCTCCGCACCCTGTTCAAAGGGCTGGTGGACTACGACCCGAAGACCGCGGCCCCGCGCAATGCGGTCGCGGAGTCGATCGACACCACCGACTCCCGGGTGTTCACGATCACCGTCCGGCACGGCTGGACCTTCCACGACGGTACCCCGGTGACGGCGCACAGCTTCGTCGACGCCTGGAACTACACCGCCTACCAGCCCGATCATCAACAGGGCGCCGGATTCCTCTCGGTCATCGACGGTTTCGACAAGGTCGACCCGCCCGCTCCTGCCGGTGCGGACCAGACCGCCCCCGCCCCGACCGCGAAGGAGCTCAGCGGGCTGCACGTGATCGACGACTACAGGTTCACCGTCACGCTCACCCAGCCGATGCCCTCGTTCCCGACCCGGCTCGGCTACGTCGCGTATTACCCACTGCCGCAGTCGTTCTTCACCGACCGGGCGGGCTTCGAGGCACACCCCATCGGGGACGGGCCGTTCCGATTCGTCTCGCACACCAAGGGCTCGGACCTGGTGATCGAGCGCTACGACCGGTACGCGGGCCCGCACAAGCCGTCGATCCGGCGGGCACAGTTCCGGTTCGACCCGAGCCTGGAGCACGCGTACGCCGACGTCGTGGCCAACAAGCTGGACTTCCTGGAGGTGCTGCCGGGCGAGGCGCTGGTCGACGGCCGGTACAAGCGCGATCTCGCGGGCCGCAACTTCACCCGGGCCGACACCGGGCTGCAGTCGCTCACCTTCCCGCTCTACGATCCCCGCTTCGCCGATCCCCGTGTCCGGCAGGCGATCTCGATGGCGGTCGATCGGCAGGGGGTGATCGACAAGGTGTTCACCGGCGACCGCACCCCCGCCGACGGCCTGGTGCCGCCGACCGCGCGCGGGGCCACCGCGACGGGCCAGTGCGGCGAGCTGTGCCGGTACCGGCCGCAGCAGGCCAAGGCCCTGTTCGACAGCACCGGATTCCAGGGCCCGATCGAGATCGCGTCCAACACCGACACCGCCAACGAGAAGTGGCTGACCGCGGTGTGCGCGTCCATCACCGCGGCGCTGGGGCGTGCGTGCACCTTCCACGGCGTGCCCACCCTCGGCGAGATCCGGCGGCAGATCAACGCGCACCAGATGTCGGCGATCTACCGCACCGGCTGGGTGGCCGACTACCCGTCGATCGAGAACTTCCTCAACCCGCTCTACCGCACCGGAGGCTCGTCCAACACCGGCCTGTACTCCAATCCGCAGGTCGACGCCCTGCTCGCCCGGGCGGACGCGGCCCGGACCGATCAGGAGTCGTGGCCGCTCTACCAGCAGGCCGAAAAGCTCGTGCTGCAGGACATGCCCGCGGTGCCGCTGCTGGTCCCGGGCGTGCAGACCGGCTGGTCGCAGCGGCTGCGCACGGTGACGGTGACGCCGTTCCGCGATCTGGATCTGGAGTCGGTCACCGTGGCCCCGACGACCGACCGGGCGGCGGGCTGACCGTATTCCGCCGATCAACCCTGGGTGGCGCCGAGTTCCGGTGCCACCCAGGGTTTTTCGCTGTCAAGGCGGAGAAACGGGCGGTCGGTTGATGTTCGGTCCGCGCGAACGCTGTCGACCAATATCGCCCTCACATTGACTGTTACCCAGCGTTATTCGAGATCCTCGAGACTGAGGTGGAAGATAGTGACCGAACACGACGTCGACGTCCTCGCCATCGGCGCCGGGCCCGCGAATCTGGCCCTCGCCGTCGCGCTGGAGGAATCGGGCTCGCCGGACCTGGCCCGCAATACCCTGATCCTGGAGCAGCATCCGGACATCAAGTGGCAGCGCAACCTGCTGCTGCCGTGGGCGCGCAGCCAGGTGTCGTTCCTCAAAGACCTGGTGACACTGCGCAATCCGCGCAGCCGCTTCTCCTTTCTGAACTTCCTGCACGAGCGCGGGCGGCTCGACGACTTCGTCAACCTCGCCACGTTCAATCCCTACCGCTGGGAGCTGTCGGAGTATCAGCAGTGGGTGGCCCACCACCTCGAGCACGTGGGCCTGCGGTACAACGCCCGGGTCGAGCGGATCGAGCCGCGGCGCACCCGGGGCGGCCACATCGACGGCTGGACCGTGGTCCTGACCGACGGCGACCGGATCACCTGCCGGGACCTGGTTTTCGGCACCGGCCGCGATCCGCACATCCCGGACGTGTTCGCCGCGCTACCGGGTGACCGGGTCATTCACAGCACCCAGTACAACACCCGCATCGCCGAGGTCGCGGCCACCCGCGGCGAGCGCGCGCTGCGGCCGGTGGTGGTCGGCGGCGCACAGAGCGCGGCCGAGATGTTCATGGCGGTGCACACCGATCTGCCGAACAGCACGCCCGCCATGGTGATGCGCTCGATCGGGCTGCAGAACTACCAGACCAGCAAGTTCATCAACGAGCTGTTCTACCCGTCGTTCATCGACGAGTTCTACAACTGCGACGCCGAGACCCGCCGCCGCATCCTCGACGAGGTGCACCTGACCAACTACGCCGGTCTGGCGCCGCCGTTTCTGGACGAGCTGTACTACCTGCTGTACCGGCAGCGCATGATGGGCCAGCCGGTCTCGCAGATCCGGGCGATGACCGAGGTGACCGGCGCCCGCATGGACGGCGACGAGGTGGTGCTGGAGCTGCGCGACCGCCGCAGCGGCAAGATCGAGCCGCAGCGCTGCGATCTGGTGCTGCTCGGCACCGGTTTCGACCCGCAGATGCCCGCCCTGGTGCGCGATCTGGCCGAGCGGGTGGGCCTGGACGGCATCGAGGTGAGCCGCCGATATCGGCTGGAACTCGACGACTCCGCCTGGGGCGCAATCTATCTGCAGGGCATGAACGAGGCCACGCACGGCATCGCCGACACCCTGATCAGCGTGCTGGCGCACCGCTCCCAGGACATCGTGGACGACATGGTGGACCGCCGAGCCGTGGCGGAGGTGCGGTCGGCATGAACGCGGAGATCCGAAAGCTGGAGCGGGACAAGCTGACCGAGGCCTACGGTGTGGCCTCGCAGCGGCTGCTGCCCTGGGACGTGCTCAACGCCCCGTTCGAGGGCGCCTGGTGCGCGCTCCCGCCGGGCGGGACATCCACCGCGCACTCCCACCACGAGTACGAGCTGTTCATCGCGATGACCGGGCGCGCGGTCATCGACGTGGACGGGGAGAAGCGGGATTTCGCCGCGGGCGACGTGGCGCATCTGCTGCCGGGGTCGATCCACTACATCCACAACGACGCCGACACCGACTTCGAATGGTATGCGGTCTGGTGGGATTCGGAGATGACGGAACGGTTCGCCGCCCGGCACCGCGCGAATACCGAAGCGGCGCAGACCGGTCCGGGGCAGCCATGACCGGTCCGACCATCGTCATCTCCCCCGCCCCCACCGCCAACGGCGATCTGCACCTGGGGCATATCGCGGGCCCGTTCCTGGCCGCCGACGTCTACTCCCGTTACGCGCGGGCGACGGGCCGAAAGGTGGTGTTCGGCACCGGCGTTCAGGACACCTCCACCTTCGTGGTGACCACCGCCCGCCGGCTCGGCACCACGCCCGAGGCGCTGGTGCGGCAGTCGGCCAAGGAGGTCGAGGCCACCCTCGACGCGCTGGGCATCGCCGTGGACGGCTTCACCGGCTGGGAGGAGCGGTTCACCTCGTTCGTCACCCGGGTCATCGGCGGGCTGCGCGAGGCCGGGCGGCTGCGGTTGCGCCCCATGCGTTTTCCGTACGCGCCCCGCACCGGGGAGTACCTGGTGGACGGCCACGTGGCGGGCATCTGCCCGGTGTGCCTGGCCGAGAGCTGCGGCGGCCTGTGCGAGAGCTGCGGGCATCAGGTCGCGGGATCGGAACTGCTGGAACCGCGTTCGACCCGCGACCCGGACGAGCCGCTGGAGTTCCGCGACGTCGAGGTGCTGGTGCTGCCCGCGGAGGAGTACCGCGGCAAGCTGCGCGCGCACTTCGATCGCATCGCCGGATCGCTGCGCCCGCACGCGGCCCAGGTGATCGAGGAGATCCTGTCGCGTCCGCTGCCGGACTTCCCGGTCAGCTATCCCCTGGGCTGGGGCATCCCGGCCCCGGGGATGCCCGGGCAGGTGGTGAACCCGAACGCCGAGCCGGTGGCGTGGACCATGTACTGCTCGATGCTGGCCGCCGAGCGGGCGGGGCTCAATCCCGGGTCCGAGGACGCGCTGTGGCGGCGCGAGGCCGGGACCGAGATCGTGTACTTCCTCGGCGTGGACAACGTTCACCCGTTCGCGATCTCCGGCCTGGCGATGCTGCTCGCCTTCGGGGACGGCTACCCGCTGCCGACCATGTTCCTCACCAACGAGTTCTACGAGCTGGACCGGTCCAAGTTCTCCACCAGCCGCGGGCATCTGGTGTGGGGCCGCGAGCTGGCCTCGCAGGTGCCGCGCGATCTGATCCGGTTCCATCTGGCCTCCGACAGCCCGGAGTTCCAGCGGACCAGCTTCAATCGCGCCGAACTGGCCGAACTGACCCGAATCCGCCTGGTGGAGCCGTGGAATCGGGTCGCCGAACGGGTCGACGCCTGGGCCGGGAAGGGCCCGCTGCCGGTGTCGGGCGGTTCGCGCAACTCCGCGGTCCGCATCGTGCAGCGCTTCCGCTCGGCCTACGAGCTGCCGCGCTTCAGCGTCACCCGGGCGGCCACCACGCTCACCCAGCAGCTGGGCCGGCTGGACCGGTCCACCCTGACCGGGGGCGATCTCTGCCACGAGGCGGAGGTGCTGTTGCGGTGCGCCGCACCGATTCTCATCGATCTGGCCGCCGCGCTGCCGGACACCCGGATCGACGGCGTCGCCGTCCGCGACATCGTCCGTCCGTTCCGGCTGCCGAGGCTCGCCCCGGCGGAGGTCTGAGATGAGCGCGGTCGTCATCGCGGGGGCCGGGATCACCGGGCTGATCACGGCGGTCCGGTGCGCCCGCGCCGGGCATCGGGTCACGGTCGTGGACCGCGGCCCCATCCCGAACCAGGGGTCGAGCTCGTTCGACCAGCATCGGGTGCTGCGCGCGTTGACGGCCGAGAACACCGGCGCGGCAGCGGCATTGCACCGCCGCTGGCTGGGCCTGCAGGCGCTGCTCGGCGGCCGCTTCTACCGCCGTGTCGGGGTGGTCTCCGGGTGGCCCGCCGAGCACGCCGACGCGGCCCGCGACGCCGCCGACCGGGCCGGGGTGCGGATCGCCGTGCTGGAGCCGGATCGGTTGCCGCACATCGTGTTCCCGGAAGGGTATCTCGGCGTGCGGGAGCTGGACGCCGGGGTGCTGCTGGCCGAACGGGTGCTGCACGCGGCCGTGCGCTGGCTGCGCGGGCATCCGGCGGTCACGCTGCGGCCGTGGACGGAGGTGGTCGGCGTGGACACCGCCGCCGCCCGCCTGGATCTGGCCGACGGTGGTTGTCTCGCAGGCGATCTCGTGCTCGTGGCCGCGGGGGCGTGGACCCGCGACCTGGTGCGCACCGATACCGAGGTGCACCGGCAGACCATCGTCTACGTGCGCCCGCCCGCCGAGCTGGAGCGCTGGTGGCAGCACGCGCCGACCGCGGGCGGGGTCGGCGACGACGGCACCGGCTGGCTGCTGCCGCCCGGCGACGGCACGCTGCTCAAGCTGAGCTCCACCACCATGTGCCGGACCGTGTCCACCCTGGCCGAGCCCGACGACCTCGACCGCGCCACCGCCGACCACTGCCGGGAACGCCTGCTCGCCGGGCCCCGGCGCTACCCGATCGTCGCGATCAAACACTGCCACTACACCGTCGACGCCCGCACCGGCGGCGCCGCCCTGGAACGGGTCGGCCCGGCCGTGTGGGCACGCGCGGCCGTCGGCGGCGACGGCTTCCGTACCGCCCCGCTGATAGCCGACCGCATCGCCGAACTGGCCGCCACCCCCCTCGCGGCCTGACCTCGAAAGGACTCGCAATGACCACCAACGACGCGTTGCTCGCGATCGGCAGCGGGCTGCATCTGTATCGGGAGTACCTGGTGCGCTCCGCGCATGCGCGGGCCCGCGCGCTGGGCCTGGATCTGGTGCTGCTCAACAACATCGAACCGACCTGGCAGCGCGACTACTTCGACGACATCACCGTCGCCAACCTGTTCGATCACGCCATCCTCGCCGAGCGGGCGCGCGAGATCGCGGCCCGCCGCACCATCGTCGGGGTGATGTGCTGGGACGAGCCGCTGGTGCAGCCCGCCGCCGATCTGGCCGAGGAGTTCGGCGTGCCGGGCCTGAGCGCCGACGGCGTGCGCGGCTGCCGCGACAAGAACCGCACCCGCTCGGTGCTCACCGCGGCCGGGCAGCTGCAGCCGCGATTCGAGCTGACCCACACCGTCGAACAGGCCCGGGCCGCCGCCGCGCGGATCGGATACCCGGTCGTGGTGAAGCCGCAGGCGCTGGGCGCCAGCATGGGCGTGATCCTGGCCGCCGACGCGGACGAGCTGGACGCGGCCTTCGGGGTGGCGGCGGGCGCCAGCGCCATCGGCGACGAGCCCTACCGCGGCACCGCCATCGTGGAGGAGTACGCGGCGGGCCCGGAGATCAGCATCGACGCCGCGGTGTACAAGGGCGAGTATCTGCCGATGTTCGTGGCGCGCAAGCGAACCGGGCTGGAACCGTACTTCGAGGAGGTCGGCCACATCGTCGACGCCGCCGATCCGCTGCTGCGGCACGCCGCCCTGCTCGACACGCTGGCCCGCGCGCACCGGGAACTCGGCGTGGAGAACGGCATCACGCACAGCGAGGTCAAGCTCACCGATCGCGGCCCGCTGATCATCGAGATCAACGGTCGCCTGGGCGGCGACCTGATCCCGTTCCTCGGCAAGATCGCCACCGGCATCGACCCGGGCGAGGTGCTGGTCGACATCGCCACCGGCCGCCGCCCCACCCTCACCCCGACCCGGAATGCGGTGGCGGGCATCCGATTCGGCTATCCGGAGCGCGACTGCGTGGCGCGCGCGGTGCGGGTGCCCGAGCACGCCCCGGGCCTGGTCACCGCCGCCGCCATGGTGGAGCCGGGCGCCGAATTGCGGCTTCCCCCCGGCGGTTACATCGCCCGGCACTCGTTCGTGGTGTGCGAGGCGTCGGACCCGCAGCGCTGCGACGCCCTGCTCGATGCCGCCGCCGCCCTGGTCGAGGTGGACGGCGAACCGCTCGAACCACTCGCCGCCGGTGCGACGTTCACGCTCCCGGCCGGACTCCTGGACGCCGACAAATGATCAATTACGAGGGCAGGCGCTTCCGCAATCCCGCCTCCGACGACGGCGTGATCGCCCGCTACCACCAGGCCGGTGATCTGGTGTGGGCGCACTTCTCCGGCGGCCACGTGCGCCGCGGCAGCATCACCGGGCTCGTCGACGACGCCGGGGCGCTGCGGATGGCCTACACGATGGTGCTGGCCGACGGCGAGATCGTCACCGGCTTCACCCACAGCACGCCGGAGACCGACGGCGGCGGGCCGCTGCGGTTGCGCGAGGAATGGGAGCGGTACGGGCCCAACAGTTCTCGCGGCACCTCCTACCTCGAGGAGGTGCCGTGAACGGGCTGCAGGAGCTCGTCGCGGGCCGCCTGCACTATCCGGGTGACGCCGGATTCGCGGCGGCCACCGCGCCGTTCAACAAGCGCTACGCCGATGTCCGCCCGGCCGCGGCGCTGTCGGTGCGCGATGCCGCCGACGTGTCGCGCGCCCTGGTCTGGGCGCGGGAGTGCGGGGTGTCGATCGTGCCGCGCGGCGGTGGCCACAGCTATGCGGGCTACTCCACCGGCACCGGCCTGGTGCTGGATCTGCGGGCGCTCGACCGGATCCGCGTCGACGCCGACGCCGGGCTGGTGACGGTGGGCGGCGGGGCCCGCGGCGGCGCGATGTACGCGGCGCTGGAGCGCAGCAATCTGGCGTTCCCGCTGGGCAATTCGGACGAGGTCGGGATCGGCGGGCTGACCCTGGGCGGCGGCGTGGCGGCGGTGTCGCGCGCGTTCGGGCTGACCTGCGACACGCTCGTCGAGACCGAGATCGTGCTCGCCGACGGCAGCATCCGGGTGTGCAACGCGACCGAGAACGCGGATCTGTTCTGGGCGTGCCGGGGTGGTGGTGGCGGCAATTTCGGCGTCAACACCTCGTTCACCTTCCAGGCCGTCGAGCCGCGGCCGAGTTCGACGGTGCTGCTGCTGTGGGAGTGGCGGTATGCCCGCGAGGTGCTGGCGGCGATGCAGGAGGTGATGGCGGCCGCGCCGGACGAGTTCGCCGCTCGCATCGGCGCGGCCCGCGCGGGCAACGACCCCGCCCTGGTGTCGGTGGTGGGCCAGCACCTCGGTCCCGCAACGGAATTGCGCGAGCTGCTGGCCCCGGCGCTGGCGACCGCGCCGCCGCTGCGCTGCGCCATCGAGGACGCCACCTACTGGGAGGCCAAGGATTTCCTGCACCACGAGACCTCCGGCGACCCGTTCGCGGTGCGCACCCGCACCACGCCGAAACCGTTGGCGGAGGCGGGAGTCGAGGCCATCGTCGCCGCGGTGGACCGCTGGCCCGGCAGCGGCAACCCCGACGGCGGCGGCGTGGCCCTGTTCACCTGGGGCGGCGCGATCAACCGAATCCCGGTCTCCGACACCGCGTTCCCGCACCGCGACGTGCTGTTCCTGATCTCCATGGACACCTCGTGGAGCACCACCGACCCCGCCCACACGGTCTGGTCCAACCTGGAATGGCTGGACGGCCTGCACGAGGAGATGGCCGCCCACGCCACCCCCTCCTCCTACCTCAACTTCACCGACCCCTCCCTCACCGACTGGCGCACCGCCTACTACGGCCCCAACCACACCCGCCTGGCCCAAATCAAACGCCGCTACGACCCCCACCGCGTCTTCGACTTCCCCCAGGCGGTATGACATGCCCATCCCCGCAGGCAGCCAAATAGCCGAACCCGCAGTAACCTGGGCCGAATTCGACTGGGACCTCACCCCTTTCACGGTGCCCCCCATCCCTCTCGCCATACCGGTCGCGGCCCCCGGCCAAAAGCACGCCGGGGACATAGAGAACCGGCACGCCGGGGACACTGTCGGCCCCAGCGACGAGCACTCCGGCAGCCCCGGCGACGCTCCCCCCGTCGGCCCCGGCCACACTCCTCTCATCGGCCCCGGCGTGCTTTTGGCCGGGGCCTCACCCCGCACGACCACACACCCCGGGCCGGGGGCCGACCTGCGGGCGGTCATGCGGAATTTCGCGACGGGCGTGGCGATTGCCACCACCTACGCCGACCGGCCGGAGGGTCGCGTCCATGATGCGGTCACCATCAACTCCCTGACCTCGTTGTCGCTGGATCCGCCGCTGATCGCGATCTCGATGAAGCGCGGGTCGCGGTTCGGGGCGGGGCTGGCCGAGAGCCGGGTGTGGGCGGTGTCGATTCTCGGGGGCGCGGCATTGCGGACCGCGGGGGTGTTCGCCAAGCCGCACGCGGCGCGGGCCGAGGCGTTGGCGGCGCTGCCCACCCGGCCCGGGCCGCGGACCGGTGCGCTGCTGCTGGACGCGCCGGGCTGGCTGGAATGCGTCCTCGAGCGCAGCGTCGAGGTGGGTGACCACACGCTGTTCGTCGGGGAGGTGGTGGCGGCCGGTGCGCACGACGTGGGCGACCGGCTCGTCTTCCTGCAGGGCCGATTCCACGTCGTCGACCACATTCCCGACCATCGCCCAGGAGGCATCGCATGACCATCGTCGACGAACCCCGCACCACCGAGACCCGCAGCCCCGACGCCGCGGAGATCCTGGCCCGCGCCCAGGCGGTGGCCCCGCTGCTGCGCGAGCGCGCCGAGGAGATCGAGCGGCAGCGGCGGCTGCCCGCCGATGTGGTGGAACTGCTGCGCGACACCGGCGTCTTCCGAATGGGTTTCGGAAAGCATTGGGGCGGACCGGAATTGACCTCGATCGAACAGACCGAGGTGATCGAGGCGCTGGCCTACGGCGACGCCTCGGCGGGCTGGTGCGCCATGATCGGTTCCGACACCGGCCTGTACGCCAACTTCCTCGCCGAACCCGTTGCGCGCGAGATGTTCCCGAGCCTGGACATGGCGACGGCGGGCCTGCTGTTCCCGGTCGGGCGCGCCGAGATCGTGCCGGGCGGGTACCGGCTCACCGGCCGCTGGCAGTTCGGCAGCGGCATCACCCACGCCGACTGGGTGGTGTCGGGCGCGTTCCTCTACCGCGACGGCAAGCCCGAACCCGGCGCGGACGGCGACCCACACGACTCGCGGCTGATGATGGTGCCGCGGGCCGAGGTCGAGGTGATCGACACCTGGCACACCACCGGCCTGTCCGGCAGCGGCAGTTGCGATTACACCATCACCGACGTGTTCGTGCCCGAGGAGCACACGCTGGTGTTCTCGACGGTGCACGGCCCCACCGGCCCGCTGGCGCAGCCGGAGGTGCACATGCGCAATATGCCGGGTGTCCCGCTCGGCGTGGCACGCGCCGCCCTGGATCACGTGCGCGCGGAGTCGGCCGCCCGGGCCGACGACTACCGCCTACAGGTCACCCTGGCCGACTGCGAGGCCGACCTGCACGCCACCCGCGCCGGGGTGTACACCGCGATGCGCCGGGAGTGGGAGGTGCTGTCCGGCGGCGGCACGCTCGACGATCTCACCCCGGAAGAGCGTGCCGCGCTTCCCCTTTCGCGCCTGCACGCGTTCCGCACCGCGCGCTCGATCGTGCAGCGCCTCTACGATCTGCGCCAGACCGCGGCCATCTACCGGCCGAACCCGCTGGACCGCTGGCTGCGCGACACGACGACGATGTGCCAGCACGTCGTCGCCCAGGACCGCATCCTCCAGTCCGCGGGCGCCCATTTGACCGGCGGCACACCGAGTTTCAGACTATGCCTGGGAATTACCGGCTAGAGTCCGACCGTGCCCCGCTCGAGCTGCGCGCGGGCATCGGCGAGAGCGAGGGGTAGCAATGCAGGTCGTGGTGTACGGCGCGTCCGGGCATACCGGGCGGTTCATCATCCGGGAGCTTCGCGAAAGAGGCTGGGACGTCGTGGTTTCCGGCCGGGACGCCGACCGGCTGGCCGCGCTGGACGGTGAGGCGCGCCCGGCGGCGGCCGACGATCCCGCGGCGCTGGATCGGGCGCTGGCGGGGGCGGCGGCCGTGGTGAACGCCGCGGGCCCGTTCGCGCGCACCGCCCACCCGCTGATCGAGGCCGCCCTGCGCGCGGGCATCCACTACGTCGATGTCGCCGCCGAGGTGGAGGTGGCCGACGAGGTGACGCGCCGCTACCAGGAGCGGGCGCAGGCCGCGGGCGTCACCATCGCCCCCTCGGTCGCGTTCTACGGCGGCCTGGGCGATCTGCTCGCCTCGGCCGCCCTCGGCGACCTGCCCGCCGCCGACGAGATCCACCTGGCCTACGCGCTCACCAGCTGGAAGCCGACCATGGGCACCCGGCGCACCTCCGACACCTCCCGGGGCCGCCGCGAGGGCAAGCGCCTGGTGTACGACGGCCGAAAGCTGGTGCTGCGCACCGATTCCGAGCCGATCTCCCGCTGGGACTTCCCGGAACCGTTCGGAACCCAGGAGGTGGTAGGCGAATTCACCACCGCCGACAGCGTCACCATCCCGCACCACCTGAAAACCGCCGCCCTGCACACCTATATGACCACCGCCCCCCTGGCCGACCTCTCCGACCCCGACCTCTCCCCACCCCCGGCCGTGGATGACCGCGGCCGCTCGGCCCAGCGCTTCCTGGTCGAAGTCGTCGTCCGCTCCGGCGCCACCGAACGCCGCGCCCGAGCCGGAGGCCAAGACATCTACGCCGTCACGGCCCCCATCGTCGCCGCGGCCCTGCACCGCATCGTCACCACCCCCACCACCGGCGTTCTGACCGCAGGCCAGATCCCCACCCCCCGCGCCCTGCTCACCGACCTGCACCCATCCCACCTCGAGCAGCTGGAACTGCCGGACTGACTTGGCTGTAGCGGACGGATCGCCGGGCTACCCGGTCGGGTCCTCGACCAATCCTTCCGCGGTGAGTTCCACCCGCCGCGTCACCCCGATCTCGTCGAGGAAGCGCGGGTCGTGGCTGACCACGATCAGCGCGCCCTCGAACCCGGCCAGCGCCTCGGTGAGGTGGCGCAGGCTGGGCAGGTCGAGGTTGTTGGTGGGCTCGTCGAGCAGCACCAGCCGCGGGGCCGGGTCCGACAGCAGCAGCATCGCCAGCGCGGCGCGCAGCCGTTCGCCGCCGGACAGCGCGCCCGCCGCCACATCGGCGTCGGCGCCGCGAAACAGGAAGCGCGCCAACTGGGCTCGCACCTGTTCGGCGGAGGCGTGCGGGGTGGCGGCGGCGACATTGTCGAACACCGAACGCCCCTCGTCGAACACGTCGAGCCGCTGCGGCAGCATCCGCCACGGCACCTTCGGCGGTTCGGCCGCGATGCGCCGCAGCAGCGTGGTCTTGCCCACGCCATTGCGGCCGGTCAGCGCGATCCGTTCCGGCCCGGTCACCTTCAGGCTGACGACGGGCCCGTTGGCCAGCGTCACCTCCGTCAGGTCGATCACGTCCTGCCCCGGATACAGCCGGGTGCCGGGCAATTCGACCCGGATCTCCCGGTCGTCGCGCAGCAGTTCCTGCGCCCGGTCCAGGTGATCCCTGGCCTGTTCCACCTTGGCGATGTGGTTGTTGCGCAGCTTGCCCGCCGACACCTGTGCCTGCCGTTTGCGTTCGGCCATCACGATTTTCGGCTCCCGCTTCTGGTCCCACATCTTCTGCCCGTACCGCTTGCGGCGGTCGAGTTTGATGCGGGCCTCCACCAGTTCGCGGGCCTGTTTGCGGACATCGCTGCGGGCGTCGCGGACGGCGGCGCGGGCGGCCTCCTGCTCGGCCTCGACGATCGCCTCGTAGTCGGCGAAATTACCGCCGAACAACCGGATCTCGCCCTGCCGCAGCTCCGCGACGGTGCCGACGCGGTCCAGCAGTTCCCGGTCGTGGCTGACGGTCAGCACGGTACCGGTGAACTGCCCCACCACCTCGTAGAGGCGTTGGCGGGCAACCGAATCCAGGTTGTTGGTGGGTTCGTCGAGCAGCAGCACGTCGGGTTCGCGCAGCAGCTCGGCGACCAGGCCGAGCAGCACGGTCTCGCCGCCGGACAGGGTGTCCAGGCGCCGATCCAGTTGCGCCACATCGTCGGCCAGGTAGTGCAACCCGAGCCTGCCGAGCAGCGCCACGGCGTGTTCCTCGACATCCCAACGGCTGCCGACGATCTCGAAGTCCGCCTCCGTGCCCGCCCCGGATTCGATGCGGTGCAGGGCATCTCGCACCTCGGCGATGCCGAGCACGGCGTCCACCCGCTGTCCGGTGGCCAGCCCGAGGTCCTGGCGCAGGTAGCCGAGCCGCCCCGCCACGGTGATGGATCCGCGCACCGGGTGCAGCTCGCCGGTGACGAGCCGCAGCAGCGTGGACTTTCCGGCGCCATTGCTGCCGACCAGGCCGACGTGGCCGGGTCCGAGCACGGCGTCGAGCCCGTCGAAGACGGGTGTGCCGTCGGGCCAGGCGAAGGTGAGATCCGAAATGGAAACAGTCGTAATTGACATGCGCGGCTCCTGAGGGTGGCGAGACAGATATGGCGCGCGACTGCGGGCCACTCGAGTGCTACCTCAGAAGAGCAACGGCACGACTCCGATCAACGGGGACAACGACGCAGTACAAGTTAGCGGGGAAAACGAATCCGCGCAAGAGACCGAGTTGACTCATCAAAAATGCGCGCATCGATGGGGTCGTTGCCTCAATTGAGAATGCGCGCGTCGGCGTGCCTGCGGGGCCGGTGGCTGCTGGTCCGGTAGGCCCTGGGCGATATGGAGCTGACCGTGGGTCAACGTAGGGCGGTGACGAGGGCGATCGCGACGCGGTATCGGCGGGCGGACAAGGCCGGTAAGGGTCGTATTCTCGACGAGTTGTGCGCGATGACGGGCTGGCATCGCAATCATGCGCGAAAAGCGTTGGCGCAGGCGGGGAAACCGAGAGTGGTCACCCCGCGCCCGCCGCGGCCGCCGAAGTACGGGCCCGATGTTGTTGCGGGTCTTGTGTTTTGCTGGGCGGTGCTGGGTATGCCGGCGGGGAAGCGGTTGGCGCCGGTGCTGGGTGAGCTGGTGATGACGTTGCGGCGGTTCGGGGAACTCGAAATCGGTGACGGGGCAGCGGATTTGCTGGCTGGGATGTCGGCGGCCACGATCGACCGCAGGCTGGCGCCGGAGCGCAAACGCCGGGAGCTCAAGGGGCGTTCGCATACCAAGCCGGGGTCGTTGCTGAAGTCGCAGATCCCGGTGCGCACGTGGGCGGACTGGGACGACGCGGTGCCGGGGTTCGTGGAGATCGACCTGGTCGGTCACGACGGCGGAAATGTGTTGGGACAGCATGCGTTCACGCTCACTGTCACCGATATCGCTACCGGGTGGACCGAGAACCGCAGCGTGGCCAACAAGGCCCAGAAATGGGTGCTCGCCGCGTTGGAGGAGATCGCGGCGGCGATGCCGTTCCCGATCCTGGGTGTCGATTCCGACAACGGCAGCGAGTTCATCAACCACAACCTGCTGACCTGGTGTGAGAAACGGCAGCTGACCTTCACCCGGTCGCGGCCGGGCCGCAGCAACGACGGCTCCTACGTCGAGCAGAAGAACTGGGCGGTGGTGCGCACCATCGTCGGTTATCACCGCTACGACACCGAGCCGGAGTTGGTGCTGCTCAACAGGATCTGGGTACAGCAGTCGCTGCTGACCAACTACTTCTACCCGCAGCAGAAACTCGTGTCCAAGGTCCGCACCGGCGCGAAGGTGTCCAAGAGATACGACACCGCGGCCACCCCGCACCGGCGCGCCGAGGCCGCACCGACGGTCACTCGCGCCGCCAAGACCCGAATGAGCAAGACCCACACCGAGACCAACCCGGCTGCGGTGCAGCGCCACATCCAGGCGTTGACCACCGAGCTACTCGCCCTGGTCATCGGCAAGGCCATGCCGACCCACCATCGCACCCTCGCCCAGAACACCGCTGCGCGCGCATTCTCGGCTGCGGCAACGAACCGGCGGATGCGCGCATCTTGACTCGAGGCAACAGGGAGACATTTTCGCCCTTGCGCGGAGAGGCTCGAAAGCCGTTGCGGCTCAGTCGATCCGGCAATGCCGATGCCCAGCTTCGGCAGCAGAGTGGCCGCCCCAGCACCCGTCAAGAGCAGCGCTCTCTTTTGCGAGAGCCCCTCTTTTCCCGGCGCGTCATGCCGTCAAGCAGGCTGGATGTCGCATGCTCGCCGTTTTCCGCCCGTCCGGAACGGGCAAGCCCGAAGCATGTACAGATATCGCACCACCCGCGGTGGTCCCGGCACGGCCGCGGCGATCGTCAGCGCCGTCGGTGGAATCTTCGCGCTTCTCGAGGGCATCTACATCGTGATGCAGCTGCTCAACGCGAATCCGGTCAACCGCGCCTTCACCTTCGTCAAGTCCCTCGCCGAACCGCTGGCGCTGTTCTTCCCGGGCCTGTTCAATACCGGCAATCACGACCTCGATGTGGTGATCACCTACGGTCTGGCGGCCATATTCTGGCTCGTCGTCACCGGTTTCATCGCGCGTGTGCTCGCGCGGGTCTGATCAGCGCTCGCGCGGGGTGAGGAATTCCAGCCGGTGATGGTGGAGGAATTCGTACGCCGGGGCCCAGTGCCCGGTGAACACGTCCTCCTCCTTGCCGACCTCGTGTGCCGACGCGTCGCCGACCTTCGGGTTCTCGCACACCACCCGGGCCTCGTGGCGCCCGCTTTCGACCGGCCCGCTGTCGAGATCGACGGCGCCGCCGGAATCGACCGGCTGCCAACGCATCGGGAGCCCCGGCGCGGCGATGCGGCACACCTGGCCGGGCTTCTCGCCGGAGACATGGGCGGTGATGGTGGTGCCGCCCCGCACCGCGGCGGACGGATTGGCCGAAGCGGTGGCCGCGCCGACGACGAAAACGACCCCGACCGCGCCCGCGACGGCCGCGGTCAGACGAGTGTGCCGAGCCCGAGTCATGCCGCCGCCTCCATCCCGTGGGAGCCGATCGTGGCCGCTGTCCGAATGATTCGCTCGCTGCGCTCGCTCATAGGGTGATAGTGGATCCGGGTCCGTGAGTTGTTCGTGAACACTGGTCCGCGCGACGCAACCGCAGGGCCGCGTCGCCGAGATCCGAGCATAGTGAGGGCCACTCGCGGCCACAACCGAAACACGCGGATTATTGCCGAACGATCGAGGTCAGCGGGTAGTCCCCCTGTCGCGCACGGCCGCCGAGGAAATCGAGCTCCAGGACCACCGCGGCGGCGACCACCTCGGCGCCCGCCGATCGGAACAGTTCCGCGGCCGCGGCCAGGGTGCCGCCGGTGGCGAGCACGTCGTCGAGCAGCAGCACCCGCCGCCCGGCCAGATCGACGCCGTCGGCGGGGATTTCCAGTGCGGCCGAGCCGTATTCGAGGGTGTATTCGCGCGACAGCACGGGCGGGGGCAGCTTGCCCGCCTTGCGCACGGCCACCACGCCGGTGCCGAGCACCGCCGCCACGCCCGCGCCCAGCAGGAATCCGCGCGCATCCACGCCCGCCACCAGATCGGCGTCGGGCGCGCAGGAGCCGAGGCAATCGATGACCGCGTGGAAGCCCTCGGCGTTCGCGAAGACGGGCGTCAGATCGGCGAATCGCACCCCGGGGCTGGGGAAGTCGTCGTGCCAGCGGGTCAGCCGCCGCACCGCCTCGGCCGCCCGCGCCATCCGCTCCCCCGCCGACTGCTCCGTTTCCACGATTCCATGCTTACTCATCTGCACCCACTCCTCATCCCGTGCCCGGGGACGCTCACCGCTTCAACACCCACCGGTCCATGTTCCAACCCGCACCGGCCTTGGTGGGGTTCGCGATCCCGTCCTCCATGCCGTCGCCGAACGCGATGGTCCGCGGCGTGTCGAACAGCGGGATCGACGGCATCTCGCTCCACAGCAGGTTCTCCGCTTCGGTGTCGAGGTTCAACACCGTCGCGGAATTGTCGTCCGCCGCAAGCTGATCCGCGATCGCATCGTAACGGCCGTTGCCGTAGTGACCGAAATTCAGGCCCTGCCCGCCGTGCAGCGCGGCGGTGGCCTCCACTCCGGACAGCGATCCGGACGGTCCCGGCGCGGCCGCGGTGCCGCCGAGCACGGCATCCACCTTGTCGCCCAGTTGGGTGGGGATGAAGTCGGGTGCGCCCGCGTCGACCACCGTGATCCCGGCCTGCTTGCAGGAGTCGGCGATCATCGCGACCGTCTGGGCACGACGGTCGTCGGGTGCCCGGTAGCCGATGCGCACCGTGGGGTTGGCGATCTTGGCCGCGCCCAGCGCCTGCTGGGCCGCGCCCGCATCGCCGCCGCGATACTTGTCGGCGGGGCCGACGATCGCCGGGTAATAGATCGAGTCGGCTTGCACGGTCCGGGAATTCAGCGGCCCGGAGCCCAGCCCCGACTTCGCGTCGTAGCCCGGATGCCCGAGCTTGTCGAACAGCGCCTGCCGCGGCACACACAGCGCGAAGGCGCGGCGCGCGTCGGGCGAGGCGAACACCCCGGCGGTGGACAGCACCAGTTGCTCGGCGCCGCGGCCGGGCTGCTGCTGGACGTCGAACCCGTTCAGGCTCAGGTCCTTCACCGAGCCCGCGCCGATGTCGATCACGCCGACGGCCTTGTCGCCGACCTTCTTCTTCAGGTCGGTGTTCTTCGGCCACACCACGACTCGCGGGGTGCGGGGCTGGTTGCCCCACCACTTGTCGTTCTTGACCAGGACCAGACCGTCGCCGTCGCTGAACGATTCGATCTTGTATGGCCCGGACGACGGGAACAGCTTGGTATCCAGGTTGCCCGGCTTCAGGTTCCAGCCGGTATTCCAGAACTGCGACAGCTTGTCCATGGCCGCCGGATCGCCGGACTGCACCGCCCCCACCACGTTCGCCACCCCGGCCGCCTGCGCGGCCACGTGCGCGGGCATCAGGTCGGCGGCGTTGAACAGCGTCTTCCACTGCAGGAAGTGCCGATCGGGCCGGAACACCACCGTCGCGTCCTTGGACCCGGGCTGGCATTCCACCCGCTCGATATCGGAGTACCCGGTGGTGTCGGCGGCGTCGAACAGCGGAATCGGGCCGCCCGGACCGGGTTTGGTGAACCGGCCGCTGCGCGCGGCCCATTCCAGCACCAGGTCGTCGCAGGAGGTCGGCACGCCGTCGGAGTACACCCCGTCCGGGTTGAGCCGGTACTGGATGGTCTGGGCCTCGCCCGGCACCTCCTTGGCGGTGCCGTAGTCGGTGTCGGCGACCGGCTGCCCCTGCGGACCGGTGTAGAAGAACCCGGTCAGCACCCGCGGAAACACCGCCGCCGCACCGCTGTTCGCGCCCAGCGTGCTACCGCCGTTGTAACTGGCGATCACCGCGTCGACGGCGTACCCGATGGAGGGCACCTGATTTCTGCCGGAACACCCCGCCACCGCGGCCGCGGTCAGCGCACCGACCGCCATCGCCCCGACTGCCCGCAGGGCTCCCGCCCGCAACCCTCCACGCCGCACGATCAGTGCCTTTTCTTGTGTCGTTTTCCACTCGGGCGCGCACCGGGTCTCGGTGCGGCGGAACCGCCGTCGCGGGGCCGGGTCACCGCACCGGCCCGCTCCGACGCCACCGCGCCGACACGCGCGTTCTTCGCCCCGGACCGCTTGGCGAGCACCTTCTTCGTGTGCGCCGCAACGGGTCCGAAGCGTTCCTTGATCGACACCAGCAGCGGCACCGCGAAGAAGATCGAGGAGTACCCGCCGACGATCATGCCGACCAGCTGCACCAGCGCCAGGTCCTTGAGCGTGCCCACGCCCAGCAGCCACACCGCGACCACCAGCATGCCGATGATCGGCAGGATGCCGATGACGGTGGTGTTGATCGACCGCATCAGGGTCTGGTTGGCCGCCAGGTTGGCCTGTTCGCCGTAGGTGCGCCGGGTCAGATGCAGCACGCCGCGGGTGTTCTCCTCGACCTTGTCGAACACCACGACGTTGTCGTAGAGCACGTAGCCGAGGATGGTGAGCAGGCCGATCACCGCCGCCGGGGTCACCTCGAAGCCGACCAGCGAGTAGAGCCCGCCGGTGACCACCAGGTTGAAGAACAGCGACGCGATGGCGGCGATGGACATGTCGCGTTCGAAGCGGATCGCGATGTAGATCATCGTCAGCACCACGAACACGATCAGCGCGATGACCGCCTTGCGGGTCACCTGCCCGCCCCAGGTCTCGCTGATCGCGGCGACGCTGATCGCGTTGCGGCTGACCGTGCCGCTGGAGTCCTTCGGGTGGAAGGCGTCGAACAGGGCGCCCTGCACCTTGTCCTGCTGCGCGGAATCCAGTGTGTCGGAACGGATCTCGAACGAGGACGCGGCGCCGGAGCCGATCTTCTGCACGGTGACCGGCTGGTGGCCGAGCGCCCGGGCGTAGATGTCCTGCACCCCGGTCGTGGTCATCCCCGCCGAGGCCGGGACCTGGATGCGGGTGCCACCGGCGAAGTCGATGCCGAGGGTGAAGCCCTTGATGCCCATGCTCAGCACCGAGATCAGCACCAGCAGGGCGCTCAGCGCGTAGAAGAGCCTGCGGCGGCCGACGATCGGGAAACCGCCGGTGCCGGTGTAGAGGCGTTCGAAGAAGCCGTGCTGCGGTGCGGGTTCGATCGGCTCGTGCACGGCCGTGTCCAGGACGTCGCTGGAGTTGCTGCTCACCGTCATCACTCCTTCCCCACCAGTACGCCGGCGGCGGCCTTGCGTTCACGAGCGATCTGCTGCACGGCGCCGAGGCCGTTGACCGACGGCTTCGCCCAGAACGGCGACCGGGAGGCCAGCATCATCAGCGGCGAGGTGACCAGGTAGAGCACGATCACGTCGAGGACGGTGGTCAGGCCCAGGGTGAACGCGAAGCCGCGCACCTGCCCGGCCGCCAGCAGGTACAGCACGGCGGAGGCGATCAGGCTGACCGTCTTACCCGACAGGTTGGTGCGCTGGGCGCGGGCCCAGCCGCGCGGCACCGCCGAGCGGAAGCTGCGGCCCTCGCGCATCTCGTCCTTGATGCGTTCGAAGAACACCACGAACGAGTCGGCGGTCATACCGATACCGATGATCAGACCGGCGATACCCGACAGGTCCAGCGTGAAATTGATCCACTGCCCCAGCAGCACGATGATGCCGTACACCGCGAAACCCGAAGCCACCAGCGAGAATCCGGCCAGGAAGCCGAGCATCCGGTAGTAGAGCAGGCAGTACAGCAGCACCGCCACCAGGCCGATCGCACCGGCCATCAGGCCCGCGTGCAGCGAGGACAGGCCGAGGGTGGCCGAGACGGTCTCGGCCTCGGAGGTGGCGAAGGACAGCGGGAGGGAGCCGTACTTGAGCTGGTTGGCCAGTTCCTTGGCGGTGGTGGCGTTGAAGGAGCCGGAGATCTGGGTGGTGCCGCCCTGCTGCGGGCCCTCCTGCACCACCGGGGCGCTCACGACCCGGGAGTCCAGCGCGAAGGCGACGCGCTTCTGGACGTACTCACCGGTCAGCTTCGCCCAGGCGTCGCTGGTCTTGAACTCGAGATCGACGACCCAGCGCGCGTTGCGCTGATCGAACTGCGCCGTGGCGTTCTTGATCTCCTGGCCGTCGATGCGGCTCTTGTCCAGCAGGTACACCTCGTTGCCGTCGGTCGCGCAGGTGACCAGCGGCAGATTCGGATCGTCGTTGCCCGCCAGCGGATCCGGCTTGCTGCAGTCCAGCGTCGCCATGGCCTGCTGTAGCGTCTGCGGATCGGTGCTCTGCCGCTGCGCCTTGGCGGCCGCGATCTCCTGCTGCGTCTTCTGCGCCGGGGTCTCGTTCGGATTCGGCGGCGGGGCAGGCTGATTCGGCTCCGACGTGGGCGGCGCGGGCGACTCGGGAGCGCTGGGCGCCTGCTGCGGGAAGACCCGGTTCTGCGCCGCACCACCGTTCTCGCCGGTGCTCTGCGCTCCGGAACCACCCTGTGCCCCAGCACCGTTCGAGGACTCGGCGCCGGGCGGGGTGGCCGCACCCGGGGTCGGCTCGGCGGCCCCGCTCGGCGCAGGCGCGCCCGGCGGGGGCGCGGACTGACCCGGCGGCGGGGCGGGCTGGCCCGGAGCGGGCGGCTGCGGCGCGCCACCCTTGTTCAGGGGCTGCGACGCATTCAGCACCGGGCGGATGTAGAGCTTGGCGGTCGTGGCCAGCGACTTGGCCTGCTGCCCGTTCTCCCCCGGAACGGTGATCACCAGGTTGTCGCCATCGATGACAACCTCGGACCCCGCGACACCGAGACCGTTGACGCGGCTCTGGATGATGCTCTGTGCCTGCTTGAGACTGTCCTGGCTGGGCCTGCTGCCATCGGGGGTGCGGGCGGTCAGCGTGACGCGGGTGCCGCCCTGCAGGTCGATGCCGAGCTTGGCGGCCGGGGACTTGTCACCGGTGAAGAACACCAGCGCGTAGATGACGGCCAGCAGCGCGGCATACGCGCCGAGCAGCCGCCACGGATGCCCCGTTCCCTTGGAAGGTGGCACTGTCGTTATCTCCTAGGCGGTGTCGAGGGGGGTGCGGACACGCTACAACGCCACCGCACCGCCCGGGGCGGGGGCGCGGCGGCGTCGGTGACTCAGTCCTTGGTCAGCCGGGTGTTGGTTTCCTCGACCGATTCCTCCGCGGCGGCGCCGTCGGTCGGCTCCGCGGGGGTCGAGTCCGTGGCGGCGGGCTCGGCGGCGTGGGTGTCCTCGGTGCGGACCTCGCGGATCGCGGCACGCAGCCACGTCGTCACGACATCCTCGGCGATCTCCAGGTCGACGGTGGTCTCGTCGAGATCGACGACGGTCCCGTACAGGCCCGACGTGGTGGTGACGCGGTCACCGACCTTCACGCCCTCCTGCATCTCCGTGACCTTCTGCGCCTCCCGCTTCTGGCGGCGGACACCGAGGAACATCGGCACGAGCAGAGCTACCAGCAGCAGCGGAAACAGCAGTTGCGCCATCGTTGTAGTCGGTCCCTAGTCTGGTTGAGGTGGGTATTTACCCACACAGTCTGCCAGTTGTTTCGATTGCTGACACACCCGCATCCCATTGCGGACACGAGCAACCAGAGCTTGGCACATCGCACCGCCGAAATTCGCCCGTTTCACACACTCGCACGAAATCGCCGCGTCGTTTCAGGCGGCGTGCTCGCCGTAGGAGTAGTCGTCCAGGGGGAAGGAGACCGCTTCGCGGTGAGTGGTGAGGGTGCTGTTGGGGCGGAGCAGGGCGGCTTCGCCGTGCTGGTTGAAGTAGTAGCTGCGGGCGGTGGCGCAGCTGCCGCCGTAGAAGACCGAGGACTCCAATTTCTGGGTGACGTAGTCCAGGAATCGGGCGTTGGCCTGCTCGGTGATCTCGAAGACCTGCTCGCCGCGGCGGAACATCTCGCCGAACAGGCGGCCCATGTGCTTCATCTGGCCCTCGATGGTGGTGAAGTAGGACAGGCCGCTGTAGGAGTAGGGGCTGTTGAGGCTGAGGAAATTCGGGAACTTCGGCACCGTGATGCCCTCGTATGCCTGGAAGCGATTGTCACGCCAGAACTTTCCGAGATTCACCCCGTCGCGGCCGATGATCTCGATGGCCGGGAAGTTGACGTCCCACAGGTTGAAGCCGGTGGCCAGGATCAGCGTATCGATCTCGGTGCGGTGGCCGTCGGCGGTCACGATGGCGTCCGCCTCGAGATGATCGATCGCGTTCGTCTCCAAGCGCACGTGCGGCTCGTTGAAGGTCTTGAAATAGGTGTTGGAGAACGTGGGCCGCTTGCAGCCGAAGTCGTAGTCGGGGGTGAGCTTGCGGCGGGTCTCCTTGTCGCGCACCTGGGCCCGCAGGTGCGCCTTGGCCAGCAGCGCCGCGCCCTTGTTGGTGAGCTTGGCCTGCTTGTAGTGCAGCACGCCGACCACCATGAGCAGTTCCAGCGCACCGGTATTGGCCAGCCGCGCGACCTTCTGGGTCAGCGGCACCCGCGCGAACAGCTCCTGCACCGGCCGCGGGATCGGCATATCGACCTTCGGCACCACCCAGATCGGGGTGCGCTGGAAGACCGTCAGCTCGGCCGCCTTCCGTCCCACCTCGGGCACCAGCTGCACCGCGGTCGCGCCGGTGCCGATGATCGCCGCCTTACGCCCGGTCAGGTCGTAGTCGTCGTCCCAGGCCGTGGTGTGCACGATCTTGCCCGCGAAGTTCTCGATGCCCGGGAACGGCGGCGTGTACGGCTGGGAGAGGAAGCCGGTCGCGGTGAGCAGATAGCGGGCGGTGAGGGTGTCGCCGTTGTCCACCGAGACGACCCACTGCCGCTCCTCGTCGTCCCAGCGGGCGCCGCCGACGACCTGGCCGAAGCGCATGCGCCGCCGCAGGTCGTACTTGTCGGCCACGTGCTCGGCGTATTTCTTCAATTCGGCGCCCGGCGCGAACAGCCGCGACCAGTACGGATTCGGCTCGAACGAGTACGAGTAGGTGACCGAGGCGATGTCCACGGCCAGGCCCGGGTACCGGTTCACGTGCCAGGTCCCGCCCAGATCGTTCTCGCGCTCGAGAATCACATAGTTGCCCAGGCCGAGGCGGTCCAGCTGGATGGCCGCTCCCATCCCGCCGAATCCCGCGCCGACCACGACGGCGTCCAACTGAGGTGCCACGCCGAACCTCCCTGTTACTCGAAGTATCAGGTACAGAATGACACATCATTCCGTTCCGGAACAACGTATCATCGGTGCCGTGCCGAAGCCCTCGTCCCATATCGAACGCCGCAAGGCCGAGCTCCGGCAGGAGATCATCGAGACCGCGTTCGACTGTTTTGCCGAAAAGGGTTACCACGCAACGGGAATCGCCGACATCGCGACGCGGCTCGGGATCGGGCACGGCACCTTCTACCGGTACTTCGAGAACAAGCGCGACATCATCGATCACGTCATCGACGATCTGGCCGCCCGCATCATCGACTCGCTGGGCACCGAGAACGCCCCCGACGCGGCCACCACGCTGGAGGAGTACCGCGCGCAGGTCGGCCGCATCGGGTCCGCGCTGAACCGCATCTTCCTGGAGGATCGCCGGGTCGCGCGGCTGCTGCTGTTCCAGGCCACCGGCATCGACGCCGAGCTCACGCTGCGCCTCTACGGCCTGCTCGACACCGCCGACGCGCTCACCGCCGGGTACCTCGAACACGGCGTGGAACTGGGCTACCTGCGCGCCGACCTGGACACCGCCAATACCGCCAAGGCGGTGACCGGCATGATCCTGGCCGCCATCCTGCACGGCCTGCGCACCCCCGACGAAACGGTCGCCACCGACCTCACCGAGGCCATCCGCCGCCTCCTCATCGACGGCGTCCGCAAGGAGTGACCACCCCATTCCTTCCGGCCAATTGCACGTCGGAGGAACGGATTCGGGGTGGGGCTTGCGAGAATGGGCGGGTGACTCCCGACGATGTGCGGCGGGTCCGATTCGGCCGGGCGCCGATCGGGCACCGCGGATACGACACCATCGAGGTGGATGCCTTCTGCCTGCGTATCGCCGATGCCTTTCTCGGCCGCGTGACGCTGACCGCCGCCCAGATCCGCGGTCAGGAATTCGCGACCGCGCACCTGGGCCTGCGCGGCTACGACCGCGACGAGGTGGACGAATTCCTCGACCGGGTGTGCGTGGAGCTGGAATTCGCGCGGCTGGGCATCCGCCGCGACCCGGCGGGTTCGCAGACACTGACCTCGGAAGATGTGCGGCGCCTGCGATTCTCGGCCCCGCCGACCGGGCAGGCGGGTTACGCCGCGGACGAGGTCGACGCCTACCTGGACCGGGTGATCGCGACCCTGGCCCACGTCGGGCCGATCGGCCTCACCAGCGCGGAGGTCCGGACCGCGAATTTCGGCCTGGCCCATGCGGGTATGTCGGCCTATCACCGCGAGGAGGTCGACGCCTTCCTCGACGTGGTGGAACACACCCTGCGCGCCCAGGAGCGCGAGCACCTGGAAACCCAGCACTGATCCGCACGTCATGACAGTTGTCACGGCCGGATCGTGACGGTCGGCCGAGGCGGTGGCGGGTCCGCGTCCGTAGCGTCGTCCGGGACAGCAGACGACACCGAATACGCAGTCCAGGAGCGCATGTCGATGACCACCACCACCTCGTCCAAATCCGGCCCGACCGCCGAGCAGACGCCGCGCCGCCCGGAGCTCCGCACGACGCTGGCCCCGATCGCGCGCGATATCGCGCTGCCCCTGATCGGCTACTACGGCCTGCACGCGCTCGGATATTCCGATTTCGCCGCGCTGCTGGCCGGGACGGTGCTGTCGGGCTCGATCCTGGTCTACGACATGATCCGGGCGCGCCGCGTCGAGGCGTTCCCGGCGATCATGCTGGCGCTCTTCGGTTTCGGCCTGGCGAGCTCGCTGATCTCCGGCGATCCCCGGATGATGATCGTCAAGGATTCGGTGGGCACCGCCGCGATCGGCCTCGCGCTGCTGATCAGTGCGCTGATCGGCAAGCCGCTGATCTATTACGCGGCACGCAAGACGATCGCGGCCCGCGGCGCCGACGCCTTGGCGGGCTTCGAGGAGCGGGTGCGCACGATTCCGGCGGTGCGCCGGTCGTTCGCCCTGCTGAGTGTGCTGTGGGGCGTGGGGTTCTGGGCCGAGTCCGCGGTGCGGGTGGTGCTGGCCTATCAGCTGCCGGTGCACACCATGGTCTGGCTGTCGAATGTGCTGATGGTTGCGGTACTCGTGGTGCTGATTCCGATCAGCATCGCCATCGGCAAGCGCAATCGGCGACGCTGATCAGTCGAAAAGGTCCAGCGTCGGATGTGATTCGCGGCCCCGGACCTCGATCGACCCGAAGACCAGATCCGGCGGCGGCACCAGGCCCAGATGCTCCCAGGCGGCGGCGGTGGCGACGCGGCCGCGCGGGGTGCGGGCGATCATGCCCGCCCGCACCAGGAACGGCTCGCACACCTCCTCCACGGTGGCGGCCTCCTCCCCCACCGCGACCGCGAGCGTCGAAACGCCCACGGGCCCACCGCCGAAGCTGCGCACCAGCGCACCCAGCACGGCGCGGTCGAGCCGGTCCAGGCCGAGCCCGTCGACGTCGTAGACGGCCAGGGCGGCCCCGGCGATCTCGCGGGTGACCAGGCCGTCGGCCCGCACCTCGGCGTAGTCGCGGACCCGGCGCAGCAGCCGGTTGGCGATGCGCGGCGTGCCGCGGGAGCGCCCGGCGATCTCGGTGGCCGCGTCGGCCTCCATCCGCACGCCGAGAATGTGCGCCGAGCGCTGCAGAATGCGTTGCAGCTCCTCGGGTTCGTAGAAGTCCATGTGCCCGGTGAAGCCGAACCGGTCGCGCAGCGGCCCGGTGAGCGCGCCCGAGCGGGTGGTGGCGCCGACGAGGGTGAACGGCGCGATGTCGAGCGGGATGGAGGTGGCGCCCGGGCCCTTGCCGACCACGACGTCGACGCGGAAGTCCTCCATCGCCAGGTACAGCATTTCCTCGGCGGGGCGGGCCATGCGGTGGATCTCGTCGATGAACAGCACGTCGCCCTCGACCAGATTGCTCAGCATGGCGGCCAGGTCGCCCGCGCGCTCGAGCGCCGGGCCGGACGTGATGCGCAGGGCCGTGCCGAGTTCCGCGGCGATGATCATGGCCATGCTGGTCTTGCCGAGGCCGGGCGGGCCGGACAGCAGCACGTGATCGGGTGTGCCGCCGCGCTGTTTCGCGCCGCGCAGCACCAGCGCCAGCTGCTCGCGCACCCGCGGCTGGCCGATGAAGTCTTCCAGCGACTTCGGGCGCAGGCTGGCCTCGACCTCGCCGTCGGATGTCAGATAGCTTGCGGTGACCGGGGATTCGGGCTCGTCGCCGGGGAAGGTCTCGTCTGCCATGGGTCCGTCCTGCGCTACCGGTTCTTACCGAGCAGTCCGAGCGCGGCCCGCAGCGCCCGGGAGGTGTCGAGGTCGGGCTGGTCGGCGAGGATGGCGTCGACCGCCGGTTCAGCCTGTTTGAGCGGGAAGCCGAGCCCGGTGAGCGCCTCCACCACCTGCTCGCGCACCGGCGTGACGACGGGGGCGGGCGCGCTGCCGGGCGGACCCGATTGCACCGGAACGAGATTCACCTTGTCGCGCAGCTCCACGACCATGCGTTCGGCGCCGCGCTTGCCGATGCCGGGCACCCGGGTGAGGGCGGCGACATTGCTCTCGGCGAGCGCCTTGCGCAGCGCCTCCGGCTCCAGCACGGCCAGCACGGCCATGGCCAGCCGGGGGCCGACGCCGGACACCGTTTGCAGCAGTCCGAACAGGTCGCGGGCCTCGGTGTCGGCGAAGCCGAACAGCGTCATCGAGTCCTCGCGGACGATCATCGCGGTGTACAGCCGTGCCTCGTCGCCGCGGGTGAGGGTGGCGAGCGTGGCGGGGGTGGCATTGAGCCGGTAGCCGACCCCGGCGGCCTCGAGCACCGCGTGGTCGAGGCCGATCTCGAGCACCTCTCCGCGCACCGACGCGATCACCGGGTTACCGCCTTTCGTTGCTGGGCAAGTCGTTCCGCGTAGCGGCGCTGCTGGTCGGCCGCCATCGCGCGGGCCTTCGCCATCCGGTCCAGCATGGGCGCGCGCCAGCAGTGGCAGATCGCCAGGGCCAGCGCGTCCGCGGCGTCGGCCGGTTTGGGGGCCGCCTGCAAGCCTAGGATGCGGGTGACCATCGCGGTCACCTGAGCCTTGTCCGCCGAGCCGTTGCCGGTGACGGCGGCCTTCACCTGGCTGGGCGTGTGGAAGGCCACCGGGATGCCGCGCCGGGCCGCGGCCAGCGCGATCACCCCGCCCGCCTGGGCCGTGCCCATGGCGGTGCGCACATTGTGCTGGGAGAACACCCGCTCGATGGCCACGGCCTCCGGTTGGTGGGTGTCCATCCAGTGCTCGGCGGCGTCGGAGACGCACAGCAGTCGTTCGGCCAGTTCCATATCCGCGGGCGTGCGCACCACGTCGACGTCCAGCGCCGTGACCTGCCGCCCGAGCCCGCCGTCGACGATGCTCAGACCGCACCGGGTGAGCCCGGGGTCGACGCCCATCACCCGCACAGCAACCAGCACCCCTCCGAGTCCGCGAACAGTTGTTCGAAGTTTAGCCGAGCGGGGGCATCGGTCCCGTCATCGACACGGCCGAATCCCGCCGAGCAAGCGCGGGTCCCACAGCCGACATCACACCTCCTCGTGCATCCGCATGGCGGCGGGGAGGCAGAGCAGCGTGGGATCGGCGGCGCGGCGGGCCCATTCCCGGGCCGGGTCGGCGATCAGCCGACGAGTCCGCAGGTCGAGCAGTCCGCTGAGATGGCTGACGGTAGCCGACAATTCGCCATCGGCCCGGGTGAGCGCGTGTTCGACCCGATAGGTCTTTCCCTGCGACCAGAGCCAGACGCAGGTCACGTCGACACAGTCACCCGCGCGCAACTCACGGTGATACCGAATGGTGGTCTCCAGATTCACCGGCCCCAGACCGTCACGCAGCAACTCGTCGACCGCGATACCCGCGGCCTGCACACACTCGAACCGAGCGTGATCGGCGTACTGCTGATAGGCAGACCCGGTCACATGCAGCTGCGGATCGACATCGGACACACGCGCGTCGAGGCGGATGGAAAAGGGTTGGGGTGAAGTCGCCACCCCACCACCCTGGCAGAAGGTACCGACAGGTTTCGCTTGAATTTTGCTGCGCGACCCCCGGACCTACTCGAGCCGTGGGCCGTCCCCCAGCAGGTCGGACAGGGTGGCGCGGGCGCCCCTGGTGTGCAACGACTTCAGGACCGCTGTGTAGGCCGCGACGAAGCGGGGCTGGTCGACGAGGTCGCCGAAGACGGTGCGGTCGGTGAGGAATGCGGTGGGGTCCTCGCGCTGGCGGCGGGCCAGCGGCATGAGGCGGTCGCGCAGCGGGTCGACGACCTCGATCGGGGCGCCCTGCTCGTCGACGCCCTCGGCGTAGCGCGCCCAGCTGGCGACAATGGCCGCGGCACAGTCGATCTCGCCGTCCGCGGCGAGGCGCTCGCGGACGACCGGCAGCACGAACTTGGGGATGCGGTCGGAGGATTCGGCGCACAGGCGGGCGACGGTGTCGCCGATGGCGGGGTTGGCGAACCGCTCGATCAGGGTGCGCTGGTAGCGGTCCAGGTCGACGCCGGGCACCGGGCGCAGCGTCGGCGCGGCCTCGGAGCGCATGTAGCGCAACAGGAATCGCTCGAACAGCGGGTCGCGGGCGGCCTCGTCGACCAGCCGGTAGCCGCACAGGTAGGCGAAGTAGGCCAGCCCCTGGTGGCTCGCGTTGAGCAACCGCAGCTTCATCAGCTCGTAGGGGGCGACGTCGTCGACGATCTGCACCCCGACCTCCTCGAAGGCCGGGCGGCCGAGCGAGAACGAGTCCTCTAGCACCCACTGGGTGAACGGCTCGGTCAGCACCGGCCAGCGATCGCGAATACCGTAGCGGCGCAGCACCTCCGCCTCCGCCTCCGGCGGGGTCACCGGCGTGATGCGGTCGACCATGGAGTTGGGGAAGCACACGTGCGCGGCGATCCAGTCGGCGAACTCGGGGGCGCGGCGGCGCGCGACGGAGGCGACCGCGGTGCGCGCGACCTCACCATTGCCCTGCACGTTGTCGCACGACATGACCGTGAACGGGACCAGCCCGCGCGCCCGCCGCCGCGCCAGCGATTCCACGATGTAGTCGAATACCGTGGTGGGCCCGGTATTCGGGGCCGCGTCGGCGGCGAGCGCCGGATGGTCGGCGTCGACCTCGCCGGTGGCCGGGGCGACGCCGTAGCCGCCCTCGGTGATGGTGAGCGACACGATGCGGGTGCCGGGATCGGCGAGCTTGGCCAGCACCGCCTCGGGATCGTCGGGCGCGTACAGGTATTCGACGATCGAGCCGATCGTGCGGGTGTCCCAGCCGCCGTCGGGCCCGATCGCCGACAGCGTGTACTCCCCGTCCTGGGCGGTGAGTACGTCGCGCATGCGGCGGTCGCCGGGGAGCACGCCCACCCCGCAGATCCCCCACTCCCGCGCGCCGCCGCGCCCGAGCAGTCGATCGACGTACATCGCCTGATGGGCACGGTGAAACCCACCGACGCCGAAATGAACGATGCCGGTGGACAACCCGCGGCGGTCGTAGGGGGGTTGCGAAAACGTTGTCTGTGTCACATCCATGATGCTACCGTGATCTGAGCAACAGCTCACAAGCTGAGCAAATGTTCAACCCCATACTCGCACAAGGAGCGTCGTGGCCTCCGAACAACCGCGGTCGACCACCCCGGACGAAGTCCGGCTCGCGCTGCGGGCCGCGCGGCTATATCACCTCGAGGGCGCCACCCAGGCGGAAATCGCTGCCATCCTGGGTGTTTCGCGCCCCACGGCGGGGCGGCTCATCGCCCGGGCCCGCGCTCAGGGCCTGGTGCGCATCGAGATCGCCCTCCCCGACGACCTACTCGACGCCGTGCACACCGACGTCGAACGAGAGCTGGAGGCCGCCTTCGGTCTCACCGAGGCGGTCGTGCTCGGCGAGGCCCCGGACGGCTCGGCCTCCGCGCTGCAACCGCTGGCGCAGGCCGCGGTCGGCGTGCTCGGCCGCCGATTACAATCCACCGACACCCTCGGCTTCACCTGGGGTCCCGAAACCGTCGCCGTCGCACGCGAACTGCGCTTCGTGCGCTGCGCCACCGTCGTCCAGCTCGACGGCTCCCTCACCTCCTCCGACTACGAGACCGGCGTCGACTTCACCCTCGGCCGCTGCGCCACCCGGCTGCGGGCCACCCCGGTCCGGCTGCACGCCCCGCTGTACGCCGACGCCGCGACGGTCACCGCGCTGGAACAGGATTCGGTCCTCGGCCGGGCGATGGCGGTGGGCCGCAACGCCGACGCGATGATGTTCGGCGTCGGCGCGGTCTCCACCGCCACCACCCTGTTCGAAGGCAGCTACCTCGACACCACCATCCTCGACGAGCTGCGCGCCCTCGGCGCGGTCGGCGAGATCGGCGGCCGGTTCTTCCGTGCCGACGGCACCGACGTCGCGGGATCGCTTGCGGCACGGACGGTCTCGGTCGGCCTGGACGCCATCCGCGCCTGCCCCGCGACCGTCCTCATCTCCGGCGGCGCCGCCAAACACCAGGCCATCCTGGGCGTGCTGCGCGGCGGCCTCGCCAAGATCATCGTCACCGACATCGAGTGCGCGCGGTGGCTGCTGGAACAGAAGGAGGGCTGAGGCCCATGCACTCCTCATTCGCCACCCGCGTGAAATCCGCCGCGGCGCTGGCCGTCACGTCGGTGCTCACGCTCGCCGGGTGCGCCGGGGCCGGGTCGTTCACCGGCGGCGGGCAGACGGTCACCATCGCCATGGTCTCCAATTCGCAGATGCAGGACGCCATCTCGCTGTCCGGCGAGTTCGAGCGGGAGAATCCCGGCATCAAGCTGAAGTTCGTCTCGCTGTCGGAGAACGAGGCCCGCGCCAAGATCACCGCATCGGTCGCCACCGGCGGCGGCGAATTCGACGTCGTCATGATCAGCAACTACGAGACCCCGCAGTGGGCGGCCAACGGCTGGCTGGTCGACCTGTCCAAATACGCACAGCGGACCCCCGGCTACGACGAGCAGGATTTCATTCCCTCCCTGCGTAGTTCGCTGTCCTACCGCGGCGACATGTACTCGATGCCGTTCTACGGCGAGTCGTCGTTCCTGATGTACCGCAAAGATCTGTTCGCTCAGGCGGGGCTCACCATGCCCGCCGAACCGACCTGGGACCAGGTGGCGCAGTTCGCGGCCGAGCTGGACGACCCTGCGCACGGCCGCTCCGGAATCTGCCTGCGCGGCAAGCCCGGCTGGGGCGAATCGCTCGCCCCGCTCGACACGGTGATCAACACCTTCGGCGGCCGCTGGTACGACCAGCAGTGGCACGCCCAGCTCACCAGCCCGGAAGTCGCTCGCGCCGTGCGGTTCTACATCGACCTGGTGCGCGCGCACGGCGAACCGGGCGCGGCCACCAGCGGTTTCGGCGAATGCGCCACGCAGCTGTCGCAGGGCAACACGGCCATGTGGTACGACGCCACCTCCGCGGTCTCGGTGCTCGAGGATCCCGCCTCCAGCAAGGTGGTCGGCAAGATCGGGTACGCGCTCGCGCCGGTCGCGCAGAAACCGAACTCGGGGTGGCTCTACACCTGGGCGCTGGGCATCCCGACCTCGAGCCACCAGACCGACGCCGCCTGGAAGTTCATCTCCTGGATGACCGGTAAGCCCTACATCCACCGGGTGGGGGAGAAACTGGGCTGGTCGCACGTGCCGCCCGGCAGCCGACTGTCGACCTACCGGATCCCCGAGTACGCGGCCGCGGCCCAGGCGTACGGCCCGCTCACGCTGCAGGCCATGGAGGGCGTCGACCCGGAACATCCCACCGTGCAACCGGTTCCGTACACCGGCATCCAGTTCCTCACCATTCCCGAGTTCCAGGACCTGGGCACCCGGGTGAGCCAGCAGATCAGCGCCGCCGTGGCCGGGCGCACCAGCGTCGCGGCCGCGCTCGACCAAGCCCAGCAGTACGCCGACACCGTCGGCAGGTCGTATCGAGGGAATCAGTAATGTCCGACATCACCACGGCCGCGCCCGGCCCGGTCGCGGCCGCCCCCGCACCCCGCGCCGCCATTGTCGAACGCGCGCACCGGGTCTCGCGCGCCGAGGGGTGGCGGCGGCGCGGGCCGCTGCTACCGGCGCTGCTGTTCACGATCGTGGTCACCCAGGTGCCGTTCGTGTTCACGCTGTACTACTCCACCCAGTCCTGGAACCTGGTCCGGCCCGGCTCCCGGCACTTCATCGGCCTGCGGAACTACGCGGATGTGTTCGCCGACAGCCAGTTCCGCGAGGTGGCGCTCAATACCGTGATCATGATCGTCGGCACCGTGCTGGTGTCGGTGGTGCTCGGGCTGCTGCTGGCGCTGCTGCTCGACCGCGCGTTCCTGGGCCGCGGCATCGTGCGCACCCTGCTGATCACGCCCTTCCTGGTCACCCCCGTCGCCGCGGCGCTGATCTGGAAGACCACCATGCTCGACCCGGTGTTCGGTCTGGTCAACTTCGTGCTGAAACCGTTCGGGGTGGGCCGGATCGACTGGGTCAGCAGGTATCCGCTGCCCGCCGTCATGGCCGATCTGGTGTGGCAGTGGACGCCGTTCATGATGCTGCTCATCCTGGCGGGGCTGCAGTCCATGCCGCGCGACATCGTGGAGGCCGCCCGCGTCGACGGGGCGGGCGCGCTGTCGATCTTCCGCGAGCTGACGCTGCCGCACCTGCGCCGGTTCATCGAGCTCGGCGCGGTGCTGGGGGCCATCTACCTGGTCAACACCTTCGACGCGGTGTACATGATGACCTCCGGCGGCCCCGGCATCGCCAGCTCGAATCTGCCCTTCTATATCTATCAGCGCGCCTTCCTCGGTTTCGATATCGGCCAGGCCGCGGCGATGGGCGTCATCACCGTCGTCGCCACCACCATCGTGTCGACGCTCGCGCTGCGACTGCTGTTCAAATCCTTCTCCGGCACCCAGGAGGGAGCCTGATGACCACCACCGCTCCCATCGAGAAAACCGCTGCGGCACAATCGGTCCCGATTCGCCGCAGGCGTTCGCGCGGCACCGGGCCGTGGGGCGTGCTGGCTTGGATCGTGGGCATCGGCATGTTCTTCCCGGTGCTGTGGATGGTGCTGACCGCCTTCAAACAGGAGGCCGACGCCTACACCGATCCGCCCAAGCTGTGGTTCACCCCCACCCTGCACCAGTTCGCGTCGGTGCTCGACAGCGGCATCGGCACCAGCCTGCTCAATTCCGCGTTCGCCACCATCGTGTCCACGATTCTCGTTCTGGTCCTGGGCATTCCGGCCGCGTTCGCGCTGTCGCTGCGCCCGGTGCGCCGCACCCGCGACGCGATGATGTTCTTCATCGGCACCAAGATGCTGCCGATCGTGGCGGCCATCGTGCCGCTGTACGTGATCGTCGGCGACCTCGGGCTGCTGGACAATGTCTGGGCGCTGGTCATCCTCTACACCGCCATGAACCTGCCCATCGCGATCTGGATGATGCGCTCGTTCTTCCTGGAGGTGCCGGGCGAGCTGCTCGAGGCCGCGGGCATGGACGGCGCGAGCCTGCCCACGGCCATGCGCGAGGTGATCCTGCCGCTGGTCTCCCCCGGTATCGCGGCCACCGCGCTGATCTGCCTGATCTTCTCCTGGAACGAATTCTTCTTCGCCGTGAATCTGACCGCCGTTCGGGCGCAGACGATTCCGGTGTTCCTGGTCGGTTTCATCACCGGCGAGGGCCTGTACTGGGCCCGGCTGTCCGCGGCCGCCACCCTCGCCGCCCTGCCCGTCGTGCTCGCCGGCTGGCTCGCCCAGAACAAGCTGGTGCGCGGCCTGTCCTTCGGCGCCATCAAGTAAGGAAATCCCATGGCCACCATTCATTACGACCATGCTTCCTGCGTCTATCCGGGCGCGGACACCCTCGCGGTCGACGCGCTCGACCTCGATATCGCCGACGGCGAATTCGTCGTGCTGGTCGGGCCGTCCGGCTCCGGCAAGTCCACCGCGCTGCGCATGCTCGCGGGCCTGGAGGAGATCGACGGCGGCTCCATCCGCATCGACGGCCGCGACATGGTGGGGGTGCCGTCCAAGGACCGCGATATCGCCATGGTGTTCCAGAACTATGCGCTGTATCCGAACAAAACCGTCGGCGAGAACATGGGTTTCGCGCTCAAGATGATGAAGGTGCCGGTGGCCGAGCGTAAACGGCGCGTCGCCGAGGCCGCCGAGCTGCTCGGCCTCACCCCGTACCTGGACCGCAAGCCCGCGAAACTGTCGGGCGGGCAACGCCAGCGGGTGGCCATGGGCCGCGCCATCGTCCGCGAGCCGCGGGTGTTCTGCATGGACGAGCCGCTGAGCAATCTCGACGCCAAGCTGCGCGTGCAGACCCGCACCCAGATCGCCGCCCTGCAACGACGCCTGGGCACCACCACCGTCTACGTCACCCACGACCAGGTCGAGGCCATGACCATGGGCGACCGGGTGGCGGTGCTGCGCGACGGCAGCCTGCAGCAGTTCAGCACCCCCGCCGACCTCTACGACCACCCCGCCAACGCCTTCGTCGCCGGTTTCATCGGCTCCCCCTCGATGAACCTGATCACCGCGCCCGTCGTCCCCGGCGGCATCGATATCGCGGGCACCACCGTGGAACTCCCCCGCGACCGCATCGCCGCCCTGAACGGCCTGGAAACCGTGACGGTCGGCATCCGCCCCGAACACCTCGTCTTGAACGGCGGCACAACCGGTTTCACCGCCACGGTGGAACTCGTCGAAGAACTCGGCAGCGAATCCTACGTCTACACCCGCATCTCCAGCACCTCCCGCACGCCTCTCGAGGGCGACTCTCCCGCCTTCGTGGCCCGCTCCCCGCACCGCGCCCCCGCCCGCCTGGCCGAATCCGTCACCCTCACCATCCCCGACCCGGCCACCATCCACCTCTTCCACCCGAAGACGGGAGCCCGCCTCGCCGCAAACGGGTAAATTTTCCCTCGAGGCGAGCCGGAAAGTCTGGTCGGCAGAGTGTTAGGAGCTCGCCATGGCCGGTATACATCTCGAGACGGACAGACGGCGGGAGACGCTGCGGACCAATCTGTGGTTCGTGCCGACGCTGGAGGTGGTCGGGGCCGTCGGCTTGTTCGCGGTCACCTACGGGCTGGATCGGGCCGCCTATCACGGGGCGTTCGCGATTCCGAGCTGGGTGATCGGGGGGACACCGGATGCCGCGCGGCAGGTGCTCACCGCCATCGCGGCCGCCATCATCACCGTGGTGGGGGTGGTCTTCTCGATCACCATCGTGGCGCTGACGCTGGCGTCCACCCAGTTCGGTCCGCGCATGCTGCGCAACTTCATTCGCGATCGCGGCACCCAGCTCACGCTGGGCACCTTCGTGGCGACCTTCGTGTATGCGATCGCGGCGCTGGTGGTCATCGGGCCGGACTTCGTGCCGCACATCAGTACCACGGTGTCGATCGCGTCGATGGTGGTGGATCTGGCCGTGCTCATCTACTTCATCAATCACATCGCGGGGCAGATCCAGCTGCCGAACGTCATCGCCGATATCGCTCGCGAGGTGAACACCGCGGTCGAGGCCAATCGCGACACCACCCCCGAGGCCACCCCGCAGGGGCCCGGGGTGACCGAACTGCTCGAACTGCTGGCCGAATCCGGCGGTGAGGTCCGCACGACCAGTCCCGGCTATCTGCGGTACATCCGCTACGACCGGCTGGTGCGGCTGGCCGCCCAGGAGAACGCGGTCATCGAATTGCCGTATCGGCCTGGGCATTTCCTCACCGAGGGGCAGGTGGTGGCCACGGTCTGGCCCGCCGAGGCCGCCGAGCGGGTGGCGGAGAACTTCGCGCGCGGGCACGTCACCGGCGCGACCCGCACCCTGGTGCAGGACGTGTCGTTCGGCATCGACCAGATCGTGGAGATCGCCCTGCGCGCCCTGTCCTCCGCGATCAACGACACCTTCACCGCGCTGACCTGTATCGATTGGCTGGGCGATTGCCTGTCGCGAATCGCGGTGTCCTGGAACCCCACTCCGGTGCGCCGCTGCCGGGACGGGTACATCCGGGTGATCGCCGCGCAGGTCAGCTACGAACGGCTGGTGCAGCGCGCCTTCGAGAAGATCCGGCAGGCCGGGGTCGGGCAGCCCGCGGTCATGATCCGCGAGCTCGACGCCCTGGCCCAGATCGCCGACCGCGCCACCGATCCCGAGCGCCGCCGCGTCGTCTACGAACAGGCGGCGATGATCGAACGGCAGGTCGCCGAATCGGTTTTGGAACAGGCCGACCGCGAGGACGTCCTGCGCCGCTGCCTGATCTTCCGCACCGCGCTCGCGCTGACCTGACCTGCGATATCGGCCCCTCCCTCAACCTGACTCGAAGGCGGCTCACAGGGAACCTCGAGCTAGGCCGCCAAGAATTACAGCCGTGTTTCCTGCGCCGATGGACGTGCCCACGACCCCGCCCCCGACGCCACCGAGCCCCGCGGTGGCACCGCCGCCAGCGCCACATCTGCTGTCGGCGAATATCAACCCGTACGGTGGTTTTCACCGCGGGCTGTCGCTGCTGCACGGCTGGCTACCCCTGACCATCGAGCTCATAGCGGTGGCGTTGCTGCTGCTCGCGCTCGCGCGGTTCACCAGGCGCTGGTGGCTGATCCGGGTGCCGATCTGCGTGGCGGTGGGCGCGCTCGCGGCGCTGGCCGGGTGGACCTTCATGAACAACCAGGGGCTGGCGTCGGATCCCGCGCCGATGCTGCTGTGGATCTGTGTCGGCGCGATGGTGGCGGCGCTGGCGCTGGCCGTCGTCGGCTGGCCCGGGGCGCGCTGGTGGCAGCGGGCGTCGGCGATCGTGGCGGTGCCGTTCGCGATCGCCAGCACCGCGGTGGTGCTCAACCAGTGGGTGGGCTACTACCCGACGGTGCAGTCGGCGTGGAGCGCGCTGACCGCCGGACCGCTGCCGCATCAGACCGACCTCGACGCGCTGCCCGGCCTGCGCGGCACCAGGATGACCACCGGAGTCGTTGTGCCGGTGGATATTCCGGATACCGCCAGCGGGTTCAAGCACCGCACCGAATACGTCTACCTGCCCCCGGCCTGGTTCGCCGGGCCCACTCCCCCGACCCTGCCCGCGGTGATGATGATCGGCGGCGAGTTCAACACCCCGGGCGACTGGTTGCGCAGCGGCCAGATCATGCCCGACATCGACAAATTCACCGCCGCCAATGGCGGCCAGGCCCCGATCCTGGTGTTCGTCGACTCCAGCGGCAGCTTCAACAACGACACCGAATGCGTGAACGGCCCGCGCGGCGACGCCGCCGACCATCTCACCAAAGACGTTGTGCCCTATGTGGAGTCGAAGTTCGGCGTGTCCTCGAACCCGGCGAACTGGGCGGTGGTCGGCTGGTCCATGGGCGGCACCTGCGCCATCGACCTGACCGTCATGCACCCGGAGCTGTTCCACACCTTCGTCGACATCGCCGGTGACGCGGGCCCCACCTCCGGCAACAAGGACCAGACCATCGCCCGCCTCTACGGCGGCAACGCCGCACAGTGGAACGCCTTCGACCCGCAGACCGTCATGGCCGCCCACGGCCCCTACTCCGGCGTGGCGGGCCTGTTCGACGACCTCACGCCCCCGCAGCGCACCGGCAAACACCCCGGCAACTTCCATCCGCCGAAGGTCGACGAGGGCCAGGTCGGCTTCGGCGGCCAGGACGGCGTCATGGACACCGGCGAGGTGGGCGCCGCCGAAAAGCTCTGCGCCGAGGGCCACAGGGAGGGCATCGACTGCACCATCCACACCACCCAGGGCGGCCACACCTGGCAATTCGCCTCGGCCGCATTCGATTCCTCGCTGCCGTGGGCGACGGCCCGGGTCGGGCTACCGGTGCCCGCTCAGCACTGACGGTCGTCGGCCGGGGCCGGGCCGCCCAGACCCTGCCAGTCCGGAGAGGTGGCGACGGCGCGGTCGAAGGTGGTGGAGAAGGCGGCCGAGTCGTCGTCGACGGCGGTGATCCGGTCGCGGACGGGCGCGAGGCGTTCGGGCGGGCAGCCGCGGAGCAGGTCCAGGTAGAGGGCGCGGAGGCGGCGGACTACCTGAATGGAATCGCGGCCGTAGTAACGGATTTCGTCGACGCCGAGGGACAGGTAGTCGGTCCAGTCGGAGCAGCGGTGGATCAGGCGCACCGCTCCGGCGCGGTCGCGGATGTGGGTGATGCCCAGTTCGCGGCCGGACAGGTTCAGCAGCAGCGCGCCGATGTGGTCGAGGGCCTGCACCGCCGTCGTCGGGTCGTTGACCGCCGGGGACAGCGCCTTGATGGCGATGTCGACCATGACGCGCAGCGCGAAGGCGGGGTCGGCGTCGACGACGCGTTCGATGCCGAACACGACGTGCCGCCGCAGCCGCCGCTCGCCGAGGCTTGTGGCGCCGTGGATTTCGAACAGCGGCGCGCCGGGCAGCACGAAATCGCCGATCGCCGGGACCGCGACGACCACGCATCCGGCGCGCGCCGCGAGTTCGGCGATCACCTCCTCGTCGAAGCCGAGCAGCACCCCCGCGCGCCCGGCATGCCGGACCACACGGTCGGGCGGGCCGAGATCGACCTCCGTATCCCCCTGGCTACCAAGGGGATACGGGTGCACCTCGGCCGCCCTGCGCGCCCCGGCCCGGGAGACCGATTCCAGCACCTTCACCAGCCGCAGGAAGTTGATCACCCGAGTGAGCAGGGTGAAGAACAGGGCGACGCTGGCGAGCGCGAGCCCGATGGCCAGCAGCGACGACAGCACCGGCTGGTAGTCCTCCACCCGGGCCCCGAGCCGCAGCGACACCAGCAGCGTGTACACGAAGGTCGCCATGAATGTGCCCAGCGCCGCGCCGACCACCCAGTCCTGGGTCAGCCGCGGCGCCATCCGGGCCGAGAGCGTCCCGGTGCCGAACTGAATCACCAACAGCACCACGGAGAAGACGAATCCGGAGAACGCGATCGTGCCCGACGCCACCGCCGACAGCACCGTCGCCATCACCGCGGCATCGAAGGTCCCCGCGAACTCCCCGGTCGGCAGCCTGGTCAGCTCCTCGGCCCAGCGCCGATCCAGATACGGCACCAGCCACGACAGCGCCACCGCACCGAGCACGATCACGGCGGGCAGCACCCACACCCGCCGCTGCCGATAGACCCACCGCACCTGACCGAACCACAGCCGCATGCCCATCACCCCATTTGCCAGGAGAATGCTCACGACCCTATCGGCCACCACCCCCATCGAGCCGTAGGAGCGGACCTTACTTCTTGGTAAGTTCTAGCCGGAACCCGGAGGAGGACACCCATGGTCGAACGAGAGCGCGGGACGATCTCGCCCTTGGCCGGGCTGCGGGTGGTGGAGTTCGGTCATTACCTGGCCGGACCCCTGACCGGCGTCCTCCTCGCCGATCAGGGTGCCGACGTGCTGACCGTCGTGCCGCCGACCGGTAGCGGCCTCGATCCGGCGACCACGGCAATCCTGCGGCGGGGCAAGCGGGTTCGGTCGGCGGACCTGCGCGACCGGGACGCCCGCGCCGCGGTGCGGGACCGGGTCGAACGGGCCGACGTGGTGATCGAGAACTTCCGGCCCGGGGTCATGGACCGGCTGGGTTTCGGTTACGAGCAGGTAGCCGCGACCAACCCGGCGGTGATCTACCTGTCGCTGCCCGGGTTCTCCCGCCACGACGACCGGGCCGCCATGCCCGGCTGGGAGGGCGTGATCGCGGCGGCGTGTGGCTTCTACACCGACCTGTCGCTGCCGGGCGCGGTGCTCGACGCCCCGCCGACCTACACGGCGCTGCCGCTCCCGTCGATCTATGCGGGGGTGCACGGCGCGATCGCCGTCGCGGCGGCGGTATTCGCGCGCCTGCGCCACGGGGCGGGCGACCGGATCGAGGTGCCGCTGCTGGACGCGGCGATGTCGGCCGCCGCGGGGCTGGTGTATCGGGTCCGGGATCAGCCCGATCGGTACAACATGCCACCGGCGCCCCGGCGGCTGCTCGACCTGCTGTCGGATATTCGGTTGCCGCGCAGCCTTTCCCGCACGCCGCCGGGCCGGTGGTCCGCCCGCAGTACCGCCTGGCTCGGGGAGCTGACCGATCGGTTGTCGCCGCCGCTGTTCGCCAACTATCGCTGCGCCGACGACCGGTATCTGTTCCTGTGCGCCATGGACAACGAGAAACACATCGCCCGGCTGCTCGACGTGACGGGCCTGGCCGCCACGGCCGCCGATCTCGGTTTCGTCCAGGGCAATTGCCTCGATGTGCCGCCGTCGCACCGCAATATCAATGCCTACCGGGGCACTTCGCCGCGGTGGATGCGGCTGCGCCGGGCCCTGTCTCGCGTCTTCGCCACCCGCCCGGCGATGGAGTGGGAGCGGCGCTTGACCGAGGCCGGAGTGCCCGCCGCGGTGCAGCGCAGCACGACCGAGTGGATCGAACACACCCTCGCCACGGCGTCGGGGATCGTCCGCCACATCGACGATCGTGCGGAACCCGGTGTCACCGTGGACCTTTCGGCGGCTGCCCGGGGCTTGCCCGCCTTCGCGCCCGGCCCGCCCCGCCCGCACCCGCGGACTCCGTGGCTGCACGGGATCACGGTGCTGGATCTGTCCAATGTGATCGCGGGCCCCTCCTGCGCCCGCACCCTCGCCGAATTCGGTGCCGACATCATCCAGGTCGCACCGACCGCGCCCCGCATGGGTCCGCGCCAGACCCTGCATTTCGGTCTCGAGGTCAATGCGGGCAAGCGCGGCATCGCCGTCGATCTCACCACCGACGCCGGGCGGCGAATCCTGCACGAGCTGACGGCCCGGTCCGACGTGCTCGCGCACAACTGCCTGCCGCGGCAGGCCGCGCGCCTGGGCTTCGATCCCGTTACGGCGCATGGGATCAACGATCGGCTGATCACCGTCGCCGTCACCGCATTCGGCGGCCCGGCCACCGACATCCATGACGATCTCCCCGGCTACGACCCGACCTTGCAGGCGGCCACGGGCATCATGACACGCTACGGCGGCACCCACACGCCCGCCCTCCACGGCCTGGCATCGTGCGTCGACTACGTCACCGGCTACTCCGGCGCCTACGCGGCAATTCTCGGATTGATCGCCCGCGCCCGCGGCGCCCGCCACATCCACGCCCGAACCTCGCTCGCCCGCCTGGCAACCTGGGTGCAACTCCCATTCCTCAACGCGCACGGGCCGCAACCGTCCGGCCTCGACGCCCGCGGCACCGGACCCACCGACCGGATCTACCGCGCCCGCGACGGCTGGCTGTTCCTCAGCGCGGGCCGACCCGACGCCCCGACTCCCGCCGACCTGGCCGCCATGATCGAAAAAATGACCGTGACCGACGCCATCGACCATGCCCGTTCGCGCGGCTGGGCCGCTCACCGTGTGGTCAACGCTCGAACCATGCGACGCCTGGCTACCACCGTCAGCCCACCCGACCCGTCCGCGCCGCTCCGCTCGGGACAGGTCCGAATTGCCGCCCACCCCAGCGGATTACGCTACTGGGTTCCGGTCGCCTCCTGGGTGCGCAGCGACCTCACACCCCGCCACGAACTCGCTCCGGCACCGCATCCCGGCCAGCACACCGACGAAATCCTCACCGCCCTCGGCTATTCCGACACCGCCATCGCCGACCTGCATTGCCACGGCATCGTCACCGACCGATGGTTCGACGGCGACGCCTACCTACCCGACTGAGCGGCGGACCGGCGGCCTGTGGCCGAAATTCGGTCCTTGACAGGCCGCGACAGCGGACTTAATTTCTGGTAATCACAGTTACCAGATAATCGGACCTCGGCCCGAAGACGCGCGAAGCGCGACGCCGAGCCGAGTCGGGCGGCCCCTCGGCCGGCGCAAAGGACACGAACCATGGCACGACGTACACCAGCTCGCCGTTCCTCCGGCGCGGCGCCTCGGCCGACCGCCCCGGCGGCAATACCGTCGCGATCGATGCGGGACACGATGCGAGCGGCAGCGGTCGGCGGATGTGCCGTGGTCACGGCCGTCGTCGCGACCGTCGTGGTCGCGCCGGCCACCCGGGCCGAGCCGGTCTACAACACCCGCACCGAAGAGATCGTGCACTCGCTCGCGCCGGATCCGTCGGTCGAAATCTCCTGGGTCAGTGTGTATTCCCCGCTGACGACCGGTTTCGCACCCCATCCCCCGGCCTGCGACTGGATCCACTATCTGCGCTACCGGGACAAGAACGGCCCCGCCGACTCGCGCGACGCGGACGCCGTCGTGACCGCGGAGGCCGGATTGCAGGGCGGGGCGAGCACCTACGACGTCAAGGCCCGCCAAGTGGTACACAAGGCGGCCGAGCAGGGCAGGCACATCGAATTCTGGAGCATGGAGCGCCGTCCGACCTGCCTGGTCGATCGCACCGGAATCGACGCCGCCGCGGCCGCGCACGACTATCACATCGCGCTGAACTACTACTTCGGCGGCGCGACCGTCGACGGGCGGAAGTACGCGGGAACGCTGGACTGGTGGGATGTTCCGGGCTCGACACACGGCAGCGCCTCCTGGCTGCGGGACATGCGCCAGGAGCAGGAGATGCGCGACTGGCACCAGATCATGGCCCAGGCCATCCCCGATACGGCGGCCCGGGGCCGAAAGGTGTTCTGCGGCGGCCATTCCTACGGCGGTCTGCTCGCGGGCCTCTACAGCGCTTGGGATTTCACCCTCGACCGGGCCAGCGCGGTACACGACGGTCCCGGATACGCGCAGTGCGCGGGCTTCTTCGCCGACGACTCGCTGGTGACTCCCGACCCGGCGGGCATGGGCAACACACCGATTCTGGGCAGCCTGGTCGAGCTGGCGGCCGGACTGGCCTACACCTACAACCGCGGCATCCCCGGGGTGACCGGCGGACTGTCGTCGCTGTACCCGTACATCGATTCCGCGCTGGTCCTTACGCCGGAGACCTACTACTTCATCGAAATCGCCGCCATGGCAGCGTATTTCGAGCCCGATACGGAGACCGATCTGCTGCGGCTGATACCGCACACCCCGAATGTCGATGCGGCGCTGCGCATCTTCCTTTCGCGCACCTACTTACAGGCGATCACCAACACCCCCGATGTCCGTAGCTTCCGCTACACCAATGCCGCGCTGTTCGGCGCGCTGCTGGGCAGCGCCGGGTCGCCGGTGTCCATTCTCGGCAGCAGCATGGGCTCCTACGGCGGATGTCCGGTGGCCGACAAGGACTTCCCCGTGCCCAACCAGCTGGCCGACCTGCACCTGCCCGGCCTCGAGGAGCTGCGCAAGATCCCGCAGTTCGCCAATTTCCCCGACCTGGGCGACCTCATCTCGCACGAGATCGCCCCCGGCGCCCGGCGAGTCGCACCGACCGACCCGGCCATCCTGTGCACCTGGCGCAACTACGACCAGGACCCACTGCCCGCCGCCGACGGCACCCCGTACACGACCAAGGCCCAGCAGGTCGTCGACCAGCACGACTTCGCCCGCACCTGGTTCGAGGGGCCCGGCAACTACATCGAGATGTACTTCCCCTACGTCCAAGCCCCCGGAAATACGTTCATGGCCAACATGAAATGGTGGGAATACGCTCAGGCCCCCCACCGCGAGGACGTGTATCACCGGCCGATGCTCACCACCCTCGGCTCGGTCGGCGAGATCAACGACGGCATCCACGCCCTCAGCCCCCTCACCGCCCTGTTCCCCGTCAGCGGACCCCTGATACCCACCAACACCGTATACGCCCCCAACCGCCACCACTTCGACGTCATCTTCGCCGCCGAGAAACAGAACGACGGCAAACCCGAAATCGGCAGCCAAGCCATGGCCGACTGGGTCATCCAGAACACCGTCCGATGATGCGGCGGATCGCCACGACAGTCGTGGTCTCACTGCTGGCGGCGGGGCTCACCGCCGTCGCGCCGCCCGCCACCGCATCCCCATCCTGCGCGAATCCGGACTCCCCCGCGATGTTCGCCGCCGCCGATCCGGCCGCCCTCGGCTTCGACACGGCACGACTGCGAGACGCCCTGGACTTCGGAAAAGCCAAGGGCGCCTGGGCGGTTCGCATCTACCGGCACGGATGTCTAGCCGACCGAATCGATTACGACGCCCGAGCCGCCGACAAGCTGCCCACCCCGCTGGCCAGTTCCAGCAAGGGCGTGCTGTCGCTGGCGGTCGGCCGCGCGATCACCCTCGGCCTGTTCGGCCTGGACGACCCCATCGGCCGCTACTTCCCCGAGGCCGACGCCGCGCACGCCGCCCTCACCATCCGGCAGGTGCTCAACCAGACCACCGGACTGAAGTTCACCTGGGCCGGTACCGGGGCGGGCCTGGCCACCGAGCAGGTGCAACAGGTGCTGCATGCGCCGTTCGTCACCGCGCCGGGCACCACCTTCGACTACGCCCAGGCCGTGCTGAACATCCTCGTGGAAACCATCGAACGCACCAGCGGCCAGGACTTCCTGGACTGGGTGCAACCGAACCTGTTCACCCCCTTGGGAATCCCGCGCGATTACTGGGTCTGGCTGACCGACCGCAGCGGAAAGCCGTCCGGCGCAGGCGGTCTGGCCATGCGGCCCGACTCCGACGCCCGGCTCGGCCAGCTCATGCTGCAACACGGCGTCTGGAACGGGCAGCGGCTGATCGACGCGGATTACCTCCGGCAGGCCGTCCAACCCACCGCCGCCAACGGCGGTTACGGATTCCTGTTCTGGCTCAACGCGGGCGACACCTACAAGACCGCGTCGGTGCCCGAACCGAAGGTCTTCGCCCACCCCATGTTCCCCGGCACGCCCCGCGACCTGTACTCGTTCGTCGGAGCCCTGGGCCAATTCATCACCGTCGTCCCGAGCCTGGACCTGGTCGTCGTGCGCACCGGCATCCCCCGGTCCATCGACCCCGGCAATCTCCAGCTCAGCCTGGCCGCCGAAAGCAATCCCGACAACAAGGAACTGCTCCGCCGCATCACCGCCGCGGTCACCGACGCCCCGCCCACGCCCTACGACGACCCCTACCGCTACGGCGACACCTTCGGCCCGGTCATCGGCAACCTCGGCGACCTCATCGAATGGACCGACCCCGCCCTCGTCGCCCAACTACTCCTCGGCTACGGCCCCGAATCCATCCCCGGCTGCGGAATCATCTTCTGCAACAACAGCAATATCGCCGCCGACGCCCTCACCCTGGCCACCCACACCTTCGATCAGGTCGGCCAGGCCATCGCCGCCCTCCCACGATGACAACGATCACTTCACCGTATCCGCCTGCAGCGCACCGCCAGCCGATCCACCACGACCCCCAACCGCGCCCCACACTACTGGAACTGTTGGAATTCGATGACCACGAGAGGCGAGAGCTTCTTCAATTGCGAACCGCCGCAAAGGAACGCGGGTGGTGGGCTCGCTACTCGGGAATCATCGGACCTGACCTGATGCCGCGCAACCATTCATCTCCCTCCGCACCGACGACTGGCCCGCGTTCCTCGATGCCGCAAGAGGTTTCGAAGGCGCGAGCCGACGCGGTCTGCCCGCGATCGAACACCACGCTTCGGGAGAAGTCAGTCTTCACGCCGCCGACGGGACCACCCTCACCTACCTGCGGCTACTGGGCGATCACCTGTACGCGACGGGTCCGACGAGCATCGCGCGATCGAGGATTTCCGGGATGAACCGCACTTGGGTGAGCTTCGCGGCCAAGGCGAAAGCACTCGGCAGGGCAGAGAAGTAGTCGCTCTCGGCCCTGTCGTCCTCGTCGTCCCAGTCGTCCGCGTCGTCGCGATCGTTCTCGTCGTCCCGCCTGTCCACCGTCATGCCGAGTTCCCGCATGAACCCGTTGAGCCGGTCGGGCTCGGAGCCGTGTCGAAGGTAGGGGCAGTCCAAGGGGTGGTAGCCCGTGACAATCGTGCCGTCGATCGCGTACGCGAGGCTGTCCTCGGCGTAGTCGTGCCGAGTGATGGCCAATACCTCACCATCACGCGACAATTCGGCCAGAACCTCGGGGAGCGTGGCCATCCACCCGATCGGCTCGATGGCCACGCTCCACTCACCGACCTGCACGACACCGACGGCGCCTCCCCCGGATCCGCCGCCGGTTTCGATGGAGAACTCGGTGGCCTGCTCCATCAGCCTGGCGAAGCCCGATTCCTGGCCGTGATCCTCGCCGCGGCTGAAACGGCGCACCACCTCCGACGGGTCGAGCCCGCGGAAGAAGGCCACGGTGAAGATCTCGCCCAACAGGCAGTCACCGTCGTGGAGCCACCGGAATGGGGCCAAGGGGTCGGAAGACGTCATAGCGTGCATGATGGCAGGCGTTACCGACAATCGGCGGCTCCCGGTAGGGTTTCGCGAGTGCCGATTATGTTCGATACCAGCGGGTTCCGGCAGATAAACGAGGACGTGTGGGACTACCCGCTCACCGGTGATCGGGTGCTTCGCCAGTACACCCCTGGTGTCCCGACGATTCCCGCCGCGCTGGAAGACTTACCGACCCTGCGGCGCTCCCTGGCCGAAGCCAGTGCCGAAAGCGGCTGTTTGATCGAGGCGCATGTCGTCTCCTTTGCGGGTCTTCCGGCGCTGTTGCGGTTCGAGAAGATGCGGCATTGGAATCAGCCCGGCGGCCTGATCTACACCGCGTCGATCATCGTGCCGAGGGCGACCGGTGCCGCAGCGCTGCTCGTGCTGTGCGCCGACAATGATTTCGCCGGTCTGCGCGACGCCGCGATCGCAACGAGGGTGGGGATCGACCGCATGAACCCACCGCACCCCTACGCCCCGCACGTTCGCGGCGACCTGCCCTACAGCGTGGGCGACGACGCACAGTGGGACCAGGAGTTCCCCGGTCACGCTCTGACCCGCGCCCGTCGATGGTTCGGCGAGCTGTCCCGAACCGTGCGCATCGATCCGCGATTCGCCGCCCTGCCACCCTTTTCCGGCCCGATCCCGGACTTCCCGGGCATGACCCCGCTCTCCGATCCGCCGCTGCCCCCGTCGTAGCAGCCCGTTCCGGCGATTCCGAGTCGGCACGGGTGCTGGCGCAGCGACGCGCCCGTGGCGAAGCCGACCTCGGTGGCAATGCGGTCGATGGGAAGATCGGTGGACTCCAACAACTCTCGGGCGCGGAACAGGCGCTGCTGGATGAGCCAGCGGCCGGGTCTGGTGCCGACCTCGTCGCGGAAGCGGCGGGCGAAGGGGCGGCCGCATTGGCCACCTCGCTGCCGTCATCGTTGCGAATCAGGTGCAGGCACAGGTCGATTCCCGAGGCCGCACCCGCAGAGTGCTTCCTAATCCCCACGGGCACGGCACCGCAGCCGAAGAGGCACCGGGCCCCACCCCGCGCCTTCGCCCGCAAGTACGCCACCTGAGCCATATCGAAGCCTCCGCCGTCACGCTGGCCGCCCTCACCGCCTGGCAGGCCCTCGTCGATACCGCGAATATTCAAGCGGGACAGCGGGTTCTGATCCACGCGGCCGCGGGCGGGGTGGGCCATTTCGCGGTGCAGATCGCCAAGCACCGCGGCGCGCACGTGATCGGTACCGCGAGTTCCGCCGCTCACCGGCGAGAACGCCATCCGCTCGCCGCGCCCGGTGATCGCCGACACTTTCCCGCCCGCCGGGGCGCACGCGCTGGGTGAAACCGGCCGCACCGCAGGAAAATTGGCGCTCACCGTGCGATAGACCACGGCGAGCCCCTATTCCTCGGCGCCACAATTATCGTGTCCGTGAAGCATTGGGCAGCAACATATTTGGTTTGCAGTTCGGATGCTGTTCGCGAAATCCACAGCGCGCGTTGGCCACAACTTTTCCATTTGCTACTCGCAGGTAGGTTGGAGCGTTGTATTTTGAGATCCCCCTCGGAGGATCTCTATCGCCGAGCGTGGTGTGAGTCCTCCGGAAAACAACACAGCAGGAGGTACGTCGAAATGGCATCGAGGCATTTCCGAGCCATGGCTCTCATGGCCGCGGCGGCGCCGCTCGGCCTGGCACTGATCGCGCTACCGGCGGCGCCCGCCCAGGCCGCCAGCGGGGATCTGAGCTGCTCGGCAACGCTCAATCTGTCCTTCAGCCCGGCGCTGGTCGTCGGCGGTAGTTCCACCGCCCAGATCGGCGGCAATGTCAGCGGATGCACGTCGTCCAACGGCCAGCACTCCGACCTGACCTCCGGCCCCCTCTCCGGCAGCGGTTCCGGGACCGGGGCCTCGAATCCCATCTTCCCGTGCGGCGTGTCGCCCAACGGCAGCGGCACCGGGACGATCACCTGGTCGACGGGCGCCACCAGCACCGTCTCGTGGCAGGTACAGGGCACCTCGTTCACCGCGACGGTGACCGACGGTCAGCTCAGCGGCGACGCGATCACCGCCTCGCTCAACGGCTTACCGCAGGCCACCTGCGATTCGACCACCGGAGGCATGTCCGCCGTGTCGGTAGCCGCGAACGTGAGCTTCGCCTGAATAACGCGTCGACCGGCGGGTGACCGGGCAGTACTCGCCGCCTGACGCCGAAGGCCGCCCGCACGCGAGGGTGCGGGCGGCCTTCACTACGTCATCCCCGTGTGCCAGGCACTACGTCATCCCGGCATGCATACGCACCAGTGGTCCCGGGCCATGCACACCCACCACTGGTCCCGGCATGCTTTTGGCCGGGACCTACGCGTCCAACTCTGCCAGAATCTCGTCCGACACATCGACATTGGTGTACACGTTCTGCACGTCGTCGCTGTCCTCCAGCGCGTCGACGAGCTTGAACACCTTGCGCGCGCCGTCGGCGTCGACCGCGACGCTCACCGACGGCTGGAATCCGGACTCGGCGGAGTCGTACTCGATGCCCGCCTCCCGCAGCGCGTCGCGCACCGCGACCAGATCGCCGGGCTCGCTGACGATTTCGAACGAGTCGCCGAGGTCGTTGACCTCCTCGGCGCCGGCGTCGAGGACCGCGGTGAGCACGTCGTCCTCGGACAGGCCGTTCTTCTCCAGCGTCACGATGCCCTTGCGGTGGAACAGGTACGCCACCGAACCCGGGTCGGCCATATTGCCGCCGTTGCGGGTCATGGCCACGCGCACCTCACCGGCGGCGCGGTTGCGGTTGTCGGTGAGGCATTCGATCAGCACGGCGACGCCGTTGGGGCCGTAGCCCTCGTACATGATCGTCTGCCAGTCGGCGCCGCCGGCCTCTTCACCACCGCCGCGCTTGCGGGCGCGCTCGATGTTGTCGTTGGGGACGGAGTTCTTCTTCGCCTTCTGAATGGCGTCCCAGAGCGTCGGGTTTCCTCCAGGGTCACCACCACCCGTCCGCGCCGCGACCTCGATGTTCTTGATCAGCTTGGCAAACATCTTGCCCCGCTTGGCATCGATCACGGCCTTCTTGTGCTTGGTGGTGGCCCATTTGGAGTGGCCGCTCATTCCCCTACTTCCTTCACGTCCGTTGCTCGAGTTCGGGCAGACAACTGTGCCAGTCTACTAGCCCTCACCTGGGTCTCTATCGGGCGGAGCTGACCGCGCGCTCGCGGACCGAGTCCACGAACATCCGGTGCACGCGCAGATCGCCGGTCACCTCCGGGTGGAACGAGGTCGCCAGGACGTTTCCCTGGCGCACCGCGACGATCTTGCCCTCCGCCGGACCCGACGGTACCCGGGCGAGAACATCGACGCCGTCCCCGACACGCTCCACCCACGGCGCGCGGATGAACACCGCGCGCACCGGGCCGTCGTCGAGGCCGGTGAGGTCGAGGTCGGTCTCGAACGAGTCGACCTGCCGCCCGAAGGCATTGCGGCGCACCGTCATATCGATGCCGGACAGCGACTGCGCGTCCGGGCGGGTGTCGAGCACCTCGCGGGCCAGCAGGATCATTCCGGCGCAGGAACCGAAGGCGGGCAGGCCGTCGCGCAGCCGCTGCCGCAGCGGCTCGAGCAGCCCGAACACCTCCAGCAACTTGCTGATCGCGGTCGATTCCCCACCCGGCAGCACCAACCCGTCCACGGCCGCCAGCTCGGATTCGCGGCGCACGCTCACCGGGTCGGCGCCGCATTCGCGCAGGGCGGAGAAGTGCTCGCGCACATCGCCCTGCAGTGCCAGCACACCAATCGTCGGTCTCACGCAACGAGCATAAAGAGCGGGGCCGCCGCGTCCTCCCCCGGCCCGGTGCGCGCTGTTGTTCTGGTCACCCGGGCGTCAAGAGTTCGCAAGGAGAGGATTCAGCGGGGTGAACGTGCGGAACACTCGCGCAAGTGACCGACGTTCTGCCAGAAATCGAGCCCGCGACCGGCGGGCCGGAGGAACCCCCGTCAGCTCACCGGGGTCTGACCGTCTCCACCGGCCTGGCCGGTCTGTCGCTGGATGCCATGGCCTCGGTCGCCTACGGGCCCGAGGCGATCGTGCTGGTGCTGGCGGCCGCGGGCAGCGCGGGACTCGGGCTGACGCTGCCGGTGACGCTGGCCATCGTGGTGCTGCTGGCGGTGCTGATCGCCTCCTATCGGCAGGTGATCGCGGCGTTCCCGGACGGCGGCGGCGCGTACGCGGTGGCGAAGAAGCATCTGGGGCGGCGGACCAGCCTGGTGGCGGCGGCCTCGCTGATCGTGGATTACGTGCTCAATGTCGCGGTGTCGATCGCGGCCGGTGTGGCGGCGCTGACCTCGGCGTTCCCGGCGCTGCTGCCGTACACCATGTGGATCTGCCTGGTGGTGCTGGTCGGTATCACCGCGCTGAATCTGGCCGGTATCCGAGAGAGCGCGCGGGCGTTCATGGCGCCGACCGTGGTGTTCGTGGCGGGCATCCTGGTGGTGATCGTGGCCGGGCTGCTGCGGTCGGCGCCGGAGGTCGTGGAAACCGGTGCCGCCGTGGCCACCGAGTCCCGCACCATCGGAATCCTGTTGCTGCTCAAGGCGTTCTCCAGTGGTTGCGCGGCGCTGACCGGTGTGGAGGCGATCGCGAACGCGGTGCCCAGCTTCGAGCGGCCGAAGGTGCGGCGCGCGCAGCGGGCGGAGGTGGCGCTGGGCGTGCTGCTGGGCATCATGCTCATCGGCCTGGCCACGCTGATCGGCAAGTTCTCCGTGCACCCGATCGACGGCACCACCGTGCTGTCGCAGCTGACCGAGGCCGCGCTGGGGCACGGAATCGCCTACTACGTGGTGCAATTCGCGACGGTGGCGCTGCTGGCGCTGGCCGCCAACACCTCCTACGGCGGCCTGCCGACGCTGACCAAGATCCTTGCCGACGACAACTGCCTGCCGCACCGGTTCGCCGTCGCCACCCCGCGCCAGGTGTATCGCTACGGCGTGCTGGCGCTGGGCGTGTGCGCGGCGGTGCTGCTGGTGGCGTCCGGCGGCAATATGAACGCGCTGGTGCCGCTGTTCGCGATCGGCGTGTTCGTCGGGTTCACCATCGCCCAGGTGGGCATGGTGCGGCATTGGCTGCTCGCCGGGGTGGGCGGCTGGCGGTTGGCGCTCAACGGTTTCGGCGCGGTACTGACCTTCGGGGCGGCGGTGGTGACGACGGCGATGAAGTTCACCGCGGGCGCGTGGCTGATCGTGCTGGTGCTGCCGCTGCTGGTGCTCGCCATGGAGCGCGTCCGCCGGACCTACGGCCGCATCGACACTCGCCGCGGCATCGGCTGCGTGCCCGCGCAGCCGCAGGCCACCGGCACGGTGATCGTGGTGCCGGTGTCGGAGGTGTCCGAGCTGAGCCGCGAGGCGCTGTCGGCGGCGCTGTCGCTGGGCCACGACGTGGTCGCGGTGCACGTCTGCCTGCCCGGCGAGAACACCACGCTGTTCACCAAGGCATGGGCCGCCTGGCATCCCGAGGTCCCGCTGGAAATGATCGACGCGGGCGACTGCACGGTCGGCGGTCCCGTGGCCCGCTTCGTCCGCGACAACTTCGACGGCCGCCGCAAGGTGGTGCTCATCGCCGAGGTCGACCCGCCCACCGGCTGGGACCGCGTCCTGCCCAGCCACCGCAGCGACGAGTTGGAACGTCAACTGCGGCGGCTGCCCGATACGGTGGTGTGCCACTTGCGAGTTCAAGCGGCCTGACGCCGGAGCGACAATGCCGTACCCCTAATCGGTGCGGCATTGTCCCGACTGAGTGAGCGAAATTCCCGACGCGCGAATTAGGCTGCTGCACAACCATTTTCCCATGTGTCCGGACACATTGCCGGACCGGTCGGGCGCTGTATCCGCCAACCACCTCCGAACGCCACCGTCTGGAAACGAACCGTTCACGATTGCGCCGTAGCGTCGCCGGTTCAACGGAGAAAGGTACGTGTCGGGCGAAAGGGAAGGTCGATGAGCGAATCACGCGCCCCCGGAAACGGTCTCACGCGGCGGCGGCTCTTGGGCGGGGCGGCGCTGGCGGCGGCGATCGCGGCCATGCCGCCGAATGTGCGGCGGGTGCTCGCCGAACCCGTTGCGCCGCAGCCGATCGAGCACATCGTGCTGCTGATGCAGGAAAATCGCTCGTTCGACCACTATTTCGGCACCATGCCGGGGGTGCGCGGCTTCGGCGATCCGGACGCGGTGCGGCTGCCCGACGGCTCGCCGGTGTTCCGGCAGCCCGACTCCGCCAACCCCGACGGCTACACGCTGCCGTTCCACCTGGACACCTATCAGAACAGCGTGCAGCGCATCCCCTCCACCTCGCACGCCTGGTCGGTGCAGCACGAGGCGCTCAACGGCGGGAAGATGGACCGCTGGCTGCCCGCGCATCGCAAGGCGGACGGCGAGAACGGCCCGTACGTGATGGGCTACTACGAGCGGGCCGACATCCCGTTCCACTTCGCCCTCGCCGACGCCTTCACCGTGTGCGACGCCTACCACTGCTCGGTGCTCGGACCCACCTGGCCGAACCGCATGATGTGGATGACCGGCACCATCGATCCGGAGGGTAAGCACGGCGGCCCCATCATCCGCAATACCGCCCCGCCGGGCGGCTACACCTGGACCACCTACCCGGAGCGGCTGGACAGGGCCGGGGTGGACTGGAAGATCTACAACGAGATCGACGACTACGGCCTGAACGTGATGGAACAGTTCAGGCAGTACCGGCAGGCGCCGCACGATTCCGGCCTCTACACCCGGGGCATCGCCCTGTCCCCGATCGGCCAGTTCGAAAACGATGCGCGCGCAGGCACACTCCCCACGGTGTCGTGGACCATGCCCAGCGCCAAGACCTGTGAGCACCCCGACTACCGGCCCGCCGACGGCGCGCTGTTCATCGCCGATCGGATCAATGCGGTCGCGTCGAATCCGGACCTGTGGGCCAAGACGGTCTTCCTCGTCACCTACGACGAGAACGACGGCCTGTTCGACCATGTGGTCCCGCCGCTGCCGCCGGACGGCGAGCCGCACGAATTCGTCAAGGGCGCGCCGATCGGCGGCGGCTACCGGGTGCCGTGCATCATCGTCTCCCCCTGGACCGCGGGCGGCTGGGTCGCCACCGAGCGCTTCGACCACACCTCCTGCCTGCGCCTGCTCGAATGGTTCACCGGCGTCCGCGAACCCAATATCTCCGACTGGCGCCGCCACACCTTCGGCGACCTCACCTCCGCCCTACGCCTGGACCAGCCGCCGAGCACCCGCCCCGTCCAATTCCCGGGCGTCGACCAGGAAGTCACCCGCGCCGACGCCACCGACCAACTCCCCCCACCCACGGTCCCGGCCAGCCCCCAGTCCGAACCCGCCCAGGAACCGGGAACCAAACCACACCGCCCCTAACCGCTGAAAAGCTCCTCGTCATTCCGGCCTGCCCCTCATGATTCCGGCCTGCCCCTCGCGATTCCGGCCTGCCCCTCGCGATTCCGGCCTGCCCCTCGCGATTCCGGCCTGCCCCTCGCGATTCCGGCCTACCCCTCGCCATTCCGACCTACCCCTCGCGATTCCGGCCTGCTTTTGGTCGGAATCCACTCTGCTGCGGGAGATCCCGGCCAAAAGCACGCCGGGATCACGAGTAGGGCCGCTGCCGACAGGTTCAGCTCCAGGCGGGAATGGACGGCACCGGCCACCGGCGTATTACATAGGCCACCCCCGCGCCGACCGCGGCACCGGCGAGAACGTCTGAGCCCCAGTGCACTCCGGTGTGTACGCGTGAATAGGCGACGGTTGCGGCGAGTGGGAGGACCGCCAGGGCGGCGCGCGGGCTTTCCAGCGCTACCGCCGCGGTGAAGGCGATCGCCGAGGCGCTGTGCCCGGACGGGAACGACGAGGAGGTCGGTCGCCGCATCAATCGACGCTGCGGCGGAAGCAGTTCCGCGGCCGGGCGGCGGCGCGCGACGAGCGACTTCAGCACCACATTGGCGACGAAACTGGCCGCGCCCAGCGCCACGATCCCGCGCGCGGCGGCCCGCCGGGGCGCGCCCTCCCGGCTCGCGAGCACCGCGGCCACCGCCAACCACAGCCCGCCGTGATCGGCGGACCGCGTCACCCCCCGCATGCCGCGATCGATCCCCGACGCGGGCAGCCGAGCCACCGATGCGGTGAGGGCCCGGTCGAATCGGCCGACCCGGTGGAACTTCCGGCGCAACCACTCGCTCACCGACGCGACATTACCGGCCCCAAGCTCGCGAAACCGGCAACGCTTCCGCGCGTTCACCCTGGCGCGCTACACCCGGCCGACGCCTGAAGGATTACGGCGTGTCTCGTAAGGTGCGGGCCAGTCCTTCCTGCATGACCGACGCCACCATTTCGCCCCGCTCGTTGAAGATTCGGCCGCCGGTGAGGGCCCGGCCGAAGCCTGCCGATGGCGAATTCTGGTCGTAGAGCAGCCATTCGTCGGCGCGGAAGGGGCGCAGGAACCACATGGCGTGGTCGAGGGAGGCGTTCTGGGTGTGGTCGTCGGGGTGGGTGACCTTGGACGAGCCGAGCAGGGTCATATCGCTCATGTAGGCGAGGGTGCAGACGTGGAACAGCGGGTCGTCGGGCAGCGGGTGCCGGTAGCGGAACCAGACCTGCTGCTGGGAGGCCAGGCCCTCGAGGCGGGCCACCTGATCCTGCGGAATGGTACGGATGTCCCAGTGCTCCCATTCCCGCATGGCCCACAGCCGTTCGGGGCTGAGGGTGGTGGCGGCGTCCGGAAGATCATACGGCGGCGGCACATTCGGCATCCGGTCCTGGTGTTCGGGGCCGATGTCGCCGATGTGGAAGGAGGCCGACATGGTGAAGATGGCCTGCCCGTCCTGCACTCCGGTGACCCGGCGGGTGCAGAAGGAGCGGCCGTCGCGAATGCGCTCGACCAGGTAGACGGTCGGCTGCGACGGATTGCCCGACCGCAGGAAGTACCCGTGCAGGGAGTGCACCTGAAACCGCGGCTCCACGGTCCGCACCGCCGACACCAGCGCCTGCCCGGCGACCTGACCGCCGAACGTGCGCGGCAGCTGGGTCTTGGTGGACGCGCCGCGGAAGATGTCCCGCTCGAGCCGTTCGATCTCGAGGGCCTCTTCGATGGTCGCCATGAACCGTCCTTCCTGCAATCGTCCAGCTCAGGCTAGTAGATGATGGTCGGGTGCCTGCATTCACGCCCGTTTCCGCCGCGACGCTCACCGAAACCATCGCCGAGCGGGTGCGCGGGTTGCGCGGGCGGGCCGTGGCGGCGGTCGACGGCGCGGACGCGGCCGATCCGGTCGCCTTCGCCCGTGCGGTGGCCGACCGGGTGCGCGCCTTGGGCCGCCCCTGCGAGGTGGTGTCGCTGCACGACTATGTGCGGCCCGCATCGCTGCGGCTGGAGTTCGGTCGCGACGAAATGTCCTATCGCACCGCCTGGTTCGACTACGCGGCGGTGAAACGCGAAGTGCTCCAGGGCTTGCGCGAGCACGGCCGCTGGCTGCCCGCCCTGTGGGACGAGCGCGCCGACCGATCCGCCCGCGCCACACGGCGTTCCGCCGTCGCCGACACGGTGGTGATCGTGGCCGGTCCCATGCTCCTGGGCCGCGGGCTCGACTTCGACCTCACCGTCGAACTGCATCTGTCGGAGGGCGCATTACGGCGAGCGGGCGAGGAACCCTTCGTCATCGATGCCCTCCTGCGGCACGGCCGAGACCAGGCCGAGGACCCCGATGTGCTCGTCGCTTGGGATCATCCGGATCGCCCGGCGGTGCGAAACGCCTAGCGCACCTGACCACGTCGGCGGCAGCCCAGCTCGTCATCCCGGCGCGCAGCCCGGGCGGCCGACACCAGCAGCACGATTCCCACCGCGCCGAACACCGCATTGCCGATCAGGTCGACGGTCGGATCCCCGGGTTGCTCCGGCCGCAGCGGGAAGGCGGCCCACACGTAGGTCAGCACCGCACCGGCCGCCAGGGCGAATCGGTGCCGCTGGTCCCACCCCTCGCGGCGGGACCAGCGCGACACCACGATCGCCCCGCCGCCCGCGACCAGCAACCACACGATCACCCCGACCCACTCGTACCAGGCGGCCGTGACCAGCACCGACGGCCCCCAGTAGGCGCTGGTGGCGACCAGCGAGGCCGCCCCGACGACCCCCGGACCCGGGGCCTTCCCGGCCAGCCGCGGCAGTCGATGCGCGCGAATGGCGAAGGCCGCCACGACAAGTCCGGCTATGACCACGCCGACCTGGACGAGTCGCAGCGGCGGCGCGACGAAGTGCTCCTCGGTGTAGTTGCCGTACCAGACGAACACCGCACCCGCCACGTACCCGACCGCGACCGCGATCAGTCCCGTGCGGCCCAGCCACGGGGTGGTCCGCCGGGCGGGCGTCAGCGTCTCCACCAGCGCGATCGGCACCGCGATGCTCCACACCGTGTGCAGCGCCAGCACCGACTGGATCAACGCCACGCTGGTGCCGAGCACCGGGACGTAGGACGCGGTGTGCACCTGATCCTGGCCCGCATACGCACTGTTCCACAGCAATTGGTCGACCGGCCCCTCCTCGATCAACGCGTACGCGGCCGCGAGCAGCAGCATGGTCGGCCACCCACCGCCGCTGCGCCGACCCGATTCCCGCACCAGAATCGCCCCGCACCCGTACAGCGGCGCGAGCAGGATACCGAGCGGCAGCGCCGCGATCGTGATATTGCCGAGCAGGAACTCCCCCACGAACGGAGCGAGCAGGAACAACCCGAACACCGGCGCCACGCCCACCCCTCCCCGAACGAATTGACAATGCGCTCGCATCGTAAAAACCGGCGGGGTCGATTGTCAATGCGCCCGCATTGCCGGGTTACGCTCGGCGGATGGCTCGGACAGTCGACATCGCCCAGCAGGAGCGGCAGAAGGCCGATATCGCCGCGGCGGTCTGGCGGCTCGCCGCCCGCTCCGGGCTGGAGTCGGTGAGCCTGCGCGAGGTCGCCGCCGAGGCCGGGATCTCCATGGGCCGGGTGCAGCATTATTTCGATACCAAGGACGACATGCTGCGCTACGGCCTGCACCTGGCGTCGCAACGCATGGATCAGCGCATCGAGCAACGCCTGGCATCCCGAAAGACGGTGCGCGGCAGGGACATTCTGTACGCGGCCCTCGACGAACTGTTCGGCGACGACCCCGACACCCGCCAGGCGGTCCGCGTCTCCGTCGCCTATCTCGGTCGCGCCCTGGACGATCCGGCGATCTCCGAACTGCTGTTCGCCGACGATCGCATACTGCGGACACTGACCGCGCAGGTCGTCCGCGATGCCCACCCCGCCCGCTCCGCCACCGATGCCGAGCACGAGGCACACATCGTCTGGTCCCTGGCCAACGGCCTGGCCATCGAAATCGCCTGCGGCCAAACCACATCCGAGCAGGCCCGCGCCCTCATGGACCACCACCTGACCCGGGTCCTCGGTCCGCCCCCGCCGGATGACCTCGGGTAACGGTCAGCAGCCGAACAAGGGGCGGTCGACGTCCGGGAACCAGTGGTCGACGGCGATATCCCGATTGTAGTGGGCGCGAACGTAATCGATGAGATGTGGGAGGCCGGGGTGGGGGTTGGCGGTGGACCAGAGGAGGGCGTGGGGGTAGGCGGGGGTGGGGTCGACGACGGGGATGCGGCGGATATGGGGGTGCCAGGGGGCGAGATAGCCTTCGCCGCTGAAGGTGTAGTAGCTGCGGGAGGCGACGAGGGTCTCCATAATGTTTTCCATCGGGTCCGGTCGATCGCCGGTTTCGACTGTGATACCGCTGAATTCGCTCAGGCAGCGGTAGTAGTCGGCCCATTCGGAGGGGACGCACGCGCCGGGCACCCACGCCGGGTAGGCGGTCAGCTCGGCCAGCCGGACGACGGTGTGCGCGGCCAGCGGATGGTCCCTGCCGACGAATATGTGCAGCGGCTCCAGATATGCTGCGGCCGCGTCGGTTTCGGCGGGCATGGCCTGCGGGCCGCCGTGCGCGCGGGCGAGGGCGGCATCGACGCGGCCGCTCGCCAGCGAATCCCGCGCGGTGACCGAGAGGTTCGACATGACCAGCTCGACATCGCGGTCGGGGTGGCGTTGCAGATAGAACCGCATCGACTGCGTCTCCGCCTGCCGCGCCCCCTGCGAGGCCACCTGCAGCGGGCGCGGCTCGTCCCGCACGGTTGTGATCGCCTCGTCGGCCAGCGCGAGCAGCGACCGCGCGTGCGGCAGCAGCCGCCGCCCGGCCGGGGTGACGATCACCCCGGTCGGCACCCGATGAAACAGCGACACCCCGAGCTGGTTCTCCAGTTTGGCGATGCGCTTGGACACCGCCTGCTGGGTGAGGCCCAGCACGACGGCCGCGTGGCTGAACTGCCCCTCGTCGACGGTGGCGACGAAGGAGCGGATCGCCGCGAGATCGAGATCGGTCATCACACCTCCGTTGAACAGCCGATCGTCCAACCTAGCGTCCGAGGGCCGCTACGGCCGCAACCGGTGCACATCCCGCGGGAACAGCGCCGCGCAGCGAATGTTGTCGGCCCCGAGCAGTCGGGCCACCCAGCGCTCCAGCCCGATGGCGAATCCGCCGTGCGGCGGCATCCCGTGCGCCATCGCCGCGAGATACGGCCCGTAGTCGGCCGGATCGTCCTCGCGCGCGGTGAGCGCCGCCAGGTAGTCGGCATGCCGGTGCAGGCGCTGCCCGCCGGTGACCAGTTCCAGGCCGCGGAACAGCAGGTCGAAGGAGTTGGTCCAGCGTGGGTCGCCGGGCTGCGGATGGGTGTAGAAGGGCCGCTTGGCGGACGGATACCCCTCCACCGCAAGGAATTCCGAGCCGAACGTGGCCTCGGCCCAGCGGCCCAGGGCACGTTCGTGTTCGGGGGCGAGATCGGGTTCCTCCGGTGCGGCGCCGACGAGTTCGAGGGCGCGGCGGAAATGCACCACCGGTATCCGCTCGGGCACGACGGGCAGCGCGATATCGAGCAATTCCAGTGCCGCACCGCAGCTTTCGCGGATGCGGTCGAGCATGGCGGCGAGCGTGTCCCGCAGCACGCCCAGCACGTCGCGATGGTCGGCGATGAATCCGAGTTCGGCGTCGAGGGAGGTGTACTGCGCGAGATGGCGTGCGGTGTCGTGCGGTTCGGCGCGGAACACCGGACCCACCTCGTACACTCGCTCGAACACCCCGGTGAGCATCTGCTTGTACAGCTGCGGCGACTGCGCGAGATAGGCGGTATCGCCGAAGTAGTCCAGCGCGAACACGGTCGCACCCGATTCGGTGGACCCGCCGACGATCTTCGGCGTCGCGATCTCGGTGAATCCCGCACCGTCGAGATGCGAGCGGAACCCAGCCAGCGAGGCCGCGGCGAGCCGCCACACGGCCTGCCGGGCGGGATGCCGCCAGGTCACGGCGGCGTGGTCGAGCAGTGTCGGCAGTCCGGCGGCCAGGGTCGGCCGCCACAGCTCCACCGGCGGGGGCTGCGCCGGTGCGCCGAGCGGTTCGATCGCGGGCTCGGTGAGTTCCACCCCACCCGGCGCCTTCGCATTGGCGGTCGCGATTCCCGTGATACGGACCGCGGTTTCTTCCGGCAGTTCCGAGACCTGGTCGCGGGCAACCGGATCGGTCACCACGGCTTGCGCCAGACCGGATCGGTCGCGCAGCACGACGAACGTGACGGCCGCGAGCCTGCGCCGCCGATGAATCCAGCCTTCGAGGGCGACCCTGCCGGTCGCCGCGGGTAGGTCGGAACACAGTGTGCGCAACGCCTTCTCACCTCCTGGAGTCGTTCCCCGAGGAGGTGCGGGCGATCGGGTCGGTCGCGGTGCCACCACACCTTCGCAGCAGGATCTGCCGCCTCATGCGGTCGTGTCCGGTGACCGGCCGACGCGGCTCGGAGGTCGTCACGCTCGTCGGCGCCGCGTGTGGCGAGAATAGCCGGGCCGGGTCAGGTCGTCACGCGATTTTCGGTGGCCGCGGCCAATTGTGCGCGCAGCGCCTCGTTTTCGGCGCGCAGGACCTCGATGGTCTCGGTGAGGCGGGCGGCGTCGGCGCGTTCGAGGGCGAGGGCCTCGTCGAGGCGCTTCTTGTCGTAGCGCGGGTGAATGTGGCGGCTGCAATTCCAGTCGTAGCCCTCGACGGTGATGACGATGGAGCGTTCGACGGCGCCGCGGATGGTGGACGTGCCGACGGTCAGCAGCCGCGCGAGCAGGTCCGGGTCCTGGTCGCGCTCCACCGTCCGCGCCCGGCCGAACAGCTTGAGCCGTTGCCGCAGCGGATAATTCACGAAGAACAGGGCCACCCGGTCGTCGGCCTCGAGATTGCCCGCGGTGACGTACTGCTGATTGCCGGAGAAATCGGCGAATCCGAGGGTGCCCGAATCCAGGACGTGCACAAAGCCCTGCGGGCCGCCCCGATGCTGGATGTAGGGCCACCCGCCGGGAGTGACGGTCGCCAGGAAGAAGGAGTCGGACTCCCGCACGAACGCCGCGCGCCGGGTGTCGAGCACCGGATCGCGATCGTCCCCGCCGCCGGTCTCCAGCCGGGCGCCGTAGTCCCGGTAGCTGCCCGCGCGCCGCTGCCGTTCCCGCGCGGCCGGGCCGAAGGCGATCTCGGGGTAGCGATTGGGCATGGCAATCCTCACTGCGGGGCTGGTCGGTAGGGGTGTCACCCTCACGGTACGAACAACTCGTTGCCGCGGGAAATGCATCCCACGCACCACCGCATGTGCCACGGGTATACATGGATGTGATCATGGGCGCGGGGTGGGATGCGAGAAGCATCACGATCGGAGAAGGAGTGTCGATGGTGTCCATCGAGATGCTGCCGCCGGCGGCGGCGGGTGATACCGCGCTGGTCGCGGAGCTGACCGACCTGGTGAACCGGGTGTACGAGGTGGCCGAGGAGGGCCTGTGGCGCGACGGCGCCAGCCGCACAACGACATCCGAGCTGGCGGGCATGATCGCGGCCGGTACCGTCGCCGTCGCCCGCGACGATGACGACCGGATCATCGGCGCCGCCCGCATACAGCAGTTGGCCGACGGCATCGGCGAATTCGGCATGCTGGTGTGCGCGCCCGAGCAGCGCGGCACCGGAATCGGCCGGGCCCTGGTCGATTTCGCCGAGCGGCACTGTGTCGAGCAGGGTGCGCGGACGGTGCAGCTGGAGCTCCTGGTGCCGCGCGGCTGGGCGCATCCGGTGAAGGAGTTCCTGCGCGGCTGGTATCTGCGGCTCGGGTATGTCCTCGAGCGCAAGGGCGAGTTGGAGGAGGACTACCCGCACCTGGTGCCGCTGCTGGCCACCCCGTGCGATTTCCTCATCTTCCACAAACCGGTGCGCTGACTCTCGTCAGGCCGTGCAGTTGCGCTGCGAGTCCACCCGTACCTTCTGCCCGGTGAACTCCTCGACGATGGCAATGTTCTCGGGCGAGTAGTTCTTCTCGGTGATCTTGTCCGCGTTCGGGCTGCCGAGCTGGCTGTAGGGCGCGGATTTGTCCAACCAGTAGGCGGTACGCAGGAATTCGATCAGCACGAATTGACGCAGTGTCGGCTCGTTCTTAATCTGCGCCCAGTAGTCGGGATGCTGGGCCTTGGCCACGCGCAGATACAGCAGCAGATACCGGAGGTTGGTCGCCGCGATATCGCGGGCATTGCTGGCCCCGATGCCCTTGACGAACTCCTGTAGCACGGTCACCGCGGGCAGGCCGATTAGGCCCGCGTTCAGTTCCGCGGTCACGCCCTGCAGGTGGTAGCCGCCCTGCTGCTGGTCGCGCAGATAGATATTGTCCATATCGGAGCTGTAGTCGTCATCGATCAGCGGCAGGATCTCGCTGCGCGGAAACCCGTCGTGCAGCGGGATATTCGTGATCTGCTGGGTGGCATTGATCCATGCGGCGGTGTAGGTGTCCCATTGGGTGCGGGACGCGTCGAGGTCCCACATGTGCGTTTCCTCGTGCATGGCGACCATCATCGACTCGGCGAAGGCGTCGAAACTGCTGGTGTCCACGAATTGATTCCAATTCGGGTCCTGCGCCTGCGCGATGGCCAGCTGCTGGCCGCTGGGCCAGCGCCGCTGATACATACCCTGCAGGGTCGGCATCCAATTCGAGGCACTGAAGTTCGCGGCGAGATCGCTGATATCGGCCTGCGGTTGGGAGGGTTCCTCGTAACAGTAGGGCGGGTCGGCGGTGTGGCCGAGGGCGATCGGCGTGCCGGAGGCGGGTGCCGCGACAACGGCGGACCCGGGTCCCAGCGAGAGGATCAGGCAGGCGATGACCACGGGCAGACGACGGTTCATGGGGACCTCGCTCGGGAGGAGGCGTGCAGGGGTATCGATCGGCCAGGTCGTACGAACCGGTTACTACACTTCGATGGTAGCCAGCGCGACGCCCCGAAACCCTTTCGGACGGAATGGAATCCGGGCCGCTGGTAGGGGCTATCGTCCGGGCGCGCGATCGTTGTCGCCGCCCGCGAACCACGCCAGCGCCAGCCGGGCGATCTCCGCGGGCCGCTCCAGATGCAGGAAATGCCCGGCGTCGGCGACGATCTCCACCCGCGAGCCCGCGGCCAGCCCGGCCGCGGCGTCGTCATAGGCGGAGGCAGGTATGACACCGTCATCGGCCCCGTGCAGGGCCAGCAGCGGAACCTGTGCGGGCGCTTCGGTTTTCACGGCCAGCGGGGTCAGTTCGGGATCGTGCAGGGTGGTGTCGAAGATCGAGCGGTAGGTCCGTAAGGCGTTGGCCAGCAGCGCCGGATCGCCGTAGAGCGCGTGTACTCGCTCCCGGTGTTCGCCCGGGTCCAGCCCCGGCGACCAGGTCGCCCACAGGTAGTCGACGAGATCGCGGTTCGCGCCCAGTATCGTCTCCGCGAGGCCGTGCACCTGGAACAGCCAGATGTAGAAGAACCGTTGCGACTGAGCGGGATCGGCGAACAGCGGCCGCAGGACGGCCGGGGGCGGCACCGCCATCGTGACGCCGCGGCGCAGCGTCTCCGGCCAGGCCGCGGCGACTCGGGCGACCATGCCCGCGCCGAGATCGTGGCCGATCATGTCCACGCCCGCGGGGTCCAGGGCGCGGGCCACGGCGGCGGCATCGGCGGCGAAGCTGATGCCGTCGGCGTAGCGCAGCGCGTCGGCGGTGGCCGGGTGGTGGCCGCGCAGATACGGGGCGATCACCCGCCGACCGGCGGCCACCAGATGCTCGGCCACCGGGCCGAAGGTGGCCGGGTGATCGGGAAATCCGTGCCAGCACACCACAATCGGGCCGGTACCGGCGGTCAGCGCGGGAAAGGACCCGCGATCGGTTTCGACCACGATCTCGGTGAAGTCCACGAGACCACACTAGGCGTATTGTGGCGCGCATGAATGGAGTCGCTCCAGTTCGGATGGGAATTCTCGGCGCGGCGCGTATCGCACCGGCGGCCCTCGTCCGCCCGGCCCGGGACCATCCCGAGGTCACCGTCGCGGCGGTGGCGGCGCGGGACGGGGAGCGGGCGCGGAAGTTCGCGAGCAAGCACGGCATTGCGACGGTGCACGACAGCTACGAGGCGCTGCTCGCCGATCCGGCGGTCGACGCGGTGTACATTCCGCTGCCCAACGGGCTGCACGGCCGGTGGATTCGGGCGGCGCTGGACGCGGGCAAGCATGTGCTGTGCGAGAAACCGTTCACCGCGAATGCCGACGAGGCCCGCGAGATCGCCGACCTGGCCGCGAAATCGGACCGGGTGGTGATGGAGGCGTTCCACTACCGCTACCATCCGCTGGCGCGGCGGGTCGAACAGATCATCGCCGCAGGGGAATTGGGCACGCTCTCGTACGTCGAGGCGGCACTGTCCTTCCCGCTGCCCAAGTTCGACGATATCCGCTACGACTACGAGCTGGCCGGCGGCGCGACGATGGACGCGGGCTGCTACGCGGTCCACATCGTGCGCACCTTCTCCGGCGAGGAGCCCGAAGTCGTTGCCGCGCAGGCGAAGCTGCGCGGCCCGCGGACCGATCGGGCGATGACCGCCGAGCTGCGCTTCCCGGGCGGCGCCACCGGCCGGGTGCGCTGCTCGATGTGGTCGTCGGACATATTCCGGATGTCCGCGCGGGTGATCGGCGATCGCGGCGAGGTGCGGGTGCTCAATCCGATTGTCCCGCAGGCATTCCACCGCGTCCGCGTCCGCACCCCGGAAGGCACCCGGGTGGAACGGTTTTCGCGCCGACCGTCCTACGCCTACCAGCTCGACGCCTTCGCCGCGGCCGTCCTGCGTGGGGAGCCGGTGCTCACCCCGGCCGAGCAGGCGGTGGCGAATATGACCGTGATCGATGCGATCTACCGGGCGGCGGGCCTTCCGCTGCGCCAACCATTCGGCAACTAGTCGGATTCGACGGTCGATCGCACCGGCGTGCCGATCTCGATGGTCCGGCTCACGGTGCAGAGCTTGTCGTGAGAAGCCTTGGCCGCGCGGGGCAGGATGGCGCGTGCCTTGTCGCCCTCCGCGCCCTCCGGGAAGGTGACCGCGAAGCGGACCTCCAGGTCGATCAGGCGGCTGCCGAGCTCGTCGGCGATCTTGTTGCCCGAGACCGCGACGGTGAATTCGGTCGGCTCGGCGTGCCGGGTGGTCGCGATGTCCACATCGATGGCGGTGCACCCGCCCAGCGCCGCCAGCAGCAGTTCCACCGGGGTGAAATCGGCGTCGTCACCGGAGCCGAAGGCGATCTCCCCGCCCCGCGGATTGCGTGCCCGGTACCGCTGCGACTCGGTCCGCTCGATCCGCACCGAGCGCAGGCTGTCATCAGTCATGCTCACAAACCCTAGGCGATCGCCCGGCCGGTCCGCGGCAATCACGCCCGCTCCCGGGAAATACCTTGACCGCCATCGGGTTTCGACCCCGCCCGCGCGCTTCGCCCGAACCGGATGTGACATGACTCATGATCAGATATCGTCGAATCCGGGTTTATCACTCGCCCCCCGGGGTGAAACCCGACGCATGGAGGTGAGGTAACCGATGACGATCCCGATGTCGTATCTGCTGCACGACTTTCTCCTGCCCTACCTGGGCGAGCAGGCCGCGACCTACTGGGCCCAGATCTTCGTGATCGACCCGCTCTGACGATGCCTTGACCTCGTCGCTCCCGACACGGCCTTCACCTAGTCGATCCCGGCACGGCCTTCGTCCAGTCGATCCCGGCACGGCCTTCGTCTCGTCGATCCCGGCATGCTTTTGGCCGGGACCTCATAGCGGCGAGATTGCTCGCACCCATCGGCCAGTTCGGGCAATGGCGGGCCGACTGCCAGCATTCCTCCCCGAAGCAGGCCAGTGCCCCTCGACTGGCTATCAAGTGGCCTGATCCGGACGCCTAGAATCGGGTCGTTCGATGACGAACGGCCCGATTCATCCGATCCGCAGGAGTTTGCTCGTGACTACGCCCGAAACCACCCCGACGACCGGCACCGCTCGCGTGAAGCGCGGCATGGCCGAGATGCTCAAGGGTGGTGTGATCATGGACGTCGTCACCGCCGAGCAGGCCAAGATCGCCGAGGATGCCGGCGCGGTCGCCGTCATGGCGCTGGAGCGGGTGCCCGCCGATATCCGCGCGCAGGGCGGCGTGGCCCGCATGAGCGACCCGGATCTGATCGACGGCATCATCAACGCCGTCTCCATCCCGGTCATGGCCAAGGCCCGCATCGGCCACTTCGTGGAGGCGCAGATCCTGCAGAGCCTCGGCGTCGACTACATCGACGAGTCCGAGGTGCTGACCCCCGCCGACTACGCGCACCACATCGACAAGTTCCAGTTCACGGTGCCGTTCGTGTGCGGCGCCACCAACCTGGGCGAGGCGCTGCGCCGAATCACCGAGGGCGCGGCCATGATTCGCTCCAAGGGCGAGGCCGGCACCGGCGACGTCTCCAATGCCACCACCCACATGCGCAAGATCCGCCAGGAGATCCGCCGGTTGCAGTCGCTGCCGGAGGACGAGCTGTATGTGGCCGCCAAGGAGCTACAGGCCCCCTACGAGCTGGTCCGCGAGATCGCCGAGAACGGCAAGCTGCCGGTGGTGCTGTTCACCGCGGGCGGCATCGCCACCCCGGCCGACGCCGCCATGATGATGCAGCTGGGCGCCGAGGGCGTGTTCGTCGGCTCGGGCATCTTCAAGTCGGGCAACCCCGCCGAGCGCGCCGCCGCCATCGTCAAGGCCACCACCTTCTACGACGACCCGGACGTGCTGGCCAAGGTGTCGCGCGGCCTGGGCGAGGCCATGGTCGGCATCAATGTCGAGGAGATCCCGGAGCCGCACCGGCTGGCCGAGCGCGGCTGGTAATCCGGGTGGGATGATTGCGGTCATGGCAGGCAATCGAACCCGGCACATCGACTTCGCGGCGAGCTGACCATGCCGTTCGGACTGTTCCGTCGCCCTCGCCGCGTCCCCGCGGGGACCGTCTCCCTGACGATCGTCGTCATAGTCGTGGCCTGGTTCGTCCTGTACGCCGCCAAACACATCGCGGGCACCGCGGGCGCGGCCGTGGTCCTCGCCTGCGCCGTAGCGGGAGTGCTGGCCCTGGCCACCCGGACCCGCACCCGCCGCGACGCCGCCCGCACCGCCTTCCTCAACGGCTTCGCCCCACCCGTCCGCCCCGCCGTCCAGGTGGCCATGGCCGAACTGCACATCGCCGTGCAGCCGTTCCTCTCCGCGGGTCTCCCCCCGCTCCGGGTCCTGCCCTCCCCCCTCGATCCGGGTGTCTGGCCCACCGAAACCGGCGGCGCGGCACTGCGAGTGGGCCTCCCCCAGGGCCTGTACCTCGACCACCTCACCGCCGCAGCCGGAGACCTGGCCCGCGGATTCGGGGTGACCAAGGTGGTCGTACGCCGTGACCGCAGCCCCAGCGCCGCGGTCCTCGAGCTCACCGCGTGAAAGCGCCGGTGTCAGTCGAACAGGTCGGGTTGTTCGCGGGTGATCTGCTGATACAGAGGCTGGAATTGCAGCCACCCGGCGAGATTGCTGCCGACCTGGCGGTAGGCCAGTGCCGCGCTGTCGGGGTCGATGGGTATCGGCCGCCCGGCCGCGGTGGCCAGTAGCTGGACCTGGCAGGAACGTTCCATGGTGATGTACCACCACGCGGCGGCATCGACGGTGTCGCCGACGGTGAGCAGTCCGTGGTTACGCAGGATCACCGCCTTGTAATCGCCGAGGGCGACGCCGATGCGTTTGCCCTCCTCCAGATCGGTGACCACGCCGGTGTAGTCGTCGAGCAGCCCGTGGTCCCGGTAGAACGCGCAGGCGTCCTGGGTGAGCGGCTCCAGCTTGCGGCCGAGTGCCGACAGCGCCCGCCCGTAGGTGGAGTGGGTGTGGCAGGCGGCGACGACGTCCGGGCGGGCCTGGTGCACTCGGGAATGGATGACGAAGGCGGCTTCGTTGACCGGACGCTCGCCCTCGACCACCTCACCGTGATGGTTGACCAGAATCAGGTCGCTGACCCGAATGTGCTTGAACGACAAGCCGAACGGGTTGACCCAGAAGTGATCGGTGCGTTCCGGATCGCGGGCGGTGATGTGCCCCGCCACGCCTTCCTCGAAACCGAATTTGCCGAACAGCCGGAACGCGGCGGCCAGCCGTTCCTTGCGGTGCCGACGTTCTTCCTCCACGGTGTCGAAGGAAGGCGGCATCGGCGTGCCCGCGAGAGTTCTTGCGAAGAAGGCCATTTCGTCCGTCATCGGAGACTCCTTGTGCAGCAATTGTTTTCCCTTGTCCAGGTGGTCAGGAACTGATCGAGGACCCCGTAGCTGATCTGGCTGGGCCAGCTGCCGTAGACGACGTTGTAGCCGTGTTCGGCGAAGGGCAGCAGAACCGTGTGATGGGGTACGCCGGCGGCGGTGAGCCGCTCGTCGAGCATGGTGGCCTGGTTGTGCGGCACGACGTGGTCGGTGGTGCCCTGTAGTTGCAGGGTCGGGGGCAGACCGGGCCGGACGTAGGTGAGCGGGGACGTGGCGAGGTAGGCCCCGGGTGCCGTGGCCGGGGCGCCGCCGAACACGCGGGACTCCGTCGGACCGGCGACGGCGGGGCTGCCGCCGTCGGCCATCAGGCGGGCGGTGTCGGTCGGGCCGTAGAACGAAATCACGGCGCGCACAGGGTGTTCCGCGACCGGGCACGACGGTGGGAACTTCCCGATTCCGACGGTGTACGCGGCCAGCAGCGACAGGTTCGCGCCCGCGGAGACACCGGCGACGGTGATGTCGTTCGGGTCGATGCGATAGCGGTCGGCGTGCTGGGCGACCCAGCCGATCGCGCACTTCACATCGGAGGTCTGCTGATCCCAGCGCGGCGGCGGGGACAGCCGGTACTCGATGTCGAATACCGTGTATCCGCGGTCGACGAACCACTGGATCTGTCCGGGAGCCTGATTGCGTCCGCCGCCGGTCCAGGAACCGCCGTGCACGAAGACCAGCGCGGGCGCACCCGGCGCGGGCTTGTCGGGCTCGCGCACATCCAGTCGCAGCGGCTGACCGTCCACGGTGGCATACACCTCGGTCGCGGTCGGCGGTCGCAGCGCGGGACCGGAGCCGAAGTAGGCCGACAGCGACAGCGGAACCTGGTTGGCGGCAGCCACTTCGGCGGCACTCACCCACGGCACGACCGCACCGGCCAATGCCAGGACGCTGAGCAGCGCCACACCCGCGGCCGCCCGGCGCCACCGCATCCGCCGCATCAGCAGCGCCAGCACCGCTCCGATGATTGCCGGAATCACCAGATACAGCGAGAACGAGGTCACCAGTAGCGACACCGTCCAGGCCCTGTCGGTAGGCACGATGGGCGACACCACGACCGCCATCGCGAGGACGACGATCAGGGCCCACACGCAGGCCAGACCGGCCAGCAACCGACGGCCCCAGCGACTGCGCGGCCACCGATCCCGACCGTCGGCCCCAGGCGTATCCGCGACGATCGGTTTGGTCGCCGAGCGAATTGTGTTCATGACCAACGACCTTCGGCGCGAGGTTGTGGACGGGCCTGCTCGAGCTGGGCGGCCACCGGGAGGATCGCGGTCTCGCCGCCCGGTGGCCCGACCAGTTGCACGGCCAGCGGCAGTCCGTCGTCGGCAATGCCGACGGGGATCGAGGCGGCCGGGTTGCCGGTGACGTTCCAGATCGCGGTGTAGGTGACCATCGGGAGCGATGCGAGAATCGCGGCCGCGCTGCCCTTCCCGTCCAGGACCCCGAGGTGCGGGGGCCGGATCGCGGTGGTCGGCGTCAGGAGCAGGTCGTGGCGAGCGAAGACGCGATTGACCGTGCCCGCCAACGACTCTCCGGCCCGGATGGCCCACTCCACCACCGGACGACGTGCCCACAGTCCCAGCCGGAGCGTTTGCCGGGTCCGGCGTTCCAGCAATTCCGGATGCTCCACGGCGGCGGCCTCGGCGCGGATCGCACCGAAGAATTGGGGCAGCAGCGCGGGCATCGAGCTGGGGTAGTGCGGATCGATCTCGTCCACATGATGTCCGAGGTCGGCCAGCAGCACGGCGGTCGCCTCCATCGCCCGCACCTGCTCCGGATGCGCTGTCAGCAGCGGAGTCGTGGTCTTCGCGGAGAACCCGATCCGCAACGGGCGCGGCGTCTTTCGGGCAGCGTCCACGAACGACATCTCCGGCTCGGGCGCGCGGAACCGGTCGCCGGGCACCGCGCCGCGGATGACGTCGTACACGAGGGCGCTGTCGAGCACGGTGCGGGTGAGCGGCCCGGTCGTCCCCAGCGCCCACCACAGCGATTCCAGCGGCGCGGCCGACACCCGACCCCGCTGCGGTTTCAGCCCGAACAATCCGCAACATGCCGCCGGAATGCGGATCGACCCACCGCCGTCGCCGCCCAACGCCACCGGCACCAACCCGGCGGCCACCGCGGCCGCCGAGCCCCCGCTCGACCCTCCGGCCGAGCGGGAGGTATCCCACGGGTTGCGGGTGACACCGAAGGTGCTCGACTCCGTATAGGGCCACTGCCCGAACTCGTTCATGGCGGTCTTCCCCACGATCACCGCCCCGGCCGCCCGCAATCGGCGCACCACCTCGGCATCGGTGCGCGCCGGTGTGCTGTTGGCGCGGGTGCCGAAAGTCGTTGTCACACCGGCCACGTCGATTTCGTCCTTCACCGCGACCGGGATCCCGTGCAGCGGTCCCACCGGCTCGCCCGACATCCGCTGCCGGTCACAGTCGGCGGCCGCACGCCGGGCGGAGTCCCGCAGCACCGAGGTGAACGCACCCAGTGCGGACGCTCGATCGATGGCGTCCAGGGTCGCGTCGACCAGTTCCATCGCGGACAGTCGCCCGGACGCCAGCGCCGCGCGCTGCCCGACCACGCCCTCCGACACGATCTCGTTGCCGGTCATATGATTCCGCCGGTCTCGGTCGAACGGGTCGGCGGGACACTGTCTGTTTCCGACATCGGGAACTCCTTGTCCACCAGCTTTTCAGCGATGAGCAACTGAAACACGTGGCACGGGGGTTCATCTAGGCTGCTTCGGGACAGTGGTGAGGCTGTCGGTTGTCCACAATCGACAGTGACCGACAGGGAGTGGCCATGGCAGAGCCGGAGATCGACCGCGCCCGGATCCGGCTGATCGAACATGCCCGCGACCCGGCCGTGGCCAACACCATCGTCCAAGCCCTGGTGCGGGCCTCTCGGGCGGCGTCGGCGGCGGTGGCCGCGCTGCCCGAGGAGGAAGTTCATCGGCACGTCCAGGTCCTGGTGGACGGTGTCGTCACCACCGACCGCGCGCCCGGGGCGCAGGTCCTGGCCGCGGCCGAGCGCCTGGGCTCGGAGCGTGCGCGGCAGGGCGTGCCGGTGGAGGCGCTGCTCGACGCGATTCAGGCCAGCCGTTCCTGCCTGATCCAGATGATCATCGACCAGGGACGGCAGCTGGCGGTGCCCCTGCAGGCGGTGCTCGACGCCGTCGTACACCTCGACCGGATCACCACCGTGGTACTGCACCGCACCGTGCACACCCACCGCGAGACCGAACTGGGCATGGCGCGCACGCGCACCGAGCGCGAAACCCAAACGCTGCGACAGCTTCTGCACGGCGAGCAGCCCGCGTCGTGCGCACCCCTCACCGCGTCGGCCGCCTACCACTGCGTGGTCAGCGACATCAGCGATCCGACGCTCGCTCAGCAGCTGGCGACCGCGCTCACCGCACCGGGTTCCGGACTGTGCGGGCTGGTCGACGGGCGGCTGGCCGCACTGGTGACCCGGCTACCCCGACTCGACGACGACCCGCCACTGCTCGTCGCCACTCCCCCGGCCACTCCCGCCCGGGTGGCCTCGCTGTACCGGCTCGCCCGCCGGGCATTACAGGCGGGCCGTGCGGCAGAGCTGACCGGACTGCATCGGCTCACCGACCTCGCACTACTCACCGCGACCCACGCCGAACCGGAACTGGGCACACTCCTCGCCGCACACCTGCTCGGCGGCCTCGACCCCGGCGACCCCTTCCACCGCGATCTCGCCGAGACCGCACAGGCCTACCTCGATCATCGCGGCCGGATCGAACCCACCGCCGCCGCTCTCCACATCCACACCAACACCGTCAAATACCGGCTCCGGCGCTTCACCGAACTCACCGGCCACACCCTGACCGGCGCCGACACCACCACCGTCGCCGACACCACCCGGCACTGGTGGGCGCTACAACACTGGCTCACCCATTCCTGATTACGGCAGCAGCAGAGGGCGAACGTGGACGCCTCGCGACTTCCACGGCTCGCCCTCAGGATCGGCGGCCCGCGCGTGTAGCCACTCCAGTTGCCCACAGAAGAAGTCGTACGCCTCGAAGTCGGGAGTCAGTGCCAGAATGGGAGATTCGGTGCCGCGGCGACCTGGCACGTAGAACATGACGCGGATGACATCATCGAAACGCTCGACCGCCATACTGATCGGAAAATCGAAGGTCCAGATGCGCCAGTTGGTGAACGCGGACGCGGCCCCGGCCAATGGACGAAGACATTCGCGCACATACCGTTTCGGGTCCTCCATAGCCGCTTCCGCGGGCTCGACCCGATATCTGTCACGGCGAGAATCACACCACGGATCCATCACAAACATCGAGATGGTGACGCCGCGCGCGGCCGCATCACGCAATGCTCCCAAGATGTCATCACGCGCATAAGCATTGCGAGTGAGGCCGAACATCGTCAGCTCGCGACCAACCGATTCGATCCGCGATATCAGATCTTTCTCGGATTCCTGTGAGGTGTAAGGCCACAATCCGACGAGACCGGCGACATCCCTACCCCGCATCGGATGCGAATGATCGACACCGAAGCCCAACCGATCGGGCCGCGTCCGGTAAAGACGGCACAGATAGTCGATCCGCTCGGCCGAAGGAATGCGATCACCGTGCTCCCACCGACACAAGGTCTCTTCCGCCAGTCCCGGCGGCGCCAGACCATCCGACTCGTAAAGCTCATCCAGTCGCTGCGACAACTCCCGACGAGACCACTCCCGCGCCAACCGCTGCGCCTCCAACGCCGAAACCATTGGAATCTTCTCACCTATCCGCGCCGCAATCTCGTGCGGATGCAAACCAGCCCGCCTACCAACGGCCCGCACTTCCTCGACCACACGCCCAATATCCGAGCGCCGCACCGAGTCTCCGGAGGTCACCCGGTTGACGCTACTCGTCAACCGCGATGACGAACAGTGCTATGTCGTTGCCACGCCTCACTGCGCGACCCTCGTATTCGACCGAGGACAACAGTGCGGATGAAGGGAACGATCGTGAACAAGGAGCTCCAGACCGTCGTCGACTGGGTCGACTACTACCGCGGCGAGTTCCATCTGCCGGTAGCCGAGCGAGGCGGGTACGCCATGTTGCTGGTAACCGACCACATCGGCATCGTTCACATGCCGAAGCAACTCGCCGAACGAGTCCTCCACTCTCTTCGAGAGCGTGACACCCCCGGCCCACTACTGGCCCGCCAGATCCGCTGGACGATGGTCGCATCCATCGACCGCCTGCCCGGATACGAAATGCTGGACCGATTGGCCCGCAACGACATCTGTGTACCCGTCGTGGGTAGCGCACTGATGATCCCGACCCGTTTCGACCGCTACACCCCTGAAGGTGCGTTCTGGGCAATCCGCCCCACTCGGGACCAGCTGCTTCCACTGCTGTCGACCGTGGTCTCCACCGCGCTGGCCGAGACTGCGCAGCGGGCTGAGGCCATAGGCCCGGAATAACGAAAGAAGTCAGCTGCCGGAGCCGAATGCGGTCAGGAACGACCGCTGTGCTCCCCCGATCCGAGCCCGCCACGTCTGACACTGCCGCTGGTCACGGTCCCGCCGCCAACGTCGACGCTGCCGGTGCGGTAGATCACGGGGTTTCTGCCCGGCGAGTTCGAGGTAGGGGTGACGTAGGTGCCGTTGGAGACGTGGGCGCCGATGGGTGGGGCCACGGTTCGGTTGCGGGCCGACAGGTAGTACCACATTGCCGCGGTTGCTGTTCCGGCGGCGATGCCTGCGGTGGCGTAGCGGAGGGCGCTGTTGTCGTCGCCGACGAAGGTTTCGTCGGCGTCGTCGCAGTCGGTGTCGGCCAGGCGTTCTCCGGTGAGGACATTGGCGCAGACGGCGGCGTAGTCGACGTCCTCGGAGCGGTCGCCGGTCGAGAAGGAGTCTGCCGTCGTGGGGGTCGGGGACGGTGTCGGCGTTGTGGTCGTGGGTTGCGGCGTCGTCGCACGGGTCGTGGGTGTCGCCGGTTTCGTGACCGGGACGAACGGTTCCGCCGGTGTGGGCGAGGCGCAACCCGTGACCAGGTAACCGGCTACCGCGGGGACCAGGACCAATGCGGGGACCGCGCCGTGTTTTCGGATACTGCCCATCGAGACTGCCTGCCCCCCAATTCGATCAGCGGATGGAACGGACTTCCGGCTCGGTGTCGTTCGCCATCACCGCGACCGCCTCCGAAAGCAACTGGTCTAGATGGTACGGATACACCGTCTCCCCCTTGCCATCCAGATCGACGATATCGCTCGGCGCGCACCACTTGTTGTCCGTGACGCACCGCTTCTCCCACACCGTCGGTTGAGCCGGTTTCGGGTCGAAACAGCGGGTGCGGGCTACGAAGAACAGCTCCTCGGAGCGGATGAGTTCGCCGTCGAAGGGGAACACCGCTACTCGGCGCCAGATGGGGCCGTACAGGGCGGAAGAGTCCAGGGCGCAGCCGGTTTCCTCCCAGAGTTCGCGGATCGCGGCCTCGCGCAGCGCTTCTCCGGGTTCGATGCCGCCGCCGACGGTGAACCAGAAGGGGATGTCGGGGGTGCGGGGGTCGTGGCCGCGCATGAGCAGGACGCGATCGTTCTCGTCGAGCAGGATCACGCGGGCGGAGGTTCGGACGGTATCGACGTCCAGACCCGTTGTGGCGGCGGGGGTTACGCGTTCGGCGATCTCGAAGTAGGTCGGCAGCGGGGCGGTGCCGCCGAGGTGCAGCAGGCGCACGGGGCGGCGGGTGCGCAGGGCGAGGGTGTCGCGGACGGCGTCGTTGTGGAAGCGGCGGGCGATCAGCACCCGGGCCTCGGCGTCGGCCAGTTCGGCGACCAGCTGGGTGGGCAGCAGGGCGATATCGATCGCGGAAAGCGCGGTGGCGAGCTGGTTTTCGGCGGTCTCGCGGTCGGCCCAGTCGACGCGCTCGGCCCGGTCCGCCAGGGTGTGCAGGCGTCGGGCCTGCTCGGCGACCGCGGCATCCGCGCCGGGTCCGACGATCGACAGCGCCAGCGCGCGGGCCACCACCGCGCGGCGGGCCAGCGCCGCCTCCAGCGCGTGGCGGGCCTGGTCGCTGCGCACGTGCAGGCGGTCCAGCCGGTTGGCCGTGGAGTACGCCCACACGCCCACCGTGATGAGCAGCGCCGCGACCAGGGCGAGAACGAGTATGGTGGTCGCGGAGAAGGTGATCATCCGGCGGTCCTCACCCGGGTGTCGCCGACGGTGACCGTCTCGTACACCCGCAGAATCTGTTCGGCCACCACGGGCCAATCGTATTCGCCGACAACCTGGTTCGCGGCCTTCACCAGGCTCTCGCGGCGGCCTGGATCGGCGAGCAGCCCGGTCAGCGCCTCCGCCAGCCGGGCCGAATCACCCACGGGCACCAGCACTCCCGCGGCGCCGTCGCGCAGCACCCGGCGGAAGGCGTCCAATTCCGCTGCCACCACGGCGGTTCCGGCGGCCATCGCCTCCACCAGCACGATGCCGAAGCTTTCGCCGCCGATATTGGGCGCGCAGTACACGTCCGCGCTGCGCATGGCCGACGCCTTCTCCGCATCCGACACCTGCCCCAGGAACCGCAGGTGCCCGGCGTGCTCACCGGCCTCGCGGCGCAGCCGGTCCTCGTCGCCGCGGCCCACGATCAGGATCTGCACGTCCGGATGCCGCCGCACCAGCGTCGGCAGCGCGCCCAGCAGCACCGCCATCCCCTTGCGCGGCTCGTCGTAGCGGCCCAGGAACAGCACCGTGCCGCCCGCGCGCGGATAGCCGTCCAGCAGCGGCGCGTGCGCGAACGCGGGCACGTCGACCCCGTTCGGGATCTCCACCGCGTCGCCGCCCAGCGCCTCCACCTGCCAGCGCCGCGCCAGCTCCGACACCGCGATGCGGCCGCTGATCTTCTCGTGATACGGCCGCAGCACCCCCTGAAACGTGCTCAGCACCAACGATTTCGTGGTCGAGGTGTGGAAGGTGGCCACGATCGGCCCCTCGGCGATCTTCAGCGCCAGCATCGACAGGCTCGGGGCGTTCGGCTCGTGGATGTGCAGCACGTCGAAGTCGTTGTCGGTGATCCAGCGCCGGATCCGGGTGTAGGCGGTCGGGCCGAACGACAGCCGCGCCACCGACCCGTTGTACGGGATCGCCACCGCCTTGCCCGCCGACACCACGAAGTCGGGCAGGTCGGTGCCCTCGGAGGCCGGGGCCAGCACGCTCACCCGGTGCCCGCGCTCGGTCAGCACCTGCGCCAGCTCGACGACATGGGACTGCACCCCGCCCGGCACGTCGAACGAGTACGGGCAGACCATGCCGATCTTCATGACGCCTCGTCCCGCGCCGGGTCGCGCTCGCCCAGCCCGGCCTGCGCCGCCGCGATCCGGTCGCGGCGCGCCTGCGACAGATCCGACTCCCACAGCGGTTGCAGCATGTGCCAGTCGGCCGGATGCTCGGCGATATTGGCCGCGAACCGGGTGGCCAGCTCCTGGGTCGCCGCCGCCACCCCCACCGAGACATCCAGCGGCGGTTCGACTTTCAGGCCCCAGCCCTCCCGGCCCGCGTCGTCGACGGTGTACCAGGCGTGCACCGGCATCAGCGCCGCGCCGGTCTCGATCGCGAGTTTGGCCGCGCCCGCGGGCATCCAGGTCCGTTCCCCGAACATGGTCACCGGCACCCCCTTACCGGTCAGGTCGCGCTCACCCATCAGGCACACGACTCGATTCTCCCGCAGTCGCTCGGCCAGTTGGGGAAACGGCGGCTGCTCGCCGCCGGTCAGCGGGAACACCTCGAAGCCGAGGCTCTCGCGGTAGGCGACGAACCGCTCGAACAGCGATTCCGGTTTCAGCCGCTCGGCGACGGTGGTCAGGCCGCCGTAGTGCTGCACCAGCCACACTCCGGCCATATCCCAGTTCCCCGAATGCGGCAGCACGAAGATCGCGCCGCGGCCCGCCGCCAGCGCGACATCCAGATTCTCGATCCCGACCGGTGCGGGCATCAGCGACGAATTCGCCAGTGCCGCATGGTCCATGGTCGGCAGCCGGAACGCCTCGCGCCAGTAGCGCGCGTAGGACCGCATCGACGCCCGCACCAGATCGTCGGGCACCGCCAGCGGTTCGACGCCCAGCACCCGGGCGAGATTGCGGCGCAACTGATTCGGCACGCCGGTCCGATGCGCGGCGCGGTTGGCCCGCCGCCCGGCCCGATCACCGCCGAGGTCGAACAGCCGCCGTGCGGTGCGCTCCGGCAGGGCGCGGACCAGCCGCCAGCCCGCCGCGTACGCCGTATCGGTCAGCGCGGATTTCCATTCCGTCACGCGCGCCCCCTATGTCGTTGTGCCGGGCTCGACCTTGCCCGCGGGTGTGATCACGTCGCGGGCGCCGGCCGAGTTGCGTACCTCCAGCACGCGCTGGAACACCGTGACAATACTGAGCACGGCGAGGATGTACATCGCGGCGTAGACCGCGTAGGTGAGCCAGCCGATCCCCCAGTAGCCGCCGATGCCGGTGAATCCGGCGCCGACGAGCACGATCACCAGCCGGTCCGGGCGCTCGATGATGCCGCCGTCGGCCGACAGCCCGCTCGCCTCGGCGCGCGCCTTGGCGTAGGAGATGACCTGGGAGGTCACCAGCACGATCAGCGTCGCCACGAACAGATGCCTGCTCTGCTCGTGATAGACCGCCCACCAGGCGAGCGCGCCGAAGATCGCGCCGTCGGCGACCCGGTCGCAGGTGGCGTCCAGCACCGCACCGTATTTGGTGCCGCCGCCGCGGGCGCGCGCCATGGCGCCGTCGAGCATGTCGAACATGACGAACAGCCAGATCACCATCGTTCCCCAGAACAGGTGATCGGTGGGGAACAGCGTCACCGCGGCCACGATCGAGGCCGTCGTGCCGATCAGCGTCACCGCGTCGGGCGTGAGCCCGGTACGCACCAGCGCTTTGCCCAGTGGCGCAGTCGCTTTGGCGAACGTCTCACGACCGAAGAAGCTCAGCACGGCTACTCGTTGTCCTTCCAGGCATCCGCCAGCAGTGCCCGGGTCTCCCGCAGCAGTTGCGGCATGACCTTCACCCCGCCGACGACGGTGATGAAGTTCGCGTCGCCGCCCCAGCGCGGCACGATGTGCTGGTGTAAATGGTCGGCGAGCGAACCGCCCGCCACCCCACCGAGATTCAGGCCGACATTGAAGCCCTCCGGCCGCGACACCCGCTTCATCACCCGGATCGCGCGCTGTGTGAACGCCATCAGCTCGGCGCTCTCCTCCGCGGTGAGGTCCTCCAGGTTGGCGACCCGGCGGTACGGGACCACCATCATGTGACCGGGGTTGTACGGGTACAGGTTCAGCACCGCGTACACCCACTGCCCGCGCGCGACGACCAGGCCGTCCTCGTCGGACATCTTGGGGATGTCGGTGAACGGGTGCCCGGACGAGGTGGGCGCGTCGTTCTTGCGCGCGTCCCGGTCGGAGACCGCGCCGGTGATGTAGGACATCCGGTACGGCGTCCACAGTCGCTGCAGCCGGTCCGGTTCGCCCGCGCCCCTGTCCACGATCTGCCCCGAATCCTCGTGTGCCACGGTGTCTTCCACGGTGCCCTCGCTCATGCCCCACCGGCCACGATCGCGAAACCCTCGGCCGTCGGCGAGGCGTTGCGGCGCCGCCGGATCCAGTCCACCACGGTGGCCACCGCGTCGGCGACCGGCACGCCGTTGACCTGGGTGCCGTCGCGGAAGCGGAAGCTCACCGCGCCCGCGGTCACGTCGCGCTCACCGGCCAGCAGCATGAACGGCACCTTCTGCGCGGTGTGGTTGAAGATCTTCTTCTGCATGCGGTCGTCGCTGCGGTCGACCTCGGCGCGCACCCCGGCGTCGCGCAGCCGCTCGATCACCCCGTCCAGGTGCGGGGCGAAGGCGTCGGCGACCGGGATGCCCACCGCCTGCACCGGCGACAGCCAGGCCGGGAACGCACCGGCGTAATGCTCGGTGAGCACGCCGAAGAACCGCTCGATGGAACCGAACAGGGCCCGGTGGATCATGACCGGGCGCTGCTTGGTGCCGTCGGAGGCGGTGTACTCCAGCTCGAACCGCTCGGGCAGGTTGAAGTCGAGCTGAATGGTCGACATCTGCCAGGTCCGGCCCAGGGCGTCCTTGGCCTGCACGGAGATCTTCGGGCCGTAGAACGCGGCACCGCCCGGATCCGGCACCAGCTCCAGGCCGGACGCGTGGGCCACCTTCTCGAGCGTGGCGGTGGCCTCCTCCCAGATCTCGTCCGAGCCGACGAACTTGTCCGGGTCCTTGGTGGACAGCTCCAGGTAGAAGTCCTCCAGGCCGTAGTCCTTGAGCAGCGACAGCACGAAGTTCAGCGTGTCGGTGAGCTCCGCGTGCATCTGCTCCTTGGTGCAGTAGATGTGCGCGTCGTCCTGGGTCATGCCCCGCACCCGGGTCAGGCCGTGCACCACGCCCGACTTCTCGTAGCGGTACACCGAGCCGAATTCGAACAGCCGCAGCGGCAGTTCCCGATACGACCGGCCGCGGGCCCGGAAGATCAGGTTGTGCATCGGGCAGTTCATCGGCTTGACGTAGTAGTCCTGGCCCGGCTTGCGGACGGTGCCGTCCTCGTTGTACTCCGCGTCCAGGTGCATCGCGGGGAACATGCCGTCGCGGTACCAGTCCAGGTGCCCGGACACCTCGAACAGGTGGCCCTTGGTGATGTGCGGGGTGTTGACGAATTCGTAGCCCGCGTCGACGTGGCGGCGGCGCGAGTACTCCTCGAGCTCCTTGCGGATGATGCCGCCCCTGGGGTGGAACACCGGTAGGCCCGAGCCCAATTCGTCGGGGAAGGAGAACAGGTCCAGCTCCAGGCCGAGCTTGCGGTGGTCGCGCTTCTCGGCCTCGGCCAGCAGGTGCAGGTACGCGTCCTGCGCCTCCTGCGATTCCCACGCGGTGCCGTAGATGCGTTGCAGGTCCTCGCGGTTCTGGTCGCCCCGCCAGTACGCGGCGGAGCTGCGGGTCAGCTTGAACGCCGGGATGTATTTGGTGGTCGGGCAGTGCGGGCCGCGGCACAGGTCGCCCCACACCTTCTCGCCGGTGCGCGGGTCGAGGTTGTCGTAGACGGTGAGCTCGTTGCCGCCGACCTCCATGACCTCCGGGTCGTCGATGCCGGACTTGTCGTCGATCAGCTCCAGCTTGAACGGCTCCTTGGCCAGTTCGACGCGGGCCTCGTCGATGTCGACCACCCGGCGCGAAAACCGCTGCGCGCCTTTGATGATCTTCTTCATCCGGGATTCCAGCTTGGCCAGGTCCTCGGGGGTGAAGGGGCGCTCGACCTGGAAGTCGTAGTAGAAGCCGTCCTTGATGAACGGGCCGATGCCCAGCTTGGCGTCGGGGAATTCCTGCTGCACGGCCTGGGCCAGCACGTGCGCGGCGGAGTGCCGGATCACGTTGCGGCCGTCGGCGGAGGCGGCGTTCACCGGCTCGACCTCGGCGTCGGTGTCGGGGGTCCAGGACAGATCCTTGAGGTTGCCCTCCGGATCGCGAACGACGATCACCGCGTCGGGGCCCTTGTTCGGCAGGCCGGCCTCGCGCAGCGCGGCGCCCGCCGTCGTCCCGGCCGGCACCCGAACGAGGGCGGCGGGGGTGCTGCGGGCTGAGGTGGTCACGGCTGCGCTCTCCTTGACATTCTCTGGGGACCGGAACTCTGTCGTTCCAGGCCGGATGATGGTTCGCTCCGGCGCGACCATGCTATCGGGAGCGTGGCGGTGACGGAGGTCAGCCCCGGGCCGCCAGCTCGGTGAGCATCGCGTGCCGCTGGGCGGGCGGGCGTTTCGGGCAGCTCGTGCACATCTGGCACCCCGGCGCCTCGAACACCAGGCAGCAGGAGATGCGCCGCACGAACGTGCGCCCGCCGACATCGGTGAATCGCGGCACCGGCAGCCGCCCCGCGACCTCACCCGCCAGCCGCGACCCGGCCTCGGCGTCCCCCGCGTCCAGGGCGCGATTGCCGATCGCATCGGCGACGACCGCCCACAGCGACGCCACACTCGCACCGGATACCTCGGCGACCGCGGGGATGATGCGCGCCAACGACTTTCGCAGGGCACGGCCGACCTCGGCGGGGTCCTGTGGCGCGTCGCCGGGCAGCGGCAGCACGCGCTCCACTCCCCCGTCGGGGCGGATTTCGCACAGCAGGTGGTCGAGCTCCGGGCTCGGCGCGCGCCGCCGCGTGGCGTAGGCGGTGACGATCGGGTCGATCAGTGAGGACGCGGCCATGCACCACCACAGGGTTCCCGAGACCCGCGAATCGCCGGTCCCCCACGAGATTCCCATATCGGCGATGCGTTCGGCCAGCCATCGCGGGCTCGTCAGCACGGTAGCGGACACCATCGCCCCCGGACCGGTCTCGCTCACCGTCACCACCGCTTCCGCAACCATGTCCATCCGACTCCGATCCGGCCGCTCCACAGTCCACCTTGGCACGCCCACCACCTGCGGGCGAAGGATTTTCACTCAGCCTAGGCGTTGTTCCGGCGCCCGGTCGTCCGCCACGCCCGGCCTCCTCGGAATCACTTGGGACACAGGTCGATATCGGCGAGCGAGACCGCCGAGTCCGCCGCGGAGCCGGGATCCGGGCCCACGACCGAGGTGCGGCACAGCTGGGCGGCGACCTCCGCGGGATCGGTGATCCAGCGCTCCGAGGCCCAGTCCGCGATGCCGAGGACGCGGTGGCCGCCGGTCCGGTCGAAGCGCACGAACCAGCGCGAGCCGATATCGGTGGAGATCGAGCTGCCCAGCGGAATCGGCCGGGCGGGATCGCCGATGTCCCACAGCCGGACGGTCTGGTCCACCCCCGCCGAGACCAGTCGGCGACCGGACCCGTCGATGGACAGATCGGTCGCCGACGCGGTGCGCACCACCGTGCTCGGCGCTCGGCCGCCGGAGAGGTCGCCGACGTCCCAGGAGCGGATGGATTCGTCGTCTCCGCCGCTGAACAGGTGCCGTCCGTCGGCGGCGAAGACCAGGGCCGAGACCGGCCCCTCGTGCCCGGTGAGCCGCGCCCGCAATACCGGCCGATGCGGATCGCCGATGTCCCACAGATAGATCGCGGCGTCACCGGCCCCGGCGGCGACGAGGGTCCCGTCCGGCGAGATGGCGAGGGACCGGAACGATCGAGTGGTGTCGGCCGCGGCGGTGCCGAGCGGGCGCGGGTGGGCCGGGTCGGCGATATCCCACAGCCGGATCGAGAAATCGTCGTCACCGGTGACGAGCACCTTCCCGTCCGGTGTGAACCCGGTTCCGGCGAAGTATCGGGTGCGCAGCGGCAGCGGCCCACCGAGCGGAACCGGCCGGGCAGGGTCGCGCAATCCCCACAGTTGCACGCCGCCGCCCTCGGTATCGGCCGCGGCGAGCACCGCGCCGTCGGGCCGGATCTCCACGCGCGCACCGTGATACGGCGGCAGATCGGCGCGGGCTTCGCCCGCGGGCGCGATCCGGTCGCGGGTCACGGTCCACACCTGGAACCGGCCGTCCGCACCCCCGGTGACCATGTGGGTTCCGGAATGGTCGAGATCCATCGAGGTGAACGGCGTGTCGGTGGCCACGGGGATGTCGGCGCTGGGCCGGGTCCAGAACCGGACCCGGCCGTCGGCGCCCGCGGAGATCAGATGCGCGTCGTCGGCCAGGACGGCGAGTTGCAGTGCCGACACCGCGCCGCGATTACCGCCGACCGGGCGGCCGAACGGCTGGAACCCGGCGGCCGTCTGCTGCCACAGGCACACGGTCCCGTCGGCGCTGCCGGAGGCCATCTGCCCACCGGGGCCGAACAGCAGCGCGTCGACGGCGGCATAGTGCAGCGTCTGCGGCAGGCCGAATTCCCGTGGCGCGGCGCGATCGGCGAGCGTCCACATGCGCACGGTCCCGCTCGCGGTTCCCACCGCGAGGTGATCGTCCTCGCCGAAGGCGAGGGCATGCACGGCATTACCGGTCGTCAGCGGCGCACCGAGCGGGCCGATCCGTCCCGGTTCGGCGATGGACCATATTCGGATGGTGTGGTCGTCGCCGCCGCTGGCGACCATGGTGCCGTCGAGGCTCACCGCCAGCGCCCGAATCGCGTCGGCGTGTGCGGGAATTCGTTCGATCGGGCGCGGGGCCGCGGGGTCGGCGACATCGATCAGCGTCAGCCCGCCGTCCTCACACCCGACGATGATCGATCGCCCGTCGGTGGCGTACACGATCGACAGCGCGGGCGCGGACACATTCAGAACGCCCAGTGCGCGAGGATGTTTCGGATCGCGGACGTCCCAGAGCCGGACGGTGTCGTCGTAGCTCGCGCTGGCCAGCACGCCGCCGTCCGGGGCGAAGGCGACCGAGGTCACCGACCGGCTGTGCCCGCGCAGCCCGTCGCCCACGGCGGCGAAGACATCGCCGGTGAGCGACCACAGGCGCACCCGCGCATCGTCACCGGCGCTGGCGAGCAACCGATGTGCCGCGTGGTAGGCGAGGCCGGAGATCTTTCCCGCATGCCGTTCGGCCGAGGCGTGGATCACGGGCCCGGACTGGGTGGACAGCAGGCGAGCCTGGGTCTCCGGGTCGTTCGGTCGAATCCGGTAGGCCGCCAGCGCCATTCGTGTCGATACCACGGGGTCGAAACTCTCCGTACGCTGTGATTCGCGGATCAGCGCGGTCACCTCGGCGTCGGTGCGCTCGCGCAGGACGGTGTGGCGCTGGATGATCACCAGCACGGCCGCCACCAGCACGGCGACGACCAGCAGTGCCGCCGCGGCCCGCGTCATCCGGCGGCGCGTGGACAATTCCCGTTGCCGCCGAGCCGATTCGGCGACGAACTCCCGTGCGATGCGGTTGATCGAGCCGCCGCTGCCGGTCACCACGTCGACCGTCTCCAGCCGCTTGGCGTCGTAGAGCAGCTCCGCCGGTTGGCCTTCGGCGGACCAGGCGCGGGCGTCCTCCTCGATCCGGTGCCGGGCCGGGCCGAATTCCTTTTCCTCCGAAACCCATTCGGCCATGCGCGGCCATACGCGGGGCACCGCGTCGTGCAGCAGCTCGAGCTCGCCGTCGTGCACCATGACGAGCCGGGCGTCGACCAGGCGGGCGATCACCGTCTCGGTCAGTGCCGGATCGGTGGATTCGTCGACAATGGCCCGGTGCGACACGCGGTTTCGGGTGACCGATCGCGGTCCGACGACCGTGAGCGTCATCAGAATCGCTCGCGCGAAACGCTTTTCGTCGTCGGTGAGCCCGGACCAGGCGCGCTCGGCCGTGGCCGCGACCGATCCCGCCATGCCGCCCGCGTCCCGGTACGCCTGCAAGGTCAGGGTCCGCCCCTGGCGGCGCGACCATGTCGCCTCGAGCACGTGCGACAGCAGCGGCAGCAGGGCGGCCTTGCCGTCGTCGGAGGTCGCGGCGTCCAGGTCGCGCAGAATGACGTCGACGAGCGCGGGCTCGGCCTTCAGACCGCAGGCCAGGGCCGGGCCGACCACCGCATCGCGCAGCTCCGCCTCGGTCATCGCGCCCACGATGACCGAGGCGTCCTTCATCGCCCTGGCCAGCAGCGGATATTGGATGAGGTCGTTGAAGAAGTCGGAGCGGATCGCGAGCACCGCGGTGACCGGCCGCGCGGCATCGGGCGCGGTGCGGTGCCGCAATTCGTCGACGAAGGCCCGGCGGTCCGCGCCGTTCTCGCAGAGCGTGAACAGCTCCTCGCCCTGATCGATGAGCAGCAGGGTGTCGCGGTCGCCGCGGACCCGGCCGAGTGCGGCGCGCAGCGTGTCGCTCGGCCGCGCGCCGGGGCTGAGCAGAATCGGGGCACGCGCCTGCGGATTCGCCTGCAGGCCCGCCGCGAGCAGCGACGACTTACCCGCGCCCGACACACCCACCACCAGGACCAGCCTGGGGATCTCACCGTCCCGCTCGACCGTGGCGATCGCCTCGAGCACGGCCTCGCGGGCGGTATCGCGGCCGAAGTACAGGTCCGCGTCCTCGGCGCGGTAGGACGACAGGCCCCGGTACGGCGGATGGTCCGGTTCCCGCACGCGCAGCGCGAGCACCCCTTGATCGTTCTTCGCCTGCTGCCAGGCAATTCGCCAGCGACCCAGATCGAGCAGGGTGGTGTCGACCGTCTCGGCCTGCGCCCGCTCCTTCGCGTCGGCAATGAGCACCGAGAGGGCGGGCAGCACGGATTCGAAGGTGGCGGGGACGCGATTGCCGCGGCGCCAGTCGCTGATCCGCTGCACGGTCACCGGGCTCGCACCCGGAATGCTGCGCGTATTCGCCCTGCGCACAACCGATTTGATCGTCGGTGAGCCCGCGATGCGGAACAGCGCGGTCAACCGCTCGGCGAAGCGCTGACGCGCACCTGCTGCTACCACGGGCAGACTCCTCGAGGATCCGATGACAGGGCTCGAACTGGCACTCGGCACCGCGATCGTTCGAAGGTAACAGCTGGCGGCGAGTATTCAGCTAATTTCCAGCCGGAACGGGCGGGCCCGCGCTGAGGGACCCGCCCGTCTCCGGACCGTCGAATCAGAAGGGCAGTGCGATGCCGAACTGACCGGCGACAGTGCGGACGGTATCGACGCCCGCCGCGACCGGGTCGGCCACCGGAGCCGGAGCGGCAGCAGGGGCCGGGGCGGGGGCCACGGCGGCGAGCGATGCCGCTACCTGACTCACCGGGTCCGGAGCCGCAACAGCCGCGGCCGGGGACGCGTCGGGCTCCACCTTCGGCGTCATCTCGTCGGTGCCGAAGAAGTCGGCCGACCCGAGTGCGGTTCCGGCGAGCGCACCGACGGCGGCGCCGATGCCACCACCGACCACACCGCCGACCGCGGCACCGAGCGGAGCCGTAATCGGCGCGGTCAACGCGGCACCGGACGCGGCGCCCAGCACCGTGCCACTCACGCCACCGATGGCCACACCGATCGGAAACCCAAGGGCCGCACCGATCGGAGCACCGACAATGCACCCGACACCCGCGTACGGCAGGCCGACCAGACAGCCCACCCCCGCACCGATGGCCGCACCGGCCACGCCGCCGAGCGCCATACCACCGATACCGAGCACCGTCCCGCCGGTAATGGCCCCCGGCAGCGTCGAAGCCGCGCTCCCGACCACCGCACCGGTCGCCGCACCGACCGTGCCGCCGACCGCCGCCCCACGCGCGGCCCCGGCCCGAGCCGCATTGTCGATGGTCGGCACCTTCACCTGCGTCCCGGCCACATCCCGCACCTCGACCGGATCGGCCGCAGCGGCCACCGGGGCCAGCGGCAGGTAGTACTCCGCCGTCGCGGCCTCCGGGGTCGAGACCTGGGTAATAGCCAGCAGCGGCGAGTCCACCGCCTGCGGCGAGGGCGCGACAATGGTGCCCGCATCGGCGGCACCCATGGTGGCGGCGACGATAACGGGAACGGCCGCAGCCAGAGTCACAGTGGCGGTCAGCTTGGAAGTGGAGAGTTTCATGATGATTGTCCTTTCCTAGATGCAAGATCAGTCCCAGCGTCGGCCGCCGACATACATACGACCGATCGCCAACGATTCAGCTGAGTTCCGCCTTCCCTTTCGGACTACCGACGTGATTTCCACATTTCATTCAGGTAGCCGAACATTTGCTGTCGATGCGACCCAAGGATGCGAAAATCCGCACCCACCCGTCAAAGCCTCAACCTCCTGCAGAACCCGAATCCACAGGTCAAACCCTGCGGGCAAAAAATCCGCAGCGGATTTTCCTCGTCGGCGAATGCGATTCCGGCATTGGAATAGCACACCTGCGGAACACCCGATGCTGTGGTTAGCCACGCATAGGACTCAGCCGCGGGTTTGCTGTAGAGAAAGAATCCGGCCGATAGACCCGATCAGCCAATAGCCCGGCCGAGCGCGAATACCACCTCACACAGCCCCTCCTCCACTCGAACGAGGCGAATGCGACGGAGGTAGATAAGGCCATCGAATGGACCCACGCACCAAGCCCCAGCGTCCCGCCGATCGCTTCTCGCCGGTCCGCCCGCCGGACCGACGACCGTCACCGGCGCGGCCAACACGCCCACACCAGCACGGCCAGCGGCAGCCCGACCGCGAATACCAGGCCCAGCGCAATCGGCCCACTCATCCCAGCCGCCCCGGCGGCATCGCCGCCCAACGCGAGAAACTCATTCGCGGGCAAGCCGTTTCGACATCAGCAATGCACATCACCGAGTGCAGCATGATCGCGTCGAGATGCGCCGACGCAGGAGTGATCACAGCATCGACATCGGCCGCACGTACCTGATCGACAAGCGGCAGCGACGTGTCTTCCGGCGACCAGATCAGCACGTAGCCCAACAGCCGCGCGAGCCGCCGCACCTGCGCGGCTTCCCATTCCGGCGCGATCGAGACCGCGGTGTCGATCCACCCCAGCGCGGTCGGTTGGCCCTCATTTCCCGCTCCTCAGCGATTTCCCGCTCCTCAGCGTCGTTGTGCCCCTGGAAACCCGACGCCGAGGCAGTAGTTGCGGACTGCGACTTCGGCGTCCACAACCGCCCTACGATGACCACATGGACGACGCGCAGCCGGGCGAGACCGTGGTTACGGGTGCGCGCCTGCGAGCTGCGCGTGAGGCGCTCGGTATCAGCCTTTCCGCGATGTCTGCCCGAACTCATTTTTCGAAATCCCTACTGGGACAACTCGAAACCGGTCGGAGGCGAGTCAGGCCCGAGCACGAAAGCGCCTACGCCGATGCGCTCGGAATTGGGTCTGAATTGTTCGTCGAACCGGCCGACGGTGAGCGAGCGGCGGCCGAGTGGATGCAGCGGATCGCGGCTTCGGACATCGGCGGTGACACCCTCGATCGGCTGGAGTTGGCGGTAGACGACTTGGCATCGGCTTATCCGACGACGCCGCCCGCCGATCTGCTCATGCGCATCCGGCAGCATCTGGGCTATGCCGGGCGTCTGATGGATTCCACGATGACCTTGACTCAGCATCGGCGGCTACTCGTGACGGCAGGCTGGCTCTCTTTGTTGGCGAGCACCTGCCATATCGACCTTGGTGAACTGTCGGCCGCAGCGGCACGCGGGCACCTGGCGTGGAAGCTTGCCGATGAAGCCGAGCATTCGGAGATCTCGGCGTGGTGCCTCGAAACCCGAGCCTGGCAGCGACTGACGGACGGCGATTATGCGCAGGCGGCCAAGCTGTCCCGCGCCGCGCAGGACATCGCCCCACCGGGAAGCTCAGCATTCATACAGGCGACCGCCCAGGAGGGGCGCGCGCTGGCGCGGCTCGGTGATACCAAGGGCACCTACAACGCCCTGCGGCGGGTCGCTCGGATCGTGTCCCCGCTGCCTCTCCCCGACCGGCCCGAACACCACTTCCGTTACGACCCGGCGAAAGCCGACGCCTATGTGGCGACAACGCTTTCGTGGCTCGGCGACCCGGCCGCCGTGCCGTACGCGCGCCACGTGCTCGCCGATCTCACCGAGGCGGCATCGGTACGTCCGCGTCGCGCTGCGTCGGCGAACCTGGACTTGGGCCTGGCGCTCGTCGGCGCTGGCAAGCCGGATGAGGCCGCGCATGCTGCACTCGCCGCAGTCACGTCCGGGCGATTGGTGCCGTCGAACTTTTGGCGTGTCTCCGAGATCATTACCGGTATCGAGGGCCGCGACGCGGCAGATGCCGCGACCGTCCGAGAGGCATTCCGCGATACATATCCCGTAACCTCGAGCGGCTGACGCATGACCGCGCGAAGTGCCGGGCACCAGGGCCGAACTGGCGTCCGCTGATTATCGCTGAAGTGCATACCATCAGATCACCGGCCCATATGAACTCGCGTCCGCCCAGACTCCACCCCGTCATCCCGTCAGACGCCACCCCGTCATCCCGTCAGACACCACCCCGCGATCCCGCCAGACGCCACCCCGCGATCCCGCCAGACGCCACCCCGCGATCCCGGCAGACACCACCCCGTCATCCCGCCAGACACCACCCCACGATCCCGGCAGACACCACCCCGCGATCCCGGCACGCTTTTGGCCGGGATCCACCGAAACCCGCAGCGTACCAGTAGATTCCGGCCAAAAGCACGCCGGAATCACGGACGCCCGTGGCGACATCGCGTCACGAACCTCAACAATCCGCCTGCCGTGCAAGCACATTCACCGACCGTACATAGACTTCCACGCCCGATCATAAGCCGCTCGAACACCCTGCCCGGCTGCTCCCCCATCGTCGGGCCGCCCCACCTCAACTGCACCGGGTCGCGGCGCCCACACCGGCGGTTCGGCCGTACCGGCGAGTGCCCAGGCCGCCTGCCGCGCCGCGCCGAGGGCCGCGTATTCGTCTGGCTCCGGGACGGTTACGGCGGTGCCGAAGATGTGGGCGGCGACCTCGCCGACGATCGGGGCCTTGGCCGCGCCGCCGATGAGTAGCACCCGTTCGATTCGAATTCCGCGCTCGCGCAGGGCATCCAGCGCGGCGGCCATGCCGCACAGCATGCCTTCGACGGCGGCGCGGGCGAGGTTGTGCGGGTACATATTGGCCTTGCGCATGCCGAGCAGGGTGCCGGAGGCGTCGGGCAGGTTCGGGGTGCGTTCCCCGCCGAGGTACGGCAGCAGGACCAGGCCGCCCGCACCCGGCCCGGCGCTGCGAGCGAGCGTATCGATCTCCTCGAGGTCGGTGCCGAGCATGCGGGCCGTGGAGCTGAGCACCCGGGCGGCATTGAGGGTGCACACCAGCGGCAGGAATTGCCCTGTGGCATCGGCGAATCCGGCAACCGCGCCGGACGGATCGGCGGTGGGATGCGGGCAGCGGGCGAAGGCGGTGCCGCTGGTGCCGAGCGAGACGACCACATCGCCGTCGGCAATGCCGAGACCGAGCGCGGCGGCCATATTGTCCCCGGTGCCCGCGGCGACGAGAATACCCTCGGGAGTGCGCCCGGCGATCCCGGCCGGAGGCAGCACACGCGGCAATTCCGGTGCGCGGCCGCGGAAAGCGAGGCGGAGCAGATCCTCGCGATAACGATCCTCGGCCGGGGACCAGTATCCGGTCCCGGAGGCGTCGCCGCGATCGGTGACCGGGACCGCCCCGCTACCCGGACCGCCGCACAACCGCCAGGTCAGCCAATCATGCGGCAGCACAACCATTTTCGTCCGATCCGCGAGATCCGGCTCGGTGTCGGCGAGCCAGCGCAGCTTGCTGGCGGTGAGCGAGGCGACCGGCACGGTGCCGACCGCGTGCGCCCACTTCTCCGGCCCGCCGAGCTCCTCGATCAGGTCGGCGGCGGCCGCCGCCGAGCGAGTATCGTTCCACAGCAACGCTTCCCGCACCGGCAGACCGTCCGCACCCAGCGCCACCAGACCGTGCTGCTGCCCCGCGACGGCAATCGCGTCGACCGTGTCGAGCAGCCCGTCGGCGGCCTCGCGCAGCGCCCGCCACCACGCCTCCGGATCGACGGCCGTCCCCTCGGGATGCGCGGCACGTCCCCGCGCCAGCACCGCACCGGTCCCGGCGTCGCAGACGACGATCTTGCAAGATTGGGTGGAGCTGTCCACCCCGGCGACAATGGCCACGGCGTCAGGCCCCCGGGTGAATCTGGATCTTGCGGCCGACACCATCGCGGAACGTCTGTAACGCCTGCCCGAACTCCGCCAGCGGAAAACTATGCGTAATCATGGTATTGGCGTCGAGCACACCCGCGCCCATGAGCTCGACCGCGCGGCCGAAGCTGTGCACCACGGCCATCGATCCGACAATGGTGATCTCGTCGTTGTAGACCCGGAACGGCGAGAACCGCGCCTGCGCCCGGGTCGCAGACACCCCGAATTGCTGAAACGTTCCGCCCCGACGAACGCGGGTGAGCCCGTCCTCGATAGCCGGAATCGCTCCGGTGCAGTCGATCACGATCTCCCACCCCTGCGCCCGATCGAAATCGTCTGCGGCACAAGCAACCCCGGCCGCACCCAGCTTACGCGCCACCGCCAGGCGATCCGAGTTCAGGTCGACCATCGACACGGATGCGGCTCCGGCGCGCAGGGCCAACTGCAACATCATCAACCCCATGGTCCCCGCACCATAAATCAGATAGTGCGCACCGAGATCACGCGGCAGCATGTCGAACCCGTGCACCGCGCACGACAGCGGTTCGATCAAGGTGCCCTCGGCGAGATCGACACTGTCCGGCAGCCGATGACAGTTGGCGGCAGGCACCGAAACATACTCGGCCATAGCACCATTCACCGTATCGCCGACCGCGCCCCACCGCTCGCACAGATTGCCGCGACCGATCGAGCAGTAGTGGCAGGCCCCGCAGAACAGCGACGGATCGACCGCCACCCGATCGCCCACGACGACCCCGGTCACCCCGGACCCGCACGCCACGACCTCGCCGGTGAACTCGTGCCCGGGAATGATCGGATACGGGGTCGGCGCGAATTCGCCGTCCACGATATGGATGTCGGTGCCGCAGATGCCGACGGCGGCCACCGCCACCACCACCTCGTCCGGCTCGGGTGTCGGATCGTCCACCGTCTCAACGGAATACGAGCCCGGGGTCTGGATCACAACAGCGCGCATCGTTGCCGCCTGCCTTTCACACGGTGACGATCTCGACCGGCACGTCGCGCGCCTCGATCGCCTGGATCTCTTCCTGGGGGGTGCCCGCATCGGTGACGACGAGGTCGTAATCGGCGACGTCGCCGTAGCGGTGGGTGGCCGTGCGGCCGAACTTGCTGTGGTCGACGGGCAGCACCCGCCGCCGCGCCGCGGTCTGCATGGCCTCCTTCAGATCCGCCCACGCCTGGTCCGGGTGGTAGAGGCGACCGTCCTGCACGGCGGTGGCGGAGGAGAACATCACGTCGGCGCGGATCCGGGACAGCTGGCGCAGCGTGTCCGAGCCCGCGCACGCCTCGAAGTCGCCGCGGTAGACGCCGCCGAGCAGCATCACCCGCGTGCCGGGCGCGGACTCGGGCCCGCCGACCATGCCCGCGATCCGCAGCGAATTGGTGATCACGGTCAGCTGCTCGACCGCCGCGAGCCTGCGGGCGAGCGGGAAAAGCGTACTGCCGCAGTCCATCAGCACCGTCTGCCCGGGCGCCACGTGCCGGACCAGCACCTCGGCGAACGCCTCCTTCGCCTCGAGTTCGCTGTACTCGCGGAACCGGGTGGCGGTCTCGATGGTGATATTCGGCAGCGCCACCGCCATCCCCCGCTGCTTGCGCAGCAACTGCCGGGATTCGAGGCTGTCCAGATCGCGATGCACGGTCATGGTGCTGACCCGCAGGTTCTCGGCCAGGGTCTCGATCCGCACCGACCCCTCGGCCACGACCTGCGCCAACAGCTGCCGACGACGCTGCTCGACCTCGGCTTCGGTCGCCCGGCCATGCCTCATCCCGGTCCTCCTCGACGGCGGCATCTCACTACTTCGTACCAATATCTCACATTTTCTGTGATGTTTTGGCAATATGCTGGCAAGAACTTCGCCGGACCAGCAGGAGGTATCTGGTGGCCTACCGCACCACACCCGTCGCGACGCCCAGCGCGGAATGCGACACCCGCTCCCCCGCGCCGATGCGCTCCCTCCTCGATCGATTGGGCATCCCGGCGGCGCTGGCCTGGGGGTATCTGGGGTTGCTGCTGTTCATGATCGGGGACGGGGTGGAGGCCGGATACCTCTCGCCGTACCTGGCCGGACTGGGTTTTCGCGAGAGCTCGGTCGGGGTGATCTTCACCGTCTACGGGGTGGCCGCGGCCGTCGGCGCGTTCGCCTCCGGGGCGCTCTCGGACGCCTGGGGTCCGCGCCGGGTGATGGCGGTCGGCGCGGTCATCTGGGTCGTCTTCCAGATCCTGTTGCTCGCGGTGGCGATTCCGGCTCAGAACTACTGGCTGATCCTGATCAGCTACGGCATTCGCGGTCTCGGCTATCCCCTCTTCGCCTACAGCTTCATGGTGTGGATCATGGCGGCGGCCCCGACGCGGCAGATCGGGCGGGCGCTGGGCTGGTTCTGGTTCTCGTTCACCCTCGGCCTGCCCACGCTCGGTTCGGCCCTGGCCGCCGGGCTCATTCCCGCGATCGGCGCATACCGCACACTCTGGCTGGCGCTCGGCCTCATTGTCCTCGGTGCCGTCATCGCGCTGACCCTGCTGCGCGACCGCACCGGATTCCAGGGCCTGCTGCCACCGCAGCAGCGTGACGTAAAGCGCACGCTGCTGGGCAGTTTCACCATTCTGGCCGAGAAACCGCGAGTGGCCGTGGGCGCGACGGTGCGGCTGATCAACACCACGTCCCAGTTCGGCATCTGGGTGTTCATGCCGCTGTTCTTCATCCGGGAACTGGGTTTCACCCTCTCGGAATGGCTGCATCTGCTCACCGTGATGATGGGCACCAACCTGGCCTTCGTGGTGGTCTTCGGCGCGCTCGGCGACCGCTGGAGCTGGCGCCGCACCGTGGCCTGGTTCGGCGGATCACTGGCCGCCGCAGCATGTCTCGCGTTCTACTACCTGCCCGTGGCGGCCGGGCACAACTTCCTCGTCGCCGCCATCGCGGCCGGATCCCTGGGCGCGGGCCTGGCCGGTTACGTCCCGCTCCCGCCGCTGCTGACGGCCCAGGCCCCCGACCGCAAGGGTCAGGTCATGTCCGCCTACAGCCTCGGCGCGGGAGCCAGCGTCGCCCTCGGCCCGCTCATCGGCACCGTGTTCATCGGCCCGATAGGCGTCGCCGGAGTCATGTGGGTCTACGCGGGCCTGCACCTGCTCAGCACCGTTCTGGTCCTGCTGCTGCCGGAACCCGCCCGGTGAAACCGAACGGCCCCGGCTACCGAAGCAGCCGGGGCCGTGGACGATTCGGTGGTCTAGCCCGCGGACCCGGTGACGATGGCCTGGGCCAGGCCGAACGATGTGGAAACAACATTGATGATGGCCTGAGCGAGTGCAAAGCCAGCGCTGACGATATCCATGTCTTCCCTCCTCTGGAACTTCCAGCTGGAAACGTATCAGCTACCGCGCAGACAATCCATGCCTCCCACCGAATTTCCCGGACATTGACCTACACGGCTCGTTTCGTTTCCCGGTTGTTCACTGCGTGAGCCGTTCGACCGCGGCCACCACCTCTGCGGCACCGTCTTCCGCCGCGATCTCGGCGGCGAGACGTTCGGCGGCTGCGCGGTAGGTGGGGTCGGTGAGCGCCGAATCGATCGCCTCGGCGAGACGCTCGGCGGTGAGCCGACGACGAGACAGGGTCGCCGCGCTGACACCCAAGACGCGCAGGCGTTTTGCCCAGAATGGTTGATCGGTACCGGATGCCGGAATAGTGATCGCCGGTACTCCGGCCCGCAGGCCCGCCGCCGCGATCCCCGCGCCGCACGCGTGAATTACCGCCGAAACCCTCTCGAACAGCCAGTCGTGCGGAATGTCGCCGAGGGTGATAACGCTGTCGGACTCGACATTCAACCCGGCCCACCCCGCCTGCACCACACCGCGCACCCCGGCAATCCGCAATGCTCGGGGCACCAATTCCGACAACCTGGCGGCCTCGGCCTTGGACATATTGAGACTGCCGAATCCGACGAACACCGGCGGCGGACCGGCCTCGAGGAACGACACCACCTCCGGCGGCGGCTGCCACCCCTCCGGACGCGGCGGCCACCAATAGCCCACCACCTCCAGACCGGGCCGCCAGTCCGCAGGCCGCGGCGCGATGTGATGCGAATATCCGTGCAGGATAGGCCATTCCGCGGCAGTACGGCGACGCCGCAGGTCCGCCGCGGACACCCGCGGCAGTCCCAGATGATCGCGAAGCCCCGCAACGGTACTCGCATATATCCGATCGATTGCCGCCGCGGTGAGATATCCGATCGCACGGTTCCCCAGCCGCCCCGCCGACAACGAGGTGAGCATGGCGGGCGCATGATCCGCGGTGGTCGACACCGGCTGCAACCGCACCCCCATACTGGGAATGCCCCTGGCCTCGGCCAGCGCATGCCCCGCGAACTCCCCGTACGGGGAGAGCAACAGAATATCGGCGTCCTCGTCCCGCAACGTATCCAGCAGCCCCCGCCCGGTAGCGAGCAGCCCTGCCGGAGTAAGCAACTCCATCCCGAGCTGAACCCGCCCCTTACCGTCGAGCTCATTGCTCGGAGCAACATAGATATCGAACGGCAACCACCGCAACCCACAGGCCGCCACCAACTCGGCAAACTCCGACGGCGCGGTCAACACCACCTCATGCCCCGCCTCCCGCAACCGCACACCCACCCCGATCAAGGGCGCCACATCCCCCCGCGTGCCGAACCCCACAATCACTACCTTGGCCATCGCCACGCCCCGATACATTGTCCGAACACTGTGTGCGCCATGCTATGTGCGGATGGTGATCTTCGCTCGGTCGGCGGGGTTGGGGCTCAGGCAGGCCGGTCGAACTCGCCGTCCTTGACCTCTGCGGCGAAGGCATCCCACTCTGCGGGCGCGAAGACCAACGCCGGGCCAGTGGGATTCTTGGAGTCGCGGACGCCGACCCGGCCGCTGCTGAGATGCGCGACCTCGACGCATTCACCACCTGTCGAGCTCCGAGATGACTTGAACCATAGTGCCCCAGCTAGGTCGACAGTCACTGTTCGTATCTCCCTGCTACCTGCCTTAGCAGGTCTCTCGATGCTTGCTCCTCCAGTGTGGCGCGTCGGTTGGTTTCATGAATGTCGCGATAGAGCTGCACGTCGTCCTCTTCCTCGAAAAACGTTGCGCTGATGGTGCATTCAGTGTATACGACAGGTGGTTCGGATCGGAATGCGCGGCTGTCCGGAGGAAAGTCCACAATGGTATACGGCAGCACCAGAATTCGGTCACTCGGAAATCCCGCCGTGAACGGCAGTATCCGTATGGTGACATTGGGCAGGGTACTGCGGTCGGCCAAGTGCCGAAGCTGTGCAGCCATGATCGCTCGAGACCCGGCTATCGTATGCAGAGCACTCTCATGTATCACAAAATCTGCTTTCACCGGCATACGCGATCGAGTAATTATCGCCGCTCGTTTCATGCGCAGTTCGACGCGGCGTTCTATGTCTTCCGGTGTTTCGCTGGGGAAGTACGGCCGCTCAACAGCTCTTGCATAGCCGACTGTCTGGAGAAGGCCCGGCACCAGGAATGGCTGATAGATGGACAACCGGTCCGCAGCGGATTCGAGCCCTAGATAGGTGGTGAAGCCAGGTTTGACCAGGTGACGAGTTCCCAGGTACCACGACTTCGAAGCTGTCTGCCCGGCAAGGTCTTTCAGCTCATCGATCTCATCCTCGTCGAGCCCGTACAGACGGCCGTATCCCTCCACGATCCGTTTGGGGACCTTCTGGTTCTGCCCGTTCTCGATCCGGCCGAGCGACGTTTTACCCATCTCCATGAGCTCCACCGCCCGCTCCAGTGAGAACCCGGCCCCCTGTCGCGCAGCCTCGAGTGCCCGGCCCAGCTGTCGCCGCGGCAGCGTCGAGTCGGCTTCGTCGTCATCCTTGTCCTTCGTCATAGCTCCCCTGTCCCCTACTCGGTCCGAAACGGCCCAGGCATCAGCCCTTTTCGGGCCGATAGTACGTCCAGATCGGCCGCGTTCCTGGGACTTTGAAAGACTTGATTCGGATTGCCCGATTCGGGCTTCCCGATCGCGCGATCGGCCGCACTCTATCCGGCATGAACCACCAAGACGGACGCCTCTCGGTAGCCCAAGCCCGTATCCTCCGTGCACTGAGCTACGGAGGGATGCTCACCGAACACCAGATCAAGATCTCAGCGAGCCTCACGACTTGGAAAACGCGACAAGCCGTTTCAGATCTCACCACCCGCAACCTGATCGTGACCGGTGCCCGACAGAACCGATACGAGATCACTCAGCTAGGCCGAAACACGTTGGCCGCGTATGCATCCGACTACGGCGGGGTGAATGTCCACCATGGCCGAGACTGACACACACCGGACCCAGATCGACGGCCTCCAGGCAACCTGGACCCTGGACCGCTGCCCAACTCGAATCCGAATCCTCACCGTTACCGACGCATCCAACAACCTTCTCGCAGTAGAGTTTCCGTCCGGTCAGTATCCGGACCTGGCACAAGCCCGCACCCTGCATCCGGAGCTGACAAAGCTGTGGGACGCCGTCCGCCGCGACCTGTGGTGCGAACTGGTGCCGCGAAATCGACCCGCGCGAACGTAGCTATGGCCCCGCGCCGACGCCGGATTTGACCTCAACATATATTGAGATTCTAGTGTCGGTAACGATCATCGAGCACACCGGAGGTACCACGTGAAGATCCGCGAAGTATTCATCACCGCAACGAATCTCGACGCTGCCGCCGACTTCTACCGGGACGTGCTGGAGCTACCGGTGAACGCGACCCCCGATCGGGTTCGGATCGACATCGGCACCAGCCGACTGACTCTCACATCGAACTCCCCAACCACCACGGCAAACTCACCCTGACACCCCACATCGACCTCGAAGCAATCCAGGGGTGATCCAACGTGCCGGTCCAAATGTCTTGCCCGGCATGAGAAAACGAGCTCACAGCTTATCGGGTGATGCCTGATCATTTTGCAGCACAACGGGTTCTGCTCGTCACCGGCTCAAGCGGACGTTCATTTCAGTGAGTCAGCGTAAGCACCACCTCGTCGACCTCCTCGCCCCGCGCATTCGCAAAACCCCGTCCGCCACCGGTCACTACAAATCCACACTTCTCCAACACCCGAACGGAGCGGCTATTGTCCGCAGCCGCACGGGCATACAGCGGACGCTCGGGCACAATCCCGAGCAGCCCCCGCAAGGCGGCGGTAGCCACTCCCCGCCCCCAGTACTCCCGACCGATCCAGTACGTAACCTCACGCTCCTCAACCGGCCCGAAAACAGCAGCGTGCCCAAGAATCTCACCACCGCCCCCAACAACGGTACGCACAATAACCAACGGATCCCGGCGAACCCGCACCCAGTGCCCCTCGAAATGCGCACGATCCGAGGGATCCTTGGTGGTGAACGCCGCCACCCGAATCCCCTCGGGGTCATTCCAGTGGTCGAAGAAAACGGGCAGGTCACCGTCCCGCACCTCCCGTAGCGATACATCCAATTCAGAGCCTCCCCGGTAGTCGCCGCGTAAACGGTCACCTAGATCGCACGGCACCCTCCAACTCTCAAGGCGTGCCGACACTTCCGAGAGGTGTTCTACCAAACTCCGATGACACGCGCTCACTTCGCGCCCGAACACATGTCGGCACCAATCAATGGTGGCACCGATCCTCCTCGGTCGAGTCACGTTATTGTCCTGTGAGCCACAGTGCTATGGATTGCACACATAGTGCTGCAACGGAACTCGTCAGATCCGGATGCTGTCATCTCGTCATCGGGCTGGTCCGCCGAGCAGAGTTGTCGTCACCGCATGGACGGCGTCGCGGTAGCTGCAATTCATTTGCCGGGTCCGCAGTCCTGATGCAAGGCATTCCAGGGTCTCGTCGTGGAAGCACAGGACGTAATGCTTCATACGCGTGTGCCAGCCGCCTACGTGTCTGGGATGGATCGAGTTCCGTCGTTCGGCCTCGGCTATCCACTGCGAATTGATCACCTCATGGGCGGCGTAGGCGACGAGCCCGTTTCCGTCGAGGGGATGGCCTCCGATGGCCTCGTCGTTGAGCCCGCCGAACTTGATCTCGTAAACGCCCTCGAACTCGATGACCCCGAACGGTTTGGGCGAGCCGCTGGTGGGGTCGACAATGGTGACGCAAGTTCCATCCCAGCCGGAATCGACTGCCGGGAGGTAGAAGACCACAGCGGCACGGCAGCCGTCACAGACCACAAACGGCATCGGCGCACCGGTATCCCACACGATATCGAGATCGAGGACAACGGCGTATTGCTGGCCCAAAACGTGGGCAAGTTTTCGCTCGGCAGCCAATATCTCCAGTTCAATTGCGTCATAAGCCTTCCTGCCACCATCTGTCCAACGGCCTCCCTCGGCATCCAGCTTCTCGCGCTTGCGCCTGCATTCCTCCAGCCAGGATCGGGCTGCGGTGATCACATCGTCGTCCACACCCGACAGTCTGACCCACGCGATACAGCGCCGCCGATCGTTCGGCAGATGCGGCATGCGCTATTGGATCGTCCTGTGGCCAAGTTGGATTCGTTGATACCGAGAATCGGTGCGCGGTTCACGCGTTCGAAGCCACGGGCTCGGGCGCGAGAGTACGTATCGGGGCTGGAGCGTAAAAACGGTGGACGTCGGCGGAGCGGGCCGGGAGGTGCGCCCGGACAGGAGGCCGGTGACGAAACCGGTTTCCCGAAGAAGGACGTGAAACCCGTTGGGGCGCAACGGCAATACTCGGACAAGGCTGGTCGTGTCGAGAATTGCGCGCGTTGATCGACCGCGAACTCTACGTCCCGCTCTCCTGGACCGGCGACCGCGATCGCGAAGCCTATGACCAGGCCCGCTACCTGCGCGACTGGCTGGAAGAACGCGATGCGTTCTATGTGATGGCCTGCTGATCACCGAACTGCGCGCCACCTCGTGGCAGCGACTGTCGGTCGGCACGGGCGCGCACGGACCCGTGAGTACGACTGGGCACACCGCCCGATCGACGGCACCCGGGATCGCGGGCGAGGACACTGGCTGTTGGCGCGGGCGAGGGCTGACCCCGAACAGCTCGCCTCGTCCTGGCTCGAGGCATCGAAAACCATTGCCGCAAAAGCTGACTACCGAGTGTCGTCGCAGTACTACATGCTGGGCCCGATAGCGCCAACCCATCGCCGTGCTACGACTCTTCGCGGCCGTCTCGTGGGCCGAACGCGGTCAGCGCCTCGGCATCCGACGCTCTCGCGTGAAGGAAGTAGTCGCACCATTGCGCCACCTCCGGATATCCTGACGCCGCAACCACTGTGGCACACGCGGCAACCACGTCGAAGGGTGTGCGGCGCAGTTCCACGCCGGGCCCGAGCAGCGCCCAATGCGCACCCGGTCGGCCATACGGCATACCCACACTGCCCGGATTCACCACCAGCAGCCCGTGTGCCAGACGGGCGAAAGGCATATGCGTATGCCCGCACACCACCGTCTGGATGGTGTCGGGCAGTCCGGCCAGCACCTGCGCCCAGCGCTCCAAGCGGGTGTCGACAAGCACCACTTCTTCATCGTCTCGTGGTGTGGCGTGGCAGAAGAAGACCTCGCCGAGACCGTCGATCTCCAGTGTCACCGATTCCGGTAATCCGGCCAGCAACTCCACCTCGTCCTCGCGCAATTGCTCAGCCGCCCAGGACGCGATCGGATCCGGGATCGTGCTCCTTGCACCTCGCCGATACTCCACCAGTTCCCGATCGGCGTTGCCGCGCAGCACAATCGCCCGCTCACCCAGCGCCGTCAACCGGTCGAGCGTTTCTCGCGGTTGTGGACCGGCGGCGATGTCTCCCGCGACCACAATCCGCTCCGCCCGCAACACATCCCGCTCGGCCAGCACAGCCTCCAACGCCGGGAGTACTCCATGCACATCCGACACCACAGCGACCCGCGAATACTTCATGCCCCTTATCCTGGCCTGCCGCAAGTGATTTCACCTCCGGAGCTGGAGGGGCCATGGTGCCTCCGGATGAATTCGATCCCGGTGGGACCGGAGGGAGGCCATTCACTTACGATGAGCAAGTGACGGTGATCTTGGTGACAGGTATGTCCGGCACGGGGAAATCCACCGCGTTGAAACTGTTGTCGGAGCAGGGATATCGGGTGGTCGATACCGACGTCGGCGGCTGGATCGAAGAAGTGCCTGTGCCCGCCGGACTCGAGCGGCAGTGGCGAGAAGACCGGATCGACGCTCTCCTCACCGAGCATGAGCGTTCGGGCGAACCGCTGTTCATCGCGGGAACGGTATGGAACCAGCATAAATTCTATTCACGGTTCGACCATGTCGTTCTGCTCAGCGCACCCGTCGAGGTGATGCTCGAACGTATCGCCGCCCGCGAAACCAACCCCTTCGGTAAAACCATCGAAGAGCGCGAGCGGATCGTGGCGGACACAATCGAGGTCGTACCGCTGCTCCGCGACGCGGCCACACTGGAGATCGACACCAGCAGACCGCTCCCGGACGTGATCGCCCAACTGGCAGCACTCGCCGACTGATCACGAGATCGACTGGCGGCCAACGGCTGTGGGCCGCCAAACGTCGGCGCAGAGGTATATCAATATGCTTTCATTCTGTGCGCGTTGATCATTCGGTGTTCGAGGGTTGGCGGCACAGATATCCTCGAGCTCGCCTCGCGCCCCTTCCCGAACCTCGAGCCTCTGCTACGTCAGTCGGCGAAAACCCAGTGCGGACGGTCGGGACGGTGGTGTGTGATCGCAGGTATGGCGATCATGTTGCGCACGCCGGGAGTCGACGGGCTGGGCGAAGCTGTAAGCGTGCTGCGGGAGTGGCAGTGCGACGGGGTACAGCCACAACTGCATCCGGGAGATCTGGGTTGGTTCTGGCGGTTCGGTGCGGAAGCGACGGCCGCGGCGGTCCGCACCTGGCGCCGGGACCAACAGATTCTCGCCGTCGGGCTGTTGGACGGACCCGAGTTGTTGCGGCTGGCGATCGCGCCGGACGCTCAGCGGGACGAGGAGCTGGCGCACCAGCTGGTCGAGGACGTGACCGACCAGGAGCACGGCATCTTGGAGAAGGGGAAGATGTGCGTCGACGCGCCACGAGGTGCGCTGGTCCGAGATCTGTTGTCCTGCAACGGCTGGAACGCGGGCGAGGCGTGGACGCCGCTGCGTCGTGATCTCACGGAGCCAGTGCAGGACCCGGGGATGCGGATCGAGGTGATCGGGCCGGAACACGCGTCGGTGCGGACCGCCGTGCAGCGGGCATCGTTCGACGGGTCGACGTTCACCGACGAGCGCTGGCACACAATGGCCGCCGGATTGCCGTACGCCGACGCCCGGTGTCTGGTCGCCTACGACGAGCAGGATAATGCGGTGGCAGGGGTGACGATATGGTCGGCCGGTCCCGGCAAACCCGGGTTGCTCGAGCCGATGGGCGTACACCGAGGCCATCGCGGTCACGGCTACGGCACCGCGATCACCATCGCCGCAGCGGCCGCGCTCCAGAAGCTCGGCTCCTCGAGCGCGATCGTCTGCACACCGAGCGCCAATATCGGTGCCGTCACGACCTACAAATCGGCTGGCTTCCAACAACTCCCGGAAATCCGAGACCAATACTGCGACACCGTGCGATAGGACAGGACATCGGCGTAGTAGCCCCCACCCGGCGGCATTATCGCTGCCCTTCAATCTTTTCGGCCGGTGAGAGCCAAGGTGGTGCCCAGTCCGATCATCGCACCTCCACCGATTTCGTCGACTGCCTTGATCGCCAACCGCATTCGAAATCGCACACCTACTGGCAGCGGTGTCGGGAAGCGGAAGCGAATGACGCCGTATGCATCGAACCGAACAGCGTCTGCTGCGCGAATTCCTGGTCCACGTGCAGTGGGGTTCGATCACCGGTGACATCGCCGAACTGGCGTTGGGTTTCCCAGACCGAGCTCTAATGGCGTCACCGGAGGCTCGTCGGCGTCCACGCCAGTGACGGTCGGGGCGCTCGGCAACGTCGAATGAACGCGACATGTGCGCGCGTTGGAAGATCATGTCGCTCAGCTGATCTGGGCGGTTAAATCAACGCGCGCCATCGCGGCATGAGTGGACGTCGCTCAGATGTCGGCCGTGCGGCGGATGATTGCGAGGTACTCGTGCCGGTCGCGCAGGAGTGCGTCGAGGCTCGGATGTGGTGACGGTGGCAGGACCTGCGCTCCAGCGACGATCCCGGTCAGCGTAAGTCCGGTTCCGGATAGCAGCAGCGTCAGGTCCGCCGGGGTGTAGCAGCGCAGGAACTGGGTGACCGCCTTATCCGGACTGCTCGGCTCCCACCAGGTGTCGATCGCGGTGCAAGTGATGGGGTCGAAGTGAATCCGCTGGACAAGCTCGTAGTCGTACCCGGCGTCGGGATCGGCGGGCAGTAGTTCCTCGTCGCCGTCCCACCCGGCCCAGACAAATGGGTTCGCGACATCGATCAAGGCGGCGCCGCCGGGCCGCAGCCAATCGCATTCGATGCGAGCGAGCAGTCGCCGTTGGTCGGCATCGGAGCCGACACCAAACCCATTCCAGTAACAGACGATATCGAATTGCCCAGGCAGGCAGACCTCGTAGAAGTTCGCCTTGTGCACGGTCACCGATCCCGGAGCGACGTCTGCGTCCGACCCGCTGAAATGGTCGATCCGATCGCTGATCTCGACCGCGGTCACCTCGTATCCGGCCTGTGCGAGGGCTACCGCTGTCGCACCGTATCCCGATCCGAGTTCCAGCACTCTGCCCGAAGATCCACCGTGTTCGCGAAGCAGGGTCACTCGGCGACGATCCCGATCGGCCACCTTCGCATCGGCCTCGGCCCACCATCTGCCCGTCACCGAATAGAATTCCCGCACCCAATCCATGCAGTCGAACCAACCAGAATTACCGACAGCGGGCCACCTCTTTTACGCCGCCGGGCATATCAGTGCGTTCGTCAGCCTGGCTCAGGCCGGTTGGGAATGGTTGTCCAGCGGGCAGTTCATGCCAGGCCGTGGCCGCCGCTCCCGCTACAGCAGCGCGGGTCGGGCGTAGATCGAGTTGTCGATGACGACGTCCACATACCGCAGCGGTTGGACCTCGGCGAGGTAGATCTGTTCTGCCGTCAGATACCGTTCACGATGGATCTGCTCGTCGTTGTCCCGTTCCGTGCCGCGGCGTATCGAAACCTCCGGCGGTACGTGCAGCCAGACTCGGAAGTCCCAGTAGTCGTTGATTTCCGGCCGGAACGCGAACACCCCGTCGACGATCAACACGGCATCGTCGTCGGCCGTAGTCAGCACCGAGGAGTGGTCGAGTTGGGTCAACGGGTCGATCGCACACAACGCACAGTCACCGGACCCGTTGGGACCGAACGGCTCGAGCAGCAGCGCGCGGACCAGAGGGTAGTCGAAGGCGTTGCGGTAGTAGCCTTCTCCGGACTCGCGATCGTAGAGGTGCCGGTCGCGCCACGGCTTCTTGAAGTCATCCAGACTGGCCCGCAAGACAGGCCGTCCGGCCCGGGCGATCCGCTCCGCAAGTTCGTGCCCGAAGCTCGTCTTTCCCGAGGCAGTCAATCCGTCGATACCAACCCTCACCCGATCGCCGCGCAACGCCAGCACACGCTCGGCGACATGGCCGATCAGCGCCGCCCGTTCAGCCGACGCCGGATCAGGAACCGGTTGCTGCCATGTCGAAACCGAACGATACACACGCCCCCGAGACCTCATGCCCCAAGCATAGGGAAGACGCGCGCATTCCAGCCGAGCCCTCACCCTTCGAGAGCCGTTCGGCTCGTTGAAGCGGGATGTCATGCCCGGCACCGCATCTCGCCTTGTCTACCGCGCCGTCATGCGGCAATATCGGATGTTCTGCGGCTCAGTCGATCTCGCCACGCCGCCTGCCCAGCGATGTCGGTGCAGATCGAAACGCCATGTCCCGAGGTCGTACCCTCCACGAGGTCCGGGTGAGGAAAGACGTAGAACCCTAGCCTCGGGACGAGACCGCGCCGGTCTCACCATCATCGAATCGAACGTTCCCGCGTTCCCTTTCCAGAGATCGTTGCATGACTCGCACCACCCGCCACGTCCGGTCGATCTCGTGGCCACCTTTCCTGAGCTGGCACCGCAGGCCCGCACCACGACTCGACCGCACCCGCGTCCGGGAGTCCCGGCGCCCCAGGACAGTTCGATCGGCGGGCCACTGTTGTGGCCGGTGAGCGAGCCGCGGCCACACTGTCGCAAGGGTCAGCACCAAGCGGCCGGTCCCGCTGACATCGTCGGCGGACGCCAGGCTGCGGCGACTCCGACCACTGGGTCCCATATGAGGACCAAGCCGCCAATATCTCGTGGGGGTGCCGTACGAGGCGGCCCGAGCATGCCGACCCGGATCTGCATCTCCGACGACGCTGCCTTGATCATCCGAGTCTGCCCGACATCACACGACCAACCGCGTAGACGAGCAGACCGTCGGCGTGGAAGTGAGCGTCGATGTGGACACCGTGCGCCAGCCAGCCCGCACCGTGCGATACCTCTGTCGGGAAAGTCGGAAGGGGTGCGGCAGAGTGGCGAAATTCCGGCATCGGTCGCCACTTTACCGGCGATAGACCCTTCGGCGTTTCTCGAGCTTCGCGGGCTACCGAGTCACCGCCGTAGGCTGAGGGTGTGGGTCGCCTACTGTTCCTCGCCTTCTTCGTAGTCGTTGTGGCGCTGGCCGTGTGGTGGATCTCGCGGGAGTGGTCCGGCAACGCCGAACGCGTGGCCAACCATAAAGCCGAGGTCCGCCGCTATCTGGACCACATGGGCAGCGAACTGATCCTGCTGGACCCCGACAACGACACCGCCCTGGCCGCGCTCGGCGAAGCCTCCGACCGCATGAACACCGCCCGCACCCAACTGGCCTCCGCCACCACACTCGGCCAGGTCCGTATCGCCCGCGAAACCGCCCGCAGCGGCCTCTATTTCATCCGCAAGGCTCGCGAAGCCATGGGCCTAGACCCCGGCCCACCGATCCCGAGGTGACGATGAAATCCGTTCTGGCGCAAGGCCCGTGTGAACAGCGGCGCATGCCGGTCGCTGGATTCGATGTCGCTGCTGCACCTGCTGTGGTTGTTCCGGCTGGCCGCCCAACTCGGAGCCGACCACATCCACCTCGACGCCCCGGTCCGCAGAATCGGCCAGACCGGAAACGGCGTGGTCGTCGAGACCGACGACGCGACAGTGCACGGCCTGCGCGCCATCATCGCCACCCCGATCCCCCAGGTCGTCAAGATCGACTTCGACCCGCAGTTGCCGCCCGCGCTCGCGCGGCTGTCCCGGATCAACGTCGGCGCCGGAACGAAAGTCATCGCGCGTCTTCCTCAGAGTCACACGGTCGGGCACAATTCCGTTCTGGGCGGACAGTACCTGTGGGCGGCCTGGCGACACGGTGACCGACTGACCGGATTCGTTCCGCCGATGGCCGGGGCGGTTCCCGACCGCGACCTCATCGCCGACCCGGCCGCGGCCTTCGACGTCAGCGCGGCGATCGAACTGCGATCCACCACCGTATTCCGTTGGGGCGAACAGCAATACATCCAAGGGTGCGACGCGATCTTCGCGCCGAACGAGGTCTGCGGCATGGGTCCCGCTGACCGCACCGCACGGCCTGGTCAGCTTCGCCGGGTGGCCCGCAGCAGCTGGCCCGACAATATGGAAGGAGCTGTTCGCGGCGGCGAACGCGCCGCCCGCGAAACACTCGCCACCTTGTAACCGGTCACGCCCCATCAACGGGTCGGGAATGTACAGCTTCGGTGGCCGAAGCCGCGACTTGAACGCCGTGTATCGGCAATTCCCTACGGGCCGACGGTGATCGGCTGCGACGGACTGAGACTGTTGGTCAGTTCATAGGTGGCCGACAGCATTCCCGACGTGGCCGCCGGGCAGCCCGGGTTGCGGGTGCTTGTGGTGACCGGCACCGATGCGTGGTCGAATGTCAGTGTCGTCGGATTGGCGCTGGTCAAGGTTCCCGGCACCGAAGCGGGTCCGTCCGGGGCGAGTTCTATGTAGCACCTCGCCCCTTTCGTCGAGATCAACAGTCCGTTTTGGGGGATCGTCAGGGTTGCCGCGATCGGCGAACCATTCTGTACCGCGAGCGTCCAATCGCCATTGTCGAACCACTCGACGCTGCTGATGTCGGGCTGATTGGTCGAACAGTCCGCACCGGAAAACGATCCGAACCCCAACGCCACCGGTCCGTTGTCGTTATGGTTGCCAGGCGTTTCCGGCACACTCCCGCCTGCTCTGGAGAAGGTGCACGTGATGGTCCACTGGTCTGCCGTGAAGGTCACCGGCCCCCGGTTGACGGCGAGGATGGCAGCGCCCGCCGGGGTGACCGTCGTGGACCCCTGCGCCAGTGCGGGACCGCTGCCCAGCGCAACCACAGCCGCCGTACTACCGACCGCGGCGACCGCCACCCGCGTGAAAAACCTTTTACCGAACACCGGGCACTCCTTCGATCGAGACGTTCACAGTGTAGCGAGTTCCTCAGTGCCGCAGCCGCTTTGCCGGATATCCGGACCAGGACGCACCGGCCGAAGCGGCGTGGCTATTTGATCGCACGAGCGCCCAACGCGCTCAGCGGCCTGAACGTGCCGACCGTCTCGGCAATCTCATGGATGATGTCACCGTCGGTTCGTAGACTGCGTCCATGGTGACCTCGGTGCCTGTCGTGGCGGAGTTCGGCAGGCGACTGGCGGGGCTCGGGTGGGTCGATGATTTGTTCGTCGCGGGATCGCTGGCGACCGGGGACTATGTTCCCGGGGTCAGCGATATCGACTTGGTCGCGCTTGTCGACGGCCCGGTCGACACGCACCGGCAGGCCACTCTCACGGCGGTGCATCGTTGTGTCGACGAAGGTGCGGGCTGTGGCCTCAACCTCGGATGCGTCTACGTCGAGGCCGAGAAGGTCTCCGATGTTCGGATGAGGCATCCGACGTGGACCCACGGCTTGCTGGTCGAGCGCATCCTTTCCGGAATCACCAGGGCCGAGCTCGTGTGTCATGGATATGCCGTCTTCGGTCGCCCGCCGCGCGCCGTGTTGCCTGCGATGGGTGACGACGATGTCCGCGAAGCAGCCCGTGCCGAGCTGACCGGATACTGGGCGTGGGCGGCCCGGCGCCCATGGCTGTGGCTGGATCCCATCATCGCCGACCTCGGCCTGACATCGATGGCTCGCGGCCGCTATGCGCTGCGCAACGGTGCACTTCTGACCAAGAGCCAGGCAGTCGAACAGGCCGACGCTCCCCGCTGGCTGGTCGATCAACTACGCGCGAGACGCCGGGGCGAGAACCTCCCCTCACCCCGCCTGCGAACAGCCCTGATCGCCTGGCGCGACGCCCGCCGAACCGTCGCCCGCGCACACACCGGCACCTGAGCCGATCGGACGCCGCCATCAACGCCGTCGGCCACGTGCCGTCTGGCGGGCGGTGATTCCGAAGGCGAGGGCCGCGAGCAACAGGTCGAAGGCCAGCCCGCCGGGCCAGATCGGTGCGCCCGGATACCAGGACTCCGCGTAGCCGGGTGGGTCATGCCGGTCGGGACGAAAGTCGGCCTCGGTCAACGGGTATCGGGCAGTGCGGATCCACCGGGAGATGCTGCCGAGCGGATCGGTTGGATACCGCGAGGTGCCGCGCACACTCGGTGAGCGGGCGGCATCGGACAGTACAACCGGAACGACCAGCAGGACCAGACCCAGCTGCGTCAGCATCAGACCACCGAACAACGGCACCTCCGGCGGCTTCTCCTGTCGCGCGAGTAGCAGTCGCCACAAACCGACGGTGGCCAGCAGCGACACCGTGAACCATGCCACCGGCAACCGCCACCCCGCCATCCGGCGGAATTGCCTGACTGCCGCCGACCTGACGCACATCAGCCACAACATTGTCGCCCCACCCCGTCTCGAAGATCCCCGGGCACCCTACGACGAACCCGCCGTCAACGTCGTCCTGCGGCACCGATCGAAGCCTCGAGTCGCCCGAACAACATTGGCGGTCGGCGACCGGCATGCTGGGATGTCCTGAGCGGCAGCGGATCTCGTCACGGGCCACCTGGCGGCTCGACAGCGCATCCGCTGATCGCGAATGGCCGGACCGGACGGGCCTGACAGTGACTCGCGGAAGCCGCTGGCCTACGGGAAGACCTGAATATTCGCCAGCTAACCGGCATGTTAGTACGTTGGCAGATCGTGCCGCCCAACCGATCTGAACGATCGGCCAACGCGCGCCACGCGGCATGACAGGGCGTTGGCTTGCGAGATGCGTTCAGTTTTCTCGGTGAGCTTAGGACCGGATCTGTCCTATCTCTTCGGCATACTCGGCTCATGAGCGAGATCGAATCGACTGCGGGACAGTCGGATCAGGCCAACTTCACCGACTACACCGATCCGGACGCGCCGTGGAACCAGGCGTGGGACCAGCAGGGCGGCATCGCCAACTGGAACGATGACGTGATACGGGAGTTCCGGGAGAACGCGGGCACGGTGGGCGGCGCTTACGCGGGCGGGGAGCTCATCCTGCTCACCACCCTCGGAGCCAAGAGCGGCAAGCCGCACACGACTCCGCTGGGAGCCCTGTACCGGGACGACACCCTGTACGTGAGCTCGTTCCTCGAGGACAGGTACCCGGCCTGGTGGCACAACATCACGGCGAATCCGCAGGTCACCATCGAGCTCCGGGACAAGACCTACCAGGGGACCGGCAAGGTGCTCCACGCCGGGGACTACGACGAGTTCGCGGCCTGGGTGCTGGCCAACAACTCGCTGCTGGCGGATTTCCAGTCCAGGGTGGACCGGCCGATCCCGCTGGTCGTACTGACCCTCGACGGCGAAGGCTGAGCGCTCCTGGTGCACGAGTTCGGCACCCGAGAGGACATCAGCCTGGGTCGGGCCAGCGCCTGCACACTCGCGGAACGCTCGAAAAGCATGCTCATGCGCGTCGTCGCGGCAGTGAATTCCAGCTCGAGGTCCTCGCTCGTGGAGCAGTCCACCGGCGCGCTGTCGAACCGGGATGTGAACGGCACCAGGAGTTTCTGCCCGCCGGGCATTGTCAGCTCCAGCGGGGGCCGATGGTCCCGGGGCGCCATGTCGGTGAGCGTGGACAACGCCCGCGGGCACATAGATCAGATAGCTGTAATCGAGTCCCACCCACACCACTTCCCTCGACCGCACTGGACCCCCAGCGATAACAAGACGCTACCGCCGCTCAGGAAGCCATGTCGCCCAACCGGTCTGAGCGATCGGCCAACGTGCGCCATGCGGCATGTGTGGACGTCGACCAGCCGACCACGGGATCGGCCACGGTCCGGCGAACACCTCCCGCAACGGTGCCCGCCGCCCCGAGGCGCTGTACTCCGACGCGAACCGTGTCACTGGCCGCGCCACCGGCTCGGTAGCTTCCGGCGGTCGGGCGCGGCGCCGCTGCGCCACCAGGTCACCGACGCCCAGACGCCCAGCCCCAGCAGCACGAGGGTGAGCAGCGGCCGCACGAGGCCCGTGAACAGCCAGACGTTGAGGTCGTACAGGATGTGGGCAGCCATGAACGGCCACACCAGAACCGTTCTCGCATACGCGAAGCGCAGCAGGGCGACCCACGCCAGAACCGCCGCGAGCGCGCCCGGCCCGTAGTACAGGTGGAACGGCAGGCGCAGCACCACCAGCACGATCAGCTGTGCCCACCACGGCCACCGCAGCCGGGACGCGATCGCCATCGGCAGCGCCAGCAGCACCGTCTCCTCGACCCAGCCCGCGCGCACGCTCCCCTGCACCCGATCCCACACCGGGCGCTCGCCGAGCGCCGCGATCACACTGTCGTCGAGCCAACTCGGCATGAAGCCCAGCACCACGACCATACCCAGCCACATCGACAGGTAACCCGCACCCATCGCCTTGGCGAATTCGCTTGCCGTGCGGTGCGATACACGCAGCCCGAGCTCGTCGGCCCCCAGCCCGAGCAGCCGGTGCGCCGACCACAGCGCCACCGCCGCCAAGGGATAGCCCATCCATTGCGCCCACCGATAAGCCGCGGCGAGACCGGGCGTCCAGTTCGGCGGCTGCCTGGTTACCAGCACCGCGACCGCCACCGCGGAGCTAGCGCCCAAGCATGCGACAAAGGCGGTAATTTGCAGGACAAACGCGCGGCGGAGCCATGCTCTCGACATCACACCATCCTCCCGCTGCATGAACGGACAGGGATCGGCACGCCATCGACATTGCGATAACCAAAGTGTAGCCAGTACGCACTGACCGCGGCCTGCGGGCACCGTGCTGGCACGGGAACGCCGCGTCCCGAGCCGCTGACACGACCAGCACATCGACGCGCCACGTCCACCGCGGACACCGCCGCGCGGGAAATCGGCAGGAGCCCGTGTTCACGAGATCAACTGCTGGCCAACCGATCTGAGCGGTTGCACATCGCGCGGCATGTCAGGACGTTTCGATGGGAGCCATATGTCCTATATCTAACGGCACTTATATAAGCGCTGTTATAATTGCCGGATGAGCGAGGAGCTTGCGCAGGACCCGACCGAGCACAGCCGCTGGCGCCCATTGCGGTTGTTGCAGGCCGCGATGGACACCGAAATCGCCCGGATCTACACCGAGGCACACATCGAGGGCCTCAAGCCGAGCTTCGTGATGGAACTGATCCGGTTGCAGGCGCGGGGCCCGATGACGATCGCGGAGCTGGCCGAATCGGTGCAACGTTCACATTCGGCGATGAGTCAGAAGGTGGCGGCGATGCGGGCCGCCGGGTTGGTCCGCACCACGACCGGAGTCGATGCGCGCAGCAAGAAGATCACCCTGACGGCCCGGGCCCGGCGCATCGTGGGGCGGTTGGCGGCCGAGTGGCGTGCCACCGAGGCTGCCATCGCCGAGATCGAGGCGGAGATCCCGTACCCGCTCAGCACGGTTGTCACCGACATCGAGAACGCGCTGCACCGCAAGAGTTTCCACGACAGGATCGCCGAGAAACTGGCCGAGGACCCTGCATGGCAATAAGGGACGCCCTGGTGGACGTGGCTCCGCTGCGAGGGTCACCGCAGTTCCGGCGGCTGTGGGCCGGTGCGGCGTTGTCCGGGCTGGGTAGTCGGATGACGCTGGTCGCGGTGATGTTTCAGGTCTGGCGGAGCACCCACAGCACCGTATGGACCGGCATGGTCGGCGTCGCCCAGGCGGTGCCGATCATCGCCTTCGGTCTGTTCGCCGGATCGATGGCCGACCGCACCGACCGGCGAAAGTTCTACCTGGCCACCACTACTGGTCAGACAGTGTGCTCGCTGCTTCTCGCCGCGCAAGGGTTTCTCGGACAACTGCCGGTGACCGGGGTGCTGTTGTTGGTAGCAGTACAGTCCTGCTTCGTGGCCGGTGGCGGCCCGGCGTTCCGCGCGTTCATTCCGCATCTGCTGCCGCGCACGCAGCTGGCCGCCGGGCTGGCGTTGAACCGGATCGCTTGGCAGGCCGCGATGTTGGTCGGCCCGGCGTTGGGTGGGGTGGTACTGGGATCGCTGGGGATCGGTGGGTGCTATCTGATCGACGCGATCACCTTCGGCTCAGCGTTCTACGGCGCGTTCGGGCTACCGTCGATGCCGCCCGAGGGCGGACAGGCCCGGGCGGGTCTGGGCGGAGTGCGAGACGGTTTGGCGTTTCTGATCGGAAACCCTGCCGTCCGCGGCGTTTTGCTCGCTGATCTGGCCACCACCGTGCTGTCCATGCCGATCAGCCTGTTCCCCTTGATCAACGCCGAACGCTTCGGGGACAACCCGCGCACCCTCGGGTTGTTTCTGTCGGCCGTCGCGGTCGGCGGCGCGATCGCCTCCGTCCTGTCCGGGACTTTTACCCGGCTGCCGCGCCCTGGTCTGGTGATGTTGTGCGGTTGCGCGGTCTGGGGCGGTGCACTGGGGCTGTTCGGTCTCGTGGGCAATCCGTGGCTGGGACTCGGTTTCCTGGTCGTGGCCGGTGCCGCAGACACCGTCGCGGTCGTGTCACGCAGCACGATCGTGCAGCTGAACACGCCGAACGCCATGCTCGGCAGACTCGCCGCAGCTGAGCAGATCGTCGGTCGAGCCGGACCCGATATCGGCAACCTGCGGGCGGGCATCGTCGCGGGCCTGACATCCGGGACAACCGCACTCCTCAGCGGCGCACTACTGTGCTTGGCCACCATCGCCGCCATTGCTACAACCACTCCCCAACTACGCCTAACCACCCACGACATCCCACCAACCACGAACGACGTATAACAACGCGACATCCGCTGGACGGGCAACACCGACGTTCTGCGCCGCAACGGCTCTCGTCCTGTCGACCGCCCGATCAGCGGCAAAGTCGGACGTTCGGCGAAGACCTAGCCCGTCGGTCTGATCGCGGCATACAAGAGCATGTCCACACGCTTCCCGCCGATTTCCTGATGGCGCAGCTAGCGCTGTCGTCAACGATCCTCACGGAAAAGACGTTGGTATCGGCGAGTTTTCGGGCGGTGTGGTTCAGGTGAGGGCTAGTAGGTAGCGGCGGGCGAAGGCTCGGATGTCGTCGTCGGTGTCGAGGGCGGCGCGGCTTGCCGGGGTGAGCAGCAGGGATAGGCCGATGCGGGCGGCGAGTTCGGCGGCGATGTCGACGTCGGGGGCGTCGGGCCGGGCAAGGCGGTATTGCTCGGCGAAGAATTCGGTGACCGAGGCGAGGACGGGGCCACCCTGGGTGGTGAGGAACGGCAGGACGGTGTCCGCGTCGGTGACGAGGATGCGGGTCACCAGCGGGTCGGCGCGTAACCCCTTCAGCGACAACGTGAATCCCTCGACCAAGCGGTCCTCGAAGGTGGTCAGGTCGGCGACCGCGGCGGTGACGGTCTCGAAGAATCGGCGGGCCCAGACGATCGAGGCGGCGGTGACGAGGTCGTCCTTGGTGGGGAAGCGCCGGTGGACGGTGGCGCGATGCAGGCCGGCGCGGCGCGCGACGTCGGCGATGCTGACGCGGCGGAACCCGAATTCGGTGAATTCGGCGAGCGCCGCGTCGATGATCTGTTCGCCGGTGGCGTCCTGCTCGGGGTTGGTCGCCAGCAGTGCGGCCAGCATCGCGAGTGCTCCTTCGAGTGTCAGTGTCCGGTCAGGCCGTGGCGTTCGCGAAGCACGGCTTGCTTGGCGTACCAAGCCCGCGGCGTGATCCGGACCCGTTCGGGCAGGCGCGGCCAGATCGTGCGCACGGTAGCGGACAGGGCGGCGAATCGGGCGCGGTCGACCCGGGAGAATCGTAGCCCGGCCCGCTCGCGACAGATCTCGGGAACGGCCGCCGCAGCGAGCAGGCGTGCATGCGAGCCGACCACGGGGGCGAGCAGCCGCCACACGATCGGAGGCATCTGCGCGGGCCGGTACGCACCCGGACGGTGGTAGAGATCGAGCAGGTACGCCGTCACCGCCGTGTTCTCCATGCCCTCGGCGATCAGTTTCCCGAAATAGTCCTGGAATTCGGGCCACGTCGGCGGCATCACGCGATCGCTGACACCGTAGTTGCGGTACCAGATCTTGGATTCCTCGTAGCAGTCGGCCTTTTCGGCGTCGCTGAGCCGGTGATCGAACAGGTCGATCATCGTCATCGCGGTGTAGGTGAACACCGCGTGCGAGGCGTAGTACAGCTCCGGGCTCAGCGCGTGATACCGCTCGCCGTGCGCGTCCGTGCCCTTGATCTGTCCGTGGTAATCGCGGATGCGTTCGGCCATGCGCGGATCGAACACGCCTTCCTGGATCTGCGGCACCGACCGCAGCAGCCGCGCCCACGGCTCGACGAACACGGTGGTGGAGTGCTGTTCCACACCCGCGGACACGCCGGGCAGCATGTTCAGCATCAGGCTGGTCGCCGGTGTCATCAGGTAGATGCGCCAGTCGCCCGCCGCCTTCCACAACAATGAGTCGGGCCCGAGCCGGGTCGGCTCGGGGGACAACGCCGTCGAGAGCTCGGCCATCGATCACTCCTCGCTTGTGCACCATTGCGACAGAACGTTAGATTAGTCGCATAGTCGCGGGCTGTCGAGGGTGTGGCCGTACCTACCCGAACCAGCCACTACCGCGGCCTGGCCAGCCCGGTCGGGCTGACACGGCCGCGGAGGGTGATCGACTCCCCGAGCGCCCAGTGGCCTTGCTCGGACGCGTCGGCGGCGCGAACGGTACCGGCGGAGGCCAGGACTCGGGTCGGGTCGGATTTGGCGAGTTCGCACAGGCGGGCGGCCTCGTTGACGGCGTCGCCGATGACGGTGAACTCGTAGCGGCGGTGGGCTCCGACGTTTCCGGCCACGACCCGGCCCGCGGCGACCCCGATTCCGGCGTCGAATTCTGTTGCGGCACCGGATATTCGGTCCCGGATCGCGCGGGCGGCGGCGAGCGCGGCGCCGGGGGCGTCGGAAATCGGTGCGGGCGTGCCGAAGACGGCCAGGGCGGCATCGCCCTCGAACTTGTTGACCAGTCCGCCGTGTCGTTCGACCTCGTCGACCACGATCTCGAAGAACCGGTTGAGGATGGTCACGATCTCGGGCGCGGGGCGGGTGGCCGCCATCGTGGTCGATCCGATGATGTCCACGAACAGCGCCGCCGCCTCCAGCTCCTGTCCCCCGAGTTCCGGATTGCGGGCCAGGGCCGCGGCGGCGACATCGTGACCGACGTGCCGCCCGAACAGGTCCCGCAGGCGTTCGCGTTCCCGCAGGCCGCGCACCATGCGGTTGAATCCGCTCTGCAACTCGCCCAGTTCGGTGCCGTCGTACACCGTGACCGCGACATCGAGATCGCCGTCCTCGACTCGCCGCAGCGCGGTGCGGACACCGCGGATCGGCGCGACCGCGGCCGCGAGGGTCTGCGCCATCAGGAGCAGACCGAACACCAGCGTCGCCCCGCCCAGCGACAGCACACAGACCGCGAGCCGCTGGGTGCTCACCGACACGCCCGACAGGGCCAGCACGGCCACCACCATCAGCAGCATCACCGGTGTCGCGGACCCGACCATCCACATCAGCACCGAACGACCGAACACGCCGATGCCGCGCCGGCGTCGGGTCGGCGCGGCATCGAGCACCCGCGCGGTCACCATCCGCAGCGCGAACTCCGCGAACAGATAGCTGCTGGCGCACACCACGATCGCGCTGAACGCCCCGCCCAGGATGAACTTCGGCACGAAGGCCGGATCGGCGATTCCGTACAGCGGCACCAACAGCAGCAAACCGCCGAGCCAGAACACCAGCTGCACCACGACCAGCCGCCGGGGCACCGCGGCGGCCTCGATCTGTTCGCGTTCGGTGGGAATCCGATCCGGATCGATCGCCCAGCGCAGGGTGCGCACGCCCCACACGGTCCCCCACACCAGCCCGCCCACCAGCGCCACGACGATATAGACCGGGACGACAACGAAATTCAACAGCACCAGCGACCAGGTCAGCAGCGGCGGTCCGGGCAGCACGAACACGGTCAGCACGATCGCGACGGCGATCCCGACCAGATTGGCCAGGATCAACGGCACGGTCAGCAGCGCCTGGATCCGGATCCGCCGCCGCAGCATCCCCTCCTCGGCGGGGCCCAGCAGCCGGGAACCCCAGGGGGCCGGGCCGAACGCCGCGGGTGTCACGTCATCGTCGACCATGTGTGCAGCGTAAGCGGCGCTCACACCGGAAGGCCGTCAGGCCACCGCGCTATTCGTGACCGAGAGTGATGGCAAGTCCGGCGAGCAGGCTGGTGAGGCCGAACTCGAAACGCTCATCGGCGTCCGGGTCTTCGGCTTCGATGATGCGCCGGTTGAAGTGCGGATACTTACCGGACTCAACCACCTGTTGCACGTACTCCCCCACCGAATTCCGCCATTCGTCCTCGGTCATGCCGGTGCTGCGCTGCGCCTCGAGTTCGGCCAGTTCGGTGGCGACCGAGCCGAGTACGTAGGTGTTGACGGCATCGACCATCAGCGCGACGCGGGTGGGGTCATCGGTCGCCGCGCCCACCAGTCCGAGCGCGTGATCGGCGTGCCGGATGACATTGGGGCCGAGCGCCGGACGCCGGGACGCCTGCTGCCCCAGCCACGGGTGCCGCAGCAGCAGAGCGCGGAACTCGCGGGCGTGAGCGGCCATTTCGGCCTGCCAGTCGGCGGCGGGACCGAGGAACGGAGCCTCCGCGTACACCGCGTCGACCATGAGCTCGATCAGTTCGTCCTTGTTGGCGATGTGACGGTAGAGCGAGGTGGTGCCCGATCCCATCTCCGCCGCGATGCGCCGCATCGACAGCGCGTCCAGGCCCTCGGCGTCGGCTATTCGGATCGCGGTGCCCACGATCTTCTCCTCGGAGATGACCGGGCGGCCGCCACGCGGGCGGTCGCGCATCCAGACCAGTGTCGCGGGCTGTGACGAAGACGGCATGGGCACAGTGTACGCATCGGATACACTGTTCCCATATTGGGTACATCGTTCCCAGATAGGAGTTCCCTTGTCTCACATCCCCGTTGTCATCGCCGGTGGCGGCACCGTCGGCCTGTCCACGGCCGTGTTTCTCGGCCACCATGGCGTGCGGTCGCTGGTGGTCGAGCGACGCGCAGCCCCGTCGAACCACCCGCGCGCGCTCGGGGTGAGCCCGCGCACGCTGGAGTTCTTCCGCGAGGTCGGGCTGCGGGAGAAGGTGGACCGGGTCGCCGTGCGCTCGGCGCAGTTGTGGCGGGCAACGGCGTACACGGTCGCCGAGCTCGACCGGAGCCGAGCGGGTGTGCCGAATCTTCCTGCGGGGCTCGATCTTTCACCGGAATCGCCACGCGGTCACTATCCGCAGGACCGGCTCGACACGGTCCTGGGTCCGGCCGCGCGCGAACGCGGTGCGACCGTCGAATTCGGCGTCGGTGTCGTCGGAGTCGAGCAGGACGCCGACGCGGTCGCGGTGACACTGTCCGACGGGCGGGTGGTCCGGGCCGACTATCTGGTCGGCGCGGACGGGGTGAACACCACGGTGCGAAGCGAACTGGGCGTCACCACGACGGGGCCGGGCGAGATCGGTGACATCAATATGAACATCCTGTTCGATGCCGACCTGATCGGCCGTTTCGGCTCGATGCCGGTGATGACGCAGATCGACCATCCGGCGGCGACGGGCATACTGCTCGCCGTCGGGGAACGACGCTGGGTGCTGCACGTCGCGTTGCCTCCGGAGGGCACGATGTCCGAGCAGCAGTGCGCCGACGTCGTTCGCACCGCGCTCGGGGCGGACGTGCCGGTCCGGATCCTCAGCACCATCCCGTGGCGGGCGACCGTGCGGATGGCCGACCAATTCCGTTGTGGGCGAGTCTTTCTCGTCGGCGACGCGGCTCGCTCCGTCTCCCCGCTCGGCGCATTCGGCCTGAACACCGGCATGGCCGACGCGCACAACCTGGCCTGGAAGCTGGCCGCGGTGCTGGCCGGACGGTCCGGCGACGGATTGCTGGACACCTATCACGCCGAACGCCACGGCGTCGCCGAGCTGGTCACCCGGCAGGCGCTGCTGCGCTGGGAAAACCCACGCCTGCACTGGGATCCGACGGCAACGGCCGAACGGGCGGCCGCGGGAGCATGGAACGCACCCCTGGTGACCATGGGCTACCGATACGATTCCGCGGGGGTGATCGATCCGGTCGGGCAGGTCCCCTCCACCGAGGACCTCGCCGTCAGCCTCGACGGCGCACCGGGTTCACGAGTCCCGCATCGCTGGATCGCCCCCGGCGTATCCACCCTGGACCTCAACGAATCCCGCTTCGCGGTACTGGCCGGGCCGGACGGCGACGACTGGTGCGCGGCGGCCCGAAAAGTCTCCGCCGCACAAGAACTCGATTTACGCGCCGTGCAGTTGAACGAAGAGTCGGCAGCGGCGGTCGACATCGGTCGCAACGGTGCCATTCTCGTCCGCCCGGACGGCTTCATCGCCTGGCGTACCCGCGGGGAGGCCGATCCCGCAGTGCTGCAAGAGGTGATCGCGAAGGTCACCTTCGCTCGGAATTCGTCCGATCCTCGGCCTTCGAGAGACGACGCGTAGGGAACGATCCGCCATCGTGTCCGCATCGACAGGACAGGTCATCGGTGCCTGGGCCGTGCGTTTTCCCTGGAGATGGGTACGAGCGGAGACCGGGTCTTAGCTACCTTTTCCGGTGCGAAGGGGTGGCCGGTGGACAGGGCGCGCAGGCCGATGACGAGTGCTTCGCCGAGCAGGCTCACGCCGATCGAGAGCTGGGTGGGGCGCATGTCGGCGTGCGCGCACAGACGGGCGCCGAGGATGCTCACGCCCGCGGTCACGGCCACGGACAGCACCCACACCGCGAGGGTCCGCGGCGTATATCGCTGCCACAGCACGCCATCGCGAGTCAGCAGCCGGATCGTGGTGCCGCGCAGTGCGCCGCAACAGAACCCGGCGAGCAGGCCCACACAGATCCAGGCGATATCGATGCCGGTCGGATCCTGCTTCATCAGGATGTAGACGCCGATGCCCAGGAGCACGATCGGCGGAACGAACAGGTCCTTGGCATTGAGCGGTTCCCCGGCGAACCGGCGAATGATCACCACGATCACGACAATGGCGACAGCGGCGACGATCAGCGCGGGGGTCATGCGGAAGTTCCTGGACGGTGCGGTGCCGTGATGCCGACCCGCTTTGGTAGCACAAGCATGCTAATTAAAATAGCTAGCCTGTGCTATAAAAACAAGAGCCGAGACGACTCGGGTCGTTCCGAAACGGAGGATCGCCACTCATGCCCAAGGTCGTGGATCCGGTTCAGCGCCGGAAAACGGTGGCCGACGCGGTATTTCGCGTGGTGGCTCGCGATGGCGTCGAGAAGGCGTCGCTGCGTCGAGTGGCCGAGGAGGCGGGGCTGGTCGTCGGCTCGGTGCGCCACTACTTCGCCAGCCACGCCGAACTGCTGAGTTTCACCCTGACCGAACTCAACGACCGGGTGACCGAGCGGGTGGAGCGCCATCTGGCCGCACTGTTCCCCGGCGGCGAGGTCGAATCCCGCGCGCTGCCGGACGATCACATCCCCGGCAGCTACGCCGAACAGATCCTGGTCGAACTGCTACCCCTGGACCAGGCCCGCTTCGAGGAGGCGGCGGTATGGCTGGCCTTCACCACCGCCGCTCGCGCGCGCCCCGAACTGTCGTCGCTGGCGGCGGCCCCACTGGCCGGTGCGCGATCGCTGGTGCACCGCGTGCTGTCCGCGATGGCCGCCGCCGAAGTGCTGCACACCGACGACCTCGAACTCGAAACAGACCGTCTCGCCGCAGTTCTGGACGGTCTCTCCCTGGCCGCGGTGGTGGACCCGGACCGCCGCAATCCAGAAACCATGCGCGCCGTCCTCCACCTGCACTTGGCGAGTTTGACGAACAGCGCGCCGCGGCCGGTGCCACGCGCTGGTGCACCGACCCGCGACAACGGATGAAATCGGCTGTGGCGAACTAGATCTCACGAGCGGTTGCCGGAAAGTAGTGTCGGCCAAGCACTCCGGCCGTTTCAGCACCGCTCAGTTGTGCTCGGGAAGTCCGGCGCTGCCGGTCATGATGCCCCGGAGGAAGTCCGCCAGGCTCGCTGCCGAACCGGTGCCGGTGGGGGCCGACCCTCCGGGAGCCACCACAGTGTTCGCGCTCACACTCTCGGCCGCGGCAGCCGCTCCGGCCTCGGCCGTCGCGATGCCGCAGGCAGCGGCAGCAATCAGCAGGAATGCGCCAAACTTGTTCATACAGAGCCGTTCCCATCGTTCGAGGTGTGAAATCTGTCCAACCGTAGGCCGACTCCACGGACTCCGGAAGACCCCCGCATCGGGGGCTCGCCGTCATCAGTTAACCTATTGACATTAGGTTCTAACTTAATGAGAGTAGGAAGGAGCCCACTACCCCACGGCATTCGCCGCCGAGTCGCGGCTGCTCACTCCACGGAAGGAACGACAACCCCATCATGGATCCCGTGACCGAACGCGAGATCAGATCCTCATTCGTCAACTGCTCCAAGGGAGATGCCAAGCGGCTGCATGTTCCGCGGAATCTGGCCGAGCAGCCCTGGGACGACCTCGATTTCCTCGGCTGGAGCGACCCGACGCTGCCCGGACGCTGCTATCTCGTTGTCCCCCAGCATGATCGGCTCGTCGGAGTGGCCATGCGTTACCAGGGCGGCGGTTCCGGCCGCACACAGATGTGCACCATCTGCGCCACCACCCACACCGGCCACGGCGTATCACTCATGACCGCGTCCAAGACCGGCGAGTCCGGCCGCGCGGGCAACTCGATCGGCACCTACATGTGCACCGACCTGGCCTGTTCCCTCTACGCACGCAACAAGAAACGCCCCGCCCTGGGCGCCCGCTACCGCGAGGACCTCACCGCCGAGCAGAAGGCGCAACGAATCCACGCCAAGATCAACGCCTTCCTCACCAGACTCGGCGGTTGACACCGAGGGGCATGACGAGCAGCCGCTCGACCCCACGCATGAGAATGCTGTTACGCCAGCGGATTTGGCCGAAGGGAACGGCCAGCTTCATGTCGGGGCAGGCGGCCAGCAACCGGCGCTGATCTCGGTTGCCGTCGTCGCCGCTCACCGACCAACGCCCACGACCCGATCAAACCCCCCGGCGAGCAGGCCGGGTTGGGCGGATGATTTCCAGCAATCGGCCGTGCAGAGGGCGGGTGCTGATCACGGCTGAGCCCGGCCCGGACAGGAGGGGGCCGCCGTCGAGGTCGGTGACCACGCAGCCCGCCTCTTCGACGATCACCGGCAGGGGCGCGAGGTCTTCGTAACCCTGCTCGGTTCCGCCGATCACGATCGCATCGATCAGGCCGGTGAGAAGCCCACCCGCGACCCCACCGAGGTAGCCGGTGATCTTCACGTTCCGATGCAGGGTCATCAGCAGGTCACCGGGCCAGCGGCTGGGGTTGACGATCTCGACGCGGGCGTCGGCAAGGTCGTTGGTGTGCCGCAGAATCGGCGCGGTCTCTCGGCCGCCGGTCCTGATCCGACAGCCTAATCCCCTGCCCGCGAAGACCATCCGCTGCGCGATCGGCTCGTTGATGACGCCGATGGCCGGGCCGTGCTCGTCATAGCAGGCCAGCCTGGTACTGAACAGCGGGATGCGGTGGGCGAAGTAAGTGGTCCCGTCGATCGGATCGATGACCCAACTCCGCCCGGACGTCCCCGGCGTGGTTCCGTCCTCTTCGCCGTAGATCTCGTCGTCGGCGAACCGTTGCCGAAGTTCGGTGCGAATGAGGTTCTCGACGGCACGGTCGGCATCGGTCACCGCAGAGCCGTCGGGCTTTGTCGCAACGGCAAGGTCCGTGGTGAAGAATCGATCGGCGGCCAGACGTCCGGCCCTGTCGGCAAGGGCGATGGCGAAGTCCAGGAGATCCGGATCCACGGCGGGTGAGCGCATCTTCCGCACGTTAGCCGCCATGAGTTCGCGGAGGGCCGCGACGAATGGGCCCACGGCAAGGACAGTCGACGAGAAGTGGCACCAGCAGCGCAGATTGCAGATCATCGATGCCGCCCTGACCAGGTTCGCCGCCGACGGATTCGACGGCACCACCACCGCGGCGATCTGCCGGACCACCGGCATCGGGTTCGCGCCCCCGGGTTCATCCGCACCGTCGGCGCAGCACTCCATCACGACCAAATCGCCATAGCCGTCGCCACCCATCAACGGCAGATCCTGGACAACCTCACAACCTGGGTCCGACGCCCCCGCCGCCAAGGCACCATCCCCACCGACCTGTCCGCCCAACGAACCGCCCGCTGGCTGATGGCCCTGATCGCCGGATTCGCCCCCCAACTCACCGCTTCCTCCGTCGACCAACCCCAAACCTTGCCCCTCGCACCGGATCTCAGTCCCGCCCGCATCCGGCGTTCGACAGATCCGCTGAATATCCACTCGCAGAATCGAATGTCCACGAGACCGACTGGTGGCCAACGGCTACCACGCACTGGGACGACCACAACGCGGCATAGAGAGAGATGGAGTTCTGTGCCGCAGAGCATCTCGCCCCGGCAACCACTCGTCCAGCGAAATTGCGAATGCTCAAGCAGATGTATTGCCGCACAAGTGATTACGAGTCACGGTGACGTGGGGATGCGAGTGAGCTGTCAGCGTTTGTAGCGCTGGCCTTCGGCGAGTTGTTCGGTGATCTTGCTGGCTCCGAGCAGACGCTGGGTGGCGGCGGACGAGCCGGGGGCAACGCCGCCGAACAGGGCAATCAGGCGCAGGCTCAGCGGCGCCACGTCCACCTCGGCGAGATCTTTCTCGATAGCTCGTATGGTCGCGCGTGCCACATCCCGGGGCGTACGGGTGCCGATTCCGCGGGGCAGGGTGGCGCCGGAGTCGGCGAACATGCCCGCGTCGCTGATGTAGCCGGGGAACACGGTAGAGACGCCGACGTTGTGCGGCCGCATGTCCTCGCGGAGCGCGAGGGCGAAGCCGCGCATTCCGAACTTGGTGGCGTTGTATAGGGATGCCTGCCCGGAGGCGGTCTTTCCGGACAGGGAGGAAATGAAGACCAGGTGACCGTGGCGCCGAGCAGCCATGCGCTGCCCGGCTAGCTTCGCCATCACGATGGGAGCGCGGAGGTTGACATCGAGCGCGCGGTCGATCTCGCCGATGGAGTAGTCGGTCAGCAGGCCCGTTGCCGGCAGCGCGGCATTGGCCACAAGCACATCGATCTCGCCCGCCACTTTCAGAAGGTCCTCGATCGCGTCGCGGTCGGTCAGGTCGGCGGGGATGGCCCGTCCATGCAGCTTCTCGGCCAGCGGCTCGAGCAGTTCGGTCCGGCGTCCGGTGAGTACCACTTCCCCGCTGCGAGCGGCCAGGTCGATCGCCAGCGCGTGCCCGATTCCGCCGGTGGCCCCGGTCAACAACACTCGTGCGTCGCGCAGGTTCATCTCATCTGCTCCAGGTCTCGGGTACTCGGGGTGCCGATCTGTGGATCTGAACATCGAACGCGAGGGTCGTCGGCGGTGGAATTCCCGCTGGCACCCGGCGTGCGATACATCTCGATGGCGTCGCGTGCGGTGAGTGGTACGACGTGGCGGTCGGTCCGGAAATCGAACAGCGAAAGATGCCTGGCAAGGTCGATGGGATCGTGACTTCGCATGACCTCACCTTGAGGTTGCTCGAGGTCGCCGGTCTTGTACGAATGTTCCTCGACTCGGGTACGCGATCTGGTTTGCGGCGAACCCAGGGTCACCGGCCAAGGCTGCCGGAGTCATTTCAGTGAACGCCCAGACGTCACGATGCAGATGAGACTGGTCGGCGTAGCCACACTCCGCGGCGACTCGGGCCGCACTGTCGCCTGCGGCCAAGCGGTGAGCAGCATGGTTGAAGCGCACCAGCTTTGCAGCACGCTTAGGAGGCAGTCCCATCTGCGACCGGAACCGGGTCCACAGGCGTCGACGGCTCCATCCGAGCTCGACCGCCAGATCCTCGACCCGGACCGAGCCGCGGCTGACGACGATCCGATCCCAGGCCCACACCACCTCAGGGTCCACAAGCGGCCCCGCCGCGACCCGGCGGGTGAGCGATGCCTCCACTACCGCGAAACGGGCGTCCCAGGAAGCTATCTCGCTCAGTTGCTCTCGTATCCGTGCCGCATCCCGGCCCCACAGGTCGTCGAGGGCGACCACACTGTGATCCGACTCCGCTGGGTGGGCACCCAGCACGGCGCGCGCGACCACCGGAGACAAGCGCACCTCCACGCACTCGATGTTCTTGCCCCGCATATGAACCGAGCCGGGCGCAAGCCCCCCAACGAAACTGCCTCGCTGCTGTCGATCGGTAGCACCGTACATCACGAGCGAACCGTCCCCGAACTCGAGAACCAGCGTGACCGATGGATGCGGGATCACCCGCAACTCGATCGAGTCCGTACTCCGATCGCGAAATCCGGCCATCCTGACGCCAGCCACTCGGCTCGGCCGCGTCGGACGGGCGATATCCCAGGCTTCAGCAGCCCGAACAGTCGCAACCTCACACTCGTGTCCGGTCGATCGCATCGTCCCATGCTACGAGCAGCACCCAACCGGAGCTCATTCCGAGACCCGCTGATCGACAACGCAATACACAAATATCGGCACTACCAGGGGGGTGTTGGCCAACGCCCAGCTGCGCGAAACGCTCTCGGCTGGTTGGTCTTCGGGCAGGGTGTGCGGCCATCACCACCACACACGTCACCGATTCGACACGATTGCATGCACGCGCATACAGTGGCGTTGGTGACCGACATGAGGAAAGATGTGGAGACAATCGCTCGGCTGGAGAGTGAGCGCTTCGATGCGGTACTCGCCGGTGATGCCGACAAGCTGGCGGTGCTGTGTCATCCGCGGTTGAGCTACACCCACACCAACGGCGCGACCGACACCTATGAGTCCTATCTGCGTAAATGCCGTGCGGGTGCGTGGGACTTCCATCGCATCGACCACCCGATCCATCGAATCGAGGTGGTGGGAGATACCGCGGTCGTGCTCGGCGAAATGACGGCCGACTTCACGTCCGGCGGAGACGAGAAGCGCTTGGACAATGTCACTTTGGCGGTATGGTCGCGCGACGGCGCGGACTGGCGGCTGCTCGCCATGCATCCCACCCCGAAGTCGACGGAGGTTCGCGAGATCGACTGACGGCCAACGGTTTCTGCTCCGCGACCGCCGTCACCAGGTGACCGCCCGGGCGAAGCACATCGAGCGACCGCTCGACGATGCCGCCGCCCGGGGGAACAGCGGCGGACCGATCAGCGGAAACTCACCGGCGCGCCTCCAACGGGTTTGATCGCGACCTCTCGAAATCGACAAGTGTGCGCCTTGGAAAACCATGCCGCCCAAGTAATCTCGACGATCGACTGACGCACGCCATGGGGCAGAAAGATTGCGCACGGTCCGTGGATCGGGCCTCGGCGACGTCGTCACTGCCACAACAGCGCGCAGGCGCTCCCGACGATAATCCTTGTCTTGACAAAAATTTAGTCCATAGCAGACTACTGAGACGCTGCCGCCTCACTCCTGACCGAGACAGTATCGAGAAACGAACCCGACGACACCTTTCGAGGAGACCCGCATGCGTACCCTGATCAGCACCGCTTTCATTTCCGTCGACGGCGTCGTGGAGGGTCCCGGTGGCGAACCCGGCTATCGCAACTCGGGATGGACCTTCAAAGACGTCCAATTCCTGCCCGAGGCATACGAAATCAAAGGACGCGAGCAGAAGGAATCCACCGCGATCCTGATGGGACGGGTCAGCTACCAGGCATTCAGCCCGGTGTGGCCGGATATGGAGGAGTTCGCCGACTACAAGACGATGCCGAAGTACGTCGTCTCCACCACCCTCACCGACGAGGACCTGGTCGCCGATTGGGGCGAGACCACGATCCTGCGTTCGATCGACCAGGTCGCCACCCTGAAGGAGACCGACGGCGGCCCGATCATCATCCACGGCAGCGCCGCCCTCAACCGGAGCCTCTCGGACGCGGGCCTGATCGACCGCTACCACCTGCTCGTCTTCCCGGTGCTGCTCGGCGCGGGCAAGCGCCTGTTCAGCACCGCCGACAAAGACACCCGGAAACTGAAGCTCGTCGAATCCCAGGCCTACGCCAACGGCGTGCAGAAAAACATCTTCGACGTCATCCACTGACCACTCCAACAGCCATGAAACTCGACGACACCGCACGCAAGCTTGTCGGTTCCACACCCGCGACGGTGGTCACGGTCAATCGCGATGGCAGTCCACAGGTCCTGCGTCGGTCTACGACTTGGCCGACGAGGTGATCGGCGATCCGGCCGTGGTCCTGGAGTCCGGCATCCCTGGATAGTCGGGCAGATCGAGGCCGTTGATCGCGCGCTCGATCAACTCGGGGGACCACTCGGGCTCCGTGCTCGTCCCTGTGCCGACAAGCATGCGCGCGTGCAGCCGCCCGATCTCCTGGTTGGCCTCGACGAACGAGCGCATCCGCGCCTCGTAGCCCGCGAATCCCGCCTCCGGGTCCCATCCGGCGGCGGCCAGCTCCCCGGCCAGCAGATAAGCACCGACCAAAGCCAGCCCGGTGCCCTGCCCGGACATCGGCGACGAGCTGAATGCCGCGTCCCCGAGCAGCGCCACCCGCCCGCTCGACCAACGGTCCATCACCACCTGGGCGACCTGGTCGAGGTAGAAGTCCGGGGAATCGTCCAGGTGCGCGAGGATACGCGGGGCCATCCAGCCCATTCCGGCCATCCGCTCGCGCAGCAGGCTCTTCTGGGCCTCGATGTCGCGGTAGTCGACATCGAAATCCGCTGCGGGGAAAGTGAACATGGCCATTGCCCGGGTGGCGTCCCGGATGGGGCGCAGACCGGCCGAGCGACCGGACTCCTGGTAGTCGAGCAGCCAGCGGTCCAGCCCGAACTCGTTGGGCACACTGTAGAAGGCCAGCACCAGTCCGAGGTGGCGGACGAACCGCTCCCGCGGCCCGAAAACCATTGCGCGCAATGCCGAATGCAGTCCGTCCGCCCCGATCACCAGATCGAAGCGCCGCCGGTCGCCACTCGCGAAGATCACGTCGACACCGTCCGGGTCCTGGGTGAGTTCGGCGATCCGGTCGCCGAAGAGGTAGTCGACACCGTCGCGGGTGTGGTCGTAGAGCACCCGCGACAGATCCCCGCGCAAGATCTCGATCTCCGAGATGAACCCGTCGCCGCCGTCGTCGTCCGCACGATAGGTCTCCAGCACGTTCCCGTCCGCGTCCACGATGTGCGCGCCCGCAGTCTCGGTGCGCGCCGCGCGCACCGCCGCGTCCAACCCCATTCGCCGGATGACCTCCCTGGTAACCCCGCGCGCATCCACCGCCTGCCCGCCCGGCCGCAGCCCGGAGGCCCGCTCCACCACGGTCACCTCGGCCCCCCACCGCCGCAGCCAGTGAGCCAGCGCAGGCCCCGCAATGCTCGCTCCCGCCACCAACACCCTGATACCGCTCATTACGTCTCCTACTCCCCCATCCGGTGTATCCAGAGGTATCGACGGCCGATCCACGAAAAATTCATCGGTGCCGCCGAGGATATCCCACGCGAACAACCTGAACTCAGCGCTAGCGTGCGTCGGAAGACCTGTCGCCCAACCAATTCGGGCCATGGGCCAACGCGCGCCATGCTCGGCGGCCGTTATCGAATGTCCGGTTCGTTCTCGATCCTGTCGGCGTGGCGGGTGTTGGCGGCACGCCAGGACTCGACCATTGCCGTGCCGCCGTGGCCTTCGCCCTCCTCGAGGATGAGCTCGCTGCCGGGCCAGGCGCGGTGCAGTCGCCAGGCGATGACCGCGGGACTGCTGACGTCGTGGCGGCCGTGGATCAGTGTGCCCGGGATGCCGTGCAGGCGGTCCGTGCGCTCGAGGATCGGCGGCGTCAGGAAGGCGTCATGGGCCCAGTAGTGGGTGACCAGCGTCGCGAACAGTTCCCGGAACTCGTCGTCTTCCCAGCGGGGATTCCGTTGCACGCCACCGGTTCCGATCGAGATGTGGTGGTCTTCCCACTCCACCCAGGCGCGTGCCGCGGCACTGCGGATCGCCGGGTCCGCATGCGTCGTCAACTGCGCATAGGCCGCGATGAGACGCCCGTTACCGCGGCGATAGCCGATGCCAGCCTGCTCGGCATGGGTGGCCAGGCGATCCCAGGCTTCGGGATAGATCGCGCCCACCGTCTCGGTGATCCAGTCCACGGCGAAGCGGTCGGTGGTGGTGACCGCCACCAGCACGATGCCGCGCACCCGCTCGGGGTGAGCCTGCGCGTAGGCCAGCGCCAGCGTCGTACCCCACGAGGCCCCGTTGACCAGCCACCGATCGACCTGAAGGTATTCGCGAAGCCGCTCCATGTCCTCGATGAGGTGAGCCGTCGTGTTCTGACCCAGGTCGTAGCCCGCAGTCGTGGCGAGCGGCGTCGACCGCCCACAACCCCGCTGATCGAAGCCGATAATACGAAACCTCGTGGGAGCGAACTTGTTTCGGTACCCACCGGCACCGAGCCCACCCCCCGGACCCCCATGCAGATACACGGCGGGGATCCCGTCGGGACTTCCCGACTCTTCCCAATAAATCTCGTGACCGTCCCCGACCGCCAACAGCCCAGCGTCCCGGACTTCTCCGTTGTCAACCACGGATGGCGACGCTACCGAACACAACTCCCAACGTACAGGTCACGGCCGTCCCTCCTTGCCGTCGTAACGCCGCCCGTCACGCGAAAACCTGTGTCACCGCGTCCCCTCGATCCTCCTGCTCAGTCCACCCCGAGATCGACAGCAGATTCACATTGAGATTGCGCAGCGAAGCCGGAGGCGTCATGCACAGCATTCTGTCCCCCGCCCCGATGCATACGACCGTCGAATCGACACGGCAGGCGTAGCGATTCGGCCCTGTCGCGCAGTCGATGGCGTTGGCCAGCAACATGTTTCGATAAGCACCGGCCGCAGCATCCTGGGCCACAATGGCGACGATCTCTAAATCGTAACGCCCACAGCCGATTCCGTCATACTATCGCTCTACCCAATGCCGCACGTTACCACCGAATCCGAGGCACCGTACAGCCCCTATGTGACCTCTTGATGTCGTTCCGGACGACGATGCATGATCAAGTCGTAAACCGTTGGAACACAGCGAAAGTGCCCACCAGACGGTATCCGATGTGCATCGAGATCCCGCGACGCACGCCGATTTCGTTCTGGGGCGCGGGGAAGGGGACGAGCAGATGAAGCAGACCGCCAGCACCCGCAAGGATCGTCCGGAGCCGACTGATCTCCGAAAACGGGTGCACGAGTTGATGTCCGGCCTGCACGAGGTGCTCGCGGACCTGGTCCGCATCAAGTCGGTCAGCGCGGACCCGCCGCCGCAGGACGTGGTCGACTGCTGCGATGCCGTCGTCTCGGTATTCCAGGAGGCGGGGATCGCCTCGGCGCGGCGAGACACCATCACCTACAACGGCAATCAGACCGCTCCCCTGATGTTCGCGGATCACTCCGCCGCCACCGACGATGCCCCGACCGTGCTGATCTACTCCCACTACGACGTGCAACCTGCGAAGCAGTCCGACGGCTGGGGCGGTGACCCGTTCCAGCCGTGGGAGCAGCCCGACGGCGCCGACACTCGGCTCTACGGGCGCGGCGCGGCCGACGACAAGTCCGGGATCTGCATGCACCTGGGCGTTGTGCGCGCGTTCGCGGGCCGTCCGCCGGTGCATCTCAAATTCGTCTTCGAGGGCGAAGAGGAGCTGGGGCGCGGGGTTTTGGAGGACTACCTCAACGATCCCGACACACACGACGACCGGTTCACCGCCGATCTGGTGGTGGTCGCCGACACCGGCAATGTGCGCCTCGGCGTCCCGACGCTGACCTCCACCCTGCGTGGGATCTCCGTCTTCGACGTCGAAGTCGCCACACTCGACGCCCCGGTCCACAACGGCATGTACGGCGGACCGGCGCCGGACGCCTTCATGGTGCTGGTGCGCCTGCTCGCGTCCCTGCACGACGACTCGGGCAATGTCGCTGTGGCGGGTCTGGATACCGCCGACGTCTCGTGGACGCCCGTGGACGAGAAGCAGTTTCGTCAGGATGCTCGGCTGCTGCCCGAGGTGCCCCTCGTGGGCAGTGGGACGCTCGCTCAGCGACTGTTCGGCAAACCGGCGATCAATGTCGTCGGCTTGGACGGCGTGAATTCGATGTCCGAGGCGTCGAACGCGTTGCGCCCCAAGGCAACCGCCCGGATCAGCGTGCGGCTGGCACCGTCGCAGGATCCGGAGCAGGCCCGCAAGGCCCTCCGGCAGCACCTGGAGAGCAGGATGCCGTGGGGCGTGCGGCCCAAGGTCACCTTCGTCACCGATGGTGCGGGTTTCCTGGCCGACGAGGGCGGCGCCTACTACCGGCTCGCGAGCGAGGCGATCGCCGAGGCGTACGAATCCGACACCGTCCGAACCGGTCAGGGCGGCTCGATCCCGCTGGTGCACGCCTTCCACAAGGTCAACCCGAACGCGGGCATCGTGCTGTGGGGCTGCGAGGAGCCCCGGGCCGCCATCCACGGGGTCGACGAAAGCGTCAGCTACGCCGAGTTCGAGCACATGACGCTCGCCGAGGCACTGCTGCTGCAGAAGATCGCTGATTCACCGAATCGAGGAGGAACCCGATGACGCAGGCACAGACCCGTCCGAATTTCCCTTACGGGCCGGACGGCACACCCTGGTCGGAGCTGCTGACCTCGGCCGGTCTGGTCGACCGCCCCGACCTGGTCACCGATCCGCGATTGAACCCGGTCGAGGTCTATCAGACCGGTGACGGCCCCGACCCCGCGCAGTTCCAGCTGCCCGCCACCGGGCTGACCGAGAAGCAACGGCGTAGGGCGCTCGACACTTTGGACGACTACCTCGAGACCAAGCGCGACCATTTCCTGGGCTATCAGGTCAACTGCGCACTGGACTATCGAACCGATCTCGCGCGGTTCATGGACCACCCCATCAACAATGTCGGCGACCCTTATACCTCGGGCGGCCTGAAGGTCAACAGCAAAGCGGTCGAGCAGGCCGTACTCGACTACTTCGCCGCTCTGTGGCGGGCCGAGTGGCCGCATCGTCCGGACGAAGGGAACAGCTACTGGGGCTACATGCTGTCCATGGGGTCCACCGAGGGCAATATGTATGCGCTGTGGAATGCGCGAGACTACCTCGGCGGCAAGGCATTGATCGCCGATCCGAGCCACTCGACAACCGTGAACTCGAAGAACGAGGTCGTTCCCGATCTCGTCTATGTCCAGGCGAAGACACCGGAGCACTCACCGAACTATTACAAGCCGATCGCGTTCTTCTCCGAGGACACCCACTATTCGTTCACCAAGGCGGTGCGGGTGCTGGCGGTGGACACCTTCTCGGCAGCCGGTCAGCGCGACTACCCCGGCGAATGCCCGATCACCTCCGACGGCGCGTGGCCTGCCGAGGTCCCCTCCCATGACAGCGGCGCGATCGACGTGGCCAAGCTCGTCGTGCTGGTCGAATTCTTCGCCGAGCGCGGGCATCCGATCATGGTCAGCCTCAACTACGGCAGCACCTTCAAGGGCGCGTACGACAATGTCCAACTGGTCTGCGAGAAGCTGTATCCCGTCTTCGAGCGATACGGTCTGCTGGAGCGGGACGTCGAATACGCCCCGGGACAGCACAGCAGGCGGCACGGCTTCTGGATTCACGTGGACGGCGCGCTGGGCGCCGCCTACATGCCGTTCCTGCGGATAGCCGCGAACAGCCCGGAATATCAATACGTCCCCGAGGCCCCGATTCCGGAGTTCGACTTCTCCCTCACGGTCCACGGCATGAAGATGGTGGCGTCGATCGCGATGAGCGGGCACAAGTGGATCGGCGCGCCGTGGCCGTGCGGTATCTATATGACCAAGGTGAAATACCAACTGCAGCCACCGGATTCCCCCGTGTACATCGGCTCGCTGGATACGACGTTCGCCGGTTCCCGCAACGGGTTCTCCCCGCTGATCCTGTGGGACTTCCTGGCCAAGCATTCCTATGATGCGCAGATCTCGCTGGCCCGCGAGGCCCAGGACCTCGCGGTCTACCTCGAAGACCAGCTCCGGAAGCTGGCGAGCCACCTCGAGCGGGACCTGTTGGTGGCGCGTACTCCATTGGCTCTCACCGTGCGGTTCCGCAAACCCAATGATCGAATCATCGCGCGGTACTCGTTGTCCACCGAGTCATTACTGCTCGAGCCCGGAAACCCGGCGAGCCGACAGGATTACGCGCACGTGTTCACGATGATCGGCACCGAGCGCGAGGTGATCGACCGGCTGATCAAGGATCTGCACGCCCCGGATGCCTTCCCGGAGACCGAACCGATTCTCGGGGCACCTCCCGCGGCGGCGGAGCCGCCGTCCGGCATCGTCCCGATCGCATACCAACCGGCCGATCAAGGCGGATTCGCCTGAGCCCGAACCAGGGAGCAGATATGCACGTCGTCATTCCCCTCTTCCCCCGGTACACCACACTCGACGCGATCGGCCCGTATGAGGTCCTCCGCTTCATCCCCGATGCCGAGATCACTTTCGCCGCAGTGGAAACCGACCCGGTCCCCGCTGATAGTGGTGCCCTGGCGATTACCGACACCACCCCGCTCGACGAGATCGAAACCTGTGACATCGTGGTTGTCCCGGGAGGTCCGGGTAGCCGAGCAGAGAATAAGCGGTTGGTTGACTGGCTGAAAATGATCCACCCGAAAACCCGGTGGACCACTTCGGTGTGCACGGGTGCCCTTGTGCTCGGCTCGGCCGGTTTGCTCAACGGAATCGACGCGGCGACGCACTGGAACCCGAAAGTGGTGGAGCGCTTGAAAGAACTCGGCGCGCGGTATGTCCCGGACCGCGTTGTCGTCAACGAAGAGCACCGGATCGTCACCTCGGCCGGTGTCTCGGCCGGAATCGACATGGCACTCGATTTGGCCGCCCGGCTCACAGCCCAAATGACCGCCGAGGCAATTCAACTCGCGATCCAGTACGACCCGCAGCCGCCGTTCGACTGCGGTTCCCCGGACAAGGCCACCGAGGACGTACAGCAACGCGCCCTCGAGCTCCTCGGTTCGGCAACTGTCTAACATCCATGGACGCAAGAATGCCGCTCGGCCCGCGAGAGGGTCGAGCGGCCCGAATTGTCTTACAACCGCTGTGCCTGAACGATCCATACCGGCATGAGCACCCGCCCCTTGGGATCGGTCACCACATCCGGGTAGTGCGTCACGAACTCGCGGGCGGACTCGGTCACCGCTGCCAGCTCACCATGATGCAGGTCGGTGATCGTCCAGCCGCCGGTAGTCAGGGTATCGCGAATAGTGTTCTCCGGCACGGGAATCGGTGCGGGTAGCCCGCCGACGGTCTGGTCGGAGAAACACAGCATGTTCAGCCGTGCACCGGGTTTCGTGGCTCGATGCAGGGCCGTAATGTACTGCGCGCGTTGCTCATCGGTGAGGCAGTGGTAGAGCGCGCTGTCGAGCACCGTATCGAACCGGTCGTCGAAGCCGGTGAGGCTGGTGGCGTCCGCGACGGTGAATCCGACATCCACCCCGCGCGCCGCCGCCCGTCGGCGTGCCTGTTCGATGGCGGGCGCGGCGGCGTCGATCGCGGTCACCCGGTATCCCCGCTGGGCGAGGTAGATCGCGTTGTCGCCGAGGCCGCAGCCGACATCGAGCACCGCGCCGGATACTCGTCCGGCCCGCTCGAACGCCACGACGGCCGATTGTGGCTCGCCGATATCCCAGGGCACCGTGGTGGTCGTGTACCAGTCATCGAAATCCAAGGTCATGAGTCCAGCTCATCCGGTCGGACGGTGCACCGCCAGGAAGCAAGCTCTTTCTCCCGGATTCCGTCACGAAATAAGATCGGATGATGGAATCCGTCACCCTCGATGAGCTGGATCGTGGACTGGTGCATGCATTGCAGATCGATGGCCGGGCACCGTTCAGCCGGATCGCCGAGGTGCTCGGCAGTTCCGAAAACACCGTGGCCCGCCGATACCGGCGATTGCGGGCGGCCGGAGTGCTGCGGGTGGTCGGCGCGGTGGACAACACCCCGACGGGTCACCCGACGTGGGTCCTGCGGATGCGGTGCACACCCGACGCGACCCGGACCATCAGCGAGGCATTGGCCCGCCGCGCCGACACCCACTGGGTGCACGTCCTGTCCGGCGGCACCGAGATTTCCTGCGCCACCTCCGCCGCGACGCCCGAGGCGCTGGTGGACAAGCTGCCGCGCGCCAACCGGATTCTGGCCGTGTCCGGGCACTGGCTGCTGCACGGGTTCGTCAACCCGCAAGGCTGGGGCGCACTGTCCTGCCTGACCCCGCACCAGGCCGACCGCCTGCGGCCGGAGCCACCCGAGCCGGACACCCGGGCGTGCGCGGTGGACGAGACCGACCAGGCATTGCTGTCGGCACTATCCATCGACGGCCGCGCCGGTTACGCGGCGTTGGCGGCCCACACGGGATGGTCGGAATCGACTGTGCGGCGGCGCATCGAGCAGCTGCGGCGCACCGGCATCCTCGGGTTTCAGGTCGACGTCGTGCCCGAGGCATTGGGTTATCACGCGTCGGCCCGACTGTGGCTGTCGGTACGGACCTCAGCCCTGACCACGGTCGGACAGACGCTCGCCGGACACCCCGAGGTCCAATTCGCCGCCGTCACCACCGGCCCGACCAATATGCTCGTCGGCGTCGTCTGCCGCGACTCTCGCGACCTCTACCGATACCTGACCGACCGAATCGGCCCACTGGACGCCGTCGGCCACCTGGAAACGGCACCGGTGGTACGCACCCTCAAACGCACCGGAACCCTCCTCCCGTCGTGACGTAAAGCCCCTCGTCGCTTAGGATTTCGGCACCACGACCGCTGATTCACCCGGTGTCGCACACAATCTCGTGACCAGATCGACCCACATCTCCGGGTCGGTCGACCACAGACTGTGGGCAACCCCGGGAACTTCCTCGAACCTGCCATGCGGCACCAACGCCGCCAGCTGCCGCAGCGGCCACGAGGGACGGATATCGTGCTGCGCGGCAACCCGACGCTGCACAGCGCTACCACTCTATGGCTGTCCGGCGTTCCGACATAGTGAATGTCCCGCGCCACAACAGATCTGGCCCTGCCGTTGGACCCGTATGCCGCATGTCTACTCACGCCCATGGACTACCGTGCGGACGGTGAGCACGGACCAAGACTGGTTGACCAACACCCGAGCCTCCTACGACACGGTCGCAGCCAGCTACGCCGATCGAGTATCGGTTGCGGCCCCGGCCATATCACCGCCTACCTACACAAGCTGGGCATCGACGCCTTCGGAATCGACCTCTCTCCCGGAATGATCGAGATAGCACGACGCGATCACCCGGACGTATGGTTCGAGGTAGGTTCGATGACCGATCTGAACCTACCGCCCGCTTCGCTGACCGGCCTACTCGCCTGGCAGTCGTTGATTCACATCCCCGACAACGAGATACCGACCGTACTCGGACACTTCCATCGAGCATTGCGCCCAGGCGCACCGCTGCAACTCCTGTTCCACACCGGCACCGAGTCGCAGTGGAAGACCGAGGGCTATGGCGGCCATCCAATGAAGGTCCACATCCACCGCCGCCAGCCGGACCGAATCACCATCTGGCTCCGCAACGCCGGATTCGACGTCGAGGCTGAGCTGCTGCTCACCCCGAAAGGTCAAGCGCCACAAGCCTTTCTATTCGCGCGCCGTGAATCCCGGTAGGGCTCTCGTACCGACGGTCGGCCTCCGCTCAATGCTGATGGGTGCGGAAGTGTCGGTGAACTTCGCGCCGGTACGTGCCGACGACACAAGCCCATCCGGTCAGGGCGGTCAGTGCGGTTACGGCGGCGACCAGCAGCGGTGTCACGACTTGGGTCCTACTCTTGTCGGCGCGGGGGAAGCGGGTGTGACAGCGTCGTCCATGATCTCGGTCCACCAGTGCTGTAAGGGGCTGGGATCGGGCCAGTACAAGACCGGGGGTTCCTCACCGGTCGGCGGCACCGGACTCGAAGCGGCGGAAGTGTTCATCAAAGCGTTGTCCTTCGGCACCATGAGTTACGGGTATGGCATCCGGACGGGCCCGGCGCGGTATCGACCGGGCCCGCCCATGCAGCGATGTACCTCCCGCGCGGCGGCGGATGCCCGACCTGTGAGTGCACGGTGCCCGTCGGGATCCTGGGAGGACGAGCCGACGTCTGCACGGGCGTGCCCGATACACAGGCGGCATTACCGCCGACCGCGGGGAATGTAATGCGTTGCGTGAGAAGGGCATCACCTCGCTCTCGCGTATCCGGTTACCGGGAAGAGCCCAGTGCGTATGCGAGTGCCCGCGGGGACTGATTTCGGGCTCGACGCACCGGCGGCGGCCGACGCGAGGGGCAGGTCGCGTCGACTTCGCGGATCAGGCGTTGATCGCCTGACGTTCCTGGTCGTGGCGGGTGATCTCGATCTTGCGGGGCTTGGCCTTCTCCGCGATCGGGATCGTCAACCGCAGCACTCCGTCGCGGTAGTCGGCGCGGATGGCGTCGGTGTCGAGGTTGTCCCCCAGGAACAGTTGACGGCCGAACACACCGCGAGTGCGTTCCGCCGCGACCATCGACCGGCCGGATTCCAGCTCCGGGCGCGAGGCACGCACGGTCACCACGTTGCGTTCCACATCCAGATCCAGCGAGCCCGGGTCGATGCCGGGCAGATCGAACTCCGCGACGAACTCGTCCCCCTCGCGCCAGGCATCCATCGGCATCGTGACCGGACGGGCCGGTGTCCCGAATACCTGCTGGGTCAGACGATCCAGATCGCGGAAGGGATCGGTGCGCATCAACATGGTCGCCACCTCCAGTTCACTCCGTTCTCGCTCGAAGAGAAACCAGATAACCTATGTCACCTGACACAGATATTTTTTAGCACTCACCACAGGAGAGTGCAAGAACTAGGCTGAGGTACCCCGGAGCGGAGACGGCGAGGAGTTGAGATGGGCACGGACGGACACGACCACCACCTACCCGGATCGGACCGGGCGGTATACGCAATCTCGGTGGCGGCCGAGCTGTCCGGAATCGCGATCCAGACCCTGCGCCTCTACGAGCAGCGCGGCCTGATCACCCCCGCCCGAAGCCCCGGCGGCACCCGCCGCTACAGCGGCAACGACCTGGCCCGCCTACACCGCATCACCACCCTGGCCGAACACGGAATCAACCTCGCAGGCATCGGCCGCATCCTCGACCTCGAAGACGCCAACACCGCCTTACGGAACGCCAACACCGCACTGGAGGCAGAACGAGACGGGCTGCACGGCGGTTAGGCGTTGGAAGGCCCTGTCGCACAACCAATCTGCATGTTCGATCAACGAGCGCCACTCGGAATGACAGGACGACCCACAAACGCGCGCATCAGCGCATCCCTCGAAACATCGTTGTTGCGGCCCACATTGGAAGCACACGGCCGAGTGCCCATGAACCACGGCATGATTGGCCGATGGAGTTCCAACCGGCGGTGTCGGCCCCGTCCGACAGCCACCGTTTCGTCATCATGTCGAACCTGAGGCAATGCGCTACGAGTTCCCGAGGGAAGGCAAAATCGTCCTATCGTTCCACGGACCCGATGCGATGTTGGCCGAGCTGGCCCACTACCCGGATGCGGTCGTTATCTGGCGACCAGCGGATACCGAGGTCTGGGCCTCGGCACCGACGGAAAGCCACTGGGTCAACCGCACCGACAGGTAATCGAGCGCCTTTTCTACGACCGATCCGGGCCGGGCGACGCTTCTCGGTGAGCAAGCCCTGCCAGTTCGAGCGGGAGGCTCTTATCGCCGACGTCGCATTCGTCTCCTTGCCGAATATTCTGTGCCACAGTCGCTCTCGCTACGCAGGCTGCCCTCTCGGCGGCATTTCCGGGCGTTGACCCAACGCGCAACTGTGCCAACGGCGTACCCTTACGCGGGTTCGAGGATTACCAGCGGGATTTCGCGGGTGGTTTTCTTCTGATACTCCTCGTATCCCTGGTACTCCGCTACGACCTTGGGCCACAGTTCCGCTCGTTCCTGCGCCGAGGCGATGCGAGCTCGCATCGGTCGGGCCTGGGCGCCGTCGCTGACCTCGACCATCGGGTTGTCTCGTAGGTTCAGGAACCAGGCCGGGGTGGTGTCGCTGCCGCCCCCGGAGGCGACGACGACGAAGGTTCCGTTTTCCTGAACGGGTGCGGTCAGCATTGTCGTTCGTTGCTTGCCGCTCTTTCGCCCGGTCGTGGTCAGCATCAGCACCGGCATGCCGCCGAAGCGATTCGAGCCCAGGAGCCTGCCCTTACTCGCCGAGAAGACGAACCGATGGACCGCCGCGGATGCGCGCATCATCGTCCGGAGTACCGCACTCTGTTTCGCCATGATCGCGACGATACGCCCATCCGCCCACAATTGAAAATTGCACTTACCAATTAGTAGTGCGATATGGCGACTGAATGGCTAACTCGACCGGGAGTGTATCCACGTCGGCGAAGAAGCTTGTCCCAGCATTACTCTGCGGTTGCGTCGATGCCCGACGGCGCCTATTCGGATTCAGCTATTCCCGATAAGGCGAATACCGGCAAACGACCGGGCGAGACCCTGGCACTCGGTACCGACAGCAGTTTTCTCCTCCCCCGCGTGACAGCCGCTGTCGGCTCACGGCCAGGCGCACAGTGTGGTGAGTGTTCGTGTGGCGGCTTCGGCGATGAGTTGGTCGCTGGGCTGGGCGTTGTAGTCGTTGGATATGTCGGACATGATCGCCAGGACCAGCGGCGGAGTCGACGGTGGGTAGATGATGGCGACGTCGTTGGCTCGCCCGTAATCGCCAGTGCCGGTCTTGTGGGCGACCGGCCAGCTCGCGGGAACTGCGCCGCGGATGCGGCCGGTGCCGGTGGTGCTGCGCAGCAGCCAATCGGTAAGCAGGCCACGCTTCTCGGGCGACAGAGCGGTGCCGAGCACAAGGGTGCGGTAATCGGTGGCGAGTGCGCGGGGTGTGCTGGTGTCGCGTTCGTCGCCGGGAGCGTCTCGATTGAGCTCGGGCTCATAGTTGTCCATGGGGCTCCAGGGGTCACCCAGGGTGCGCAGATAGGCGGTCAGCGCGGCCGGGCCACCGATATCGTCGAGCAGCAGATTGCCCGCGGTGCCGTCGCTGTAGCGGATCGCCGCATCGCACAACTGCCCGATCGTCATGCCGGTGTCGACGTGCCGCTCGGTGACCGGGGAGATCGAGCGGATCTCGTCCCGGGTGAATGACACCCGAGTATCCAGGTGCGACAACGGGTTTCGGGACAGGACCGCCGCGGCGGCGAGCCCTTTGAACGTCGAACACATGGCGAACCGGTCGTCGGCCCGGTACGCGAGGGTGGCGCCCGTGCCGGTCGCCACCGCGAACACGCCGAGCCGCGCACCGTACCGACGCTCCAGTTCGGCCAGCGACGCAACAGGATCCGGCCGCGGCGGCGCCGCCGAACCCGTATCCGGCGCCGCCGCCGAACCTGCGGCCGTGGCGAGATACCCCGCCGCGGGAACCAGCAACGCCGCGGCGAGCATTCGCCGCCGATCGTAAACCCGTCGATCCGGCCAGGTCACCGTGTCACCACCATCGACACCACGGCCCAGCCGTCAACCGTTCCCGCCGACCGAACTTCGAGGTCCTGAACCGAACGCGACACCATCGGCACCCTTTCTCGTCTCATGCCGCCGCACCGTGCAGCCACCATGCGCCGCCGAGCCTGACACTTCATTCGCGGACTGTCGAAGACGGAAACGGTTCACCCCATGCCGAAACAGCATGGGATGTCTCGTGAACAGCGCATCGACGGTGCCATCGGCGATAACCCAACTGTGGCAAAAACTCTCGTCCCCCTACTCGGCGCACACTGGCGTCACGGTCCCCACCCAGCATCCCCCGACAAAGAACGAACGGGCCCCAGCCGCCGAAGCAGCTGGGGCCGTTAATAATTCGTCACCCGAAGCCGTAGAAGACTCAGACCCGAGCCACGTGCGCCTCGCTGATCTCCGCGATCCCATCGGTCGTGATCTCCAGAACACGGGCCGTCGGAATATCGAAGAACAACCCCGACACCCGAATCCCGCGTTCCGCCATGGCCTGTCGCACCACCGGATGGGCGTACAAGGTATCCAACTGGACGGCCACATTGACCATGCTCAGCTGGTCGGCCTCGCCGAAGCCCGCGGCGGCCGCCGCGGCGGCGACGGGATGCCCCGCCCGGTAGCGCTGCACGCTCGGTCCGCCCTTGGCGAGCCAGTCGCCGAGGCCGGGGCCCGCGGGGACTCCGCTCAGCAGCCCATGCATGGCGCCGCACCCGGAATGGCCGCACACCACCACATTTCGCACCGACAGGTTGCCCAGCGCGAAGGCCAAGGCCGCCTCCACCGAGGAGTCCGAGCCATCGGCGGGCACCAGGTTGCCGACATTGCGGACCGTGAACAGGTCGCCGGGGCCGCTGTTGGTGATCACGTTCGGCACGATCCGGGAATCCGCGCAGGTGAGGAAGAACGAATCCGGGTCCTGGCTGTGATGCAGGTCGTCCAGGTGCGGGCGCATCACGTGGGCGTGGCCGCGATGGTAGGCCGCGATACCGGCGGCGACGGCATTGCCGTTGCGCTCCGGCCACGGGCCGATGGCCGCGTCCAGCATGCCGCGGGTGCGGCCGCGCCGCGGCGGACCGGCGGTGGCGTGCTCCATGCGCGCGGTGCCGATCTCCACGAATTCTACTGTGCCACCGGTATTCTCGTGCTGACGCGCCCAGTCGTGGATGGCCTCGTAGGCGGCGTGGTCGAGGAAGTCGACGGTCAGCTCCACCAGCACATCGGCGCCGGTCGGGACCTTCGCGAACTCCGAGGACAGCTTGGGCAGCGCCAGGAAGGTGCAGGTGCCGTCGATGCTCACGATCCAGCGCTCGGTACCGGCCACCGGGGCCGCCTGCACCGAGACCTTGACCACGCGCCACAGCAGCAGCGCGAACGCCAGCACCAGGCCGATGAGCACACCCTCGAGCAGGTTCATGAACACCACGCCCAGGATGGTCGCGAGGTAGACGACGAGATCGCCGGTGCGCCTTGCCATCCGGATGTGCGCCAGCTTGACCAGCTGGATACCGATCACGATGAGCAGACCGGCCAGCGCCGCCTTCGGAATCTGCTGCACCACGCCGACCAGCGCGATGGAGAACACCAGAATCCAGACGCCGTGCAGCAGGGCCGAGGCGCGGGTGCGCGCGCCCGCCTGCACATTGGTGGCGCTGCGCACGATGACACCGGTGACCGGCAGGCCGCCGAGCAGGCCGGAGGTCATATTGGCCGCGCCCTGCGCCATGAGTTCCCGGTCGAAGTTCGTGCGCTCGCCGGAGTGCATCTTGTCCACCGCGACCGCCGACAGCAGGCTCTCCACGCTGGCGATCAGGGCGATGGTCAGCACCGCCAGCGCGACCGCACCCCAACTGCCGCTGGGCATCTCGGGCAGTCCGATGGCGTCGAAGAGCGAGCCGTTGATGGCGATGCGCTCCGGATCGCCCGGCAGAACCAGCGACAGCACGGTGCCGACGAGCACCGCGACCAGCGGGCCCGGAATCAGGCGCGCCTTACCGGGCACGTAGCGCCAGCCCAGCATGATGGCGATCACCGCGAGGCCGATCACGACGGAGGCGCCGTGCAGATTCAGCAGCTGCTCGGGCAGGTCCTCGAGGTTCTTCAGGGCCGAGCTGCGCGACGAACCACCCAGCAGCACATGCACCTGCTGCAGCGCGATGGTGACGCCGATACCGGCCAGCATGGCGTGCACCACGACCGGCGCGATGGCCAGCGCCGCGCGCGCGATTCGGCTGAGGCCGAACACGATCTGCAGCAGCCCGGCCGCGACGGTGATGAAACAGGTTGTCTTCCAGCCGAATTGGTTGATGGTCTCGGCGACGACCACGGTCAGTCCGGCCGCGGGGCCGCTGACCTGCAGGGGGGATCCGCCGAAGATGCCGACCACGATGCCACCGACGGCGGCGGCGATCAGTCCGGCGGCGACGGGGGCGCCGGAGGCTACCGCGATGCCCAACGACAGGGGCAGCGCGACCAGGAACACCACGATCGAGGCGGGCAGATCGTGGCGGGAAATCGAGGACAGCCGTTCGGACCAGGACCGCCCCGGCGGAGCGACCGGACGCGATGTCGTGTCGGTGTCGGTGGACATATTTCTCCTTCACCGGAGCGGGTGGGGCCGGTCCGGTCGGTTCGGAACATGTTCTCCAGGCATCGAGAAAAGCGCGGCGCGGACACCGTTGTCCGCGCCGTCACCCGGAAGGCAAGGTCACGCTAATAGTAAAGACTTAGCAAAGGCTGAGAGAAGAGCGTTTAATGCCGGTCACTACGGCGCAGGTGTGTGATTCCAGTCACAACAACGCCCCGGGTGCTCACCCCGGGGCGTTGCCCGACCTGCCGCCATTCCGGCCGTCGCCCACGGCCGGGGCCCCCTTATACCGGCAGTGCCGTTGTTGGCTCTGCGGTGTCCTCGATCTCGTCGACGCCGTCGATGGTGATCTCGAGGACGCGGGCGGTGGAGATGTCGAAGAACAGTCCGGACAGCACGACGCCGCGCGCCAGCACCGCGCGCCGCACCACCGGGTGCCGGGCCAGCGCCTCGAGCTGCACGGCGACATTGACCATGCCGAGCCGATCGATCTCGCCGAATCCGGCCTCGGCCGCGGCCGCGGCGACGGGATGCCCGGCGCGGTAGCGGTCCAGGGCGGGCCGCCCGTGGGCGAGCCAGTCGCCGAGCCCGGGTCCGGTCACCCTGTGGTGGAACAGCGCGTCCATCGCGCCGCAGCCGGAGTGACCGCAGACGACCACCGACCGGACCCGCAGCGTGTCCAGCGCGTAGACCAGGGCGGCCTCCACCGAGCTGTCGCGACCGTCGGCGGGCACCAGATTGCCGATATTGCGCACGGTGAACAGGTCGCCCGGCCCGCTGTTGGTGATGACATTGGGCACGATCCGCGAATCCGCGCAGGTGAGAAAGAGCGAATCCGGATGCTGCACATCGCGCGGCCGACCCAGGTGCGGCCGCACGAGGTGGGCGTGACGGCGGTGGTAGGCGGCCACGCCCGCGACGACCGGATCCCCCTGCGCGGTGCGCCGCCAGGGCCCGAGCACATCGTCGAGCAGGCACCGCGCCGCCCCCATCTCGACGAATTCCACGGTGCCACCGGACTTCTCATGCCCATCGGCCCAGTCGCGCAGGGCGTCGTGGGCGGCATGGTCGAGAAAGTCGACGGTCAACTCCACAATCACCGGGACACCCGGGGGCACCGCCGCAAGCTCACCCACCAGCCGCGGCAACGCCAGAAACGTACAGGTCCCGTCCACGGTAACCAACCATCGACCGCCGCCGACCGGCCGCACGGAGATCGCCACCCGCACCACCCGCCACAACAGCAGCACAAACGCCAGCACCAGACCAATCACCATGCCACCCAACAGATTGTGGCGTAGCGCAGCGAATAGGCCGAACAGCAATGTGCGACGAACCGAGTCGGTGTCGGTGGACATATTTCTCCTTCGCCGATCCGGATCCCCCGGTCGGTTCATCGGTCGAAAACATCTACTGGCATCGAACATTCGAACGTGACGCTTCCCGCCGTTCCCGGCGTGGCACTCCTGCGGCGTGACACTTCCGCCGCGCCCGGCGTAGTACTCCCATCACTCCGGCGTGGCACTCCCGCCGCTCCTGGCGAAGCACTCCGGTCGTTCCTGGCGTGACACTTCCATCGTTCCCGGCGTAGCACTCCCGTCGCTCCCGGCGTGACACTCCGGTCGTTCCTGGCGTGACACTTCCATCGTTCCCGGCGTAGCACTCCCGTCGCTCCCGGCGTGACACTCCCGTCGCTCCCGGCGTAGCACTCCCGTCGCTCCCGGCGTGACACTCCCGTCGCTCCCGGCGTAGCACTCCCGTCGCTCCCGGCGTGACACTCCCGTCGCTCCCGGCGTGACACTCCCGTCGCTCCCGGCGTAGCACTCCCGTCGCTCCCGGCGTGACACTCCCGTCGTTCCCGGCGTAGCACTCCCGTCGCTCCCGGCGTGACACTCCCGTCGCTCCCGGCGTAGCACTCCCGTCGCTCCCGGCGTGACACTCCGGTCGTTCCCGGCGTAGCACTCCCGTCGCTCCCGGCGTGACACTCCGGTCGTTCCCGGCGTAGCACTCCCGTCGCTCCCGGCGTGACACTCCGGTCGTTCCTGGCATAGCGCTGCCGTCGTTCCCGGCGTGACACTTCCGTCGTTCCCGGCGTAGCACTTCCGTCGCTCCGGGCCTGACACTCCCAGCGCTCCGGTGTGGCACTCCCGTCGCTCCGGCGCGGCACTTCGATCGTTCCCGGTATGGCGCTCCCGTTGTTCCCGGCGTGCTTTTGGCCGGGAACCGCGTGATTCCGGCCAAAAGCGCGCCGGAATCACGAGGGTGAGTAGCGCGCCGGAGTCACAACGGCAAGCGGCACATCGGGATCGGGGGAGCGAGTGGCGCATTGGGGTTGGGGAGCGATTTGATCGTAAAGAAGACGCAAAGGGCTTGGAAAGCTTTTGTAGCCGGAAATGTGTACCGCAACCGAATCGTGACATACGTCACACGGTGCGCGCAGTGGGAGCTGCCGTCGGGGCGCACCAGCTCGGCGACCGCGGTGGCCTGCTTGCCGACGTAGCCGGGGCGGCCCGTGCCCAGGAATGCGGGGCCCAGGAAGGGTAGGCCCAGGATGGGGGGTGGGCGCGCGGGAATACTGGGCGAATGACCGAGCTGGGAGAGTTCCTGCGCGCGAAGCGGGCCGCGTTGTCGCCGGAGCGAGCCGGGATCGATACCGCGGGGCGGGTGCGGCGGGTGCCGGGGCTGCGGCGCGATGAGGTGGCGCTGTTGGCCGAAGTGGGAGTCGATCATTACACCCGGCTCGAACAGGGCCGCGCCAACGGGGTTTCCGAGGCAGTGGTGGCCGGGATCGCCCGGGCGCTGCAACTGACCGCCGATGAGCGCGCCTATCTGCTCGCCTTGGCCAATCCGCAGGTCTCACCTCGCCGCACGGCCCGGCGGCCGTCCGCCGCCCGGGTCGCGGCGCCGACCCGCATCCTGCTCGACGGCCTCACCGGGATGCCCGCGCTGGTGATGGATCGGCGGATGGACATCCTGGCATGGAATCAGCTGGCGACGGAGTTGTTCGTGAACTTCGCCGAATTGCCTGCGGCCGAACGCAATATGGTCCGCCTGCTGTTCCTCGACCCCCGCGTGCGGTCGCGGTACCGGGATTGGGCCGCGGTGGCCGCCGACGCGGTGGCGCGGGTCCGCACGGCCGCCGCCGAATATCCCGACGATACCCGGCTCACCACCCTGATCGGCGAATTGTCCATACGCGACGCCGATTTCCGGCGCTGGTGGGGCGGCCGGGCCGTGAGGTCCGCAGAGTCCGGACGCAAGGTCTTCGCACACCCGACGGCGGGCGACCTCGAACTCGATTGGCAGGCATTGCGATTCACCAATCGCGCGGATCAGACGCTGATCGTCTACACCGCGGTACCGGGTTCGCCGACCGAGCAGGCCCTCCAGTTCCTACAGTCCTGGAACGCCGCGCCCCACCGGTAGCCGTCCGGCACACAGGCTTTCGCGGAGCAGAACAGTCAGCTCGGCGTGATCCGGAATTCCGGGTGCGTTCCGGGTAACGGCATCGGCAAGGGTCTCGGCGACCAGAGTGCCGACCAAGCGGCGTCCAGGCCGAAGCGCAGGGCCGGGGCGGCCACGTCAGCATGCGACTGCGGGCCTCGAGGTCACTACCGTCGGCGACGGCGGCGGGCAGGGCGGAGGTGGTCGGTCGCAAGGATTCGGCGGCATAGGCCCGCGATATGGCCATAGCCCCCTCGGACAGCAGCGATTCCGCGCCATGGATGACGGCATCGAAGCCGGATGCGGCGGTCGGCGCTCTTCAGAACGCCGAAACCATTGGTCTCCGTGCCGGTTCCGGCGGTAGTGGGCGCTGCGGCAATCGGCAGCGCAGGCGCGAGAATGCATTCGGAGCCATCCAGGCTCTCCGCACTCAGATCGGTATGACACGGCAGCGCCACGGCTTTCGCCGCGTCCAGCACCGACCCGCCACCGAGGGCGAGCACGAGATCGACTCGACAGTCGCGTGCGACGGCGGTCCCCACGTCCGCTGCGGCGGTCGAGGGATTGGCGGGTATCTCACTGTGCACCGCCGATGGTCGCTGTTTCCCGCCGGAGTGCGCGACCATGCCGGTGCCGACCGCCATTCCGGCCGGGCGCGAGCAGGCCCCGCCCGCGCTCGCCCTGGAGCGGGTGCTCGAGCGCATCGCCGAGGTCCGCGAGATCGGCTATGCGACGGCGGACGAGGAATTCGAGACGGGCCTGGTCGGCGTCTCCGCTCCCGTCTACGGGTTCCGCGACGGCGTGCTGGCCGCGATCAATGTGTCCGCCCCGAAACAGCGGCTGGGCAACCGCTTACGGGTCGCGGGGGAATTCACCCGCACCGTCGCCGATCAGAGGTCGGCGGCGCTCGACGCGGCGCGGGGTCGACGCTAGAGATCCAGGTGGAAGTGGTGCGCACCGATGGCCAGGTGATGGCGCATGTACAGCCGGTGCGCGGCGAAGCGGTCCGGCCCGACGCCCGAATCCAGGTGCAGCGCTTCGCAGCCGAGGCGGCGGGCCTCGGCCTCCACCCAGCTCAGGAGCCGGTCGGCGTGGCCGTGGCCGCGGGCGTCGGGGAGGGTGGACAGGTCGTCGACATAGACCACGTGACCCCAGCCGGAGGTGGTGATCTCCCGGAAACCGAGGACGCAGACCGCGGATTCGTGCTCCCCGTCGAACAGCCCGGCCAGCCGATACCCGGCCGGACGCAGCCGGGTATCGATCAGATCGACGATGGCCCCGGCGGTTTCCCAGCGCGGCCGCAGTGCCAGCATGGCCGGTGCGGCGAGTTCGGTCTCGCCCCGGTGAAGTTCACGAATATCGGTCATGGCACCCGAGGCTAACGATCACCCGGCGTCACCCGAAGGTCCACTTCACGGCGATTCCCGGAGGCCACCGGGTCAATGCGTATGTAACACTTCGGCATCCGGTCCGCCGACGAGCCATTGACACCGGGCCGGACCGCGCATACTGTCCCTGCCCAAGTAATTGGAAACTTTCCTTCTAGTTCACTCCGCGTACGATTGCGGAGCTGAAAGGGAGGGGTGGCAGGTGGCTTCGACGCGACCCACCCTCGCCGGTCCGCCCAGCCTACTGCGGGCCATCAACGATCGCGCGGCGCTGGAGCTGCTGCTGGCGCACGGCCCGCTGTCGCGCACCCAGCTCGGCGCGCTCACCGGCCTGTCCAAGCCGACCGCCTCCCAGCTGCTGGCGCGGCTGGAGGCCGCCGGGCTGGTCGTTCCGGTGGGCACCACCGCCGGTGGCCCCGGGCCGAATGCGCAGCTGTACCACGTGAATCCGGGTGCGGCGTTCGTCGCCGGGCTCGATGTCACCAATACCGAGATCCGCATCGCCGTCGCCGACATCACCGGCGGCATGCTCGCCGAGCACCGGGTCGCCACCAAGGGCTGGCCCGCCGCCGACACCATCGGCAACGTCGCCGCGGGGGTGCTGGAGACCGTCGAGCTGGCCGGGCTCGCCGAGGGCGCGCTGCGCGAGGTGGTGATCGGCATCGGTGGGTCGCCGGAACCGGCCACCGGCCGTCTCCGCTACGCCACCCATCTGCCCGGCTGGCATTCGCCGCGCCTGATCGCCGAGCTGGAATCCGACATCGGCGCAACGGTTTCCATCGAGAACGACGTGAACCTCGCCGCCATCGCCGAGCAAGCGCACGGCTCGGCGCAGGGGTGTGAGGATTTCGTTCTGCTGTGGACCGGTGCGGGGGTGGGGGCGGCCATCGTCATCGAGGGTCGCCTCCACCGCGGATTCAACGGCGGCGCAGGCGAAGTCGGCTATATGCCGCTGCCGGGCGCGCCGGTCGTGCACGATGTGCGCCGCAAGAATTCCGGTGGCTTCCAGCAATTGGCCGGGGCCCCGGCGGTTCTCGCGCTCGCCCGTCGGCACGGGCTGACCGCGCCGACGGCGGCATTGGCCGTGGCCGAGGCCCTGGAAACGCCGGGGGCCGGTGACACCTTCCTCACCGTGTTCGCCGATCGGCTGGCCGTCGGGTTGGCGGCGATCGTCACGGTGATCGACCCGGAGCTGCTGATTCTGGGCGGGGATGTGCCCCGCGCGGGCGGGGAACGGCTGCGGTCGCTGGTGCAGGATGCGTTGGCGGAGTTGGCGATTCCGCGGCCGGAGGTGCGGTCGAGCACGGTGCCCGGATCGGCGGTCCTGCATGGCGCGCTGGAAAGGGCGTTGGCCACCGCGAGGGACGGTGTTTTCTCTACTCACTGAGATCCCGGCCAAAAGCACGCCGGGATCGACTAGTTCAACGCGCTCAGGAGAACCATCACATGCGCAGATCCACATCTCGTACCTTCGCCGTCCTCGCGGCTACCGCCACCGTCGCTCTGTTGGCGACCGCCTGCACCGGGCAGAGTTCCGGGGGCGGGGCGGACGGTTCGGATGCCGGTAAGGATGTCACCATTACGTTCTGGCACGGGTGGAGTCAGGACAACGAGGTCAAGGGCATTACCGACAATGTGAACGCATTCGAGAAGCTGCATCCCAATATTCACGTCAAGCTGGTCGGCAATGTCTCCGACGACAAGATCGAGCAGGCGTTGCGGGCCGGTGGCGCGGACGGGCCGGATGTGGTCTCCTCCTTCTCGACCGATTCCGTCGGCAAGTTCTGCTCGGCGGGCGTGTGGACCGATCTGACGCCGAACCTGAGGAAGGACCACATCGATCCGGCCGCGACGTTCCCGGCCGCCATGCTGAAATACAGTGCGTTCGAGGGCAATCAGTGCTCGCTGCCGCTGCTGGGCGACGCCTACGGCCTGTACTACAACAAGTCCGCCTTCGCCGCCGCCGGAATCACCGCGCCGCCCAAGACCTTCAGCGAATTCGAGGCCGACGCGGTCAAATTGACCATTCCCGAGGGCGACGGCTTCAAGCAGCTCGGCTTCATGCCGAACTACCACGGCTACGAGACCACCCCCGCCCACTATCTCGGCCAGTACGGCGCAACGTATTTCGGCCCCGACGGCAAGTCGAACATCGCCGACGACCCGAGGGTCGCCGCCATGTACACCTGGCAGAAGAATCTGGTCGGCAAGCTGGGCGGCTTCGACAAGCTGGAGAAGTACCGCACCACCTTCGGCGACGAGTACAGCGCCAAGAACCCGTTCGAGACCGGCCAGGTGGCCATGTCGCTGGACGGCGAGTGGCGCACCGCCTCACTGGCCGACGACAAGGTCGGATTCGACTGGGCCACAGCGCCTTTCCCCGTGCCCGACGATCAGGCCGCCAGCTACGGCCGCGGCTACCAGACCGGCACCATCGTCGGCATCGCCAAGTCCAGCCGCAAGCAGACCGCGGCCTGGGAGCTGGTGAAGTTCCTGACCACCGACACCGACGCGGTGGTGAACTTCGCCAACGCCATTCACAACGTGCCGAGCACCAACGCCGCCCTGCATTCGCCGAAGCTGGTGGCCGACGCCAACTTCAAGACCTTCCTCGACATCGCGAAGAACCCGGACTCCTCGACCACCCCGGCCAGCATCAACGGCGGCGCGTACCAGATCTCGATGCGCAACTTCGGTTACGACTTCGAGGCCGGGAAGGTGCCGGATCTGCACGCGGGCCTGGTCGCCACCGCCAAGGAAATCGACGAGGCCGTCGCCCAGGCGAAGTGAATCACCCCATGGCACTATCGATTTCGGCTCAACCGGCGGCGCTGCGGCGCAGGCGCCGTCGGCGGACGCTGCGCACGCTGGCGTTCCTGTCGCCGTGGCTGATCGGGTTCACCGCCTTCTTCGCCTACCCGCTGGTCTCGACCGTCTACTTCTCGTTCATGAAGTACGACGGGTTCACCGCGCCGACCTTCACCGGCCTGCGGAACTGGAGCTACGTCCTCGGCAAGTATCCGCCCTTCTGGCAGGGGCTGGGCAACACCCTGTGGCTGGTCGTGGTGATGGTGCTGCTGCGGGTGATCTTCGGGCTCGGAATCGGGTTGCTGGTCACCCGAATCAAGACCGGGGTCGGGTTCTTCCGCACCGTGTTCTATCTCCCGTATCTGGCCCCGCCGGTGGCGGCCACCATGGCCTTCGCCTTCCTGCTGAATCCGGGCACCGGGCCGGTGAATCACCTGCTGGGGAATCTCGGTCTGCCGCAACCGGGTTGGTTCACCGACCCGTCCTGGTCCAAGCCCGCGCTGACGATGCTGGCGGTGTGGGGCATCGGCGATCTGATGGTCATCTTCATGGCCGCGCTGCTGGACGTGTCCCGCGAGCAGTACGAGGCGGCCGAGCTGGACGGGGCCGGGGGGTGGCAGCGGTTCCGGTACATCACGCTGCCGAACATCACCCCGATCGTGCTGTTCGCGGTGGTGACCGGCGTCATCCAGACCATGCAGTACTACACCCAGGCCATCGTCGCCGGGAAGGTCGCCAGCGGCAAGATCGCCGGTGCGGGTGAGCAATTCGAGCCCGGCTACCCGCACGGCTCCACCTGGACGCTGCCGCAGATGATCTACAACCTCGGCTTCCAGCGCTTCGACACCGGTTCGGCGTGCGTGGTCGCGGTGATCCTGTTCGCGCTCTCGATGGCCTTCACCTCGCTGCTGCTGCGGCGCAGATCCGGCTTCCTACAGGAGGACTGAGCCGTGACCATCACCTCCGCGCCCCCGATCTCGATGCCCGACACCGTGGTTCCCGTTCGCGGCGCCCGGCGCAAGGCGCTGCTGGAGTGGGTCGCGGTGCACGCCTTGGCGATCGCGGGCGCGCTGCTGTTCCTGATGCCGTTCGCGTTCGTGTTCCTCACCTCGGTGATGTCGGACCGGCAGGCACTGACCTCGGACCTGTGGCCCGCGAACTGGCAGTGGGACAACTATGTCCACGTCTGGCGCACACCGGGATTCCTCACCTGGTGGCGGAATACCCTGCTGTACGCCGGGGCCGGTACCGCGCTGACGCTGCTGTCCAGCGTTCCGGTCGCCTACGCGCTCGCGAAATTCCGGTTCCGGGGCCGCAATCTGGCGCTGATGGCGGTCGTGTCGATGATGATGCTGCCGCCGCAGGTCACCGTGATCCCCATGTATCTGGTGTGGGCCAACCAGTTTCATCTCACCGGGTCGCTGTGGCCGCTGATCGTTCCGCTGGCCTTCGGGGACGCGTTCTCGATCTTCCTGCTGCGGCAGTTCCTGCTGACCATTCCCGACGAGTACGTGGAGGCGGCCCGCATCGACGGCTGCGGTCATCTGCGGACGCTGATCCGGGTGGTGCTGCCGATGTCCAAGCCGGGCATCGCGGCGGTGGCGCTGTTCCAGTTCTTCTATTGCTGGAACGACTATTTCGGGCCGCAGATCTATGCCAGCGACAATCCGGCCGCGTGGACGCTCAGCTACGGGCTGGAGTCGTTCAAGAGCGCCCACCACACCGATTGGAATCTCACCATGGCCGCCACCCTGCTGGTGATGGCGCCGGTGATGATCGTGTTCTTCTTCGCCCAGCGAGCCTTCATCGAAGGCGTGACACTGACAGGGGTGAAAGGCTGATGCCCGCACTCAAACTGGCCATCGTCGGCGGTGGCTCCACCTACACACCCGAGCTGATCGACGGATTCGCCCGGCTCCGCGACACCCTCCCCGTCCGGGAGCTGGTGCTGGTCGATCCGGCCGCCGACCGGCTGGAGCTGATCGCCGGGCTGGCCCGGCGCATCCTCGCCCGGCAGGGCCATCCGGCCCGGATCACCACGGCCGCTTCGGTTTCCGGCGTCGAGGACGCCGACGCGGTGCTGCTGCAGCTGCGGGTCGGCGGGCAGGCCGCCCGCAACGAGGACGAGACCTGGCCGCTGGACTGCGGCTGCGTCGGCCAGGAGACCACCGGCGCGGGCGGTCTGGCCAAGGCGCTGCGGACCGTGCCGGTGGTGCTCGACATCGCGGAGGCGGTCCGGCGGGCCAATCCGGACGCCTGGATCATCGACTTCACCAATCCGGTCGGCATCGTCACCCGCGCCCTGCTGAACGCCGGGCACCGGGCCGTCGGCCTGTGCAATGTGGCGATCGGATTTCAGCGAAAGTTCGCGCGGCACTTGGGTGTCGAGCCCGAGCTGATCCGCCTCGACCACCTCGGCCTCAATCACCTGACGTGGGAGCGCGGGGTCACGCTGCTCGACCGGCCGGACGCGACGGACGGGCAGGAGGTGCTGCCCAAGCTGCTCGCCGACTTCGGCGCGGAGATCGCCGAGGACATTCGCCTGCCGCTGTCGCTGGTGCAGCATCTCGGCGTCGTCCCGTCCTACTATCTGCGGTACTTCTATCAGCACGATGTGGTGGTGGACGAGTTGCGCGCCAAGGGATCTCGCGCGGCGGAGGTGGCGGCCATCGAGCGGCGGCTGCTGGACCTGTATGCCGATCCGCGGCTGGACAGCAAGCCGGAACTGCTCGAAAAGCGCGGCGGCGCCTACTATTCCGAGGCCGCCGTGCAGCTTCTCGCCGCGCTGCTCGGCACCGGGTCGAGCACCGGCATCCAGGTGGTGAACACCCGCAACGACGACATCCTCCCGTTCCTGCCGGAGGACGCGGTGATCGAGGTGCCCGCGCGGGTGGAGGGCGGCGTGGTGCAGCCGCTGCCGCAGCGCCCGGTCGAGCCGCTGTTCGAGGGCCTGATCGCGCACGTCTCCGCGTACGAGGAACTGGCGCTGCGCGCGGCGGTCGACGGCAGTCGCGATCGGGTGTTCGATGCGCTGCTGGCGCATCCGCTGGTCGGGCAGTTCGATCGTGCCGAGCAGCTCACCGACCGGCTGATCGCCCACAATCGCGCGTATCTGAGCTGGGCGTGAACGAACAGGTCGCGGGTGTTCTGGCCATCGATGGCGGGAACAGCAAAACGGATGTGGCGCTGGTGGCGATCGACGGGACGGTGCTCGGCAGTGCGCGCGGCGATGGGTTCCGGCCGCATCGCGACGGCGCGGAGGCGGCCATCGAACGGCTCGCGCCGCTGGTCGAGGCGGTGGCCGCGCAGGCCGGGCTGACGCCCGGGCGGGTGCTCGCCTCCCGGGTGAGCGCCTGCATGGCCAATGCCGACCTACCCGTCGAGGAACAGCGGCTGCATGCCGCGATCGCGGCCCGCCCCTGGGGCGTGACCTGCGCCGTCGCCAACGACACCTTCGGTCTGCTGCGCGCCGGAACCGACGGCCCGCGCGGAGTCGCGGTGGTGTGCGGCGCCGGAATCAATTGCGTCGGACTGCTTCCCGACGGCCGCACCGCGCGCTTCCCCGCCCTGGGCAAGCTCACCGGCGACTGGGGCGGAGGCGGCGGCATGGCGGCCGAGGCCATGTGGCACGCCGCCCGCGCCGAGGACGGCCGCGGCGACCCGACGGCCCTCTCCGCCACCATCGGCGCCCACTTCGCCCTCCCCGGCGCCAACGCGGTAGCCGAAGCAATCCACCTGGGCCACATACCGAGACACCGCCTGCACGAACTGGTCAAGGTCCTGTTCACCACCGCCGAAGCAGGCGACCCCACCGCCCTCCATCTGATCGACCGCCAAGCCGACGAAATCACCCGCCTGGCCGTAGTAGCCCTACGCCGCCTCGACCTCCTGAACGAACCCACCCCCCTGATCCTCGGCGGCGGCGTCCTCGCCGCCCGCCAACCCCTCCTCATCAACAACCTCACCACCCGCCTGGCAACGGCAGCCCCCCTCGCCAACCCCCGAATAGTCGTAGCCCCACCGGTTCTCGGCGCAGCCCTCCTCGGCTTGGACCACCTCGACGCACCCCCAACCGCCCACCACCGCCTCCGCGCCGCGTATCCGACGGTGACGGCCCCACAAACCACCGAAGGTGATGAGGTGCACGAGGACCGAGCAGCGGGCTGACAGCCGCCAGCCACGGCGAGCCCATCAGCTCCACGGCAAGCCCACTCAGCTCCGCAGCAAGGCCCACCCAGTCCCACAGCAAGCCCATCCCATCCGCCCCGGCGAGCCCACCCAGGTCCCGGCGTGCTTTTGGCCGGGACCCAACCGTCTTGTTCCCGGCCAAAAGCACGCCGGGAACAAGATGACGAGGCACGCCGGGACAACACGTTGAAGCACGCCGGGACAACGCGTGAGGGCGCACCCGGACAACAGGCTCAGGGCACGCCCGGACAACACGTTGAGGCGTGCCGGGAACAAGATGATGAGCCGTGCCGGGTGGGCCCGGGGTGCCAGCCCCGGGCCCGGTCCTACGACAGTGCGGACTCGATGACCGCCGCGATGCGGGGGCGGAGTTCCGAGGCGGCGATGACCGCGTCTACCGAACCGACTCGGACCGCGCGCTCGATGCTGTGCACCTGGTCGAATTCGGCGGCCAGGGCGGAAATCTGCTCGGCGCGGACCGAGGTGCGCAGTTCCGCCAGTTCGGTCGCCAGCTCGGCGCGTTTTTCGGCGTCGTCGCTGGCGGCGATGCTCTGCTCCAGGCGCTTGATGCGCGGATCGTCGGCGGTGCGGGCGTCGACCGTGCGGGCGAACACGACCGCGGCGGCGGGAGCGCCGCCGATGACCGACGCGAACGAACCCTCCACGGCGAGCACCGTCATGTTCGGGTTCAGCGCCTTGGAGAACACCACGAACGCGCCGCCGTGGTACCGGGAGATCACGCAGAACACCACCGGGCCCTCGAAATTGACGATGGCCCTGCCGATCTCGGCGCCGTACTCGAGCTGCAACCGGCGCATGGACTCCGGGGAGCCGTCGAAGCCGGACAGGTTCGCCAGCACCACCACCGGCCGGTTGCCGCTGGCCGCGTTGATGGCTCGCGCCACCTTCTTCGACGACAGCGGGAAAAGCGTTCCGGCGGTGAATGATTCGGGTCCGTCTGCGGGCGGGAAACCGTGCCGCGCGACCGGCCCGGACTCGATGCCGATCAGGCACACCGGCCGCCCGTCGATGCGGGCGTCGGTCACCACCGCCGTTTCGGCCTCGGCCATGTCGGCCCACCGCTCGATCAGCAGATGGTCCTGGTCGGAGACCGCGCGCAGCACGGGCCGGATCGAGAACGGCTTCTTCCGATCGGGATTCGCCGTCGCCGAGAAGATATCGCCGACGGTGGTGAAATCGCTGTCGGGATGGTGATGCGGGAACACCGTCACGTCGCGGGACACCGGGTCGGTGGTCGCCGCGCGGCGCGGCCCCGGCTCCCCCGGCGCGACGTAGGTGTGCGCGTAGTGGTTCAGCAGAATGTCGTGCGCGGCAGCGAGATTCGGCGCGTAGTACTGGGCCTGCGCGTTCGGGCCCATCACCCGTGCGTAACCGCCGATGCCGAAGTTGTCCTCCGCCGACACACCGCCGGAGAAGTCCAGCGACTGCTTACCGGTCAGCACCATGGCCCCGGCCGGGGTCATGATCAGGATGCCCTTGGTGTGCATGAGCATGGTGGCCTCGGCGTTCCAGTACGGCTGGGCGCCGACATTGATGCCCGCGACGATGATGTTGATCTCGCCGCCGTCCTGGGTGAACTGCACGATACTGCGCAGCGCCCGCGCCACCCAGTCCATGTTCTCGGTGCCGGAGTCCATGGAGATCCGCGCGCCCGCGGACACCGCGTACCATTCCACCGGAATCCGTTGCCGCCGTGCCTCCTCCAGCGCGGCGATGATCCGCGCGCACTCCGGCTCGGCCAGCGCGCCCAGCGCCTTGTACGGGTCGCCGAACAGCGCGATGCGGCGCACGCCCTCCGGATACAGCTCGGTCGGCGTGGACACCAGGCCCACCACGATCCCGGCGCTGTTGTGCCCGCGCGGCCGGTCCACCGCGACCAGGGCGTCGCCCTCGAGGTCCAGCTCGGTGAAGGTGCCGCCCGGCCCGCGCACCAGCTCGGTGAGCTCGTAGGGATACACCGCGCCGCGGCGGCGCACCCGCAGCACCTTCTGGTCGTAATCGTCCAGCGGCGCAAGCGGTTCCGCGGGCGGCGAGTCGACGGTCACCTGGGTGCCGCCGGTCAGGTCGTAGCGGAAGCGGGTGACCTGGAACTCGCGCGAGCCGTCCGGGCGGCGGACGCTGCCGTGCACCAGCACCTCCTCGATACCGGCGCGCACGATCTGCGGCGCGGTCGCGTGCAGCCAGTCCGCCAGCTGCGCGGGATCGACGTCGATGAGCGGGCGGATATCGAGCCACACGTGGTTGAGGTCGAGCCGGGTGCCCGCCGGGTCCAGCTCGCGGCGGGCCCGCGACAGCGCCTCGGTGCACGCGGTCAGCACGGTTTCCGCGCCGCGCACCGCGGTGATGGCGCCCTCGCCGTCGCGGACCGGTTCGAAGCGCCGCACCTGCGCCAGCACGACCAGCCGCTGATCGGCCGAATTGTCCTTGGCCACGGTGTGATACAGCAGCATGTCCGGCGGGGCGACCAGCCGCTCGAGATGGAAGTTGCGCAGCCGCCACAGGTGCAGGCGGCGCCCGATCAACGGGTGCACGCCGCGAATCACGGTGTCCTCCACCAGCCCCGCCGCGCGGCGACGGAAGGTGAGGTGCTCGAGCGGCCCGCCGTCCGGCGGCGCCAGCGCGATGGTGATGCGGCGGGCGTGCTCGGCCAGCCCGGTGTTCTGCAGCGCCTCCAGCAGGGCCGCCGACCGCTCCTCGACCGAGGCGGGCGCGTCGGGCCAGGCCAGCAGCAGGTCCATGACGGGCACGTGGTCGGCGGGGGTGGCGTCGAGCAGCTCGCGCAGCGCGGTCACCAGCTCGCCGCCGGAACCCTCCCGCAGATCCGAGATGCGGCCGACGGTGCTGACCGAGACGGTCGGCACGGTGTAGCGCGGCCGCAGTTCCAGGCGGTAGTCGGCGACGGCGAAGGCGCGCCCGGCGATGGTGTGGTCGCGGACCTGGCCGAGCTGCTGCTGGCCGTAGTGCCGGTACAGCAGCACGTCCAGCAGCGGATCGACCGGCGCCAGTTCGTCTCTGCTCAGCCGCGCCACGACGATCTCGTCCAGCGATTCCGGAATCTCGGCGATGGCGGTGATCCGGCGGGTACGCTCGGGCGATTCCGGCATCTCGGCGATCGCGCGCAGCTCACCCGGCACCTCGGCCAGCATCGCGGTGCGCACCGCCTCGGCCTCCGGCTGCACGTACCAGCGGAATACGACGCTGCGGGCGAGGTCGGCCAGCAGCGGCACGCGGGTGCCGATCACGGCGGTCAGCCGCTCCAGGCTCGCGCGGACCCCGGGCTCCTCCGGCCGCGGCTCGCCCAGCCACACCTTCAGCAGCTCCTGCACCGCCTTGGCGCTGTCGTCGAATCGGCGGCAGGCCAGCACGATTCGATACACCGCCTGCTCCAGCTCCGGGGTGCGGTCGACGCCCTGCACGCCGTAGCGGCGCAGCGCGCCCGACAGCGCCTGCCGGAATCCGGCCGACAGCGCACCGCGATTCACGTCCAGGCTGTGCAGGTAGGTGTGCAGCTGTTCGTGGCGGCTGCGGTGCGAGGACTCCTCCGGCTGCGGGGCGGACAATTCCGCGATGTCGCAGAAGGATTCGAGCAGCGCGGCCTCCTCGACGACGGGGATGCCGGTCTCGGCGACCAGGCCGCCGCGGTCGCGCAGGTAGCGCGGCAGCGCCGGGTCGGCGGCCTCGGTGTGATCGAAACCCAGGACGGCGCTGGACAGTTCGCGCCAGGCCCGCGACGCCCGCGCGGCCGCCGTCTCCTCCGCGCCCGCGTCCGGGAGCTTCAGGTCGACCGGCTCCGCGGGTGCGGCCTCGGCCGCCTCGCCGATCGGTTCCAGTTGCGCCAGCAGGGTTCCCGTAGCGACCTGGCTGCCCACCGACACCAGCAGCTTGCGCACCCGCCCGTCGAACGGGGCGGGCAGCACGGTCTCCATCTTCATGCTCTCCAGCACGAGAACCGGTGCCCCGGCGGCGATCTCGGCGCCCTCGGCGACCGGGGTCGCGACCACCAGCGCCGGTGCGGGCGCGCGCACCGCGCCGCCCTCGTCGCGGCTGACCCGGTGCGCGACACCGTCGACCTCGACCAGGTGCACGGTGCCGTGCACGGCGGTGATGATCCGATAGGTCCGCTCCCCCACCGTCAACCGGCTCGAATACCGGTCGCGGCGTTCGACGGTCGCGTCGAAGGCGGTGTCGTCGACGCCGATCCGGTAGGCCGACGCGCCGATGCGGGCCGCGGTCACCCGGTGGGTGCGGCCGGACAGCTTCACCTCGACCGCGCGCACCGGCTCGTCCAGGGCCTGCGGGCGGCCGCCGCGGCCGGTCTCCCACAGCCGGGTCCGGCGCACCTGTTCGTCTTCCTCGTATCCGGCGATGGCGGCGGCGGCCAGGGCGATGCCGGACTGCTGGGCGGCGGCCAGCCCGCCCGCGGCGCGGGCGCGGTCCACCCAGCGGGTGTCGGCGGTCGCGTCGATGACCTCCGGCGCCTCCAGCAGCGACATCAGCAGGCTCTTGTTGGTGGCGCCGCCCTCGATGACCACGGTGGTCTCGGCGACCGCGCGGCGCAGGCGCGCCAGGGCCTCAGCCCGATCCCGGCCGTAGGCAATGATCTTCGCGATCATCGAGTCGAAATCCGGGGGGATCTCGTCGCCCTCGACCACGCCGGTGTCGATGCGCACGCCCGGCCCGGCGGGCCAGCGCAGCAGCTCGATACGGCCGGGCGCGGGCGCGAAGTCGCGGTCGGCGTCCTCGGCATTGAGCCGGGCCTCCACGGCGTGGCCGCGCTCGATCGGGCGCTCGCCGGTCAGCGGCTGCCCGGACGCCACCTGCAGCTGGGCCCGGACCAGATCGATGCCGCAGGTCAGCTCGGTCACCGGATGCTCGACCTGCAGCCGGGTGTTCACCTCCAGGAAGGCGAACAGCCGCTCCTGCGGCTGGTACAGGAATTCCACGGTGGCCGCGCCGCAGTAGCCGACCGCCACCGCCAGCCGCTCGGCCGAATCCTTCACCTCGGCAATCTGTTCCGGGCTCAGCAGCGGCGACGCGGATTCCTCGATGATCTTCTGGTTGCGCCGCTGCACGGTGCAGTCGCGCACGCCCAGCGCCCAGGCGGTGCCGTGCGCGTCCGCGATCACCTGCACCTCGATGTGGCGGCCGCCGGTGACCAGGCGCTCCAGGAAGACGACGCCGCTGCCGAAGGCGCGAGCGGCCTCTTCGCTGGTGCGGGTGTAGGCCTCGCGCAGCTCGTCGGGCGAGGCGACGATCCGGATGCCGCGACCGCCGCCGCCGGCGGTCGCCTTCAGCATCAGCGGGTAGCCGATGGCGTCGGCCTGGGCGAGCGCGTCCTCCAGGGTGTCGACCGGGCCGCGGCTCCACGGGGCGACCGGCACGCCGACCTGCTCGGCCAGCAGCTTCGCGCCGATCTTGTCGCCGAGCGCGCGCATGGCCGCGGCGCTCGGGCCGATGAAGGTCACCCCCAGCCGGTCGCACAGCTCGACGAACGCCGGATCCTCGGCCACGAAACCCCATCCGGCCCAGGCCGCGTCGGCCCGGGTCGCCACCAGCGCCCGTTCCAGCACGACCGGATCCAGGTAGGGCCGCGCGGACGCCGGGCCCAGGCAGTAGCCGTCGTCGGCCTCCCGCACGAAGCTCGCGTGCCGCTCGCCATCGGTGTACAGCGCGATGGTGCGCAACGGCTCCCGGTTCCGGTGTTCGGCATTGAACTCCCGGACCGCGTGGATGAGCCGGCGCGCGGCCTCACCGCGGTTGACGATCGCGATACGCGTGAACATTGATACTCCTACCGACGCCCTTTCTGGGAAGCGTCTTCGACGACTAGAAGCTTCTTATCTCCCAGTGGCACGCGAACGCCACCCCGAGGCTAGTTGCCTCGACGGTAAGTCCGATGACCCCTGCTCATAGCTCTACGATGAACCCATTCGGCCGGTTTCGCCCCTCGGAGCGTGCGGATTGGATAATCCCCCAAGAGATACATACCACTCTTGCCGAGCCCAGACACCGAACCGACCGGTCCGACACTCTTCTTACTTCCCTTTGCCTCCGCTCTCGCGAGCCTCTGACATCGCCCTCCGACGATCGTCGGGAGCGTCCGGCAGGGGCCGGGCGTGGCGAAGGGAGTCGGTATGCGGATGTGGACGAAGACGGTCGGGGTCGGGCTGGCGGTGTTGCTGGCCGCGGGGCTGGTCGGGTGCGGGGAGGACGCCGCGCGGGGGCCGCGGTGGTGCCCGGAGGTGGCGGGGCATCGGGTCGAGTGCGGGGTGATGGCGCGGCCGCTGGTGGACGGGAAGCCGGAGTTGGGGTCGGTCGAGGTCGGGTATGCGATGGTGCGACACGCCGGGACCGGGGCGGCGGCGGGGACGGTGCTGCCGAATCCCGGCGGGCCCGGGGTGCCGCTGATCTCGCGGGCGGCCGAGGCGGTGCAGGTGGCGGGGGCGCTGCTCGGCGATCACGATCTGCTGCTGATCGATCCGCGCGGAACCGGGGTGTCGAGCCCGCTGAACTGTGGGGTCGGCAATGACGAATTCCAGTACGGCACCAGGGAACAGCAGATCGAGGCGGTCGGGCGGTGTGGTGCACAGCTGGGGCCGCGCGCCGCGGGCTACACCTCCGCCGCCACGGTCGACGACTTCGACGCCGTCCGCGAGCGGCTCGGGATCCGAAAGCTGGTGCTGTACGGGATCTCCTACGGCACCTACCTGCTGCCGGTGTATGCGCAGCGCCATCCCGAGCACGTGCGGTCGATCGTGTTGTCCGGGGCCTACCCGCCGGACTTCGATCGCCTGCAGCGCCCCAATGCCGAGGCGGTATCGCTTGCCCTGCACAGGATCTGCGAGCGCAGCAGGGCGTGCGACGGCGACACCGCGGTGGCCGACCTGCGCGCCGTGGCCGCGCGGCTGCGCGCCGAGCCGATCCGCGTGGCGGGTCCGCATCCGATCCTGTTGACCGAGGGCGAATTCGGGAATCTGGTGTTCGAGACCGGCAGCACGAACGTCGGTGCCGACCCGCAGGCCATGACGCCACTGGGCATGCTGCCCGCCGCCCTGCACGAGGCGGCACGCGGAAACGATGGTCCGCTACGGGAATTCACCGAGCGGGCCGCGAGCGAACCGGCCTACGAGAACATCGATCTCTATATCACCGTGGCGTGCAACGACTATCCGACCCTGTGGGCGCCGCAGGCGTCGCTCGCCGAGCGCGAGCGGCAGTACCGGCGGGCGGTGAGCGGCGTCGAACTCGGCGCGTTCAGCGGGGAGGGTTTCGGCGCGGCGCAGCGGGACGGCGGGGAGGTGTGTGTGCGCTGGCGCTCGGCCTCGCATCCGCGGCCCGATCAGCTCACCGCGCCGCTGCCCGATGTCCCGGTGCTGGTGCTGTCCGGCGATCTCGACGCCATCACCCCGGACGCCAATGGTGAGCGGGCCGCGGCTCGCTTCCGGCACGCGCGCTTCGTCTCGGTCCCGAACACCGGGCACGTGCCCGACCTGGAGCCCAGCGGTTGCGTGGTCGGCATGATCGAGCGATTCGTGCGGACCGGCACGCCCGGGCCCACCGAGTGCGTGGCCGCCCTGCCGCCGATCGCCGTGACTCCGGTCACGAACTGAATGGTTGACCGAAATGTCCGGTGAGAATGGCGCGGTGACAGATCAATCCGCGACGGTGCTGGTCGTCGAGGACGACGCCGGTGTGCGCAGCACCCTGGACCAGCTGCTGCGTTTCGAGGGCTATCGGGTGCGGCTGGCCGACGACGGCCAGCATGCCCTGGAGATCCTGGCCGAGGAGCGCCCGGATCTGGCGGTGGTGGATGTGGTGATGCCGCGACTGGACGGGCTGTCACTGTGCCGGATGCTGCGCCGCCGCGGCGATCGGCTGCCGATTCTGGTGCTCACGGCCCGGCATCAGGTCGGCGACCGGGTTGCCGGGCTCGACGCCGGGGCGGACGACTATCTGGCCAAACCGTTCGCCACCGAGGAGTTGCTGGCTCGCCTGCGGGCCCTGCTGCGGCGCAGCGCGCCCGAGGACGGGCCGCTGCTCACGGTCGGCGATCTGACGCTGGACCCCGCGACGCGCGAGGTGCGTCGCGGGGGTACCCCACTGGATCTGACCCGCACCGAGTTCGACGTGCTGGAGCTGCTGATCCGCAATCAGCGGGTGGTGCTCACCAGAAGCCGTATCTACGAACACATCTGGGGCTACGACTTCGACACCGAATCGCGGTCGCTGGATGTGTACATCGGGTATCTGCGCCGCAAGACCGAGGTGGGCGGCGCGCCGCGCCTGATCCACACCGTCCGCAATGTCGGCTACACCATCAAGTCGCAATGATGTTGCGCGCCAAGCTGACCCTGGTCGCGGTGGGCGCGGCGATCATCGCGATCCTGGTGACGGTGGTGACCTCGTACCGCACGGTGAGCCCGCTGGTCGGCACCCAGTTCGACCGCGGCCTGTCCGACCGCGCCGACGCCGTGCTCGCCCTGCTGGACACCGACCATCCGATTCCGGTGCGGCCGGACATGATCGAGCAGCTGCTGCTGCCGGACGGCACGGTGCGGCCCCTCGATCCGGGCCGGAAACCGTTGCCCGTCACCGAGACCGAGCGCGCCGTCGCCCGCGGCGGCCAGGCCAGCGCGGAGCGCGATATCGTGATCGACGGCCACGAGTACGGGCTGCTGACCCGGGCTCGGCCGGGCGGCGGCGCGGTGATGGTGAGCCAGAGCTATGCCGACGTGAATCGCGTCGATCACGAATTCGTCTGGCGCACAGCGGCAATCACCGCTGCGGCGATCTGCGCGGCGGCGGTGTTCAGCTGGCTGGCGGCCGGGGGTGTGCTGCGCCCGATCCGTCGCCTGGTCACCGTCGGCGAACACATCGCCACCACCCAGGATCTGGCCGCACCGCTGCCGCCCGCGGGCCGCGACGAGGTCGGCCGACTGACCCGAAGCTTCGCGACCATGCTTGCCGCACTGCGATTTTCGCGCGCCCAGCAGCAACGCCTGATCCAGGACGCCAGCCACGAACTGCGCACCCCGCTGACCTCGGTCCGCGGCAGCGCCGAACTATTACAGCGCGCCCACGGCCGCCTCGCCCCCAACGACGAAAACCGAGTCCTGGCCACCCTCGTCGGCGAGGCCACCGCCCTGGACGCCCTCGTCCGCGAACTCGTGGACCTGGCCACCGACCAGCACACCGCCGAGGACACCGCCGCCGTCGACGTGACCGACCTGCTCGAGGAATGCGCCCAACGCTCCCGCCGCCGCACCGGCCGCCCGATAACCGTCACCGCCGCCCCACTCACCATCGAAGCCCGCCCCCGCGCCCTGGCCCGCTGCATCGATAATTTGCTCGACAACGCCACCAAATACAGCCCCGACAACACATCCGTCCATATCGATCTCACCGGCACCACCGTCACCGTCCGCGACCACGGCCCCGGCATCGCACCCGCCGACCAACCCCTCGTCTTCAACCGCTTCTACCGCGCCAACCCCACCCGCACCACCCCGGGCACGGGCCTCGGGCTGGCGATAGTCGCGGACATCGTGTCCGCCCACGGCGGTCTGGTCTTCGCCAGGAATCATCCAGACGGCGGAGCGGAGGTGGGGTTCCAGTTGCCGAGCGGGGAAAAGCCATCGGCGCACAGGCTTCCGTGGAAACGCCGCCATATCACCACTCACCCGAGGTAGGTGCACATCCGTCATTCCGGCACCCAGGGGTTTCGTGTAGCGGCCTTCGATCGGGCCTGACGCAGTTCCTCGCCGAGCGCTGAGATGGCATTGTTCGTGGACCATTTGAGCGACATCTCACGATGAAGCGTTCGGACGAACTCGACCAATCTGGAGGCTTGGGTTGCGACTCCGACTCGGAGGGCGGCCGATGCTTGTCGGGCAGCGGCTTCGGGTTCTCCGGTACCAGCGAGGGCGCAACCCAACTCTGCGACGTACCACGTCGCCCACTCGGAGGTGAGAGTGTCGGGATCGAAGCCGGCTATGCCTCGACCGAGTGATACGACGGCCTTATCCCATTGCCGGGCCAAGCGATAGGCCAAGCCGCGCTGCATCTCGATGAACGAATCGGAGTAGAAGTACTGCGCGTCCGGTCGGTCCGGGTCGCCCCTCGCTATCAATTCGGCGGCTCGGTCAAGTTTGGCTTCCATCGCGTCCAGGTCGCCTTCGATGGCAAGTCCACGGGCTTCCTGCTGAACAGCCAGCGCGAGAACGGTATTACTGAGTCCGCTACCGTCGCGCTGCGCGGCACGAGACAACCCGATCATGGGGCCGATCTCGCCCACCATCCAAGCGACATGCCCGCGCATCGAAAGCGCGGTGGAGACCATATCCCGGTCCCCACCCTCGGTAGCCAGTTCGAGCGCACCTCGATAGTGATGGACCGCGGCACTGTGGTTTCCGAGGTTGGCATTGAGCCACCCCGAGAACTGTTGCCAACCAGCAGCGGCATTCACGATTTCGGTGCGTACCGATCCGCGCGCATCAACAGCGAGCGCAGCGGCAATACGAGTCTGTCGAATCGCCAACGGCAGAACACGTTTCGACCCGACACGATCCTCCAGCCGTCGGGTATCCGACAACAGCCCTTCCAGATCCCGGGCCAGCGCACTATCGATGTAGCGCCGTTCCGTCAGAGCAGATTTCTCCCGCAGATGCAGTTCAGTCGATCGATCGGCGTCGATCTTGCCGCTGATCACATTCTCGAAATTCGCCAAGAGTGAGCCCTCCGAGCCGAGAATGCGATCAAGTTCGCGAACAATGTCGATCGAGGGCAGCTCGGCTCCAAACGCCTCCCACTCTTCCATCCAGCCCTTCCCCAACCCTTGCTGAGCAGCGTTGCAGCAACACCCGAATGCTGGCCCCGTGGCCACGGTGCAACGGTACCGCGCATCCCTCGGTCATAGGAGGGTTCCGACAGCCCCCGATGCCGGTGAGTGCCCTCGCCGATCGCGGTGGTGAGCACCTTGTTCAGTGAAATGTATTGATCGTCAGTTAATTTGAACCCGGCGTACCGGACGAAAGGTGATTCAGCGTTCGATGCCGGGCCAACCGGCGAGACGCATGGCTTCTCGGGCGGTGTCTGCGGCCGAGCGGTTCTGGTTGTTCACCACGTGGTCTTCGACAGCGGCAGTAGCCAGCTTATCGACAAGGTATTCGGCCATGTCCAGGTACCACTGTGGGTCACGGCCGGATTCGCGGGATCGGATTCGTGACTGCACTTCACCGAGGTCGGCGGTGAGCCTGATCACCGTGATCTCGGCACCGGGCACCGCCTCCGCAATGGAGCCCAGTAGACTGCGGTGTTCCAGAGTCCGGCTGAGAACGAGCCGCTCGGCACCCGCCCGCCGGAAGTTCTCCCACATACAGGCCAAATTGGCATGCACCAACCGCTCGTTCCACCGATCATCTGCGGGCCGAGGCGAACACGCCCCGATCACCGCGAGATCCACCATCGCATGCGGAACACCAGCCTCCTCCAGCAGCCTGTCCGCCTCCAACGCAACGGTCGTCTTCCCAACCCCGCACGGACCGGTGAAAAGCAGGACCGGCACCGCGGGTGGTGCGTTGAGTTCCAATTCGATCGGGTCGGGTTCTGTCATGGCTGGATCATTCAACGACCACTTCGGCTGGCTGTCAACGACCGAGACCCCCAGAAACCGCACTCACGTCATCACAGTCGCCAACACCCACACCATCGCACACAGGATCGCCAGCAGCAGCAAACTCCAGCCGAGTACTTTCCGAAGCAGTTCGCCCTCATTGTCGGGTAGCCCCACCGCACTCGAAGCCAAAGCCAGATTCTGTACGGCGACAGCCTTTCCCAGTACGCCCGCCACGCTGTTGGTGACGGCCATCAGGTGGGGGGAGACGCCGACGCTGTGGGCTGCGGCGATCTGCATGGCGCCGAAGAGGGCGTTGGATGAGGTGTCCGAGCCGGTGAGTGCGACGCCGAACCAGCCTATGGCGCCGGAGAACAGGGCGTACCAGGGTCCTGCACCGGCCGCCCATTCACCGAGCGCCAGCGCCATGCCGGATACGTTCATGACGTAGGCCAGCGCGAGTACGGCTGCGATAGCGACCATGGCCCAACGGATCTGGAGCACCGCTTGCCCGTAGGATCGGATCGCCGTCCGGGCCGATACCCGCAGCGGCGCAGCCGTGAGGACACCGGTGACGAGCAGGATCGTCCCGCTGGAGTTCAACCACTCGAAGTCGAAAACCGCCAGCCGACCGGCAGATTCGGACAACCCTGGCCATCGGAAGGAGAAACCCACCTCGTTCGCCAACCATTTCGCCGGTCCCACGAAGGTCACCACCGCGAACAACCCCACCAGAATCGCGTAGGGCGCGAAGGCAAGCACGATGTCACGTCGCGAATCCCGCACCGGCACCGTCGATTCCCGCTCCCCCGACGGGCTCCAGAAGTGCAGCAACAGCATCAGCGCCACGGTCGACCCGAGTGCCGCGCCCAGGTTGGTGAGCTGATAGGTGAAGAAGTTCGAGAACAGCAGCTGTCCGCCGCCGAACCCGATGCCCGCCACCAGCGCCGCGGGCCACAGCTCCCGTAAACCCTTGCGCCCGTCCAGCAGTAGGAGAAGCACGAACGGGACGAGCACAGCCAGCACCGCGGATTCTCGCGCCGCCGTGGCACCCAGTTCATCGGCCGGGTAGGCGGTCACCTTCGCCAGGGTCTGGATGGGGTTGCCCACCGAACCGAACGATGCCGGAGCGGTATTCGCGAACAGCGCGATGACCGCGGCGCGCACGGGGGTGAAGCCGAGCGCGGTGAGCATGACCGAGGTGACCGCGATCGGGGTGCCGAAGCCGGAGACCGATTCGATCAGCGCCCCGAAACTGAACGCGACCAGCAGCGCCTGAATCCGCACATCGCCCGACACCGCGCAGAATGTCCGCCCGATGACATCGAAATATCTGGTGGCGCGTTGTAACTTGTTGAGCCACACCGCATTCAGAATGATCCACACGATCGGGAACAGGCCGAACGCGGCGCCCTCGGCCGCGCTGCTGAATGCCTGCCCGGCGGGCAGACCGAAGACGGTCACGGCGAGCAGCAGCGCGATCGCGAGGCCGATGAGCGCGGCCCGGTAGGACCGCATGCGCAGCCCGCCGAGCAGAACCAACAGCGCCAGCAGCGGAATCGCCGCCAGGAGTGCACGACCCATGACTACACTCCGGACCGGTCGAGCGCCCGCAACACCAGTTCCACCGGATGGGCGGCGGAACGCCCTGTGCCGTGGGCGATCTGCTGCCGACACGACACCCCGGAGGCCACGATCACCGTATCGTCCGACGCCGCGTCGATCGCGGGGAACAACCGGTTGCCGCCGATGGTCATCGAGACGTCGTAGTGTTCGGCCTCGAAACCGAACGACCCGGCCATACCGCAGCAGCCCGCGTCCAGCTCCCGCACCGTCACCCCGGGGATCTTCCGCAGCAGCGCCACGGTCGCGCCGGTGCCGACCGCGGCCTTGAGATGGCAATGCCCGTGGTACAGCAGCGATTTCCCGGCCAGCGGCGAATCCGCGCGCAGCCGCAGGCGACCGGCGTCGATCGCCTCCGCCAGCAGCTCCTCGACCTGCCGCACCCGTCCGCCCACGCGTGCGGCCGCCTCGTCACCGGGCAGCAGCCTGTCATGGTCGTCGCGCAGCATCATCAGGCACGACGGTTCGATACCGACGATCGGCGCATCCCGATCCGGCCCCTGCGACAGCGCCGACACCAGCCCGGCGGCCGATGCCGCCGCCTGATCCAGCAGACCCTTCGACATGGCCGCCCGACCACAGCAGCCACCGGACTCCAGCCGCACCCGCCACCCGGCGAGTTCCAGTAATTCGATGGCCGCCTTGCCGATTCGCGGTTCGGTGAAGGTCACGAAGGAATCGGCCAGGAACACCGCCGTGCCTGCCGATGCCGTCTCGTCCCACGCGCCACGACGCCGGAACCAGCGAATCAGATTGTCCCGCTCGAAGATCGGCAGCGGACGTTCGGGAGCCAGCCCGACCGCCCGCGCCATGAGCCGCCGCACCGGGTCGAATCGCAGCGGCAGATTGGCGACCGGCGCGGTGGCCGACCCGAGCCGATTCAGTCGCCGCACCGCACCGAAGATCCGCGACCGCACCGGCACCCCGTGCCGATCATGATGGCGGGCAAGGGTTTCCGCCTTGAGCGTGGCCATATCCACCGACAGCGGGCATTCGCTCTTACACGCATTGCACATCAGGCACAGATCCAGGATCTCGTGCAGCCGCTCGTCGCCCAGCGCCGCCGCGGGATCCGGCTCCGACAGCGCCTTCACCAGTGCATTGGCCCGGCCGCGCACGGAATCCTGCTCGTTGCGGGTGGCCTGGTAGGACGGGCACATGACACCGGCGTCGGTCTTGCGGCACAGGCCGATATTCATGCAGCGGTCCGCCGCCGCCCGCATGCCACCGACCACCTCGAAGGACAGCCGAGTAGTGATCTCGACGGCCGGCGGCAGCGCGCGGTCGCGCAGATTGTCGGTCATGGCGGGCGCGTCCACGATCTTCCCGGGGTTGAGGATATTGTGAGGGTCGAAGAGCCCCTTGACCTTTCGCATGGCCCCGTACAGCTCGTCACCGAAGATCTCCCGGTTGAACTCGCTGCGCGCCAGGCCGTCGCCGTGCTCGCTGGAGTTCACCCCGCCGTATTCGGCCACCAGATCCTTGACCCGCTCGGCCACCGCGCGCATCGCGCGCACCTGCGCCGGATCGGTGACGTCCACGAACGGCCGCACATGCAGGCAGCCCACCGAGCAGTGCCCGTAGAACCCGGCCTCGAGACCGTGCTCGTCGAGGATCTCCCGGAACCGAGTCGTGTACTCCACCAGGTGGATCGGATCCACCGCGGTGTCCTCGACGAAGGCCAGCGGGCGGTTGGTGCCGCGCCCGGCCGCCATCAGCAGACCCAGACCGGATTTGCGCACCTTCAGCAGCAGGCCCTGCTGCCGCGGAGTGACGGCCCGCAGCAGGTGATATCCGTGGCCGTGCGCCCGCCACAGCTGCTCCAGCTCGTCCAGCTTCGCGCTGAGCTCGCCCTCGTCGTCGCCCGAAAAACTCACGAACAGCAGGGCTTCCGGGTCGCCGTCGAGAATCGCCGACAGCCCCGCATACTCGTGCTTGCGGCGCGCCAGATCGAGGATGGTCCTGTCCATCAGCTCGACCTGCTCCGGGCCGAGGGTGAGCGCGTCGGTGGTGGCGGCGATGGCCGCCGGGACCGAGGCGAAGTGACCGACGGCGATGACGGTGCGCGCCGGTTTCGGCACCAGCCGCACCACCGCCTGCGTCGCCACCGCCAGCGTACCCTCGCTTCCCACAACGAATTTCGCGAGATCAAACGGCCCGTCGCCGGTGAGCCGCCCGAGCTGATACCCGCAGGACTGCCGCCAGAACTTCGGGTAGTGCGTGGCGATGGCGTCGGCGTGCGCCGCGACCAGCACCGGCAACTCTCGATACAGGCTGCCCGCCAGCGTCGGCTCCGCGGCCAGTTCGGCCCGGCGCGACTCGTCGACCGGTTCGAAATGGGCTCGGCTGCCGTCGGCGAGCACCACATCCATGGCCAGCACCTGATCGACGGTGGAGCCGTACACCAGCGACCGGCTGCCGCAGGAGTTGTTGCCCAGCATGCCGCCGATGGTGGCCCGATTCCCGGTGGAGGTGTCCGCACCGAACATCAGCTTATGCTGCGCCGCAGCATGATTCAGCTGATCCTGGACGACTCCCGCCTGCACCACCGCGGTGCGGCCCACCGGATCGATCGCGAGGATGCGGTTCATGTGCCGTGAAAGGTCCAGCACCAGACCGGCTCCCACGGTCTGCCCCGCGAGACTGGTGCCCGCGCCGCGCGCGGTCACCGTGACCCCGTGCTCGCCCGCCAGCCGCACGGCGGCCGCCACATCGTCGGAATGCGCGGGGAAGACTACGCCGACCGGCTCGATGGCATACATGCTCGCGTCGCGCGCGAACAGCGCCCGCGTGTAATCGTCGAAGCCGATCTCCCCGTCGAGTTCCGCGGCGAGCGCCGACCGCAGCGCCGCGATATCCGAATTGCTCATGCCCCCAGCACCTCCCACGCCTGCGCCAGCCCGCGCGGGTCGATCGGCACCCCGGCCGAACGCAGCCCGAGTTGGACGCCGACCAGCGTGCCCGCGAGCATCAGATCGTTGAAATGCCCGAGGTGCCCGATGCGGAACACCTTTCCGGCGAGCCTGCCGAGTCCCGCGCCGAGCGACATGTCGTAGCGGTCCAGGATCACCTGGCGCACCTTGTCGGCGTCGTAGTCGTCGGGCAGCAGCACCGCGGTGAGCGAGCCGGAGTATTCGCGTTCGTCGGCGCACAGCACCTCGAGCCCCCAGCCGCGCACCGCCGCCCGGGTGGCCGCGGCGTGGCGGGCATGCCGGGCGAACACCGCGGGCAAACCCTCCTCCTCCAGCATGATCAGCGCCTCACGCAGGCCGTAGAGCAGGTTGGTGGCCGGGGTGTAGGGGAACGAGCCGTTGCGGTTGGCCCGCAGGATCGGCCGCCAATCCCAGTAGGAGCGGGCGAGTGTCGCGTGCTCGCTCGCGGCCAGGGCCTTGTCGCCGACGGCGTTGAAGCTCAGTCCCGGCGGGAGCATGAGCCCCTTCTGCGAGCCCGCCACCGTGACGTCCACGCCCCATTCGTCGTGCCGATAGTCGATGGACGCCAGCGACGAGATGGTGTCGACCAGCAGCAGCGCCGGATGTTCGGCCGCGTCCATGGCCGCGCGAATCTCCGGCACCCGGCTGGTCACGCCCGTCGACGTTTCGTTGTGCACCACGCAGACCGCTTTGATCGCATGATCGGCGTCCGCGGCCAATTTCTCGTGGGCCGCCACCGGATCCGCGCCGTGCCGCCAATCACCCGGCACGAAATCCACCACCAATCCCAGCCGCTGCGCCATCTCCTGCCACAGCGTCGCGAATTGCCCCGTCTCGAAAGCGAGGACGGTGTCGCCCGGGCTCAGGGTGTTCACCAGCGCCGCCTCCCACGCCCCGGTGCCCGACGCCGGGAAGATCACCACCGGCCCCTCGGTGCCGAAAACCGGTCGTAGCCGGTCGAATAGCTCCAGGACCAGCGTTGGGAGTCGAGGGCCCCGATGGTCGATGGTCGGCGCCGCGATCGCGCGCAGCACCCGATCCGGGACATTCGTCGGCCCCGGAATCTGGAGAAAATGACGACCAGTGGAATAGCTCATCGAGAGCTCCTCTCCTTACTTCTTCGTCATTCCGGCGTGCTTTTGGCCGGAATCCAACGAGAGATCCCGGCCAAAAGCACGCCGGGATGACGAGGGGACCCACGCCGGATGACGAGGGGACCCACGCCGGATGACGGGCGTCACGAAACGCCGGGATGACGAAATGTGGTGGACCGGCGGCGACGCCACACCGATCCGTCGAAATCCGAATGACGGAAACGACATCAATGAAGTTAGATCGACATCGATAATCGCGGAAGTGGTTGGGAGCGTTTAATCCTAACGCGGAGCACGATGGTCGCGGCGGCGCCGACCGCCGGGTGCCCGACGATCGACTCGCGAGCCGATGCGGTGACCGCCCCGGGCCGCGCCCGCCGACGACGATAGGGGTTCCGACGCGCCCATGGACGCCACGCCGACGAGGCCAACCCCTCCCGCCCCGGCAAGGTCGGGAGGTTCCTCGCAAACCGCCCGAAATCCGCGCCCGCGAACCGGACAGATCCCGGGACCGGCGGTACCGACGGGGCGGTGATTCGAATCCTTAACAATCCCTTGAGAATCCACTCGTCGCAATCATTCCTCCCATTTGCGCGGAGATGTCAGAATCAGCACGAGAAGTCGGGTGTTCCGGACACGGGAAAGCCGTCTGGGCACCCGTGTCCGCCTAGCCAGGACAGGAACCGCGAGCAGGGATGAGCGACCGTAAGCGTGGCCACCGCCCCGGGCCGATTCGCTGTGCCGCAGCCGGCCTCGGCCGATTTCAGATCGAACAGTGGAGCGGCACCCCCCACGTCGATTCCGATCTGGCCCGGGGGGCGCTGGCGGAGCTACTGGCGGTCGCACCGCCCGGCTGGCAGCGCATGGAGGCCACCTTCGCGCTGACGATCATGACCGAGTCCGCGCGCGCGATGTTCACCGTCCGCGGGCGGGCGGTGCAGGTCGAGGTGCCCCCGCTGGTGGTGGCGCGGGTGCGGCGGCTGCGATCGCAGGCGGCGACCTCCGAGGCCGGACCGTGGTGGCGGCTGCTGGTGCGGGCGGAGGCCGCCGGCAGCATCGAGGTCGAATACGACTACGGCGACGAGCCCTTTCCCGACGGCCCGCTGTTCCCGCCCGAGGCGTACCGGGCCGACGTGGCCGCCTATCCGCGCCCGCTGTTACCGATGTGGCTGGCCGCGTACATGTTCCACGACGGCCGCCAGCAGCGGACACCGGAGCGGGCCGCGGCCGCGGTGCGCGCCGACCGCGCCGCCGGATTACGCGCGGCCGTCGCCGACAGCGAGCTCCCCGGGCTGCCGCAGCTGTGGGCCCGATGGGTGACGCTGGCCGCCGCCCACGTGGCGGTGGGGTCCGCGCGGGGGCCGCGGCTGGACGACGCGGTGGCCTGGTTCGAGAGCGGCGGCGACACCGCCAGCGGCTCGACGCTGTTCGTGCGGCCCGACGGCACGGCCGTGCTGTCCGGCGGCGTCTGGAACGCGCCCGCGCTGAACGCGGCCTACACCGGCGGCCTGGAGCTCCCGAATCTGTATGCGGGAGCGCCGGATTGGGTGACCGACGAGGTGCTGAACCAGCGCGCGTCGACGGGCCTGCTGTCGTTCTGCTTCTGGTGGGACGGTGAGCGCTGGTATCGCGGGGAGTCGCCGTCGGTGCTGCAATGCGGCGCGGCGCTGCCCGATATCTGGGCGGCCGAGACCGTCGTCGAGACCATCGCCCGGCTGACCTCGCCGCGCTCCCCCGCCACCTCCCGTCCCGCGGCGGCCCGGCTGCTGTGCGCGGTGCGCCGCGGCGACCTCAGCCGCGACGCGATGGTGGCCGCCTTCGGCGCGGACAGCGATATCGACGCCGCCTGGCAGCAGGTTTCGGTCGGCGGCCCGGCGCTGCGGCACTCGACGAGCGTGTGGGAGGTGCACGGCGCGGGCGCCGGCGGCGGGCGCGTCGGGCCGTCCCCGGGCGGTGCCTGAACAGCCGCGCAGAGCTGCGGATATGATGCCATCGACATCAATCCCGTTGACTGCGAAGGGAACCCAATGGCACGCAAGGTTGTCGTCACCCTGATCGATGATTACGACGGCAGATCCGAGGCGGAGGAGACGGTCACCTTCGCCCTCGACGGCGCCCAGTACGAAATGGATCTATCCGTCAGCAACGCCGGTGAACTGCGCACCTTCTTCGAACAGTGGACCCCCCACGCCCGCAAGGTAGGCCGCACCACCACCGCCAAACCCCTCGCCAAACCCGCCGTCGACCGCGAACAGTCCGCCGCCATCCGAACCTGGGCCCGCAAGAACGGCTTCGACGTCTCCACCCGCGGCCGCATCCAGTCGGAGGTCATCTCGGCCTACCAGAAGGCCAACGCCTGAGCTGACCTTCGAGTGGTGGTACGCGAGCTTCGCTGACACACTCTGTGGTTCGGAACGAAGTTCGAGAAGGGGCGGGGGCAATGGCGGTTGTGGTGGTCGTCGGCATCGTGGTCGTGCTGGGTCTGATCGCGGTGGTGGCGATGAGGATCCGCACCCGCGGGCGGGTGCCGGTCGACCGCAAGGCCCGGCTGCTGGGGACCGGTAAGGCTCTCGAACCATTGACGGAATCCGGTGCGCGACAGAAGGCGGAGGACTGCGGTAGGCGGCTCGGGATGGACGAGCCGCCCGGTGTCGTCGTCGGCACGGCCGTCGCGGGCAGGCGGCGGCTGTACGGCTCGTACGAGGACCTGCACGTGGACATCTGGGGCACGCGGCAGGGAAAGACAACCTGCCGGACGATACCGGCGATCCTTGCCGCTAACGGTCCGGTGATCGCCACGTCGGCCAAGCGGGACGTCGTCGACGCGACGCGGGATGTGCGGGCGGAGAACCGCCGCCGGATTTGGGTGTTCGACCCGGAGGCGATCGCAGGCGAGGCGCCGACCTGGTTCTGGGATCCGCTCGCCTGGGTCGGCGGCGACGAGCACCGAGCCGCGCTGCTGGCGGGGCACTTCGCCGAGGCGTACCCGTGCGCCGATACCGAAGACCACTTCGAGATCGGGGCCGAGGAATTGCTGGCGCTGCTGTTCCTGGCCGCGTCGGTGGGTGAGCGCCGGATCGCCGAGGTCTGGGGTTGGGTAACGTATTCGCAGGATACCGAGCCGATCGAAATCCTGCGGGCGGCACATCATTCCAGCGCCGGGTCGGGCCTCGCCGCAATCTACAACAGCTCCGTGTACGAGCAGACCCGCGTCTTCAACACGGCCAAGCAGATGGTCCAGTGCCTGCGCCTTCCCAACGTGCTCGACTGGATCACTCCATCGGCCGAGCGGACGCGATTCGACGAACACGAGTTCGTTGAACGGAACGACACGCTGTATGCGCTCTCGGTCGGGGGCCCGAGTTCGGTCGCACCCCTGGTGGGCGCGCTCCTCGAAGCGGTGCTGACCGTCGCGGCAGCTCAGGATCAGCCGACGGCGTCACCCCTGCTGATGGTTGTCGATGATGCCGCGAATCTCGCTCGGTGGCGCGACTTTCCACAGCGATACGGCTATTACGGCTCCCGCGGCATCGTCATGATGACCATGCTGCAGTCCTGGTCGCAGGGCGTTCGCTGCTGGGGCGCGGACGGCATGAGCGAGCTGTGGTCGGCCGCGACCGTCCGGGTGCTCGGCAGTGGCGTCGACGATATGCCCTTCCTCCGGGATCGGGCGGAGGTCCTCGGTCCCGGCACTCTCACCGCCGCAGATCTCCGCTCCCTCCCTCGCGGCCGTGCCATCGTCTTCCCCTCGGGCGCTCCGCCCGTCCTGATCGAAACCCAGCCCTGGTGGAACGGTCCCTACGCCGCCGAGGTGGAACGATCGCTGAACCGCCACGATCCTCGTAGAAGGCCCCTCTTCGACGCGCTCATCTTTTCCCGTTCCGAGTCGTCCGGTACGGTCACAAAAATTCCCGCCGAGGAGACCCACCCGTCCGCCTGAAATCGGCGGCTCCGCAACAGCGCACCCGTTTCCCTTCGAACCCGGACAACCTGTGGTTCCATAGTTTGGCGGAGTGTCAGCCGGTCGACGCCGCGTCGGTTCGGCGGTGGGCCGCTGAGCTTCGGAGTCGTGGATGGATGATCGGGCGGTGCGGAGGTCGACCGCGCTGGTGGCCGTCGCGGTGGCGGTGTGTCTGCTGCTGACCGGGTGTCTGGGGCGTCCGGCGCGGGTCAGCGATCCGCGGCTCAATGCCGATGCCAGGACCGTGAACCTGACCATCGCGTCCAATGCGATTGTGGGCGGTAAGAATGCCTCGATCGCGGCGTGGATCACCGAGTATGTGATTCCTCGGTTCACCGAGAGGGAGAAGGCCGAGGGGGTCACCGTCCATCTTCGTTTTCTCGGGGACGGGTCCGATGACGGGTCGTATTTGCAGAAGCAGATTTTGCAGTTGCGGACCGGTGGTGGCGGTGACATTTTCGACATCGACGGCACCGATGTCGGTAATTTCGCGGAGAGCTGGCTGATCCGGCCGCTCGACGAGGTGGTCGGCGCGAGCACGGTCGCCGCGTGGGACGGCTGGTCACAGATCTATCCGACCGTGCGCCAGCTCGACCGATTCCGCGGGCAGGACTACGGCATCCCGGTCGGCACCGACGGCCGGGTGCTGTTCTACAACAAGACATTGTTCGCCCGGGCCGGGCTGCCCACCGACTGGCAGCCGCACAGCTGGGCCGACATTCTCGACGCGGCAACCCGACTCGCGACGCTGCCGGGTGTCACGCCGCTGCAGATCGCGGGCGGCACCGCCATGGCCGAGACCACCACCATCAACGGCTTCCTGCCACTGCTGGCGGGCGCGGGCACGTCGATCTACGCCGACGGCAAGTGGCAGGGAAATACGGCCGCCGTGCGTGCCGCGCTCGGTTTCTATCAGCAGATCTTCGCCCGGCGCCTGGCCGATCCGGTCCTGGACGAGGAGACGCAGGGCCGGGACCAGTCCTTCGCCGAGTTCGCCGCCGGTCGGATCGGCATCTACCTGGAAAGCGACTACATGTGGCGGGGCATCCTGTCCCCTACCGTCGGCAATGATCCGATGCCCGACCGCAATTCGACCGTCGGCTACGCGCAGATCCCCGCGATGAATCCCGGCTCGGGGGTGAACGGCCAGGACTACGTCAGCTACTCCGGCGGGGCCGTCCGGCTGATCAACCCGAACACCGCCTACCCGCAGCAGGCATGGGAGCTGCTCACCTTCATGAATTCCGCTGCGGCACAGGAAGCTTACGAGCAGAAGTATCTCGGCTCCGCCACTCAGATCATGCCGCGCACAGACGTCAACAATGCCTTGCTCAGGGGTGAGCCGCTGATGAACTACATCGCCACGAACGTGTTGCCGCACACCCTGTTCCGGCCTTCCGAGGGCGCGTACACCCGGGTATCGGCGCTGATCCGGCAGGCGACCTCGGATGTGATCGCCGGGCGATCCCCCGACGCCGCGGCCGCGGCCTACACCCGCAAACTGGCCGACATCGTAGGCAGGAACAACGTTGTCGACAATTGAGGCCCACCCGCCGGATCCCGCGCCGCGCCGCCGGATCGATGTCGCCGGGCTGGGCGTAACCCGGGCGCTGGCCCTGCTCGTACCCGCCATCGTCGTCATCGGCCTGTTCCTCGTCTTCCCGGCGCTGTGGACGCTGTACATCGGCACGACGAATTACGAACTGGCCGGGCCGAATTCGGTCAGCCCGCAGAACGTCGGCCTCGGGAATGTTCGCAATGCGTTACACGACAGCGATTTCCGCAACGCCCTGTTGCTGACGGTCCTCTACGTTGCCGGATCCGCTGTCATCGGGCAGAACCTGCTCGGCTTCCTGCTGGCCTGGGCGTTGCCGCGCGCATCGAAGGTGATCCGCGGCGGCGCACAGGGTCTCGTGCTGCTGGCCTGGATTCTGCCCAGCACCGTGGTGGCGTTCCTCTGGTTCGCCCTGCTCGATCAGAACTCCGGCACGCTGAATGCCTTGCTGGGCAACCACTCCACCGCCTGGCTCATCCGCTACCCCATGATCGCGCTGATCGTGTTCAATGTCTGGCGGGGCAGCGCCTTCTCGATGATGCTCTACAGTTCCGCGCTCACCACGGTCCCGCCCGCGCAGCTGGAGATGGCGCGCCTGTGCGGGTCCCGCGGCCTGCGGCTGCTGAAAGACGTTGTGTTCCCGCATATCCGGGGCCATGTGCTCACCAATACGCTGCTGATCACGCTGTGGACCGCGAACGATTTCACCCCGTATCTGCTCACCGGCGGCGGTCCCGACCACGCGTCGGAGGTGCTGCCGGTCTTCATCTACGACCAGGCCCTGGTCGGCGATCAGCTCGGTTACGCCGCCGCCATCTCGGTGCTGCTGCTGGTGGTCAATCTGGCGATCGCGGTGCTGTATCTGCGACTGCTCAGGAGGCGCGCATGACACCCCGCTGGGTGCTGGGCCGGATCGGCTTCTACACGCTGATCGCGGTGCTCATGGTGTTCTTCGCGCTGCCGATGCTGTGGCTGGCCTCCGAGCCGTTCGACCGGAACCCCGGACTGTCGGCGCACTGGCCGCGCTGGACCACCGCCAATCTTCGGTCCGCCTTCCACAATCCGAATGTGGCTCCGTCGCTGATCAATTCGCTGATCCTGTGCGGGGTCGCCACCGCGATCACGGTGGCGCTGGCGGTCGCGGCCGCGTATGTGCTGTCCCGCGTGCGGATTCCGGGACGCGGCGCGCTGCTCTATGTGCTGCTGTTGCTGTCCAGCGTGGTCACCGGGACGGCGGCGATGGTGCCGATCTTCCTCATGATGTACGAACTGGGACTGATCAATTCGCGGCTCAGCACCGCGGTCGTGCTGTCGGGCGGACTGCTGCCCGCGGCCATCTTCATGTTGAAGGACTTCATCGACGCGGTGCCGCCCTCCTACGAGGAGTCCGCCCGGGTCTTCGGCGCGTCGTCGCGGCAGGTGCTCACCCAGGTGGTGCTGCCGATCACCCGGCCGGGCATCGCCACCATTGTGGTCTGGTCGTTCGTCAACGCGTGGGGCAACTTCCTGCTGCCGTTCCTGCTGTTGCAGGACACCGACAAGCAGCCCGCGGCGGTCATCATCCACACCCTGCAGAACGAGGGCGGCAGCACCGATCTGCGTGCGCTGCCGGTGTTCTCGCTGCTGTATTCGATTCCCGTCGTGGTGCTCTATCTATTCGTCAACCGCCGCTACGGATTCCGCTTCCACGGAGGGATCAAGGGCTGATGGCAGGCATCGATATCCGGGCGCTGTCGGTGGTGTACCCGAATGGGGTGCGCGCGGTGGACGAGCTGGCGCTGACCATCGCCGACGGCGAATTCTTCGCCCTGCTGGGCCCTTCCGGCTGCGGCAAGACGACGCTGCTGCGCACCCTCGCCGGGCTGGAGCAGGCCACCGGCGGCAGCATCACGCTCGGCGACCGGGACGTGACGGCGGTCGAACCCGGCCGCCGCAATGTGGCCATGGTGTTCCAGGACTACGCGCTGTTCCCGCACATGACGGTCGCGGAGAACATCGCCTACCCCCTGCGCGTGCGCCGCGCTCCCCGCGCCCGCCGCCGCACGGTGGCCGAGGACACCGGGGCCGAACTCGGCCTGTCCGATCTGCTGGACCGCCGCCCCGGCCAGCTGTCGGGCGGCCAGCAGCAGCGGGTGGCCCTGGCGCGCGCGATCGCCATGGGCGCCGACGTCCTGCTCCTCGACGAGCCCCTGTCCAACCTCGATGCCCGCCTCCGCCTCGACGCCCGCACCTTCCTCAAACGCCTCCAACGCGAACTCGCGGTAACCACGGTCTTCGTCACCCACGACCAGGCCGAGGCCCTGGCCGTCGCCGACCGCATCGCCGTCCTGGAGTCCGGCCGCCTCCGCCAGGTAGGCACCCCCCGCGAGGTATTCCAGTGCCCCGCAGACACATTCGTCGCCAACTTCATCGGCTCGACCCCGATGAACCAACTCCCCGGCCGCATCACCGATTCCGGCATCGAGGTAGCGGGCACCACCCTCCCCCTACCCTTCACCCGCCCCGACAACAGCGCCATCACGGTAGGCATCCGCCCCGAATACCTCACCCTCCACCCCGACCGAGGCCCCCAACCCGGCGCCTTCCGCGGCCACGTCTCCGTAATCGAAAACCTGGGCGTCACAACCCTTGTCGTCCTGGACTGCCCCGGCAACGCCCTCCTCGGCGCCACCGTCGCCGAATCCGACGAACCCTCCCTCGGCGACACCCTGACCGCCATCCCCCAACCGGGCCGCACCCTGCTCTTCGACCCGGACTCGGGCCTGCTACTGGGAAGGTGACTACTCCAGCCCGTCGTCTACCGGCGTATGTTCCGGCTTCAGTTCCACCCCCGAGGCTCGGGCCTGGAGGTCCAGGAGGATGGCGAAATCCTCGTCTACTCGGCCGGTTCCGATTGTCGACTGGATCAGGGTGGCGGTGAGGGCGGCCAGGGGCATGGGGACGTCGTGGTCGCGGGCCGCGGCGAGGCCCAGGTCGAAGTCCTTGCGGAGGAGGAGGGGGGTGAAGGTGGGGGTGTAGTCGAGGTGGACGAAGGCGGGGGTCTTGTAGCGGGTGAAGGTCGAGCCGAGGACGCTGTTGTTGAGGAAGTCGAGGAAGGCGGCGCGGGGGACGCCGCCTTTTTCGGCGAGGACGGTGATTTCGGCGAGGGATTGGGTCACCACGCCCAGGAACAGGTTGTGGCAGATCTTCACCAGGCGGGCCACGTCGTCGTCGCCGACGTAGGCGACCGAGCCGCCGATGTGGCGCAGCAGGGGGACGACCCGCTCGTAGGTCTCGCGGGGGCCGGAGACGGCGAACGAGAGTCCGCCCGCGCGAACCACTTTCGCGTTGCCGCTGACGGGGGCCGCGAGGAAGCCGACGCCGCGGCCCGCGCAGATCTCGCGGATCTTCGCCGACGTCGCCGTGGACACCGTCGAGCAGTCGACCACGATGGCGGGAGCGGTGGCGGGGTCGGCCAGCAGGCCGCCCCCGCCGAACAGGACCTGACGCAGGTCCTCGTCGGTGGACACCATCGTGAACACCACGTCGCGGGCGCGCAGCTGCGCGATCTGATCGGCGACCGTGCAGCCGCGCTCGACCAGCGCCTCCGCCTTGGCGCGGGTGCGGTTCCACACCATGGGGGCGACACCCGCGGCGGCGAGGCGGGTCACCATCGCCGCGCCCATGCGCCCCGCGCCGATCCAGCCCACGGCGAGCTTGTCGTTCGAGCTCATGACCATCCTCCTTCTGCGAACGTTTGCATTCAACGTACGACCCTCGTCGTCCGCGGCTCGACCGCGGCGGTGTCACCGGCGGGTGCGCGTGAGCAGGCGCTGTAACACCACCACCGCCAGCAGGAACGCACCGCCGACCACGGACTGGTAATTGCTGTCCAGGCCGCCGATCTGGTTGATGATGTTCTGAATCACGCTGCGCAGCAACACCCCGAAGACGGTGCCGAGCACCGTGCCCACGCCGCCGGTGAGCAGCGTGCCCCCGATGACCACCGCGGCGATGGCGTCGAGTTCGGTGCCGACCCCGATGACGGTCACACCGGATTCCAGGTAGGCCGCGGTCATCGCGCCGGAGAATCCGGCGAGCAGTCCGCTCAGGGCGTAGACGATGATCTTGGTGCGGGCGACGGGCAGGCCCATGAGGATCGCGGAGCTCTCGCGGCCGCCGGTGGCGAACAGGGTGAGGCCGAAGGCGGTGCGCCGCAACAGCACTCCCCCGGCCGCGAACAGCACGAGCGTGAGGTAGACCGGGTAGCCGATGCCCAGCAGCGTGCCGCGCCCGATCTCCAGGAACGGCTGCCCGCTCGCGATGCGGTAGGTGGTCGCGCCCTCGTCGGTGAGGGCCAGCAGCAGCCCGCGCGCGAACAGCAGGCTCGCCAGGGTGACGATGAACGGCGCCATTCCGGTGCGGGCCACCAGGATTCCGTTGATCAGCCCGAGCAGCCCGCACACCGCCAGCGGCAGCAGCAGCGCCGCCGCGAACCCCCATCGCGATCCGTAGGCCGCCAGCACGCCGCCCAGCGCGTACACCGAGCCGACCGACAGATCTATTCCGCCCGAGATGATCACGAAGGTCATACCGAGCGCGATCACGGCGAGAAACGAGCTCTGCAACGCCAGGTTGCGCATATTGTCGGCGGTCCCGAAGTTCGGCAGCGTGAGCCAGGAGACGACCATGACGGCGAGGAAAACCGGTGCGGCAGGCTGCTTCCGGAGCACATCGGCACTCATCGACCGCCCCGCTCCCGCGCGACGTACACGGCCACGACGATGACCGCCGCCTGCACCATCTGCGCGGTCGAGGACGGCAGATCGTGGGTGATCAGGGTGGACACGATCAGCTGCATGAGCAGCGCACCGGCCACGGTTCCGGCGACCCGCACCCGGCCGCCGGTCAGCGGTGTCCCGCCGACCACGACCGCGGTGATGGCCGAAAGCTCCATCAGCAGACCGACATCCGCGGGGTCGCTGGCCCGCAGCCGGGCGGTGGCCAGCACCCCGGCCAGCGCGGCGAAGATCCCGCAGACGACGTAGACGGTGACGAGCACGCGGCGCACCGGCAGCCCCGACAGCGCACTCGCCGAACGGTTTCCGCCGATCGCCACCAGCTGCCGCCCGAATGTGGTTGCGTGAATCAGCAATCCGGTCCCGATCGCCAGCACCGCGGCGACCAGCACACTGATCGGAATGCCCAGCGGCGCAGCGGATCCGAGCGAGAGCACGGCCGGATTGCGGATGTCGACCAGGCGGCCGTGCGCGATGACGAGGGCGAGGCCGCGCCCGCCCACCAGCAGCGCCAGCGTCGCCACGATCGGCGCTATCCCCAGGCGCGCAACGAGTATGCCATTGAGCGTCCCGGCCGCCAGCCCCACGACCAGCGCCACCCCGACCGCCACCACCGGCCCGTAGCCGAGGTAGAGCGGCAGCACCGCGGCGGCCAGCGCCATCACCGCGCCGACGGACAGGTCGATGCCCTCGGTCCCGATGACCAGCGCCATCCCCAGCGCCACAATGACAACGGGCGACGCCTGCAGCAGCTGGGTGCGAAGGTTGGTGAGCGACAGGAAGTTCGGGGTGGCGATCAGATTGAACAGCAGCAGCGCGCCGATCGCGACATAGACGCCGTACTCCGACAGCCATCCCGCCGCCGCGGGCAATCGCCGGGTGACTAGCCGATCAGCCATCGGGACCCCCTTCGGCCAAGGCGCTCAGCACATTCCGCTCGGTGACCTGATTGCCGACCAGTTCGCCGACGATCGCGCCGTCGCGCAGCAGCAGCAGGCGGTCGGCGCCGTCGAGCAGTTCCTCCAGTTCGGCACTGATCAGCACCACGGCCAGCCCCTCGGCGGCGAGTTCGTCGATGAGCGCCTGCACCTCGGCCTTGGCGCCGACATCGATGCCGCGGGTCGGCTCGTCCAGCAGCAGCACCCGGGGTTGCAGGCACAGCCAGCGGGCCAGCAGCACCTTCTGCTGGTTGCCGCCGGACAGCTCGGACACCGGCTGCTCCGGGCCGGAAATCTTGATGCGCAGGCGGGTGACGAAGGTGTCGACGATCCGGTCCTGCCGGGCGCGGCTCACCACGCCGAACCGGGACAGGCGCGGCAGCGCGGCCAGGACGATGTTCTCCCGCACCGACAGCGCGGGGATGATGCCGTCCGCGCGGCGGTCCTCGGCCAGCATGGCAATGCCCGCCGCGATCGCCGCGGGCGTGCTGCCGGACCGGACGCGGCGTCCCGCGATCGCGACCGTGCCGCGGTCCAGGGGCAGCGCGCCGAAGATCGCGCGCACGGTCTCGCTGCGTCCCGAGCCCAAAAGCCCTGCCAGGCCGACGATCTCGCCCGCGCGGGCGGTGACCGAGACCCCCGCCAGCCGGGGGCGGCTGACCAGATCCTCGGCGCGCAGCACCTGCTCGGCCGCGGCGTGGTGGTCCTCGCCGAAGCTGGTGGCGCCGTGCGCCCGCACCTCCCCGATATCGCGGCCGAGCATCAGGGCGATGAGCGCGAGCCGGTCGATATCGGCGAGCGGGCCGGTGTGCACGACGCGGCCGTCGCGCAGCACGGTGACGCGGTCGCAGATCCGGTACAGCTCGTCGAGCCTGTGGCTGACGTAGACGACCGCGATGTCCTGCCGGTGCAGCCGCTCGATCACCGCGAACAGCCGCTCCACCTCGCGTGGCTCCAGCGACGAGGTCGGCTCGTCCATGACGACCACACGCGCGTCCACCGACACGGCGCGGGCCAGCGCGACCATCTGCTGCGCGCCGACGCCGAGGCTGTCCAGCGGGCGGCGCGCGTCGGCGGCGATGCCGTAGTCGGCGAGGAGTTCGGCGGCTTGCGCGATCATGCGGCGTTGGTCGATGAGGCCCAACCGATTGCGCGGCTCGCGGCCCAGGAAGACGTTGTGCGCGATGCTCATCCGCGGGACGAGGTCGAGCTCCTGGTAGATGGTGGAGATCCCGGCCCGCTGCGCCTGCGCCGGGGTGGCGAACGCGGCCGGTTCGCCGCGGTAGCGCAGGTGGCCGCCGTCGAGCCGGTGAACGCCGGTGAGCACCTTGACCAGCGTGGACTTTCCCGCGCCGTTCTCGCCGACCAGGGCGTGAATCTCCCCGGGGCGCACCGCGAACGACACGTCGTCGAGGGCGCGGATGCCGCCGAATTCCTTGTGCGCCGCCACGACCTCGAGGATCGGCTCGGTCATCTCCCGGTCCCCGGTCAGTACGCGTCGCCGATCTTCGCCGCGGCAGTGGTCTCGTCGTATTCGTTGTCGGAGATGATCACGGTGGCCGGGACCGGGCGGCCGTCCTCGAACTGCTGCAGGGTCTGGAAGGCCAGCGGGCCGAAGCGCGGATTCGATTCGATATCGGCGTTGTAGTCGCCGGAGACGATCAGCTGCACCGCATTACGGGTGCCGTCGACCGAGACGATCTTGATATCTTTGCCCGGCTGCTTGCCCGCGCCCCTGATCGCATTGACCGCCCCGATGCCCATTTCGTCGTTCTCGGCGTAGACGGCCGTAATGTCGGGATGGCTCTGTAGCAGTTGTTCCATCACCGACTGTCCCTTGGAGCGGTCGAAGTCGCCGGTCTGCTCGGCGACGACGGCGAGTCCGGGGGTGGCGGTGAGCTTGTCTTTGAAGCCCTTGGTGCGGTCGGTGGTCACATTGTTTCCGGAGGAGCCGAGCAGGATCGCGATCTTGCCTCGCCCGCCGGTCACCCGGACCATCTGGTCGGCCGCCCGCTCGCCCTGGTGGACGAAGTCGGAGCCGATGAAGGTCACGTAGTCCGTGCAGGGCCGGGAGGTGACCTGGCGGTCGATGGTAATGACCGGGACCTTCTTCGCCCGGGCGGCGTCGAGGGCCGGTTGCAGCCCATCGGAATTCAACGGCGCGACGATCAGCGCCTGCACGCCCTGATCGAGCATGGACTTGATATCGCCGACCTGTTTGTCGAGATCGCTCTGGGCATTGGTGATCAAGAGATTGCCCGCCGGAATGCCGAGCTTGGCGGCCTGGTCGCGGATCGAGTCGGTCTCGGTGATCCGGAACGGGTTGGCCTCTTTCTCCGATTGGGAGAAGCCGATTTTCGCCGTCTTCGGATCGATCCTCGGGTATCCGGTCTGCTCGATCGTGCAGGTCTGCTGGCCGCCCGGCTGCACCGCGGCCGCCGACGCGGCGGGGCCGGTCCCACTGGCCGCGGTCGACCCGGACTCCGACTTCGAACACCCGGATACCGCGGCGGCGAGGGCCGCGGCCATCGCGACACCGGCCGCGGTCTTGTGCACCGACATGGGACAGCTCCTTCAGCAGGTCGCCCGCAGGGCGTTAGTCGAGTTTGACAATGGAGCGCGAGCGTTGTCCGCGATTTGGGCACTTCACCACCGTCAATGGGCCATGACGCGGCCGGATGCGTCGGCCCGACTTCGATTGGATACCTTGGCCTCTCGCCCGGTGATCGGAAAGGTGACGGCATGCGCGTGGAGATCAGCGTCGAGACGATCCACGGTGTTGATATCGCGGCGCGCTGCGGCGCGGACCGGGTGGAATTGTGCGGCGCTCTGGCGGACGGCGGCCTGACTCCGAGTCAGGGATTGCTGGAACTTGCCGTGGCGCACTCGAAGACCACCGAGGTGCATGCCCTGATCCGCCCCCGCCCGGGCGACTTCCGTTACACGCGAAGCGAACTCGCGGTCATGGTGCGCGATATTCGCGCGGCCGATCGTGCCGGAGCACACGGATTCGTCGTCGGCGCACTGACTCACGACGGCCTACTCGACACCGAAGCCTGCGCCGCCCTCCTCGACGCCGCCGAACACAAACCGGTCACCCTCCACCGCGCCATTGACGCCAGCTCCTCGCCCGCTCGAATCCTCGACCAGGCAATGGAATTGGGCTTCGCCCGAGTCCTGACCTCCGGCGGCCACCGCCGCGCCCTGGACGGCGCACCCACGATCGCCGCGCTGGTGGCACAGGCATCCGACCGGATCACCATCATGGCCTGCGGCGGCATTCGCGCCTCGAATGCCATGCAGATAATCACCGCAACCGGAGTCCGCGACATTCACGCGGCGGTGCGCTCCCCGGTCTGCGGTGCCGAGGCGGGCGCGGTGTCGTTCACGGGCGTCGGTGTGCCCGATGGTTTCGACCACTTCGACACGGACGAGGCCGAAGTGTCCGCCCTGTGCTCCATCGCGGACAGGACACGCCGGGGTCGGCGCGAGTGACGCCGAGACAAGCCCCCTACCAGGTTCTTCGAGCGCTACAATCCCCCGCATCCGACCCGCAGGGGGAGCGCATGTCGACCGACGAGCTCGCACACAGCGCCACGGGACCATTGTCCACGGATGACCGCAGCATCGATATCTTCATGTCCTACAGCCATCGCCGGGACAGCCGGTTCGCGCCCGCGCTACAGCGTGGACTGGCACGGCTGGCCAAACCCTGGAATCGGCCCCGCAGCCTTACCGTCTTCCGCGACACCACGGACCTGTCCGCGGCCGCCGACCTGGGCGGCGCCATCCAGGACGCGCTCACCAGATCGCGGTACTTCCTGCTCCTGGCGTCTCCGGATGCCGCCGTATCGAAATGGGTCGGCAAGGAGATCGACTTCTGGAAGTCCCAGCGGACCGCCGATTCCTTCCTCATCGCGGTGACCGACGGCACGGTCCAATGGGACGAGCAGGCGGTCGATTTCGATTGGACGGTCACCGACGCGGTCCCGCGCAGTCTGTCCGGATACTTCACCGCCGAACCGATCTGGGTGGATCTGAGCTGGGCCCGCAACAGCACTCAGCTGTCGCTGCGAAACAGCGAATTCCGCTCGTGCACGGCCTCACTCGCCGCGCCGGTGCACGGGCGGTCCAAGCGAGATATCGATAGCGAAGACGTTCGCCAGCAACGGATTCTGGCGCGCCTGCGCAATGGTGCGTTCGCCGTGATCCTGACCCTCGCCCTCGTCGCCGCGGTCGGGCTGTGGCAGGCCGTGCAGGCGCGGAACCTGGCCGACGCCCGGACACGGGAGGCCGTGGCTCAGCGTCTGCTCGCCGAGAGTCAGGCGATGATTGGGAGTGCGCGGCCGGGGGGTGATGTTCGGGCGTTCAAGGAATTGCTCATGTCGCGGTCGATGAGCGGGGGTAGTACGGACTATGCGCTGATCGATGCGCTGTATAAGAGATCGGCACTCGAATCCGTCGTGGAGACGCCCACCACGATCCTTCAGGTGGTGTATCGGCCCGATGGGAAGATGGTGGTGACCAGCGGGGCCGATGACAACAGCGTCAGGATGTGGGATGTCGGCACGGGGCGGCAGGTCGGAGAACTGAAGGGGCACACCGATACCGTGGGCGCGTTGGCAATCACGGGCGACGGCAGGCGACTCGTGTCGGGTAGCGGCGATGGGACCATTCGGATCTGGGATCTCGATACGAGACTGCAAGTGGGAGCCGCGATTCAAGCGGGCGGGCCTGTGGCCGCACTGGCGCTGAGTCCCGACGGCAAGCTGATCATGGCGAGCGAATTCGACAAAGCGGAAAACAGTGGCGTGGTGAAGTTCTGGGACATCGACTCAGGAAAGCCGACCGCCGAACTGGTCGATACGAGCGGTACCGGAACAGGATCCGTCGCGTACAGCCCGGATGGGAGGACCATCGCATTCGCCAGCTCCGACAGCTTTGTTCATGTGTTCGACGCGACTACGCTCACGCAGACCATCCAGCCGCTACAGGTGGACAGACCGGCCGAGAGTGTCACGTTCAGTCCGGACGGAACCCATATCGCCGCGGGCGACGAGGCTCATCAGGTTCGTGTGTGGGAAGTTTCCAGCGGGCGTGAGACGGCGTCGTTCGCCGTGGCCCAGAACTCGGTGCGGGCGGTCCGTTTCACTCCGGACGGACGCCGCATCATCACCGCCGCGGCCGATGACGCCGTCGTCGTGTGGGACGCATCGACCGGGCAGCCGATCGGCCTGCCCTTCACCGGGCACAACAAACCCGTGAACAGCATCGCCCTCAGCCCGGACGGGCAAAACCTCGCATCCGGCGGCGACGACAAGACATTGCGCTTCTGGACCATGTCGAGGCTTCCGCTACTCGGGCACCAGGGTGAGACTATCGCAGTGGCATTCAGTCCGGACGGAAAGCGAATCGCATCGGTTGGCCCCGATGGAATTCGCCTGTGGGACACGGGTACTCGCACTCGGATCAGCGCGCCCTTCACCGGACATTCGGGAGTTGTCACGAGTGTCGCTTTCAGCCCGGACGGCCGCTATCTCGCGACCGGCGGCGTCGATCAGACCGTTCGACTATGGGATGCCGGATCGGGAGTCGAAGTGGGCGAACCGATCCCGTGCCAGAGCGCGATCTTTGCCGTTGCGTTCAGCCGTGACGGACGTCGTATCGCCACGGGCGGCGTGGATGCGACGGTCCGACTGTGGGATGTCGCTTCCCACACCGAAATTGGTGCCCCGATGGCCGGGCACACCGGGTCGGTGTGGTCCGTCGCCTTCAGCCCGGACGGAAGACTGCTGGCCTCGGGTGGCGGCGGTGGAATACGCATGTGGGACGCCATGACTGGACAGCAAAGAGGTCCGGCTCTCACCGATACACACTACGCACTCACCAGCGGCGATGTCCTGAGCGTCGCGTTCAGTCCCGACAGCAGACACATCGTGTCCGGCGACTCCGGTTCCAGGATCCATCAGTGGGATGTCACGATAGGAGCATTGATTCAGCCGGTCATAACCGGGCATGTGGCACCGGTAACCAGCGTCACCTACACGCCGAACGGACGGTACATCATTTCCGGAGGCAAGGAGGGAACGATTCGACTCTGGGACGCGGCAACCGGTCAGGAGATCGCCTCGCCACTGGTCGGACACGATCTGGGTGTGCGCAGCGTGGCCGTCGACACCGCCGGAACACGCATCGTATCGGGCGGCGACGACCACGCGATCTTCCTATGGCCCATCTACTTTCCGCCCCAACCCGAACTCCTGTGCCGAAAACTGACCTCCCCCATCAGCCGCCAGGAATGGAATTCCTGGACCGCCCCGGCAACCATTCCGTACACCGACCCCTGTGCCAGCAGCGCAGCGGCGTAGCGTCACAGCGTGCAAACAACCGTGCGCGCGGCCGAGGCATGCGAGACGGGAAAGCTCGGCCAGGTCCTGGGCCGCGCCTTCGCCGACGACCCGATCATCGGGTGGCTCATACCTTCCGAGACCAACCGAGCCCGGCGCGCAGCAATCATGTTCACAACAATGGCCCGACACCACTACCTCCGACACGGCGGCGCAGATGTGGCATGCGACGAAACAGGCGAAATCGTCGGCGCCGCCCTATGGTCTCCCCCCGGCCACTGGGACATTCCCCTCTCCGAATTGGGCCGCATGCTGCCCGGCCTAACCCTGTCCCTCCGCTCCCGGCTGCTCGCGAGCGCCCGCATGTCGGAGCGTATGGCACAAGCACATCCGACAGAACCACACTGGTACCTGGGATTCATCGGCACCCTGCCCAAGGTGCGTGGCCAGGGAGTCGGACATGCCTTGCTCGCAGCACGACTCACCCGCTGCGACGAACTCGGCGCACCCACCTACCTGGAATCGAGCAAACCCTCGAACGTTCCGTACTACGCCCGCTACGGCTTCGAACTCACCCGCGAGGTCGATGTCACAGGGGGCGGACCGCCCATGTGGCCGATGTGGCGGCCGCCCCAGGACTGAGCGTCAGCGGCCGGGGAAACCGAGTGGCAGCGGTGTGAAGTCTGGTCCGGCGGCTACTGGTAACGGTCACGGAGCGCCATCGGTCCGATGGTAGTCGGAATACGGAACCGCCTTCCGCCACACCATGTCTCGGGTCGCTGCGCAATGCTCCACCTGCGTCGGGTCGGCTGTCACGGCCGCACCCGAGGCTGTTCCGTCCGGACGGAACAGGGTGTAGGCGACCACGTTGCCATCGAACAACCAGTAGTCGTCCGCCGGAAGCTCATCCAGGTCCACCAGACGCCGCGGCAGGTACCGAATGTCCTCTCCTGCTCGAATATTCAGCGGCGACACGGCCAGACTCCAGCGGACGTAGTCGACATGCGGCTCGGTGACGACTCTGACGCGAGTGAACAGCACGCCTCGATCAGTCGCCTCACGCACCAGATCCAACCAGGATTGCAGCCAGGCGAAGTCGTCCGGTTCGCCGACCAAGAATCTACGGAACGGTTCGGATTCCTCCGGGGTTTCGTAGATGTCCTGCACCTCGAGGTGAAATGCCGACCGCTGGCACGAGCGGAACATATCCCTGAACTCATCACCGATCACATGAAGCACTGCGGCGAGTCTCCTTCCATGGGCACACTGGAAATCTCGGGTGATCGCTACCCAGCCCTTGCATCGATGGCCTTCCGGATCAGACCTCGGGCGGCCTCGCCGGTGACGGACTGACGTGCCAACGTATCGAATGCTCGGCCGTAGAGGGCTATCTCTCGCGGCTGAGTAATAGTGATTCCCGCAGTATGACCTTCAACTTTAACCATACGGTTGTCGAACATAAAGAAGTTCTCGACCACAACCAAGCCTTCGGCGGTACGCGGCACAATGCCCAACATTACACTGGCCATTCCAATAACCGAATACAATCTGTCCAGCTGGCCCAGCATAATCTGATCGTCACCCAAGGTCGTGTACAGCGATTGCTCGCCCAGCAGAATATGAAATCGCTTTCCGCGCTTATAAAGAATGCGCTGCCGCTCCATGCGCTTCGCAACCGCATCGTCCAAGTCGTCGGGAATCCCATAGAAGGAGATCACGTTCTTCATAATGGCAGTGGCATAATCGGCCGTTTGAAGTAATCCGGATACTATCGATGGCTCCCAGTTTCGGATAACGCTTGCTCGCGATTCCAGTCGCAGCGTTTGTTGCTGCCGATGTTTCATTCCCGCGCCGAGAGCTTGCCGCCATTCTATATAGGCGGAGTCGATGTTGTGCAGGGTCGCTAGCAGGTCTTCCAGCTGATCATTCGCGCCGGAGTGAAGACAGTAGGCTCGTATATCGGCATCGGACGGTCGGATCACCCCGTATTCGATCTTCGACACCTTTGTTTCATGCCATCCCGCCCGCCGGGCGAGCTCTCGGCCGGTCATTCCGCTACGTCGCCGTATTTCGCGGAGTCGTTTTCCGAGAGCTCCTCTGGCCTCCTGAACCGAGCTGGCCACTATTGTGATGTCACCCGTATATAGTCCGGATACGGCGTTGCCAGCACCCAGAGGCGATCTCTGACGCTCTGGCAGTACGACACGATCTCATGATCTGTCGTTACTGCCGAACCGCCAACCGAGCGACCATCCTTATCCGCCAGGTTGAAGACAACCGTCTTATTGTCGATCAGCCACCAATCATCCGGTGGCGTATCTCCGGCGAGATGCCGAGGCAGGTATCGGATATCCTCTCCAGCCTCCACATTGAACGCTGCCATAACGAGAGACCAGCGCTGATAGTCGCTGTGCGGAACAGTTATCACCCGAACCCGCTTGAAAGACACGCCACGAGCCGTCAACTCCTGCACGAACCCGGACCAGCCTCGGAACCATTCCCGGTAGTCGAACGGTTCGTTGTTCAGAAACCGCTGGAACGGCTCGTCCTCGGATGGCACTCCGTACGAGTCTCGAACCTCCAGATGAAATGCCTCGTGCTGCGACTCTGCCAGAATTTCAAGATTCGGTCGAAATTGCACCGAAATAGGTCCTTTCTGCCTTCGGTACCTCGATGGCGGTTTCGTATGCCTCCATAGTCATCTGGCCCAGTACCTCGGGCGAGGCGACCGGACAGCCTGTAAGTAGAAACGTACCTCTTCCGCTGTCCCGGAGCATGGTTCCAATGTACGTCCCAGGTTCGGCGAATCCCGTTAGTAGGTGGGGTACCTCTACCGTATCCGGGCGGTCGGTCTTCCACCCGAGGACTACATAGCTGCCTTGATCATTGGCGAAAAGCGTCGGACAGCCATCGTGGTTCGATCCACCACTCCCGAGGAACCGCAAGCGCATGACGCCTTTTCCTGGCATGACGTCCTCTCCTGTCTCTCCTATGCAGAATCTTGCAGTGTTGCAGTCATATGGTCCCGCTCCAACGGCCATTGTGATAGCTGAATCCGGTGTCTTCTGCATACTTTTGCATACTCATGGACTGACCCCGATGGTCCTTCCTAGCGTCAGCCATGGCGCTCGGCGCCGGTAGAGCGCGGTCCGGGCGACGGCACCGATCTCCCGGCCCCGAGCTGCCCGCCAACCAGCCACTACGCAAAGGATCGTCATGACCGCACGTTCGAGGACGTTCATCTTCCCCGGAGGGATGCTGCAAGTCGCCGCGTACGACGATGACAGTGAGGACGATCCAGGGGTCTACCTTCAGCTCTACAACGACGTCGACGCTACGGGCGAAGGCGAAGAAGGCGGTGCCGGTGCCGATTCGGAGGTGGTGTGATGCACGCTGCCCCGCTCAGTTGCCGAGCGCGGCACGGATCAAGTCCTGGAATTCCTTGTCGGAGATGTCAGCCGCAGCTTCGGTCGTCAGCTTGATGGTGCCTTTTCCTGCGGCCAGTTCGGGGTGGCGCGTGGAGAAGCCGCCGTCACGGTGGGGTGAAACATAAAGCGACAGGCCGTGTTTCCATGCGCCGAGATTGAGGCGGCGGGTTCCGACTCGGTAGGTCGGCATGCCGTAGGACAGTGCCACCTCGGCATCGGGGCAGGTGGTGAGGATCAGGCGATGGAGGCGGTCGAACAGTGGTTGGTGGGGACCGGCGATTTCGTCGCGGTAGCGGCGTACGGCTTCGTCCATTGCGCCACTGTTGCCGGTCGATGCCCGTAGTTCAAGCGAAGTCGTGGTCGGCGTGGCGCTCGAGACCTCAGGTGGTGTGTAGGAAGAGTTGGAGGGTGGCGAGTAGTTCGGCGGGCGCATCTTCCGGCGTGAAATGCCCCGCGTCGGGAAGCTCAATAACGGGTGCTTCCGGGTAGATCAGGCGGAAGGCGGGGATTATGTAGCGGGGTAGGAGGGCGGTGTCGTGCATGCCTTCCACCAGGATTGCGGGTTTGGCGCGGAGGGTGGCTATGGCTTCGGGGTCGGGGGGTGGGGGGACGGGGTCGTTGGGGTCGGGGGCTACCAGTTGTTGGGGGAAGCGGATTACGCCTCGGCAGTCGGCTCGGGTGCGGAAATGGTCGGCGTAGGCGTGCATCCAGGTGTGGTTGATGATTTCGGGGTGGGTGATGGTTTGCAGGGCGAGCATGAGGTGGCAGATGCTGGCGCCCGCATTGCCGAGGACCTCCTCCAGGGTGCCGTCGGCCTGCGCGGCGGCGGCCCACCCGAACCAGTAGCTCTCCTTCATATTGGCGAGCATGAGTTCGCCGTATCCGGGAACCGGTAGGGGCACAACGGTGTTGGTGGCGAAGAGGCGAGCCGTGCGGTCGGGGTGGCGCAGCGCGAATCCGGTGCCGATCGGGCCGCCCCAGTCGTGCATGACCAGGGTGATGCCGGTGAGGTCGAGCTCGCCGACCAGCAGGGCCTCGAGATTGTCGACGTGCTCGGCGGCCAGATAGCCGCGGTCGGCGGGCGTCTCGCTCTTGCCGAAGCCCATGTGGTCGGGCACCACCACGCGATGGGTCCGCGACAGCGGCTCGATCAGGTGCCGCCACAGGTATCCCCAGGTCGGTTCGCCGTGCAGCAGCACGATCGGCTCGCCGCCGCGCGGGCCGACATCGATATAGTGCTGCCGGAATCCGGCCGCCTCGGTGTACAAGGCGGGGAAAGGCCAAGTGCCGTCGAAGGTTACGTCCGATGCGATCATGCGTTCCTCCCGTGAGTTGCCCAGAGTGTAGGCCTCCGGGCACGGCGACACGATCGAGTTCAGTCGCGCGGGTGCGATTGCGTCCCGTTCTCCCGCGCCTTCCGCGCCAGAGCGGTGAGCGCGTCCAGGTGTTCGCGGTAGGCCCTTCGGCCGCTGTCGGTCAGTCCGAGCCAGGTTTTCGGCCGACGACCGACGTGCCCCTTGTAGATCGTGATGTATCCGGCCTCCTCGAGCACGGTCATCGCCTTGGACAGGGTGGATTTGTTCAGTTCGCACAGCTCGGTGATGGTCCCGAATTCGGCCTCGAGGCAACCGTCCAGGAACGCAACCAGTTTCAGGCGCGGCAGCGAGGCGAGCAGTTCGCTCAGCGCAGCCATGGCATCCGCCGCCGCGCCAGCTGAAACCACATCCAGCCGCCCACGATCAGGCCGAAGGGAATGACCAGCCATCCCGTCATCAATTGGCCCACGAAACAGATGAAGAACATCGGTAGCCAGTACATGGCCCACTGCTTCCACGGCTGCACGGGTTCCTCGGTCGCCGATCGAGGCATGACACCACCGTTCAGCCATTGCCGGTACAGCAGCCTCGTGATGACGTAAAACCCGACTATCGCAGCGGCTCCGGCAGCCAGGAGATACGGATTACGGTCACCGCCGGAATGCAGCGCCAAGTTGACCATGAAGACTCCGCCACCGGCCAGCAACCCTCCCACGGGCGGAACCCAGCGCGGCATGGCGGGCGCGGTGCGCGCCTGTCTGGTCGCGGCCGAGGCAATATCCAGCGCATCCTGTGGCGTCGGTACATCGTTCACGAGCTCTACCGTACGCCATCTAGTTTCCACTCATCAACCTGTTTCCGATGGCGTCCGCGAGCCGGATGTCAGCGCCCCTGAAGCGATTTCACATTGTCGCCGAAGCTCCAGCCGCGGGAGCCGTCCCAGTTGATGGACCAGGTCATCAGGCCCTTCAGGGAGTTCGCGGAGCCGCTGCCGTAGTTGTTCCACGCCTGCGCGACCAGATCCGGGGACATGTAGCCGCCGCCCGCGCCGGGCTGGGCCGGAAGGCCGGGGACCTGCTTGTCGTAGGGAACGGTGATCGTGGTGCCGCCCACGGTCAAACCCTTTGCCAGGCAATCTGTTTGGACCGTGAACCCCTGAACCGTTCCGGCCTCGTAGGAGTCGCCCGCGCAGCCGTACATGCTGCCGTTGTAGTACTGCATGTTGAGCCACCAGAGCTGCCCGTTGTCCGCGTACTTCTTGATGATCGGCAGATAGGCGCCCCAGATCGACCCGTAGGTGACGCTGCCGCCGGTGACGTACGCGGTCTCCGGCGCCATGGTCAGGCCGAAACCGGCGGGCATCCGCGCGAGAACGCCGTCGATGATCCGCTCGAGATTGGACTGCGAGGCCGACAGCGTATTGATGTCACCGCTGCCGGTGAGCCCGGTCTCCAGATCGATATCGATGCCATCGAAGTTGTACTGCTGCAGGATCGGCACGATGGTCGCCACGAACCGGTCGGCCACCGCGGTGTTGCTGAGATCGATCCCGGCCGCCGCGCCGCCGATGGACAGGAGGATGGTGGCCCCCGCCGCCTTGGCCTGGCACATCTCCGCCGGGGTCGCGACCTTCACGGTCGCGTCCATCCCGTCCTGCCACAGCGCGGTGCCGTCGGACTGGATGACCGGGAACGCCGCATTGATGACGTTGTATCCGTTCGCGGCAATGCGGGCATCGGTGATCGGAATCCACCCCATCCCCGGATGAACGCCATTGACCGCGCCGTCCCAGTTCTCCCAATACCCTTGCAGCACTTGCCCACTCGGCCTGGGTTTGGTCGCACACGTGGTCGTGTCCCCCGGGGCCGCGGCGGCCGGAACCAGTGCCGCACCGCCTAATACCAGCCCCAGCACAATTCCCGCCAGACGCGCTCGTAGACCCCTCATGTCCCGCTCCCGTCGCCGAATCGGACACAGTCATGATGCGTCCGGTCGGTATCGACCGATGCCCGAACCCGCACGACGACAGGGGAATTCGCGACCGAATAGGGGTATAATCCGTTGGCCTACCAGGGCATTGGGCAAGGGACCGATCCAGACATAGGGGGTCCGTCGCCCAACGTTCAGCGCGACGATGCCAACTCGACAATGGAACGCGAGCCCGCCGACATCACCACATTCACCCGTAGCCCAACCGATTTCGCCAGTTCACCGAGTTGGGGCAAGGTCCGCTCCCGGCCTCGGACGTAGCAGAGCATCCGGAGGTCGCCCTCGGTGTCGAGGCTCTGTTCGCGATCGCCGATGTGGTCGACGATCAGTACCACTCCCCTTCGGGCGACCGCGTCGGCGCACCGGCGCAGGATGCGGGCGGCGTCCTCGTCGTCCCAGTCGTGGATCACGCCGGAGAGTACGTAGCCGCCCGCTCCGACCGGGAGAGGGTCGAAGAAGCTCCCCGGCACGGCATCGGCTCGATCGCCGAGACCGGCTGCGGTGAAAGCCTTTTGGGCGTTGGCGGCCGGGGCGGGGAGGTCGATGACCGTGCCGCGGAGTTCCGGATGGGCGCGCAGGATCGCGATCAGGAGGGCGCCGTTGCCACCGCCGACGTCCACGACGTGACCGAGTGCGCCCCAGGGGTAGGCGGCGGCGACCGCGGGCAGGTCCGCGGTCAGCCGGGAGCCCATGAGGGCGTCGAACGATGCCGAGCGCCCGGCGTCGGCCGCGAGGTCGTCCCAGAACGGGACGCCGAACTGGAGCGGGAAGGCGGGCTCGCCGGTGCGGACGGTGTGCAGCAGGTGGATGAAGGACAGGTCGGCACGGCCGATCGCGCCGTCCAGGTCCAGCCAGGGGCGTACCCCGGATGGATCGTCGTCGCGCAGGTGCTCGCCCAGGGGCGTCAGGTCGTAGCCGTCCGCCGCGCGGACCAGCACACCGGCGGTCACCAGGTGGTCCAGCACTCGCCGCAGCGCGTCCCGGTCGGCGTGCACCGTCGCGGCCAGTTCCTCGGCGGTGCGGACACCCGCGCCGATATGGTCGGCCAGCCGCAGCGTCGCGGCCACCCGAATCGCCATCGGCGTCACCAGATCGGCGGCCGCCCACAGTCCCCCACCCCACCCGGTCGCTTCCTCGGTCATGAGCACCTCCCTGCTCGACGATTGCTCGATTCGACCCCACCGCTGCTCAATGTATCCCCGCTTCCGGCCGCGCTCGGCCCCAATGCGCGTCCTACGGAAAGACAACCGGGCAGTAACAATTTCACCCCGAGCAAAGACATAGCGTCGAGGGTGCATCGGCCCGAGACCGATGCAAGCACAGCCAGTAAGGGAGTTTTGGATGAATTGCCGGATTCGGCGGCGGACGCTGTCCGCGCTCGCCGTAGCGCTCAGCGCCACGCTGTCGGTGACGTTGCTCGGCGGCACCGCCTCCGCGGACCCGGCGAAGCCCCCGGCGGTCACCTCGGTCGACAAGCAGGGGCGCACCTGGCATCTGAAGGTGTACTCGGCGGCGATGGATCGGGAGATCCCGGTCGATGTGCAGCGTCCCGTCGACGAATCCGCCCCCGCGCCGAACCTGTACCTGCTCAACGGCCTGGACGGCGGCGAGGGCACCGCGAGCTGGCAGGACCAGACCCACGTGCTGCCGTGGCTGGCGGACAAGCAGGTCAATGTCGTCGAGCCGATCGGCGGCCGCGGCAGCTACTACACCGACTGGCAGCAGCCGGACCCGGTCCTCGGCGTGAACAAGTGGAAGACCTTCCTCACCGAGGAGCTACCCCCGCTGCTGGACGAGACCCTGCACTCCACGGGCCGCAACGCGCTGGCCGGACTGTCGACATCCGGCACCTCGGTGCTGCAACTGGCCGAGGCCAAGCCGGGTCTGTGGAAGTCCGTGGCCGCCTACAGCGGATGCGCGCAGATCTCCGACCCGATCGGCCAGCAGTACGTCAAGCTCGCCACCGAGGCGTGGGCCGGTGGGAACACCGTGAATATGTATGGCCCGCCGGACAGCCCGCTGTGGCGGGAGAACGATCCGGTCGTCAATGCGGAGAAGCTGCGCGGCACCCTGCTCTATGTCTCGGCGGGCAGCGGCATTCCGGTGATGAGCGATGTCCAGTGGTACCTGAACGACGCCCCCGGGCCGACGGGCGCGGTCAACCTCGCGCTCGGCATGATCATCGAGTCGGCCGTCGACGGCTGCACGCACAATCTGAAGACCCGGCTCGATTCGCTGAACATTCCGGCTACCTACCAGTTCACCCCGGTGGGAACGCATTACTGGCCGTATTGGGAACAGGCGCTGCACGATTCGTGGCCGCTGCTGGCGCAGGGCATGGGACTGGCCGCATAGGGATCGGCACCCCCAGTTCTGGGGTGTTGGCGGAGTTGATCATGAATTCTAGGGTATTTCCATGCTGAAGTTTGGATTGTGTTCTGCCGCAAGCATTCTCGCCGTCACCGCGATGGCCTTCGCCACTCCCACCGCCTCGGCCTTCCCCACCGGTTCGTCCCTACCCTCCGGTTCGGCGGGGAGCGGCGACGGCCGGGATGAGGTGATCATCGACGGTACGGTCCTGCTGAGCGATCTGGACTCGTGCTGGGCCAGCGGTTTCCCGCGTGACATCCGCTTCGAGAACCGCAGCAGGCGCACCTTCCTGGTGTACGGATCCAAGGACTGCACGGGCGAACCCACCGCGACCGTGGCCCCGGGCGCGACCGCGACGTATTACGGCTGGTCGGCCGTGGCGGCCAGGTAAATCGAACTTCCTTCCGGGACATGACCATCTACAAGAACAGGCCGGTTGGTTGGGAGTGAGCCCGCCGTTGCAGCGGTGGGCCCACTCCCGGACGTGAACGGCGCGTCCGGGCCCAGGGAGAGGGGGGCGGCCGTGCGGGCATCCCGTCCGGCACTGGGCGGGATGGCCCGCATTCCAGTGTCGGGGGGTTTCGGCCGACGCGTCCAGTACTGTCGCGGGTCCGGAAACGTTTCCGTCCGACTTGCCGTGTTTCCGACGCCGCGACCTGTGTGAAACGGGAAAAGCGGGCCGGGATCGGAAACGGCCGGGCGTGAGCTGAGCCACATGCGTTTCGGGTCGGTGGGGGCCGACGAAAGTTTTCGGACTCGGTGGGTTTCCTTGAACCGCGGTGGCGGCGGTGCGACTCTGGGGCTCGGCGCCGCCATCACGAGTGGCTCCGCGGGACTGCTTGCAGGCGGTCCGGTTTCGAGCGGAGCCCGCACCGGGGGTGTCGCCTCGTGGTATCAGCCGGTTCGTCCGGGCCAGGGAGACAATCGAAAAGAGGTGGGGGTCGTGATCGAGAAATCGTTCTCGCAGCGTCCGTGTGTGCCGTCTCCGGTGTGGGGATGGGGTGTGCGGGTGCTGGTGCTGGTGATCGTGGTGGTGGCGACGGTGACGCTGGCCGGGTGCGGGATCGCCCCGGCGACGGCGGTCGCGGTGGTGAGCGCGGCCGGGTTGGCCGCGGTCGAGATCGCCGCGAAACTCCTCGCCCCGACGCCGATTCGGGGGCGAGCGCAGTGACCACCCCGCAACCGGCGGCCGAGGTGCCGCCGGTCGCGGAGGTGCTCGCCTTCAAGCAGCGGCTGCGCGAGGAGGTGGCCGCCAGCGGCTTCAGCCACGGCGAGCTCGCCGAACGGGTGCCGGTCGTCCCCGGCACCCTGTCCCGCGCCCTCCGCGACAACTACGGCCTGCCCACCTGGCAGGTCACCGAACCGATCGTCCGCACCTGCCTACGCCGCCGCTTCCCGGACCTGCCCGCCCCGGCCCTACAGTCCCGCCTCGCCGACTGGAAACACCAGTGGGACAACGCCCGCGAGGCCCGCGACCAGGCCGCTGGCACGCCCCGGCCCGCGGCCGGGCCACCAGCTACACAGCAAGCCACAGCCAGAGCAACACCTCCCGCACAACAGTCCGCAGCCGGAACAGCCCCTCCCGCACAACAAGCCACGGCCGGGGTGACACCTTCCACACAGCAAGCGGCGACAGGGGCGACAGCTCCCACACAACAGGCCGAAGCCGGGACAGCACCTCCCGCACAGCAAGCGGCAGCAGGGATGGCAGCTTCCACACAGCAAGCCGCGGCAGAGGCGACAGTTTCTGTGCAACAGGCCGAGGTAGGAGCGACGCTCCCGGCGCAGCAAGCTGCCGCTGGTGGCAGTGCCCTCCCGCCGGGCGGGATTGCGGTCGGTGGACGGGCACCGGCGCATCCCGATGGAGGATCGGCGGCGTCCCGGATGCCCGATGGTTCGCGTCGCTCGCGGGCGCGGCGGGTTTGGTGGGTGGCGGGTGCGGCGGTGGTTGTTGCGGTGGTGGCCGTGGCCGTGGTGGTCTTCGTGCTTCGTTCTCGGGGTGAGAATGGCTGTGTTGCAGCGGGTTTGACGGTGGATTCGGGTGAGTGCACGGGGGTGTCGGATGGGGGGTTCGATGGGTTCGATCCCGCGTATTCCGATGTGGTCGATCGGATTCGTGATCAGAATCGGGCGGTGGGGGACGATTACGTCGACTTGGCGGTGATGGGGCCGTTGACGCAGACCGCCGAGCCCGGTCAGCTGGATCGGGATCAGGTGCGGCAGATGTTGATCGGTGCCGCGGTGGCGCAGCAGCGGGTGAATACCGGGCCGCTGGTGGGTGATCCGCGGCCGCGGGTGCGGCTGTTGCTCGCCAATCAGGGGTCCCATCAGGATCTTTGGCGGACTCCGGTGCGGGAGTTGACCGCGATCGCCGCGGACCCGCACCGGCATCTGATCGGTGTGGTCGCGCTGGGCACCAGCGTGGCCGGGACGCGGGACGCGGTGCAGGCGTTGAGCCGGGCCGGGATTCCGATCATCGGCACCATCACCACCGCGGACGATCTGGACTACGAGCACGTGCCCGGCATGCTGCGGGTGACGCCGTCCACCGGCGCGTTCGTGTCCGCGCTGGCCGGATTCCTCACCGACCGGCCCAAGTTGGGGCCCGCGATCGTCGTGTGGGATCAGAACGCGGAGAATCGCGGCGACATCTACGCCGCCTCGCTGCGCGACGATTTCCACGCCCAGCTCGCCCGGTGGATCGGCGACCTGCCCGACCAGGGGTTCGTGGGCAAGAGCATCCCGAGCGACGACCGGCCCGACATGTTCGACACCGTCACCATCAATGTGTGCCAGGCCGGGGCGCGCACGGTCCTGTTCGCGGGGCGCATCACCGATCTGCCGCCGTTCATCGATTCGCTGTCCCGGCGCGCCTGCCGCGACCGGCCGCTGACGATCATGACCGGGGTGACCGCGCTGACCGCCATCGACCGCACCGAGACCCAGCGCCTGCGGCAGGCGGACATGTCCGTCGTCTACGCCGGGGTCACCGACCCGCACACCTGGCCGCGCGGCGAGGGCAATCCGCCGCCGGGATACCGCGACTATCTGACCGCGGTCGCGCAGGCCGGGTATCCGCCCGACCTGGTCGACGCCTACACCTGCCTGACCCACGACGCCGTGCTCACCGCCACCCGCGCCGCCCGCATGGCCTCCCCCGGCACGCTGCTGCCCACCCCGGGCGATGTCCGCAGCCAGTTGCGGAACATCAACGGCGCCTACACCATTCCCGGGTGCTCGGGCACCGTCTCCTTCACCACCACCAGCAACGGGAACCCGGTCGGCACCGCGATTCCCGTCGTCACCATCGGCCCGGACACCACCCGGTGACACCGCCCCGTCTGTGCACGAAATATGCGGCAGCGCAATGCTATCCGGGAGCTATATCAGGATCGTTGACACATATCAGCATGGCTGATATCCAGGAGGACATGACCACACCAAGTGAGTTCACGTTCGAGAATGTGTATCGCGGCGAGGGCCCGACCGGGCCGGGCAAGGCGCCGTGGAGTATCGGTGAGCCGCAGCCGGAGCTGGCGGCCCTGATCGAGCAGGGCAAGTTCCACGGCGACATCCTCGATGTCGGCTGTGGCGAGGCGGCCATCTCGCTGTACCTGGCCGAGCGCGGGCACACCACGGTCGGCCTGGACAGCGCGCCCACCGCCATCGAACTGGCCCGCGCCGAGGCCGCCCGCCGCGGTCTCACCAACGCCTCGTTCGAGGTCGCCGACATCTCCGCGTTCACCGGCTACGACGGCCGCTTCGGCACCATCGTCGACAGCACGCTGTTCCATTCCATCCCGGTGGAGCTGCGCGAGGGCTACCAGCAGTCCATCGTCCGCGCGGCCGCGCCCGGCGCGTCCTATTTCGCGCTGGTCTTCGACCGCGCGGCGCTGCCGGAGACTCCCGGACCCGGCCCCAACCCGGTCACCGAAGACGAACTGCGGCAGGTCGTTTCGAAGTACTGGGTGGTGGACTCCATCGCCCCGGCCCGCATCCACGGCAACCTGCCGACCGAGCTGCCCGATGCCCCGGGATTCCGGTTCCAGGGCATGCGCAAGGAGCCGTCCGGCTACACCTCGGTGCCCGCCTGGCTACTGTCGGCTCACCTGGGCTGATCGACGATCTCCGCCTCCCCGATCGCGCCGAGCAGCCGCTTGAGCTCTCGGCGCCGGGCCGGGGTGAGCGCGGCCAGCACCTCCTCGTCGGCGGCCTGCACCGCGGCCTGCGCCCGCCGCATCAGTTTCCGGCCCTCGGCGGTCAGCTGCGCGGGCAGCGCCCGCCCCGATGCCACCGTCGCGGGCCGGACCACCGCCCCCCGCTCCTGCAATCCCCGCAGCACGGTATTCATCGTCTGCGGCGAAACATTCACCGTCCGAGCGAGTTCCGCATTGGACAACCCCGGCCGCACGGCCAGCAGCTTCATGCACACGAACGCGGGCACCGTCAGCCCCAACGGCCGCAACCGCGCATTCACCCTCGGGTGCAGGGCGGTGGTCGCCCGATACAGCAGGTACCCCAGGGGCAGATCGTCGAACTCGGACATATCAGCAATGCTGACATATGTCAGGGTTGCTGATATGCGGTAAGCCGCTATCGGTGAATCACGGTGTCCTGCTGCGGAAGCGCCCGATCGGTGTCGTAGGTGGTCAGCGGACGGTAGCCCAGCAGAGCGACGAGCAGCGCGACGGCACCGGCGGCGACGGCGACGGCGAAACCGCCCCGGGGACCGAAGGTGTCCACCGCCTTGCCCGAGACGCTCGCCCCGAGGGCCACGCCCATGCTGAGCCCGGTCAGGGCCCACGTCATCCCCTCGGTGAGCTTGTCGGAGGGCACGATCCGCTCGACCAGGCTCATAATGACGATCATGCCGGGGGCGAAGAACACTCCGGCGACGAACACCGTCGCCGACAGGCCCGCGATGGTGCCGACGACCAGCAGCGGCACCGTGGTCGCGGCGGTGCCCGTCACGAACAGCAGCAGCAGGCGCGGCAGCGGGGTCTTCGGTTTCAGGGCGCCGAAGGCCAGCCCGGCCAGCGCCGAGCCCACCGCGTAGATCGACACCACGATCCCGGCCGCGGCCGTATTCCCTTGGTGCTCGGCGAAATTGACGCTGACCACGTCGACGGTTCCGACGATGGTGCCCCCGGCGACGAGCACCAGGACCAGGAATACCAGCGGGCCGGATCGCAGCGCCGACCCGCCGCCGTCGCCGGTCGGGGCGTGCACCGGCGGCTCGGTGCCGCGCTGGGCGACGAACAGCGCCACGCCCACCGCCAGCAGCACGGTCGCGATCAACGGTCCGGCCTCCGGGAAGACCAGGGTGCACACCGTCACCGACAGGGCCGGACCGACCACGAAGGTCAGCTCGTCGACGACCGATTCCAGCGAAAAGGCCGTGTGCAGCCGCGGCGAGTCGCGGTAGAGCTGCGACCACCGCGCCCGCACCATCGCCGCCATATTCGGCATGCACCCCGCCGGGATCGCGAAGACGAACAGCGTCCACACCGGCGCGTCGTAGCGGGTGCACAGCAGCAGCGCTCCCATGGCCAGCACGCTGATTCCCATGGCGGGCACCAACACTCGGCCCTGCCCGTGCCGGTCCACCAGGCGCGAGACCTGCGGCCCGAACAGGGCCATGGAAAACGTGAAGACCGCCGAGACGGCACCGGCGAGGGCGTACTGCCCGCGCAGCTGGGACAGCATCGTGATGAGGCCGATCCCGGTCATGGAGATCGGCAGCCGGGCGAGGAAACCGGCGGCGGAGAACGCCACCGACCCGGGCGCCGAGAACAGCTCGCGGTAGGCATTGGCCATGAAAGTCAGCCCAGCCCTCCCGGTCGCTCCGCGACCCACGGCCGGGCCTGTTCGAATGCGGCCGCGGCGGCCAGGATTCGGTCCTCCGCGCCCGGCGCGCCGACCAGCTGAATCCCCACCGGCAGGTGCTGCGCGGTCCGCCCGGCCGGGACGCTGATGGCCGGTTGGCCCGTAATGCTGAACGGATAGGTGAACGCGAGCCAGCTCGCGTATTCGTGCCACTGCTCGCGGAAGCCGGTCCCGGGCGGCGCCGAGTCCACCTTCGGCGGCTGCACGGTGAGCGTCGGGGTGACCAGCAGATCGAAATCGGCCCAGCCCCGGACGATCTCGGCGGCCCGGTGCTGCGCGGCCGCGACGGCGGCGCAGTAGTCGGCCGCTGTCAGCCGCTGCCCGTGCAGGGCGATCTCCACCGTCGAGGGCTCCAGCTCCGACAGCCGCGCCGCCGGCACGTTCGCCACCAGGGCCGCCACGTTTCCGGCCATGACCGTGAGGAACGCATCGAGCAGTCCGTCCAGAGACAGCTCGGCCTCCACCACCTCGTGCCCCTGGTCGGCGAAGGCGCCCACCGCCTCCCGGCACGCGGAGGCGACCTCCGCGTCGACCGCACCGTGCGGCGGGGTGCCGAGGTAGGCGACCCGCAGCCGCTCGGGCCCGCGATCGCAGGCCGCGAGGAACGATTCGGTCGGTGCGGGCAGCCCGTACGGTTCGCCCGGCACCGGCCCGGCCGTGACGTCCAGCATCAGCGCGACATCGCGCACCGTGCGCGCCATCTGAGTGTTCACCGCGTAACCCGACCACTGCTCGTATGCGGAAGGGGCCCATGGTGTTCGGCCACGGCTGGGCTTGAGACCCACGATGCCGCAGGCGGAGGCGGGCACCCGCCCCGATCCCCCGCCGTCCGCGGCCTGGGCGAGCGGGACCATGCCCGCGGCCACCGCGGCCGCCGCCCCGCCGCTGGAACCGGCCGGGCTGTGGTCGGTGTCCCAGGGATTGCGCGTCGCGGGCCAGAGCCGATTGTCGGTGGTGACGCGCAGACCGAATTCCGGCATGTTCGTGGTGCCGATGAGGATCGCCCCGGCCGCGCGCAGCCGGGCGACGACCTCGGTATCGAAGCCGGGAACGTAGTCGGCGAAGGCGCGCGAACCGTAGTCGGCCGGAAGGTCTTCCGACTCGTTGACCGCCTTGATCACGAACGGCACCCCGTGCAGCGGTCCGCGCTCCGCGGCCGGAACCCGGTCCGCGGCGCGCGCGTCGTCGAGCGCCTTCGCCGCCCGCATCGCGGTAATGGCGTTCAGGTAGGGATTGGTCTGTTCGATGTATTCGAGCACGGCGCGCGTGGATTCCACGGCGCCGAGCCGATCGGCGGCAATGAGATCGCGGATCTCCAGCGCGGTGGAGAAGATCGGCGGTGTCGTCACGGGTGTGCTCCTCGGGAAGTCGGGACGGCGGCCGTCACCTTGGCGACGCAGCCGTCGGCGATGCGCACGGCGCGGGTGTGCGACAGCACGTCGGAGACGTAGGTGAAGTTCCAGAACAGGTGGCCGTGGCAGGAATTGACGGTGGCGACCATGGCGCCGGTCACCGACAGCGAGGCGAGGAACTGCGCGCCCTCCACCCGCCACGGCCCGATGTCGTCGGGAAAGTCGAACCGCCCGATATTGGACAGGCAGTAGTTGATCGGCCCCCGCTCGTCCAGGTAGCGGACGAACGGCTCGCTGTCGACGAGTCGTTCCGGTCCCGCCGCGGTGAATCCGTGGATCATCGAAAAGTGTTCGCCCAGTTGCTTGCGGGCGCGCAGATCGTTGTTGACCTCGCGGGCCATCGCCCACAGCGAGCGGCCGGGCCGGTAGTCGACGTGGGTGGGCACGGTCGCCACGTAGCTGCCCATGTCGACGTCGGTGACCGGCGGGTCGAGCTCGGCGCGGAAGTTGATCGGCGAGCCGATGGAGTAATGGCCGCCGACGGTATCGCCGCAGTCCTCGGCCAGGGCGGCGATCATGGCGGCGGCGAGAACGCCGTGCACGCTGACACCGTGTGCGCGGCATGCCCGCACGAGCGCATCCAGCACCTCCGGCGGCAGCGACCGGTGCAGCAGGCGGCTGCGCCGCTCGGTGGGCGGCACCGGCGTCTCGGGATCGATCCGCCGGGGCCGCAGGGCTCGGAGGTCGCGATCGTCGCGAGTCTGCTTGGCGCGCGCCCGATCCCGGCCGCGCCTGCCGGTGTGCTCGGTCGGGAACAGCGCCTCGGCGGCGGGCATCGGCGACCTGGCGAACTGGATGTCCGCGCCGCGCAGCCGCCGGTGTGCGGCGAGCGCCAGCCACTGCCGCACCAGCGACAGGGCCGTCGTCCCGTCGGAGACGACGTGCGAGACGGACAGGATCAGATCGTGCGCGTCGCCGCCGGGGTCGCCGGACTCGGACTGGTGGGTCAGCACCGTCGCCTTCGCCAACGGCCCACCGCGCCAATCGATCCGGTCGTTGAGCACCCGGTCGTCGACGACCTCGGCCCAGCGTGGCCGCCGCGCCGCGCGCGGGCCGAACACCTGGTGATCCAGCGGAATGCCGCGACCGATGATCGGCACGAACCGCGGCCTGCTCCCGGTCGGGTCCGGTTCGATGGCGACCCGTAACAGGGGGTGGCGCACTTGAAGTGCGGTCAGCGAGGTCCGCAGCAGCGTATGCGGCAGCGCACCGTGCACCCGCACCCGCCCGATCACCGTGAGCGGCGCGAGTTGGTCGGCGATCCAGTACCAGCGTTCGAGGGGTCCCAGCTCACGGGCGGGCGCCGCGGCCTCGGCGACGGGACTAGCGCGCATCCGCGCCTCCCCGCAGGTAACGGTCGAGGAGCCGATCGGGCAGCAGCCGCGCCAGGACGGCGACGCGGCGCGAGTCCGGTCCGACGCGATAGCGCGTGCGCGGCCGGGTCGCGGTCAGGGCGCGGGCCACCACCGCGGCGACCTGCTCGCCGGTGGTGTGACTGTCCCGCGCCTGCTGGACGCTCGCGCTCATCGTCGCCTCGAATCCGGCCCGGTAGATCTGCGCGACCTCGGCCGGGGCCTCGTCGAGCACCTGCCCCGCCGTCCGCGGCACCTTGTCCCAGATGGGTGTGAATATCGCGCCCGGTGCGACGACGGACACCTCGACACCGCTGGGCGCGAGCTCGCGGCGCAGGGCGTCGCTGAGCGCCTCCTTCGCGAATTGCGCTGCGGCATAGGCGCCGAAGTGCGGGAAGGCGACCGTGCCGAGGCCGGAGGTGATGTTGACGATCCGGCCGCGCGAGCGGCGCAGCAGCGGCAGGTGGGCGCGGATCATCGACAGCTGGCCGACGAGATTGGTGTCCAGTTGGCGGCGCAACTGCGGTGTGCCGATGCATTCCAGCGGTCCCGCGATGCAGATTCCCGCATTGTTGACCAGTCCCCACAGCTCGCCGTATTCGCTGTCGACGAATTCGGCGCAGGCCCGGATGGAGTCGTCGTCGGTGACGTCGACGAGGGCGTACCGGAGGCGGCCGTGCCGCGCGGCCGCCACCAGTTTCTCGCCGTCCTCGGTCCGGCGCACCCCGGCCACCACCCGGAAGCCGCGGTCTTCCAGATCGAGGACGCAGTCGCGGCCCAATCCGGTGGCGGCCCCGGTGACGACCACGACCTTGCCGGTACGGTCCCGCGCTGTCATGCGGTCACCCCCGGAAAGGTCAACGCGGGCTCCAGTTTTCGCACCAGCGTGCGGTGCGGCATGAACCGGAAGTACCCGTCGCGGATGCGGCGGCGGATCGGTCCCTGCGACTGTTCGAAATCGCTGATCGCCCGGGTCGACTCCACGATCGCGCGGGTCCGCTCGCGCCGGGCGTCCTCGTAGCCGCGCAGCCCGTCGTCGATATCGGTGGCGTGCTCGAGGTGCCGGGCCAGCACCACCGCGTCCTCGATCGCCATGGCCGCGCCCTGGCCGAGGCTGGTGAGCATCGGGTGCGCGGCGTCGCCGAGCAAGGTCACCGGCCCGGCGCCCCAGCGCTCGAGGAACGGCCGGTCCCGGGTGTTGGTGCTGATCAGGTTCTCCTCGGCGGTGACCCGGATCGCGGTCAGCACCTCGTCCGGCCAGCCCGAATACTCCTCGAGCAGTTCGGCTTTGCCGCCGTTCCAGGACATGGACCGATCCAGCGGCATGTTCTTGGTGCCCCACCAGTACAGGCGGCCGTGGCCGATGTCGACCAGCCCGAACCGCATGCCGTCGCCCCAGTGGTGCACGACCGAGCCGGGCGCGAACCGGGGATGCTCGTAGTCGGTGATGCCGAGCCACACGATGTATCCGCTGTCGTGCCACCGCTCGCCCGGACCGGCGATCTGTTTGCGCACGGCCGAATGGAATCCGTCCGCGCCGATCAGCATGTCCGCGTCGGCGGATCGGCCGTCGTCGAAGTGCACCCGGACCCGGTCGCCGATCGGCTCGAAGCGTTCGACGGCGGCGCCGACGGTGACGGGCAGGTCCGCGGCGTACTCGCGCAGGGCGGCAAGCAGATCGGCGCGGCCGACGCAGACGCTGGGCGCGCCCACGCGCTCGATGATCTCCGGGAACGGGAACTCCCGCAGCAGCCTGCCGTGGCGATCCTTGACGTAGTAGCGCTCCAGCACCCGCCCGTGCCGTTCCAGGCGCAGGTCGATGCCGAGCGATTCGAGCGCGGCGATGGCGTTGCTCATCACCGAGAGCCCGAATCCGCCGGAGCGGATCTGCGCGGCCCGCTCGTAGACGTGGACGTCGATGCCGACCTGCCGCAGGGCGATCGCCGCGGTCAGGCCACCGATCCCCGCGCCGACGACGATGGCCGACTTGTTCGCGGACATACTCAGATCTCCTCTGCCTGTTCGGAATTGGCGGTGGTGATAATGGCGTCGACGGTGGCCGCGACGTAGGGCTCCTCCATGAGGGTGAGGTGGTCACCCTCCACCTCGAGCACCGTGAGGCGGCCGGACGTGCGCTGCCCCCACCCGTTGGCCGGATCGGCGTGCAGGCTGTCGATGGCCGTGTGCATGGACCGCAGCACGCCCGGCAGCGGCTCCTTCGCCCGCACCAGGACCATGTCCTGGTCGACGACCTCCGGGTGGTAGTCGAAGGCGGCCCGCCAGTTCGCCTCGTAGAGCCGGAACAGTCGCCGGACGACCGCGCCGCTGCTGTCCTTCGGCAGCACCCCCTCGGCGACCGCCAGTTCGGTCATGAACTCGAATTTCTCCTCCAGCGACCGCAATTCGGCCGGGATCCGGATCTCGGGCGAGTTGCCGCCGCGCCGCAACCACAGCAGTTCCCAGAAGAACCAGCCGAGCAGGGCCTCGTCGTCGGTCCAGGAGCTGCGGTCGGGATTGAGCGCGGTGGTGTCTAACAGGACCAGCGAGCCGATGCTCTCGCCCGCGGCGCGCAGCTGGCGGGCCATCTCGAAGGCCACGAACCCGCCGAAGGACCAACCGCCGATGTGGTACGGGCCCGCGGGCTGCACCCGGCGCATGGCGGCGATGTAGTCGGCGGCCAGCCGCTCGACGCCGCGGACCGGCTGGGTGCCGGAATCGGATCCGGCCGCCTGGAAGGCGTAGAACGGGCGGTCGGCGGGCAGGTGCCGGGTGAAAGGCACGTAGCACAGCACGTTTCCGCCCATCGGATGCACGTAGAACAGCGGCGTCCGGTCGCCGTCGGCCTTGATCGTCACCAGCGGGTCGAATCCGGAATGCCCCTCGGCGGCCCGAACATCGCTGTCCCGCAGGCCGATCGCCAGGTCGGCGATCGTCGGGGAGGTGATGAACCGCGACAGCGGGAGGCCGACGCCGAACCGGTGCTCGACGAGCACGACCGTCCGCATCGCGGTCACCGAGGTGGCGCCCAGGTCGAAAAGGTTGTCGTGCACGCCGATATCGGGCACGCCCAGCAGTTCGATCAGGATCTCGGCGAGCGCCCGCTCGTAGTCGTCGCGGGGCGGCACCCGGTCGGCGGCGGCGATCCGGGTGAGCGGCGCGTCCCGCAGCGCGGCGTCGTCGCGTTTTCCGCTGGGGGTCAACGGGATTGCGGAGATCCACTCGTAGTGGGTCGGCGCCAGGTAGTCGGGCAGTCGTTCGCGTAGTCGGCGCCCGAGGGCGGTCAGGTCGGTGCGCTCGGCGTCGCCGACGAGGAACGCCGCCAGGAAGGCGTCGCCCGCACGATCGCGCCGCGCCACGACGGCGATCTCATCGATCGCGGCCGCCGTCGCCGCCGCGGCCTCGGCGATCGCGAGTTCGGCCTCGGCCGGTTCGACGCGGTAGCCGCGAATCTTCACCTGCCGGTCGGCCCGGCCCAGGGTGACCACCGCGCCATCGGACAGGAGTATGCCGATATCACCGGTCCGGTACAGCCGCTCCCCCGGCCGCCCGTGCGGATTCGGGACGAATCGCTCCTCGGTCAGGGCCGGGCGTCCGGCGTAGCCGTCGGCGAGCACCGCGCCGCCGAGGAAGATCTCGCCCTTGGCCCCCACCGGCACCGGCCGTCCGCGGTCGTCCAGCACCAGCACCTGGGCGCCGTCGATCGGGTGGCCGATCGGCGGCAGGTCCGGGAACGCCGCAGCCTCGCCGGTCATGGCGTGGGCCGCCGCCACGTGGGTTTCGGTGGGCCCGTACTGGTTTTCGAGCACCAGGTCCGGGCCGAGCGCCGCGCAGAAGCGGCGCAGTTCCTCGGTCAGCCGCAGCTGTTCGCCGGAGGAGCAGACGATCCGCAGGCCGCGCGGCGTGATGCCGAGGGTGTCGGCGGCCTCCGCCAGCCGTTGCAGCGCCACGAACGGCATGTACACCCGCTCCACGGCCTCGCGGTCGATGAACCGCAGCAGCTCCGGCATATCGCGGCGCAGGTCGTCGGGCGCGATGACCAGTGCGCCGCCGCCGCACAGCGTCGAGTACATCTCCTGGAAGGAGACGTCGAAACTCAGTGGGGCGTAATGCAGTGTCCGGCCGCCGACCGCGCCGCTGGCGATGCCGTTCTGCCACGCCACCAGGTTGGCGAGCGAACGATGCGGCATGGCAACGGCTTTCGGCTGCCCGGTGGAGCCCGAGGTGAACAGCAGGTACGCCTCGTCGTCGGGGGAGATCTCCGGCAGCGTCGCCGTGTCGTCGTCGCGGTCGTGCGAAAGATCCAGCAGCGCATCGTAGGACGTCACGGTGGCGTCGCCGAACAGGTGTGCGTGCTCGTCCTCCGCGACGACGTGCGACGGCGCGCTCTGCTCGATCATGTACCGCAGCCGTTCCGGCGGATAGGACACGTCCAGCGGTACCGCCGAACAGCCCGCCCGCGCCACCGCCAGCCGCGCGACCACGCTGCGCGGCGAGCGGGCCATGGCGATGCCGATCCGATCGCCCGGCCGCGCCCCGGACCGCACCAGGCTGCGGGCGATGCGCGCGGAGCGCAGCTCCACGTCGGCGTAGGTCCACACCTCGTCCGCCGCGACGAGCGCCTCGACGGCCGGAGTGTGCCGGGCATGAGACAGGAAGGCCCGCACCACATCCGCGTGCGGCCGCGCCGGGCGCGGACCGGCGATCGCGGGCGCGAACACCGATCGGTCGGCGGGTTCGTCGGGTCGTTCGGCGATGGCGCGCAGGATCCGGACGAAGGTGTCGGCGTAGAGATCTCCCTGGGCCTCGGTGAACAGGCGGGGGCTGCCGTCGATCCGTATCCGGATGCCGTCGTCGGCGGGACCGAGCATGGCATTGATCAGCAGCGCGAAATTCGTTTCCTCCCAGGCGAGGAAGCCGCGATCGGCGATACCGGGTAGCCGGAACACGTCGCCGAGTTGGCGGAAGTGAATGAAGTTGAACGCGGTGTCGACCAGCTGGGAGTGGCCCGTATCGCCCTGGATCACCGCCAGCGGCACCCGCCGGTGCGGGTAGGCGTCGCGTTCGCGCGCCAGCACCTCGTGCACGGTGTCGAACCAGGTGCGCGGCGCGATGCGCGCCCGCACCGGCACGGTATTGAGGAACAGGCCGCAGAGGTGTTCGGCGTCTTCGACTTCCGGGCGTCCGTGCGTCACCAGGCCCGTCGTGACATCGTCGCGTCCGCCGAACACCCGCAGCAGGGTGACGTGCGCCGCGAACAACACCGACTTCACCGGCACCCGGCGGTCGCGGGCGACGGCGTGCACGGCCGCGGTGAGGTCGGCGTCGAGCGTCAGATCGCGGACGACGAGCGCCTGCCGTGCGTCGGCGGGCTCGTGCGGCCGAAACCCTTCCAGCCGCACCGGATCCGCGTCGCGCAGTTCCGCCCGCCAGTGGTCGCGGCTGCGCCGCGACGCCTCCGCGCGGCGCTCCTCGACGACATACAGTGCCGGAGAGGGCAATTGCTTGCGCCGCACCGGGTCGGTGTGCAGGCCCAGCGCATAGGTGTAGTCCCGCAACAACTCCGAGACGAGATTGGCGACGCTGCCGCCGTCGAGGATCGCGTGGTGGAAGCTCAGCACCAGTTCGACGGTGCCGGGCAGCAGGAACGCCCGGAGGTGGTGCAGCCCCGGCCGTTCGAACCGGTAGTCGTAGCGCCGCCGCCGCTCGATGTGGTCGTGGATGCGGGCCTCGGCCGACTCCGGCGGGGCGTCGCGCAGATCGACCACGTCGACTGCCGGGTCGATGGCGCGGTGCACGATCTGCAGCGGCTCGGAGTAGCCGCCGAGGTCGAACGACGACCGCAGCGCGGGGTGGCGGGCGACGAGCGCGTCGAAGCAGGTGCGGAAAACCTCGTCGTTCCAGGGCAATTCGAGGCTGTAGCGGAAGACGTCGCGGTAGGTGGCCGATCCCTGGCGTTCCCGGCTGTGGAACAGCAGCCCCAGTTGCAGCCGGGTCACCGGGTAGGCGTCCTCGTAGGCGCCCAGCCGCGCCCGGTCCACGTGCGACACCAGCGCGAACGGCGCGAGCGCCGGGCGCGGCTCGGGCTCGGCCGCCGCATCGCCGCGCGGCCAGCGCGGCCACGGTGGGGTTGGCCACGAATTCGTCCAGGCCGAAACGGATTCCGGCGCGCTCGGCCAGCGCCCGCACCCGCAGCATGGTGATCGAGTCGCCGCCCACGGCGAAGTAGTCGGAGTGGATGCCCACCCGCTGCACGCCCAGCACCTGCGCCCAGATCCGGGCCAGGGTGGCCTCGCGCTCGTCGCGCGGTTCGTCGTCGCCGCCGACCGCCTCGACGGACAGCTCCGGCAGCCGCCGCCGGTCGGCCTTGCCGTTGGGAGTCAGTGGCACCCGGTCGATTCGGACGAGGTGCGACGGAATCATGTAGTCCGGCAGGGATTCCGCCAGCCGGGACCGCAGATCGAGGTGATCACGCTCGCGGTCGGCGACATAGTAGGCGACGAGCACCCTGCCGCGGTCGGCGGATTCGCGATCGATCACCACCGCGTCGCGAATATCGGGCAGGGCGACCAGGGCGTTCTGCACCTCGCCGAGCTCGACCCGGTTGCCGCGGATCTTCACCTGATCGTCGATGCGGCCCAGATACTCGATGGTGCCGTCGGCGAGGAATCGTCCCAGATCACCGGTGCGGTAGAGCCGCCCGGCGGGCCGGAACGGGTCGGCGCCGAAGCGCTGGGCGGTCAGGTCCGGCCGATCGAGGTATCCGCGGGCCACCTGCACGCCGCCGATGCACAGCTCCCCGGGCACGCCGACGGGCTGCGGCCGATCGTGCTTGCCGAGCACATAGACCGCGGTGTTGTCCACCGGCGTCCCGATCGGCACCCGGGTCACCGGACCCGTTGCCGCGGAGGGGCATTCGAACGCGGTGACATCGACCGCCGCCTCCGTCGGGCCGTACAGGTTCACCAGCGCGGTCCGCTCGTCGAAGATCCGGTGGAACTGGTTGACGCGTTCCGCGGGCAGCGCCTCGCCGCTGCAGAACACGTAGCGCAGCGACGCCACCGACCGGTGCAGCGCGGGGTCCTCCGCGAGCGTCTGGAGGAACGGGCCGAGCATGGACGGCACGAAATGCACCGCGGTGACCGCGTGCTCCCCCACCGCGCGCACGATCTCGCGCGGATCCTTCTCCGCGCCCGGCGGCAGCAGCGCCACCCGCGCACCGGTCTGCCCCCACCAGAACAGCTCCCACACCGAGACATCGAACGAGGTCGGCGTCTTCTGCAGGAGCGTGTCGCCGGGCCCGATCGGGTACCGGCGCTGCATCCACATCAGCCGATTGGCCACCGCGTGGTGTTCGACCATGACACCCTTCGGGCGGCCGGTCGAGCCCGAGGTGTAGATGACGTAGGCGACGTCCTCGGCGGTCCCGGTGGGGGTGAGCGCGGCGTCGGAGCCGTGCCACAGATCGGCGACGCGCAGCACGGCGGGCAGCTCCGCGCCCGGGTCGACCCCCGCCGAGGTCAGCACGGCCGCGGGGGCGCAGTCGGCCAGCAGCATCCGGATTCGGTCGGGCGGATAGGACGGGTCGACGGGCACATACGCGCCGCCCGCCTTGAGAATGCCGAGCAGGCCGGGCAGCAGTTCCGGGCCGCGCCGGGCCATGATCGCGACCCGCTCGCCGGGGCCGACACCGGCCGCGCGCAACGCCCGCGCCACCTGATTGGACCGCCGCTCCAGCTGCCGGTAGGTGACGGTGTCCCCGGACGCGTCGTCCACGACCGCCGCCGCCTCGGGTGTCCGGGCGGCCTGCTCGGCGAAGCTGCGGTGCAGCGTCTTCTCCGACGAATACTCCACCAGCGCACCCTGATTGCCGCGGACCGCGTTCTCGTACTCGTCGTCGGTGAGCATGGACAGGTACTTCGTCGGCAGTTCGCCGACCTCCAGCCCCTGCCGGATCAGCTCGGTGACGTGCACACCCAGCGCCTCCGCGGAGAAGTCGCCGTCGAACACGTCGCGGGCGTAGTCCAGGTCCACCCGCAGCTGCTGTTCGCCGTCGAACGCCTGCACCATGATCGACAGCGCGTGCGCGTCGTGCACGGGCGCCATCATGGTCGTCGTCACCGCGACATCCGAAATCGCCTGCGGCCGAGGGAAATGCAGATACGACAGCGTCACGTCGAACAGCTGGCGCCGGTCGGCGCCCGAGGCGGGCAGCGCCCGCAGGATCTCGCCGAACGGCAGCCGCTCGTGCTCGCGGAGCGCGCGGACCGTCGTGCCGATCCGTCCGGCGAGCTCGTTCAGCGACACCTCCTCCGTGGTGGGCACCCGCAGCGGAAGGTTGTTGGCGAACTGGGCGACGAGGTCGCGCTGCCGGTCCCCGCGGCGGTTCAGGAACGGGACACCCACCACGATCTCCTCGGCGCGGTGGACGCGGCCGAGGCAGATCGCCAGGGCGGCGGCGAGATACGCGAACGGGGACATGTCGTCCTCGAGGATCCGCCGCACGAACTTGTCCTCGATCACGAACGAGCAGCGCCCGCGGTCCGCGCGCCCGACGCCGGTGCGCGAGAACAGGGCGGGCGCCACCCCGTCGAGATAGTCCCGGTAGAAATCCCGATCCCGCTGGTATTCGGGCGAATTCCGGTACTTCTCGTAATCGTCGACGGATTCGGCATACGACGGCGCATCCGCCGCCGCGGCCGCCCCGGTCTCATAGTTGGTGAGGATCTCCGATGTCAATACATTGAGTCCCCATGAATCCGAGACCAGGTGGTGAGTTTCGACGAACAGATGGGTCACGGTCGCGCTCTCGACGAGAATCGCCGCCCGGTACAGCGGCTGCCCGCTCCGCAGATCGAATCCTTCGCCGAGCCGATCCGCGCACCACTGCCGCACGGCGGCGCCGGGATCGGCGTCCCCGGACAGGTCGACGACCACGGGCGCGGCGTCCGCGCCGGATACGCGGCGCGCCTGCGGATTTCCCGCCTCGTCCTCCTCGAACCGCAACCCGAACGCGTCGCGCCGCCCGACCGCGCGCCGCACACACTCCCCGAGCCGCCCGATATCCACCCGCCCCGCGAGCGACTCGTGCACCACCACATTGAATTGCGGTCCACCGGGATTCCGCAATTCGGCCGCCCAGATATCCCGCTGATAACCGTTGAGTAGAAATACTTCCGATCGATCCGTCGGCACCATAGCGATCCAGCCCCCTTCGAAGCATTATTCGGCCGTTCGCATTCAGGCTAGGGAGCCGACGCCGCGGCGAACACTGCGCGATCGAGTAGTCGAATACGACCGGAATGCGTAGGGGAAGGATCGAAAAACGTCGTCGGTCAGGGTTTTTCGCCGGACGAATAGCCGTCGCTATCGATGGTTCCGACGTGGCGGAGCACGACCACCGACACCAGGGTCAGCGCGAGGACACCGATCCCGGCGACCAGGGCCGAGGTGTGCATGCCCGCGGTGAACGCGTCCTTGGCCGTATCCAGCACGCCCGGCGCGAGATCGGCTTCGGCGGAGACCGCGCCCGCGAGGCTGTCGCGGACCGCGTCCGCGCCCCGGGAGCCGAACCCAGCGGGCAGGTGCCCGTCGATGTGGTGCCGGTATACGGCGGTGGTGAGGCTGCCGAGCACGGCGACCCCCAGCGCCAGTCCCATCTCCTGCACGGTTTCCGACATCCCGGCCGCGGAACCGGATTTGGCGGCGGGCGCGGCCCCGACGACCAGATCGGTTCCGAGCGCGGCGATCGCGCCGAGGCCGAGATACACCAGCGCGAATCCCGCGACCACGAGCGTGATTCCGCCCGTGCTGCCCGCCCGCAGGATGAGCAGATAGCCGACGGTGGAGACGGCCAGCGTGCCCGCCACGATCAGGCCGGGACGGATCCGGCGGGCGACGAGCGGCGCCGCGAGCGCGGCCACGAACATCATCAGCGCGGGCGGCCCCATCCACAGCCCGGCCGCGATCGGCGAGACCTGCGCGACGAGCTGAACGTACTGCGTCACCAGGAACATCACGCCACCGACGCCGATCAGCCCGAACAGCAGCACACCGAGCGCGGCGGTGAACGTCCGGCTCGCGAACAGCGTCATGTCCAGCAGCGGGTCGGCGATGCGGCGCTGCCGCCGCACGAACACCCACCCGAAAACGATTCCGGCGACCAGGATTACGCCGCCACCCACGTCCAGGCCGTCCTTGGCCACCCGCTTCACGACGTAGATCACGGGCAGGATCGCAGCCAGCGACAGCGCCACACTCACCAGATCGATCCGGCCGCTGTCGGGGGCGCGGTATTCGGGCAGCAGCACCGGCGCCAGCGCCAGCAGGATCGCCACCAGCGGCACCGCGATCAGAAACGCCGAACCCCACCAGAACCGGTCCAGCAGCACGCCCCCGACCAGCGGCCCCGCGGCCATGCCCAGCGCGAACATCATCGCCCAGATGCCGACCGCGACGGCGCGCTGCCGGGCGTCGGTGAACATGGTGCTGATCAGCGACAGCGTGGACGGCATGAGCGTGGCCCCGGCGACGCCGAGCGCGGCGCGGCTCGCGATCAGGATCTCCGGATTGGGGGCGAACGCCGCGACGACCGACACCGCCCCGAAGGCGGCGGCGCCGATCATCAGCACCCGGCGGCGGCCCACCCGATCACCGAGGGTGCCCATGGTGATGAGGAATCCGGCGACGAGAAATCCGTACGCGTCCATGATCCACAGCGCCTCGGTGCTGCTCGGCCGCAGATCCACCGACAGGGCGGGCAGCGCCAGGTACAGGATGGTGACGTCGAGCCCGAGCAGCGCCGTCGGCAGCGCCAGGATCGCCAGCCCCGCCCATTCCCGGGGACCGGCGCGATGTACGACCGAGGAGGTGTTCATACCGTCCAGACTGTCGGTCCGCGCAGGTGAACCGCTGACGAAATGCTGGCGATAGGGTTGGTGCATGCGCTTCGAGGTACTCGGCCCGCTGACCGTTCGCGCCGCGGGTGGACAGGAGATCAGCGTGCTGGAGCCGAAGGTGCGCGCGCTGCTGGCGATTCTGCTCGTCCACCGCGGCGGCCTGGTGCCCGCGGACCGGCTCGTCGACCACCTGTGGGCGGGCCGCCCGCCCAGGACGGCGCTCAATACGTTGCAGCGCAAGGTTTCCCAGCTCCGCGGGGCCTTGGGACGCGACCGGGTGACCTATCGGCAGTGCGGTTACCGGCTGCACCTCGACGACGCGGACGTCGACGCGATCCGGTTCCGCGACCTGGTGGACCGGGCCCGCGCCGCGCCCACGCCCCGGCAGCGAGCGGACCTGCTCACCGAGGCACTGGCGCTGTGGCGCGGACCGGCCTACAGCGAGTTCGCCGCGTGGCCGTTCGCGGACGGGGAGATCGCGCGCCTGACCGAGGAGCGGATGGTCGCGATCGAGGACCGGGCCGCGGCCCGCCTGGAGCTGGGACAGCATGCCGCGGTGGCCGCCGAACTCACCGACCTCGTCGCGCGCCACCCGCTGCGGGAACGGCTGCGCGCGGCGCACATTCGGGCGCTCTACGGTGCGGGCCTGACCACCGAGGCGATGAACAGCTTCCACGACCTGCGGCGGCGGCTGGCCGACGAGCTGGGGGTGCGCCCGGGACCGGAATCGACCGCGCTGTACGAGGCGATGCTGCACCACGACCCGGACCTCACCGTGCCACAGCCGATTTCGCCGCCGCTGGCGCGGACCAATCTGCCCACACCGGCGACCTCCCTGGTCGGACGGGAAGAGGCGACGGAGCGGATGGTCGCGGCGCTGCGCGACGATTCGCCCACCCGCATGGTGACGCTGACCGGTCCCGGCGGCGTCGGCAAGACCCGGCTCGCGCTGGCCGCCGCGGATCGGCTCCGCGACCGGTTCCCCGACGGGGTGTGGTTCGTCGAGCTGGCCGGTCTCGGTGGCGCGTGCACCGCCGACGACGTCTCCGAGCGGATCGTGGTGTCGCTGGGCCTGTGCGAAACCGCCGCGGTGGAACCCGATTCGTCGGATCTGACGGGGTGGCTCCGAAAAACGGTGGCCGACAAGCGCATGCTGCTGCTCCTGGACAACTGCGAGCATGTGCTCGAACCCGTCGCGGCCGTCGCCGAGCTGCTGCTGTCCGGCGCGGCCGGTGTCCGCCTGCTGCTGACCAGCCGTGAGCCGGTGGAGATTCCGGGCGAATCGCTGGTGTCGGTGCGGCCCCTGGCCTCGCCGGGAGACGGTGTGGACGATCCCGGCGTGGCGGCCCGGTACGGCGCGGTGCGCCTGTTCGTGGAGCGCGTGGCCGCGGCCGCACCGGATTTCGCGCTGGACGACACGAATGCCGGTGCGGTGGCGGCGATCTGCCGACGCCTCGATGGCATCCCGCTCGCGCTCGAACTGGTGGCGCCGGTGCTGCGCACCCTGACCCCGCACGAGGTCGCCGAGCGGCTCGACGACCGGTTCAATCTGCCGATCGGGCCCAGACGCGGACGCACGCAACGACATCGGACGCTGCGGGCGATGATCGACTGGAGCTGGGAGCTGCTCGACGACGCCGAGCGGGCGGTGCTGCGACGGCTGTCGATCCACGCCGACGGGTCTACGGTGCGCGACGCGACGACGGTCTGCGCCGACGAGCACCTTCTCCCGGATCGGGTGCCGGGGTTGCTGTTTCGGCTGGCCGATCGCTCCCTGGTGGTCCGTGACCGCGATCGGTTCCGGCTGCTGGAATCGGTCGCGGCCTACGGCGCGGAGCGGCTGGACGAGGCGGGCGAATCGGCGGCGGTGCGCGGCCGCTTCGTCCGCTGCTACCTCGACCTCGCCGAACACGCCGACCGGAGCCTGCGCGGCCCCGACCAGGGCCACCGACTGCGGCAGCTCGACGCCGAGACGGTGAATCTGCGCCGGGCCCTGGACATCTCGCTGCGGGAGCGGCATGCCGAGGACGCGCTGCGCATGGTCGGCGCGCTGGCGTGGTACTGGTTCCTGCGCGGCCGCCTGGTGGAGGCCCGGCGCTCCCTGCGCGCGGCGCTGGCGCTCGAGGGCGGGTCCCCCGCGGCCCGCGCCGTGGCACAGGGGTGGCTCGCCGGTGTCGAGGCCCGCACCGCACCCGAGGGCCGATTCGCTACTGCCACACCGGATTCGGTCGACAGCGTCGGCGATCCGCGGCTGCGCGCGCGGTTGCGCTGGTTCCTCGGCTCGGCGATGCTCGACGACGGGCACGAGGTCGCGGGGCGGCGGCTGATCGAGCACAGCCTGGTCGAATCCCGCGCACACGGCGACCGATGGACCGAGGCGATCGCCCTGGTCGAATGCGCCAGCCGCACCCCGGCGGCGCACGCCGACGCGGAACGGGCGGCGGCGACATTCCGGGAGCTCGGCGACCGGTGGGGCCAATTGCGGGCGGCGCGCGCCATGGCCACGCTGGCGGAGTCCGACGGCCGTCGGGGGCAGGCGATTCGGATGCATCACGAGGCCCTGCACGCGGCGCAGGAGCTGTCGCTGTGGACCGAGGCCGTCGAGGCCCTGCTCTGGCTCGGCCGCACCGCCGCGACCGACGGCGATACCGAACAGGCCGAGCGGCACTATCACCGGGCCCTGACCATTTCCGCCGAACGCTCCTACCACCGCGGCGAGACCCGGGCCCGCGCCGCATTACACCGTATTCCGGTGGCACTGTAGGCACTCCGCGCCGACTACTCGTTCGGGTAGTCGGCGCCGATTTCTCTGGATATCCGGCGCAATGCGGCGATAGAGTCGGCACCCGTCACCGGCGGCCAGCTCGTCGACATTCTGCCGAAGGAGAATCATGACAATTGCGGAGCCGCGCGCTTCCCTGCACCCCGCACCGGATATTTCGGATCTCGTGGATACCGCGCGTCGACTCGTTCCCGTGCTCCGAGCCCATGCCGCTCGAAACGAGAGCGAGCGACGGCTGTCCGGCGAAACCATTGCCGCGCTGACCGATTCCGGCATGTTCAAACTTCTGGTTCCGAAACGTTTCGGCGGCTATCAGGTTCCCCTCCGGAATTTCCTGGATATCACCGCCACGCTCGCCGAGGGCGAAGGCGCCGCCTCGTGGCTCGCCGCCGTCTGCAATTCCTGCGCGTGGATGGCCAGCCTGTTCCCGGAGCGGGCGCAGCACGATGTCTTCGGCGCGGGGCGGGATGTCATCGTCTCCGGCGTGACCGCGCCGACCGCCACCGCCGTCCGGGTCTACGGCGGATTCCGGGTGTCCGGTCGCTGGCATTACAATTCCGGTTCCTGGCATGCGGATTGGGCCGTGCTCGGTATTCCGCTCGTCGATTCGGACGGCACGGTGGTCGATAGCGCCCTGGCATTGGTTCCGGCCGCCGACTACACCGTCGAGGACACCTGGTTCATGGCCGGGATGGCGGCGACAGGCAGCAATTGCCTGGTGGCGGAGGACGTTTTCATTCCCGAGCATCGGGTGATGGCGCTGGCGCCGGTGCTCGGGGGCAGCTATCCGACCGAACACACCGATGAGGTGCTGTACCGCTCGGCGTTCGGGCCGTTCGTCGCGACGGTGATCGTGGGTCCGCTGCTCGGGCTCGGCAGGGCCGCACTGGATCTGGTGACGGCCAAGGCCGCCGAGAAGTCGATCGCCTTCACCGTGTACGAGAAGCAGCGGGATTCGACGGCGTTCCAGGTCGCCGTCGCGGACGCGGCGCTGAAGATCGATACCGCACATCTGCACGCGTATCGCGCGGCGGAGGTCGTCGACGAATCGGCGGCCGGGGCGATATTCCCCGAACTGCCGCTGCGCGCCCGGGTGCGCGCGGATCTGGGGCATGTCGTGGAGAACGTCGTGGAGGCGATCAACACGCTGCTCTACATTCACGGTTCCTCGAGTTTCGCCGCGGGCAACGACCTGCAACGCATCTGGCGCGACGCCAATGTCGGTGCACGGCATGCCGTCGTGCAGCCGCTCATCGGTAAGGAAATCTACGGCAAGGCCCTGCTCGGCGTCGACGAGCAGGTTTCACCGCTGCTCTGACGCGATCCGTCCGGGCACGAATCTTCGAAGGATATCCAATCATGGCATTGCAGAAGTACACCGCCGACGACGCGAAGTGGATCCAGTTCGGGGAATCCGACATCTTCATCGGCGACGTGTTGCACGAAGGCAATTCGACGTCGCTGGGTGGCGGCTTCGCCCATTTCCACCCCGGGACGGCGATGACCTGGACACCGAGCTACGACGAGATCATCGTCGTGCTCAGCGGCGCCTTCACCGTCGAGTCCGCGTCGGGTTCGGTGACCGCGGGCCCGGGCGAGATCGTCCGGGTGGACTCCGACGCCGAGGTCACCTTCCGGGCGGGCACGGAGAAGGTGGTCCTCGCCTTCGCGACCTATCCGGTGTGGGGCGGCACCGACGAAACCAAGGCCAGCGCTTCGGTATTGCGGCCGGTCTCCGGTCCGCTGCCTGCCTGACGTCATCGACCGCCGAGCGCCCCGGCGCTCGGCGGTCTCCGCGCTACGCGCCCCGGTGCCGCACCGCGGCCAGCAGCGCCACCCGCGAGTTGACGCCGACCTTCCGGAAGAGTTTCTTCAGGTGGTAGTTCACGGTGTGGGGCGAGATCAGCAGGCTGCGCGCGATCTGGCGGTTGGTCAGGCCCTGCTGGACCAGGCGGATGATCGCCGATTCCTGTTCGTTGAAACCGCGGATGGTCGAGAACTCCGGTGTGGCAACGGTATTCGCGGGGTCGTGTGCGCCGTCGTCTCCGGCGGATTCGGTGATGTCGGTGGCCTGCCGACGCAGGGCCCGGCGCAGCGGGGTGGGGATGGATGTGACGATGATGCGCCAGAGCAGTTCGTTGCGGAACTGGACCCTGTCGCCGCCACCGCATTCCAGCGCGCCGGTGGCGACCGCCTCGTCCAGCAGCGACAGCAGCGCCGAGGGCGAGATGGCCAGCATGGGCGCGAGGGTGCCGACCGAGACCTGCCTGCCCAGGACGGCGGCGACGCGCAGCAGCTGGCGGCACTGGTCGGAGTAGCCGAGCAGCAGGGATTCGACATGATCGACGAGCCTGCGCGGCAACCGATCCGCCACCAGCTCGGCCTCGAACTCGCCCACGATGAGGCTGTTTTCCTCCTGCATGCCGACCAGCAGCTCGGTGACCAGGCCCGGATTGCCCTCGGCGCGGGCGATCACCTCGGCCAGCGCGGGCGAGGGCGGCGCGCCCAGCAGGTCGCCCGCCAGTTCCGTCGTCGCCGCCGGGGCCAGTGAGTCCAGCACGATCGTGTCGCTGTATCCGGTCGAGCTCGCGACGAGCGCATCGAGATCCCGTGCCCCCGAATAGGATCGGCGCGCCAGCAGCCACACGGTCTGCGAGTGGTAGCGGCCGTACCGCTGGGACAGGATCGTATCCCGGGACCGCTCACCGTAATTGTGGGCGTCGTCGATGACGACCAGCGTCGGCAGGTCCGGTTCGGTCATGACCAGACCGGGACTGATATCGAATCCCTGCGGCGCGGCCGCCGCAACACAATCGTCGAGAAGTCGCGTCTTTCCCGATCCGGGAACACCCTCCACCACCACGAGAGAACATCCGCCACGACGGCCGAACTCCAAAGCCCGGTGAATCCGGTCCATCTCCTGCGCTCGCCCACGCAATGGGCTGCGCAAAACCGTCGATTTCAATTGTATCTCCCTGCACAATCTTCGACGAGACTTTCTCACGAGCAGGAGGGAGCGAGATCTTTGGATTCGGACAGCCCCGGCCGAATACGCACAAACAATGCGGGCAACTCTGAAAGAAATGACACGACTCGCCGACACAGTGTGTGGCAATCCCCTTCGCACTCCCTCCGCTCGTACCGAATCGTACCAAGTGGAACTAAACTGTCAAGAGATGGTAAAGAAACCATTCGGTTGGTCTCGTAGTGCCTCATCCCTCCCGATGCTCGATCGCGGCGGCGAGCGATACCAGGTCGTCGGCGGCGAGTTCGTCGGGCAGGCCGACGACGGCCCGGCGCAGCTCCCGCCGCGCCTGCTGCACCGCGACGCGGCGCCCACCGGCGGCCTCGATCAACCCGGTGGCCGCCCGCACCTCGGCGCCGCTCAGCGGGGCGGTGGAGCCGTAGAGCCGCCGCAGTTCTCGGCCCGCCTGGGTCGGCGAGCCGAGCGCGGCGACGACCGGCAGGGAATGCTTGCGGCGGCGCACATCCGCGCCCACCGGTTTGCCGGTGGCCCGCGGATCGCCCCAGAGGCCGAGCAGATCGTCGGTGATCCGAAACGCCAGGCCCACCCGGCGGCCGAACAGGTCGAGCGCGTCGACGGTCGCGGAATCCGCGCCCGCACACCATGCCCCGGCCGCGCACGCGCAGCCCATGAGCGCGCCGGTCTTCCCGCTCACCGTGTGCAGGTACCGATCCACACCGATGGGCGTGCCGCTGCCGAGGGCGCAGTCCTCGTACTGCCCCTGGCACAGTTCGGTGACCGCGGTGGCCAGGCGGGACACCACGCCGAGCACCGTGGCATCCGGGCAGTCGGTCACCGCGCATCGAAATGCCAACCCGTGCAACGCATCCCCGAGCAGGATCGCCTTCGGGACACCCCACACGCACCAGGCCGCCGGGCGGGCGCGGCGAATGCGGTCGCCGCTCATGATGTCGTCGTGCACCAGCGTGAAATTGTGCAGGAACTCGACCGCGGCCGCCGCCGCGAGCGCCGCACCACCGTCGCCGGAGCACGCCGCGGCCGCCGCGAGCGTCAGGGCGGCCCGAAAACCCTTGCCGCCCACCCGTTTCGACGGTTGCCCGGCGCGGTTGAACCAGCCGAGGTGATAGCCCGCCATGCGCCGCAACGAATCCGGCCGGGTGTCGGGCAGCGTCGCCACCCAGCGGCGCATGATCGGATCGCACTCGGCGCGCGCCCGCCGGAGGGCGGGCACCCGATCCGCGGAGATACCGGTCGCTCGGATAGGCGTCGACGACATGGCCATCCCCTTCGATCTCCGAGTCGGCGTGACAGGGCCACAACGTAAGCCGGAAGCCGACCGGTACGACCAAGCGGAATTGGCGCCGATCGCCGACCGGACATGACGGCGACACGCCCGGCGAACTTGGCGCCAAATTCCCGGCGGTCAAGGCGATCGGGGTGATTCGCCGACCGGGTATCCTCAGTGGAGCCAGCCGTTGATTCGGCACCGCGACGCCGACAACGTGGCACGAGTGGACCGCTTGCCGACCGGTATCCGGTTCGGCACGACAGCGTCGGTCGCCTCGAGACAAGGGCGGCGAAGCGGCTGGCCTCGAGGATGGCTATGCAGAGCGTGGCATGGGCGCAGCAGCGCCATCTGACGGTCGGCAACCGGATCGAGATGCGGCGGCGGCAACTCGGGCTGTCCCGGCGCACGGTCGCCAATATCGTCGGCCGCAGCGACGAGTGGCTGCGACTGATCGAATCGGGCCAGCAGCGACTGGAAAACGTCTATCTGATCGTCCGTTTGGCGGAGGTGCTGCACATCGGCGACTTCCGGCAGCTGATCGATATCCCACCGGCTCCGCCCCAGCCGCGGACCGAAGGCGCGGAGATGCTGATCGGGCTGTTCGCCCCGAGCGTCATCGGCTACCCGGCCAGGGTGGACCCGGCCGCCACCGTGTCGATACCGCAACTGCGCGAACAGCTTCAGACCTGCCAGCGCATCTGGGCGTCGTCGCCGACGCGATACTCCGAGCTCGGCCAGCGCCTGCCGCCGGTGCTCGCGATGACCCGCATGCTGCTGTGGCGCGACTACAGCGACGGCGTCGGCGACCTGGCGCTGACCGCCGCCCAGCTCGCCCGCCAGGTGCTGACCCGGCTCGGGGCACACACGCTGGCGCTGACCGTCGCCGACCGGAGCATGGAGATCGCCGGACGCCTGGACCGGCCCGGATCGATCGCGGCCGCCGCGGAACAGTATGCCGACGCACTGCTGCATCTGGAGCAGTTCACCCTGTGCCGCGAACACGCCGAAACCGCGGCGGCCGAGCTGTCCCCGACCATTCCCGACACCGCCGACGAGGCCGTGCTGTGGGGCGCACTCCAGCTGACCGCGGCGAAAAGCGCTGTGTGCCAACATAATGTGCAGCAGGCCAGCCGCCTGATGGCCCGCGCCCACGAGGTCGCCAACCGCCTCGGCGCCGACCGCAGCTGTCTGGGCATCACCTTCGGCCCCTCCGAGGTCGGCATCGCCCGCATGGAAGTCGCCCTGGGCGAGAACGATTTCGACGAGGTCATCCGCACCGCCGCCACCGTGGAATTCGCCGACGACCACTCGATCACCTCCCAGGCCCGCTACCACATCGCCCTGGCCCACGCCTTCGTCCACAAAGGCGAAGACGTAGCCGCCGCCCTGGCCCTGGAAAAAGCCGCCACCGCCTGCCCCGAAGACCTCCGCTACGACCACAACGCCCACCACACCCTGCAAAAACTCCTCCGACACAGCAATGGGAAACCCCGGCGCGATGTCGCCAGGCTGGCCGCACTGGCAGAGGTGGTCTGAGCCTCGATACGGGTTGGGTATCCGCCTCGTCGGACCGACTCATCCGTATTCACTGATGTCGATCAATGCGGATCGGCGTTGGTTGACTCCACTCGAAGCGGTAGTTACTCTCATACCGTAGTGCCTCGACTCTTATCTACATCATTAAGCAGATATTTTTTGATGAGAGTAGGGAAGCCGACTGTTCGGAGGTTAGGATGCGTAAGGGTGCCGGTGGGAGTCGGCGTGGGGGCGGTCTTTTCGCTGAGAAGCTGAATTACCTGTTCAGCACGGTGAGCCCGAGCGAGGGGCGGGAGTACAGCAACGAGCAGGTAGCCTCGGCGATCACCGCGGACGGGGTTCCGATCTCGCAGAGTTATATCTGGCAGCTACGCAAGGGCATCAAGGACAACCCGACCTTGAAACATGTTCAGGCACTGGCGGATTTCTTCGGAGTGCCGCCCGCCTACTTCTTCGACGAAAAGGTCACCGACCAGGTAGACCGCCGATTGGCGGAGTTGAAAGCCGAGCAGCGCCGCTTGGCCGAAATCGCCGAGAGCAGCGATGCACAAATGATGGCCCTCCGCGCCGGGGAACTATCCCGCAAACGCCGCCAACAAGTCATGGACCTACTGGACGTGGTCTACCGACTCGAACAAGCGGAGCGCGGCGATACGTCCTTCGGGCCGACATCGAGGTGAGATGACCCAAATGCCACCATGGTGACGCGGGGGGTACAGGCGGCTAGCGCAACCTTGTGCGAGAGTGAGCAATCCGGTTCGACCCGTCTGATCATGTGGCACCTACCGCGGCCGAAGTGGCAGCGCGGTTACCCCGCTGAATTGCATGACGGTACAGGGGAAGAAGGTTTCGACAATGCCTACGAACGTCGGTCCTATCAAAAGACGGTCAACCGGACACCGATCGAACCCTCACGACCTGCGCGAGATCGCGGCCACACACGGCATGGATGCCATAGCAGCGCGAATCCACGAGCTGCACGCCGCGGGTAACCATTTGGCGGCAGACACCATCGAATACGAACTGCGAGGGTCGGGCGCGGACGGTGAGCTGATCGACTCCGATCACATCGTCCGCCTCACCCGCCAACTGACAGCCGCATTACGTGACGACGCAATGGACGAAACCACCGCACTACGACTCGTAGGAGCCCTGGTCGCCCGCGCCGCCGAAGGGTGCGGATCCGGGGACACGCGGTGACTCCATGCCTGCGCGGCTGGGTGTATGTGATGCTCGCGGTTTATGCGATCGGATTCGCGGTGGGGACCTGGTCTCATGTCACCGTTCTCGCGGTATCTGGTCTGGGTGCGTATCCTGAAGCACCGCAACCATTTCGAATATTCTTCGTGTCTCTCGCGGTCATCGACCCGGCGGTCATTGTGTTGATTGCATTGCGGCGGCCGATGACACCGATCGTTGCGGCCCTGGTGATGATGGTGGATCTGCTCGGCAACTGGGTCGCCGACTGGCCGCACTATCGCGACGATCTGGACTGGCTGGTCGGCAACGAGGGCGGGCTGATCCAGCTCACGGCCTTCGGCGCGTTCGTGCTCGTGACCGCGGTGCCGCTGCGCCGCGCCCTGCTGCACCATCGTGCCCTGTGATCAATTGCCCACCGTCCAGGTCATGGTCACACCCGTCCGTCAACCAAGTTCGGCGCGCAGCGTATCCAATCCCATACCACCAAGTTTCAGGGCGCGGGTGTGAAAGTCCTTCAGGTTGAAGGAATTTCCGGCGCGTGTGCGGGCGTCGTCGCGGGCGGAGAGCCAAAGGCGTTCGCCGAGTTTGTAAGCGGGGGCCTGGCCGGGCCAGCCGAGGTAGCGGTCGATCTCGTCGTGCACGTGGACGGGGTCGGTGATTGTGCGGGTCAGCAGGAATTCGAGGCCGAGGGCGGGTGTCCATCGTTCGTGTTCGTGGAAGGCTGTGTTCGAGGGGATTTCGAGTTCGAGGTGCATGCCGATGTCTACGATGACGCGGGCGGTGCGGAACAGTTGTTCGGCGAGCATGCCGAGGAGGTTGCCGTCGTCGTCGAGGTAGCCGAGTTCTCGCATGAGGCGTTCGGCGTAGAGGGCCCAGCCTTCGCCGTGACCGGAGGTGAAGGACATCATTCGCTGGTATTTGTTCAGTGCGGCGGCCTCGTGGACGGCGGTGGCGATCTGGAGGTGGTGGCCCGGGACGCCCTCGTGGTACACGGTGGTGAGTTCGCGCCAGGTGGCGAAGTCCTGCCTGTCGGCGGGCACCGACCACCACATGCGGCCGGGACGGGCGAAGTCCTCGCTGGGTCCGGTGTAGTACGCGCCGACGCCGCCGCCGGGTGGCGCGATCCGGCATTCCAGGGTCATGAGTTGGTCGGGGATGTCGAAGTGCTTGCCGCGCAGGGATTCCAGCGCCGCGTCGGACAGTCGCTGCATCCACGCCTCGAACGCGGCCTGCCCGCGCACCTGGTATCGCGGGTCGGCGTCGAGCGCGGCCGCGGTCTCGGCCAGTGTCGCGCCCGGCTTGATTCGACCCGCGACGGTCAGCATCTCGGATTCGATGCGCCGGAACTCGTCCCAGCCCCATGCATAGGCTTCCCGGAGATCCAACTCGGCCCCGATGTGATAGCGCGACCAGAGTCGATAGACATCCTCCCCGACGGCGTCGCGCACCGGAGCGCGTGGCGCGAGATCGACGCGCAGGAATCGGGCGAAGTCCCCGTACGCCTGCTCGGCGGTCCGCGCGGCTCGCCGCAATTCGCCCATCGGCGCACCGTCGACACTCTCCGCTGCGGCCACGAAAGTCGTGAAGAATCCGTCCTTTCCGTCCCGCCCGGCCCAGGTTTCGGCCTGGTCCGCGGTCTTCTCGAGCTGCCGGACCGCCGAGATCCGCCCGTGCCCGGCGGCGAACAGCAGCGAGGCCCGCACGCTGTCGAGCGCCTCCGGCACCTTCGCGAGCCGCGTGGCAACCACCGCCCAGTCGTCGGCGGATTCGGTGTCCATCAGATCGAATACCATCCGAATGTCCTGCACCGGACTGGAAGTCACATTGAGCGAGGCGGGCGGCAATCCCGCCTCGTGAATCTCGACCTCCAGCCCGACCCGCTCACAGAACACCGCCTTCGCCACCCGCTCCGCCTCATCCGCGGGCTCCGTGTCCTGGACCGCCCGCAGCGCCCGCCTGGCGATCTCCGCGCGCACCCCATGCCCCACAGGCGAATAATCGGTCAGCCGCCCCTGCTGCCCACCGATGCCGAACATGCTGGCCATCACCGGATCGGCCACCGCATACTCATCGACATACCGCTCACAAATCCGATGCACGCCTTCGAGACCCATGCGCGCACGCTACCGCCCATTCCCCTCTCCGAGCATCAACTTAACCAATTCCCCAGATCCTCTGGCCGCCAAAACCTTCCACCGCCGGTGTCGGCGAAGGCGCGTCAGTGGTGGTGGCCGTGTCGGCCGAGGGTGTGCACCGGGGTCGCGCCGGGGCGGGTCCACTGCGGCACGGGGCGGCCGGTCGGACCACCGGTCGGGTTCCCGTCCGCGTCCGAGCGCCAGGACCAGCACGCGCCGCGGCCCTCGGGCCAGCCGTCCGGGTTGTCCTCCCAGGTCTCGCCGCGACCGTAGGGCGTCATGTCGAGCAGGCCGAGGGAGGCATTGACGCGCTCGTTTCCGCGACCCGTCGTGGAATAGGTGAGGAACGCGCGGTCGCCGATGCGCAGGTAGCAGGTGAGATAACCCATGTTGCCGCCGACCGGTTCGGGCACGTCGCGCACCGAGTACCACGGCTGGGTGTAGCCCATGAACTCGAGGTACGGGGCGACCTCGTGCCAGCGACCGGTGGTCAGGATGGCGAACGAGACGCCGCGGGCATTGAGGTAGGCGGCATCTCGCAGGTGCCAGGCCGTGGTGGTGCAGCCCTCGCACTGGCCCTGATGCGGTGCGCCGTCGAACCACATGTGCTTGTAGACCATGAGTTCGTCACGGCCCTGAAACAGATCCAGGAATGGGACCGGACCGTCGGCTCCGACGACCTCGACCTTTCCATCGAACTCCACCATCGGCAGTCGGCGCCGGGCCGCGGCGAGGGCATCGCCCGCGTGGGTGTGGGCCTTCTCGCGAATCAGCAGCTCGGCACGGGCGGCTTGCCAGGTGGCGAGGTCGACGATGGGTGGGCGGCCGGGCAATGTGGAGTGCGGGTCGTTCGGCGTGGTTGTCATGATGTCCTCCGTGATGTCCGGTGCCGGGCAGCGTCGTACGACGTGCTTTGGCGGTCACAAGAAAAGACGTGCGAATCAGCCGAGACTCATCGCAGCGGGTACGCCCACAACTGTTGCACGGACCAGATCAACCTGGGCGGCGGCAGGCGGGAATCCGGTGGATGGCGGGGCATCCACCGCGGGTGTGAGCGCCTGACACACTGAGGTGCGTGCGCGACTGGGATTTGATTACCACGGGACACAGCGATGCGATGGTGCGTCGCAGCCCCGACGGCCGAAGTTATGCGAAGACCGCCTCCCGGCCCGCGGCGCTGGCCGAGCTCGAAGACGAGTGTGACCGGCTGATGTGGCTGAGCACGATGTCGGTTGGTGCGCCGCGGGTGCTCGATTGGGGTGAGTGCGATGGCTCGGCGACGATGGTTACGTCGGCATTGCATGGGATACCGGCGAGTGCGGTCTCGTCGGCCGAAGCGCGCACAGCGGTTCAGGGGATCGTGGCGTTTCTCGGGTCGCTGCACGCGATTGCGGTGCGCGAGTGTCCGTTCGACCGGCGGCTCGAGGTGACGACCGCGTTGGCGGCGGCGAATGTGACGGCAGGTCTGGTCGACGAGGACGACTTCGATGAGGAGCGGCGTGGCGATACCGCGGATCAGCTCCTGATCCGGCTGCTGGCCGACCGGGGTCGGGCCGAGGCTCTGGAGCACAGCGATCTGGCGGTCTGCCACGGCGACTTCTGCCTGCCCAATGTGCTGCTCGATCCCGACACCCTCACGGTGACAGGGATTCTCGATGTCGGCCGCCTGGGTATCGCCGATCGCCACCTCGATGTAGCGCTTCTGACCCGCTCGATGTCCGCCATCGATCTCAATCCGGGCTACGGGCCTGAGTTGTCGGCGTGGGTCCGCGAACAGACGAACGCCGACCCCTGGCGCATCGAGTACTACCGCCTGCTCGACGAGTTCTTCTGACGATCCGAGATTGCCAGCGAGACAATACGTTTCGGCAAATCAGAGTGCCGGTCGCGTCTCCGCGTACCGCGTGGCCGATTCGAATATGTTGCCTATCTGGAGAACCGAGAGATCGGCGCGGTGCGGGCCGACTATTTGGAGGCCGATCGGAAGCCCGGTGGGCGTGAATCCGGCTGGGACGGACAGGGATGGGCAGCCGGTCGCGGAGATGAAGTAGGACGAGCGCATCCAGTCCAGGTAGTGATGCATTGGGGTGCTGGCGATTTCGGTGGGGTATTCGAGGTCGATATCGAAAGGCGGTACCTGACTCACGGGCAGCAGGAGGGCGTCGTAATGGTCGAAGAACTCTCGTACCCGGTGAAACAGGTTGGTGTGCAACAGTTCTGCCGTGGCGAGGTCTGCCTCGGTCAGGGTTCGTCCGGCTTCGATATTGGCGGCCAGTGCGGGTTTGAACAGGTCGGGCCGCTGGTCCAGCCAGGTGCCCAGCGCCAGGTTGAACTGCCAGGCTCGGAGGGTGCGGAAGATCTCTTCGGCGCCGGACAGGTCGGGGCAGTCCCGGTCGACGGTGGCGCCGAGGTCGGTGAAGACCGCGACCGCCGGTTCGAGGACCGCGGTCACCTGCGGGTCGACCGGAACCGTTCCGCCGAGGTCCGGGGACCAGGCCAGGCGCAGGCCGGTCGGGTCGCGATCGAGTGGGACGTCGAAGGCGGCGCCCGGGGTCTCGAGGGAGATGGGGTCGCGCGGGTCGGGACCGGCGATGGCCGACAGGAGCAGGGCGGCGTCGGCGACGCTGCGGGCCATCGGGCCGCCGACCGACATCGTCTGCCAGGCCGCCTGATTCGGCCAGGACGGGACCCGGCCGGGGGACGGGCGGAAGCCGACGACATTGCAGAACGAGGCGGGGTTGCGCAGCGAGCCACCCATATCGCTGCCGTCGGCGAGCGGATGCATTCCGCAGGCCAGCGCGGCCGCCGCGCCACCGCTGCTGCCGCCCGCCGACCTGCCGAGATCGTACGGATTGCGGGTGACGCCGAACACCTCGTTGAAAGTGTGTGACCCGGCACCGAATTCGGGCACATTCGTCATCCCGATCGTGATCGCCCCGGCCGCGTGCATGCGCTCGACGATCAGCGAGTCCTGGTCGGGCACATTGTCCGCCAGCAGCCGAGAGCCGTAAGTCGTGCGCACTCCGGCCACATCGTGTAAATCCTTGTGCGCGATGGGAAGTCCGTGCAGCGGCCCGACCGCCCGGCCCGCGGCGAACTGCTCATCGGCCTTGCGGGCCCGATCCAATGCCTGCTCACCGAGCACGGTGACAATGGCATTCACCGTCGGATTGACGCGCTCGATCCGATCGAGGTGCGCCGACACGACCTCACGTGCCGACAGCTCCCCGACCCCGATCAGCCGAGCCAGCTCTCGCGCTGACATGAAACAGATTTCGGAGGACATCCGCTACCTTCCTTCCTCGAACATCCTCCGATCATGCCTGCCTCGAGGTCCCTCCGATCTTGAATTTCTCGGAGATCAACGAACGGACCGAATGCCGTGCGAATGCTTGACTTTGCGCGTCGGCCGACTGAAAGGATGACATCATGACCGAACCGCACTCGTTCGCCCCCGATGGACGGCCCAGGGCGCGCGCCCTCGGCATCGCCCCCGACGGCACTCCCGGCCCGTGGAACGCCATCACCGATGTGGCCGGGGTCGAGGTGGGGTACCGGACGCTGATCGAGGGGGACGGGCCGTTGCGGGTGGGCGCCGGGCCGGTCCGCACCGGGGTGACCGCGATCCTGCCGCGCGGCCGGTCCGGGCGCGGGCGGCCCTGCGCGGCGGGCCGCTACACGCTCAACGGAAACGGCGAAATGACCGGCACCGCATGGATAGACGAGGTCGGCCAGCTGACGACGCCCATCACCATCTCCAACACCCACGCCGTCGGCGCCTGCCACACCGGCACGGTGCGGTGGATCAACGAGACCGACCCGGCCCCGGAGTGGATGCTGCCGGTCTGCGCGGAGACCTTCGACGGTTACCTCAACGACATCAACGGTGGGCACGTCGTCCCGGAACACGTTGTCGCGGCGTTGAATTCGGCTCGCTCCGGGCCGGTGGAGGAGGGCTCGGTCGGCGGCGGCACCGGAATGATGTGCTATGGCTTCAAGGGCGGCAACGGCACCGCGTCCCGGCTGGTCGAATTCGGCTCGCGCACCTACACGGTCGGCGTATTCCTCCAGGCGAATTTCGGCTCCCGACGCGAGCTGACAATCCGCGGCCGCCACATCGGCAACCGACTCGAGGTGAGCAACACGCAAGAATCCACCGCACCGGCCGGAGCGGGTTCGGTCATCGTCATCGTCGCGACCGACGCCCCCCTCGACCCCCTCCAGTGCACCGCCATGTCCCGCCGAGTCCCCTTCGGCCTGGCCCGAACCGGCGCCACCGGCAGCCACTTCTCCGGCGACCTGTTCCTTACCTTCTCCACCGCCAACGACCGCCCCTCCGACACGGTCTTCCCATCCGGCGCCCCCACCGACCTCGTAACCACCACCAGACTGCCGTGGAACCGCATGGACCCGATGTACACCGCGGTAGCGGAGGCGGTCGAAGAGGCCGTACTGAACGCCCTGATCGTGAACACGAGCATGACCGGCAGAGACGGACACTACGCCCCCGCACTTCCCCACAACCAGCTGAAGACGTTGCTGACGAACGGATCCCGATAACCGTCCCAGAACTCATGCACACCGCTCGGCCCCTCCTCTTGAACCTGACGTGACGTCAGGTCTTAGCGTGGGTGGTGCACATCGGTAGGAGGGCGCGTTGGCCGAGCGGGTATGGCGGGTCGGGGAGCTGGCCCGGGAAACGGGTGTGACGGTGCGGGCGTTGCACCATTACGACCGGATCGGGCTGTTGGTGCCGTCGTCGCGGACATCGGGCGGACATCGGTGCTATACCCAGGCCGATGTCCGGCGGCTGCATCGCATTGTGGCCTTGCGGGGCTTCGGGTTTCCGCTCGAGGACATCGCGGCTGTCCTGCACGCCGAACCCGACCAGGACCCACGCGACCTCATACAGCAGCAGCTGGCGCTCGTCGATGAACGCATCACGCGGGCGACCGGACTGCGGGACCGCCTGCTCGGTGTGCTCGACGGCCTCGACCGCGCGGCCGAACCGTCGACGTCGGAGTTCCTACGATTGATAGAGGAGACCATTACTATGAGTCGACCATTGACTCCAGCGGAATTCGCTCGGCTGACGCGGCAACGCGAAGAATACGCACGGCAGTCGAGTGCGGAAGAGCTTGCGGCACTGGCGAAACGGCGTGCGGATGCCTTCGCGGCGATGACCCCGGCCGAACGTGAGCGGCTGCGAGCCGAACGCGCACAGATGATTCCGCCCGGCGCCGAGACCGCTGGCGGAGACCGCTGACCGATGCCTTCACCAGTCCCGGGCAAGTGACTGCTCGTTCGGTTGTGCGGCGTGGGATTGAACCCGTTCGGACATACTCGGCTATCGCTTGGTAATGGTTATCGGAATTGCTTTCGCCGGTGGCGAACTCACCTCGGTCGGCAACTAATGATCGACACAATGAAGCCCATGCGGGTTCTCGTTTTCGGTGGGACGTCGTTTCTTTCCGCACAGATAGCCCGTGAGGCGGTGGCGCGTGGGCATGAGGTGGTCTGTGCGGCGCGTGGTTTGTCCGGGTCGGTGCCGGAGGGTGCTCGTTTTGTTCGTGTTGATCGGGATTGTGTCGGTGCTGTCGAGGTACCGCGGCGGGGGTCGATCCGTGGGCCGGACCGAGGTCACTGCCGCTCTGGCTACCCGTCGACGGCTACGGGCTCGTCGCGCACGACCCCACGCCCGCCCGCACGGCCGGGCCGACGCCCCGCGCCGTGGCCGACACCCTGCACGCCACCTTGGCCCACGAACGCGCCCGTGGCCTCGACCGACCCCGCAAAGCCGGGTTGACCTCCGCCGAAGAACGGGAGCTACTCGACCACCATCGGCGGCCGCCGGCGGAAGCGCACCACCCGTAGCCCGAGAAACGTCGACCGCGCCATCTGATCGTTTGTCCGACAACGTATTCTGCGGGACGGCTCGGGCATCCGATGTTGCCGATTCGCAGACAGTGAACGGTGTGTAGCGGTACCAATGAATGGCTTGTCAGGATCAGCGAGGATCTCGAGGAGATGCCGTGCCGAAGCTCGGCCGCGTACCTGAAGGAATCGAGCCGTCCAAACCGAATGCTGCCCGGGTATACAACTATCTGTTGGGCGGCAGAGACAACTACGAGGTGGACCGGGCCTTCGCCGAGCGCATGCTCGCGGTCGCGCAGCACAGCTGGATCATTGCCCGGCTCGGCCGCCTGTTTCTGCTGCATGCCGTGCGGCTTGCCGCCGAAGCGGGCGTGCGCCAATTCATCGATCTCGGTGCGGGCCTGCCGACCTCACCCAATGTGCACGAGGTGGCGCAGAAGGTCGACCCCGCGGCGCGAGCGGTCTACATCGACTACGACCCGGTCGTGCACGCCCACGCCAACGCCTACCTCGACGGTGTACCCGGCGTGACACCGATGCTGGCCGATATCCGCCGCCCGCACGACATCATCGATCGACTGCGCGCCGACGCACTGATCGACTTCACCGAACCGGTCGCGGCTCTGCTCGTCGGCGTCCTCCACCACGTCATGGACGACGAACACCCGGCCGAGATCATCACACGCTTCCGGGACGCGATGGCGACCGGAAGCTATCTGGTCTTCACCCACCCGTCCACCGACATCGCCCCCGCCGACTACCAGCAGCTGTCCCACTACACCGCGGGCAGCTCATGCCAATTCGTCTGCCGCTCCCCGGCCGAGGTGACCCGCTGGTTCGACGGATTCGACTTCATCGGCCGCGGCGTGATCCCCATCCAACACTGGCTCGACAACAACACCCTCGTCACCCACCCGACCTGGCTGGGCGGCATCTGCCGCAAACCCCCAACCATGTAGACGTGATCCCCTCGGCTCCGACGTCTCGGGTAAGGATGGGTCAGCCGGGCGCATCCGGGAGCGAAGGAGCAGAGATGAAGTACGTGATCTTGATTCACTCCAACCCGCAGCCGTGGGGGCACCCGACCGGTGATTATCTGCCCGAGTTCCAGGCATTGCCGGAAGCGGAGCGGGCGCGGATGGGGGCGGATTTCGAGGCGTTGCTCGAGGAGATGCGGGAGAAGGGGGAGTTGGTGACGGGCGAGGCGCTGGGGGCGCCCGAGTCGGCGCGGCTGTATCGGTGGGGTGATGGGGAGCCGCTGGTTACCGATGGGCCGTATTCGGAGGCCAAGGAGCATTTGGCGGGGTTGTTCCTCATCGATGTCGAGGATCGTGTGCGAGCGGAGGAGATCGCCGCGCGGTTCGCGGGGCCGGGTGAGACGGTCGAGTTGCGGCCGACCATGTGGCCGGGTGGCGGGGACGAGTGAAAACCGGGGTGGTGGAGGATGTGTGGCGGCGGGAGTCGCCGCATGTTCTCGCCGCTCTGCTGCGCAGGCATGGCGATCTCGGGGATTGCGAGGATGCCGCGCAGGAGGCGGCCGAGGCGGCGGCGGTGCGGTGGTATCGCGATGGTGTCCCGGACAATCCGCGTGGGTGGCTGATTACGGTGGCGTCGCGTCGATTGATCGATCGGGTGCGGGCCGATCGTGCCCGCGCCGGGCGGGAGGTGGCGGTCGCCGCTGTCCGGCCGGGAGACGCGCATCTCGCGCCGCCCGCGGATCAGGGGGTCGACGAGGGCGATGACACCCTGCGATTGCTGCTGCTGTGCTGTCATCCGAGCCTGAGCCGCTCCTCGCAGGTCGCATTGACCCTGCACGCCGTGTGTGGTGTGAGGACCGGTCAGATCGCCGCCGCCTATCTCGTTCCGGAACGCACTATGGCGCAACGCCTTACCCGTGCGCGGGCGACGCTGCGGGCGGCGGGTGCGGTGTTCGAGCTTCCCGGCGACGCCGATCTGCCCGCCCGCATCGCCGCCGTGCTCGATGTCTGCCACCTCTTGTTCACCGCCGGGCATACCCGTTCCGACGGTGGCGCGCTGCTGGATTCGAGCCTGACCGGCGAGGCCATCCGCCTCACTCGGCAATTGCACGCGGCGATACCCGAGCACGACGAGATCGCGGGCGCGCTGGCTCTCATGCTGGTCACCCATGCTCGCGCGGCGGCCCGTACCGCGGACGGCACCCTGGTGCCGCTGGCCGAGCAGGATCGTTCGCGCTGGGATCGTGCGGCGATCGCGGAGGGCGTCGCACTGCTGGAGCGGGTGCTGCCGCGCGGGCATGTGGGACGGTTTCAGGTGCAGGCGGCGATCGCCGCCGTGCACGCGGAGGCCGCGACCTGGGCGGACACCGACTGGCGGCAGATCGCCGTGCTGTACGCCATGCTCGATCGGATCGCGCCGGGTCCGGTGGTGACCCTCAATCGCGCGGTCGCCGTCGGGATGGCATTCGGCCCGGAGCAGGGGCTGGCCCTGATCGCGCCGCTGCTGGACGACCCGTCGATGCGCCGTCATCACCGCACCCACGCGGTGCGGGCCCATCTGCTGGAGATGTGTGGCGACGCGGCCGGTGCCGTCGAAAGCTACCGGCGCGCGGCACAACTCACCGCCAGCGTCCCGGAACAGCGCTACCTCAACGATCGTGTGGCTCGCCTCGGCCCGTGATCTCCTTTCCGTCGGCGGCCTCGAGCAGGGTGTTCAGGATCGGGCCTATCTGGGCGGCGCCCTTCGGGTTGAGCATGCCCGCGTGGCGTTCGTCGATGGGGAATTCCTGGATGTGGCCGGTGATGTGGCCGTGCCAGCTGCGCGACAGGCGGTCTCGGTGGGATTCGTGGGCGGACAGGAACAGGACCGCGTCGCCGTCGAATCGTCTCGGGGTGTGCGGGACCGGGGTCTTGAAGTTCTCCCGGACCCGCTCCACCTGCTGCCGCGTCAGGATGTCCTCCTGCCCGAGCCGGTCGGTGAGCAGGGTGAGCAGTTGTTCGGGGTCCTCGATCCGCTGGGTGTCGGTGAGGCCGAGGAATTCTCGCCAGCCGCCGAGGAATTCGGTCAGGGCCACCAGACCCTGGGGGTCGTCGGGGTCGGGTTCGGGGGCCTGGTCCAGGTCGGTGTCGATACCGGCGTCGACGAGCACGAGCAGGCCCACGGTGTGGCCGAGCTGTTGCAGCCGGGCCGCCATCGTGTGCGCGATCTTCCCGCCCAGCGACCAGCCCAGCAGGTAGTAGTCGGTGTCGGGGAACGCCTTCAGGATCTCCTCGACGTATCGCTCGGCGTACGCGTCCACCGACTCGCAGCGGGCCGAGTCCTCGACAATGTAGGGGTCCTGCAGGCCGTAGACGGGCCGATCCGGGTCCAGGCGGCCCACCAGGGTCCCGTACACCCAGGCCAGGCCGCCGCCCGGATGGACGCAGAACAGCGGGGGCTTGGCACCGGTGGAACGCAGCGGCGACAGCACCCCGAGCGAGACGCGCATATCCGCCTGCGGCTGCTCCAGGTACCGCGCCAGCGAGGCGGGCGTGGAGTCGGAGAACAGCAACTGGTACGGCACCCGCGCCCCGGTGCGCGACCGCAGCTGGGACACCAATCTCATGGCGACCATGGAGTTTCCGCCCAGGGCGAAGAAGTTGTCGTCGACCCCGACCCGCTCGACCTCCAGCACCTCGGAGAACACCGCGGTCACGATCTCCTCCAGGGGGGTCGAGGGCGCCCGGTAGGTCGTCACCGGCCGCCGCGGGGCGGGCAGCGCGCGGCGATCCACCTTCCCGCTCGCGGTCAACGGCAACTCGTCCAGCACGGTGACGGTGTCGGGAATCATGAAGGCGGGCAACCGTTTCGACACCGCCCGCCGGATGCCGTCCGGATCGATGTCGTGCCCGGGTACGGGGGTGACATAGGCGGCCAGGCGCACGTCCTCATCACCGTGCGCGATGACAACGGCGTGCCGCACCTCCTCCACATCGGCCAGCACGGCCTCGATTTCGCCGAGCTCGAGGCGCTGCCCGCGAATCTTGACCTGGAAGTCGGCGCGCCCCACGAACATCAGCACCCCGCCGTCGAGCGTCCACCGCACCAGGTCGCCCGTGCGATACATCCGCGACCCCGCCGAACCGAACGGATCGGCCACGAACGAGGACGCGGTCGTCGCGGGTCGGCCCACGTACCCGCGCGCCACACCCGCACCGGCCACATACAATTCGCCCACCACGCCGGGCGGCGTCGGACGCAGGCACGCGTCCAGCACCATCAGCCGCACTCCCGGAATCGGCCCGCCCACCGACACCGCCTCACCGGCATGCAGTTCCGCACCGGCGATCCAGATCGTGGTCTCGCTGGGCCCGTACAGGTTGTACAGGCCGCGCGCTCCCGCGGCGTCGGTGCCCGACCACCGGTCCACCAGCGCGGGCGGGCACGCCTCGGCACCGGTCAGGACGACCTGGAGGTCGTCGAGCCCGGCGGGGTCGACCGACAGGCCCACCGCCGGGGACAGGAACGCGTGGGTGACCCGCTCGGTGCGCAGCACCTCGGCCAGCGGCGGCCCGGCGAAGGCGTCGCCGGGCGCGATGATCGATGCCGCACCGGCCGGTATCGCCAGCAGCAGTTCCAGGATCGCCGCATCGAAAGTGCGTGCGGCAACGGACAATACGCGAGAGTCGGCGGTGACCCGGTAGTACCGTTGCTGGGCCGCCGCCACCGCGGACAGTCCGGCGTGGGTGACGGCGACGCCCTTCGGCGCACCGGTCGACCCGGAGGTGTAGACCAGGTAGGCGGTGTTGCCGGGCCGCACCGCGCCACCCCGCTCGGCGTCGGTGACGGGAGCCGCGCTGTGCGCGGAAACGTCGAGCCGGTCGAGGTCGATCACCCGGGTCCCGGCATCGGCCGCCTCCGATCGCAGTGTGCCCATGTCGGTTTCACCGCTGACGAGCACGATCGTCGCCCCGCAATCGGTGCGGATGAGCCGATTCCGCTCGTCCGGGTGCGAGGGGTCGATCGAGACGAACGCGGCACCGGTCTTGGCCACCGCCCATACCGCGTGCATCCAGGCGGGCGATCGTGGAATGGCAATCGCCACAACCGTTTCCGGACCGGCGCCGCACTCGATCAGTGCCCGCGCATACCGATTCGATCGCTCATCCAGATCCCGATACGTCCACTCCCGACCGGCGGCGACGATCGCGAGCCGATCCCCGTGTGCACCGGCCGCCCGAGAGAGCATGTCGGCCAGGGTGTTCCGCGTCGGCCCGGCACCGCCATCGCCCCACTCCCGCAGCAGCTGCCGCTCTCGCGCCTCGAGCACATCGACCTCGCGCAGCCCGACCGTCGGATCGGCCGTCACCGCGCCCAGGATTCGCCGCAACCGCTGTGCGAAGGCCGCGACGGTCGGCCGGTCGAACAGGTCGAGGGCGAAGCTCATGCCGATCGGCATGCCGCCGTTCGCATCCGGTGTATCGGACACGGTGACGGTGAGATCGAAGCGTTCGACCTCGACGTCGAGCTCCACGGCCGTGACCCGCACACCCGGCAGGTGCGCGGCCGCACGGTCCAGACCGAGATTCTGGAAGGCCAGCATGACCTGGAACAGCGGATGATGCGCCTGGCTGCGCGGCGGATCGAGCGCCTCCACCACCCGCTCGAACGGCACATCGGCATGCGCGAACGCATCCAGGTCCACCCGCCGGACCTGGTCCAACAGGTCGGCGAACGAACCGGTTTCGTCGATGCGGGTCCGCAGCACCAGGGTGTTGACGAACATGCCGACCAGACCGTCCAATGCCGCCGCGCCGCGCCCGGCGATCGGGGTGCCGATCGCGATGTCCCCGGTGTCGGCCAGCCGCGACAGCAGCACCGCGATCGCCGCGTGCAGCACCATGAACATCGTCACCTGGTGGGTGCGGGCGATCCGGCGGATCCCGGCCGCCGTGTCCGCGTCCAGCGCGAACCAGTATGTCCCGCCGCGCTGGGACGCCACCGCCGGTCGCGGCCGGTCGGCGGGCAGCTCGAGCCGATCCGCCAGACCCGCCAATTGCCCCGTCCAGTACCCGAGTTGGCGCGCGAGCACGCTGTCCGGGTCGGTGTCCGCGCCGAGGATTTCCCGCTGCCAGAGCGTGTAATCGGCGTATTGCACCGGCAGCGGCGCCCACTGCGGCGCCCGGCCTTCCCGGCGGGCGGTGTAGGCCAGCGTCAGGTCCTGCGCCAGCGGCGCCATCGACCAGCCGTCCGCCGCAATGTGATGCACCACCAGCACCAGCACGTGCTCGTCGGAACCGTTGCGCAGCACCGTGGCTCGCAGCGGCGGTTCCTGCGAGACGTCGAAACCGCGTCGCGCCGAGGCGATCACGAGCCGGTCGAGTTCGGCCGGGTCGGCGGTGCGCACCGCGACGGCCGCCGAAGCGCGATCGGCGGGCAGGATCCGCTGGTACGGCGTCCCGCCCTCATCGGGGAACACCGTGCGCAGACTCTCGTGCCGCGCAACGACATCGCCGATCGCGGCCGTCAACGCCGCCACATCCAGATCGCCGGTCAACCGCAGCACCAAGGGAATGTTGTAGGTCGCCGACGCCCCTTCGAGCCGGTTGATGAACCACATCCGCCACTGCGCGAACGACAGCGGCACCCGCGCCGGACGTTCCCGCACAATCGGTTTCGATCGCACCGGGTCGAGCGTGGCGGCGTGTTCGGTCAGTGCCTGCGCCAGGCGGGCGGCGGTGGGCGCCTGGAAGATGTCCCGCACCCCCACCTCGGCGCCGACCGCCGTCGCCACCCGCGACGCCACCCGCGTGGCCGACAGCGAATGTCCGCCGAGGGCAAAGAAGTCGTCGTCGACGCCGACCCGATCGACATCGAGTACCTGCGCGAAGACCGCGGCGACGATCTCCTCGACGGGTGTGGACGGTGCCCGGTACGCCGCCACCGCCGACTGCGGTGCGGGCAGGGCGCGGCGGTCCACCTTGCCGCTCGAGGTCAGCGGCAGCTCGTCCAGGACGGTGACGGTGTCGGGAACCATGAAGGCGGGCAGGCGTTTCGCCGCCGACTGCCGGACGGCGGTGGGATCGGGGAGGCGCCCGGACGCGGCCGTGACGTAGGCGGCCAGCCGCACCCCGCCGTCGACGGCGCGGGCGACGACGACGGCGTGCTCGACCTCGTCCAGGCCCGACAGCACCGCCTCGATCTCGCCGAGTTCCAGCCGCTGGCCACGGATCTTGACCTGGAAATCGGCGCGCCCCACGAACATCAGCGCCCCCCGGTCGCCCGCGGGCAGCCACCGCACCAGATCCCCGGTCCGATACATTCGCGATCCGGCCGGACCGTACGGATCGGCCACGAAAGTCGCTGCGGTCAGCCCGATTCGGTGCAGGTATCCGCGCGCCACTCCCGCACCGGCCGCGTACAACTCCCCCACCACGCCGCGCGGGACCGGGCGCAGCCACGCGTCCAGCACCATCAGCCGGATTCCGGGGATCGGCGCGCCCAGCGCGACGGGCTCGCCGACGCGCAGCTCGGCTCCGGTGACCCAGATGGTGGCCTCGCTCGGCCCGTAGAGGTTGTACACCGTTCGGGCACCGGCGGTATCGGTTCCCGACCACCGCGCCACCAATTCGGGCGGGCATGCCTCGCCCGCGGCCAGCAGCGCCCGCAATCCGTCGACCTGCCGTGGATCCAGGGTGGCCACCACGGTCGGGGTCAGGCAGGCGTGCGTGACCTCCTCGGCACGGATCAGCTCGGCCAGCGCCGGACCGGCGAAAACATCGCTCGGGGCGGTGATCAGCGCGGCACCGGCCGTCACCGCCAACAGCAGCTCCAGGATCGCCGCATCGAAAGTCCGTGCGGCGACGGACAATACGCGGGAATCGCCGCGCACCCCGTACATGCGGTGCTGGGCGGTCGCGACCGCGGTCAATCCGGCGTGGGTGACGGCCACGCCCTTCGGCGCACCGGTCGATCCCGAGGTGTACACGAGGTAGGCGGTATTCGCCGTCCGCACCGTGCCGCGCCGATCGCCATCGGTCACCGGGGCATCGCTGTGGTCGCCGAGATCGAGCCGGTCGGGATCGAGCACCCGAATCCCGGTCTCGCCCTGCGCATCCGATCCGAGTGTGCCCGTGGTGATTTCACCGTCGATCAGCACGACCGTGGCGGCCGCGTCGGTGAGGACGAACCGGTTGCGTTCCCACGGATGCGCCGGATCGACGGAGACGAAGGCGGCACCGGTCTTGGCGACGGTCCACACCGCCCGCACCCAGGCCAGCGATCGTGGAATCGCAATGGCCACTACCGTTTCCGGTCCGACGCCAATGCCGATCAGCGCCCGCGCGCACCGGTTCGACCAGCCATCCAGGTCTCGGTAGGTCCACCGGTAGGCGGCGTCGACGACCGCGAGCCGATCCGAGAACTCGGTGGCGGCGCGGGACAGCAGTTCGGCGAGGGTGGCTTGCGCCGGACCGGCGCCACCGTTCTCCCACTCCCGCAATATCTCTCGCTCACCCGGTTCGAGCGGATCGATCGCGCGCAGCCCGACCGTGGGATCGGCCGCCACCGCGTGCAGGATGCGCCGGAGCCGCTGCGCGAAGGCCGCGATCGTCGACCGGTCGAACAGGTCGACGGCATAGCCGAGGGTGACCGGGATGTCACCGTCCGCGTTCGCGATGTCGGCGACGGTGAGGGTGAGGTCGAATCGTTCGATCCCGGTGTCGAGATCCACGGGTGTGACCCGGATTCCGGGCAGATGCGTGGCCGCACGGTCGAGGTCGACGTTCTGGAAGGCCAGCATGACCTGGAACAGCGGATGATGCGCCTGGCTGCGCGGCGGATCGAGCGCCTCCACCACCCGCTCGAACGGCACATCGGCATGCGCGAACGCATCCAGGTCCACCCGCCGGACCCGATCCAGCAGGTCGGCGAACGATCCGGCCTCGTCGACCTGCGTGCGCAGGACGAGCGTGTTGACGAACATGCCGACCAGATCGTCCAATACCGCCGCGCCGCGTCCGGCGATCGGCGTGCCGACCGCGATATCCGTGGCGCCCGCCAGCCGCGACAGCAGCACCGACAATGCCGCGTGCACGACCATGAACACCGTCGCCCCGTGGGCATTCGCCACCTCGCGCAGCGTGGCGATCAGCCCGGCGTCCAGGACGAACGAATATGCGGCACCGTGGTGCGAGGCGACCGGTGGCCGGGGACGGTCGGTCGGCAGCTCCAGCCGGTCGGGCAGTCCCGCCAGCCGCTCGGCCCAGTAGCCGAGCTGACGCGCCAGCACGCTGCCCGGCTCGGATTCCGCACCCAGCACCTCGCGCTGCCACAGCGTGTAATCCGCGTACTGCACCGGCAGCGGATCCCACCCCGGCGCGCGCCCCGCCCGGCGCGCCAGATACGCCGCGGACAGGTCGCGCGCCAGCGGCGCGATCGACCATCCGTCGGCGGCGATGTGGTGCACCACCAGCACCAGCACATGCTCGCCGGAACCGATCTGCAGCAATGTCACTCGCACCGGCGGCTCGCTGGACAGGTCGAATCCGCACCGCGTGGATTCGGCCACCACATCGTCGAGCTGCTCCGGGTCGACGGGCCGCACATCGACGATCGCCCGGGCCAGGCCGACGGGCAGGATCTGCTGGTACGGCGTCCCGTCCTCGTCGGGGAACACCGTGCGCAGACTCTCGTGCCGCGCAACGACATCGCCGATCGCGGCCGTCAACGCCGCCACATCCAGCACCCCGGTCAATCGCAGCACCAGCGGAATGTTGTAGGTCCCCGACGCCCCGTCGAACCGGTTGACGAACCACATCCGCCACTGCGCGAACGACAGCGGCACCCGCGCCGGACGCTCCCGAACCACCAGGGCGGGCAGGGACGAATCGGTCGCGGCGTCCACCACCCGGGCCAGGCGCGCGGGCGTCGATGCCTCGAAGACCTCCCGCACCCCGATCCGGACCCCGACCGCCGCCGATACCCGCGACGCCACCCGCATGGCCGACAGCGAATGCCCGCCGAGGGCGAAGAAGTCGTCGTCGGCGCCGACCCGGTCCACCGCGAGCAGTTCGGCGAACACCTGCGCCACCGCGCGCTCGGTCGGCGTCGACGGCTCGACATAGGCGCGCGCGACCACGACGGGTTCGGGCAGGGCCGCGCGATCCAGCTTGCCGCTCGCGGTGAGCGGCAGTTCGGGCAGTATCGAGCAGGCGTCGGGCACCATGTGCGCGGGCAGTCGACGCCGGGCGGCGGCCAGCACCGCCGCCGGGTCGAGATCGGCACCGACGAGGTAGCAGGTGAGCCGCTCGGTGTCCGGATGATGGACGACGACGGCCCGCGCCACCCCGGCCTGCTCGAGGAGCACTGCCTCGATCTCCCCCAACTCGACGCGCTGGCCCCGAACCTTGATCTGGAAGTCGATGCGTCCCAGGAACTCCAGGGCGCCCTGCTCGGTCCAACACACCAGGTCGCCGGTTCGATACAATCGGGAACCGCTGCGCCCGAACGGATTCGCGATGAACGCGGCAGCGGTCGGCACCGGCCGGTTCAGGTAGCACCGAGCCTGCTGGATGCCGCCGAGGTACAGTTCACCCGGCACGCCCACCGGCACCGGCCGCAGTCGCGCATCCAGTACGACCGCCTCGACACCACGGATCGGCCCGCCCATGGTCACAGGCGCGTCGGGCTCCATCGGATCGCTGAGGGTGGTGACGATGACCGTCTCGGTCGGCCCGTACGCGGTGTACAGTCGCCGATCCGGCGCCCAAGCCGCCACCAGGTCGCCGGGCACCGGCTCACCGCCGATCACGAGCACACGCAAGGACTCCAGCCCGGCGGGCGACATGGTCGCCAGCACGCTCGGCGTCAGGAAGGCATGCGAAACACGCTGCCGCCGAATGATATCCGTCAGCGAGTCACCGGCGAAGACATCCGGCGGCGACACCACCAGCGCGGCCCCGTTCGGATGGGCCATCAGCATCTCCATCATCACCGCGTCGAATCCGGGTGCGGAGACGGCCAGTACGCGGGCGCTCTCGTCCACGTCGTAGCGCTCCCGCTGCTCGGCCGTGAAGTTCGCCAGCCCCTCGTGCGTGACCACGACACCCTTCGGGGTGCCCGTCGACCCGGAGGTGTAGAGGATGTACGCGGCGTGGTCGACCCGCAGCGTGCGGACCCGGTCGGCGTCGCCCACCGTGGTCGCGGAATACGCCTCGAGCCGTTCCGCCAGCTCGGGTTCGTCGAGGACCAGCCGGTACACGGTGTCGGGCACCAGGATCGCGGTGTCCGCGACCGACAAGGCCAGGCGCGCACCGGAATCGGCGATCATTCCGGTGATGCGCTCCGCCGGGTAGCGCGGGTCGACCGGCACGAAGGCGGCACCGGACTTCGCCACCGCCCACAGTCCGGTCAGGAGCTCCACGCCGCGCGGCAGCACCAGCGCGACCGTGTCGCCCGGCCCGACACCGCGGCCGATCAGCCACCGCGCCAACCGGTTCGAGTGCTCGTCCAGTTCCCGATAGGCGATCGTCGTCGTGCCCGAGATCACCGCGGGCGCGGCCGGATTCGCGGCGGCCCCGTCGGCGAGCAGATCGGGCAGCGGTCGCGGCTCCTGCGCCCGCGCGCCCCGCGCCGGGACCAGCCGCGCCCGCTCGGCCGCCGACAGCAGATCGATGGACTCCACGCGCGGCGATGGGTCGGTGGTGATCGTATCCAGCACGCGCACAAGCCGATCCGCGCATGCCTCGACCCATTCGTGGGTGAATACCTCGGGCTGGTACTGCATTTGGGCGCGCAGGGGTTCGCCCTTGGCGACCACCACCGTGAGCGGATAGTGCGAGGAGTCGTTCGACCGCAGATCGTCGATGCTCATGCCGTCGACGGCCGCGGCCCGTGCCGCCAGCGCGGCCCCGTCGACGGGATAGGACTCGAAGACGACGACGGTATCGAACAGGGACGACACGCCCAGTGCGGCATGAATATCCGTCAGGCCGGTGTGGTGGTGACCCATCAGCTCCGCCTGCTCGGCCTGCACCCGCGCCAGCACGCCGGTGATCGGCTCGCCCGGGGTGTAGCGGACCCGCACCGGGATGGTGTTGATGAACAGGCCGACCGCCGATTCGATACCCGGCAGGTGCGCCGGACGCCCGGACACGGTCGCGCCGAAGACGACATCGTCGCGCCCGGTCAGATATCCGGCGACAATCGCCCACGCCACCTGGATCAGCGTGTTCACCGTGACCCCGGCGGCCGCGGCCGTCGCCGTCAGCCGGTCGGTGATCTCCGGGTCGAAATCCACTGCGACACGGCTCATTCGCGAGGTCTGTTCCCGGCGCGCGGCATGCGGGGCCACCAGCGTCGCCTCCGCCCCGTCCAGCGCCCGCCGCCAAACATTCAGCGACGCAGCCGAATCCTGTCGGCTCAGCCAGGCGAGATAGGACCGGTACGAGTCCGTAGGCTCCGTGATCGCCGGATCACCGGGTTCCGCATACGCCGCCAGCAGGGTGGTCATGACCGAGGGCATGGACCAGCCGTCGAACAGCACGTGATGATGCGAGATCAGCAGCGTGTATCGCTCGTCGGTCACGGTGACCAGGGTGAAACGCAGCAGCGGTGCGGATTCGATATCGAACGGCTCGGCCTGATCCCGGTCCAGCACCTCCGCCAGCGCCGCCTCCCGCGCCGCGTCCGGCACCGCGCGCAGGTCGACCTCGCGCCACGGCACCGCCACCTCGTCGGCGACGATCTGGACGGTCTCGCCGGTCCCGGTGGCGCCGAAGGCCACTCGCAGATTCGGATACCGCTCCAGCAGGGTCTGGGCCGCGGCACGCAGCCGTCCGGCATGCACGAACCCGGACAGCGTGATCGCGAGCTGCACCGCGTACACGTCCACCGCCGACTCGGCCAGCCGCGCATGAAACAGCAGCCCGGACTGCAACGGCGACGGTGGCCAGACATCGAGCAGGCCCGGATATCGCGCCTCCCACGCGGTGATGTCGGCCTGTGTCGCCCGCACCAGCGGGAAGTCGGATGGGGTGTGCCCGCCCGAATCCGGGCGGTCCAGGTGGGTGACGACGGCCCGCAGCGCATCGACCCAGAGCCGCGCGAGATCGTCCACCGCCGCGGCGTCGAGCACCGCCTCGGGGTAGCCGAAGGTGGCCGACAGGCACCCGTCCGCGACCACGGCATTGATATCGACGGCGGCGGTCGCCGCGAGGGGCTGGTCCCCGGCCGTCGGCGCACCGAGCTCATTGGTCAGCGCGAACTCCGATGATGCTGTCCCACTGGCCGATCGGCTCGGCGACAGCCGACCGAGGTAGTTGAAGGCGACCTGCCCGGGCAGCCGGGCGGGCAGCGCCCGCGCCGTCTCGGGATTGAGGTAACGCAGCAGCCCGTAGCCGATGCCGTGGTCCGGAATGGCGCGCAGCCGTTCCTTCGCATCCTTGATCGCGGCCCCGATCACCGAGCCGCCCGCGAAGGCGTCCTCGAGATCGATCTCCGCCAGGTCGATCCGGACCGGATACACGGTGGTGAACCATCCCACCGTCGCGGTCAGGTCCGCGCCCGGCACCGCCTGTTCCTCGCGGCCGTGCCCCTCCAGGCGCAGCAGCGCCGACGACTCCCGCACCCCGCGCGCCGCCCGCCACCGGACGACCGCCAGCGCCAGCGCGGCCACCAGCGCGTCCTGCACGTCACCGTGGAACGCCGCGGGCACCCGCGTCAGCAATGCCTCGGTGATCTCGGGCGGCACCTGCGCGTGCCGCACGCGCACCGCCCCACCGGCATCGAGGGCGCGCGATCCCAGCAGCGGGTCCGGGCCGTCGATAATGCGTTGCCACAGCGGCAGTTCCGCCACCCGACCCGGTGATCGGGCCGCCTCCACCAGACCGTGTGCCCACCGCCGCATCGACGTTCCCGCCGGGGGCGGCGCCGCATCGTCTCCGGCGCGGTGCCGCCGCCAGGCCATCGTCAGTTCGGGGATGAGGATGCGCCACGACACACCGTCCACCACCAGGTGATGCGCGACGACGATCAGATGACCGGCGGCCGCGGCGTCGGTGGGAGCCAGCCAGATCGCCTGTAGGACAATGCCCTCGGCGGGATCTAGACGATCCAGCGCGGCAGCGGCCGCCGCGGCCGCGAGGTGCGCCCGGTCGGCATCCGGATCCACCGCGACCCGATGCACCAGCGACTCGACCTCCACGGTCCCCGGCGGCCGTGCTTCCAGCCGCCAGCCCTGCTCGTCGCGCCACAGCCGAGCCCGCAGCATGTCGTGCCGGTCGATCACCGCCGCCACCGCCGCCACCAGCCCGGCACGATCCAGTCCGGCGGGCGTCGTGAGCACCAGGGTCTGGTTCAACCGCCGGAATTCACCGTGCTCCACCATCCATCGGACGATCGGTGTCAGCGGCAGCTCACCGACGCCGCCGCCGGGCAGCTCCGCCAGAACCGTTGCCGGTGCGACGGATTCGGCGACGCGCGCCAGCCCGGCCACGGTCCGGGCCTCGAATACCTGCCGCGGCGTGAACAGCGCGCCGCGGTCTTTGGCCCTGGCCACCAATTGAATCGACAGAATGCTGTCCCCGCCCAGGGCGAAGAAGTCGTCGTCCACCCCGACCCGGTCCTTCCCCAGCACCTCGGAGAACACCGCGGCCACCAGCTCTTCGAGGGGGGTGGACGGAGCGTGATACTCCGACGGCGTGACCCGTGGGGCGGGCAGGGCGCGCCGATCCACCTTCCCGCTCGACGTCAGCGGCAACTCCTCCAGCACGGTGACGGTGTCGGGAATCATGAACGGCGGCAACCGCAGTGCCGCCGCCCGCCGGATCGCGGCGGGATCGGGGACGCACCCCGGTGCGGGGGTGACATAGGCGGCCAGCCGCACCGATTCCGCGGTGCGGGTGGTGACGGCCGCGTACCGCACCTCGTCGAGATCGGCCAGCACGGCCTCGATTTCGCCGAGTTCGAGCCGCTGGCCGCGAATCTTGACCTGGAAGTCGGCGCGGCCCACGAACATCAGCGCCCCGCCGTCGCCCGTGGACGTCCACCGCACCAGATCGCCCGTGCGATACATCCGCGACCCGGCCGGGCCGTACGGGTCGGCCACGAACGAGGAGGCCGTCAGGGCGACCCGGTTGAGGTAGCCGCGCGCCACACCGGCACCGGCCACATACAATTCGCCCACCACGCCCGCCGGTACCGGCCGCAGCGACGTATCCAGCACCATCACCCGGACGCCCGGGATGGGCACGCCCAGCGATACCGGCTCACCGATCCGCAACCCGGCGTCGGTCACCCAGATGGTGGTCTCGCTGGGCCCGTACAGGTTGTGCACCTGCCGCTCCCCGGTGGTATCCGCACCCAGCCACCGTTCCACCAGCGCGGGCGGGCAGACGTCGGCGCCGGTCATGACGATGCGCAGCGCGTCGAGTCCCTCGGGATCGACCGACATTCCCACCATGGGCGACAGGAACGCATGCGTGACCCGCTCGGCACGCAGCAACTCCGCCAGGGGCGCACCCGCGACGACATCGCTCGCGGCGATGACCAATGCCGCACCGGCCGGTACCGCCAACAGGAATTCGTGCACCGCCGCGTCGAAAGTCCGTGCGGCAAGGGCCAATATCCGGGACTCGCTGCCGAGCCCGTAGTGCCGGTCACGGGCGGTGGAGACCGCGAGGAGACCGGCGTGGGTGACGGCCACCCCCTTCGGCCTACCGGTCGAGCCGGAGGTGTAGACGATATAGGCGGTATTGTGTGGCCGCACCGGGCCGTGTCGATCCGCGTCGCCGACCGGCGCCGCGCTGTGCGGGGACAGGTCGATCCGGTCGATATCGAACACCCGCGCCCCGGTCGCGTCGAGCGGTTCGCCACAGGTCAGCACGACGGTGGCGGCGCAGTCGAGGAGCATGAACAGATTCCGCTCGCCCGGATGCGCGGGATCGATGGACACGAACGCGGCGCCGGTCTTGCCGATCGCCCACACCGCCCGCATCCAGGCGGCCGATCGCGGAATCGCGATCGCCACCACGGTTTCCGGGCCGACGCCGTACTCGATCAGCGCCCGCGCGCACCGGTTCGACCATTCGCCCAGCTCCCGGTACGTCCATTCGCGTCCCGCCTCGACGACCGCGGGCCGGTCCGCATGGGCCGCACCGGCCAGGGCGAGCATGTCGGGCAGCAGCACCTGGCCCAGGCCCGGTCCCCCATCGCCCCACTGCCGCAACGCCAATCGCTCGTCGGCGCCGAGTACATCGATGTCACGCAGCCCGATCGCGGAATCGGCCACCACCGCGCGCAGGATGCGCTCCAGCCGCCGCGCGAACGCCGCGATCGTGGACCGGTCGAACAGGTCCAGGGCGTAGCCGATGCTGATCAGCGTCTCCTCCCCGGGGTACGGGGTGTCGACGACATTGATGGTGAGGTCGAATCGTTCGATCCCCACATCGAGGCTCAGGGGCGTGACCTCGATGCCGGGCAGATGCAGCAGGGTCGGGTCCAGATCGATGTTCTGGAAGGCCAGCATCACCTGGAACAGCGGATGATGCGCCTGGCTGCGGGCCGGATCGACCGCCTCCACCACGCGCTCGAACGGAATGTCGGCGTGCGCGAACGCATCCAGGTCCACCCGGCGGCAGTGGTCCACCAGGTCGGCGAAGGACGCGGATTCCTCGATGCGCGTGCGCAATACAAGGGTATTGACGAACATGCCGACCAACCCGTCCAGCGCCGCGGCCCCGCGCCCGGCGATGGGGGTGCCGACCGCGATGTCCCCGGTTCCCGACAGCCGCGACAGCAGCACCGCCACCGCCGCGTGCACCACCATGAACAGCGTCACCTGCCGTCTGCGCGCCGCCGCGCCGAGCCCGGCCATCGTGTCGGCGTCGAGCGTGAACGTGTACGTCCCGCCGCGCTGCGACGCCACCAGCGGCCGCGGCCGATCGGTCGGCAGCTCCAGCCGATCCGGCAGTCCCGCCAATTGTCCTGTCCAGTAACCGAGTTGGGCGGCCAGCACGCTGTCGGCGTCGGATTCCGCGCCCAGCAGTTCCCGCTGCCACAGCGTGTAATCCGCATACTGCACCGGCAGCGGTTCCCACCGCGGCTCCCGGCCCGCGCACCGTGCGGCGTACGCCAGCGACAGATCCCGCATGAGCGGAGCCACCGACCAGCCGTCCGAGGCAATGTGATGCACCACCGCGACCAGCACATGCTCCTGGGAACCGGTGCGCAGCACGGTGATTCGCAGCGGCGGCTGCACCGACAGGTCGAATCCGCGCCGCGCCGTGGCCGCCATGGTGTCCGCGAGGTCGCCGGGTTCGACCGCGATCGTCTCGACGGCCACGGCCTGTGTCGCGGGCAGAATCCGCTGGAACGGGACCCCGTCCGCGTCGGGGAATATCGTGCGCAGGCTTTCGTGGCGCGCCACCACATCGCCGAACGCGGCGGCCAGTGCCGCCGCATCCAGCGCTCCGGCCAGGCGCAGCACCATCGGAATGTTGTAGGCCGCCGAGTCCGGTTCGAACCGGTTGATGAACCACATCCGCAACTGCGCGTACGACAGCGGTATGCGTGCCGGGCGCTGCCGCGGCGCCGGTATCGCGCCCGGACGCTCCGCGGCGGCCGACCGGTCGGCCAGGATCCGCGCCATGCGAGCGGCGGTGGGCGCGTCGAACACATCCCGCACGGCCACCTCGACGCCCGCCGCGGTGGCCACCCGCGACGCCACCCGGGTGGCCGACAGGGAATGCCCGCCCAGGGCGAAGAAGTCGTCGTCGACGCCCACCCCGTCGGTCCCGAGCACCTCCGCGAATACCGAGACGACGATCTCCTCCAGCGGCGTCGAGGGCGCTCGATAGGTCGCGGTCGTGGCCTGCGGGGCGGGCAGCGCGCGCCGGTCGACCTTGCCGCCGGGCGTCAGCGGCAGCCCGTCCAGCGCCACGATCACGGCCGGAATCATGAACTCCGGCAGGCGATCGGCCACGAAACCGCGGATCTCGGCGACCCGACCGGCCACCCCGGGGTCGTTGACATAGGCGGCGGCCGAGCTCACCGGACCGGCGACCTGATACACCTCGTCGAAGACCGTGTCCCCGCCGGTGTTCCGGGTGAAGACGGCGTCCATTCGCCCCGCCACCGGCGCCCAGGTCACCGCGACCGCGTAGCCCAGTTCCACGCCGAGCGCCCGAATCTCGTGCGGCGCAACGGTCTCGGCCGCATGGTTGAGGTCGAGATCCGCCACCCGATCGTGGTCGGCCGCGGCGGCGACGATCCTGGTGGCGGCGACGTCGGCAACCGTTCCGGCGCACGGGATTTCGGTGATCCGCACGGCCTCGGGGCATTCCGCGGCCAGGTGGGCGCGCAGTCGCGGCACATCGCCGAGTTCGGTCCACGCCCGCTGCGGCACCGTGGCCAGCGACCGTACCGTCGCGGGCGCCTTCCGCAGGACCACGTCGTAGCGGTACCGGGTCAACTCGTTGTCGACCGGCGCGTATTTCAGCTCGATGTCCACCGCGGCCACCCCGGGGACCTTGTCCCGCAGGGCGAGGAAGAACTCGGGGGCCATCAGCAGTTCCTGCTCGCCCGCCACCGTGCGGCGCACCCGGTCCCGCACCACGGCCACGGTGTCCTCGGCCCCGACGCCCGCCAGGTGGGTACCGGTGGCGAACTCGTGCAGCAGCGACAGGTTGCGGACGTCGCCGAGGAACAGCGTGCCACCGGGAACCAGCACCCGCAGGGCCTTGTCGATCACATCGGTCAGGTAGGCGGCGCTGGGGAAGTACTGCACCACCGAGTTCAGCACCACCACATCGAACCGGTCGCGCGGCAGCCCGGACAGATCGTCGGCGGCCTGCGCCCGCAACCGCACCCGATCGGCCCATGCGGGGGCCGAATCCGCCAGTCTCTCCTGGAGATTCGCGATGGTCGCGCCCGAGAAGTCGGTGCCCCAGTACTCCACACACTCGGGGGCCAGCCGGGCCATCACCAGGCCCGACCCGACGCCGATCTCCAGCACCCGGGAGGGGCCGAATTCCAGAATCCTGTCGACGACCGCGTCCCGCCACACCCGCATGTCCTCGACCGGGATCGGCCGTCCGGTGTAGCTGCTGTTCCACCCGCCGAAGTCCTCGCCCAGCGGTATGGCCGCACCGGCGTCGCGGACGGTGTCGATATAGGTTTCCTTTCCGGCGTACAGGTTGTCGTACACCTGCCGCCAGTGGTCCACCAATTCCCGCTCGCGTTCGCCGTCGCGCACGGTCACCGTCTCGCGATCGAGAACGACATAGGCGACGAGCTGTTTGTCGGCCGCGCCCATGCCGTCGCCGGGTGCGGAGGCGAGATCGCGGGCCACGACGACGGCCTGCGACACCGCCGGATGCGATGCCAGCGCCGCCTCGACCTCGCCGGGCTCGATCCGATACCCGCGGATCTTGACCTGATCGTCGGCGCGGCCCGCGAACTCCAGGATTCCGTCCCGGGTCCACCGCACCAGATCCCCGGTGCGATACATCCGTTCGCCCGCCCCGAACGGGCACGCCACGAATCGCTGCGCGGTCAACCCCATCCGCCCCAGATATCCGCGCGCCACCTGCGTTCCGGCCACATACAATTCGCCCGCCACGCCCACCGGTACCGGCCGCAGCCACGAATCCAGCACGAACACACGCACATTCGGCACCGGAGCACCGATCGGCACCCGCTCGCCGGTGTCCCACCGCCGCGAGTCGGGAATCGTATAGGTCGACACGCACACCGTGTTCTCGGTCGGCCCATACGCATTGGCCACCCCGACCCCCGGCCACCGATCGCGGAACCGTGCCACCGCGACCGGGCCGAGCGCATCGCCGCCGGTGACGACCTGGCGCAGTGTCTCGGCCTTCAGTTCGGCCCCGGCGGTCGCCAGCACCTCGAACAGGGCGGTCGCCGCGAATATCGTCGTAACCCGGTGGCGGGTCACGGTTTTCGTCAGGGCGGACAGATCGAGCCGTTCGGGCGGCGCGACAACGATTGCGGCACCGGCGAGCAGCACCGGCCACAGCTCGTACGCGGACGCGTCGAACGCCATCGACGAGTGCAGCAGCACCCGTTCGCCGTGACCGCCGGGCCATCCGTGCGTCGCCATGTTCACGACGCTGCGGTGTTCGACCACAACGCCTTTCGGCCGACCGGTCGACCCCGACGTGTAGATCACGTACGCGGCGTCGTTCGGCGCCAGCGTCGGCAGCTCGCCCGCCGCCCCGTCGTGTTCCACGGCGTCCAGGCGCAGCGATTCCCGGTCGCCCAGCGGCAGCTTCGCGGCGGTGGGGGCCGTGGTCAGCACCAGCCGTGGGGCGGCGTCGGTGAGGATGAATTCGATACGGCCGCCGGGATAGTCGGGATCGATCGGCAGGTACGCGGCACCGGCCTTCAGCACGGCCAGCACGGCCACCACCAGATCCACCGACCGCGGCAGCGCCACGGCCACCACCGACTCGCGTCCCACGCCCCGGCCGATCAGGGTGTGCGCCAACCGATTCGCCCGCGCGTCCAGGTCACGATAGGTGACGGCGCCGTCCTCGTGCGCGACGGCGACCGCGTCCGGGGTGGCCGCCGCCCGTCGTTCGAACAGTCGAGGCACCGTTGCCTCGTCCGGCAGCGGGGCCGCGGTGTCGTTCCAGACCCGGAGCAGCCGCTCGCGTTCGCCGGGGGCCAGAATGTCGATGCGGCCGAGGGATATTCGTGGCTCGGCGGCAATGGTGTGCAGCAGTTGCAGGTAGCGGGAGACGATGTCGTCGACGGTGGCGCGGTCGAACAGATCGGTGGCGTATTCGAACCTGCCCGCCATGTCCGGGCTGTCGGCGCGTTCGAGCACATCGAGGTGCAGGTCGAATTTGGCGGTTCCGAGGGCCGTCGGCACGAGGCTCACGTCCAGATCGGCCAGCCGCAGATCGGGCAGCACATTGTTCTGTAGGGCGAACGACACCTGGAACAGCGGGTGATACGCCGGAGAGCGGGTCGGATGCAGCAGTTCGACCAGTCGCTCGAAGGGCGCGTCCTGATTCTCGTAGGCGGTCAACGCCTTCCGGCGCACCTGGCCGAGCACCCGCTCGAAGCTCGGGTCGCCGGACAGATCCACCCGCAGCACCCAGGTATTGACGAAGAAGCCCACCAGCTCGTGCAGCGCCTCGTGCGTGCGCCCGGCGATCGGGCCGCCGATGGAGATATCCGTCCCGGCGCCGAGGTGCGACAGCAGCACCGCCAGCGCCGACTGCAACACCATCGACACCGTCACCTGATGGTCGTGGGCGAGCCGATGCAGCGCCTCCCCCAGCGCCGCGTCGATGGGGAATTGGACCAGATCGCCGCGATTACCGGCCACCGGCGGGCGCGGGCGATCGGTCGGCAACGCCATCGGCTGCGGCGCGCCCGCCAATTCCTGTTCCCAGTACCGGAATTGGGACGCCAGCACGCTGCCGGGATCGGACTCCGCACCCAATGCCTCGCGCTGCCACAGGGTGAAGTCGGCATACTGCACCGGCAGCGGCGTCCATCGCGGTGCGCGGCCCGCCCGGCGCGCGATGTAGGCGAGCGACAGATCCCGCACCAGCGGCGCCATCGACCAGCCGTCCGCGGCAATGTGATGCAGCACCAGCGCCATGACGTGTTCGTCGGAACCGGTGCGCAGCAGCGTGACTCGCAGCGGCGGCTCCGCCGACACGTCGAATCCCCGTCGCACCGCGCTCGTTACGGCGTGCTCGAGGTCGCCGGGTTCGACCGTGTGGGCCTCGATGCGCGGTGCCGCCTGGTCGGCGGGCAGGATCCGCTGGTACGGCACGCCGTCCTCGTCCGGGAACACCGTGCGCAGGCTCTCGTGCCGCGCCACCACGTCCGCCAGCGCCGCGGACAGCGCCGCCGTATCCAGCGGCCCGCTCAAACGCAGGACCAGGGGAACGTTGTAGATCGGGGAGTCGGGTTCGAAGCGGTTGATGAACCACATCCGCAATTGCGCGAACGACAACGGAATTCGCGCCGGACGCTCCCGCGGCCCCGGCGCGGTGCCCGGATGTTCTCCGGTTTCGGCCAGCCGCTCGGCCAGCACGCGCGCCATGCGCACCGCGGTGGGCGCCTCGAACACATCCCGCACCCGCACCTCGACGCCCGCCACCGTGGCCAGGCGCGACGCCACCCGCGTCGCCGACAGCGAATGCCCGCCCAGGGCGAAGAAGTCGTCGTCGGCGCCGATGCCGTCGACGCCCAGCAACTCGGCGAAGACGGAGGCGACGATCTCCTCCAGCGGTGTCGAGGGGGCCCGATAGGTCGCCGTCATCGCCTGCGGTGCGGGCAATGCGCGGCGATCCACCTTCCCGCTCGGCGTCAACGGCATCTCGTCGAGCACCACGATCGCCGCGGGCACCATGAACTCCGGCAGCCGACCCGCCACGAATTCCCGGATCGGCCGGGTGTCGCTCGCCGCGTCGCCGGTCGGTGGCGCCTCGCGGTCGAGGACGACGTAGGCGACGATGTGTTTGTCGGATGCGGCGGTGCCGCGGGCGGATTCGGTGCCGGTGTCGCGGGCGACGACCACCGCCCGCGACACCGCCGGATACGACAGCAGGGCGGCCTCGATTTCCGCGGGCTCGATCCGGTATCCGCGCACCTTGACCTGATCGTCGGTGCGGCCGAGGAATTCCAGCACGCCCTCGCGGGTCCAGCGCACCAGGTCCCCGGTCCGGTACATGCGGTCACCGGTCCCGAACGGGCACGCCACGAACCGCTCCGCGGTCAGCGACGCCCGTCCCCGGTAGCCGCGCGCCAGTTGCGCTCCGGCCACATACAATTCGCCGGCCGCGCCGGGCGGCACCGGTGCCAGACCGGACCCGAGCACGAATGCCCGCACATTCGCCACCGGGGCGCCGATCGGCACCCGCTCGCCGGTATCCCAGTGTCGCGCCTCGGGAATCACATACGTCGTGACGCACACCGTGTTCTCGGTCGGCCCATACGCATTCGCCACACCCACCCCGGGCCACCGATCGCGGAACCGCGCCACCGCGACCGGACCCAGCGCATCGCCCCCGGTGACGACCTGGCGCAGCGAATCGGCCGACAGCTCGGGCTCGGCGGTCGCCAGCACCTCGAACAGGGCGGTGGCCGCGAATATCGTCGTAACCCGGTGGCGCGACACGGTATTCAGCAGGGCCGCGATATCGAGCCGGTCGGGCGGCGCGATGACGATCGCCGCCCCGGCCAGCAGCACCGGCCACAGCTCGTACGCGGACGCGTCGAATGCCATCGACGAACGCAGCAGCGCCCGCTCGCCGTGCCCGCCGGGCCACCCGTGCCTGGCCATATTCACGACGCTGCCGTGTTGGACCACAACACCTTTCGGCCGTCCCGTGGATCCCGAGGTGTAGATGAGATACGCCGCATCGGCGGGGCCTGGGATGTAAAGCGGGTCCGGCAGGGGGCGGGCCGAAAGCCTTGCGGTGTCCGGGGTGTCGAGTTCGAGTACGTCCACGGCGCGGCCGCCGGTGGGCAGCGTCGTGTCGGTGGTGGTGAGGATCAGCCGCGGCGCGGCATCGGTGAGAATGAATTCGATGCGGTGGGCCGGATAGTCCGGGTCGATGGGCAGATACGCGCCGCCCGCCCGCAATGTCGCCAGCAGGGCGACGATCAGATCGGGGGAACGCCGCATCGCGATCGCCACCACGGTGTCGGGGCCCACGCCCCGATCGATCAGCACCCGTGCCAGCCGATCGGCCCGCGCATCCAGCTCCCGGTAGGTCAGCTGCGCATCGTCGCAAACCACCGCGACCGACTCCGGCGAGGCCGCGACCTGCCGGGCGAACATCTCCGTGATCGACGCGATATCGCGCGCATGCTCCGACGAGTCGCCCTGTGTGAGAAGCTGTTTGCGCTCGTCGTCACTCAACAGGTCGATACCGGCGATCCGGCGCGACGGGTCGGCGGTGATCGCGCGCAACAGGCGCAGATAGCGGGCGGCGATATCGGCGACGGTGGCGCGCTCGAACAGATCGGTGGCGTATTCGATCCGGCCTGCCATCTCCCGGGGTGCGTCGTCGGTGACGGGCATTTCGATCAGGTCGATGTGCAGATCGAATTTGGCGCTACCGGTGGCGGTCGGAATGTGTTCCACGCCCAGATCGGCCAGGCGCAGTTCGGGCAGCAGATTGTTCTGCAGGGCGAACGACACCTGGAACAGCGGGTGGTAGGCGCGCGAGCGGGTGGGGTGCAGCAGCTCGACCAACCGCTCGAACGGGGCGTCCTGGTTCTCGTAGCCGGTCAGGGCCTTGCCGCGCACCTGGTCGAGCACCTGCTCGAAGCGCGGATTCCCGGACAGATCCACCCGCAGCACCCAGGTATTGACGAAAAAGCCCACCAGATCGTGCAATGCCTCGTCGGTGCGCCCGGCGATCGGGCCGCCGATGCAGATATCCGGCCCGGCGCCCAAGTGCGACAACAGCACCGCCAGCGCGGACTGCATCACCATCGACACCGTCATGCTGCGGTCGTGGGCGAGCCGGTATACGGCATCGCGCAACGAAGCGTCGACGGTGAAGTCGACGGTATCGCCGCGATTGCTGGCCACCGGCGGACGCGGATGATCGAGCGGCAACCGGATCGGCTGCGGCGCGCCCGCCAATTCCCGTTCCCAATACCGGAATTGGGCCGCCAGCACGCTACCGGGATCGGACTCCGCGCCCAATACCGCACGCTGCCACAGGGTGTAGTCCGCGTACTGCACCGGCAACGGCGTCCATCGCGGTGTCTGCCCCGACCGTCGCGCCGCATACGCGGTCGACAGGTCCCGCAGCAGCGGCGCCACCGACCAGCCGTCGGCGGCGATGTGATGCACCACCAACGCCAAGACCTGGTCACCGGAAGCGGTGCGCAGCAACGCAACTCGCAGCGGCGGCCGCGCGGCCAGATCGAACCCGCCGCGCACGAGGTCGGTCACCGCGTGCTCGAGCTCGCCGGGTTCGACCGTGCACGCCTCGAGCACCGGCGCCGCCTCCGCGGCGGGCAGGATCCGCTGATAGGGCACGCCGTCCTCGTCCGGGAACACCGTGCGCAGGCTCTCGTGCCGCGCCACCACATCGGCGAGGGCGGCGGCCAGGGCATCGGCGTCGACCGGGCCGGTCAGCCGCAGCACCATCGGCATGTTGTAGGCCGCCGACGCGTCCTCGAGCTGGTTGATGAACCACATCCGCCACTGCGCGAACGACAGCGGCACCCGCTCCGGCCGCTCCCACACCGCCAGCGCTGGACGCGGATCGACCTCGGCGGTGCGTTCGGTGAGCGCCCGCGCCAGCCGGGCGGGCGTGGGTGCCTCGAACACGTCGCGCACCCCCACCTCGATCCCCGTCGCCGCGGCGACCCGCGACGCCACCCGCGTCGCCGACAGCGAATGCCCGCCCAGGGCGAAGAAATCGTCGTCGACACCCACCCGGTCCACGCCCAGCACCTCGGCGAAGACGGTGACGACGATCCGCTCCGCGGGTGTCGACGCGGCCCGGTAGTCCGAGCCCGAAAACCGCGGCGCGGGCAGGGCCCGGCGATCCACCTTGCCGCTCGGTGTCAGCGGCAGCCCGTCGAGAACCACGATCACGGCGGGCATCATGAACTCCGGCAACCGATCCGACGCGAACCGCCGGATCTCCCCCACCCGCCCCGCGGTCCCGGGATCGTTCGCATAGGGGGCGAACGAATCCACCGGAGCGGCAGTCGAATACACCTCGTCGAACACCCGGTCGGCGCTCCGCGTGAAGACGGCATCCATCCGCCCGGCCACCGTGGACCAGGTGACGGCGACCCGATAGCCCAATTCCGCACCGAGCGAACGGCATTCGCGCGGCAGCACGGCATCGGTCGGGTGGTCGGGAGCCAGATCGCCCGCACGGTCGTGTTCGGCCGCGGCATCGACCGCCCGGGTGGCGGCGACATCCACGATCGTCCCGGCCTGCGGTATGCCGGTGATTCGCACGCTCTCGGGCCGCTCGGCGACGAGATGGGCCCGCAGCCGGGAGATGTCGCCGAATCCGGCCCACGCGTGCCGCGGCACCTCCGCCAGCGACCGCACCGCCACCGGCGCCTTACGCAGCACCACGTCATAGCGGTAGCGGGTCAGCTCGTTGTCGACCGCCGCGTATTTCAATTCGATGTCCACCGCCGCGATCTCGGCGACCTTGTCTCGCAGGGCGAGGAAGAACTCCGGGGCCACGAGCAGTTCCTGCTCGCCGATCACCGTGCGCCGCACCCGATCCCGCAGCTCGGCCACCGTGTCCGCGCCGTCGGCGGCGGCCAGCCGGGTGCCGGTGGCGAACTCGCGCAGCAGCGCGAGGTTACGAATATCGCCGAGGAACAGTGCGCCGCCGGGCCGCAACAGCCGCACGGCCTTGTCGATCACATCGATCAGGTAGGCGGCATTGGGGAAGTACTGCGCCACGGAATTCAGCAGGATCACATCGAACCGGTCGCCCGGCAACTCCGACACATCGTCGGCGGCCTGCACCCGCAACCGGACCCGATCCGCCCACGCGGCAGCGGATTCGGCCAGCCGCGAGCGGAGGTTGTCGATGGTCGCGCCGGAAAAGTCGGTGCCCCAATACTCCTCGCACTCCGGGGCCAACCGCGACAGCAGCAATCCCGCGCCGACACCGATTTCCAGCATCCGGGACGGGCGCAGCTCCCGGACCCGCTCCACCACGGCGTCGCGCCATCGCCGCATATCCTCGACCGGGATCGGCCGCCCGGTGTAGCTGCTGTTCCATCCGCCGAAATCGTCGTCCAGCCCGGCCCGGTGCCCGTTGCGGCGTTGGGCATACAGCTCCTCGTAGATGCGATGCCAGTGGCCCACCAGCTCTCGCTCGCGTTCGTCGTCGCGCCGCAATGCCGCGGCGCGATCCAGGACGACGTACCCCACCAGCTGCTTGTCCGCCGCGCTCGCGGAATCCGCGGTCCCGGAACCGATCTCGCGCGCGACCACCGCCGCCTGCGATACCAGCGGGTGGGCGGCCAGTACCGCCTCGACCTCGCCCGGTTCGATCCGGTATCCGCGAATCTTGACCTGCTCGTCGGCGCGGACCACGAATTCCAGCACCCCGGCGCGGGTCCATCGCACCACGTCCCCCGTCCGGTACATGCGCTCACCGGCCGCGAACGGGCAGGCCACGAACCGTTCGGCGGTCAATCCCGGTCGGCCCCGATACCCGCGCGCCACTTGCACTCCGGCCACATACAGTTCGCCGACGACCCCCACCGGCACCGGCCGCAACCGGGAATCCAGCACGAACACGCGCATATTCCCGACGGGGGTGCCGATCGGCACGCTTCCCCCGCCCGTCCGGTCCTGCGTGTCGGTGATCTCGTAGGTCGACACGCACACCGTGTTCTCGGTCGGCCCGTACGCATTGGCCAGCGCGATCGCGGGCCAGCGCTGCCGGAACCGCGCCGCCGCAACGGGACTCAGGGCATCGCCCGCGGTGACGATCCGGCGCACCGAATCGAGGCTCGACTCTCGTTCGGAGGTCGCCAGGACCTCGAACAGCGGGGTCGCCAGGAACAGGGTCGTCACGTGATGCCGAATCACGGTGCGGCACAAGTCGGCGATATCGGGTCGGCCGGGTGCCGCGATGACGAGCGTCGACCCGGCCAGCAGGGCGGGCCACAGCTCGTACGCGGACGCGTCGAAGGCCATCGACGAGTGCAGCAGCACCCGATCCCCGGCGCCGCCGGGCCAACCGTGCGCGGCCAGATTCACCACGCCGCGATGCTCGACCACCACGCCCTTCGGCCGCCCCGTCGACCCCGACGTGTAGATCACATACGCCGCGTCGCCCGGGGACACCGTGGCCTGCTCGGCGTCGCTCGACAGCCCTTGGCCGCCATCGGATTCCACCGTGTCCAGGCACAGGTGCGCCGTCTCGCCCAGTGGCAGTGTCACGGCGATCGACGTCGTGGTGAGCACCAGCAGCGGGGCGGCGTCGGTGAGAATGAATTCGATACGGCCGCTGGGATAGTCGGGATCGATCGGCAGGTAGGCGGCACCGGCCTTCAGCACGGCCAGCACCGCGGCCACCAGATCCACCGAGCGTGGCAGGGCGACGGCCACCACCGTCTCGTGCCCGGCGCCCCGGTCGATCAGCATGCGCGCCAGTCGATTCGCCCGCGCGTCCAGCTCCGCGTAGGTCACCCGCTCGTCCCCGAACTCCAGTGCGACCGCGGCCGGAGAGGTTTCGACACAGCCGCGGAACAGTTCGACGACCGTCGTGTCGCGCACGACGGTGGTAGAGGACGAGTCCCACTGTGTCAGTAGCTGTTTCCGCTCGACATCGGTCAGCAGGTCGATATCGGCGATGGCGCGCGACGGGTCGGCGTTCACCGTGCGCAGCACGTGCAGGAAGCGATCGGCCATGTCCGCCACGGTGTTTCGATCGAACAGGTCGGTGGCGTACTCGATCCGGCCCGCCATCACCGCGGGCGTTCCGGCGGTGGCCGGAATCTCGATCAGGTCGAAGTGCAGATCGTCCTTGGCGGTGCCGGTGGGGGTAGGCACGTACTCGACGTGCAGATCGGGCAGGTCCAGGGTCGGCACGATATTGTTCTGCAACGCCAGCGACACCTGGAACAGCGGGTGATAGGCCGTCGACCGGGCCGGGTTGATCAGCTCGACCAGCCGCTCGAAGGGCGCGTCCTGATTCTCGTAGGCGGTCAACGCCTTCCGGCGCACCTGGTCGAGCACCCGCTCGAACGGCGGATTACCGGACAGATCCACCCGCAGCACCCAGGTATTGACAAAGAACCCCACCAGCTCGTGCAGCGCCTCGTCGGTGCGCCCGGCGATCGGGCCGCCGATCGACACGTCCGCACCGGCCCCCAGGCGCGACAGCAATACCGCCAGCGCCGCCTGCAACACCATCGACACCGTCACCTGGCGCTCCCGGGCGAGCCGGTACACCGCCTCCCGCAGGGACGCGTCGACGGTGAACACCACCACATCGCCGCGGTAGCTCACCGCCGGTGGGCGCGGCCGATCGGCGGGCAACCGGATCGGCTGCGGCGCACCCACCAATTCCCGCTCCCAGTACCGGAATTGGGCGGCCAGCACGCTGTCGGCGGCGGACTCCTCGCCCAGCACCTCGCGCTGCCACAGCGTGAAATCCGCGTACTGCACCGGCAGCGCGCCCAGCTCGGGCGCCCGGCCCGACCGCCGCGCCACATACGCCAGCGACAGGTCCCGCACCAGCGGCGCCATCGACCAGCCGTCGGCGGCAATGTGATGCACCACCAGCACCAGGACGTGCTCGTGCTCGGCGCAGCGCACCAGCGTGGCCCGCAGCGGCATCTCCACCGCCAGATCGAACCCGCGCCGGACCAGCGCCGTCACCGCATCGCTCAGCTCCGCCGGATCGGCGTCCCGCACCTCGATCTCCGGCGCGGACGAGACGACGTCCTGGTACGGCTCCCCGTCCAGGTCGGGGAAGCGGGTGCGCAGCGTCTCGTGGCGCGCCACCACATCGCCGAGCGCGGCCGTCAGGGCCGCGATATCCAGCGGCCCGGTCAACCGGAGCACCAGGGGGATGTTGTAGGTCGGCGAGTCGGGCTCGAACCGGTTGATGAACCACATCCGCAACTGCGCGAACGACAACGGCACCCGCTCCGGCCGCTCCCGCACGGTCAACCGCGACCGCGCCGGGCCGGTCGAGCGGTCGGCGAGCACCCGGGCCAGCCGGGCGGCGGTGGGCGCGTCGAACACATCGCGCACCCCCACCTCGCTGCCGGTCACCGCGGCCAGCCGCGCCGACACCCGCGTCGCCGAGATGGAATGCCCACCGCGCGCGAAGAAGTCGTCGTCCACACCCACGCGGTCGATGCCCAGCGCCTCGGCGAACACCGCGGCCACGATCTCCTCGACCGGTGTGGCGGGGGCCCGGTAGTCCGAGGTCGCGACCGGCGGCGCGGGCAGCGCCCGGCGGTCCACCTTCCCGGTGGGGGTCATCGGCAATTCGTCGAGGACGGTCACGGTGTCGGGCACCATGTACGACGGCAGCCGACGCGCCACCGCGTGCCGCACCGCGAGGGGATCGAGGCCGGGCCCGGGCGCGGCGGTGACATAGGCGGCCAGCCGGACGCCGTGCGCGTCGGTGTGGGTGGTGGCGACGGCGTGCCGCACCTCGTCGAGATCGACCAGGGCGGACTCGATTTCGCCGAGTTCGAGGCGCTGCCCGCGAATCTTGACCTGAAAATCCGCGCGGCCCACGAACATCAACACTCCGCGGTCGGGCGCCCAGCGCACCAGATCCCCGGTGCGGTACATGCGCGACCCCGCCGGGCCGTACGGATCGGCCACGAACGACGCCGCCGTCAACGCCACCCGGTTGAGGTATCCGCGCGCCACGCCGGGACCGGCCACGTACAGCTCACCGGCCACGCCCGGCGGTGTGGGCCGCAACCAGGCGTCCAGCACCATCAGCCGCGCCCCCGCGACCGGCGCGCCGAGCGAAATCGATTCGCCCGCATGCAATCCGGCGTCGGTGACCCAGATGGTGGTCTCGCTGGGCCCGTACATGTTGTAGAGCCTGCGCACCCCGGCGGTGTCGGTTCCGGCCCATCGCGTCACCAGGGCCGGGGGGCACGCCTCGGCGCCGGTCAGCACGACCTGGAGCTCGTCGAGCCCGTCCGGTTCGATCGACAGGCCCACCGTCGGCGACAGGAAGGCGTGCGTAACATGCTGCGCCCGAAGGAATTCGGCCAGCGGCGGACCGGCGTACACATCGCCGGGAGCCACGATCAGCGCGGCGCCCGCGGGCACCGCCAGCAGAAATTCCAGGATCGCCGCATCGAATGTGCGTGCGGCCACGGCCAATACCCGCGACCGCGCGGTCGGCCGGTAACGCCGACGCTGGGCGGTGGCGATCGCCGAGAGTCCGGCGTGGGTGACCGCCACCCCCTTGGGGGTGCCGGTGGTTCCCGAGGTGTACACGACGTAGGCGGTATTACCCGGCCGCACCGCGCCGCGCCGATCGGCATCGGTCACGGGGGCGGGGTCGTATCGGGAAAGGTCGAGCCGGTTCGGATCGACCATCCGAATCCCGGTATCCAATTGTGCTGCGTCCATGCCGGTTTCGCCGTCGACGAGCAGGAGGGAGGCGGCGCAGTCGGTGAGGATGAACCGATTCCGCTCGACCGGATGTCCGGGATCGATCGACACGAACGCGGCGCCGGTCTTCGCGACGGCCCACACCGCCCGCACCCATGCCCCGGACCGCGCAACGGCGATCGCCACCACGGTTTCCGGTCCCGCGCCGCCCTCGATCAGCGCCCGCGCGCACCGGTTCGACCACTCATCGAGGTCCCGGTAGGTCCACTCGTGCGCGGAATCGACGACGGCGGGCCGATCGGGATGGGTGGCCGCGGACCGGGAGAGCATGTCGGCCAGCGTGATTCGCACCGGTCCGGGGCCGCCGTCGCCCCAGCTCCGCAGCAACCGCCGCTCGTCGGGCTCGAGCAGATCGACGGCGCCGACCCGAATCCCGGTGCCGGTGTCGGTGTCGACGATGCGCAGGAAGTCGTCGAGGAAGCGGAGGAAACGCCGGTGATGGCCGACGAGACTCTCGGCGGTGTAGACGCTCGGGTTGGCGAAGAAATCGACGCGGGTGCTGTCGACGCCGACGGCCGGATAGACGTTCACCGACAGGTCCGAGATCAGCCCCGGGCTCAGCACCTCCAGCCGCCCCGTGACGGCGCCGAGCGTCAGCTTGGTATCGAGGATCATCAGATCCACCATCGGCCCGAAGGCCTGATGCGGATGGCGGGCAACCGATTCCGAGTCCGCGAGCATATCCTCGTGCCGATAGCGCTGGCGGCGAAGGACATCGGCCAGCTCGCCCTGGATCGCCTCGATCAGCGAGCCGATCGTGCCGTCGGGTGTCAGGGTGATCCGCAGCGGCACGATATTGGCCACCATTCCGCCGGAGCGGCGCATGGACGCCGTCACCCGCGCGGACACCGGCAGACTCAGCACGACCTCGTCGGAGCCGGTCATCCGCCCCAGGAACAGGCCGAACGCGGCGAGGATCAGCACCGCGGGGCCGATCGACCGCGCGTCGGCCACGGCGCGCAGCGCACCGTTGCTCTCGGCCGACAGCACGCCGCTGACCGAGCGGGGATGCTCGTCGGCCAGTGCGGTCCGGTCGGCCAGGATAACCGGCTCGGGCAGCTCGGCCAGGTACTTCGCCCAGAACGCGCGGTCGGAGTCGAAGCGCTCCGACGCGCGGTACTGTTCGTCCGCGGCGACGATCTCGCCCAGCCCCCGAATCCGTTGCCCCCCGGGCTCTCTCCCGTCGGCCGCGGCGGCGTAGAGGTCCGCGCTGCGGGCCAGGATGTTCATCGCGGCGATACCGTCCAGCGCGATGTGGTGGGCGCGCAGATACCAGAACCAGCGCCGCTCGCCGACACACGCCAGCACGCCCGACACCAGCGGATCGTGCCGCACGTCGATCGGTCGGCGGTAATCGGCGCGCATCCAATCCCGCGCCGCCGCAACGGGATCGGGCTCGGCGCGGAAGTCCAGCCAGCGCACCGGATCGTTCGAGGTCGCGTCCAGCGCCTGCCGCGACTGCCCGTTCGCCTCGAACACCCGCATGCGCCCGATCTCGAACTCGTCGAGCGCGCGCCGGTACGACTCGATCAGCAGCCCCGTGTCGATGTCCCCGGCCAGGTCGACATACAGCGCGTTCGACATGGGCGTGGCACCGGCCAGCTGCTGCATCAACGCAATCGCACGCTGCGCGGCGGTCAGTGGAAAGGTATGCGGACGGTCGGGCATCCCGCCTCCTGAATCCGACGGTTAGAGAGACAGTGCTTTGTCTTTGAGAACGGCCAGCGACTCCAGCCCGGACAGCACGGTCGACTCGGCCACCCCGAAGTCGATGAGGCAGGCGATCTCGTCGGCCCCGGCCGCGCGCAGATTCCCGACCATCGACAGCGCCGAATCGGGGGTGCCGAACAGCCCGCTCGTGCGGTAGTAGCGCTCGAAGGCGAAGTCCAGCACCTTGTTTCGCGCCCGGTCGTCCAGGCTGTCCAGGGCCGCCAGGCCCCGCCGCCACAGGTCCACCGAATCCTCGAGGTAGCTGCGGAACGGTCCGCGGACCGTCTGACGCACCATGGCGTCCTGGTCCCCCACGAAGGTGTGCAGCATGACCGTGACCGTGCCGCCGTCGGCGTCGTGGCCGTGCCGGGCGCGCGCCTTGCGGTAGGCGGCGATCTTCTCCCCCAGTTCGTCGACGCTCTGGAACAGCAAGGCGGTCAACACATTCGCGCCGAGCTCGCCCGCCATCTCGAAACGCTCCACGCTCCCGCTACAGGTCACCCAGGTGGGCAGCTGCGGCTGGATCGGCGGGGGGAAGATGCGCACCGACCGGGTGTCGCCCACGCCGTTCGGCAGCGAGATCGACTCGCCGCGCCACAGTTGCTGCACGCTGTCCATACCCGACCGGGTGACCTCCACCCGCGTGCGGTAGCCGTCCGCCGCCAGCACGAAGTCGTCGGGATTCCAGCCCGTCGCGAACGCGACGTCGACCCGGCCGTGCGACAGGTTGTCGACAACCGACCAGTCCTCCGCGACCCGAACCGGATTGTGCAGCGGCAGAACCACACTGCCCGCCCGGATGCGAACCCGTTGCGTGGTCGTTGCCAGGGCCGCCCCCAGGACGGCGGGGTTCGGGTACAGTCCGCCGAACTTGTGGAAGTGCCGCTCCGGCACCCAGATCGCGGTGAAGCCGTGCTCGTCGGCGAAGCGGGCGCTGTCGAGCAGCAGCCGGTAGCGCTGCGCACTGTATTGCTGGGCGTCGCTGGCGAAGAAGAACAAACCGAATTCCAGGCCACCGTCGCCGCCGGCGGACCCGGCGGCGGCGGAATCCGCGATATCGGTTTCCGAATGCCATTGTATGAGAACCTGCTCCGCCAGATCCGCGACGGACATATCGGCATAGATATCTTCGACCGATATTTCCGTTCCGAAACGATCCTCCAGCATCGTCAACAATTCGGCGGCCTTCACCGAATCCAGGCCGAGGGCGGTGAGCGGCGTCCGGGGGTCGACCGAGTCACGGCCCAGACGCTGCCGCACCCATTCCAGAAAGAATGCGGTGGTTCCCGTATCACCCGGGGGCTCGCTCATATCGACCTCGTTTCCAACTGATGCGCATAGACGTGGCGCAGATGCGAGCGGCGAATCTTGCCGCTCGTCGTCTTCGGCACCTGCCCCTTGTCGACGAATATCACCCGATACAGCGAAACGGCGTGTTCCCGGCTGACCGCCGATCGGATCGAATCCTCGAGTCCGGCGACCGGATCGTCGGGCGTGCCGCCGTCGAGTTCCTGGACCACGATCAGGCGTTCTTCGCCCTCGATCTCGGTCGAGAATGCGGCGCAGCCACCGCGCCGCAGCCCCGGATGATTGGACTCGATGCTCCACTCGATGTCCTGCGGAAACAGGTTCCGCCCATTGATGATCATGACCTCTTTGCTGCGCCCGCAAATGAACAGATTCCCGTCGACGACGAATCCGAGATCGCCGGTGCGCAGGTAGGCCGCCCCGTCCTCGCCCGCGATCCGGGCGCCGAATGTGCGCGCGCTCTCCTCGGGTTTGTCCCAATAGCCCGAGGTGACGCTCTCGCCGCGCAGCCAGATTTCCCCCACCCGCCCGGGATCCGACCGCCGGCACGTCCCGGGATCGACCACGGCCACGTCCCCGGCCAGGACCGGGCCCAGATCGACCAGTTCCCGGCCGTCGGGCGTCTGGGTGACCGTCCCCTGCTCGAGCGCCTCGGTCGAGAACGACCGCGTGCGCATGCCCGAGCCCGGCGGTCCCCCGCTCACGTACAGGGTGGCCTCGGCCAGCCCGTAGGCCGGGAAGATGCTCTGCGGACGGAATCCGCTGACCGCGAACCGCTCCGAGAAGCCCCGCAGCACAGTCGGATTGACCGGTTCGGCGCCGACGACGGCGATGTCCCACCGGGCCAGGTCCAGCCGCGCGGCCTCCGCCCGGGACACCCGCTCGGCGCAGATTCCGTACGCCAGGTTCGGGCCGCCCGCGGTGGTGTGCGGGTTCTCCGAGATCGCGCGCAACCAGAGCAGCGGATTGCGCAGGAAGGTCAGCGGAGCCATGAGCGTCACGGGATACCCGACGAACAGCGGGGTGAGAATCCCCAGGATGAGGCCCATATCGTGGGACGGCGGCAGCCAGTACACGGCCGAACTGTCCGCGGTCTGCCCGAAGGCGAGCCGATGGCACTCGATATTGTGCGCGAGATTGCGGTGGCGCACCACGACTCCCTTCGGGCTGCCGGTGGAGCCCGAGGTGTATTGCAGGTACGCGATGTCGTCCGGTTCGGGCGGCATTTCCAGCACGTGCCGGGTGGCGTCGAGGGCGGGCGGCGCGCTGTCGATCACCTGCGCGCCGGTCCAGCCCAGCAGATCGCGGGCCACCGCGGCGACCGACTTCGGTGCGATGACGGCAATGGCGCCGCTATCGCGAGCGATGGCCGCGACCGTATCGGAGTGCCGCCGCGATGTCGGCACGTACAGCGGCACGGCGATGCGCCGGATCAGCAGGCAGGCAAACAATGCGTGAATCATGTCCAGGCCCGGCGGGCACAGCAGCAGGATTCGATCGCCCGGCGCGCTGACTTCCTGCACCCGGGTCGCCAATGCGAAGACCCGGCTCAGCAGGAGCGCATAATCCTCGTCCGCTCGGCCGCCACGGGCATCCAGAAATGTATAACCGACCCTTCCGGGTTGTTCGGCGGCACGTTGCAATAAGATATCAATCAGAGTTGGCGGGTCTTGTTTTTCGCGGTTCATCGGCATTCCTCTAATCAGCTACAGTGCACGAGAACAACGACGTTCGGTCTCCGAAAGTATTTTTTCAGCTCACACCGCCGCCTACCGCATCCCCGGTAGCACGTGGCGGGCTTACTTCGTTCGAAAACATCGTCGCACAAAAACCGGTCGACCGATAGGCGTTCGACACCATACTTCCAAAGTGTCTCGGTCGCCCGATATCCCTATGCCTATGCGGCATCAACCCGAGGTCAATGCGCACACCGCGCGGCCATCGGGCACCCTAGATGACACGTCCTACGACTCGTCCCCTTCAGCTTGAAGCACGCCAGATCATGCTGTCAACAAGCACCTTTGTTATCGGCCTAACGGGTCCTCGGCCGAGCCCGAGACCCCGAAAAAGTTAAAATCAACCGCTCAGTCTCAATTCACGAATGCTATCGGATACAGCAGACACAGACGATGGGTCTTGGTACAGAGTAATCCAATCCGACCGACGTTTGGGCTACTTCCCGGCGTGTCGCCCCGCACCCGGGTACCGACGGTGGTATTAAACCAAACGGTCCATCGAACCAAGCGGTCGCAATTACGTACTTAAAGATTCAATGACACTGTCATCGTCGCACCCCTACCCGCAGCCGTCGGGCGCGTGTATCCTTGTGCCGCACCGCTACCCGGTTGCGGACGCCCGGCTCCTCCGGGCCGCGCGGGCATCGACTTTCCCCGATCCGTGACCGCGACACGCGGTAACAATAACCGTTGGCGGGGGACAGACAACGGCCCGATGATTTCCCGTTCAATTATCGGAACCGAGCCGCGGGTACGCACCCGTCCAATTCAATTCCCGATAGGCAGACAATCCACGCCGCCGACCACCACACCCGAGGCGTCCGCACCCGGCTTCATATCGAGGTACCGATCTTCGACAGGAGCATCCGCCCAGCCTCGACCGTTACCGGCAGCTCGGAGGTCCGGAGGAAACCGGAAACCGTGACGAAATCTTCGCAGCGACGCTTGCCGGGTTGGCGCTACGGTAGCGGGCGGGTCCGAACAGAACGATTCGCCAATCGTAACGTGTTCCAATTATACTTGTTCACCTGGATTGGTTTTTCTCGATCAGAAGTTTGTATTGACCCACTGACATCAGCGTGCCTCGAGTCACAATTCGACGAAATTATCTGCGTGGCAGCATTTTTCAGCACAAGGAAACCAATCGCCCGATAGGCGGCGACGGACCGAAAACTTCGTAAACAGTCACGAATCAAAGTTGTAACGAGTTACAGTTCCGTCCTCGATGGGAGGTGGTGCGGTTTCCCCGAAGCCGGGGCCGCCCGCAGTGAAGTTCTGGAGAAGATCATGAAATCTGTTCCATCCCTGCTTGTTCGGGTCGCTGCCGTTGCACCGGTGGTGTTGGCGGCGTCGTGGTGTCCGGCCGGGCCGGCCGGTGCGGTTCCGCAGGGGACGACCACGGTCGACTGGCAGTGTCAGGGGACTGTTTTCGGCGTGTCGCAGACGTCGACGATGACCGTGCAGGTAGCCGGGGATGCGCCTGGCTCGGCCGCGAGTGGTTCGGCCGTGGCGATCACTCTGACGCCGGCTCAGGAATCGGTGCCGGGGAGCTCGAACGGGTTCACCGTCAACAATATTCACGACTTGAAGGTGGTCACGCCGGATCCGACCAATGCCACCGTCACCTCGGCCAGCCTGTCGGGTGGGACCGTGGCCGGGACCGTCGACACCTCGGGAGGCGTTGTCACCATGAGTGTTCCCGGGCCGATCGCGGGTGGTTCCACGTTCACGCTGCCCGCGGAGACGATCAACACGACCGCCGGGACCTCGGGCTCGATCACCACCACCTATGCCGGAACGAGCTACAGCGACCCGGGTATGACCCTCACGTCCAACGTGCAGGGGCCGCTGGGCCCGCTGGATGTTCCGATCTCCTGCTATCCAAGCCCCGCGCCGACATTCACGACCACGACCATCGGCGGCTGATGCCCACGGGCCGGGCCGAAGGCGGTCCGGCCCAACCGGATTCGCGAGGGTCAGTGGCGATGCCAGGTGTCGTGGTGGTCGCGGTGGGTCGGGAGGTAGGCCGCGGTGGTCAATACCGTGTCGTAGTAGTCCAGATCGAGGTGCTGGGCCTGGAGGTAGTTCATGATCCAGACGGTCGGGACGGTGGCGGGGAACTTGCCGAACGTGTCGTCGATGTAGGTTGCCTGGAGGGTCAGTAGTTCCTGGAAGCGCGGGGTGTGCGGGGCCGCGGCGGAACGGACCGCGGGCGAATCCGCCCAGGGGCCGGGGGTCGCGGGGTGGAAGGGGCCGCCGAGGCCGAATTTTCGGTCGGTCAGGGCGGCGACGGCGTCGGCCATCGAGGCGTGGTGCGGGCGGCAGAATGCCTCGAAAACGCCGGGTAGCCCGGTGGGATTCGGCAGCGCCCAGCGCGGATCGGTGTCGTAGCGGAAGCCGAGGCCCCCGACCTCGGGGTCGCCGGAGGCGCCGAGGACGGTGAGGCGGTCGATGCCGTCGAAGGTCCAGCCGCCCAAACCCATTGCGCCCAGCAGCAGATGGCCGTTGTAGGCGGCGGTCATGAGCTCGGCGGTGGCCTCGGTCAGCGAGTACTGGTCGAGGAACGACAGCGGAAGCGGATCGTCGACGCGGGCCAGGTCCCGATAGCGCTCGATGCCGGGAATCGGGCGGTCGTTGATGTCGTCGTAGACGACATAGCCGTTCTGGGCGAAGAACATCAGGTTCAGCAGGGTGTGCTGGGCGATGTCGGCGACCGGGATCACCAGCAGCGAGCCGGGATGGTTGGCGATCCAGGTGTTGTGGCCCTCGAGGTAGGGCTCGCGCCGCGGAATGTGAATCCGCTCGTCGCTCAGCTTCCGCACCCGGCGCAGCAGCGTATTGAGCTCGGCCTCCACGGTTTCCGGCTCGTGCGCCACGCCCGCGGTGTCCGGGGTCGCGTCGCGGGTCGGCAGGAAATAGGTGCCCGAGTCATCGGTGAAGAAGAATTCGGCGGTGTGGAAACCGGCGGCGGAGGGAAACGTCCGCCCCGCCGCCGATCCGCTGTAGTTGGGCAGCGCGGGCGCGTACCCCGGATGATGGCTGATCGCGTGATGCCAACCCGTCACTCCCGCAACGATATTCAGCACCAGCGCACGCTCGACATCGCTGAGCGGCTGCGCCTCGTGCCGGCTGGTGTATGCCAGCGGCCCGCCCGGAATCCGACCGCCCAGCGGGAATCGGCGCGACCGCCGCCCGAAAACCGCGTCCAGCAAGGGGAATCGCGCGAGCTCGCGCACCGCGGCGCGTTCCGCCTCCGACAGTGAGACCGGTGGTAGCATGCGCTCTCCCTTCGGGTCGGTCAGAGGACGACGTCGGCGAGGCGAGCGATGTCGTCGATGTCGTCGGTGGCGGGGTTGAAGACGATGTCGGTGGCGCCGATGTCGGCGAACGACGACCGGGCCTCCTCGAGCTTCGCGGGCGAGTCGCACACCGCGGCGGAGATCTGGGTGGCCATCTCCTCACCGGTGGCGGTGTAGTAGTCGTGGACGTTCCGCTTGCCCGCGTCGCCGTCGGCGAGGGCGAAGTAGACCAGGGCGACCAGTCGCGGTTCGCCGTCGCGGCCCGCCCGCTGCCATGCGTCCCGCGCCGCGTCGTAGGTCGGGCTCACGAACTGCGCGGGCATGGAGCCGCCCACGTAGCCCTCGCCCCAGCGCGCCATGCGGTCCAGCGCGGCCGGTGCGAAGCCACCGAACAGCATGGGAATCTGCCGAGTGCCTTGCGGCACAGCCGCATTCGGGCCGCCGCCGACCGGTTCGCCCTGCCAGACCGAGCGATACACCTCGAGGTCGCGATCGAATCGCGCGCCCCGGCCGCGCGGGCCGTACCCGTCGGCGACGAAGTCGTCCTCGCGCCCGCCGACACCCAGCCCGACGGTCAACCGGCCACCGGAGACGCCGTCGATACCGGCGAGCTCCTTGGCCAGCAGCGGGGCGGGCCACGTGGGGCCGAGCAGCACGCCGGTGATCAGTTCGGCCCTGCTGGTCACGGCGGCGGCCGCGGCGAGGGCCACGGTGTCCGCGACACCCGGATACGCGTGGCGGCCGACGGTGCCCAGGCTGACGAACCCCGCCTTCTCGGCCCGTTCCGCCCACGCCGGGATGACCGACGAGCGCACGTCGCGAACCTGATTCGGCAGTCCGATACCAATTCTCATTGTGTTGATCTCCTCGGATCGCAGGGCGAAATCGTCAACAGGTCAAAGTGTATGGGCACCGAGCCGCCGAAGATCCGGTTGAACCCCGCGTCGGCGGGTAGTGCGCCCTCAGACGGGGGACGACGGCGCATGGAGGTGACAGGTGCTCGGGGAGATGGTCGGAGCGGCATCGCGGGTGGTGCGTTCCGGGGCAGGGCTGATGGCCGATGCAGCGGTATCGCTGGTCGTCGATTCGGCCGCGCTGCCGGTGCGGGCCGCCGAGGCCGGGGTCCGGTCGGCCCGGTCCCGGTGGGACGCGGCCTCGGTGACCGTCGAGCAGTTGCGGCGGGAGCTGGGCGCCCTGGCCGATCCGCAGTTGCACCGCGAGCGCCGGGTCGCCACCGTGGGGGAACATACGCTGATCGAGGTGCACGGGCTGGCGTCCGCGCGCGGCACCGATGTGGCCATGGCCGTGCAGCAGCAGCTGGGGCGGTGCGACGGGGTGCGCGACTGGCAGATCAACGCGGTGACCGGTCACGTGACGGTCGCCCTGGACGAGGGCGCCGATTCCGAATGCGCGATCACCGCCGTCGAGGAGGCCGAGCGCGACATCGGCGTCGACGAGCTCGACTGGGATCCGGCCGCGACGCATCCGGCGGACCTGGAACCGGTGCTGTCCGCGGCGATTTCGCTGACCGCGGACGTGGCCGGTGCGATGCTGGCCGCCGCGGGCGCGATGGTGCCCAAGCAGCGCGGCCCGCTGGAATTCGTCGCTGCCGCAGCGGCATTGGCCGATACCCAGCCGCGGGTGCGGGACCTGCTGGAGGCCCGGATCGGGCGGCCGCGCACCGACCTGCTGTTGACCGCGGCCAACGCGATCGGGCAGACCGCGGGCGAGGATGTCGGCAGCCTGCTCGCCGACGCGGCGCTGCGCACGCTGATCCTGGCCGAGGCCGGTGCGCGGCATCTGGGCTGGCGGCGCTGGGAGGCCGAGCTCGTGCACCGGCGCGACCGGCAGATCGTCGAGCCGCTGCCCGTCGAGGCGCGTCCGCTGGAGCTGCCGCCCGGTCCGGTCGAACGCAGCGCCGACGAGGCGACCACGGGCGCGCTGGCGGGCATGATCACGGCGGTGATCGGGCGCGGATTCGACGACGCCGCCTCCGCATTGGCGCTCGGCGCGCCGAAGGCGGCACGGACCAGCCGGGAGTGCTACGCCGCGGTCGCGGCCATCCAGTTGTCGAATGCCGGTGTGGTGACGCTGGATCCGTCGGTATGGCGCCGCCTGGACCGGCTCGACGTCCTCGTGGCCGACGAGGAAACCCTGCTGGGCGAGCGCCGACTGGTGCTGGATGCCGACACCGTCGAGGGCGGCTGGCCGGTGGCCCGGGTCTGGAGCGCGGGGCAGCACGCCCTGTCCTGGTATGCCTCGAATCCCGGTGCAGACAGCGATGATTCGGCGCAGATCAGGTTGCATCCCGCGCCGGGGAAGCAGCAGCGGGCCCCGTCGTGGCGGAAGGTGAGCGTATCCGGACAGGTCGTCGGCCGGGTGCTGGTCGGGCACGAACTCGATTCGCGCACACCGGCGGTGCTGACCGCGGCCCGGCGGGCCGGGCTGCGGGTGGTGCTGCTCGGCAGGGACAACAGCACCCAATTGCGGTCGCTCGCCGACGAATTCGTGCAGAGCGGCCGCTCGGTGCGGCACCTGGTGCGAGGCCTACAGCGCGAGGGCCACACCGTGGCGATGCTGTCCACGCGCGCGCACCGGGCGCTCGCCGCCGCCGATGCCGGGATCGGGCTGATCGGGCCGAGCACCCGGCACATCCCGTGGAGCGCCGACGCGCTCTGCCGCGATCTCGACCAGGTGCACCGCCTGCTCGCCATGATCGAACCCGCCCGCCGGGCCAGCGAACGCGGCCGGGTGCTGGCCCTGTCGGCGTGCGCGCTGGGCGGTCTGCTGTTCGTCACGGCGCCGCGGCGGCGCGGCCGATGGCCGGTCACCGCGGCGCAATTCGCCGGGCTGTTCTCCGGCGCGGCGTCGGCGTGGCAGGCCGGGCGCACCGAACTCGAAACCACCCGGACTCCGCTGTTGCCCTGGCATGCCATGGAATCCGAGGATGTGCTGGCACTGCTACCGGACCCGGGTCCACCCGCCCCTCCCCCGGACCATCGCCCCGGCACCGTGCTCGACCGGCTCGCGCACACGCTCGCGCCGACCGCCCACTTCGCCGCGCAACTGCGGCAGGAGTTGACCGATCCGCTCACCCCGGTGCTGGCCGTCGGGGCCGCCGCCTCGGCCATCCTCGGATCACCCACCGACGCCATCCTCGTCGGCTCGGTCATGACCGTGAACGCCACGGCCTCGGCGCTACAGCGGCAACGCGCGGAAACGGCACTGGGACGGCTGTTGCGCGCCGAGGTGATCACCGGCCGTCGCGTCGATCGGGCGGCGCGGGCGGGCGTCATCGAGGAGGATGACGAGGAACGCGTGCCCGCCGATCGGCTTCGCGTCGGCGACCTGATCGTGCTGCGCGCCGGTGATGTCGTGCCCGTCGACGCCCGGCTGCTGCATGTCGAGGATCTGGAGATGGACGAGTCGGCCCTCACCGGCGAGTCGGTGACCGTCGACAAGCATCCGGCCCCCGCGCCGGGGGCCGACCTGGGCGACCGGCACTGCATGGTTTTCGAGGGCAGCACCGTCGTCAACGGGTGCGCCCTGGCGGTCGTGGTCGCGGTCGGCGGCGAGACCGAGATCCAGCGCGCCGCGGCATCCGCCGTCCCGCCGTCGCTCGGGGGCGTGCAGGCGCAGCTGCGGCATCTGACCGAGCGGGCGCTGCCGTTGACGGTGGCGGGCGGGTCGGCCGTCACCGCCCTGTCCTGGCTGCGCAGCCGGCGCCTGCGCGACGCGATCGCGGGCGGCGTGGCGGTGGCGACAGCGGCTGTGCCCGAAGGGCTTCCGCTCGTCGCCACGGTCGCCCAGCTCGCCGCCGCGCGCCGGCTGTCGCGCCGCGGCGTGCTGGTCCGCTCCAGCCGCACCGTCGAGGCCCTGGGCCGGGTCGACACCATCTGCTTCGACAAGACGGGCACCCTGACCCGGGGCCGCCTGCAATTGACCGCCCTGGCCGACCTCACCCGGCAGTGGTCGCCGCACGACGACGATCCGCACGCCCGGCATCTGCTGCGGGAGGCGGCCCGAGCCTGCCCCGACCCCGACGGGCCGGTCGTGCACGCCACCGACCGCGCCGTGCTCGACGCGGCCCACAGCACGCTGCCCGACGACGAGCGATGGTCGACCGTCGAGGAGATCCCGTTCGAATCCGACCGCGGATACGCCGCCGCGCTCGGCCGGGTGCCGCGCCGGCTGCGCCTGGTGGTCAAGGGCGCGCCGGAGGTGGTGCTGGCCCGCTGCACCCGGCGCCAGCGCGCCGACGAGTCCGGTATCCCGATGTCCGACAACGACCGCGACCGCGCCGAACGGGTGGTCCACGACCTCGCCGACCAGGGTTTGCGGGTGCTGGTGGTGGCCCGGCGGGAGCTGCGGCAACCACCGGAGGACATCGAGGACGCCGTGGAGCACCTGACGCTGGTGGGCTTCATCGGTCTCGCCGATACCCCGCGGCCGCAGGCCGCTCCCTTGGTGAATGCCCTGCGCCACAACAATATCGACGTCCGCATCATCACCGGCGACCATCCGGTGACCGCCGCCGCCGTCGCCCGGCAGCTCGGTATCGATGCCGAAACGGTCACCACCGGAAGCGATCTCGACGGCCTCGACGATACCGCGCAGACCGAACTCATCGCCCGCAGCAGGGTTTTCGCCCGCGTCGGCCCGCGCCAGAAGGTGCGGATAGTCACCGCCTTGCAGCGGGCGGGCCGGGTGGTGGCCATGGCCGGTGACGGCGGCAACGACGCCGCGGCCATCCGCACCGCGGACATCGGAATCGGCATCGCCGCACGCGGATCCACCGCCGCCCGCAATGCCGCCGATCTGGTCCTCACCGATCCGGATCCGATCGCGCTGCTGGCGGCGCTGACCGAGGGCCGCGGCATGTGGCAGCGCATCACCGACGCGGTCGGCGTGCTGGTCGGCGGCAATGCGGGGGAGGTCGCCTTCACCGTCCTCGGCACCGCGCTGTCGGGCCGGGCGCCGCTGGGAACCCGGCAATTCCTGCTGGTCAATATGCTCACCGACATGTTCCCGGCGATGGCGGTCGCGCTGTCGCCCGACGATCGGTCCGGCGCCACCGGCGCCGACGATCACGATCGCCGGGTGGCGGAGCTGGCCACCGAACTCGCCGCCCGGCCACCCGCCGATCTCGGCGCGGACCTGTTCCGGGCGATCGCGGTCCGCGCGACGGTCACCACGATCGGTGCGACCACCGCCTGGACGATCGGCCGCTACACCGGAACCACACGGCGCGCCGCCACCATCGGACTGGTCGCGCTGATCGGCACCCAGCTGGGCCAGACCCTGCTGGCCGGATACCGCAGCCCGCTGGTGTGGGTGACGACCGCGGCCAGCGGCGCGGTCCTCGCCGCCGTGGTCATGACGCCGGGCGTGTGCACCTACTTCGGCTGCCGCCCGCTCGGCCCGGTGGGGTGGACCATCGCCGGAACATCGTCGGCGCTGGCGACCGGAGTCGGTGCGCTGTACAGCATCCGAGGCGACGGCTAGCGCCGATACAGGTCGGTACCGTTGTGGCCGTTCGTTCGTTGCGCCAGCGGCGTTTTCGGCCGGGCGTGGGGCATGCTCCAGGCCAGCACCAGGAACAGGCGGGCGCGCTCGTGGGGCTCGTCGAGGCGGCCACCGAACAGTTCCTGGAGGCGACCCAGGCGGTAGCGGACGGTCTGCGGGTGGATGTGCAACTCGTGGGCCATCGCCTGTCGATCCCCCATATTCCACAGCCAGCAGCGCAGGGTCTCGACGAGCCGGTCCCGCGTGCCCGGCGGAATCGATTGCAGCGGTTGCAGAACGTCGTCGCGCAGCAGGGAGAGCAGGCGCTGGTCGCGGTTGGCGATCACGGTGTCCAGGTGCTCGCCGACGTGGACGGGGCTGTCGACGAGGACCCCGGCCCGACGCAGATCCAGTGCGGTGCGGGCGATGTGGAGTCCGGCGGGTAGCAGATCCAGCGTCAGCGATTTTCCGATCACCACGGCGTGGCCGTCCAGGGCGGCGGTGAGGCGGCGGCCGCGCTCCCCGGTGACCAGGCCCGGCACGATGACACCGGTCAGATTGGGCAGGCGGATGGGCAGGGTGTTCATGTCCAGCCCCTCGACCGCCGCGCTCGCCGCGGTGTCGGCGGGATCGGCCAGCACCACGGCCGCGGTGGCCGGTAGCGGCCAGCCCGCGCGTTCGGCCGCCGAGTCCAGGCCGACCTTGTCGGAGCGGCCCGACAGCAGCAGCTCGGCCAGTTCCTCGCGGCGATGCGCCCGCGCCGCGCTGGAGGACGCCTGCTCCAACACATAGCCGTGCGCCGAGGCGGTGGAGAACTCGTCGACGAAGGCGAACACCGCCTCGGCCAGCGCGGCCAGCAGGTGCGGGCCGAGCCCGATCCGCAGCGCGCTCTCGGCCACGTGCCGCCACGCGGCGCGCGCACCGACCTGATAGGCGCTGAGCAGATCCGACAGCTCGCCGCCGTCCTCGAACTGTTGCCGCCCGATCTGTTCGAACACCAGCCGGGTCTGCCGATGTTCGCGGCCGCACGCGGGACGGCGCTCGGCCATATCGAGCAGCCGGTGCACGAACAGCACGGCCGCCTCGTCGACCTCGGGGTGGTGCTCGTCGAGGAACTGGGCGAAGTCCTGCCACTCGTGGGCGAGGAGATCGCGCACCTCGTCGAGCAGATTCGGCATCGTGGCCTCGAGTTCCCGCGCGAGGCACTCGAGGGCCGCCCTTGTCTCCGGGGATGCAACCTGAGAGTCGTTCATCCGAATTCCTCCGGTCCCCATTATCACCTCGTGATAAAAACGGACGTTCAAAATCACTCGACCGGTTGAAGATTTGACCCCGGGTTCCCGGTCATCATCGAGAGATGGGCGCCCCAGTCGGGACCCGTGAGTTGCGGGCCCGAGAACACGGTGAGAACTTCCCGGTAGCGCTGCGATGGCTGCCGCGCGAACCCCGCCGCCACCTGCACGCAGTGTATGCGGTGGTGCGCACGATCGATGACATCGGCGACCGCGCGCCGGGCGATCGCACGGCGCGGCTGCTCGAGTTCCGCGCCGATCTGGCGCGGGTCTGGGCAGGAGACGAGCCGCGGCATCCGGTACTGCGGGCGTTGACCTCGACGGTCGCCGACTGCGATCTGGCGCAGGAGCCGTTCCGGCGGCTGATCGAGGCCAACCTGATGGATCAGCGCGTGCGCCGCTACGCGACGTTCGAGGATCTGCTGGGCTACTGCCGACTGTCCGCCGACCCGATCGGACGCCTCGTGCTCGAGGTGTTCGATCAGTCCACCCCGCGCAACGAGGCCCTGTCGGATCGGGTGTGTTCGGCATTGCAGGTGCTCGAGCACTGTCAGGACGTCGCCGAGGATCTCGCCGCCGGGCGCGTCTATCTGCCGCAGGACGATCTCGCCGAATTCGGTGTCACCGCAGCCGATCTGGTGTCCGGAACCGGTCACGGCAGCCGGGCCGCGGTGCTGCGGCAGGTGGATCGGTCCGCGGCGCTGCTGGACGAGGGATCGGAGCTGGTGGGGCGGCTGACCGGCTGGGCGAGGGTCGCCGTCGCCGGATATGTGGCGGGTGGCTACGCGACGGTCCGGGCGCTGCGGGCCGCGGGCGGCGATGTGTGGCACGAGCCGACCGCGCCGCGCCGGGCCGATCTCGTCCGGTCGATGGTGTCCCTGCTCGCCCACCACAGGAGGGTGACAACTCGATGAACAACACCACCGTGCGCGACGCCTACGTCGCCTGCGAGGAGATCACGCGTACCGCGGCGAAGAACTTCTACTACGGCATCCGGCTGCTGCCCCCCGACAAGCGGGCGGCGCTGTGCGCGCTGTACGCGATGGCCCGGCGGATCGACGATATCGGCGACGGCGACCTGGCGCCGGGCGCCAAGACCGAAGCGCTTGCGGCGGTGCGCAAGTCACTGCACGACCCCGATACCGCCGACGACCCGGTCCGCACGGCGCTGGCCGACGCCGCGCGCCGCTATCCGGTGCCGATCTCGGCGTTCGACGAGCTGATCGACGGCGTGCAGATGGATCTCGACGGCGTCGAATACCAGGATTTCGCCGAACTCACCAGCTACTGCCGGTGTGTCGCGGGCACGGTCGGGCGGCTGTGCCTGTCGGTGTTCGGCGCCGGCACCGACCCGCGGGCCCCGCTGTTCGCCGACCAGCTCGGAATCGCGTTGCAGCAGACCAATATTCTGCGCGACATCCGGGAGGACCTGATGAACGGCCGGGTGTATCTGCCGCGCGCCGAGCTGGAACGGTTCGGGGTCGAGCTGAAGCTGGATGCCGGTGGGGCGCTGCACGATCCGGACGGGCGGCTGGCCGCGCTGATCCGCCATGCCGCCGAGCGGGCCGAGAACTGGTATTGCCTGGGGCTGCGGCTCATTCCGGAGCTGGACTCCCGCAGCGCCGCGTGCTGCGCGGCGATGGCGGGCATCTATCGGCAGCTGAACGCGCGCATCCTGGCGAATCCGGTGGCCGTGTACGACCGGCGGCTGTCGCTGTCCGGGTGGGCCAAGACCGGCGTGGCTTCCGGTGCGCTGCTGCGGAGTTCGGCGGCGGTGGCCGACCCGGCGGCGCTGCGCAGACTCCCGGCGGGCGTGCGGCGCTCGGTGGCGGCGCTCGCCAGCGCCGCCCTGCTGCTGAAACCGTCCGCGGGCCGGTCCCGCTCGACACGGGGGCGCAAGCCGTGATTGCGGGCACGGGCACGCCCGCCCTCGGGCCTCGGGTAGCGGTGATCGGTGGCGGACTCGCCGGTATCACCGCCGCCCTCGGCTGCGCGGACGCGCGCTGTCCGGTCACGCTCTTCGAATCGCGGTCGTGGCTGGGCGGATTGACCTACTCGTTCAGCCGCGACGGGCTGTGGGTGGACAACGGCCAGCACGTCTTCCTGCGCTGCTGCACCCGATATCGGGCGCTGCTGGCCCGGCTCGGCGTCGAGAACGACGTGCATCTGCAACGGCGGCTGGACATTCCGGTGCACGACGCGGACACGGCGGGGCGGCTGCGCCGACTGCCGCTGCCCGCTCCCCTGCATCTGGGCTGGGCCCTGCTGCGCTATCCGTGGCTGTCCGCCGCGGACCGGGCGCGCTTCGTGCGGGCCGCGCTGGCCCTGCGCGCGGTCGATGTCACCGACCCGCGCACCGACACCGTGAGTTTCGGCGACTGGCTGCGCGCGCACGGGCAGCGGCGGGCCACCATCGACAGCCTGTGGGATCTGGTCGGCATCGCGACCCTCAACGCCCACGCCGACGACGCGTCGCTCGCGTTGGCCGCCACGGTCTTTCAGATCGGCCTGCTCACCCGGGCCGATGCCGCCGACATCGGCTGGTCGCGAATTCCGCTGCGCCGGTTGCACGGCGACGCCGCCCGGTCGGCGCTGACGGCGGCGGGCGCCACCGTGCGCACGGGCGCCAAGGTCACCGCGCTGGAGCGGACGCCGACCGGGTGGACGGTGGTCGCCGACGGCATAGCGACCGAGGTGGACGCCGTGGTGCTGGCCGTCCCGCACGAGGCGGCGGCCGCGCTGCTCCCGGCGGGCGCGGTCGACCTGCCGCCGGATTGGGCTGCCGCGCTGGGGCACTCACCGATCGTCAATGTGCACGTGGTCTACGACCGGCCGGTGCTGCCCGAGCCGTTCCGCGCGGGCGTCGGCACCGCCGCGCAGTGGGTGTTCGACCGCACGCCCGCGTCGGGCCTGGACGACGGGCAATACCTGGCGATCTCGGTGTCGGCCGCCGACGAGTTCATCGATCGCCCGACCGCCGAACTGCGGGAACGGTTCCTGCCCGCGCTGCACCGCCTGCTGCCCGCCGCCCGCGCGGCCCGGGTGCGCGAGTTCTTCGTCACCCGCGAACGCCACGCCACGTTCCGCCCGGCCCCGGGGACGGCCCGCCTGCGTCCCGGCCCCCGGACCGCGCTGCCCGGTCTGTATCTCGCGGGCGCCTGGACCGACACCGGCTGGCCCGCGACCATGGAGGGCGCGGTGCGCAGCGGCGAATCCGCGGCGGCCCACCTGGTTTCGGATGTCCCGGCTATTTCCGACAACTCCAGCACACCCATCTCGGAGGTGTTCCGATGACGGTCACTGCCCTTTCGGGAGTCGATTCCGGCCACAACGCGGTGCGTTCCGCGCTACATCGGGCGGTGACCCAGCTCGACGACACCATCCGCCCGGTGGTCGCCTATCACCTCGGCTGGTGCGACGAGCACGGCAATCCCGTCTCGGCCAACGGGGGCAAGTCCATTCGCTCCCGGCTGGCGCTGCTCGCCGCGGCCGCGGCCGGTGGCGACGAGGCGTGCGCGGTGCCGGGCGCGGTCGCGGTCGAACTGGTGCACAACTTCTCGCTGGTGCACGACGACCTGATGGACCGCGACGCCACCCGCCGGCACCGGCCGACGGTGTGGGCGGTGTGGGGCGACGCGATCGCGATCCTGGCGGGCGACGCCATGCTTTCCCTCGCCCACGAGGTGCTACTGGATTCCGGTTCCCCCCATGCGGTTTCGGCGGCCCGGGTGGTCGGCGCCGCCACCCGGGACCTGATCTACGGGCAGTCCGCCGATGTCGGTTTCGAGCACCGCGACGATGTCGGCCTGGACGAATGCGTGCGGATGGCGGAGAACAAGACCGCCGCGCTGCTGGCGGCCAGCGTGGTCGTCGGCGGCGTGCTGGCCGCCGCGCCGCCCGCCACGGTGACGGCGCTGGGCTGCTACGGCCGCAATATCGGGCTCGCCTTCCAGCTGGTCGACGATCTGCTCGGCATCTGGGGCCGCCCGGAGGTGACGGGCAAGCCGGTCTTCTCCGATCTGCGCTCGCGCAAGAAGACGCTGCCGGTCACCTGGACCGTGCGGGCCGGTGGGGATACCGGGCGGGAGCTGGCCCGCCTGCTGACCGGTCCCGGCGAACCGACCGACGACGAATTACAGGCCGCCGCCGACCTCATCGAGTCCGGCGGCGGGCGGCAGTGGGCGCGGGCCGAGGCGCGGCGGCGGGTGCACGCGGCCGAACGCGCGCTCGACAGCGTCCCGCTGTGCGCCGAACCGCACCGGGAGCTGGCCGATCTGGCGAATTTCATCATCGAACGGAGTGCTTGAGCATGACCGCGACAGACCCGGACCTCACCACCCAGAGCACGGCCGCGGCGGCCACCGACGCCCTGGGGGCGGCGGTCGGCCACCTGCGCGCGCTGCAACACGAAACGGGGTGGTGGAAGGGCGAACTCGCCACCAATGTCACCATGGACGCCGAGGATCTGCTGCTGCGCGAGTTCCTGGGCATCTCGACCCCGGCGGTGACCGAACCGGCGGCCCGCTGGATCCGATCCCAGCAGCGGCCCGACGGCACGTGGGCGACCTTCCACGACGGGCCCGGCGACCTGTCCACCACCGTCGAGGCGTGGGTGGCGCTGCGGCTGGCCGGAGACGCCGCCGACGCGCCGCACCTGCGGGCCGCCGCCGAGTTCGTGCGCGCCAGCGGCGGTGTCGAGAACAGCCGCGTGTTCACCCGAATATGGTTGGCGCTGTTCGGTTTGTGGTCCTGGGACGAACTCCCCAACCTGCCACCGGAACTCGTCTTCCTGCCGTCGTGGTTTCCGCTCAACATCTACGACTGGGGCTGCTGGGCCCGCCAGACGGTCGTGCCCTTGACCGTGGTTTCCACCCTGCGGCCGTCCCGGCCGCTGCCGTTCGGGATCAACGAATTGCGCAGCGGCGCACCGCGACCGAAGCGGCAGTCCATCCTCGGTCTCGCCGGGCTGTTCCAGCGTCTGGATTCGGTGCTGCACGGCTACGCCCGCTATCCGGTTGCGCCGGTGCGCACTCTGGCGATGCGGCGCGCGGCGGAATGGATCCTGGCGCGCCAGGAGGCCGACGGCGGCTGGGGCGGCATCCAGCCGCCGTGGGTGTATTCGCTGCTGGCACTGCACCTTCTGGGTTATCCGCTGGACCATCCGGCGATCCGCGCGGGAATCGAGGGGCTGGACGGCTTCACCGTCCGCGAGCACACCCCCGACGGCGAGGTGCGCCGCCTGGAGGCGTGCCAGTCACCGGTGTGGGACACCGGTCTGGCGGTGGCCGCGCTGCTGGACGCCGGGGTGCCGGGCGACGACCCGGCGGTGCTGCGCGCCACCGATTGGCTGCTGGGCGAACAGATCACCGGCGGCGGCGACTGGCAGGTGCGGCGGCCACGGCTCGAATCCGGCGGCTGGGCCTTCGAATTCGCCAACGACGTCTACCCGGACACCGACGACACCGCCGAGATCGTCCTGGCGCTGCACCGGGTGTCGCATCCGGACCCGGCGCGGCTGGCGGCCGCCGTGGACCGTGCCGCGGAGTGGACGGTCGGCATGCAGTCCCGCGACGGCGGCTGGGGCGCCTTCGACGCCGACAACACCTCGACGCTGCCGATGAAGCTGCCGTTCTGCGATTTCGGCGCGGTCACCGACCCGCCCTCGGCCGATGTGACCGCGCACGTGGTGGAGATGATGGCGGCGCTGGGCCGCGGCGCCGAGCCCGCCTGCCGCCGCGGGGTCCGCTGGCTGCTCGACCATCAGGAGTCCGACGGCTCCTGGTTCGGGCGGTGGGGCGCGAACTACGTCTACGGCACCGGCGCGGCGGTGCCCGCACTCGTCGCCACCGGCATGAATCCGCGGTCGACACCGATCCGGGCCGCCCTCGCCTGGCTGGCGGAACATCAGAATCCCGACGGCGGCTGGGGTGAGGATCTGCGGTCCTATCGCGATCCGGCGTGGATCGGCCGCGGCACTTCCACCGCGTCGCAGACCGCGTGGGCGCTGCTGGCGCTGCTGGCCGCCGACCCGGACTCCCCCGCCGTCGACCGCGGCGTCGCCTGGCTGATCGACACCCAGCGCCCCGACGGCACCTGGGACGAGGACCACTACACCGGCACCGGCTTCCCGGGCGACTTCTACATCAACTACCACCTGTACCGGCTGGTCTTCCCGATCTGGGCGCTGGGCCGATACACCCGCGCGCGACAGCGGCCGACCCCATGACCGGACCCGGAATCGTCTGCACCCCTTTGCGTTCCGAGCGCGCCGCGCTGCGGGGCACGGTATCGGCACCGGTGGTGCGCACCGGGCGCGGGCCGACGCGGCGACCGTCCTGGCCCGCCGGGGGCCCGATCGCGATCGCGGGGGTGGCCGGTGCCCTGGACCGCGCGCTGCGCCCCGGCGATCTGGTCGTGGCCGACGAGATTCGCAGTGCCGCAACGGTAGTGCCGAGCCCGGCCGCTCCCCTGCTGCACGCCGCGCTGCGTCGGCGCGGGCTCCGGGCGACGCTGGGCCCGATCTACTCCGCCGAGCGCGTGGTCGACGGTCCGGCCCGAACCCGCCTGGCCGACACCGGCGCTGTCGCCGTGGACACCGAGTCGGCGTTCCTGGCCGACGCCGCCGACGGTCGGGCCGTGGCGCTGCGGGCCATCGTCGACACTCCCGACGCACCGCTGCTGCGCCCGGGAACGCCGTGGCGCGGCGTGCTCGCGCTGCGGGCGCTGCGGGCCGCGGCGCCCGTTCTGGACCAGTGGTCCGCCGCCGCGGGGGATCATGAGGTGACCCTCGGCGGACCGGAGGTGGCAGATAATGCCGATCTCGTGCTGGTGCTCGGCGCGCCGGACTCCCCCGACGTGCGGCGATCGGCCGAAAACCGTGCGGCCGAGGGTGTGTGCGTGCACGTGGTCGACGACGTCGGCGCGGTCGAGTTGCGCTGGCTGCGCGGGGTCCGGCGCATCGGTGTCGTCGCCGACATCTCGGCGCCGGGCGATCTGATGAACAACCTGTTGACAGCGCTGTCCGGGCTGGGCCCGGTACAGCTTCGCGACTTGCCCCGGGAGGTGAGTTGAATGGCCATGCCGTTCCGTCAATCCCTGCGTCTGGGAGCCTATCTCGCCAGACAGAAGCTCCTGCGACGGCAGAAGTTCCCCATCATCGTCGAATTGGAGCCGCTGTTCGCCTGCAACCTGAAATGCGCGGGCTGCGGCAAGATTCAGCACCCGCACACCGTGCTGCGCCAGCGCATGCCGGTGGCGCAGGCGGTCGCCGCGATCGAGGAGTGCGGCGCGCCCATGGTGTCCATCGCGGGCGGTGAGCCCCTGATGCACCCGCAGATCGACGAGATCGTGCGACAGCTGTTGCGGCGCAACAAGATCGTGTTCCTGTGCACGAACGCCGTGCTGCTGCCCAAGCACATGCACAAGTTCGCCCCGCACCGCAATTTCGCGTGGATGGTGCACATCGACGGGCTGCGCGAGCGGCACGACGCCTCGGTCTGCAAGGACGGCGTCTTCGACACCGCGGTGGCGGCCATTCGCGCGGCCAAGGCCGCCGGGTTCCGGGTGATGACGAATACCACCTTCTTCGACGTGGATTCGCCGCAGGACGTGATCGGCGTGCTCGACTTCCTCAACGACGAGCTCGAGGTCGACCACATGCAGATCTCGCCCGGCTACGCCTACGAGAAGGCGCCCGACCAGGATCACTGGCTGGGTGTGGAGCAGACCCGCGAGCTGTTCGCCAAGGCGTTCGCCGACGGCCGCCGGAAACGCTGGCGGCTCAACCACTCTCCGCTGTATCTGGACTTCCTCGAGGGCAAGATCGACTTCCGTTGCACGGCATGGGCGATCCCGTCCTACTCGCTGAAAGGCTGGCAGCGCCCGTGCTATCTGCTCGCCGACGGGTACGCGGCGACGTATCGGGAACTCATCGAGGACACCGACTGGGATGCGTTCGGCCGCGGCAACGATCCGCGCTGCGCCAACTGCATGGCCCACTGCGGGTACGAACCGACGGCCGTGGTCGCCACGATGTCCTCCCTGCGGGAAACCATTCGGGCCGCGGTCACCTAGCGAGAGGCGAGGCGATGACGATCTCCGGCCCCGAGGAACTGGCCGCCCTGCCCGACGACCGGCTGCCCGCGCTGGCGGCGCGGCTGCGCGCACAACTGATCGACACCGTCACCGCGACGGGTGGGCATCTCGGAGCGGCGCTGGGAATGGTCGAGTTGACCATCGCCATCCATCGCGTGTTCCGTTCGCCGCACGACGCGGTGGTGTTCGACACCGGGCATCAGACCTATCCGCACAAGCTGATCACCGGGCGCGCAGCGACATTCGGCACGCTGCGCCAGGCCGGTGGGGTGTCCGGATATCCGAGTCGCGCGGAGTCACCGCACGATCGGGTGGAGAACTCGCACGCCTCGGTCGGCCTCGCCTGGGCCGACGGGGTGGCGAAGGCGTTCGAGCTGCGCGGCGAGCACGATCGGTCGGTGGTCGCCGTGATCGGCGACGGCGCCCTGACCGGCGGTGTGGCGTGGGAGGGGCTGAACAATATCGGCGCCGCGCGGCGGCCGATCGTGGTGGTGCTCAACGACAACGGGCGCTCCTACGATCCCACCGCCGGGGCGCTCGCCACCCATCTGGACCGGTTGCGCCGCCGCGACCGGGTCGGCGAGAACCTGTTCGAGACACTGGGTTTCACCTATGTCGGCCCGGTCGACGGGCACGACATCCCGGCCGCCTGCGCCGCGCTGCGCGATGCCGCGGGGCTGCGGCGGCCGGTGCTGGTGCACGCGGTCACCGCCAAGGGCCGGGGTTATCCGCCCGCGGAGGCCGACGAGGCCGACCGCATGCACGCGTGCGGGGTCATCGATCCCGCCACCGGGCGGCCCCGGAAACCGCCCGCGCCCACCTGGACCGACGTCTTCGAGCGCGAACTCGCCGAGCTGGCCCGCGAGCGTGCGGAGGTGGTCGCGCTGACCGCGGCGATGCGGCTGCCGACCGGGCTCGGCACGCTGTCGCGGCAGGCCCCGCACCGGGTGTTCGATTCGGGGATCGCCGAACAGCACGCGCTCGCCTCCGCCGCGGGGCTCGCGTCCGCGGGCATGCATCCGGTCGTCGCGGTGTATTCGACGTTCCTGAATCGTGCCGTCGATCAACTGCTGTTCGATATCGCCCTGCACGAGCTTCCGGTGACGCTGGTCCTGGATCGCGCGGGCATCACCGGGCCGGACGGGCCCAGCCACCACGGCATGTGGGATCTGGCGCTGTCGACATGCGTGCCCCAGCTGCGGATCGCCTGCCCCCGCGACCCGGACCGGTTGCGCGAACTGCTGCGCGAATCCGTCGCCCATGCCGGGCCCACCCTCCTGCGCTACCCGAAAAGCACGGCGGGACGCGACATTCCGGCCCTGGCGCGGATGGACGGCATGGATATTCTGCACCGCAGTCGCCATCTTCCGCTGGATGTGCTGCTGGTCGCCGTCGGCCCGATGGCGGCGCCGTGCCTGGCGGCCGCGGACCTGCTCACCGAGCGCGGTATCGGCGTGACGGTGGTGGATCCCCGCTGGGTGTGGCCCCTGGCACCGGCGCTGCTCGCGCTCGCCGCGCGGCATCGGCTCGCCGTCAGCGCCGAGGACGGTATCGCCGACAACGGCATCGGCGCCCACCTGATCACGGCCGCGGCCCGCACCGGCACGCCCGCTCGGGTCCACGCGCTCGGCCTGCCGACCGCGTTCATCCCGCACGCCTCCCGCGACCACATCCTGTCCGATCACGGCCTCACCGGCGACGGCATCGCCGCCGCCTGCCTGGATCGGCTGCCCGCCGCCGCGCGGTCCCTCGACCCCGGCGATCTCGTCGAGGAATCGGAACTACCCGCATCATGACCTCTGCCGAATCACCGTACGACACTGCCGATTTCGATGTCGCCGCGCTGGTGAAGCAGCGCGGCGACGAACGGTACACGCTGCACGAGCGCCACCTCAATCCGCAGTTGCATCGGATGCTGCACACCATCGGGTTCGACCGGGTGTACGAGCGGGCGAGCGGGCCGTACCTGTACGACGCCGAGGGCGGCGAATATCTGGATATGCTCGCCGGATTCGGCATCTTCGCGCTCGGTCGGCATCATCCGGTGGTCCGGCGGGCGCTGCACGATGTGCTGGATCTCGAGCTGGCCGACCTGGTTCGGTTCGACTGCCAGCCGCTGCCCGGCCTGGCCGCCGAGCAATTGCTGTCGCACACCCCGCATCTGGATCGGGTCTTCTTCGGTAACAGCGGCACCGAAGCCGTCGAAACCGCCCTCAAATTCGCCCGCCACGCCACGGGCAGGCAGCGAATTCTGTACTGCGAGCACGCCTTCCACGGGCTGACGATCGGCTCGCTGTCGGTCAACGGCGAGAACAGCTTTCGGTCCGGATTCGGTCCGCTGCTCCCCGATACCGCCGTGCCGCTGGGCGATCTGGAGGCGCTGGAGCGCGAGTTGCGCCGGGGTGATGTGGCCGCGCTGATCGTCGAACCCATTCAGGGCAAGACGGTGCACGGCACCCCACCCGGTTATCTGGCCGCCGCACAACGGTTGCTGCACAAGCACAAGGCGCTGCTGATCGTCGACGAGGTGCAGACCGGTATCGGCCGCACCGGCGCCTTCTTCGCCTATCAGCACGAACCGGAGGTGGAACCGGATCTGGTGTGTGCCGCCAAAGCGCTGTCGGGCGGGTACATCCCGATCGGCGCCACCCTCGGCAAGGACTGGATCTTCGCCAAGGTGTACTCGTCCATGGACCGGGTGCTGGTGCACTCGGCCAGCTTCGGATCCAATGCCCAGGCCATGACCGCGGCCCTGGCCACCCTGCGGGTGCTGCGCGAGGAAAACGTGGTCGCCAACGCCCGCGCCGTCGGCGACTCGCTGCGAGAACGCCTGTCCGCGCTCATCCCCCGCTACGACATGCTGTCCGACGTCCGCGGCCGGGGCCTCATGATCGGCATCGAATTCGGCCGCCCGCACTCCCTCAAACTCCGAACCGGTTGGGCCGCACTGCAAGCCGCCCGCGTCGGCCTGTTCGCCCAAATGGTCGTCGTCGCCCTCCTCCACCGCCACCGCATCCTCACCCAGGTCTCGGGCGACAACCTGGAGGTGATCAAACTGATCCCACCGCTGATCATCACCGAACGCGACGCGGACCGCTTCGTAACGGCCTTCACCGACGTCCTCGACGACGCCCACCGAGGAACCGGCCTGATGTCCGATTTCGGGCGAATCCTTATCAAACAGGCGGTTCGGGCGCGGGGCGGGGTCGGAACAGGCGCGTAACTCACCGGCGGGCGCGGGCTCAACGCCGCGGCGGCAGTTGCAGGGTGAAGATCGGGGGTGCGGCCTGGCGGAGCATGAGGCGGCAGCCTTCGCTTTCGGCGAGGGCTCGGGCCAGGGACAGGCCGATGCCGTGGGTGGTGTTGGTGTCGGGGGAGCGGGCGGCGAAGGCGCGGTCGGGGTCGGCGACGCCGGGGCCCTGGTCGGAGACCTCGATGAGGAGGTTGCCCGCGACGGTGTGGGCGTGGACGGTGGTGGGGCCGTCACCGTGGACCAGTGCGTTTTCGATGAGGACCTCCACCACGTGCTGGATCGCGGTGGCCGAGGCATCGACGCGGGGGAGGTCGGGGGCGCACACGATGCGCAGGAAGCGGCCGTGTTCGGCGAAGGCGGGCTGCCAGTGGTAGACGACGGTCTCGAGCAGGTCGGCGACCGCCAGCGGTGGCCTTGTGGCACTGTCGGTTTCGCGGGCCAGGCGCAACAGGTCCTCGATGGTCGACTCCAGGCGTTCGCCGCGGCGCAGCGCGACCGAGGCGGCCTTGCGCATATCGGCGTCGGTGCGCATCAGCGCCGACTCCAGGCCGAGCAGCAGCGCGGTGAGCGGGGTGCGCAGTTGATGGGAGACCTGCGTGCTGAAGGCGCGCTCGCGGTCCAGCAACCGCTTCAGCCGCCCGGCCGCGCCCTCGAGCGTCCGCCCGAGGGCGTCGGCCTCGATGATGCGGGAACTCTCGGGGTGAATGGTGAAATCACCGTCCCCGAGCGCCCGCGCCGACTCGGTCAGCCGCTCCAGCGGTTCGGCGATCCGCCGCCCCTCGTACCGCGCCAGCAGCACGGCCAGGCCGATCGCGGCCACCCCCAGCAGCGCCATGAGCATCCACGCCCGCCGGGTATTGCCCAGCACCTGGTCGTAGGGGATGGACACCCGCACCGTGGCCGCCACCGAACGTTCCGACGGCACCGGAGCCGAGACCGCCAGATCCGCACCCTCCTCCCGGGCGTGGGTGCGGCCGTCGGCCGCGGCGGCGGCCACCGTGGACATCATCGGACCCCGCTCCCGCAGCAGCTGGCCGTCGGTGCTGTAGATGCCGACCGTGCGATCCTCCGGCAGATCCGGCAGCAGATACCCGACGGTCACATCCGACCCCACGGTATCGGGCACGACCGAGGCGACCCGGAAGGCGTCGCGCTGCAACTCGGTGACCGCGTTGGTGCGATGCACGCGCTGGATGGAGGTGGCCAGCGGACCGACGAACAGCGCCACCGACAGCACAGTGACCGCGACGATGGCGGTCTGAATCCGGGCCCGAAGCGAGCGGCCCTGCGGCACAGCCGATGTCGTGACCTCAGCCATGTGCGTCTCCTCCACTCCTTCGACCGCACGCGATCGGGCGGCGGAATCCGCCGTGCGATCACACCGGAGCTACCTCGGCAGTGCGCGCGTACTCGAAGTTGTGCAGGTCCGCGGCCATCGCGGCGAGCAATTCCTGTGCGGCACCCGACAAATCGCAGGCCGCGAGCAGCAGCCGCTGTAGTTCCGCACATCCCAGCAGTGTGACGGTATGTCGATCGATATTCTTGCTGTCGGTGATGGGGTCCGGCTCGATTGCCGGGAAGTACTCCGGAGCGACGCCGAAGTACCGAGCCAATGCCGACACTGTCGCGGGCGACGGATCGGTGCGAGTGCCGGTGCGTAACTGTAACAGATATAGATCCGAGATGGGCAGGCCGTTCGCGCGCAATGCGCGGCCGACCTCCTTGGTGCGCAGTTGAATTCCCGGCAAACCTGCGGTGTCGAACAGGCGATTGAGGCGGGAAGCGAAAGTGTCGTCATCGATCGTGCGGGCGAGGGCATCGTGAGACATGGGACTCCGATCGCTATCCGGTGGCCGCGAATTTGGGGTCGTACACGCCGCGGCACGGATGGTACAACTTGGTCATGACGGTCCACCGACCGCCGGTCAGCAGCACGGTCAGATACTCCTCGACGAAAACGCCGAACAAACACACCCGCGTTCTCGCCGTGGCCGATTCGGGCGACAGCAATTCGATCGACAGGATCACGTCGTCGCGGTCGGCCCGCACCGAGGACGGCGACCGGCGGCTCTGCAATACCTGCCGATATTCGTCCGCCGACCGCATCGCGACCACACCGTCCTGCACGGTGTACACCACGGCGGCGGGGTGGAATACGTGATCGAACAGCGTCAGATCGTGAAAATAGAGCACATCGAAGTAATCCTCGAGCAGATCCTTGATGTCCAGGGTTGCGGTGAACGGGCTTTCGAGTGGGGTATTCATGAAAACCTCCGTATCGGCGCCACCGACCCGGCCCGGCGCGGGGCCGGGCCGGGCCGGGGAGCGGGTGGGTCAGATCCGCGACGCCGTGAGCCGGTCCGGCACGTGGTGCCGGGCGAGGTTGCGCTCCACCAGGGCCAGTGAACTGGCCACACCGACGCTGTCGGCGCTGTGCTCGGGCAGCCGGCCGTCGTTGACGCGCAGGTTGATCAGCGCGTCGGTGATGGCGGTGTGCGCCGCGAACAGGCACGGCGTGGAGTAGATCGCCACATTCACGCCGAGGTCCTGCAGTTCCGGCAGCGACAGCCGCGGCGACAGGCCGCCCGCGATCTGGTTGAACAGCAGCGGCTTGTCCCCGATGACGCCGCGCACTTTGCGAATCCACTCGACGCTGCGCACCCCGTCCACCAGCAGCACATCCGCGTCGGTGTCGGCCAGGGCGGCGGCGCGGTAGAGGATCTCCGACTCCTCGGTGGCATCGGTGCGCGCCACGACCACCAGATCCGAGCGGCTCTGCAACACCAGGTTCAGCTTCTCCAGATACTCGTCCAGCGGCAGGATCTGCTTACCGGATACGTGCCCGCAGCGCCGCGGCCGCTTCTGATCCTCGAGAATGACACCGGAGGCGCCGATGGCCTCCAGGTGCGTCACCACATGGCAGGCCACCTCGGGGTCGACATAGCCGTCGTCGATGTCGACCAGCAGATGCTGCTTCGGGAATGCCAGCCGCAGCCGCTGCACGAAGCCGACGATGTCCGGCCAGGCGATGAAGCCGATATCGGGCAGCCCGTAGTAGGAGGCGGCAAAGCCGAAGCCCGACACGAACATTCCGTCGTAGTGTTCCGCGGCCAGCGACGCCGAGTACATGTCGTAGATACCGATGAGGGGAGTGATATTGTCGTGGTTGATATCGGTACGAAGCGCGTTTCCATAGCCCATTGTGCAGCTCCTTGGCATTCTTCCACCTGCTGCCGATGATTCGGCGATCGGGAGGTCCCACCTCGTTGTGTGACGTCCCACTTCAAGGCTAAGAGCTGGATGGTTATCGGAAGGCTAGCCCAAGGCAAAACTCGCGCTTACCCTTCGGCGCGGGGCCGGGTTTCGTGAATTCAGCCGCGTTCGAGCCGGTATCCGCGGCTGCGCACGGTCGATATGCGATACGGATCCTCGCCGTGTTCGGCGAGCTTGCGGCGCAATGCGGAGACGTGCACATCCAGCGTCTTGGTCGAGCCGTGCCAGTGCTGGTCCCAGATCATCGTCATGAGGGTGTCGCGGGTGACCACCTCGCCGATGTGCTCGACCAGAAGATACAGCAGGTCGAATTCCTTGGGTCGCAGGGCCAGCTCGCCGTCGCCGACCCAGGCGCGCCGGGCGTACGGGTCGACGCGCAGATCGCCCGCCTCGAGCGGTTCGGGATTGGCGACGGCCGAGCGGCGCCGCAGGTGCGCGCGCAGGCGGGCGAACAGTTCGGTGAGCCGGATCGGCTTGGTCAGGTAGTCGTCGGCGCCCGCGTCGAGGGCGACCACGATCTCGAATTCCTGCGTGCGGGCGGTGAGTACGACGATCACGCTGGTGACCAGCTCGGTGCGCAGCCTGCGGCACAGTTCCACGCCGTCGCGGTCGGGCAGGCCGAGATCGAGCAGGATCAGGTCGGGCCGACACCGTGCCACCGCCGCCTCGGCCTCCGCGGCCGTCTGCACCCACTCCACGACATACCCGTGACCGACCAGCGCGTCGCGCAGTTCGACACCTATGTCCGGATCGTCCTCGACGACCAGCAATTGCGTCGACTCCACTCCCAAATAGTAGGCGAGGGCCGGGCTTATGCCATCCGAACAGCGGGTTTCCCTCCATCGGGGGAGATCGAAATCCGACTCGCGACCGACGTGTGCCGCCGTGGACACTCCGTAGCGTCGAGGCGTGATTCGCCTGTCTCCCAGCATTGTTCATCAGGAGGATGCGTGCTCTCCGCCCTCGTAGTGGCCCTGCGGACCCCCGACCTACGGCGGAAGATTCTCCTGACGCTGGGTGTGCTCGCGCTGTCGCGGCTCGGGGCGGCGGTCCCCGCGCCCGGGGTCGACCACGCCGCGCTGCGTGCCTGTCTCGACACCGCCGCCGGGGGCGATTCGGCCGGGATCTACCAGCTCATCGGCATGCTCTCCGGCGGGGCGCTGCTGCAATTGTCGGTGTTCGCGATCGGTGTCGCGCCGTACATCACCGCGAGCATCATCACCCAGTTGCTGACGGTGGTGATCCCGCGGTTCGAGCGGCTGCGCAAGGAGGGCGAGCCCGGGCAGGCCCGGATCACCCAGTACACCCGGTATCTGTCGGTCGCGCTGGCGGTGTTGCAGGCGTCGACGGTGGTGGCGCTGGCCGGGCGGGGCCTGTTGCCGCGCGGATGCCACCGGGAGGTGCTGGCCGATCGTTCGCCGTTCGGGATGATCGTCGCCGTGCTGGTGCTGACCGCCGGTGCGGCGCTGGTCATGTGGTTCGGGGAGTTGATCAGCGAGCGCGGGATCGGCAACGGCATGTCGCTGTTGATCTTCGCGGGTATCGCGGCGCGAATCCCGGGTCAGGGCAAGGCGATTCTGGATGCCGAGGGCGGGGTGGTCTTCGCGGCGGTCTGCGTCGCGGTGGTGCTGGTGATCGTGGGCGTGGTGTTCGTCGAGCAGGGCCAGCGCCGGATTCCGGTGCAGTACGCCAGGCGCGTGGTGGGCCGCCGGATGTACGGCGGCGCGTCGACGTATCTGCCGCTGAAGGTCAATCAGGCCGGTGTCGTGCCGGTCATCTTCGCCTCCTCGCTGCTGTCGGTGCCCGGTCTGATCGCGAAGTCGGTCCCGGGGTCGAGCGCTCCGTCCCGGTGGCAGGAGATACTCCAGACATATCTGGTCAATCCGGGCAATCCGGTTCATGTCGCGGTCTATTTCGTGCTGATCGTGTTCTTCACGTACTTCTATGTCGCGATCACCTTCGCTCCGGACGAGCGCGCGGAGGAGATGAAGAAGTTCGGCGGGTTCCTGCCCGGCTATCGGCCCGGCACGGCGACCTCGGACCACCTGGCCTTTGTGCTCAGCCGGATCACCTTGCCGGGGGCCGTGTATCTCGGCGTCGTCGCCGTGCTGCCGAACCTGCTGCCCGTCGGCGGCACGGGCGCGTCGCAGAGCCTCGCCTTCGGCGGTACCTCGGTGCTGATCGTGGTGAGCGTCGGCCTGGACACGCTGAAACAGCTCGAAAGCCAACTGCTGCACAGAAACTACTCGGGATTCCTGCGCCGGACCCCATACGATCGGTGACCATGACCACGACTCCATCGCCGCGCCCGCTGCTTCGGGTGGTGTCGTCGCTGGTGCTCGCGATCGCCGCCGTGATGCTGTCGATGGGCTCCGCCGCCGCCGACACGCAGCTCCCCGCCCGCGGCGACACCGCGGAGCCCGCCGCCGCGCGGCAGGCGGCGATCTCCGTGCTGCTCGCGGGCGATCACATCGTGTTCCGCTCGGGGCTGCGCGCGGTGATCGGCGCCCAGCCCGACCTTCGGTGCGTCGCGGAGGTCGGCGACGGCGCCGCGGCCGTCCGGGAGATGCACCGGCTGCGACCCGATGTCGCCATTGTGGACCTCGATATGCCCGGCCTCGACGACGCGACCGTCGAACGGGTTGCGGCGCTGGGCGATACGACCCGCATCCTCACCCTCACCACCGCCGGGACCGACGAGAACCTCTACCGCGCACTACGTCTGGGCGCGAGCGGGTTCCTCACCAAATCGCTACCGGCCCGGGACCTGGTCGCGGCCGTCCGGACGGCCACCCGCGACACCGCCCTCATCGACCCGCGCCGAACCCGCCGCCTGATCACCCGGCTGACCGGCGGAACCGAACCGTTCCCCACCGCACCGGAAGTCGAGACGCTCACCGCCCGCGAACATCAGGTCCTGCTCCTGATCGCCAAGGCGTACACCAATCCGGAGATCGCCCGCACCCTCGGCGTCGGCGAGCAGACGGTGAAGACGCACGTCTCCAACGTGCTCGCCAAACTCGGTGTCCGCGACCGCGTGCACGCCGCGGTGTACGCCCACACCCGTCGCATCGTCCCCCGATAACCCGGCGCACCGCTCGAGTGCGTACCTGGACCGGTCGCCGCGTCGGGTGCGACACTGGCCGGGCCCGTGAGAAAGCGAGTTCCGGTGGGCCACTACAAGAGCAATGTGCGCGACCTCGAGTTCACCCTGGTCGAGGTGCTCGGGCTGGCCGCGATCCTGGACTCCGGCGCGTTCGGCGATCTCGACGAACCGACCGTGCGGTCGATGCTGGCCGAGGCGGCGGCGCTGGCCGAGGGGCCGGTGGCGGAGTCGTTCGCCGACGGCGACCGGCATCCGCCGGTGTTCGATCCGGTGACGCATTCGGTGCGGCTGCCGGAGTCGGTCAAGCGATCGGTGCGCGCCTGGCGCGACGGCGAGTGGTGGCGGGTGGGCAAGTCCGAGGCCATCGGCGGGGTGCCCGCGCCGCGCATGGTGGCCTGGGCGATCAGCGAATTCGTGCTCGGCGCGCAGCCCGCCGCCTACCTGTACCTGACCGGTCCGATCATGGCCGACGTCGTCGACGGCCTCGGCACCGCGGAGCAGCGGCGCTGGGCACGGCTGGCGATGCAGCGCAACTGGGGCACGACCATGGCGCTCACCGAACCCGACGCGGGCTCCGACGTCGGCGCGGGACGCACGAAGGCCGTTGCGCAGCAGGACGGTTCCTGGCACATCGAGGGGGTGAAGCGGTTCATCACCTCCGGCGAGTCCGACGATCTGTTCGAGAACATCGTCCACCAGGTGCTCGCCCGGCCGGAGGGCGCGGCGGCGGGCACCAAGGGGCTGAGCCTGTTCCTGGTGCCCAAGTTCCGCTTCGACACCGTCACCGGCGACATCGGCGAGCGCAACGGCGTTTTCGTCACGGGGGTCGAGCACAAGATGGGGCTGAAGGCGTCGGCCACCTGCGAGCTGACCTTCGGGGCGCACGGCACCCCGGCCGTGGGTTATCTGGTCGGCGAGGTGCACGACGGCATCGCGCAGATGTTCCTGGTCATCGAGCACGCGCGAATGATGGTGGGCACCAAGGCGATCTCGACCCTGTCGAGCGGATACCTCAACGCACTCGACTACGCCAGGACCCGCGTGCAGGGCAGCGACCTGACGCGCATGGCCGACAAGACCGCGCCCAAGGTGACCATCGCCCACCATCCCGACGTGCGCCGTTCGCTGATGCTGCAGAAGTCCTACGCCGAGGGCCTGCGCGCGGTGTACCTCTACACGGCTGCCCATCAGGATGCCGTTGCCGCCCAGCGGGTTTCCGGCGCGGACGCCGAGCTGGCGGCTCGGGTGAACGATCTGCTGCTGCCGGTGGTGAAGGGCGTCGGCTCCGAGCGCGCCTACCAGTATTTGACCGAATCTCTCCAATGTTTCGGCGGCTCGGGCTTTCTCCAGGACTATCCGATCGAGCAGTACATCCGCGATTCGAAGATCGATTCGCTGTACGAGGGCACCACCGCCATCCAGGCCCAGGACTTCTTCTTTCGCAAGATCGCCCGCGATCGCGGTGTGGCGCTGGGACACCTCATCCGGCAGATCGGCGCGTTCATCGCCGCCCCCACCGACGGCGGCCGACTCGCGTTCGAGAAGTCCCTTCTCGCAACGGCTCTGGACGATGTGCAGGCCATGGTGGGCACCCTGACCGGGCACCTGGCCGCCGCCGAGCAACGCCCCACCGAGCTGTACAGGATCGGCTTGGCCGCGGTCCCGCTGCTGCTGTCCGTCGGCGATCTGCTCATCGGCTGGCGCCTGCTCGTCGCCGCCGATATCGCCCGCACCGCACTGGATTCCGCTCCCGACGACCAGGATCGCGCCTTCTACCGAGGCAAGATCGCGGCCGCGTCGTTCTTCGCCAGGACCGTCCTCCCCCGCCTGAGCGCCGATCGCGCGGCACTGTCCGGACTCGATGCCACCCTCATGAATCTCGACGAAGCCGCATTCTGACCTCTACCGATCACTGCGATCGTTCACCGGCCGCCAGCAATTGCCGCCCCAGGACGTGACAGCGTCTCGCGAGCTCGGGCGGCTCCAAGACCTCGAACCGATGCCCCAGCAGCAGGACGTGCATGAGCACGGCATCGAGATTGTCCGCGCCGCTGGATATTTCGCACAGTTCGCCGCCGCGCGGCCGCACCACCGCCGCCGACGCCGGAATCTGCGCGCGCACCCGATCCGCGGCCGCATGCACGAGGAAGCGCGCCTGCCGCGAGTAGACGCGGCTCGTGACACCCTCCTGCACGTAGGTCACCGCATCGGGCGCGGCGCGCGGGCGGAAGCGCCAGGTCCGCGCCGACACCTCGGTCATCCGGTCGACGCGGAAGGTACGCCAGTCGTCCCGATCGAGGTCGAAAGCCAGGAGGTACCAACGCTTTTCGGAGGCGACCAGGCGATAGGGCTCGACCCGCCGCCGCCGGGGCCCGGCCGCGGACGGATAGTCGAATCCGGCCTCGACCTCGTCGCGGCAGGCCCGCGCCAGCGTCATGAGCGCCTCCGAATCGACCGGCGCCCGGCCCCCGGCAAAGGACTCCACCGCATCCGACAGCGCCCGCACCTCGTGCCGCAACCGGGTGGGCAGCACCCGGTCGAGCTTGGTCAGCGCGCGCAGCGCGGCGGCCCCGGTGGCCGCGTCGCCCGCGCCGACCAGCAGCGCGACCGCGGTGGCGATGGCCTCCTCGTCGTCGAGCAGCAGCGGCGGCAGATCCGGCCCGGGGCCGAGCCGATAGCCGCCGCCGACCCCCTGGGCGGCGTGTACCTGATAGCCGAGCGTGCGCAGCCGATCGATATCGCGCCGCACCGTGCGCGGGGTGACCCCGAGCCGGTCGGCGAGTTCGGGTCCGGTCCACACCTGTCGCTGCTGCAACAGCCCGAGCAGGGTCAGTACCCGCTCGGTGGTATCCCGCTCGTCCATGCCCGCACCGCCTCCCCGTCCGACAATAGCGGACCGATTCTGTCCGCTAGGGGTGCCAGGGTGATCGCATGGACACGAACGGACTGGACTGGAATCGGTCACTGCTCGACCAGTGGGAGTTCCACTGGAACCATCAGATCAGGGCCCGGCTCGCGGGCCTCACCGACGACGAGTACTTCTGGTCGCCGGTGCCCGAGGCGTGGAGCGTGCGGCCGCGCGGCACCTCGACCGCACCCATACAGGCCGGTGCCGGGGACTTCACCATCGACTACGCGTACCCCACGCCGGTCCCCGCGCCGTTCAGCACGATCGCCTGGCGGCTCGGTCACGTCATCGTCGGCGTGCTCGCCGCCCGCACCGCGTCGCACTTCGGCGGACCGGCGGCGTCGTACGACACCTGGGAGTACGCCGGAGACGCGGCCACCGCTCTGGAACAGCTCGAGACCCAGCTCGACGCCTGGGTGACCGGGGTGCGCGGCCTCGGCGAGGCCGGGCTGCGGGTCCCGGTCGGCGAGAAGGAGCCCTACCCCGAATCGCCGATGGCCGACCTGGTTTTGCACATTCACCGCGAACTGATCCACCATCTGTCCGAGGTCTGCCTGCTGCGCGACCTCTACCTGTACACCGAAACCGCCACGAACGGAGCCGCGACCCGATGAGCCGCCACGTCCAGATCACCTTCGACGCCCACGACCCGCGGGCGCTGTCGACCTTCTGGCGCGACGCCCTCGGCTACATCCACCCCGGCCCACCCGGAGTCGACCTCCCCGCCGACGCCGACCCGCTCGCCGCCTGGGACGACTTCCTAGCCCGCATCGGCGTTCCCGAGCACGAGCGCAATACGAAATCCGCCATCGAAGACCCGGACGGCCACGGCCCGCGCCTGTTCTTCCAGCAGGTTCCGGAGCACAAGGCCGCCAAGAACCGGGTCCATCTCGACATCCGCGCGGCCCCCGGCCTCCAGGGCGAGCAGCGCATGGCGGCCCTGGAAACCGAGTGTGCCCGCCTGGTCGCCCTGGGCGCGACACGCGTGCGCCGAACCGAACCCGCTCCCCCGATGAGCGCCGGTTTCATCGTGATGACCGACCCGGAGGGCAACGAGTTCTGCCTCGATTGACCCCCGCTCGCTCGCGCGGGCCGTCACGATGGACGTATCGAGATGGCTTGCACGATGGGAGAAGTCGTGGATCGACGCCGGTTTCTGGCGATCAGCGCCCTGAGTCCCCTTGCCGCGATGGCCGTCACCGGGACCGCGTCGGTGGCGCCCGCGCGGGCGGCGGGGCATTCGTTCGGATTCGCTTCCGACGGAAGCGCTTTCCTGCTCGACGGACAGCCCTTCCAGATTCGTAGCGGCGAGATGCATCCGGCGCGGATTCCGGTGCCGTACTGGCGGCATCGGATTCGGATGGCGAAGGCCATGGGGATGAACACGATCTCGCTGTATGTCATGTGGAACTACGTCGAGGAACGGCCGGGCGTCTTCGACTTCACCACCGGCCGACGCGATTTCGCGGCCTTCGTGCGGCTGTGCCAGGCGGAGGACATGTGGGTGCTGCTGCGGCCGGGCCCGTACGTGTGCGGGGAGTGGGATCTCGGGGGCATCCCGTCCTATCTGCTGGGCAACCCCGACATCAGGCTGCGAACGGGCGCCGACGCGCACTACATGTCCGCCGTGCGTGGCTATGTCGAGCAACTGATCCCCCGCGTGAAGCCGCTGCTGGTCGAGAACGGCGGCCCGATCCTGATGATCCAGATCGAGAACGAGTACGGCTCCTACGGCACTGATTCCGGCTACCCGGCGCGGCTGCGGCAGCTGTGGATCGACGGCGGCGTCTCCGGCCCGTTCTATACCGAGGACGGTCTGGACCAGGTGCGGGCCAACCACTCCAATGTGCCCGGCGGCGCGATCGCGCTCAGCGACGGCTCCGCGTCGTCGATCGCGCAGGCGCGCAAGGCGTTTGCGGACGTTCCCGCGATGGCGGGCGAGGTGTATCCCGGCTGGCTGACGCACTGGGGCGACCCCACCTTCCAGGGCGGCGGCTCCGACATCTCCGACCGCCTGCGGGCCTTCATGGAGCAGGGCCTGTCGTTCAATATCTATATGATCCACGGCGGCACCAGCTTCGGCTTCTGGGCCGGAGCCAATGCCGACGACCTGTCCGGCCACTATCAGCCCGACATCACCAGCTACGACTACTGTGCCCCCATTACCGAACAGGGCGTCGCCACCCCGCGCTATCACACCTACCGCGACCTGCTCGCCGGTCATCTCCCCGCACCGCTCCCCGACATCCCCGCTCCCCTACCGACACTCGACGGCCGGACATTCACCCCGGCCCCGTTCGCCTCGGTCTGGGACAACCTCCCCGCCGCGCTGCCACCCGACCGGACCGTCAACCCGCGGCCGTTCGAAATGTACGGCCAGAACTTCGGTTTCGCCCTCTACCGCCGACCGTTGCCCGGTTACACGGGCGGCCGACTGGACATCCACTGGGTCCACGACTACGCCACGGTATTCCTGAACGGCGCCTACGCGGGCGGCCTCTCCCGGCCCCTGATCCCCGACCAGGTCTCCACGACCTTGAACGTCACCAATAACAATGCCCCGCTCGGACTTCCGGACCCCGGCGGCCTCGGCCCCTCGCCGGTGCTGGACATCCTGGTGGAAGGCATGGGCCGCACCAACTTCGGCCAAGCCCTCGTCGACCGAAAGGGCATCCTGGAGACGGTCGCACTCCGCGACGCCGGTCCCCTGACCGGGGATCTGACGGGGTGGCAGGTCTTCCTCCTGCCGATGGATGACGCCTTCGTGGCATCGCTCGCCCCGACAATCTCCGACCCGAACCGGCCGGGAATCTTCTTCGAGGCAACGATCAGCCTGACCACCCCCGCCGACACCTACCTCGACATGTCCGGCTGGACAAAGGGTTTCGTCTACGTCAACGATCACAACCTGGGCAGATACTGGGAAATCGGCCCCCAGCAACGCCTGTACTGCCCCGCCCCCTGTCTTCGCCGGGGCGACAACCGAATCCTCGTGTTCGACCTACACCGAACCCGACCCGCACCGATAACCTGTGTACCGACGCTCACCTGACGCGCGGCATCACTTTCCCGCCGCCTTCCGGGCAAACGCGGTGTCCACGAAGGACTCCGTCTTCAGCGGCGCGGCATCGGTCATCAGCCCCGCGTCCCGGTACACCCGCTGCTGCTTGTCGAGCTGGTCGGGCAGCGGGGCGAGATCGGGTAACCAGGTGTAGGACGGGACCTCGCGAAGGACGGCGATGTCCTGCCCGGTCGCATCGGCCAGAATCTTCAGGACCTCTTCGGATTTCGCTCCCTCGCCCTGGAGGTCGCGGGAGGCGCGGACCAGTGCGTCGAAGAAACGCTGGGCCGCCGCGCCGCGGGCGAAGGAGCCGCCGTAGATCACGCCGGTGGCCGAGGCGCCCTTCGGCGGGACCGCCAACGGCCGTGCCACACCGGCCTTTTCCATCTTCGTGGTGAACGGCGCGGCGACGAGCGCGGCGTCGACGCTGCCGTTGGCCAGCGCGGGCTGCATATCCGGGATGCCGAGGTTCACCACCTGGACGTCGCCGAGCGAGAGTCCGGCCGGTTGCAGGACCGTCGCGAGCTGGAAGCCGCCCGCCGAACCCGGGCCGCCCGCGACGGCCACCCTCTTCCCGCGCAGATCGGCGAGCGTGCCGGTCGAGGCGGCCGACACCTCCAGGGCGGTCGGGGACGCGTTCGGATCGCCCGGGGCGATGCCCATCGAGCCGACGACCTTCAGGTCCAGACCGCTGGCGACGGCGCTGAACATCCCCGCCGAGAATCCCGCCACGACGACATCCAGTTTGCCGTTCGCGGCGGGCCCGACCGCATCCTGACCGGACTTCACCTTCTGCAGATCGACGGCGATGCCCTCGGCATCGAAGTAGCCCTTCGCCCGCGCCACATACAGCGGCGCGAACAGGGTCGACGGCACATGGGCGACGGTCACCGTGCCGTTCTCCGCGCTGGCGCCGCGACCCCCACACCCGGTGAGGGCCAGAGCCGCGCCGACCATGGACACGGCGACAATGCCGAGGGCACGGCGCCGAGAATGCATTCTCACAGTGATGTTCTCCGCTCTCATATTGATCCCGGCATGGCTCTCACACTGTTCCCGGCATGCTTTTGGCCGGGGCCTGTCGCCGCCACGGCATGGCGAGCCACCCGCACAGCGAGACGATGGCGGTCAGCCCCGCACCCAGAAGCGCGGCGGCCAGCAGTCCGACGTACATGCGTTCCGGTTGGAACAGCTGCCAGGAGTTCCAGATCAGATAGCCGATTCCCTCGTCGGAGGCCACGAATTCGACGGCGATCGCGACCACCACACCGAGCCCGACGGCCACCCGAAGCCCGGTGAAGATCTGCGGAAGGCACGCGGGCCCGACGACCAGCCGCAACCGGCGCCAGCCGCGCACCCGGTAGGCCCTGGCCAGCTCCAGCGCGCCGGGGTCGAGCTGCCGCATCGCCGCCTGCGCATTGATCTGGGTGACGAAGAAGACCGTGATCGCCACGGCCAGAATCCTCGGCGTATCACCCAGCCCGAATATCAAGAGCAGCAACGGCAATACGGCGATCTTCGGCAATGCGTACAGCGCGGTGAAGAACGGGGCGAGCGCGGCGCCCAGCGGACGCCAGGCCCCCATGGCCAATCCGACCATTGTTCCGGCGACGGCGGCCGGAAGGTAGCCGCCGAGCAGCCGGATCAGGGTCGCGGCCGAGTCGTGCGGGAGCTCACCGGAGGCGATCATGTCGACCGCTCGGGCGAGGGTGCGGCTCGGTGGCGGAAAGACCCGGGCGTCGATCGCATTCGCCTGCGCCGCCCACTGCCAGATCGCCAGCGCCAGTACCGGAGTCAGCACGGCCAAGGCGATGTCTCGACGGCGAAGCCAGCGGCGACGGCGTATCTCGGCGAGCACGACGGCCCGAGCCTGCGGGGCGTGGTCCACGGCCTGGTTCATCGGTCGGCCCGCATCGCCTCGACCTCGCCGCGCAGCAGATCCCACAGATCGGCGCGCAGTTCGGCGAACTCCTTGGCGTGCTGCACATCCGGGCTGCGGGGCCGACCGAACGGCACCTCGACCTCGGCGCGCACCCGCCCCGGCCGCGCCGACATCAGCACCACCCGGTCCCCGAGCAACAGCGCTTCATCCAGCGAATGTGTCACCAGCACAATGGTTTTACGTTCCGTTTCGCACAGGGCCAGCAACTCCTCCTGCATCAGCAGCCGAGTCTGCGCGTCCAGCGCCCCCAACGGTTCGTCCATCAGCAGGCACGGCGAACCGGTGGCAAAGGCACGCGCAATTCCCACCCGCTGCCGCATTCCACCCGACAGCTGAGCGGGATAAGCCTTCTCGAACCCGGAAAGCCCCGTGCGCCCGATCCATTCCCGCGCCGTCGCCACACGGTCGTTCCGACGGCGAGACACCGGAAGCCCGAACAACACATTGTCGAGCACGGACAGCCACGGCAGCACGCCGGAGTCCTGGAACACGAACGCGACAGCCGGTACACCACCCTCGTCATCGGGCCCGGCCACCGCCCCCGAACTCGGCTCCTCCAGGCCGCCGAGCATCCGCAGCAGCGTCGACTTACCGCACCCCGACGGCCCCACCACGGCGGTGAACGTACCCGCCGCCACGGTCAGCGACATCTCCCGCAATGCCCACAGCGGCCCCTCCGCGCCGAAGAACAGCTTCGAGACATCCCGCGCAGCAAAGGCCGTCCTCATTCCCGAGGCCGCGTCGGTACTCCGCATCAACCGTCCAATCCCGTGGACCCTGCATTACATCGACCGCGACAAATCGGCCAGCCGATGGGACGTGGCCACCATACAGCAAATGATGCACCGCGCAATAGTTCCAACAGATTCCGATTTCAATCACCTGTCATGCCCCGCCAACAACCGATCGACGGTCCGGTGTGGCGGCACAGCGAATTCGCCGCAGCCGCCACGGCCGGACCGTCGTCATCTCATCGGTGGGGCGTTACGACACGAGTTGCCGTGGCTGAGCGGGGATTCCGCCCCAGCGGGTGTCGGCGGTGAGGTGTTCGCCCTTCATCAGCAGGGACAGCGGGTCGAGGACCACGCCGTCGCCGACGACGGAGTCGTAGAGCACGATGGCGCGGGTGCCGACGGTGGCTCCGGGCCGGATGGTGACGGTGGACATCTTCATCACGCGGTCCTCGAACAGATGGGTCTGCAGCGAGGCTTCGGGCCCGACCGCGGCGTCGTCGCCGATGACGACCAGATCGAATTCGGTGATGAAGGTGGTGCCGATCCAGGTCCGCCGCCCGATATCGGTGCCGAACCAGCGCAACATCATCGGCAGGAACGGGGTTCCGGCCACCAGTCCCAGGCACGCGGGCACCGCCGCGGCCTCGTAGACACCGGTGACGAATTCGGTCCTGCGCACGAACAGATCCCACAGCGGTTCCACCCGCGGCCGATACCGGCCCACGACAACACGTTTGAGCACCGCGCACACCCCGACGATCGCGACCGCGACGGCCCCGGCGACCAGCGGTGACAGCAGCACCGTCCGGAGCATGTCGTGATCGTGCGCCAGCACCGACAGCACTCGCACATACAGATACGCCCCTGCGGCGAGCACGGTGGCGGGCAGGGTGGCGCGGAAGAATTCGATCAGCAGCCGCTGCCGCACCACCCGCGCCGGGGGCCGATACGTCGTGGATTCCGGGTAGTCGCCGGAGTCCTGCCGCGTCGGCAGTTCGATGGCCGGGGAGCCGAGCCAGGCGGTGCCGTCGGGAACTCCGGTGTGCGGCGGCAATGTCCCGACCCCGACCAGCGCGCCCGCGCCGACCGACGCCCCGGCGGACACGACCGCGGCGTTCCCGATGAACGACCTACGCCCAACCGTGGTGGGCGCCAACGAGATCCACCCGCGCCCGAAGGTGGCCGCGCCGATGCTGGCCATATCGGCGACGAAGGTGCCCTCGGCGAGGTCGAGCAGATCCGGATCGATGTGGGCCGCGGTCGACACCTCCGAGCCGCGGCCGATGCGCGCCCCGAGCAGCCGCAGCCACGGCACCGTGTAGAGGGTGGCGTACAGGGTGTGGGTGAACCCCAGGCTGTAGTCGAACAGCTTGTCCGCCACGAACTTCCGGATGCCGAGACCGGAGCGGGCGGGATGGATTCCGCTCGGCAGCCGCGGCAGCACCAGCCGTTTCCCGGCCGCCACCAGCACGCAGACCGTCGCCACGTACACCGGGCCGGACGCCAGCGTGGCGATCAGGCCGACGAGCGGGTCGACGTCCAGCATCGCCCAGGACACGAGAACGACCGCGGGCGCGATCATGACGATCGCGGCGATCTCGAGCACGCCCGCGGCGAGGGCGAAGGCCGCCAGCTGCGGAAGCGTCCACGGCACCTGCCGGACCGGCGCCGCCAGGATCGCCTCGGCGGCATCCGACAGCCGCTGCGTCGGCTCGGCGGGCGAGCCCGCCCACCGCGCCCCCGAGGGCACGGTCGCGCCCGCGCCGAGCGCCGACTGCTGTCCCAGTGCCGCACCGGATTCCAGCCGCGAGCCGGGATTCAGCACCGCATGCGCGCCGACGAACGCATCGGCCCCAATGGTTATCGGTGCGACGATCACCCAGCCGTCCTCGACTCGCCACGGCCACACCGTGACCCGGTATCCGAGCGCCGCACCGGGACCGATATCGATCAGCGCGGGCAGGCTCACCGCCGCGGTGCCGACGTGCGCCCCGCGACCGATTCGAGCGCCCAGCAGCCGCAGATAGGCATTGCCCAGCGGGGAGCCCGCCAGCACCGGCAGCGGCCCGACCGTCAGCAGCAAGTGCTGTGCCCAGATCCGCAGATAGGTCGGCCCCCACAGCGGATACCGGCCGGGCCGGATACCGGCGCCGAGCAGGCGCACCAGCAGAATCGGCAGCACCCAGCGCACGGCCACATCGGCGACCAGCAGTGCCGCCAGCAGCTGCCCGACCATCCGCACCGACAGGTGACCGTCATTGGCGGTATCGACGTACGCGAACGGCAGCGTGGTCACCAACAGCAGCAGATACAGCACGGCCAGCTGCGCGACGGCGCTGCGCGCGACCGTTGCATTGCTGTGCCGCAAGGGTTTCGGGCCCGATTCGACGGCGGCGGCGATCGGCGGGGCGGGCAGGTGCGCGGCCATCGCCCGCACGGTCGGATACCGGTACAGGTCGCGCAGGGCGGCGTGCGGCACCGCACCGCTCGCCCGCAGTTGCGACACCACCCGGGCCGCCAGCAGGGAGTGCCCGCCCAGGTCGGTGAAGAAATCGGCGGTCACCGACACCGTCTCCGGCGGCAACCCCAGCGCCTCGGCCCAGACATCGCGGATGCGCTGCTCGGTGGCGTCGGCCGGTGCCACCACCCGGCCGGACCCGACGAAGCGGTGACCGGTCGGCGCGGGCAGCGCCCGGCGGTCCACCTTGCCCGACGGCATGGTCGGCAGCGCGTCGATCACCTCGACGTAGGAGGCAACCATGTAGGCGGGCAACCGATTTCGCATCCGCTGGTGCAGGCGCTGCCGCAGTCGCTCGTCGCCCGCGTCGGCGAGCACCACGAAGGCGGCCAGTTCCGGCCCGTCCGCGCCGTCGGTGGTGGCGGCCACCGCCTCGGTCACCGCGGGGTCCTCCAGGAGTACGGATTCGATCTCGCCGAGGTCGATGCGGTGACCGCGGATCTTCACCTCGGCATCGGCCCGGCCCAGATACTCGAGGTTGCCGTCGGCATCGAGCCGCCCCAGATCGCCGGTGCGATACAGCTTTCCGTCGGGCGCGGCCGGATGGTCGATGAATCGGTCGGCGGTCAGGTCCGGGCGGCCGATATAGCCGAGCGCGACACCCGGTCCGCCGATGCAGATCTCGCCCACCGCGCCGTCGGGCACCGGCTCGCGATCCTCGTCCAGCAGCACGACCGAGTAGGTGGGCAGCGCCGTGCCGATCGTCACCGTCCGCCCCGGCGCCACCTCGCCGACCGTTGCGGTGACGGTGGTTTCGGTGGGGCCGTAGGTGTTGAGCATGCGCCGCCCGGGTCTCGCCCAGCGGTCGACCAGCTGGGCGGGGCAGGCCTCGCCGCCGACGAGGATGCTGCGAATCGCGGGCAGGTCACGGGGAATCGTCGCCAGCAGCGTCGGCACGCAGTACAGCACCGTCACCCCGGCGGCCTCCAGGAAGTCGGCGAGCTCCGCGCCGAGTCGTCGCGAATCCGTCGGTCCCGCAACGACGGTGGCGCCGCGCGCCCAGGTCGGCCAGATCTCCTCGACGGAGAAGTCGAAGGAGATGGTCATGCCCTGATACACCCGGTCACCGGGGCGCACGTCGTACACATCCGGCACCACGTCCAGGAAATTGCAGATGCTGGACTGGGCGATGAGCACACCCTTCGGCCGACCGCTCGACCCCGACGTATACATCACGTACGCGACCTGATCGTCCGCACCGGCGATCGGGTCCGGCCGGGTACTCGGCGCCGACGCGATCACCGCCGCATCGGCGTCCATCCGAACGACGGTGCAGCGCAACCCCGCCAGCGCACTGTCCAGTTCGGTGGAGGTCACCACGACCTCGACACCGGCGTCCTCGACGATGTAGGCCACCCGATCCGGCGGTGCGCCGGGATCGATCGGCACGAACGCGGCTCCGGCCTTACCGATACCCAGCAGCGCCACATAGGTGTGCACCGAGCGTGACAGCAGCACCGCCACCCGCGTCTGCGGGGTGACGCCGATATTTCGAAGATGGTGCGCCAAACTATTTGCCTGTGAATCCAGTTCGACGTAGCTGAGTGTCCGCCCCGCACAATCCAGTGCGATAGCATCGGGGTTCGCATCGCAGCTGGACTCGAAGACGTGATGCATTCGACGGAACCGCACGTCCGCCGAATAACTTTCCGCTACAAGTTCGATCACTCGGCCCTCCATCAGGTTTGAATCCCGCCCCCGACATCGCCTCCGTGTTTCCTACACATTGCACATGTTGCCACGAAGTTTCCATCTGGAAGATGTGGGATCAAACACGGTGTACGGCAACGGAATAAACGTCCCACCGCGTGCGGCCACAATGTTTGCTCGCTATGACAGCACCATAGCTACCGTCATTCGCGACAATTCGAATCCGATGCGACAGGACAATTGTCCGCTCTGTCCAGATGATCGGAATTTAATTTCACAGCGCAGTCTCAGCAATGATCCGAATCGGCGTGAACATAAGAATTTCCGGTGCAGAAGTAGTGGAGCGCACGACTCTCCGGCTGCGCGGCAAGACATCCCACATCTCCCCGGGCAGCGATAGCGACGCCCTGGGCGGTGTGGCGCGGGTTACACTCGTTCGGAACAATCGAACTGATGGAGGTGTCCGTGGGTGCGAAGGCTTTCGCCTCCTCGGCGGATCTCGGCGAGAAGGCGCAGACCCTCGAGGTGCTGGCCGACGGCGTGTACGCGCTGACCGCGGAGGGCGATCCGAATATCGGCGCGATCGAGGGCGAGGATTTCGTGGTCTGCTTCGAGGCGCTGGCGACGCCGGCGGCCGCGCGGCAGTGGCTGGCGATCCTGCGCGAGCACACCGACAAGCCGGTCAGGTATCTGGTCCTGTCGCACTATCACGCGGTGCGCGTGCTCGGCGCCAGCGCCTTCGACGCGGAGGTGATCATCGCGCACGACACCACACGCGCGCTCATCGCCGAGCGCGGGCGGCAGGATTGGGAGTCCGAATTCGGGCGCATGCCAAGGCTTTTCAAGCAGCCGGAGACGATCCCGGGCCTGTCGTGGCCGACCCAGACCTTCTCCGACGCGGTGACCATCGATCTCGGCGGCGACCGCGGAGACCTGCACCTGAGATTCCTCGGGCGCGGGCACACCGAGGGTGACATCGTCGCCTGGCTGCCGGGGCACAAGATCCTCTTCGCGGGTGATCTGGTCGAGGCCGAGGCCGCCCTGTACACCGGCGACGCCTTCCACCGTGAGTGGTCGTCGACCACCCTCGATGCCGTCGCGGCACTCGGCGCCGAGCGACTCGTCGGCGGCCGCGGCGCGGTCGTGCAGGGGCGCGAAGCCTGCGCCGCGGCGGTCGAGCAGACCCGGCACTTCCTGACGGTGCTGCTGCACGAGGTCGGCGCGGTGCACGAGCGCGGCGGGACCCTCCGGGAGGCGTTCGAGTCCGCCCACGCCGCCCTCTACGACCGGTACGGGCACTGGCCGATCTTCGAGCACTGCCTGCCGTTCGACGTCTCGCGCCTGTGGGACGAGCTGTCGGGCATCGAGCGGCCCGTCATCTGGACCGCGGAGCGCGACCGAGAAGTCTGGAATCTGTTGCAGGACTGAGGGCTTCGAGGTGACAACCGGCAAGGCGGTCGCCGTCGTCGGTAACGGTCCGGTGGGACAGACCGCCGCGCTGCTGCTGGCCCGCCGGGGAATTCCGGTGACGGTGCTCGATTCCCGCCCGAGGCGCGACGCCGTCGGCTCCAAGGCGATCTGCCAGCAGCGCGATGTGCTCGATATCTGGGAGAGCGTCGGCGCCGGGCGGCGGATCGCCGACGAGGCGGTCACCTGGACCACCGCGCGCACCTTCTACCGCGATCGCGAACTGTTCGCCTACGACCTGCCCGACCCCGGCCACTCGACCTTCCCGCCCTTCGTCAATATCTCCCAGACCCGCACCGAGCAGATCCTCGACGACCGCATCGCCGAATCCGGCCTGATCGACGTCCGCTGGGGACACACCGTCACCGACATCGACCAGGACCACACCGGAGTCCGCCTGCGCTGCACCACAGTACGCGGAGAAACCACGGTGATCGCCGCCTACGCGATCGCCTGCACCGGCGCACACAGCGACGACCTGCGCGCCGCACTCGGCGTCGACTTCGGCGGCGAGTCCTTCGACGACCGTTTCCTCATCTGCGACATCCGTGCCGACCTGCCCGGCTGGGCCGACGAACGCCGCTTCTACTTCGACCCCGCCTGGAACCCCGGCCGCCAGGTACTCATCCACCCCTGCCCCGACTCGACCTTCCGCATCGACTGGCAGGTCCCCGGCGACTACGATCTCGACACCGAAACAGCCAACGGCGCACTCGACGCTCGCATCCGCCGCATAGTCGGCGATGCCCCCTACGAGATCGTCTGGAACTCGGTGTACCGCTTCCATTCTCGCGTCGTCGACCGAATGCGAGTGAATCGCGTACTGCTGGCGGGCGATTGCGCACACCTGGTATCGCCGTTCGGCGCGCGCGGCCTGAACTCCGGCGTAGCCGACGCCGAAAACGCCGCCTGGAAACTGGCTTTCGTCCTCAACGCCTGGGCCCCGGATGAACTACTGGACACCTACCACGACGAAAGACACGCCGCCGCACTGGAAAACATCGAAGTCACCACCGCCACCATGAACTTCCTGGTACCGCACACCGGCCAACAGCACCGCACCCGCCGCGAAACCCTGGAACGCGCGACCACCGATCCCACCGCCCGGGCGGCCGTCGACTCCGGCCGCCTGTCCGAACCCTTCTGGTACGCCGACTCACCCCTCACCACCCCGAACCCCCACCACCCCTGCCACGGCCGCCCCGCCCGCGGCACCATGCACCCCGCCGCGCCCGGCACCATCGTCCCCGACACCCCGATCGCCCTACCGGGCGGGACCAACCGCCTACGCGCCCTCGCCCGCACCGGATTTCTCCTGCTGACCACGCCGGGCGTGAACGCCAAGTCCCTGGCCCACTGCGCGGCCACCGCAACCCCCGCACCGACCACCACCCTGGCGCTCACGACCATAGACCCCGACGGAACCCTCTCCACCGCACTGCAATCCAACCCCGGCGAAGTCTGGCTGATACGCCCCGACGCCCACATAGCAGCAACACTGCCCCACCCCACCCCCAACGCCCTGACCACCGCAATCCGCCGCGCCAGCGGTCACCCCCCGACAACCGCGTAGGCACGGACCGGGTAGGTACCCACTCCGGCCACGGCCAGCGGGGCGGCATGAAAACGGAACCCGTTCGGCGGCAACCGATTCAACCCGAACAGGTGCTCCACGATCGGTATCCCCGCGGCCAGCAGCGCGGTATGCGCGGGACCGGTGCCGTCGATATTGCGCGAGTCGATACCGACCAGCGCCGGGCGCTGCGCGACAAGCCAGTCGACGGCATCGGCGGTCAGATACGGATGCCCGTGCAAGTAGTCCTCGCTCCCCCAGTGCCGATCCCAGCCGGTGTGGATGAGCACCGCGCGACCGGTCACCTCGTGCGCCGCCAGCGCTGCCCGCTCGATCGCGGGATCGTCGGCCCCGGTCAGCCTGACCACGATGCCCTCGAGATCGGCCACGCCACCGATCCCCACTCCGGTGTTGGCTACCAGCGTAATTCGGCTGAGGTGGTCCGAGATCTGCGGCCCCGATACGCCCGGGTGGGTGATCATATCGTCGCAAATCACCCGGCCGAGCTCCACTACCTTCCGGGACACCGGGCCGCTCGCATCCGCACCGCGTGACCCCTTGTGGGACTCCCGAATCAGCCGCTTACCACCGATCGCCACGGTGCCCACCATCAACAGGCCGAGGTGCCGCACGAACAACTCGCCCAGCGCCGCATCGGATATGTCTTCGCCGGGTATATCCAGCCGAAACCCCTCCACACGCAGCGAACCACCGTTACTGAACGTCACCGCGGCGTCGAACTCGACGCGCCATTCCACAGTCTCCATCGACACCAGAGTGTCAGGATCGCGACTAGACCGCGACGGCAATCCGAATCAGTGGCGGCACAGTTCGGCGTAACGGCCGTTCGCCGCGAGCAGCTCGGTGTGGGTGCCCTGTTCGATTATTCGACCCGCCTCGAGGACCACTATGCGGTGGGCATGGCGGATTGTGGCTTCGGATGCCGTGTCCAGGGTTGCGGTGGCCTCGTCGATCGACCTGCTCCCCCACCCCCGACCAACCCCCGACCGACGCCCCGGCAGCCACATAACCCTCAGCCGCGCCGCCCGGCAGACCGGCAGGTCCGGTCGACCGGCAACGGCGCGGCGCGGTTGCCGACGACGTCGGGCATGAGATGCTACCCCGGCGCGATGGTGGTGTTTAGCAGTGAAATCGACTGGGGGAGAGAGAATCCGTGCGGTGGTGGAAGATCGAGGACTCGTTGCCCCGGCGGGTGCTGGGGCTTTTCGGTCTGCTGCAGGCGGATTCACCCGCATTATCACCGAATGTGAGCTATCGGAGGTTCCGCGCCGAGGGCACCCGTACGCCCTCGGACGAGGCAGAGGAGCCCGGCGCGGTCTACCGGCTCGAAGAGTGGGCGAGAAACCGGGCGATCGGGGCCTTCGCCGTGCGGCTGAACAGGCTGTTCGACACCGCACATCCTCCGGACCGTAGGCCGCACACCGACGCCGAGGTGGTGGCCGCGCTGACGGCCTCCGGTCATCCGATCTCGAAACCGTATCTGGCGCAGCTGCGGTCGGGACAGCGGGCCGATCCGTCCGAGGAGACGGTGGCCGCGCTGGCGAAGTTCTTCAAGGTCAAGCCGGACTACTTCGACAGCGACACCTACACCGCCACTGTCGATCACGACCTCCGGCTGCTGTCCCGGTTGCAGGGTGACGGACCGCGCCGGTTGGCGAGGCGGGCATTCGATTTGTCCGAAGAGGCGCAGAACCTGCTGATCTCCATCGCCGAGAAGCTGCGGGCGAGCGAGGGGTTGCCCGAGATTCCGCCGGACGGCACCGAATAGCTCACCGGCGGCTGTGCTCGCGGAGCAGGGGGAGCACGATGTCGTCGACGATCTCGATGACGATGTCGTCGTCCGGAACGCCTTGCCGCAGATACTCGTTGCGCAGCAGGTCGAACGGCACCCGGGCGACTCGATCCGGTGGGCGGCGCGGTCCCAACTCGCCCCGGTCGGTGGCGCGGCGCGCCAGTTCCAGCACCAGCGTCTCCACCGGCGTATCGGCGAATTTGGCCCGCAGCGCGGCGGAAAGCTCTGGGTCACGGGCGGTTTCGGTGATCAGGCCGACCAGAACCGTGCCGGGGACGTGGTCGAATCGGTGAACCAGCCGCTGCAGCAGGGCGATCAGGTCCGAGCGCAGCGCGCCCGTATCGGGCAGTTCGCCCGCAATGGGGGCGTCGTGGCCGAGGGCCGCCAGGACCAGCGCCGGGCGACTGGGCCAGCGCCGGTAGAGCACGGGCTTGCTGGTATTGGCCCGGACGGCCACCCCCTCCATGGTCAGCTTCTGGTAGCCGACCTCGGCCAGCTCGTCCAGGACGGCCCGGAAGATCGCCCGCTCCAGCGTCTCGCCTCGCCGGCGGGAGGTGGCGGACGGCATGAACGATCCCCTCTCTGTGCCAAATCTCTTGCGGCGCTTACCGGGTCAGTCTAGACTCGATCACATAAGGTACTACCGTTTCTTATTTTCTCTTTACCTTGTCGCTTTTCCGTCCGGAGGCCGACTCATGACCGAAATCATCGCCTCGCGCACCCAACCCGAACCGCCGGAGCTCCCGCTCGACCGGGAGTGTCCCTACCGCCCCTCGGCCGACTACGACAACCTCAGGGACCGGGGTTCGGTCGGCCGGGTGCGGCTGTTCGACGGCACGCTCGTCTGGGCGGTGACCGACCACGCCGACGCCCGCGCGCTGCTCGCCCACCCCGGCATCTCCTCCGACCGCTCCCACCCGAACTTCCCGGTCGCCTTCCCGGCCGCGGCCACCCTGCTGCGCCGACGGCGAAAAGACTCCTCCGGCAATACCTTCGCCGCACTGATCGGCGTCGACGCGCCCGAACACGGCAGGCAGCGGCGGATGCTCATTCCCAGCTTCACCGTCAAACGCATTGCGCAACTACGGCCTTCGATCCAACGAATCGTGGACCAGCGGCTCGACGATATGCTCCGGCACGGCTCCCCCGCCGACCTGGTCGCCTCCTTCGCCCTCCCGGTGCCGTCGATGGTGATCTGCGCGCTGCTCGGCGTCCCCTACGCCGACCACGAGTTCTTCGAAACGCAGGCCCGGCTGCGGCTGGATCCCGAGCGGGGCGTCGAGGCGATCGATCGGCTGGAGGACTACCTGGACCGGCTCATCCGGGACAAGCAGACCACCCCGGGCGACGGCCTGCTCGACGACCTGATCGCCGGACCCCTGCGCACCGGCGATCTCGATCGCGCCCAATTGGTCAGCTTCGCCCTGATCCTGCTCATCGCGGGCCACGACACCACCGCGAACATGATCGCCCTGGGCACCCTGTACCTGCTGGAACATCCCGACCGGCTGGCCGAACTGCGCGCCGACCCCGACCTGATCCCCGCCGCCGTGGAGGAACTACTGCGCTTCGTCTCGCTCGTACCCGCACTCTCGCGTGTCGCCGTGGCCGACATCGAAATCGGCGGACAACTCATCCGCGCCGGAGAGGGCGTCATGGTGCTCCTCGGCGCCGCCAACCACGACCCCGACCTCACCGCCCACCCCGAAGACCTCGACCTCCACCGCCCCGACCGCCGCCACATAGCCTTCGGCTACGGCATCCACCAGTGCCTAGGCCAAAACCTCGCCCGCACCGAACTCCACATCGCCTTCCGCACCCTACTAGACCGCATCCCCACCCTCCACCTCGCGGGCCCAGCCGAACGCTCCCCATTCCGTTCCGCCATCGCCGGAATCACCGCCCTACCGGTCGCCTGGTAAACAACACTCGCACAACGAAATCGGGTGATCGGCGACATCACCGGAATGACGAGGAGAGCCTTCGACTACGTGCTCAACTTCGATTCCAGTTCGGATCGCATTCCCGCACCTCGGCTGTGAGGGAGGACAACGATGGACCCGGGGATTGATGTGGTGGTGGTCGGCGGCGGGGTGGCGGGTCTGGCCGCCGCGTCGGCGCTGGCCCGTGATGACCGCCGGGTTCGGCTGGTGGAGAAGGCGTCCGAGTTCGGTGAGGTCGGTGCGGGACTTCAGCTGGGGCCCAACGCAACTCGCATCCTGGCCGAGTGGGGACTGCTCGATCGGGTGATCGCCTCGGGGGTGCTGCCCGCACGGTTGGTGCTGCGGGACGCACGCGACGGGCGCGAGCTGATCGCTCTCGATCTCGGCGAGGGGTTCCGGCAGCGGTACGGCGGCCCCTATGTGGTGACCCACCGCAGCGACCTGCACGGCATCCTGCTCGACGCGGCCGCGGCGGCCGGGGTGGAACTGCGCACCGACAGTGAGGTCGTCGCCGTACGGTTCGACACCGACAGCGCGACAACAACATTGGCGTCGGGAGCGGAGTTGGTCAGCCGGGTGGTGCTCGGCGCGGACGGTCTCCATTCGCGGCTGCGGTCGCTGATCTCCGACGATGCTCCGGTGCCATCGGGCTATGTGGCCTATCGGGGAACGGTGTCGGCCGCCGAGGTCGAGCACGCCGGGTCCGATGTCGTCGGCTGGATCGGCCCGGACTGCCATCTGGTCCAGTATCCCCTACGCCGACACGAGATTTTGAATCAGGTCGCCGTATTCCGCAGCCCCCGTGCCGATTCGGCTGCATCCGAGTGGAGCGATCCCGATGAACTCGACGCGGCCTTCGCCCGATGCTGCGCCCCGGTGCGGTCCGCGCTCGGCAATCTCCGGCGGGATCGCCGGTGGCCGATGAGCGATCGGGAACCGCTGGCGCGGTGGAGCCGAGATCGGTTGCTGCTCATCGGCGATGCCGCCCACCCCATGCTGCAATACCTGGCCCAGGGGGCATGCCAGGCCATCGAGGACGCCCGCGAACTCACGCGCGCGCTCGGCGACGGCCCCCTCGACACCACGCACTGGCGGCAGGCCGTCGAGATCTTCCACGAACGCCGGGTGCCCCGCGCCACGCGCATACAGGCCACCGCACGCTGGTGGGGCGACCTGTGGCATTGCGACGGCATGGCGGCCACCCTGCGCAATGCCTATCTGCGCGACCACGATTCGACCATCGTCCGCCACATCGACTGGCTGTACGGAGCGACGGGCGACTACTCGGGGACCAAGGCGTAGACCTTCACGACGAACGCATCGTGCGTCGAGCCGGAGGGATTGGCAATGTAGAAACCGCGGCGGGACAACGACTCCCGCTCCAACGGCACGGTCGTTCTCGTCCCGGATTCGATATTCGACAGAACGCGCTGATCGTAATTGGCCCGGACATCCACCATCACACTGAACCTGATGTGCCCGGTATCGGGCTCCGTCCGCCACACGAGCTCCCGCACCCCCGCCGGAACCCTGTCCAACGAGAAGTTCGAACTCGACCGATCCTTCTGCCCCCGCCGCGGCCGCCCATCCGACCGAACCTCGGCAACCAGGACCTCCACCATCCTCGCCCTCCCGTCCCGCGAACCGTCCCACCGATGGACCCTACCAACCGGTACAGCATCCCACGGATTCCTAATGCCCGGTGGTACAGCGGGTTTCATCATGCCTACGTGGGGCGGAAGGTTGTGCGGTAGGCCGAGGGGTGCGCCTGCCCACCCTCCCGATACGGCGGCGCCACCAGCCGCCGCGCGACCCGATTGACGATCTCGGCCCCGTGCTGATCGCGCAGCAGATGCAGGCCGGTATCGATGGCGGCCGTCGTCCCCGCGGAGACCCACCCCGAAGCGCGCCCTGCCGGTGATCGACGTCCAGAACGACCCAACCCCTGCAACAATGCCCTGATCTACGCCACCGAACACCTCATCGACGCCACCGACACGGTATCCCTCCGCAACGCGGCCGGTCACGCCGCCGCCGACACGCACCGGGTCCTCAACGTCGTCATGCACTCGCAGTTCGCGGCGGTCGCTACTACGGACAAGCGGATCGGCTACGTACACCGCCAGGAACCCGCAGCGATCGGGAACCTACTCGGCTCTTGTGTCCAGGCACCATACTGACCCGAAACACGGGGCACCTCATGCTCAGGGACACCGCTCGTCGTCATCCATAACCAGGTTCGACGGTGGTGGGAGCCATACGTCGCGCCGACGGGCCAGATAATATCGACCGGTAGTCCCCTGTCCCGCGCTGAAGCGACAACGCTGCCGGTGCCGCTACGTTCACCGGCTCGACCGTCCCATACGGCGATCAGGCGGTCGCAGCTACCGAGGACCGCGTCATTCGCGGCCTCGTAGGCGTCGGCACCGGTGTCGTCGAAATCCATCACTCGAACGTTGTGGGCGCGGCGCAGTAGTTCGTCGAACAGTACCGAGTCAGCGCCTCGCGCAATGCAACTGATCCCCACCAACTCGGCAGGACCTCCAGCTGCGAGAAAGTGCCTAACCATCTCGTCATAGATGAGCGCCACGCTGGCCGGGGTGATGTTCATATGGCCGGTGACGCCGACGCGCACCATCAAGAAGTCTCCTTACACCACGGCCTCGACCATCGGGCGCATCCGGTCTCTGATCTTGCTGGTTGGAGGGATCAACGCATTCACGTTGGCCGAGCTGTGCCTACCGCTACGGGCACCCCAGCGTTCCGCGTTCATCCGTCACTCTCACGGAAAGTCCCCGATGGACGAAACCGTTTGGACACCCGGATTCCCGCACGACGCCCCCGACGAACCCTTCACCGTGACCGGCGCCGTCATGGCCTTGAAACTTCATAACGGCTGCCCTGACAACTGTCCGCGGAAATACGCTGCGGCACAAGCCTTGCGGGATGCGCACGTTTCGCCGTCGACCGGAGTCCGGTGATGGCCGCAACATTGATGTTGCTGTACGCGTGTGGGCTCGACGCGATGATGGTCGGCACGGTTGCCCAGGCACACCTCGCGATGCTCACCCACCTGGACTGCGATTTCCGGCGCTGCCCGCGCAAGGCGGCGGCGTGGAATGCCGTGCACTCGAGGATCCGGTCGGCCGTTCTCTGCGAGCACGCGGGCCACGGGCCGGACTGTCTCCAGTATCTCGCGGCGCTGGCTCGCGCGTCGGAGCCGGTCGGATGAACGAGCAACCACGCGGCCCGAACCGACCCGAAACCGCTACTGGCGGATGACAGTTGGTCGTCGACGCGGGCGAGATCAGGGTCGTGCACGAAGCATCCGGTACCGCGTCGACTTCCTGAAAACCGTTGCCCAGCAGTGGATTCATAAGCATCAACCAACCTCGGAAAGGACAACGTGAGCTCTCGCTACTTCTTCGATGAACAATCCGCGGTGCTGCGCGCACTGACCGATGCGCCGGACGCCTGCACCGCCGCCGAGCTCGCCCACCTCACCGGGCTCCCGCTCACCGACGCCAGCGATATCGAGGGACGCGCGAAACCGTCGATACCAGCGATCCTCGAGGCGCTCCAGGACGCAGCCCCCGACAATCCGGCCGCGGCCGAGCTGAAGCTCACCGGGAACCGTATCCGTGCGCTGGTGGCGATCGGCAACGCCGAATGGCCGCGCACACCTCGCGGCTTCGCCGAGACCACCGGCACAACGCGCAGCGCGATGACCGCCGCCGTGAATTGGCTCGTCTACCATCGCTCGGCCTGGCTGCGCGACGAAACGACATGGGAGCCCGTCCCCGGTATACGAGAACCGGCCGACAAACCGTGGTGAACTCGCATCGGATGCCAGTTCATGCGAGCAGATTACCTTTGTCGTCGGCCCCGGAGGCAAGAGGCCGCCGCGCTGCTCGTACGGGGGGATGGGGCTGGCCTGTCAGCACGGCGAGGGCTTCGGCGACCTCGAAGTAGGCCGTCGAGTTCGACACTCAGGGCCCCGCGCGGCGGCATGCTGTTTCGATGTGGAGCCCGACCAGCAGCGAGTCAAGTTCTACGTCATCGCCCGTGGTAGAGGCGACGTGGCCGATCTGGAGGACTTGGTCGTGGGTGAGTGCGTGCCGAGGGCTCAGTTGGCGCCGCGGCTTGGCGACCTGGCGTGCGGGATTGTCGATCGGGATCCCGTCGCGTTGGGCGTTGGTGTAGATCGATCGAAAAGCGGCGATCAGATGCTCCGCGGCGGCACGTCCACCTCGTGAGTTGCGTCGGACGACGGCACGGCTACGGTGCAGTTTGACCAGTTCATCGATCTCGGTTGCGGTGGGCTCGTTGAGATACCTTTCGCCCCAGTCATTTTCGATTACGCGCCAGTACGAGTCGTAACTGCTGATGGTCGGGCGCGACATGGACTTTCTCAGCTTGCCGAGGGCACAGAGGCCAGACCGAGGTCCTCGGGCTGAAGCTCGAGTTTGGCGGCGATGAGCCGAACCGCAGCGTTGAGGTCATCGCTCATGATTGCCTACCTTCCACATCCCCGGCCGGAAGTTGCAGGTAGCCAGCCCCGTTCAACGCCCGACGGCCGTGCTCGTCGCAGCGGACGAGTATGGCGGACTCATCAGAGGTGAACGACACCCGCTGTCGCGGACCCCATTCCAGCGACCGCAACTCCAGCGACCGCAACGCGGAACGATCCGACACTCGCCGATGATCGTCGAGTCGCGCCGTCGCACAGTGAATTCGACCCACAGGCGAGGGCTTCGCAGCCTCCGGAAACGCAAACGGAATGCCAGTGAACCGGATCGGCTTCTCAGTTACCTGAAAAAGGCCGCCAAAGTCGATAACCGCCGAGGTCCGCGGCACGTCTGCGCCATGGTCCGGTCCCCCGATCCGGCCATGCGCTCCGGCTGATTCCCCTCGGGCTCTGTCAGTTGCCGGTGGGGCGGCTCCGTCGATTGCCGATAACCCATGTGTTTACTCCCCTCCGTCCTCACCCGCGGCAGAGCAATGGGCAAGGGCCCGGCCGGTGCTCGAGGGACCGCTTTCGACTCTCCGATCTCAACTCAGCGGCCGGAATGCACGGCGACCAAGACTCCGAGGTCGACAAGGCTCGCCGTTCGACTTTCCGATGTGTGAGCACAGCGGCATGTGTTGACCTGCAACCGCGTTCGCTCAGTTCTAACAGTGCCGGATCAAGCCAAGCTGATACTGTGATCACTAATCCCTCAGCCGGACGGATCCACTCGGGCACCCGATGCTACGCCAGCCAGTCGCATCCGGCAGCGGACCCACCCTAGAGTCGGCATACCCCTATGTCAATGAGTGTTCCATTGGCACGCAACGGTTTTCGGTAGGCGAGCTTCCCCGCTACCGTATGCGTGTTGGAGGCTACCGTAGTCATGTCCGGGGGTAGCCGGGACGGGAGAGGTGACCTGGGATGCTGAGCGAGGAACCGTGTGTGGTCGTCGGCGCGGGCCCGGTGGGGTTGACCGCCGCGCTGGCATTGCGGCGGTGGGGGGTGCCGGTCCTGCTGGTCGAGGCGGAGCCGCAGCAGCGGGTGCGGCCGGGGAGTCGTGCAATAGGGATCGCCCCGCCCGTGTTGGGGCGCTACAACACGATCATGCCGGGCTTGGGTGACACGATCTCCCGCACGGGTATTCCGATGCGGAGCGGCCACACGTTCTACGAAGGTCGGCGGGTATTCCGTACCCCGAACCCGAAAGTGGGGCCGTTTCACGTCTTCGGCACGAACCTGCCACAGCGCATGGTCGAGGAAATCCTACTGAAAGAAGCTGTGGCACAAGGCGTTCAGTTCAGGTGGGACACGCCGGTTACAGCTGTCGAGACCAGCGGAACCGGTGTCCGAGTGGAATTGGCGACGGGAGAGGCAATCACCACTCCGTATGTCATCGGCGCCGATGGCGCGCGGTCGGTGGTGCGGACGGCGATCGGCGCGACGCTGGAAGGAGTTACCGACGAAACGCCGTTCGTGATCGCCGATGTCGACGAACACCCCGACGGTACGACACCGGCCATGCCTGCCGCCTTCCACTATCGCCATCCCGGCCTGCTCGGCCGCAATGTGTTGTTGTTACCGTTCGCGACCGGTCTGCGTCTGGATCTGGAATGCCTGCCCGGCGACGATGTGGAGTACCTGTCCAGCCCTGACGGTGTGCGCGAATGGGTCTCCATGATCGTGGACCCCTGGCACGCCGAGCCCGAGCATGTCCAGTGGGTGTCGGTGTACAAGTTCCGGCAAAGCGTCGCCAGCGCCTACACCGATCCGCATCGCCGAGTCCTGCTGGCGGGCGAAGCCGCACATGTGTTCGCGCCGTGGGGTGCCCGTGGCTTGAACTCCGGGGTGTTCGACGCCAGCGACGCCGCCGAAGCGATCCACATCGCCTTACGCAGTACCGATTCCGAGCACGCACGCCAGGTGATCGATCGCTGCGCGGTCCGGCGCCGGGCCTGGGGGCTGCACAACCGAGATATCTCCGGACGGGGCCTGCGGATCCTGCGCGGCAGCGACCCGGCGATGCGACGGGGTCGGGCGTTCGCCGCCCGCGTCGCACCCTACTTCCCTCCCGCGGGAATGTGGCTGGCCAACGGCCCTATCAAGATCCCCGTTCCCCGACGACGGTACGGGCGTTGGGGCTCGTACTGATCGAAGACACAGCAGCTTGCCCCTAATCGGTCTCGCCGGGCCTGGCCAGGGATGTCGATTCCGGCCTGTGGCCGATTCGACCGCGGTGTCCAATCGGGATGTAAGGGACAAGTGCCACGGCCTAAACCTACTGAGAATGGCTAAAGGTTGGGTCTTGGTTGCGACACTGCCGGAGAGCGAACCTCGCATCATGGCGATCGGGCGGGAGCCGCGGCCGCTGTCGCCCTTCAAGCGGTTGTGGGGCGCGACACGAGAGCCGATCCTCGCGACGTACACATCGAAAGAGCCGTACCACAAGGTTTCTCGCGGTACGCGGGTGATCGCGGAACCATTTCTCACGCCCCAGGACATCGTGACCGGGGTGCAGGTGTGGGCGGGGAAGCCCGAGGACGCGCCACCGGATCGGTTGCCGGCCGGTGCGTGGGTGTGGGACATCCATCCCGAGGACATCGAAAACTAGCCGATCGTTCCGCGCTTGTCTCCACCAGTAGCGTCCAGGCATATATCGCTGGGTAAAAGCTCGCGACTTGTCTCACTCGGTCTCCTGCTTCCCGCTGCCACTGAGGGGTTCTCGCCTGCACGGCGACGGCCACCACCACCGCGGTGATGCATAGGGAGCAGATGTATCGAACGAGACCGGGCTGGAGCGTTTTCCGCCACACAGATATCCAGACTGCGGGGACACCTCGTGGAGTCCGTCCCGCAGGCGACGTTGCGGTGCCCGAATGTCGCACAGCAGCGCTGCGCAGCGGCACGCAGGGTCTCGTGGTTCAGCATCGTGGACACGACCCCTCCTTCTTGAAGGCATCCAGGTGGCCGCCGTGCACTGGATGCTCGCGCGACGAGGCGGTGAGGTGATGCGGCGTGGGCTGTAACTGGATCATTCGGCCGAGCCGCGCATGGCACGGTCTACCGGCGATACGGTCTGCGCAGCAACGGTTTTCGGTACCGCCGAGGCCCGAGGGCGAACGCGATGGATAGTAAATCGTCTGCAGCGCGGGGTATTACGATCAACTGACCAGATCACCTGATCAGCCGGATGGAGAGGGCCGGACTGCTCGAGGGGGATTGCAGTGTTGCGACTTTTATCGAGGATTTCGCGCGGCTGCGGGGACGGCCGATCGCGCTGGTGGAGTTCGCCCGCCTGCACACCACCATCCACTGGAGAGGATGATTGATTGCCATGCCCGTGACCGAGGTCGAACGCAAACGCGAACTCCCCCGCCCCACCGCGCTGCGGCAGCGCCTATAGCGCCGGGCACGTCATCGCCAACAGGAAACTAATGTGCACCTGTCCGGCGCAGACCAAGCCGAAGCCGCCGCAGTTCTCCTCGAGGCAATCGGCATGATCGAACTCGCGCGTGTCGACAAGACCCGAACCGTGTTCCGCCACCCTCATCACAGTGACACGATCTCGTTATGACAAGCCACTGCGATCTGCCGCGTTGACACCGCGGAATGTTCTCGAGTCATCAGCCCTGGGAGATCAGGATGGGTGCCGGTGGGATCACCCCACATGCAAAGCGTAAGGCCGCACCATCTGATCAAACATCCACTCCTGCCCGTCCCCCTCGATACAACTCTGCGCCCGCCCATTACGCTTGGCGGCCAGCAGAGCGGAATCCGCAGCCAGCAACAACCCCTCCAGCCGCGCAGCACCCTCCCGCGACGCCAGCCCCACCGATACCGAAAGACCAGTCAGTACAGTCTCCCCGTCCCGAGCGCTCACGGTCCGCAGCCGCGCCGAGTTCAAGTGGCCGTTGAGGTTTCGGGCCACCGCGAGGGCGGCGTCGGCCGTGGTGGCGGGCATGAGGACCAGGAACTCGTCGCCCCCGTAGCGCGCAACCAGGTCGGTGGGCCGGGTTACCGAGCGCAGGATCGCCGCGACCTGGCGTAGGGCGTCGTCTCCGGCGAGATGCCCATGTTCATCGTTGATCAGCTTGAATCGATCGAGGTCCGCGATGAGCAGCGTGACCGGCTTCCGCCGTGCCGTCGCCGCGGCCAGCGCCTGGTCCGCGCGGTGGTGCCAGGTCGGCCGGTCGAGCAGGCCGGTCAGCCAGTCCAAACCCTGGTGGCCTACCGGTGTTCCGCAGGTGGGGCAGCAGGGAAATGCGCCGTGATCACCCCCCGCGTGACGTGTACGACGGCCGCGAAGCAGTTCCATGAACACGCTGTTCCCCCTTCTCGATCGATGCGCACCTCCTACAGATGTCCAGACGGTAGATATTCGATCGCCAACCGTCCACGTGCGGACTGCACAGATGGACGTCGCCGATCGAGCGGCTGGCACACCTCGACAAGAACAGTCGAACCGTGTTGACACCATACGGGATTCGTTTCCGGGCGACGTGCACAGGTCCCCCTCGCCGATTGTGCCGATCGCACATGGGGTGCGCGGGCGCTCCCCAGTAGCATGCGAATCCCGCTACGCTGCAACGGAAAGCAGAAGGATCCGATGACCGCCCCGCTCGGGCACGACGACTACGCATTGTCCCGCGTCCCGAAATCGGCGCGCTACCCATGGCTTTCGATGGCCACCCAGCGATTCGGCCAGATCTCGGGGCTCAGCCAGTTCCTGCTCGGCGCCACGCTGGGCTTCGGCCTGCCGTTCTGGCAGGCGTTTCTCGCGTTCACGCTGGGTGCGGTGGTGCTGGAGCTGGTCTCCATCGCGGTCGGCATCATCGGCCAGCGGGAGGGGCTGTCCACCTCGGTGCTCAGCCGCTGGACCGGGTTCGGCCGGGGCGGTGCGGCGGTGGTGGGGCTGGTCATCGGGCTGAGCGTGACCGGCTGGTTCGGCCTGCAGTCGCAGCTGGCGGGCAAGAGCCTGGCCGCGATCCTCGGGGGCCTGCCGGTGTGGGGCTGGTCGATGCTGTTCGGCCTGCTGGTCACCGTGATCGTGACCTACGGGTTCCGCTGGATGGCCTGGACCGCCTATCTCACCGTGCCCGCCTTCTTCATCCTGGCCGGTGTGTCGGTGGTGATCGAGCTGAGCCGCCACGACCTGGGGCACCTGCTGAGCGACGCCCCGCCGGGGCCGCACCTGAGCCTGGTCCAGGCCGTCACCCTGGTCGCCGGGCAGTTCATGGTCGGGGCCGTGATCACCCCGGACATGACCCGTTTCAATCGGTCGCCCGCGGACGTGGTGAAACAGACCATCGTCGGAATAACGCTGGGCGAGTGGGTGATCGGCTCGGTCGGGGTGCTGCTCGCCCACGCCCTGCGGACCAAGGACGTCACCACGATCGTCACCTCGTCGACGGGATGGGTGGGCGTGCTGGTGATCGTCGCCGCCGCGGTCAAGGTCAACGACTGGAATCTGTACGTGTCGTCGCTGGGTCTGACGAATTTCGTGCAGACGGTCTCGGGCTACCGGGTGCATCGCGCGTGGGTGTCCATCGTGGCCGGGGTGGTGGGCAGCGCGCTGGGCGCGGCCGGAATCCTGTCCCGCTACACCGATTTCCTCAATCTGCTGGCGGTGGCGTTCCCGCCGATTCCCGCGATCATGATCGCCGAGTACTTCGTGGCCCGCCGCTGGCGGCCGCAACTCGCCGCGGCGGGCGCCGATCTCCCCCGGACCGCACCGCTGTGGGTGCCCGCCACCGTGGTGATCTGGCTGCTGGCTTCGCTGTTCGGCAAGTACGTGACGGTCGGTCTGCCCAGCGTGAACGCGCTGGTGGCCGCGTTCGTGCTCTACGTCGCCGCGGACCGGATCGGGCTGCTGCGCGGGTTCGGCAGCTACGACACCGAATCGGCCGTGGCCAATGCGGCTCCGCAGCAAAGGGTTTGACCCGTCATCGAGGTGACCCCGACCGGTCTCCTCCCGTAGGGTGATCACATGCGCATTGGCATCGACGTCGGCGGAACCAACACCGACGCGGTTCTGATGGACGGCGCGCAGGTCGTCTCCACCGTCAAGACGCCCACCACCGACGACGTCACGTCCGGAATCATGACCGCGCTCGGCGAGCTCGAGCGCAACTCCGGCGTGGCCCCGTCGCGGGTGCGGGCGGTGATGATCGGGACGACGCATTTCATCAACGCCCTGGTCGAGGCGAACCGCCTCGCGCCGACCGCGGCCCTGCGGCTGGGCTTGCCGGCGACCGCCGCGCTGCCGCCCATGGTGGACTGGCCGGAGTCGCTGGTGCAGGCCATCGCGGGCCGCCCGTATCTGTGCCACGGCGGATTCGAATACGACGGCCAGACCATCTCGGACCTGAACGAATCCGAAATCCGGTCCGCCGCACGCGACATGCTCGAGCGCGGCATGCGCAGCGTCGCGATCTCCTCGGTGTTCTCACCGGTCAGCGCGGAGCACGAGACGCGGGCGGCCGAGATCTTCGCCGCGGAGGCGCCCGGCATGGCGGTCAGTCTCTCGCACGAGATCGGGCGGCTCGGGCTGCTGCAGCGGGAGAACGCCACCATCATCAATGCCGCGCTCGCCGAGATGGCGACGCAGATCGTGGACGGGCTGGCCGACGCGGTGCGCGGCGCGGGCATCGACGCGCCGCTGTATCTGAGCCAGAACGACGGCACCCTGATGGAGATCCACTACGCCAGAAAGTATCCGGTCGCGACCTTCGCCTCCGGCCCGACCAACTCCATGCGCGGCGCGGCGTTCCTGTCCGGGCTCGCCGACTGCGTGGTGGTCGACGTGGGCGGCACGACCACGGATGTCGGTGTGCTGCAACGCGGTTTCCCGCGCGAGGCGGCGACCGAGGTGACCGTCGCCGGGGTGCGCACCAACTTCCGGATGCCCGACGTGATCTCCATCGGGCTCGGCGGCGGTTCGCTGGTGCGCGAGTTCGGTTCCCAGGGCATCGATGTCGGCCCCGACAGCGTCGGCTACCGGCTCACCGGGCAGGCCCTGGTCTTCGGCGGCGATGTGCTCACCGCGACCGACATCGGCGTGGCCGCCGGCGTGCTCGACATCGGCGACGCCGGGCGGGTCCGGCACCTGTCCGGCGATTTCGTGAAGCGGGCGCTGGGCAGTATCGAGGCGAAGATCAGCGAGGTGATCGACCGCATGCGGACCTCCCGCGAACTGCCGCCGGTCGTGGTGGTCGGCGGCGGCGAATTCCTGGTGCCGGACACCCTCGTCGGTGTCGACGGCGTGCACCGCACCGAGCACTATGCCGTCGCCAACGCGATCGGCGCGGCCATCGCCCAGATCGGAGGTGAGGTGGACCGTATCTATCCGCTGGAACCGGGGCGTCGCGACGCCGTGCTGGACGCCGCCAAACAGGAGGCCGTCGATCGCGCGGTCGCCGGTGGCGCCGACCCCGATCGGGTGGAGATCGTCGACGTCGACGAGGTCCCGATCGCCTACCTGCCCGGAAACGCCACCCGCATCAGGGTCAAGGCGGTGGGCGACCTGCTACTGACGAGCCGCCGTGGGAACTGAGCTGAAGGCGGAGGACCTCCCCGACCTCGCCCGCGGCGCCGCGCTGCTGGGCACGGGCGGCGGGGGCGATCCCTACCTGGGACGGATGCTGGTGCAGCAGGAGTACCTGCGCGGGCGCACGGTCGAACTGGTGGACCCGGACGAGATCGCCGACGACGCGCTCGTGATCCCCACCGCCGGAATGGGTGCGCCGACGGTGCGGATCGAGAAGCTGCCGCGCGGCACCGAGGCCGCGCTCGCGCTACGCACCCTGGAGCGGCACCTCGGCCGCCGTGCCGACGCCACCATGCCCATCGAGTGCGGCGGTTCCAATTCGATGGTCCCGCTGCTGGTCGGCGCGCAGCTCGGGCTGCCGGTCGTGGACGCGGACGGCATGGGCCGCGCGTTCCCCGAACTCCAGATGCTGACCTTCGCCGTGTACGGAATTCCCGGCTCGCCCATGGCATTCAGCGGCAGCCACGACGAGCACGGCATCATCGACACCGGCGCCGACAATCACCGGCTGGAGCGGATCGCGCGCGGCGTGACGGTCCGGCTCGGCGGCACGGCCAACATCGCGCACTATTCGATGACCGGAGCGGACGTGCGGCGCACGGCCATTCGCCACACCCTCACCCTGTCGCTGCGGGTGGGCCGGTGCCTGCGCGAGAGCCGGGAGCGGCACCGCGATCCGCTGCAGGCGCTGACCGCGTTGTTCAAGGAGACGATCTACGGTTACGCGGCACCGGTTTTCACCGGCCGGATCTTCGATGTGGAACGCCGCACGGTCGGTGGTTTCGCCCGCGGCCGGGCGCTGATCCGATCGTTCGCCGACCGGTCGGTGCTGGAGCTGTCGTTCCAGAACGAGCATCTGCTCGCCCGCGTCGACGGCCGGGTGCGGGTCGTGGTGCCCGACCTGATCACGGTGCTCAATGCCGAGACCGCCGAGCCGATCACCACCGAGGCATTGCGTTTCGGCCAGCGGGTGACCATCTACGCGATCTCCGCGCCGCCGATCATGCGCACATCCGCCGCCCTGGCCGTGTTCGGGCCGCGCGCGTTCGGGTTCGATCTCGACTTCGAGCCGGTCGAGGAACTCGCGTGACCGCGAAACTCGGTGCCGCGGACGTGGATTCGTTGCAGCGCGGGGCGAGCCTGCTCGGTTCGGGCGGCGGCGGCGACGCGCATCTGAGCGGGCTGTGGCTGAGCAAGGAGCTGGCCACCGGCGACGCGGTCCCCGTGATCGGCATCGACGAGCTCGACCGGGGCTGGGTGCTGGTGATGTGCGCGTTCGGGTCGACCGCGTCGGTGGCCATCGAGAAGCTGCCCGCGGGAGAGGAATTGCGCCGCTGCGTCGCCACCGCCGAGCAGCAGCTCGGTGCCGTCGTCGACGCCATCGGCGTGGTCGAGATCGGCGGCAGCAATGCGCTGATCCCGTTCATCGCGGCCGCCCAGACCGGAAAACCGGTGGTGGACGGCGATCTGATGGGCCGGGCGTTCTCCCGGCTGGACCAGACGGTCGTGCCCGCCGACGAGCTCACCGGCACCTGGGTGACCGCCGAGGCGCGCGGTGCGGCCGTCATCGTCGACGGGGTCGACGCCCGCATCGCCGAGCGCGTGATGCGGGGCGCGCTCACCGGCCTGGGCGGGTGGGCCGTCCTGGCGTATCCGCCGATTCCCGCGCGCATGTTTCGGCGAGTCGCGTTGCCCGGCACGGTCACCGACGCCCTCACCCTCGGCCATCGGCACCGGGCCGGGGTCGGCGCGGGCGACGACGGCGACGCGCTGGCGGAGCGGCTGGGCGGCGACTTCCTCGGCCAGGGCACGGTTCTGGAGGTCTACCGGTACGAGGGCGGCACCTTCGCCAGCGGCAGCGTGGCGGTGCGGGCCGTGGACGGGCGGCACGTGCTGCGGGTGGAAATGCAGAACGAGTACTCGATGGTGCTGCGGGACGGCGAGGTGGTCGCCACGACCCCGGACATCATCTGCCTGCTCGACGCGCACAGCCTGCGGCCGATCCAGACCGGCCAGGTGCGGCGCGGCCACGAGGTGATGATCCTGACCCTGCCGGTGCCCGACCGCCTGTGGGACCCGGACCTGCTGCCGCGGTTCGGTCCGCGCGCCCACGGCATGGACGCCGACCCCGTCCGGCGCTATGCGGACCGATCGAGGAGGCGCACGCGGTGAAGCAAACCCCCGGTCTCGTGTCGCTGCGTCAGCTCGTCGCCCATCCCGTGCTGGCGGGGGCGCGCGCGGTCGGCGGCCCGGTCGTGGATACCGCGGTGCGCCGGGTGTGCGTGCGGTCCGGCGTCGACGCGTCCGGGCTCGGCGACGGCGATCTGATCGTGGTTGCCGGGCTTACGGATTCGACCGGGTGGCAGGTGGAGGCCGGTATCCGCCGGTGCGCGCTGGCCGGTGTCGCGGGCCTGGTGCTGCCGGGCGGTCCGCACGGCCCGCTCGCCACCAGTGTGCTGCTGGCCGAGCGGCTGGGCCTGCCGCTGGTGCTGCTGCCGGAGACGGCCAGCCCGCACGAGGCGGCGCTGCGCCTGGCGCAACTGGTGTCCACTCCCGAGGTGGTGCGGTCCGAGCATGTGCTCGACTTCCTGCGCCGGATCCCCGGGCGCGCGGAGAGCCTGGGCTCGGTGATCAAGGCCGCCGCGGAGGTGCTGCAGGCTCCGGTCAGCGCCCTGAGCCCGGACGGCGATCTCGTGCACGGCGATCACTCGCCCGCGGAGTTCCGGCGCGACCTGGCGTTGCCGCAGGTGGTGGTGGAGGGCGAGACCACCTTCGTCATCCATCCGGTCCGAACCGGTTCCGCGCCACTGTGGCTCGCCACCGCGCTGACGCGCCCGGCGCAGGCGCTGGTCGAGAGCGCGCAGGCGGTGCTGGCCGCGGCGGAGCCGTGGGTGCTGGCCTGGCTCGCGACCCAGCGCCTGGACGCCGAACGCGACGCCCGCGCCCGCACCACGCTGCTGTCGGACCTGTTGCGATTGCGGGAGGAGGCGGGCCCGGTGCCCAGGCATCGAGCCGCCGTGCTGGGCTGGCGGCTCGACGGCTGGCACATGGGGATCTACATTCGCCGACTCAACGAGTCGCCCTACGACAATCTCGGCGACCGCGACGAAATGCTGCGGGCGCTCGGCGACACCGGCATCAACGGGCCCCTGGTCGAACAGTCCGACGGCTGGGTCACCTGGCACACCACGAAGGACGATCCGTCCCCGCAGGAGGTCGACGACCTGCTGGGTTCGATCCGAAAGGCGTTGGCGCGACTCGGCTCCCGCCTCGAGATCGCGGCGGGCGTCGGCCGCGGCCATCCGGGCATCGGCGGCCTCGGCCGCACCGTCGACGAGGCGCGCGAGGCGGCGCTGTCCATCGACCCGACCACCATGGACACCACCCAGGACATCGGCACCCGGATCGCGCACATCGACACCCTGGGCGTGGGCCGCCTGGTCCGCGCCTGGACCCGCTCCCGCTCGGCCCGCGCCCTCGCCACCACCCTGCTCGCTCCCCTGTCCGATCAGGAACTGCTCCTGACCACCCTGGATGTCTACCTCGAACACGAATCCTCGGTGGTAGCGACCGCCGCCGCCCTCGGCCTGCATCGAAACACCGTGGCGGACAGGATCGCCCGGACCCAGCGCATGCTCGGGGTCAATCTGCGCGACCCGGACGACCGGTTGGCGGTCGAGCTGGCCTGCCGGACCCTGCGGCCCAAAGTGCGCAGGGCACAGCAGGAGTCGATCGTGTGATCTAGTCGGCCGCCTGCGGTTTGTCCGCTGGTAGCCAGAACCACGCGACGACGACCGCTATCGCCGTCAGGGCCGCGATGGTCCAGCACGAGGCGTGGAAGCCGTGGTAGAAGCTGGATTGCGCGGTGTGGAGCAGTCTTTCGGCCAGTTCCGGTTGCCCGGCGCCGGTGTATCGCGCGGACTCCGACAGGGCGTTGCCGATCGAATCCTGGGCTCCGGCCAGGGTTTCGTGCGGTAATGCCGAGCCGATCAGGCGTTGCGTGTACAGCGATTGGAAGAGGCTGCCGACCACGGCGATGCCGAGTGTGCCACCGAGGAGGCGGGTGGCGTCGTTCATCGCCGAGCCGACGCTCGCCTTGGCCGGTGGCACGGCGCGCATGATCGCGTCGGTCGCCGGTACTCCCACCGCGCCCAATCCCAGCCCGACGAGGGCCATTTGAGCGGCCAGCACCGGAGAACTCGTGTCGTCGGCCTCGGCGGTGAACCACACGTACAGGACGGTCAGCACCCCGAGTCCGCTGGTTATCACGATGCGGGAACCCCACTGCACCGCCAGTTTTCCGCCGAGCATCGAGCCGAGCACCATCCCGATCGCGACCGGGGTGAATCGCAGACCGGTCTGAATCGGTGTGTAGTGCTTCAGAAATTGCAGGTACTGCATGCAGAGGAAGGTCAATCCCATCAGCGTGAACGTCGCCGTGGTCATCGCCCCGCACGCCGCCGAGAACCGCGCGTCCCGGAACAGCCGCACATCGAGCATCGGGCTGCGCGCCTTGATCTCACGCACGTACAGGGCAACGAAAAGCGCTGCGGCCGCGAGGAAACCGACGACGACACCGCCGCTGCCCCACCCCAGCCGGGGAGCCTCGATAATGGTGTACACCAGGGTGCCGAATGCCAGGCACGACAGGACCAGGCCGCTCCTGTCCAGATCGGGAGTCTCCGGATCGCGGGAGGTGGGCACCACAGCCGCCGTCGACACCAGCGCCACCAGGCCGACCGGCGCCATGACGAGAAAGATGCTGCCCCACCAGAATTCCTGTAGCAGCACCCCGCCCACGAGTGGGCCGAGAACCATTCCCAGGCCCGAGCACGCGCCCCAGATGCCGATCGCGGCCGCCCGCTCCTTCCGCCCCACGAACACCGTCGTCAGGATCGACAATGTCGTCGGATAGATGAATGCCGCCCCGACGCCCATGACGGCACGCGCCAGAATCAACTGCACCGTCGTGCCGCTGAACGCGCCGAGCCCGGATGCCAGCGTGAACACGGCCAATCCGAATATCAAGGCCCCGCGCCGACCGAACCGATCGCTGAGACTTCCCGCGGCAATCACCAGCGCCGCGAAGACCAGATTGAAAGCATCCGCAACCCATTGCAGCTCACGGGTATTGGCGTGTAACTGCTCCACCAGATCCGGCAAGGCCACGTTCACGATCATGGTGTCCATATTGATCACGATCACGCAGACACACAGAACAGCGAGAACCACCGCCGACGACCGAGCCGACCTGGTCGCCGCATTAACAGTCATATTCATTTTTCGAATTTCTTGTCGTCGATAGCACGAATTACCCACGGGCAGTGCGAGTCCGCCCCATGCCCGCTACGCTACACCATAGTCTACGCCGTATCTAGTGCTTGACCCCTGGTCGTGCCCGGCGGCCGAATGCCGCATCGTGCCAACTAGACTCGGCCGTGTGACCGAGAACAGCAGCCGAGCACGGGGACGGGCCGCTCGCGCCACGACGCCGCGTGGCAGCCTCAACCGTCGCCGCATACTCGACGCGGTGGCCGCGACGGTCGCGAACAAAGGGGTCGACGCCGTCACGATGCGCGGCATCGCCACCGAGCTCGGGGTCGATCCGATGGCGCTCTATCGGCATTTCCGGGACAAGAATTCGCTGCTGGCGGCGTTCGTCGACGACGTGTTCGCGGGTATCGAGGCACCGCGGCAGTCCGGCATCGAAGGCGTGAAAGAGCTTGCCCGCCAATACTATCGAGTCCTGAACGCGCATCCCGGCCTGGTGCACATCGCCCTCGACTACGCGCTCGACAGCCCGCACCAACTGCTGATGGGCGAGCGCATGTACCGGCACATGCTCGATGCCGGATACGACATCGAGACAGCCATCATGCTGTTCAGCGGCCTGCAACGCTTCGTCCTCGGCAGCGCCCTGATGTATCCGAAACGGACCGATCCGAACGATCCCACCGCATGGAATCGTGTCCGAGGACTCTTCCGAGCCCTGGATCCCGAGCAGTTCCCCACCGTCCGCATGGTGAACGAACACATCCCGACGATAAGCCAGGACGAGGTCTTCGACCGCTGGCTCGACCGGATTTTCGACTATCCGGAGAATTCGGCCGGATAACGGGTCCTACCGGCACAACCTGCGCGCAGCGGCGGCGTGTTGATCACTTCGGGTGGATCGCAGGCTGACGGGGAAACGATGACGGCGTAGCCATGCAGGTACGCACGTGGCGCGGGGCCGGTGATTCAGGCCGCTCCAGCCCTGAAAGTGGTTGCGTAGCAATCCACATACGGTCGGCCGGATCGGCGGGAGATGTCGGCCATGAGCTCGTCGGTTGCGCGGCGTACAGCCTGGGGATCGGCGGGTCGGAAGTAGCGTGGGCGGCCGAAGGAGATGCGTACCTTTGCGGGGCGCAGGAAACGGCGGTTACGGGGATTCACACGGTCGGTTCCGGATAGGACTACCGGGATTACGGGGGCGCCGGTTTGCATCGCGACGCGAATGACGCCGGTGCGGCCTCGGTAGATTCGGCCGTCGGGTGAGCGGGTGCCCTCGGGGTGGATGCCCCAGATGCCGCCCCGTTCCAGAATTCGTACCGCCGCCGCCAGCGAATCAGCGCCGGAGCTGCCGCAACTGCGATCGACCGGGACCTGTCCGGTGGCATTCACGACCCAGCGATTGATGCGGCCTCGGAAGCCGCCCCCGGTGAAGTACTCCTGCTTGGCGAGGAAGGTGACCCGCCGCGGCAACACCAGGCACAGATACAGCGAATCCACGACAGCCAGGTGATTGGCCGCGATGATGACCGGACCGGAGGCCGGAACATGCTGCAGCCCTTCCACTCTCGGCCGCCCCAGCAGTCGGAGCACCGGCCCCGCCAACACATGCTTCAGCAACCAGTACCACATGGAGTACCTCCTCCGAACCAACACGTAGACAGTGTCTACCCCATGGGCGTAGGCACTGGGCCTGCGGGCAATCGCCCGGGAAGCCGGAGTTTCGCACGGCGCGCCCCGGCGGTACTTCCCCACCCACAATTCCCTGCTCGCGGCGATCGCCGCCAGTGGCTACGCCGATCTCCGCTCCGAAATCGAAGCGGTACAAGCGGATTCGCCACGACGGCGGCTGATAGCCACGGGCCTGGCCTACGTCGATTTCGCGACCCGCCGCCGCGAGATGTTCACCCTCATGTTCCGTCACGACCTACTCGAAGGCGCGGGCGAAAACCTCCGGGAAACGGTCACCATCCCCCTGTTCCGGCATTGGCGAACCCTCGTCACCGAATGCATCGCCGACCCGACGGGCGCACGGGCACTGAGCCTGTGGACCAACCTGCACGGCATCGCGGTCGTCGTCGCCAACCGCAGCTACGAGGCCATCGCCCCGAGCACCGAGGTACCGGTCCTGGTGGAACGGGCGGTGGCCCAATACCTGGGAACACCGGGCTGAATCGGGGAAAGGGCGGCACCGGCGGCGATCTGCGCGACCGCCGCGCTGGAGAGGTTGACACTGCGCGCAGTGTCTACTCTCCGGGACATTCGATGGCCAAGTACGCGCTCACCGCCCGGCCTGCCGCCGAGAGCGCTCCCGGCATCGTCTGGGCGGCAACGCTTCCGACCGGCGGACTGTTCCGCGCCGGACGGCCCTTCCAATGGGACACGGCCACAACTCATCCCGAATTCTGACCCAGTCGTCACCCGATGTCGACCACCCGCGCCCACGTAGGCGGCCTGTCCGGAACGTAATCCGGATCGTCTTCGCGCCACGAGCGCTCCCGACGGAACAACCCCACCACCGTCCGGCACGGCGGCCGACCGGTCGGCCACGCCGTCCAACCATCCGTCAGCACCACAACCACATCCGGGCGGTGTTGCGCGCGTAGTGCTTTGGCGAAACCCGTGCGCAGATCCGTACCGCCACCGCCTATCAGCGGTATCCCGTCGGCGCGGCACAGCGGATCCACGATCCGCGCCGCGGCGTCGCACGACAGGACGGTGACCAGATCACGGCGACCGCCCACGGCACGGCACACGGCTGCCGTTTCGAGCAGCGCGCTGCCCAGTTCGGCGTCGCTGACCGACCCGGAGGTGTCGATGACCACGCTCACCCGAGGTGGTGTGCGCCGCAGGCTCGGCAGCACGACACCGGGCAGCCCGGGCGACCGCCGTGCGGGTCGACCGTAGGTGTAGTCCTCGCCGACGCCGGGGGCGGAGACCGCCGAGCGAATGGCCGCTCCCAGCAGATCTCGCCAGGGTTGCGGCGGGTGCAATGCCTCCTCCGCCCAGCGTCGCCATCCCCCGGGTGTGTCGCCCGGACGGCCGATAATGCCCTGCGCCACGCGGAATCGGACCGCGTCGCGTTCCTGCTCGCTGAGACCGTCCGCGCCGTCGGGCCCCAACTCCCACTCGCGGTCCAGTCCGTCGGCGCCGCTGCCGCAGTCCAGCCACGCCATATCCTGCGTGTGCTGCCCCAGGCGGAACTGATGCAGGTAGTCCTCCATGAGTTCGCCGTCGGGCAATCCCAGGGTCGCGGGCAGGACCGCGCCCTCGGGCCGAACCAGCCCGTCGCCGTACGCGTCGTCGTTGATTTCGGCGTCCGCGGCGATATTCATCCGCAGCCGTTCCCCCGGTCCGGTCAGGTTGTGCTCGCGGGCGAATCGATCGCTGCGCCCGTGATGGTCGCGCAGCAGATGCGAAACCTCATGCACCAGTACCGAAGCCAGTTCCTCCACGGATGTGCGGTCCACGAACGCGGGCGACACGTAGCACCGCCAGTACCGATCCACGCCCATCGTGGGCACCCGGCGCGACTCGACCAGGTGCAGCGCGTACAGGGCGGTCGCCAGGTACGGCCGGGCACGAACGGCCAGCAGACGGGCGGTGAACAGCTTGTCGAAATCCAGATCCGCCATCATTGCCCCACCTTCGCGGCGACGCGGGCCGCGGCACGATCCGCGTCTCGGGACACCGACACCATACCGGCGAGTTGTTCGATCGATGCCGGTACGGCCCAATTGTCTTGGCGCAGTGTGGCAAGGGTGGTCGCGGGGACGACCACCAGGTCCGGCGCTCCGGTTTCCACGGCCTTCACCAGCAGCGCCCAGGCCGCGTCCCAGCGGGACCTGTCCGGTCGCCGACGAACCGCCGCCACCACGCCGTCGAGCACCGCCTGGCGCAGATCTCCGCGTTCGGGCAGGTCGGCGGCGGCCGGATCGGCGAGCAACGCCTCCGGGTCGGGAAGGTCCATCCGGTCGATGGCGGTCAGCAGTTCGAAGCCCGGACCATCGCCGACGGTCCCCCGGACCAGCAGGGACAGCACATCCCGGCAGGCACCGGCCGCCGTGGCGAAGGCGATCAGTCGCAGCGTCATCTCCCAGCTTCGCGGCGACGGCCAGGCGCCGCCCCGCCGTGCCTCGCTACTGGGCAGCTGATGCACCAGTTTAGGCCGGGCCGCGAGCAGTCCGCACACCGCCCGCCGAGCGAAAGCCACTGCCTCCGAAAACTTTTCGGGATCGAGCGTGGGCAAGGTCGCATGCGGCCAAGTCCCGCCGAGGCCACGCACGACCACGTCATGGTCGTGCGTCCACTGCAGATGCACGAATCGGTTGGCCAACGGCGGACTCAACTCCCAGCCATCGGCCGCCGACGAGCGCGGATTGGCGGCGGCAACAATGCGAACACCGGCAGGCAGCTGCAGCGCCCCGATCCGCCGCTCCAGAACGAGGCGAAGCAGAGCCGCCTGCACGGCGGGCGGCGCGGTCGACAACTCATCCAGAAACAACAGCCCCCGCCCGGCTCGCACGAGCCGAACGGCCCAATCCGGCGGAGCCATCGGAACCCCCTGGGCCGCAGGATCATCTCCGACAACGGGCAGTCCCGAAAAGTCCGACGGCTCATGCACACTCGCAATCACAGTGGTCAACGGAAGCTCCAGAGCCTCGGCAAGCCGAGTCAACGCCGCAGTCTTCCCAATCCCAGGCTCCCCCCACAGAAGCACCGGCAGATCAGCAGCCACAGCCAACGTGAGCGCTTCCAGCTGAATATCCGTGCGCGACTCGGTGGTTGTCTCCCCGAGCAGAGTCAGCAGCTCGTCGGCGATATCGAGTTGGGAGACGCGGGCCGGGGTCGGAAGGCACGGTGTGTTTGCGGGCATATGCGAATCACCTTTGGGTTGAAGAGAATTGGGCGTGAAGGTCACGGGGATCGACGTGGGGTTGGATGGAATGGGTGGTTGTCGGGTCAATGGGAGATCACGTTGCACGGGCCGTCCGTCCCCAGGTCATCGCAAGACCACGTTGCGCGGGTAGTCTCCAAGTCGCCGGGAGAACCACATTGTGCAAATGAACCCAGGCCAACGCGAGACCGCATTGCGCGAATGATCGCCAAGTCAGCGCGAAATCGCATTGCGCGAGTGGTCCCCTGTCAGCGCAAGGTCGCATTGCGCGGGTGTGAGCGGCAATCGTGACGACGAGCGGTGGGAATGGGCGTGGATCTGGTCAGCCCGGATCGGAACAGGCCGTAGGTGATCCGTTGTCGTGCGGAGGCTTCCAGTTCGTCGCGTAGCGCACCGGGGCGCAGTGCTGCGTCGGGGCCGAGTAGGCCCTCGACGATGGCCAGTGCACCGGCGATGTCGCCGTGGCTCAAGCGGTCCTGAACGCCGACAAGGCAATCCGGGTGGCGGTGTGCTTGGTCGATGGCCTGTAGGCAGGGTAGTGGGGTGCCGGTCAGTGCGATCAGTAGTTCCTCCCGCCGGATTTCGGCCGGGTCGTGGTCCAGTGCGGTCAGTACGCCGTTCACCAGCCCGATTCGGTGCTGCTCTCCCCTGCACTCCACCAGGCGTAGCTGGTCTGTTCGGGCTGTGCCGCAAGATGTTTCGGTCGGATAGTCCGGTAGGAGTGCCGAGGCGACCAGTGGATGCAGCCGGTCGGCCGTTATCGCACCGGCGCGGATCAGTTGCAGGTCGGGGAGCATCCAGGTCGCAGCGTCCGGCAGGATCGGCAGCGCGGGCACCCTGCCACGCGGGTATCGGTCCGCGATCCGCAGCACCGGATCGTCTCTGAGCGAACGTAATTCCACAACCATCCGTCGCCGTGCCCCGAATCGCACCAGCAGTGGACCGTCCGGGAGTCCCTCGGCGCGCAGCAGAATCCCCGCCTCGGCCGCCCATCGGTCGATGGCGCAACCTTGCGGCACCATCTTCCGGAGCGCGGAATCCAACGTGCCATCGTCGTCGAATTGCTCTGCGCCGGAACGCATCCGAAGTTCATCAGTCCTGCGCGCATCCCACAGGTGATGGTGGAGGTCGAATCGAAAACGGCGGTTGGGACGGGGATGTGGATGCAGGCTGTTACCGACCCCGGATTCGTCCCAGAGCGCCAAGCTGATCCGCTGACCGGCGTCCGCCCAAGCGGGCGCGGTTCGGACCACAAGGTGCACCGAGCCCGCTCCGGCATGGTATCGAGCCAGCGTCATCGTGAGGCCCGGGCGTAGCAACCCATCGGGAGCAACCCTGGGCATATGCCAGCGCAGCAGATCCGGTGCTAGACAACGCAAATCGGCTCGCACGAGGGCGGCAAGTTCCCGGCCGTGCGTACGCGCCAGCGACCGCAGATCGACATCGACATCGAAACCCGCTGCGGCACATGCCCCGGCCCAGTCCCCGACGCGCCGCCGGACAGTCGCGGTCTCGATCATGGAAGGCGGCACGGCGAATTCACGTACGCGCAGCCAGAGAGAAATTCGGGAATCGTCCCCATTCGCGATGTGATTGTGCATCAGCACTCACCTGGCGCGAACGGGACCCCCAATCTTTGATCGGAATGAGTCATCATCATGTCGATGGTATCGCCTCTCCCCGATCCGGGCCACCCGAGGGTACGAATGGGCGTGTGAGACGTTGGGAGACAATCGGATTCCGCCCACCCAGTCGAGACAGAACTCGTTACCCTCGATGTCCCGCATCACGAGACACGACTCGTTGCCCCCATCGGCAAGCAGTACCCGCACGCGTACCGCGCCGAACACAACCGGTCGCGCGCATTCGGCCTCGAGTACGGCCAAGCGCTCCTCACCCACCGGCCCGGTCCCGACCCGCACGTCGAGATGCACCCGATTCTCGACCACCTTCCCCTCGGGCACGCGTGTGCGGGAGAAGGAGTTTCGTGAGTGAGGAACGTCCTTCTGGTGTCGAACCGGTCCCGGATCCACGGCGATGACGGAATAGGTCCAGCGCGAGTGCGGTTGGCCTGACCCGTGGCCGTGATGCGCCCACCAGCTACAAGACGCGAGGAGTACCCGTGAAAATTGTTGTTATCGGCGCCACCGGAACCATCGGCGCGGCACTTGCGGATGCGCTGGCGGCGGACCATGAGGTCGTGCGGGCCTCCCGGCGCGGGGCGGTCCGGGTCGACCTGGCCGATCCGGCTTCGATCAAGACCCTGTTCGCCACGGTCGACAACATCGACGGGGTGATCGCGGTCGCGGGCAGCGGCCGCCTCACCGAGCTCACCGATCCGTCCGACGACAACTATTTCGTCGGTCCGGACAGCAAATACCTCGGTCAGATCCACTTGGTGCGCCACGCGGCACGTTGTCTCAACAGCGGCGGTTTCGTCACTCTCACCAGCGGTGTCGTGCCACCTACCGAATCGGGTCTGTCGTTCGCCGCGGCGGTCAATACCGGGCTCGACGGATTCGTACCGGCCGCGGCATCCGAGATGCCGCGCGGGATCCGCGTCAATTCGGTGAGCCCGGGCTGGATTTCGGAAACGCTGGAGTCGATGGGACGCGACGGCGCGGCCGGAACCCCGGTGTCCGAGGTGGTCCGCGCCTATGTGGAGCTCGTCGACGGGACGACGAACGGGCGGGTGATCCGCCCGGATCACCTACCTGAGCACTAGCCGTAGAGGCGAATGAAGTCCTGGGTCGGGTCGACCGCGGGCACCGTGTAGCTCGACGAACTCCCGTCGACGTGGGTTTCCTCGACGTAGCGGGCGGGTTCGGCGGGCAGACGGCGCCACCGGGCGCGTGGATCACCGACCTGCTCTCGCTGACTATTCGACGCCATGACGTCCCCCTTCCAGAATCGTGTCACTACATACTACCCGGAGTTACACGCCCGGTGAGGAATGCGCTGCGGCAAAGGCCAAGGCGGGCTGGAGTTTCCAGGATGTTGCTGTCGGGCCAGCCGCGACGACAGTCGAGTCCGAATTCGCGGCCTTGCGCTACTTCGCGCTGGCACCGATCACAGTCACGGCGAGCAGGACGCCGCCATCGCCGCACCGAATTCGGCCGCATCCTTCGAAACGACACGATCGCCGCAACCCCTCACATCGAGTATTGCGACGACCGCGTCAACCCAAGCTGCTGACAGCTTGTCCATCTCAAGAGCGCCTCAGGAGTAAAGACACCCTGTGGCGCCGGGGGAGATACGCCTACGGTATGCCGACTTAACACTGCAACTGCACTCGCCCGGTTCGGTACTGTAGTTTCCCAGGTGATGCTGGAACATGTTGTGGCTGTATATGATTCGTTGTGTGATCGGATAGATGACCAGTCTCGCCTGGCTGAGCCACGGGTCAGGTGAGTGATCGTGTGTCGGGCGCTGGCCCCGATTTGGAGCATGGGTAGTTTGTGCAGCACGACGTGTGCAGACGAGACATAGCTGGCCGCCTGCCATACACCGCTGACCAGGAGAGCTGAACATGTCACCCTACGATCCGAAACGGGAACTCAAACAGCTGTACGCACCGAGGAATCGGGCATGGGAGCTGGTTGATGTGCCCGAGCAGCAGTTCCTTGCCGTCGATGGTGTCGGAAACCCCAACACCGCAGCCGAATACGCGAGTGCGGTGGAGGCCCTGTACACCGTCGCATACACGCTCAAATTCGCAAGCAAGCGCGGTGAGGGACGGGATTTCGTGGTTGCTCCCCTGGAAGGATTGTGGTGGGCGGATGACTATGAGGCTTTCACGATCCGGGCGAAGGACACCTGGCATTGGACCATGCTGATCAGCCAGCCGGAGTGGATCACCAAGGACATGGTCGAGAACGCGAAACAGGCCGCGCTGGCCAAGAAGAAGCTGCCCCGCATCGCCGACCTGCGTCACCACACATTGCAGGAGGGTCGATGTGCCCAGGTGCTGCACATCGGCTCCTACGACGACGAGGCCCCGCTGCTGGCCGAACTGCACCAGAACTACTTGCGCGCCAACAGGCTCCGGGAAGCGGGACTGCACCATGAGATCTACCTCAGCGACCCGCGCAAGACCGATTCCGCCAAGCTGAAAACTGTTCTGCGGCAGCCGGTAGCGGCGCTGGATTAATCGGACTCTGGTCGGTGGTGACCGCGACGGCGGCAGTGCGGGCCACGGCGTCGCCAGCGTGACCGGGGCCGGATGTGATCGACGGGACTGAGCCGAGTTAGCACGAACGCGATCAGCAAGCGACGGATCTCCGGCAGAACGATCATGCCCCTCCTCGGAAGGTCGCTGATTCGCGGCAACGGTCTCACTGCGGGCAGGCAAGAGTCTCGGCCGCCCGATGGCTCTGCATGAAGTGCGCCGTCACGTACGTTGATGGCGCGGGAATAAGGCGCGTGCAATGAAAGTTGATAACACGTATGGCAATCGAAACCGCAGAACTGAGCCCCACGGGATGGGTGCAGGACCAGACGAAGAAGATCCTCGAGACCGGAACCACGGAGGGGATCGAAGTGCTCGGGTCTCCAGTGGTATTGCTGACCCTGCGCGGCGCGAAGACCGGCAAACTGCGCTACACCCCGGTGATGCGGGTGGAACACGACGGCAAGTACGCGGTGGTGGCATCCAAGGGCGGCGCCGCCGAGCACCCCACCTGATACCACAACATCAAGGCGCACCCCGAGTTCCCGCTCCAGGACGGCACCACGACGAAGAACTACGTCGCACGTGAGATCGAGGACGCCACCGAGCGAGCCGAGTGGTGGGACCGCGCGGTAGCCGCCTACCCGGCCTACGCCGACTACCAGAAGAAGACCGACCGCCAGATCCCGGTGTTCGTACTCGAGCCAAAGTAGCGAGTGAGCCGACGACCCACGTCGATCACAAGCGACGAAAAGCAACTGTGCCTTCGCTCGAAAGGCACAGCTGCTTCCGGTCGACCTCTGACGGATTACCCCGGGAGGGTGCCGCCCTGCGCGACAGTGGAATTCGCCGCGCAGGCCGTCTCATGAACTGCGCGGACCGGGCACGCTACTGCACGAGCAGTGGCTGACCTTCCGCCCGGACTAGAAGGCGTTCGCGCCCGAGGTCGCGGGCTTCGCTGCCATCCGGCCTGACGCGACAACCATGATGGACAACAGATCCGGCGGCTACCTCGCCGCCCGCGCCGCCGCCTTCGAATATCGGCTGGCAGCCAATACCTTGTACTACGATCTTCAATGGAGACGGGGCTCCGCGATCTCCCCGCCGGGAGTCGTCGATGCTGCTCGGGCAGGGTGAGATGAGCCAATACCGTGATCGTCAAGTTGCTATCTGGTAGCCATCGAACTGTATATGAGTACTGTACAGTTGTACATAATCGAAGTGCGGTGACCGGCGTGTACATGTCGGCGGTCGCCCGCTTCACATACCGGGGGTGGAGAACACCGTGAATCGGTTGCCGTTCGGGTCGAGGATGCGCGAGTAGACCAGCCCGTCCGGATTGGTGTCCGGGCCGAATTCGACTACGGCTCCGAGGCTTTCGGCGAGTTCGTTCACCTCGGGAACGTCACCGACCAGGAACGAGGGGATGAGGTAGTCGGCACCGTCTGCTCCGAGGTCGTACATCCCTCCGGAGGGCCACTCTTTGCCGGTGAAGATGTTGTAGTACTGCTTGCCGCCCGCGGTGTCGTCGAATTCGAAACGCCAACCGAACGCCCGGGTGTAGAAGGATTGCGTGGCCTTGTGGTCGGTGGTTCCGACCTCGAACCAGGCCATCGAGCCCCGTGCCGGTTTGGCGGCGGCTTGGACGATGTAGTCCTCCCCCACTTCCACGCGTTCCTCGAATCTTTCGCTGGTGCTGCGGGAAAACAGCGAGAAGGCATTGCCCTGCGGGTCGGCGAGAACCGCGAACCAGGTCACGTCGCCGACCTGAGTGGCGGGAATCACCACGGTCGCACCGAGTTTCGTGAGCCGGGCGACGTCGGTGGACAGGATGGACGTATCCAAAGGTAGAGGGCCAATAGGTCACTGACTGACCTGTTGATGCGTCAGGATGTTGGAGACTGAAAGCCGTTCAGGTAATTGGCACCCGATCCGCGTTACGGAACACCGTGCTCGGCAATATATTCCGAAAATACCGTCACCGCACCAGGATCCACGCTGATCTACGCCGACCGCATTCACGAACCCGGACCCACGGCGACGAAGAAGAAGGGCAGGCCGGTGGATCCGTGGTCGTCGGGCAAACATCGTCGCCACGACGGCAACGTCCAGGTGCTCACCGCCTCGGATGGCTGGCCACTGTGGACCTCGGCGTATGCCCCGGCCGCACCCACGATGTCACCGCGCCGCGCACCCACCCCGGCCTGCTGCCCGCCCTCGAGACCTGGCTCGGCGAGGACCGTGCGGCGAATCAGTCTGTGCCCCTATCGGATCGGCGCTATTGTCGCCGTCGATGCGACACTGGAAGGGTGTATTTTTCAGGGCGCTTGCCGCCCGGGGAGTTTTGGGCTCGTTACGACGAGGCGGAAGGACGGATTCGCTCGGAAGCCGCTGCCGTAGCGCTATTTCAGGTTGCGGACTGGGGAGGGCCAGTCATGTTGGGCGAATGGGAGTATCACGACGGGCAGTTGGCTGTCGTAGGTCTACTGCACGGAAATCCCGATTCGGATGGGCCTGTTGTTCAGGTACGGACCACGACCAACGACACGATGAGCGATCTAATCGGCTTGCGTATGCGGTTGCTCGGCCCGGCGGGTGATGAGGATCGACTGTGGCAGACCCTGAGTGCCATGACAGCAGATCCCGGCATTCCGGCGACAATCCCGATCGACTCCAAAGAAGTGGACTTCAGCATTTGGCAATGGACGGATCGGTGGTGGGCGACAGCCACCTACGCCGGACATGGCATTGTGATCGAGGCCGAGCGGATCGACATCGATGCACTTGCGCTAGCCAGAATCGAAGACATCGAGCCGTATTTGATGGGCCGTCGCGAATGGTTACGGCAGCGGCGCGGTGAGGCATGAGCAAAGCTGTTGGCCTGCGCCCATGCACTCTCGCACAGCACAGGTCGCGAGGACCGGTCGTGGAGTAAGGGGACCAATGCCGCCAGCCGCGCAACGTCGTCGCCGGACCGACAAGCCGCGTCGGGAAGTCATTGCGGACAGCACCCGTTCCGGCCTGACCGGTGGGCAACGATGTCGCCGCCTCGGAGATCGAACTCCGGGCAGCGACATCGACCATTCGGTGATTCTGGCGTCAGGAATCTGCATTATCCGGACTTCGCCGGGCGCGGCATAATGTCGCCGCTCATGGGCGCGTCGGCGCGGGGGCCGCCGACGGCCCGGGGTTATCGTTCTCGGTAGCCGGGAGGTTGGAACTCCGGCGAGCTGTTCCGAAGTCGTGGCGATGCATTGCGGTAACCGGAAACATCGAATCGATGCAGGGAGCTTGTCGTGCGCCGAACCTTTCTCGCGATGACGGTCGTAGTGATATCCATGGTTGCCGGGCGCGCGAATGCGGAGCCGTTACCCGTGCCGTATTCGCTGACGGCGCTTGCCGCGTCCGCGGTCACCGCGACCGCGCCATTCGACCCACCGGGCGGCAACGACTGGCACTGCGTACCGAATGCCGCGCATCCGCGGCCGGTGGTGCTGGTGCACGGGGTCGGCGGGAACGGCGAGGACAGCTGGCAGAGCTATTCCCCGATGCTCTACAACGAAGGCTATTGCGTCTTCGCGATCACCTACGGTGCCCTGCCCGGCGCGCAAGGACCGTTGGCGGGGGTGGGCGGGCTCGTCCCGATCGCCGAATCCGGCGTGCAGCTACGGGAATTCGTCGATCGGGTGCGCGCGGCGACCGGCGCGGCTCGGGTGGATATGGTGGCCTGGTCGGAGGGCACGCTGGTCGGCGCCGACTACATCCAATTCGAGGGCGGCTCCGAGGCGGTCGAGCAGGTGATCAACCTGGCGCCGATCTGGCAGGGCACTCAGATCGCGCAGCCCCTGGTGTCCGCGCTCGAGGCAACCGGCACCTACGACGCCACTGCCGCCGCGTTGGCACCCGTCTGCGCATCGTGCGTGGACATGCTGACCGGCTCCGCGTTCATCACCCGGCTGCAAGCCAGCGGCGTCTACGCCGACCGCGTGCGCTACACCGACATCGTCACCACCGCCGACCGCGAGGTCATCCCCTACACCAGCGGCGTCCGCGCCGCACCCAACGCCACCACCATCGTGCTCCAGGACATCTGCCCGACCGACCTGTCCGGCCACAACGGCCTCTCCGAGGACCGCACCGTCGGCGCGCTCATCCTCAATACCCTTGCCCCGGAAACGATCACGCCCATCCCCTGCCAGCCGACCATGCTGCCCTATGTCTGATCCGGCCTACGGCAACCGGGACCGGTCCCGGCGCATCGTGTCGACGAGCCGATCCCACAGCGCCGCAACGGGAGCCACGGTCCAGCGGGCGAGGCCGGAGCGTCGTGCCAGGGGGTGCGGGCGGGTGGGGGCCAGCGACTCGGCCGTGAGCAGTGACCGGCCGAGTTCGCGGCGGTCGGCGGCGGGCAGGGAGCCCAGCCACACGAACTCCTCCTGTTCCTCCCGGGCGCAGTGCAGGCCCGCCGCCGCGGCGAATTCACCGAAGTCCAGGTGGAATCGGGGATCGTCGGCGCCCAGGGCGCACAGCGCGGCGAGCGCGCGTTCCAGGTCGTTCTCCTCGGCCATGAGGTGATCGACCACATGGCCGGGGATCCCCGCGCTCCGGGCGGCCGGATGTGCCACGCGGTGTTCGGCGTATTCGTGCGCGGCGAACAGCCGGACCAGATCGTCGAAGCGGCGCGGGATCGCCCGGCCGCCGGACTGGATCCGGTCGAGCAGATCATGGATTCGGCGATGCCGATCCAGCAGCACCGCGACCAGATCGGCGGTCGGCTCCTGCCCGATGAATTCGTGTCGCATCCGATACTCCTTTTCCCGCAGAACGGCCGACGCTTCCCGGCTACCCGCGCCACCCGAGCCCAACCTTGCGCGAGACGAAACAAACTGTGCGCCAAAGCGAATGGCACACGATTGCGCCTGGTCGGTTTCCGTGCGATTCGGAGACGGCCGAAGGGGTAGGCCGAGGATGTCCGGCAGAGCCCGCGCAGGGCGAACCCGAGCCGCACCGGTGCGGCAAATCATGTTCGCAGCAAAACGAACTCAGGGAGGAATGATGTCCGACCCTACAACGCCCACCACCACAACGCCCACCACCTCGACCCCGGCGCCCACCACCACATCCCCGGCACCGCCCACTCCGGACCGCACCGCCGACACCGCGGCCGGGCCGCGAGCACACCGTGGTCACGTCGCGCACCTCGAGAGCCGGGCCGCGATGGTAGGCACGATCGCGGCCGCGGTGCTGTTGGTCGTCGCCGGGGCGGTGCAGATCCTGGAAGGGGTCTCGGCCGTCGAAGCCGACGACATCATCGTGGTCGGCCCGCAATACACCTATCAGTGGAACTCCACCGGCTGGGGTGTGGTCCACATCGTGATCGGCGCGCTGCTCGTGGTCGTCGCCGGGGCATTGTTCACCGGGCGGATCTGGGGGCGGGCCATCGCGATCGTGCTCGCCGCCGCGTCGATCGTGGCGAACTTCCTCTGGTTGCCGCACAACCCGTGGTGGTCCGTCCTCGTCATCGCGCTGGACGCCTTCCTGATCTGGGCCGTGGCCACCTGGCACCACCACGCTCCCGCCGCTGCCGCACCCGCGCCGCTCACTCGTGAGTGACGAGCCGTAGCCCGATCGTGTCCGCGCTCGGTCATGTCCGGCGCGACTTGCCGCACTGCGCGATTGGCGGGGCCGCGGGCGGGTAGAACGCCGACATGACCACGGACATCGATCGGTTGCTGCAGACTCTCACCCGGGTGGTGAACGCCCTGCTCAGCGAGGAGGTACCGTTCGCGGTGGCGGGCGGGTGCGCCATCTACGCCCGCGGCGGCCCGGCCTCCGACCACGATGTCGACATCTTCGTCGAACCCGCCCACGCCGCCCGCGCGCGGCGGGCGCTGGTCCGCGCCGGGCTGCGGGCGGCCGACCCCGCCGAGGATTGGCTCACCAAGGCGTATGACGGAGAAACCTTGGTGGACTTGATATTTCAGCCCAATCACCGACCGGTCACCGCGGCCCTGCTCGCGCGGGCGACCACGCTGCGCGTCGGCCCGACGATGGCCCCGGTGATCAGTGCCACCGACCTGATGGTGGACAAGCTCATGGTCCTGGACTCGCACCGGCTCGATTTCGCCGGACTGCTGCAGGTCGCACGCGCGCTCCGCGAGCAGGTCGACTGGCAACGGGTGCGGGAGGAGACCGGAATGTCGCCGTACGCCAAGGCATTTCTCGGTCTGCTCGACGACCTGCACATCAGCCACGAGGACGCCTCCCGGACCGTCGCCCCCGCCGGTGGCCTCCTCCCCCAGTATCTCGAGGCGAACCTCCGCCGCGCCTTCGCCGAGGACCCCCGGACCGCCGAACTCGGTATCGGAGTCGACATTCAGGGCGACGCGGTGGAATTGCGCGGCGAGGTCGACACCGCGCACCGGCGGCGGCAACTCGAGGACATCGTCCACGAGCAGGCACCGAAACTCCAGGTGTACAACAGTATTCGCGTGACCGATCGCACCGCCCCGACCACCGGCGAGCGGCTCGACTGACCGTCACCCGTCACCGCGTTCACGCAGACCGGACAGGCAGACGGCCGCTTCCAGCAGGGCCGCGTGCACGAACGCCTGGGGCAGATTGCCGCGGAGCTGGCGCTGGGTCACGTCGAATTCCTCGGCGAACAGCCCGGGCGTCCCGCACGCGGCGCGGTTGCGCTCGAAGAACCGCATCGCCGTCACCGGCCGCCCGAGTTGCGCCGCGGCGATGGCGGTGGTGAACCCGCACAGCAGGAACGCGCCCTCGCACACCTCCAGCGGCCGCTCGTCGTGCCGATACCGGTAAACGTAGAAGTCGCTGCACAATTCGTCCTCGACGGCGCGAAAGGTGTTGGCGTACCGCGGATCGTCGACGGGGAGGGCGCCGCGGATCATCGGAAACAGCAGCGCCGCATCCACTCCGGGATGCCGGGGACCGCGCTGCCAGCGCCCCTCGGGGTGCAGGCCGGTGCGCGCCGCCGCGGCGAGCAGCGTGTCGGCCAGCGCCGAACACGCCGCGGTGTCGACCCCGGTCGACGGGCAGGACGCCGCGGCCCGCAGGCCCGCGGCGCAGGTCAGCCGCGAATGGGTCCACAGCTGGTCGTCGAGCTCCCAGATGCCCGCGTCGGGGCGGCGGTACCGGTCGGCGATGGCCGCGACCGCCACCTCGACGGCGCGGCGATGCTCGGCCGACAGTCGATCGTGGCGGCCCGCGGCGGCGAACAGCAGCAGCGCCTCGCCGAAGGTGTCGAGCTGGAACTGCCTGCGCGCCCGATTGCCCACCACCGGGCGGGCTCCCGGGTACCCCGGCAACTCCAGCTCCCGCACCGCGGGCACCTGGCGGCCCGCCACCGTATACGCGGGCAGCACATCGGGGCCGTCGGCGAGCAGGCGCTCGGCCGTGAAATCGACCGCGGCGTCCAGCAGCGGATGCGGCCCGACCGCGGCGACCGCCTGACCGGCCAGGCATTGGTCGCGAATCCACACGTACCGGTAGTCGTAGTTCTCGTTCTGGTCGGCGCGCTCCGGCAGGCTCGTCGTCGCCGCCGCGACCATGCCGCCGCTGTCGGCGGTCATCCCCCGCAGGACCGCGAACGCCTGGCCGGCGTCCCGGGCCGCCACGCACCCACCCAGCTCGGGCACCTGCTTCGCCCACGCGGATTCCGTTTCCGCCCATAGGAATTCGGCCTCGGGCGGCCGCTCGGGCAGGCGGGTGTCGGACAGTTCGAGAACCAGATCGTGCGATTCGCCCGCGGGAACCGACAGACGCCCACTCCAGTACCCGTCGTCGGTGACCGTCATGGCGGCCGCTCCCGTCCAGCGCACCCGGATCGGCCCCGTGCGCGCATGCCAGACACCGTCGCCGTCGCGGTGCGGGGCCGTCATCGGCCGTGCGCCGAAGGCCGCGGCGGGCCGCAACACGATATCGACCTCCGCGGTCTCGTTCACCGCGACGATGCGGCGCAGCAGCACCGCCCGGTGCGCCTGTCCCGGAAAGGCCAGCGCCTCACGGCATTCGATCACCGCCGACCCCGCCACCCACCGCGAACGCCAGATCAACGTGCCGGTCTCGTAATAGCCGCCCCACACGAACCGGTCCGCGGGCGCGACCGCGTACACGCCGCGACCACCCAGCAGCGTGGCGAAGACCGCGTCATCGTCCCAGCCGGGCACGCACAGCCACGACACATCGCCCCGGGGGCCCACGAGCGCGCCACGCTGGCCGTCCGCCAAGAACGCGTACTCCCGCAGCACGTGCGGGGCGAAGATCATATCCGGGCCCACGACTGTCCGATTACCACGCCGACGCCCGGATAACCACCGACCGGTCAACCCGCGATCAGCGCGGCGATGACCACGCTGCCGACCACGAGCCAGGCGGCGTAATCACCGAGATGGCCGCTGTGGGCGCGATGCAGGACGTGGACCACCGCACGAACGGGCGAGCGGTCCGGCACCCGGGACCGCGCCCATCGCGGCGGGGTCAGGGTCACTGCCGCGAGCGCGGCGGCGAGCAGAGCCGACACCGCGCCGAGCACGATTCCCACTGTGGTCCAACCGATTTCGGGACCGACCACCGGTATCGCGGCGATGCCGTGCAGCGCCTGCCCACGGTACCGGTCGCTGGCGCCGAACTCGGCGGCCGCGGGTCCGAGCCAGCGGCCGACGGCCGGTAAGCCGAGCAGTCCGGCCACCGCCAGCAACACCACGACGGTGCCGACCATGGTGACCGGGGTGCGGCCGCGCGCGGTCACGACATCCGGGTATTCGTGGGCGCCGGTGGTCTCGTCCGCCTCGTCGTCCTCCCGCGGCGGGGCGCCCACGCCGAAGAACACCCGAAGCCCCACGCGCAGCACCGCCGCACCGGTGGCGGCGGACACCACGACCACGAACCCGGCGAGCGCCACGGAGTGACCGGACTCCTCGAGCAGCGCCTTACCCAATCCGGCGCCCGAGACCGGCAGCCCCGCCAGCAGCAGCCCGGCCAGCAGGAACAGCGCGCCGAGGGCGCGGTGGCGGCGGGCCCGCCGATACAGGCGGTGCTCGTCGAGGGATCGATACCGCGCCAGCAGGATTCCGGTCATCAGAAACAGCGCTCCCTTGACGGCGGCGTGTCCGGCCAGGTAGAGCGCGCAGGCGGCGATCCCGGTGGACGACAGCGCCGCGACGCCGAGCAGGAACAGGCCGATGTGCGCGATGGTCGAATACGCGAGCATCCGCTTGATATGGCGTTGCAGCAGGCACATCACGGTGCCGAGCGCCGCCGTGATCAATGCCAGGACCAGCATCATCCGATGTGCGGCGGCCCGCGTGATCGCGGTGTCGAAGACGGTCCAATACACCCGGGCTAGCCCGTAGATCCCCAGGGGCGCCATGACTCCGGAGAACAGCACGCACACCGGTGCGGGCGCCACCGCGTGCGCGTCGGCGAGCCAGAAGTGGAACGGCACGATCGCGGCCTTCACCAGCCATCCGGTGGCGATGAACGCAAAGGCGATGGCCACCACCGGCTCTCGGCCGTGATCGTGCAGCGCGGTGCCCAGCTGCGGCAGGCCGAGCTGTCCGGTGCGCGCGTACAACAGCGCGATACCGAACAGGCAGATGTAGGCGCCGAGGGAGTTGACAACCGCGAAATTCAGTCCGCCCTGGACGGATTCGGGTTCCTCGATCCGTAAACCGGTCAGCGCGTAGGCCGCGACGCTCATGAGTTCGAAGAACACGAACATGTCGAACAGGTCGCCGGTGAGGGTGAATCCGGTCATGCCCGCCGCGAACAGCAGTATCAGGGCCGGGTAGTGCGCCTGCAGATGGTCGAAATAGCGCCAGCCGAACACCAGCGCGAGCGCGGTCAGCGCGGCGATCGCCAGCGTCAGGGCGGCGGCGAGCCGATCGGCGACGAGCACGATGCCGACGGTCGCCTGCGCGCTCGGTTGCCAGCCCCCGGCCCACGCGACGACCAGATCGCGATTCGTGGCGCACAGCAGTGCCGCGGCCACCACCACCCCCGCGACCGCGACACCCGACGCGAGCAGATCGACCGCGCGGCGCGGCAGGAATCGCCCGAGAGCCAGCAGCAGGCAGGCTCCGGCAATGGGTACGGCGATGGCCGCCGGGGGCAGCGCGGCGGCCGTCATCAGCCGCGCAACGCGTGCAATTCGTCCGGGACGACGGTGCCGTGCCGGGCGGCGACCTGGACGACCAGCGCCAGCAGCAGTGCGGTCACGGTCGCGGAGACGACGATATCGGTCAATGCCATCGCCTGCACGACGGGATCCACCACCGGGGAGCCCGGCGGATTGCTCGAGCCGAAAATCGGTGCGGTGGCGCCGCTTTGGTAACCGATGGCCAGCAACAGCACATAGGTGCTGGACTGCGCGACCGACACGCACACCACCGTGTGCACCAGATGCTTGCTGCGGACGACGCCGAAAAGCCCTGCCAGCAGCAGCCATCCGGCGACCAGATACGGAAACACGGTCATGGCGAACCCTTCTCGGACGAGACGTACTGATCGAGGAACTGCGCGAGCAGCACGACGACGCCGCTGCCGACCGCGACACCGACCGCCGTGCTGAACAGCGGCACGGTGCCCGCCGACGCCAGTTGCCCCGTGCGGCCGAGCGGCAGCGTGTTGGCGAGGAATCCGGCGCCGGTCACCGATCCGGCCGCCCCGAGCGCGACGACGGCGCCCAAACCGCTCGCCTCGCCGAACTCGTACCAGGCCAGCGGGCGGATCCGGCGCAGGGCGTCGTAGTCTCCGGCGACGTAGAGCAGATGCAACCCGGTCGCCAGCACCACCCCGCCCTGGAATCCCCCGCCCGGGGTGAGATGCCCGTGCACGACCACATCGGCGCCGATCATGAGGGTCACCGGCAACAGCAGGTAACCCGTCATCCGGGTGGCGGTCAGCACCCGGGCCGACCGGCGGTCCTTCGCCGGGCGGCCGGGCCCGCGCAGCAGGGTGGCCGCGCCGACGACCGCCGCGACGAGAATGGCTTCCTCCCCGAGGGTGTCGAGGCCGCGCTGATCGAAATTGATGGAGGACACCACATTCGGGGTGTGCTGTCGCTGTGCCAGCGCGACGGTGGCGTCACGATAGGGGTGGATGTCCGTGCCGAACGACGGAATCCGCAGCGCGGCAACGAGCAGCAGCGCGGCCATCGCGGTGGCCCCCAGCGCGAACAAGGCCATGCGCGCGCGGGTGCTCATCGGCGTTGCCGCTTCCGGACGACACGGACCGCGAGCAGCACCATCAGCGGCACGACCGCGGAGCCCACCGCGATCTGGGACAACGCGACATCGGGCGCGCCCAGCAGCAGAAAAAGCGGCGCGAGCAGGACACCGTAGACGGCCAGCGACACCACCTGCCGCCGTGGATCGCCGATGCACACCACGAGGGTCGCCGACAGCGCGACCAGGACGAGCGCGGCAACGAGCAGCGGGGTCATCGGGATCGCGCCTCCGTATCGCGGCCGGTCGGCGTGTTCAGCTTGCCGATGGCGGCGGTCAGCACCGGGGTGGTGAGCGCCGACAGCAGGGCGATCCCCGCGACCGTCAGCGCCGTGAGTCCGGGCCCGGCTTGCAGCAGCACCGCGAGCGCGATCAACGGCCCGCTGATCGAACTGATCATCCCCGGAAAATGTAAGCGCGCGTGCAGATTTCGTGCTCGAAGCGTCGCCAGTGCGGACACCACCGCGACGGCGACGGCGAGCCCGAGCAGTCCCGCGGCGGCGTCACCCATCGGATTCTCCCGTCAAGCGGGTGTAGACCAGGGTTCCGGCGAAGGTCAGCAGCACCAGAACCAGCGGCACGATCAGATAGTCGGGACGCGAGACGCCGAGGCTGATGGCGACCAGCGTGAGGCCACCGGCCGACCCGACCAGTTGCAGTCCGATGATCCGCGCGGGCGCCGAACCGCGCACCGACAGCCAGATGCCCGGCGGGATCGCACCGACCAGCAGCACGAAACCGGCGGCGAGCCAGAGGCCGGGCCACATCAGCGGTCCTGGTGTGCGCGGGATCGGCGCAGCCGCAGCGACATTCGAGTCGCCGGGAGCGGAAACGCGTGCACGACAAGCAGTTCGCGGTCGGCGCCGACCACCACCGCGCCGGGCGTGGCCGAGGTCAGCACGGTGGTCACCGCCGCGCGTCCGGCCCGGCGAGATTCGGTCGGTTCGCGCGGTAGCGGCAGCGCGGCGAGTCGCCCGGTGGGTCGGCCTCGTGCGGCCAGGCGCAGCGCGCCGACGGCGTCGGCGACGATCGCCGGAATCAGCAGGGCCGCGGCCCGCAGCGAATCCGGCGGCGGCCGCCAGCTCCCCCGCACCGCGCGCCGGGCCGCGCGGGCGGCGGCAGCGCAGGGAATCGCACACACCCCGGCCGCGACGAGTTCCTGCCCGCTGAACGAGGTCAGTGTCGCCAGCCAGATCGCGACGCAGATCATCCACCAGGTCGCGTGCTCGGCGATCGCGGGCAGGCGGCGTCGGAGATCGTCCGCGTTGTTCATCGTCGGCTCAGTTGTGGTGGTGGGGGATGAATTCTTGTGCTTTGGTTTTGGTGCCTTGGGTGATCAGGTGCCAGGCGTTGGGGTCGCCGCGCAGGACTGCTTCGGCGGTGGATTTCATCTGTTCCCACGTCGCGTGCGGGGGGATGGGCGGCACCTCCGGGTCACATCGCACATCCAGCACGGTCGGCCGGTCCGCCGACAACGCCTGCCGCCACGCCCCCGCCAGGTCGTCGGGGTCGTCGACCGCGACCGCGCCCAACCCGAACACGCGGGCGACGTCGGCGTAGGACAGGTCCGGGAGGGATTGGGACTGTTCGAATTTCGGGGCCCCGCCCATCGACCGCAACTCCCAGGTCACCTGATTGAGATCATTATTGTGGAACACACACACCACCAGCCGCGGATCGGCCCACCGGTCCCGATACCGGGAGATGGTGAGCAGTTCGGCCAAACCGTTCATCTGCATGGCCCCGTCCCCGACCAGGGCGATGACCGGGCGGTCGGGGTGGGCGAACTTCGCGCCGATCGCGTAGGGCACCCCCGGCCCCATCGTCGCCAACGTCCCCGACAACGACCCCCGCATCCGGCCCCGCACCCGCCAGCAGCGCGCGTACCAGTTCGCCGCCGACCCCGAATCCGCGGTCACGATCGCATCCTCCGGAATCCGCCGCGACAACTCCCACACCACCCGCATCGGATTCACCGGCCGCGCACCCAGCATCGCCTGCCGCTCCACCGTCTCCCACCACCGCCCCACATTCGCCACGACCGTGTCCCGCCACGTCGTATCCGATTTGCGTTCCAGCAACGGAATCAACTCCGCCAGGGTGGTTTTCGCATCACCGACCAGGCACACCTCGACCGGGTACCGCATCCCGATCATGGTCGCGTCGATATCGATCTGCACCGCCCGCGCCTGCCCGAACTCCGGAAGAAACTGCGAATACGGGAAATTCGAACCCACGATCAACAACGTGTCGCAATCACGCATCAACTCATAACTCGGCCGCGTCCCCAACAACCCCACCGCCCCCGTCACGAACGGCAGATCATCCGGCAACACATCCTTACCCAGCAGCGCCTTGGCCACCCCCGCCCCGACCCGCTCGGCCACCTCCACCACCTCCCCCGCCGCACCCCGCGCGCCCTGACCGACCAGGATCGCCACCCGGCGGCCCGCGTTCACGATCGCGGCGGCCTCCTCCACGTCGGCGCGGGGGGCGACGATCCCGGCCCCCAACACCGCGGGCGGGCTGGAGGGGACCTGCTTGAACTCGTGCGTCGGCGGCTCATAGGGCTCTTCTTGCAGGTCGGCGGGAATGATCACCGCCGTCGGAGCGGACCGGGCACGCGCCACCCGGAACGCCCGATCCAAGGCATTCGGCAACTGGGCAGCCACGTTCACCTCGACCAGGTAGTCGCTGGCCACATCCTTGTACAACGACTGCAAATCCACCTCCTGCTGATAACTACCCCCCATCGCCGACCGCGCGACCTGCCCGATGATCGCCACCACCGGCACATGATCGAGTTTCGCGTCGTACAGGCCGTTCAACAGGTGAATCGCCCCCGGCCCCGACGTGGCGGTGCACACGCCGACCTCACCACTGAACTTGGCGTACCCGACCGCCTCGAACGCCGCCATCTCCTCATGCCGCGCCTGCACAAACACCGGATCATCCCCAGCCCGCCCGAACGCGGCGACCAAACCATTGATCCCATCACCCGGATACCCGAACACCCGGGCCACACCCCACTCCCGAAGCCGCTGTAAGACGTAATCACCAACCTGCTGCGTCATCCCCTTCTCCTATCCACATCGAGTCCTCTTTGCCCGCCGCTTACCCGACCCACACCGACCAAACCACGCGTATGACCACCGGGTGGTGGAGCCGGGAATCGCCCTCGACCGCTCAGCAGGAACTGACCCCGACCGGACTGCTGGTCGTGCCTAGACCGCCGACCAGGCATAGGCAAAACCGTCGACGTGGCACGCCGACTCCAGTTGGGTTGCGCGATCCTGGAGATAGCAGAGGAGTTATGCCGAGTGAGCATCGACCCATCCGGAACGAAGTGGTTCAGGCCCAGTCGCAGCCACTCGGCCCGCAGCGAACGGTCGCACTCGGCAACGGCGACCGGCCTGATCGTCTCGGAGATCTCGGAATTCCCAGCCGCTCCAACAACATCGGCAATCAGCACATCCTCAACGACGTGACCACCGACCGCGAAACCGCAACCTGGCCATCCTCCTCACCCGCAAGGGGCGCCCGCATCGACGCGCGCCAATTCCCGGAGCCGCCGGGTATCGCTCGGCGGTTCACCGTTCCATCGGATGTAGGCGCGGCGGAACTCGCGGGCGTCGCTGTAGCCGGTCTCGGCGGCGATCTGCGTGATGGTCATGGTGGTCTCGTGCACCAGGAACAGTGCTCGTCGTTGCCGAACCCGGTCCAGGATGTCGCTGAAGCGTTCGTCCGCGGCATTGAGCCGTCGGCGCAATGTGCGCTCGGTGACGAACAGTCGGTCGGCGACCTCGGCCATCGTGATCGACCTGCGCAGGTTATCGCCGAGAATGGCCTCGACCGACGCAACGGTGTCGTGTTGACTGCTCGTGGCGGCGGCCATGCGCTTGACCGCATCCAGCGCTGCGGCCAAATTGGCCTCGTTGTGCGTGCGGATGGGCCGGGCGAGCAACTCGGTGGCGAAGCTCGCCTCGGTCACGCCGCAATTGAACTCGATCGGGCAGCCGAAGTATCGGCGATACTGCTCGGCGTAGACCGGTTTCGGATAGCCGACGCTGGCGTGCACCGGGATGATCTCCTCGTTCAGCACCGACCGCGAGAACAACAGCGCGTTGGTGAACGTTTCCTCGATCAGGAAGCGAGACAGTTCCGGATCCGGAATGCGCTCGTAGACCCGAAGGGTGCTCAGCGGATCGCCCTGCACCAGTTCGTAATCCAGCAGGCTGCCGCACAGGCGGTGCATCTCGATTCCCAAGCCGAAGGCTTCGGTGCCGGTCCGGCACGATCGCATCGCGAAGCCGAGAACGCCGAATCCCACGATCGCATTGCGCGCACCGACCTCCACACCCAGCGGTCCGTCCGGCAGTGCACGCAGGGCACGGCGAAGAATCGTCGTGGCCTGCCGGAACGAGACCAGGCTTTCCGGGGCGTCCAGTTGCCCCGGCAATACCCCGGTCCCGACGAACCACGGGTCCGGGTCGAAACCGCGTTCGGCAGCGATATCGCGCAAGCGCGCCAAGATGGTCGGCGGGATGGTGGCGACACTAAATTGGGGATCGCAGATGTCCATCGACGGCAACTCCTTCGATCGCAGCACGTCGACTTCGTGCTGGTCGCGCTGGCAGAGCACGATCGGAACAGGGTCATGTCGCCGGACGGCCGCCACGGTCGCATTCGACGGGCCGCGGTGGTGACCCTCGTGCGCGATGCGCGAGGAACCGCTGGCGGTGTCGTTCGGCCGAGCTGATGTGGGGTGATCTTCTCACACAGTTGACCGCGTAGCAACCTTTCAGTTAACTTCCGCTTACGGCACGGCCCGCATCGGACGATGGCCGCCTACACCCCCTCGATGGCCGCAGTAGCCCTGTGAAAATACGTGCGATAATGCCACGCTTTTTCGAGTATACGATCTCGAATTCTTCGGCCGTGGGGCCGTGGTAGAAACGTGTGATCGGAAGCCACCGCGTACTCATATCTCGGAAAATTAACGACAGTTGCATTACTTCCGATTGTGACGACCGCTGCCGTCGGCGTCGCATCCGAAAATGCCCGGTCGGCTCCACATCCGGAGAATCTGTGCTCATCGAAGCCGATCTGGGCTCGTCCAATACTTCACGACCATCAATGAACCGTTCACGCCGTCGCCCCGCAAATGATTGGATTTCCTTGTGGCCGAAGATGAGCGAGCTCGTCACGAACGACGCAGTCGTGCGGGCCACGAATAAGGATTCGTGGCCCGCACGACTCGTATCCGGCGGCCGATCGTCAGAGCACGACGGCACCGACCACGGCGCCGATCGCAGCGCCGACCGCACCACCGATGAACATGCCCGGGATGGCGCCGAAAACGAGGAACGGCAGACCCACCGCGAACCCGACGGCGGCGCCGATCGCGACACCGATGATGGCACCGGCGGAGGCGCCGAGCAGACCGACCTGCTGCTCACCGGGCAGATTCGCCCGCACCTGCGGCATCACGACATCACGCATGCCCTTGTCGAAGGTCGCATTGTCGACCGGGGTATTCCAGTCCGGGGTCCCCAGGGTCAGGGTGCCGCCGTCCGCACTCACCTGCGGCTCCAGGCTGACCGAACGCCCGGCAACCTGATACGCCAGCGGAGCGTGTTCGATCACCACGCCGTCCGAGTTCTTCACCACGAGCTGACCGTCCGATACCGAGAACGAGCCACCGGTCAGACGAGTCGTCACACCCTGCTGATTGTCGGCCAGCGATGTGGTGTAGCCGACCCCCTGATCGGTACCGCTCAGCGGCGATGCCGGAGCGGCGGGTTCGGCATCGGCCACGGCGGCCGCGATGCCCGTCGCGGCAATGGCGAGAATCGACGTCGCCACAAACTTCTTGATCCTCATGCTAATCACAACCTCTCGGTTTCATCGACGATCCAGCTCATTTTCCGGATCGGGGACCCAACCGCGGCAGGCCGATAACTACAGATTGATTGCGACCGACCTGTCGACAATTGGACTATGAACCTGGCTGCATCCGAATCGAGCCACGCCCGCCGTCAGATACAACCCCGATGTGAAATTACTGGCAGTCAGTGACCTTATTCGTGGCGTATTTCCCACATGGAGGGTTACAGCGGACAGTTCCGGGGTCCGACCGGACAGTGCCACCCGGCAGACCCGGCAGCGGCGCAACCGGTCGACATGAGATTGCCCGGTGTTTGCACGCTAGGCGGATTCACCCGGCGGCAGCGCCGCCAGCATCGCGAAGATTCTGGTGCAGATTTCGGCCGCCTCGAGAGTCGATGCGTCCCAGTCGATCCCGTCGACCATCCCCCGTCAGCGGTCTGGTATTCGGCTTCTTGTATCGAATAGGGTTGGGCCCGAACAGCATCCAAGAGTGTTTTCGTGTCGAGAGTAGTAGTCCTCGACACGAAAACACCTGATCTAATACTGCCGTGTCAGAGGAATCCACCCGGTTGGCTATCACCCAGCGTGTGTAGCCATGAGGTCATTCGGAACCACTCGCCCGGCAGATCCGCGCGACACGCCCACGCGTGCACCCGACTGCCCCGCTCGGTGTGCACCAGCCAACCTCCGATGCGCTCACTCCGGATCGCCGAGGCCGGAATGCGCCAGAAGTGTTCGATGTAGGCGGCGGACAGTTCGGTGTCGAGGGTGGAGGTGCGCTTGGGCGTATAGAGACGGAATGGATTGCACTCCAACGGCTTCCGAGCATCACTCGAGAATTTCGGCGCTGCCTCGGTTCCGCGACGCTTTACGTCAGCCTTTGGCATGTCCGCCAGTAGCGATACTGCACGTATAGTGCACAAAAGCGGCCGGTCATTGCAGAAAACCGCACTGACCAGCCGCTTCGAGTGGTCCCAGCTGGTTTCGAACCAGCGACCTCTCGCGTGTGAGGCGAGCGCTCTCCCGCTGAGCTATGGGACCTTGCGTGGGAATCCGGGGCGGGCTGCGGGGCTCGCTCCGAACGAGATGAAACATTAACACGCACCACCCTTGTCACACCAAATCGGGGGTCTACCTGGGGGTTTTCGGAGCGGAGGGCTGGGGTGCGGATAGGGAGTGAGGGTGGCGGGTTGTCGAACGGGAGGTGGGGCGGCGGTGACGTGGGGGCGAATGGGGAATTACAGACTCGAGATTCGTATTTACCCCTGCTCACCAGGCGATTTGTTACTCGCTCGGATTGTCGGCTAATGTTCTCTCTCGTCGCCGGGTGGCACGGAAGAGCCACCGGGTGGGACATGCGGATGTAGCGCAGCTGGTAGCGCATCACCTTGCCAAGGTGAGGGTCGCGGGTTCGAATCCCGTCATCCGCTCGAAGGCCAACCCGGCCTTGGTTGGCGGTGTGGCCGAGTGGTGAGGCAACGGCCTGCAAAGCCGTGCACACGGGTTCGATTCCCGTCGCCGCCTCTTAGAGGCAAGACCATGCGCGATTAGCTCAGCGGGAGAGCGCTTCCCTGACACGGAAGAGGTCACTGGTTCAATCCCAGTATCGCGCACCACCTCCTGAAGGGGGCCCGGATATCCGGGCCCCCTTCAGTCGTTTCCCGGGCTGTGGTCAGGCGGCCAGTTCTACGCCCAGCACTCGATCCAGTACGCGCGCACCGGAATCGGTGAGTCGCAGCGCGCGGCGTGAATCGTGGCGGACCACCCATCCTGCCGACTCCATCCGGGTGAGAACCGCCGCGCCCAGGGCTCCGCTCAGGTGGTGACGCTGTTCGCTCCAGTCGACGCAGAAGCGTAGTAGCGGGCGGCGCTGGTCCAGGGCCGACTCGAGGTCGACGCCCAGCCGGTCGAACAGTGATTCGGCGTTGGGGCCCAGGCGGTACGGATGCTCGCGCAGTGGTGCGGAGATCGGATCGCCCTCGGCGCGAACGGTTCCCGTGATGCCGTCGGTGCGTACCAGCGCCTCGTGGGTGAGCAGGGCCTCGGTCACCGCCACGCCCAGGCGCCCGGCCAGATGGTCGTAGCAGCTGCGCGCTCGGCGCAGGGCGGCCGCCCGGGTGGATTCCCGCAGCGATCGCACCGGGCGGGTCGGGGCCAGCACGGCCAGTGCCTCGATCGCCGCGCCCACGCGCTCGTTCGCCAGCCGGTAGTACCTGTGCCGACCCGACCGCTCCACGGTCAGCAACCCGCCGTCCACCAGCCTGGACAGATGTTCGCTCGCCGTCGATGCCGCCACCCCCGCCTCGGCGGCCAGCACCGACGCGGGCAGGGCGCGGCCGTCGGCGAGGCTGGTCACCACGCGCGCCCGGGTCGCATCCGCCAGTAATGCGCCGACCGCGGCGATATCCGCGTAGCCATACAAGGGGCGATCATCGTTCATGAGACCAGTGTGTCGCGAAGATACTTCGGTTGGCACCGAAGCGTCCTCGCACGCTCTGTGGATTCCGGCCACAAACACGCCGGAATCACGAATCGCCACGCGGAAGGACGACCGACCACACTGACCGGCGAATGCCCCGGAACGACCAACTAATACGCCGACCGAGGAATGGCCACTCGGAAGGACGAACAAACACACCGACCGGCGAATGATCACCCGGGACGACGCACGACCACACCGCCCGACGAGTGAGCACTCGGAACGACCCACGACCACACCACCCGACGAGTGAGCACTCGGAACAACCCACGACCACACCACCCGACGAGTGAGCACTCGGAACAACCAACAACCACATCGACCAACGAGTGATCACCGGAACGACGGAATACGACGCCTGAACGATGGCCTGCTTTCCCGAAGACGAAGGGCCACTCCCGAGCGACGAACGACCACGCTGGAGCGGATCGTCAGGTCGGAACGGCGGATGACCGTGCGGCTGCCGCGGAGGGATTCAGCGGCTCAGCGGGTGCGGTGCGACCGGGTGGCAATAGTTCGGTCGGGGGCGAAGGGTTTCGGGGAAAGACTGCCCGCATGGATGTTTCGACAATCGTTGCCGCGGACGTCGAGCGGCGGGGGCGGATACTGGGTGTGATGTGCGCCGGGATGTTCCTGGTGCTGCTGGATGTGACCATCGTCAATGTCGCGCTCCCGAGCATCGGGCACGGGCTGCGGTCGGATGTGGCGATGTTGCAGTGGGTGGTGGACGGGTATGTCGTCGCGATCGCGGGACTGTTGTTGGCGGGCGGCACGATCGGCGATCGGATCGGGCATCGGCGGGTGCTGCTGGCCGGGTTCGCGATCTTCGGGGCGGCCTCGCTGGTGTGCGCGCTCGCACCGACCGTCGGGGTCGTGATCGCGGGGCGCGTCGTGCAGGGTGTGGGCGGGGCGCTGCTGCTGCCGGGCACGATGGCGGTCATCGTGGAGGCGTTTCCCGAGCGCGGCGAACAGGCCCGCGCGCTGGGCACCTGGGCGGCGTTCTCCTCGCTGGCGCTGCCCGCCGGGCCGCTGCTGGGCGGATTCCTCGTCGGCTGGTTCGGGTGGCGACCGGTGTTCTGGATCAATGTGCCGCTCACCGCGATCGCCATCGCCGCGATCCTGCTGGTCGTGCCGGATCGGCCCGGGGATCGGCGCGGGCGGCTCGACGTGACCGGGCTCGCGGGATTCGTCGTCGGACTGGTCGGCTTCGTGTTCACCGTGATCTCCGCCGGGCATCGCGCGGGACTGCCCGTCGTCGGGATCTCGGCGCTGGTGACCGTGTTGGCGCTGAGCGCGGCGGCGATGTCGTCGAGCCGCAGCGATCATCCGGTGCTCCCGCTGGACCTGTTGCGTCGCAAGGAGTTCCTGAGCTCGAACGTGGTCGCGCTGACCATGAACCTGATCTTCAACGGGACGCTGTTCGTGGGCATGCTGTATCTGCAGGACGTGCGGCACTTTTCGCCGATCGTCGCCGGAGTGACGGTGTTGCCCATGGCGATTCCGCTGGTGGTGCTGGCGCCGGTGTCGGGACGGATCACCGCCCGGCGCGGGCCGCGCGCGGCCGTCGGCCTCGGCTGCGCGATCGCCGCCGCCGGATCGCTGCTGCTGATCGGTGTGCGGGCGACGGGCGGAATCGGCTGGCTGCTGGCCGGTTTCGGGCTGCTCGGCGGCGGCGCGGGACTGGCCACCGCCGCCGCGGTGGCCGCGGTCGTGCGGGCCACTCCCCCGGATCGGGCCGGGCTCGCCACCGGGATGTCCAATACCTCGCGGCAGATCGGGACCGCGTCCGGGGTGGCCGTCTTCGGCGCGGTCGCGGGCGCGCCCACCGGCGGGCACTTCGTCGGCAGCATTCATGCGCTCAGCGCCGCCGCGGCGGTGGCCTGGGTGGCGGCGCTGGCGCTGGCGCGCTTCGGCATTGCCGGAGCGCATCGCGATTGACCTGCTCGTCGCCGATTCGTATCGTGAGTGAGCGATGATTCGAGGAATCCGGTGCAACTCCGGAGCGGTCGCGCCACTGTGAGCATCCGGTCCGCCGGGTGCGAGTCAGACCCTCGGCTCATTGCCACAACGATGACGGGGACGCGAAATCCCCCGTAGTAGAGGAGAAGTCGTGGCCACGTCCTACGCTCCCCGCACCGGCCTGGGCGCCGTGCAGCTGTCCATTCCGACCACCGCCCTGTGGCTGGTCGGCACCACCGTGCTGGCGCTGCTGGCCTACTACTTCATCGGTATCGATCAGGGCGCGGTGTCGATCTTCGGCAGCGATATGCACGTGCACGAGTTCGTCCACGACGGGCGGCACTTCCTCGGATTCCCCTGCCACTGACGCGGGAGCAGAGCCCACACAATGGAAAAGCGAATCATCGGCCGAGGTGTGTTGCTGGGCGCGCTCGGCGGATTGCTGGCGTTCGTCTTCGCCCGGATTCTGGCCGAGCCGATCATCGGTCGCGCCATCGACTACGAGAGCGGGCGCGACGACGCGCAAATGGCCTTGGACAAGGCCGCCGGGCGTCCGATGCCCATGGAGGGCGCCGAGCTGTTCACCCGCGACGTGCAGGCCAATATCGGGCTCGGGTTCGGGGTGATCGTGTTCGGCGTCGCCATGGGGGCGCTGTTCGCGGTCGTGTACACGGTCTGTCTGGGCCGGGTGGGCGCGCTGCGGTCGCGCACGCTCGCGCTGCTGGTGGCGGCGGGCATGTTCGCGACGCTGTACGCGGTACCGTTCCTGAAGTATCCGGCGAACCCGCCGTCGATCGGGCATCCGGAAACCATCAAGGAGCGGACCGGGTTGTATGTGGCCATGGTGGTGCTCACGGGTGTGCTTCTGCTGGGCGCGATCTGGCTAGGCCGGAAACTGCGGGCGCGGCTGGACACCTGGACCGCCACGATCGCGGCCGGTGTGGCGTTCGTGGTCGCGATCGGCGTGGTGATGGTGCTGCTGCCCCCGCTCGGGCACCTGTCGGCCAATCACGCCTACGGCGACTTCGACACCGAGACACCGCGACCGCTCACCGACCCGACCGGCCGGATCGTCTATCCCGGGTTCCCGGCCGACGACCTGTTCCACTTCCGGCTGTATTCGTTTGCGGCCCAGGCCATCCTGTGGATCGTGATCGGGGTGGGCTTCGCCTGGCTGGCGCCGCGGCTGCTGGGTGAGGACCGGGAGACGAACTCCGCCACCGCCATCGCCGGATGAGTACGGTCACCCGGCTCACCCTGGTGACGCACGCGATCACCGATGCCGTGCAGCAGGCCGGGTTTCCCGCCGACGAGCCGCTCAATGCGCTCGGGCTGCGCGCGGTCGAGAAGATCGGCAGGTTTCCGGAGGCCGATTCGGACCGCACGGTCCGGGTCGGCCCGGAGGCCCGGACCCGGCAGACCGCGGCGGCGCTCGGGCTCGATGGTGCCGTGGAACCGGCACTGGCCGATCTGCATTGCGGCTCATGGTCTGGAGCGACCATGAACGAGGTACCGCCGGAGCAGCTCGGGCAGTGGCTGGGCGATCCCGGCTTCCGGGAACACGGCGGAGAATCCATCGAGGACCTGCTCGGACGCGTCCGGGCCTGGCTCGCCACGCTGACCGAGCCCGGTCGCATCGTGGCCGTCACCCACCCCGGAATCGTCCGAGCAGCGGTACTGCTCACCCTCACCGCGCCCGCCGCGTCCTTCTGGCGGATCGACATCCCACCGCTCAGCGCCACCACCCTGCACGGACGCGGGCCCGTGTGGACGGTCCGCAGTACTGCCGCGCCGCTGGCGGGGCAGTAGCCCCCTGCCGACCGGCGGCCGATGGGTACCGACCGCCCGACGATCCAGCCGGTCGGGCTGCCCAACAGCCCGACTGCCTAGCAAGTCAGCAGGTTGGCGGCCCACGGCTCCAATGGCCCGACAGGCCAACAGCCAAAAGCCTCAACGGCCCGGCAAACCAACGGGCCGACAGCCCAACGGCTCCAACGGCCCCGGCAGGTCACGAGTCGGCGGGTCAACAAGTCGACAGCCCAACAGCCCCGACGGCCCGGCAGACCAACAGGCCGACAGCCCAAAAGCTCTAACGGCCCGGCAGGCCAACGGGTCGGCGGCCCAACAGCCCCTATGGCCTGGCAGATCAGCGGCCCAACGGCTCCAATGGGGTGGGCGGCAGACCAACGCATGGCACGCCAACGGGGAGGTAGGGCGACGGATCGGCGGCCCAACGGCTCCGGCAGGTCACGGGTCGGCGGGTCAAAAGTAGGCAGCCCGATAGCCCCGACGGCCCGGCAGGCCAACAGGTCGACAACCCAACAGCTCCAATGGCTCGATAGCCCAACGGGGGCGGCAGCCCGACAGCCCCAATGGCCCGGCAGGTCAGGGACCCAACTGCTCGGACGGAACGGGTCGGCGGACCAATGCGTGGCAAGCATCGGGGAGGTAGGCGACGGGTCGGCGGCCCAACGGGTAGGCGGGCCAATGAGTCGGCGGGCCGACAGGTTGGTGGCTCGGCTACCTGGCAGGTTGGCAGGTGACGGGGGTGGTGAGAATGGCTGTGCCGCAGGGCGACACGGGCGGGGTTGCGACACGTGCGCGGTTCTGGGGGCTACGCTTTCGAACGGACGGGCGAAAGCGGGGAGTGGTGACGACGATCCGGATCGAGGATGGGCACGCCGGACTGCTCGACGACCTGCGCGAGGGTGTGTCGTTCGGGCTCGAGGCGGTGGACGAGACGCTGGCCGAGATGGTCGCCGCGCAGGCCGAGGAGCGCCCGCGCGATGGCGAGCTGATCACCCAGCGGCTCGGTCTCGACGGCGAACGGCCCGAGACGCTGACGATGATCGGGGCCCGGTACGCGTATTCGCGCGACCGCACCCGCCAGCTGTACACCCGCGCGGTCGGGCAGATGGTGCGGCGGGTGCAGGCCACCGGCCATCCGGACACCGCGATCTTCGCCGAGCGCTACCCGGTCGGCTGGGGCGACGAGCGGCTGGTGCGTACCTTGCTCGCCGAAACCTATGTCACCGACGTCGATCTCGCCGCGCAGGAGCTGGCCTACCTCAAGCTCCGGCTGGCCGGGCACGCGCTGATGGACGCCAAACGCATGGCGGGCTTCGTCTTTCAGCGCATCGCGGGCTGGCAGCAGCGCGGGCGCTGGCATCCGGCGGAGCCGCGTCCGGTCGAACCTGTTGCGGGACAATTGATTCCGCTGCTGCGGCGGGTGGAGTGGGCGCGTACCGAACCGACCGACCTGCCGGAGCTTCCGCTTCGAACCGTCGATGCCGGGGACGACGCGCGCGGCTCGATGTACTCCGAAAAGCTCGGCAGGGAAACGACGTTCGACACGGCGCTGGAGGCGCGGCTGCTGCGCATGCTGGACGGCAGCGAGCAGGTCGCCGCCTTCACGGAGCGGCCGCTGGCGGTGCAGTACCGGCTCGACGGCACCGAACGCCTGCATCACCCCACCGTCGCCGCCCGGCTCACCGACGGGCGCGCCGTGCTGATCGATGTGGTGCCGCTGGGCCGCGTCGCCGTGTACGGCAATCGCGCCAAGCTCGACGCCGCCCGCGACCGGGCGCACGAACACGGCTGGGGCTGGCTGGTTTTCACCGGTAGCCGCACCGGCGAGCCCGACCTGCGCGCCCATACCGTCGACGCCCGCCACGAGAACGTGCTGCGCAACAGACTGGCCGCGGGGCCGCTGGAGTGGACGGAATTCCGCCGCTACGTAGACGAGACCGGCATCGACGTGGTGGACCTCGCATCCATGGTGCTGCGGCACGGGTGGCGCTGGGAGCGAGGTCCGTTCCGGCTGTCGCGGGGGGAGTGATGGTCCCGCACTTCGTGCGGGAAGACGGGGGTGCCGAGGGAAGACGGGGGTGCCGAGGGAAGACGGGGGTGCGGAGGGAAGACGGAGATACGGGAGAGAAGACGAAGGTACGGAGACGGGCAGGGCGGGCCGCCGCGTCAGTGCAGGATCATGCCTGCGGCTATGAAGGCGATTATCAGGAGCATGGCGAAGCAGGCGATCAGTTGCCAGTGCATGAGGGCGGTGCGTTGGCGGGAGACGGTGATGCGGAGGGTGGCGTCGACGCGGTCGTGGTCGGCGAGGCGGCGGCGGGCGCCGTCGAGTTCCTCGGCGATCTGTTCGTAGCGTTCGAGGCGGTGCAGGAGCTTGTGCACCTGCTTGGCCTTGTCCCGGGTCGCCTTGCGCGCCAACGCCACCGCGGTGCGCTCGTACATCAGCTCCTGCCGCTGCTGCGCGATGACGAGCGCCTGCGCGCGCGTGTGCTGTTCCCAGTCGGTCACCGTCGCCCATCCTCCCGTGTTCTCGTCGCGGTAGCCCCAGGCCACCTCGCCCGCGACCCAGCGCTCGATGAATTCCCGTACCCCGCAGGTCTTCTCCCGCGGGACCACCGCTCCGGTGGGGCCGCACTCCAGCAGCCCGGACACCACCCGGTAGTCGCACACCGCGGGCGCGAAGTCGTCCACGGCGAGCGCGGGCACCGGCGGCACCCAGAAGCCGGGCGGGCACAGCCACAGCACCTCGTCGCAGCCGACCGCCCGCAGCCGGGCGGTGCGCTCCTGCGCGTGCACCAAAGAGACCGGCGCACTGCGCACTTCGATGGCGCACAGCCGGGCCCCGCGCCGCCACAGCACGCCGGTGGTCTGCGCGCCGAGCGGCTTGTCGACCTCGGCGTCGTCGGCGCCGCAGGCGAGCAGCCGCCCGCGCAGCCAATACTTGAGCCGCTGCACGTCCCAGCGACAATCGCCGCAGTCCGCCTCCCGGCAGCGCTCACCCGTGCGGTGGCCGCGCGGATTCGGTTCCACCGCAGGCAGTTCCAATTGGTCGGGTGGGGCCAGCACTACCGCGCGCCCGATCTCGACCTGTTCCTCAGCGCTCATGCCCGCACCGCCCCTACCCGTCAACCAGCCGACCCGATCTCGGATCCACTCCCTCCAGAGTGCCGCAAATGGCGGCTGCCTTCATGTGATCCTGACAGGATTCGTTATGGAACCGGGAGCGTGGCGTGATCATCGGTGGGTCGGATGGTGATCATGGTCTCGATTCGATTTCGCCGCACCCGATGTCCCGCCGGCGATTAGGCTGCGCGCATGATCACGCCCGTGCTCTCCCCCGGCTCGCCGCTGCGTGGCGCGCGGGTGGCGAATTCGGTGGCGTTCGGGTTGCAGGGCTTCTTCCTCGCGGTGATCCTGACCGAGCTGCCGCAGGAGAAGGACCGCTTCCACCTCAGCGACACGCTGATTCTGCTTGCGGTGGTGCTCATCTCGCTGCTGGCCGCCGGGGGCAGCCTGCTCGCCGAGCGGCTGGCCGTGCGGTGGTCGAGCCGGGTGGCGCTGCGGTTCGGGCTGGCGCTGATCGCCGTCACCGGCGTCGGGATCGGGCTGGCGCCGAACACCGCGGTGCTGTTCGTGGCGCTGGGGGTGTACGGGATCGCGGTCGGCGTGGTCGACGCCGGTACCAATATGCAGGCGGTGTTCATTCAGCACGGGTACGGCACCTTCGTGCTGTCGTCGTTCTACGCGGCGTGGAGCGGAGGTTCGATCCTCGGGGCGCTGTTCGTGTCCGCCTGCGAGAAAGTCCATGTCACACTGCGGGAATCGGTGCTCACCGCCGCCGCGATCGTGCTCGTCGCCGGGATCGCGGCGGGCCGGAGGCTGCTGGGCACCCGGCAGGCCGAGGCCGATCCCGGCGACGCGGGCACGACCGCGGTCACCCCGCTGCGGGCGTATCTGGCGCTGGGCGTGGCGATGGCGCTGGTGTTCGCGATCGACCTCGCCGTCGGCAACTGGTCGGCGCTGTACCTGCGCGACGGTCTGCTGTCCTCGTCGTCGACCGCCGCGCTCGCGCTGGCCTGCTACCAGGGCGCGTCGCTGCTCACCCGGCTCACCGGCGACCGGTGGGTGCGGCGGTTCGGGCCGCGCGCGGTGGTGCGGGTGGCGGCGGCGATCGGCACGGTCGGCCTGGCGATCGTGGTCGGCGCGCCCGGACCGGTGCCCGCGCTGATCGGATTCCTGATCGCCGGGCTCGGCCTGCCCGTGATCGCGCCGCTGTGCTTCAGCGAGGCCGGGCGGCTGACCGGCGGCCGGGGTCTGGACGCGGTCATCGCGCGGCTGAATCTGTTCAACTACGCGGGCACGCTGGTGGGTGGCGGCGTGGTGGGCGCGCTGGCCGCGGCCGCGAGCCTGCGGATCGGCTTCGCGATTCCGCTGGTGTTCGCGCTGGCGCTGATCGCGGGCGCGCGGTTCTTCCATACCCGTGACGGGTCCAGCGGTCGTGCCGCCTCGCCGCCCGCGAGTCGTGCTTCACTGGACTCATGATCGTCAACCCTGTCACCGTGGACCGGGCCGGACTGTGGGACGCCGAGGCGCTCAGCGATGTTGCGGCAGCGACGTTTCCGCTGGCCTGCCCGCCCGAGCTGACGCCGGAGGACATCGAGGGTTTCATTACCGAGGCGCTGTCGGACGAGCGCTTCGGCGACTATCTGACCGATCCGGACCGCACGGTGCTCAAGGCCGTGGCCGACGGCGACATCGTTGGTTACACCATGCTGACCGCCGGGGAGCCCGCCGACCCGGCCGTCGCCGAGGTCGTCGATCGCCGCCCGATGATCGAGATCAGCAAGATGTACGTGCTGCCCGGCCACCAGGGCAGCGGGGTGTCGACCGCGCTCATGCAGGCGGCCATCGACAGCGCCCGCAGCGGCGGATACGCGAGCGTGTGGCTGGGCGTGAATCAGGACAACGAACGCGCCCGGCGCTTCTACGCCAAACACGGATTCCGCACGGTCGGCACGAAATCCGTGTCCTTCGGCGCCCGGACCTGCCGGGACTACGTGATGCGGCGGGAGCTGTGATCGCTCACCGCGGCCGCACGGCGGTGACGTAGCGGATGCTGTTCATCATCGCCGAAAACGGTTCGGGCACTTCCGGCATGGGTCGGTCGTAGCGGGCGGCCAGTTCGTGCGGCAGCAGCCCTCCGGTGGTCCAGCCGCGTTCGGCGAACCAGATGTCGGGGTCGGCGCGGTCGTCGGTGTAGAACAGTTCCCGGATGTCGACATCGCCCCACATGGTGTCCTGCAACTCCTCCTTCGAGAAGTCCTGCATCCGGATCAGGCCGTCCGGATCGGCGACCATGTCGGTGGCCAGGCGGCTGCCGGGCGCGGACAGCCGCTCGATCCGCTCGAACAGCAGGTCCTGGGCGGCGCCGGGCAGGTACGGCAGCAGCCCCTCCGCGGACCAGGCGGTCGGCGCGGCCGGATCGAACCCCGCCGCGAGCAGCGCGGCGGGCCAGTCGTCGCGCAGGTCGACGGCGAGGGCGCGGCGATCGGCGGTGGGGACGGCACCGTGCTCGTCGAGCACGGTCTGCTTGAATTCCAGCACCTTCGGCTGGTCGAGTTCGAACACCACCGTGCCGGTCGGCCACGACAGCCGGTAGGCGCGGGCATCCAGTCCGGCGGCGAGGATCACCGCCTGGCGCACCCCGTCGGCCGCCGCATCCAGGAAGAAGTCGTCGTAGAACTTGCTGCGGTGCCCCATGAGCCCGAACGCCAGCGGCGAATCCTGCGGCGGCTCCGGATCCTCGAGCAGCCGACTCATCGGCTCATGGCCGGAGGCGGCCACGAACAGCGCGGCGTAGTCGTCGCGAATCAGCGGGTCGGGTTGCAGCGTTTCCATCGCCCGCATGGCCGCGACACCGAGCGCGGTCACACCCACGCTGCTGACGATGTCCCACGTATCTCCGTCGGTACGCACGATCTTTCCTCCCAAATCCATGAACAGCCAACCCCTGAACAGCACGCGATCTCTGCACAGCGGGCGAAAGTCTGTGAACAGCAAGCGGTAACGGTCTCGAATGGACGTCCGTGGTGACCGAGATTGATCCTACGAGCGCTCGGGCCCGCGCGCCGCTCCTGAATCGGACAGGATGGAAATAACTGGAAACGATCGCGGCCGCAACAATGGAACGGGCCGCGAACCCGCAGGTCCGCGGCCCCAGGGCCGAAAACGGTGTCAGGACAGCAGTTTCGCCTTCAACGCGGCGATATCGGCGTCGGTCAGGCCCAGACCGGTGTGCACATAGTTGTCGAAGCTGCCGTAGCTGGCGTTCACCTGATCGAAGGCCGCGTCCAGGGCGGCGGGGACGACGCCGTTGAGGGCGTCGCCGGGCGCGGCATTGCGGTAGTAGTTCGACAGCAGGTAGTCGTAGTTCACCGTGTCGCGGTCGACGCCGAGGATGGTCAGCAGCACCGCGGCCGTCCAGCCGGTGCGGTCCTTGCCCGCGGTGCAGTGGAACAGCACCGCGCCGTCGGTATCGGCGATGTCGTGCAGCACGTTGGCGAAGCTCTGGTTCGCGCCGGGCGCGGTGATGAACGCCCGGTACAGATCGGTGCCCGCGACCAGGGTCGAGACCAGCACCTGCGGCGGGGCGTGACCGATGATGTCGTTCCAGTCGTCTCTCGCGCCCGCGGGAACCCGGTCCGGCGCGACCAGCCGCTCATAGGAGGCGCGCAGATCCTCGACCACCCGCACCTTGCGATCGGTGAGCGCGGCCAGGTCGGCGTCGGTGGCCTTGCTCAGGTCACCGCTGCGGAACACCAGGCCGTCGCGCACCACATGGCCGTCGGTGGTGCGGTAGCCGCCGAGATCGCGGGCGTTCTGCACGCCCTGCAACCCGAGCGCGCGCTGGTCGACGGTCGACACCACCGCAGCGGAGGCGGCGGGCGGCGGGGCGGCCGTCGCGGCGCCGAGCACCGGGCCGCAGGCGAGGGTGAGACCCGCGGCCACCGCGGCCGTGAGACGTATCGGGCGAGAGACCATGGCAACTCCCAATCGAGCGAACTGGACAGTCGTCTTACAACCGGTGCTCACCGTACACCGCGCACATCCCACACCTACCGAGTGGCAGGTTGGTCAGGATGCCGCGGGGACCTCGAAGCGCGAGAGCGCCAGCAGGCGGGAGATGGCGCGCAGGTACTTCTTGCGGTAGCCGCCGCCCAGCATCTCCTCGGAGAAGATCCGGTCCAGCTTGACGCCCGAGACCGTGACCGGGATGCCCGCGTCGTAGAGGCGGTCGGCCAGCACCACCATGCGCAGCGCCACCGCCTGATCGGTGATGGTGTGCACATGGTCGATGTACACCGCCGACACGCCCGCGATCAGCGCGCCGTAGCGGGACGGGTGCAGGGTGGCCAGGTGCCGCAGCAGCGCGTCGAAGTCGTCGAGCGTGGTTCCCGGTGTGGCGGCGGCCTTTTCGGCCAGCAGCTCGGGCGCGGTCGGCTCCGGCGCGGGCGGCAGGTCGCGGTGCCGGTAGTCCGGGCCGTCGACGCGCACGGCCTCGAACAGCGCGCCCAGCTTGCGGATCTCGCGCAGGAAGTCCTGGGCGGCGAACCGGCCCTCGCCCAGCTGATCGGGCAGCGTGTTGGAGGTCGCCGCCACCGACACTCCGCGGGCGGTCAGCTCGGTGAGCAGCCGCGACACCAGCATGGTGTCGCCGGGATCGTCGAGCTCGAATTCGTCGATGCACAGCACGCTGTTGCCCGCCAGCCGGTCCACGGCGTTGGTGAAGCCCAGCGCGCCCACCAGATTGGTCAGCTCGCCGAAGGTGCCGAACGACTTCGGCGCGGGCGAGGCGTGGAAGATCGAGGCCAACAGGTGGGTCTTGCCCACGCCGAAGCCGCCGTCCAGGTACAGGCCCGCCCCGTCGACCTGCTTCTTCTTCCCGAACAGGCCCTTGCGTCCGGCGGCGGCGTGGATCTTCGCGACGCGCCCGGCGAAGTCCTCGGCTTTCGCGACGGCGGCGGCCTGGCTGGGCTCCTTCGGATCGGGGATGTAGGAGGCGAAACTCACCTCGTCGAAGGTCGGGGGCGGCACCATCTGCGCGATGAGCTGCTCGGCCGGAACCTCCGGATGACGATCGACGAGGCGTTGTTGCACCCTCGTAGCGTACTGACGTGGTGTGATCGGTCGTTATGCAGCGTGTCCCCAATGCGATCCAGTTCACAACACTGACCGGCGACGATCTGGTGCGGCTGTATTCCTACCCGTCGTGGCTCGAATCCCCGTGGATCCGAGTCAACTTCATCTGCAGCATCGACGGCGCGGCGACCCTGGACGGACGCTCCGGCGCCCTCGGCGGCAGCGCGGACCAGCAGGTGTTCGCCATCCTGCGCGATCTGGCCGATGTGATCGTCGTCGGCGCGGGCACGGTGCGCGAGGAGAACTACGGCGGCGCCCGGACCGACGCGCACCGGCGCATCCGGCTGTTCCATCACGGCCTGGGCGGCGCGCAGGACGGCGCGCCGCCGCCCATCGCGGTCGTCACCGCCAGCGCCGCCCTCGATCCGACCGGCCGGTTGTTCACCGACACCACGCGCCCGCCGCTGATCCTCACCACCGCCGACGCCCCCGGCGATCGCAAGCGCGCCCTCGCCGACGCGGGCGCGGAGGTGATCGAGGCGGGCGAGACCACCGTGACCGCCGCGGGCATCCGCGACGCGCTGTCGGCCCGCGGACTGTTACGGGTGCTGTGCGAGGGCGGGCCGTCGCTGTTCGGGGAATTGATCTCCGCCGGTGCCGCCGACGAGCTGTGCCTGACCGTGTCGCCGCTGCTCGTCGGCGGGACCGCGCGGCGAATCGCGGTGTCGCCCAACGACATGCCCACCCCGATGGCGCTGCGGCACGCCCTGCTCGACGACGACGGCACGGTGCTGACCCGATGGGAACGCGCGCACACCCAGAGCTGAAACGACTCGCCGGACCTGGCAGGCTGTAGCGCATGCGTTGGACTCGGGCCGCCCTGCTGGCAACGTCGTCGCTGACGGTTCTGCTCACCGCCGCCTGCGGCGCGGGCCCCTCGCAGCGGCCCGGTGTCGCGGTGGAGCGCCCGCACCAGGCCGGGGCCGCACCCGCCAATCCGACGACCACCCCCGCGGGCCCGCCCCCGGCGCAGGTGCCCAAGACCGATCTGAACTGGCACGATTGCGCCGCAACGACGTTCAACCAGCTGGGCCTGGGCGCCCCGCCGCCGGGCCTGGTCTTCGAGTGCGCCCAGTACTCGGCCCCGATCGACGCGGGCGGCACGGTGCTCGGCACCTTCCGCACCGGCGCGGTCCGCGCCCGGCTGCCGCAGACCCCCGCCGACGCCGCGCCGCTGGTGCTGACCTCCGGTTCCGATCGCTCCTCCACCGCCACTCTGGCCGGGCTCGCCAGTGGTCCGGCCGCGGCCGTGCTGGCCGCGCATCCGGTCGTCGCGGTGGACCGGCGCGGCCTGGGCAGCTCGCAGCCGATCGACTGCATGCCCACCGACGTGCGCGGCGGATTGGCCGCGGCCGGACAGAATTCGACCGGCGGCGACCCGGTCGACACGATGGCCCAGATCAGCCAGGACGCGACCGTCGCCTGCCAGGACTTCCTGCAGCCGTACCAGGGCACCCTGGACGCCACCCACGCCGCCGACGACCTCGAGCAGCTGCGCAAGCAGTGGCAGGTCGACCGGATCGCCGTGCTGGGCACCGGCGATGGCGGCCGCGTCGCGCTCGCCTACGCGGCCAAGTACGGCGACCATCTGGCCCGGCTCGTCCTCGACGCCCCGACCGCGGTGGGGGCCGACCAGGTCACCCGTGCCGAGCAGCAGGTCAAGGGCGCCGAGGCGGCGCTGACCGGATTCGCGCAACGCTGTGCGGCCGTGGGCTGTTCGCTGGGCCCGAATCCGAAGGGCGCGGTAGCCGATCTGGTGAACCGGGCGCGTAGCGGCGGTCTGCCCGGCGTGTCCGCGGGCGAATTGCTCACGGCCATCGGCGGATTCCTGAGTGAGCCGCGCGCCGATCAGCCGACCCGGGTCGGCGAGCTCGCCGATGCCCTGTCGGCCGCCGGGAACGGTAATACCGCCCCGCTCACCGGGCTGGTGTCGCGCGAGCTGGGCGCCACCGCCGGGGACGGCCAGTTCGTCGCGCGGTGCAGCGACAATCAGCAGCCGGTGACGCCCGATCGGGCCAAGGCCCTCGAAAACACCTGGGCCACCCGGTATCCCGTCTTCGGCCGGGACGCCGCGGCGCGGCTCATGGCGTGCGTGGCGTGGCCGGTGCCCAGCCCGGCGCAGCTGCCGACGAAGCTCAACCTGCCGGTGCTGGTCCTCGGCTCGGCCGCCGATCCGCTGGTGGGCTCCGACGCGCTGCCGACGGTGACCGGCGCGCTGGGCCGGGCGGGCGCGACCGATTCCACCGTGATGTGGCAGGGCTGGGGACATCCGGTGTTCACGCACTCCGGGTGCGCGCAGCAGGCGATCGCCGACTATCTGAAGGACGCGAAACTGCCCGCCGACGGGACCGCCTGCCCCGCGTGACGGCGAGTCCGCGCAACCACGCCGGGGCGATCCGGTGTACCGTGCCCCAGTGTTCCTTCGTCAGCTCGAGCCCCGCACCGCTCGAACCGCCGCCGAGGTCCTGAACTTCGCGCTGTGGCCGTTCGCGATCATGACCATGCTGCATCAGGTCATCGTCAAGGCCACGAACTTCACGATCACCGACGACTTCGCTCCGGTGTACAACGCGTCGCTGGCGTTCCTGAACCACAACCCCGTCTACAACGAGAACTTCGACCTGGTCGACCCGCACTACCTGTACCCGCCGAGCGGCACCCTGCTCATCGCGCCGCTGGCGATCATCGACCCCGAGAAGTCGAAGTGGTGCTTCGTCGCGCTCAACGCCGTGGCCATCGTGCTGGCGTGGTATCTGCTGCTGCGGCTGTTCAAGTTCAGCATCCGGTCGTGGGCCGCGCCGCTGTTGCTGCTGCTCATGTTCGCCTCCGAAACCGTCATCAACACACTGGCTTTCGGCAATGTGAACGGCTGCCTGCTGCTGGCCGAGGTGGTGTTCTTCCATCTGCTGCTCAAGCGCCGCGACCTGTGGGCGGGGGTGGTGATGGGCCTGACGATCGCGGTCAAGCCGACGCTGGCGCCGCTGCTGCTGATCCCGCTGGTGCGCAAGCAGTGGCAGGTGTTCATCACCGCCATCGGCGTGCCCGTCGTGCTGACCGCGGTGGCGTGGCCGCTGATCAAGGATCCGATGGACTTCGTGCACCGCACCGGTCCCTACATTCTCAAGTCGCGCGACTACTTCAACAGCGCGATCGTGGGCAACGCCACCTACTACGGGCTGCCGACGGGGCTGATCTGGGGCATCCGGATCGTCATGGGCGTGCTGGTGTTGATCTCGCTGTGGCTGCTGTACCGCTACTACCGCAACGACGACCTGTTCTTCATCTGCACCGCCTCCGGTGTCATCCTCACCGCCTCGTTCCTGCTGCCGGGCCTGGGCCAGCAGTACTACTCGATGATGCTGTTCCCGTTCCTGATGACGGTGGTGCTGCGCAATTCGGTGCTGCGCAACTGGCCCGCGTGGCTGGCGATCTTCGGGTTCATGACCTACGACAAGTGGCTGCTCGACCACTGGCAGTCCACCGGCCGGGCGCTGGAATACCTGCGCGTCACCTTCGGCTGGGGGCTGCTGCTGGTCGTGGTGTTCTGCGTGCTGGGCGATCGGTATCTGGCCGCGCGCCGGGAGGGGCGGCTGGACTCGGGCATCGACCCGGCCTTCCTGCTGCCGCGGACCGACCGGCCGCAGGCGGATCGAACGCCGGACCGGCGCAATGGATCCGCGGTGTCGGCGGCCGACGAGCCCCCGGTGAGCGCTCTCGGATGATCGAACGGCCCGGTCTCATTAGACTCGGCTTATGAGTTCCGACTCCGATACCACGCTGCCCGCGCCCAAGATCCAGCTCACGCCGCAGGAGTGGCGGGCGCGGCTCACCCCGCAGGAATACGCGGTACTGCGCGAGGCCGGTACCGAACGCGCCTTCACCGGCGAATACACCGACACCGAGACGGCCGGGGTGTACGCGTGCCGGGCGTGCGGTGCCGAGCTGTTCCGCAGCACCGAGAAGTTCCATTCGCACTGCGGCTGGCCGTCGTTCTTCGATCCCGCCGACTCCGACGCGGTGATCCTGCGGGCCGACGACTCGCTGGGCATGCGGCGGGTGGAGGTGCTGTGCGCGAACTGTCACAGCCACCTCGGGCACGTCTTCGAGGGTGAGGGCTACTCGACCCCGACCGACAAGCGGTACTGCATCAACTCGATCTCGCTGCGGCTGGAGCCCGCCGAGGAGAAGTGAATCCCACTCCCCCTCGGGCACTCGTGCGGCCTCAGGGCAGGGCGAGGATGAGCTTGTCGACGTCCACGCGCGGGCCGGTGAAGAACGGGGTCTCCTCGCGCGTGTGGCGGCGGGCGTCGGTGGCGCGCAGCTCACGCATCAGGTCGACGATGCGGTGCAGCTCGGGGGCCTCGAAGGCGAGGATCCACTCGTAGTCGCCGAGGGCGAACGAGGCCACGGTGTTGGCGCGCACGTCCGGGTAGCCGCGGGCCTTCTTGCCGTGCTCGGCGAGCATCGCGCGGCGCTCCTCGTCGGGCAGCAGGTACCACTCGTAGGAGCGCACGAACGGGTACACGCAGATGTAGTTGCCCGCGTCCTCACCGGCGAGGAACGCCGGGATGTGGCTCTTGTTGAACTCGGCGGGCCGGTGCAGGGCGGCGTTGCTCCAGACCGGAATGCTGGCCCGGCCCAGTTCGGTGGTGCGGCGGAAGTCGGCGTAGGCGGCCTGCAGGTCTTCGATGCGCTCGGCGTGGGTCCAGATCATGAAGTCGGCGTCGGCGCGCATGCCCGCCACGTCGTAGATGCCGCGGACCACCACGCCGCGCTCGGCGAGCGAGTCGAAGAATTCGCGGGCCTCCTTGATGGCGGCCTCCCGATCGTCGCCCAGCGCACCGGGTTCCACCTGGAACACCGAGAACATCAGGTACCGGATCGTGTCGTTGAGGGCCTGGTAGTCGAGTCGCGCCATATCCCTATCGTGCCACTGCCGGGATCGCCGGTCGTCAGCCGCACCCGTTGCATACCGACACGCCCTCGCCACGCCGCGGAAAAGGGTGCGGATCAACAAGACTCGGCGCAGCGCCTCGACCGCGTCGGTGCCGCCGGGTCACGCTGTGCGCATGACCTCGATGCGATTCGGCTCAGCGCCCGGCGTGCACGACGATCCGCTCCGCCGCGGCGGTGCCCGAGGCCGCGCAGGCCGGGACGCCCACGCCGTGCAGGTATGCGCCCGCCACCGCGAGTCCGGGCAGCCCGGCGAGGGCGGACTCGATGGCGGCCACCCGTTCGGTGTGGCCCGGCGTGTACTGCGGCAGTCCGCCGCGCCACCGCTGGACGACGGCACCGCTCGGGGCGAGGTCGAGGCCGGTCACCGTCGACAGATCCTCGACGGCCGCGGCGACGAGTTCGGCGTCGGTGCGGGCCAGGACGGAGTCGTCGCCGAAGCGGCCGAAGGAGGCGCGCACCAGCGCGACGCCCCGCTCGGCCAGGTGCGGCCACTTGCGGCTGGACAGCGTGAATGCCTTGGCGCGCAACGATTCCCCGGTGGCGACCAGGATGCCGGAGTTGTCCGGCAGGGCGGTGTCGGCGGGCAGGGCCAGCGCCACCACGACCGAGGAGGACAGCTCGATGCCCGCGGCGGCCGCGGCGGCGTCCGGGGCGAGGGGGGCGAGCAGCGCGGCGGTCACGGGGGCGGGGGTGGCGAGAATCACCGCGTCCACCTCCCCCACCGGATCCAGCCGCCAGCCGGTCGGGGTCCGCTCCAGATTCTTTGCCGCCGTGCCGGTTTCGAGGCCGGGCCGGGCCGCCGCGAGCAGGGCGTCGAGCAGGACCCGGTAGCCGTCGCGCAGTCCGGCGAACACCGGCGCGGTCGACGGCGGCGGCAGCGCCTCGGCGACGGCCTGCGAGAGGCTGGCCGCGCCCCGGTCCAGTGCCGCGGCCAGCGGGGGCAGCGCCGCCCGCACGCCGATCGAATTCGCCAGTCCCGCATACACTCCGCCGAGCAGCGGGTCCACACTGCGGCGCACCACCTGCTCACCGAACCGGTCGGCCACCAGATCGGCTACCGCCATATCGCCACCGCGCACCCAGTGCAGCGGGCGCGTGGGCTCATCGGCGATCCGGGCCAGCGTCGCCTCGTCGACCAGTCCGGCCATCGCCTCCGGGGCGGCCGGGATACCCATGAGGGTGCGCTCGGGCAGCGGATGCGCCCGCCCGCCGGACCAGATCAGCGGCCGCCTGCCCGCCGGGTACACCAGTTGCTCGCCGATCCCCAATTCCGTGAGCAGCGCCGGGATTTCGGGCCGCCGCCCCACGAATGCCTCGGCCCCCAGGTCCAGCGGCTCTCCCGCCACCGCACCGGTGTGCAGAATCCCGCCGATGCGCTCCGATTGTTCGACCAGGACCAGTTCGAGCCCCGGACCCAGCGCCGTGCGCAGCCGATAGGCCGCCACCAGCCCACTGATCCCCGCCCCCACCACTGCGATCCGCATCGCCCACTCCTCGTCCCGACTCGTCCCCACCCGATTCCCTGCAAGCTACCCGTCCCGCGCACATGCTCCACGCCGGGTCCGTACTCTCGGCCCGAATTCGGGGCACCGACGGCCGAGAGTGTTCGGCGGCCGGTGCGCGAGCGCTCAGAGCGGGGCGGGCAGGCTGTGAATCAGGTCGACCGTGGCGGTGATCACGGCCGGGTCGGTGTCGGGAAGGACGCCGTGACCGAGATTGAAAATATGACCGGCCGCGCCGAGCGCGATGGCCTCGTCGGCCTCGTGGGCGATGCGCCGGACCTCACGCTCGATGACGGCGGGCCCGGCGAACAGCGTGGCCGGATCGAGGTTGCCCTGCAATGCCTTTCCCGCGCCGACGCGGCGGACGGCCGCGGTGAGCGGCACGCGCCAGTCGACGCCGACCACGTCGGCACCGGCCTCGCCCATGGCGCCGAGCAGCTCACCGGTGCCGACGCCGAAGTGAATGCGCGGCACGCCCGCCTCGGCCAGCTCCGCGAACACCCGCTCCGAATGCGGCAGCACGAATTCGCGGTACTGGGCCAGCGACAGCGCCCCGGCCCAGGAGTCGAACAGTTGCAGCGCGTCCACACCGGCCGACAGCTGGGCGCGCAGGAATTCGATGGTGATGTCGGTCAGCGCACCCAGCAGCGCGTGCCAGGTGTCGGGGTCGGCGAGCATCATCGCCTTGGTGCGCTCGTGGTTCCTGCTGGGCCCGCCCTCCACCAGATAGGAGGCGAGAGTGAAAGGGGCCCCGGCGAATCCGATGAGCGGGGTGTCACCGAGCTCGCTCACCAGCAACCGCACCCCGTCGACGACCGCGCCCACCTCCTCGCGCCGCAGCCGCGGCAGCGCCCGCACATCGCCGGTGGTGCGCACCGGATTCGCCACCACCGGCCCGACCCCCGCCACGATGTCGAGATCGATCCCCGCCGCCTTCAACGGAACCACGATGTCAGAGAACAGGATCGCCGCATCCACCCCATGCCGCCGCACCGGCTGCATAGTGATCTCGCACACCAACTCCGGATCGAAGCACGACTCCAACATCCCCACCCCCGCCCGCAACTCCCGATACTCGGGCAGCGACCGCCCCGCCTGCCGCATGAACCAGACCGGCCGCCGACCAGGCGTCCCCCCGGTAGCGGCAGCAAGAAACGGCGATTCGGTCAACCGGCGACGCAGTGGAGTGCTCATCACGGCCATCGTACGACCACCCCAACCACCCCCACCCGCCCCCACCGGCACAAACCCCCACCACCGACCACACAACCCCCAAGCACCCCGAGACGCCCCACCCGAAAAACCATCCGGCTCCCACACGAAGAGGTTGCTCGAAAGCTCCCATCCCAACAGCAACCCGCTCGAAAACCCCCCGACCCCAACGGAAGCTACCTCGATAGCGGCTCCCCACCGCAACAGAAACTGTCTAGATGCCCCCTGCTCACCCCAACGGAAACTGTCTCGATAGGCCCCTGCCCACCGCAACGGAAGCTGCCTCGAAGCCCCTCACTTAACGCGACGGAAGCTCACTCGAAAGCCCCCCTCAACTCGACGGAAGCTCACTCGAGAGTCCCTCTCCAACGAAAGCCTCCTCGAAGTCCCTACTCGCCCCGCCGACGGCTCGCTCGACAGCCCCTGCCCCAGCGCAACAGCAGCTCGCCCAGCCCCTCGCCCCAATCCGACAGCAGCTCACTGCCCCAACCCAATCGACAGCTCATTCAAGGCCCCCGCACCAACCCAACAGCGGCTCGTCCAAGGCCCGCCCCAACGCAACGACAGCTCACTCGAAACTCCCGACCCAACGAAAGCTTCCTCAAAAGTCCCCACTACCTGCGGATAGTGCACGGAGCGAGTCTTACGAGCGACCGTTCGCGGCCGGCTCGTCGTTCGGCGGTCGAAGCGCATGCGCGCAGCGCGAGTCTCGACCGCCGAACGACGAGCCATCAGGGCCGCGAACACGCCGCAGCGGAGCGGAGGCAATCCAACACAGCGCGCCTCCGACGGATCCGGGCCGTTCGGAGCTAGGTTCAGGGGCGTGACACCGCTCGACTTCCGCGACGGCGCCGCACCGACCCCGGGCCCCGACAGCGAACCAGCCCAGTTTCGCGCCGCGGTCGAGGCGATGGGCACCGCATCCGTGCATCCCCGGATCGAGCTTGCACCGATCCGGCCGCCGCAACGACTGGCACCTTATTCATACGCCATCGGAGCCGAAGTCAAACATCCGGACACGAACGTCGTGCCGGTCGATTCGGACGGCGACGCATTCGGCCGATTGATCCTGCTCCACGACCCGAACGGGCACGAGGCATGGCACGGGGTGTTCCGGCTCGTGGCCTATATCCAGGCCGATATCGACGCCGCGCTGGCGGGCGATCCGCTGCTGCCGGAGGTGGCGTGGAGCTGGCTGGTGGATGCGCTGGAGTCGCACGGGGAGCCGTTCACCGCGCTGGGCGGCACGGTGACCTCCACCAGTTCGGTGCGCTACGGCGATATCGCCGGGCCGCCGCGCGCCTATCAGCTGGAGCTGCGGGCGTCGTGGACGGTGGGCTCCACCCAGCTCGGACCGCATGTGGAGGCGTTCTGCGAAGTGCTGGCATACGCGGCCGGTTTGCCGCCCGCCGGCATTACTCATTTGCGGCCTCGTCCGCAGATTGCCGACGACCAGTTCTGACCGCCACGTAAAGTTCTGGGCTATGTCCGTTGCCGACGAGTCCGAAAACGCTGTAGCCGTCCCACTGCTGGTACCCGCCGACGGCGTACCCCCGGTGCTGGACACCGCCGCGGACGTCGCCGATGCCGCGGCCCGCCTCGCCGCCGGATCCGGTCCGCTGGCCGTCGACGCCGAACGCGCCTCGGGCTTCCGCTACTCCAATCGCGCCTATCTGATCCAGTTGCGCCGCAACGGCTCCGGCAGCTTCCTCATCGATCCGATCCCGGTGCACGGCGAGTTGGGCCCGCTGGCCGAGGTGATCAACGAGCTGGAGTGGGTGCTGCACTCGGCGGATCAGGATCTGCCGGGGCTGGCGGAGCTGGGGCTGCGCCCGGCGCGGCTGTTCGACACCGAATTGGGCGGACGGCTGGCCGGTTTCGAGCGAGTGGGCCTGGCCGCCATGGTGGAGCGACTGTTGGGCCGCGAACTGCGCAAGGGGCACGGCGCCGCCGACTGGTCCACCCGGCCGCTACCCGCGGACTGGCTGAACTACGCGGCGCTGGACGTGGAGCTGTTACTGGAGCTGCGCGACGCGGTGGCGGCCGCGCTCGACGAGCAGGGGAAAACCGACTGGGCCGCGCAGGAATTCGAGCATATCCGCCGCACCGAACCGAACGCGCCGAAGGCCGACCGGTGGCGGCGCACGTCGGGCATCCACACCCTGCGACGCACCCGACAGCTCGCGGTGGTGCGCGAATTGTGGACCACGCGTGACGAATTGGCGCGCGGCCGGGACGTGGCTCCGGCGCGGATCCTGCCGGATTCGGCGATCATCGCCGCCGCCGAGGCCGAGCCGAAGACGATCGCGCAGCTGCGCGGGCTGCCCGTGTTCGGCGGCCCGCGCCAGCGCCGCTATTCGCGGGAGTGGCTGGGCGCGGTGGAACGGGCTCGAACGCTGCCGGATTCGGCGTTACCGACGCTGACCCAGTCCTACGATGGCCCGCCCCCGGTGAACCGCTGGGAGCGCCGCGACCCCGAGGCCGCCGCCCGCCTCACCGCCGCCCGCACCGCCATGGCGTCCCTGTCCGAACAGCACGCGATCCCCGTCGAGAACCTCCTCACCCCCGACCTGGTCCGCCGCCTGTGCTGGGACGGCCTGCCCGAATTCCGTTCCGGCACTACCCCGGACGACCCGACGGCCGAGATCGACGATTTCCTCAAGGCCGGAGGCGCCCGGCCTTGGCAGCGCGAACTCGCGGTACCACAGCTGGCGAAGGCCCTGTTCGGTGCCTGAATCGCGCCCGGGTGGATTCCGGCCACAAGCATGCCGGAATCATGAGGTCGCGGGCAGGTAAGGCGCTCAGTCCTCGTAAACAGGCGGACGGCGGGCGCGGCGGGCGCGGATGGCTTCGTCGAAGTTCTCCGTGGTCAGCCGTACATACAGCTGGGCCGTCCCTTCGTGCTGCATGTGCGATTCGAAGCTGCCCGCCTCCAGGCCGGTCCACAGCATGCGCTTGGTGAGCTCGGTGCCCACTCGGCTGAAGCCGATGATCCGCTCGGCCAGGTCGTAGCAGGTGGTCAGGAGTCCGCCGGCGGGTACGGTGCGGGATACCAGGCCGATGCGCTCGGCCTCGGTGGCGTCGATGTCGCGGCCGGACAGCATGATCTCGAAGGCTCGGGAGGTGCCGATCGCGCGCGGGAGCAGGTAGCTGATGCCCAGTTCGGCCGAGGTGAGTCCGTTGTTGATGCCCGCGGCCCGGAAATATGCCTGCTCCGAGGCGATCCGGATGTCGGCGACCATGCTCAGGCAGAAGCCGCCGCCGATCGCCGCGCCGTTGACGGCCGCGATCACCGGCTGATGCATGCGCCGCAGCGTGACCATGACGTCGTTGAGCAGATCCATCGACCGCCGCGCCACGGTGGTCTTCGTGAGGCCGTCGACATTCGGAACCCGGCCCGCCCCTTGCAGATCCGCGCCCGAGCAGAAACCGTGTCCGGCTCCGGTCAGAACGACGACGCGCACCTCGTTGTCCGCGGCGACGCTCTCCAGTGTCTCGCGCAGCGGGATCATCACATCGAAGGCCATGGCGTTCATGCGCTCCGGCCGGTTCAGCGTGACCAGCGCGACGTGTGGACGCGGTTTCTCGACGAGCACGAACGACATGGGCACAACTGTAACCTGTTTCAGAATGTCACTATGCCGCCACCGGTCCCGACAAGGTCACGCGGAGCCGGGCGCCGCCGAGCGGGCTGTCCTCCAGACACACTGTCCCGCCGTGCAATCGGGCCTGCTGGGCGACCAGCGCCAGGCCCAGCCCGCTGCCCGGCGCGGTGGTGCTCCCCCGGGAGAAGCGCTGGAAGACCCGCTCGCGCTCGGCTTCCGGCACGCCGCTGCCGTCGTCGTCCACGATCAGGGTGACGGTGCCGTCGGGCTCGGTGCGCGCGTCGAGGCGCACCCGGGTGGCCGCGCCGTGCCGGACGGCGTTGGTCACCGCATTGTCGAGAATGCAGCGCAGCCCGGCGGGCAGGCCGCGCATGCGCACCGGCTCGGTGACCGCGGAGGCGACGGTCAGGCCCGGATGCGCCCGGGGCGCGTCGTCGACGACCTGATCGATAAGCTCGTCGAGATCGACCTCCTCGAAGTCCGCCGCGGTGGTCAACTCACCCAGGGCCAGCCGCTCCAGCGCAAGCAGGGTGTTCTCCACCGACCGCTGCGCGGCGAGCACGTCGTCGAGGATCGCGGCCCGCTCGGCCTCGGGCAGCGGCATCGACCGCAGCACCTCCAGGTCGGTACGCATGGATGTGAGCGGCGTGCGCAGCTCGTGCGCGGAGGTGGCGGCGAAGTCCCGCGCCGCGGCCAGCGCCTCGGCCGTGTGCCGACGCTCCGTGGCGATCCGGTCGAGCATGCGGTTCATGGCCCCGGCCAGCTCCGCGGTCTCGGTCGACCCCGGCCGCGGCGAAACATCCAGCGCCAGCCGCGATCCCACCCCCTGCGTGGCCGCGGTCAGCCGCCGCAGCGGCAGCACCGCCCGGTGTGCGAACACCCACCCCAGCCCCGCCGCCAGCACGATCGCGACCACCCCGACCAGCAGGATGTACTCCCGCTGCGTATCGATGGCCGACGCCACCACCGACCGCGGCACCGTGGCCGCCACCGTGACCTGATTCCCCGGAGTGGGCAGCTCCCACTGATAACCGGAGCCATCCGAAACGAGGACATGCGACCCGGGCGTCGCCGGAACGGCAGGCCCGGCAACCGGAACCTCCGAGGACCCGCCAGCGGTAGGCGACGGCGCTACGGGTGCGGGCGGCCGGGGGATGGACGGTGCGGAGCCGAGTGGCAGGGCGGGAACTGCCTGGACGCCGCCGGGGCCGGTGATCTCCAGCGAACGGAGGACCGTGTCCACCTGGCGTCCGGTGTGGGTTTGTACGGCGGCGACGATCACCACGCTCATTGCCACCACCACGAGGGCGGCCGCGCCGGCGCTGGCCAGGGCGACGCGGGCGCGCAGCGAGAACGGGCGGGTCACGGTTCCTCCCGGAGCACGAAGCCGACGCCGCGGACGGTGTGGATCAGGCGGGGGCAGCCGGTCGCCTCGATCTTGCGGCGCAGATAGGACACGAACACGTCGACCACCTTCGTCTGGGTCTCGAAGTCGTAGCCCCATACCCGATCCAGCAGCCGGGTGCGGGAGAACACCTGGCCGGGCGCGGCGGCCAGCGCGGCGAGCAGGTCGTATTCGCGCTTGGTGAGATCGAGCAGGGCGCCGTCGACGTACGCGCGCCGCGCCGGTGGGTGCAGCACCAGCGGGCCCACGACGATCCGCCCGGAATCGGTCGCCACCGCGGACGTGGCGGCGCGGCGCAGCAGCGCCCGCAGCCGCGCCACCAGCTCACCGAGATCGAACGGCTTGGTCAGATAGTCGTCGGCCCCCGCCTCCAGCGCGCCGATCCGGTCGGTGACCTCCGAGCGCGCGCTCAGCACACAGATCGGGATCTCGTTGCCCAGCGCGCGCAGCGCCGTGACCACCTGCACGCCGTCCAGCGTCGGCATATTCAGGTCGAGCACGACGGCGGCCGGGGCGACCGCGGCGATACGCTGCAGGGCGCCCGGTCCGTCCGCGGCGGTGTCGACGTCGAAACCCGACAATCGCAGGCCCCGGGCCACCGACGCCAACACCCGCGCGTCGTCATCCACCACCAGCACCAGACTGTTCGTCACGACGTCGACGATATCCGCGCGACATGCGCCGATCCCCGGCCGTTTGCCAACGAACGGTTAGAACTCGGATAGAAAACGCCTACCGCGACGGTATGACCAACGACCGCTCGACGGGCTCTCCCTGTGCCGGATCGCTCTCGGGCCGACTCGATCCGTTCGAGCCGTCCGACGATCCGGCCTTGGCCGACGAGCCGGTGCCGACCGAGACGCCGGGCCGACTGTCCGCACCCGCCGCAGTGGCCGCCACCGCCACCGCGACCGCCGCGAGCAATAGGACAGCAACCACCCGGCGAACAGAGAACACCCTCATGCACACTCCCAACACTCACGGACGAAATCGTCGCCCTCGGATCGGACAGCGAACAGCCAGATAATTGAGGAGCAGTGTGCCAGACCCGCGCCGGATCAGACGCCGCGGGCGAGCCAGCCGGAGATGCGCCGGGCGATGTCGGCCGGGGTCAGCCCCAGCTCCGCCAGCACCTGACCGCGCGAGGCATGATCCAGGAATCGCTGCGGCACACCGATATCGCGGGTGGGCACGTCCAGTCCGTCGGCCCGCAGCCGCGCCGAGACGGTGGAACCGATGCCGCCGTGCAGGCCGCTGTCCTCGAGCGTCACCACCAGCCGATAGTTCTCGGCCAGCTTCACGATGGTGTCCGAGACCGGCAGCACCCAGCGCGGATCCACCACCGTCACGGAGATCCCTTCCGGCGCAAGCAGTTCCGCCGCCCGCACGGCGATGCTCGCGAACGGGCCGACCGCGACCAGCAGCACGTCGCCGCGCACCGACTGCGCCGGGCCCGCGTCCGGCAACCGCAGCACGTCCACGCCGTCGAGCCGCTCGACCGCCGAAATGTCCTCGGCGACAGCGCCCTTCGGGAACCGCACGGCGGTCGGGCCGTCGGAGACGGCCAACGCCTCGGCCAGTTCCTCGCGCAGCGTGGCGGCGTCGCGCGGGGCGGCCACCCGGATACCGGGCACGATGCCCAGCACCGACAGATCCCACATGCCGTTGTGGCTGGCCCCGTCGTCCCCGGTGACACCGGCACGGTCGAGCACCAGCGTGACCGGCAGCTTCAGCAGCGCCACATCCATCAGCAACTGGTCGAAGGCGCGGTTGAGGAAGGTGGAGTAGATCGCGACCACCGGGTGCAGCCCACCCAGCGCCAGCCCCGCGGCCGAGGTGACCGCGTGCTGTTCGGCGATGCCGACGTCGAACATGCGCTCGGGGAACCGCTCGCCGAACGGGGTCAGGCCGGTGGGCCCGGGCATGGCGGCGGTGAGGGCCACGATGTCGTCGCGCTGCTCTGCCTGGCGGATCAGCTCCTCGGAGAACACCGAGGTCCAGCCGACCGAGCTGCCGCCCGTCGGCTGCCCGGTCTCCGGATCGATGGCCCCGATGGAATGCATCTGGTCGGCCTCGTGATCCTCGGCATGCCGATAGCCGCGGCCCTTCTGGGTGACGACGTGCACGATCACCTGGCCACCGAAGTCCTTGGCGCGGCGCAGCGCCGCCTCCAGCGCGACCGGATCGTGCCCGTCGACCGGGCCGAGGTATTTCAGGCCGAGGTCGCTGAACAGCTCCTGCGGCGCCACCGCATCCTTGATCCCCGCCTTGAGCGCGTGCAGCATCGAATAGGCCGAGCCGCCGACGCGCGGAATGCCCTGGACGAAGCGCTTGGTCGCGTCGAGCGCCTGCTCGTAGGCGGGCTGCATGCGCAGCGCCGAGAGCCGGTCGGCCAGGCCGCCGATGGTCGGCGAGTAGGAGCGGCCGTTGTCGTTGACGACGACGATCAGCGAGCGATCCGGCCCGGCGGCGATATTGTTCAGCGCCTCCCAGCACATGCCGCCGGTCAGCGCGCCGTCGCCCACCACCGCGACCACGTGCCGACGCTGCTTGGTCAGCGCGAACGCCTTGGCCAGACCGTCGGCGTAGGACAGCGACGCCGACGCGTGCGAGGACTCCACCCAGTCGTGCGGGCTCTCGGCGCGGCTCGGGTAGCCGGACAGGCCGCCCTGCTTGCGCAGCGTGTCGAAGCCGTCCTTGCGCCCGGTGAGGATCTTGTGGACATAGGCCTGATGGCCGGTGTCGAAGATGATCGGGTCGGCCGGGGAGTCGAAGATGCGGTGCACCGCGATCGTCAGCTCCACTACGCCGAGGTTCGGTCCCAGGTGACCGCCCGTCACCGCGACCTTGCGGACCAGGAACTCGCGAATCTCCTCGGCCAGTTCGCACAGCTCCGGTACCGTCAGTCGGCGCAGGTCCTCGGGCGTATCGACCCGGGAAAGAACTCCCACCGCTCTCGCTCCTCTGGATGGCTCGTCTGTCTGTTCGGAACAGTCTACGGAGCCGTTCGGGGTGCCGCCGACGGGTCGAAGATACAGTGAGCTTTGCGAAGATACAGTGGGCTCTGCGCTGTGCCCCAGCCGTTCTCGCCTCAGGAGGGATCACGTGACCGCCGACCATGCCCGGCCCGTCGCCACGGTGACCACCATCGGTCACGGCGCCGCCGCGGCCACGCCCGACCTGATGCGGGTCTCGATATCCATCGAGACCCGCGCCAGCACAGTCGCTCTCGCCTACAACCAGGCCGGTGCCCGCACCGGCGCGGTGACCGACGCGCTGCGCGCCGACGGCGTGCGCTCCGCCGAGATCAGCACGCACGGCCTGTCGGTGCACACCGAGACCACCTGGATCGAGGGCGGCGGCAGCCGCATCACCGGATATGTCGCGAGCACCACACTCACGGTGTCGCTGCGCATCGGCGGCGACGCCGCGGATCCGGCCGCGATCATCGCGCACGCGGTCGATGCGGGCGGCGACGACGTGCGGCTGGGCGGGCTGACCCTCACCTTCGCCGATCAGGAGCAGTTGCTGGTCCGCGCCCGCGACGCCGCCTGGGACAACGCCCGCGCCAAGGCCGACCGCTATGCCGGGCGCGCCGACCGCACCCTCGGCGCGGTGCTCGAGATCACCGAGAACCTCACCGCCCCACCCGTCCCCTCCGACGGCGTCCAGCTCATGGCCGCCAAGATGGCCGCCCCCGCCTCCCCCGTCCCGGTGGAGTACGGCGAGAGCGAGGTATCGGCCACCATCCGCGTCACCTGGCAACTCGACTAGCCCCGCCACATTCGGCCAAGGACCACTCCCGGCTTCGACCAAAACCAGTCCCGGCTTCCACAAGAACCAGGTCCCGGCTTTGACCAAGGACCAGGTCCCGGCGTGTCGAAGCACCAAGCCCCAGCACGCCCAAGCACCAAACCCCAGCACGCCCAAGCACCAAACCCCAACGCGTCCAAGCACCAAGCCCCAACGCGTCCAAGCACCAAGGCCAGCACGTCCAAGCACCAGGTCCCGGCGTGCTTTTGGCCGGGACCTCGCGAGATTCCGGCCAAAAGCGCGCCGGAATCAGGGGGTGGTACGTTCCAGGAGGGCCAGGCACTCCACGTGGTGCGTGGCCGGAAAGGCGTCGAAGGCGCGCAGGCGCGTCGGGCGGTACCCGGCATTGCCGTACAGGCCGATATCGCGGGCGAATGATGCCGGGTCGCAACCGATGTGCACGATGCGGTCGGGCGCACATGCGGTGAGCGGGCCGATCACGTCCTTTCCGGCGCCCGCGCGGGGCGGGTCCAGCACCACGACATTCGGTGTGTCACTGCCGATCCGGTCGCCGATCCAGTGCTCCACCCGCTGTGCTCGCAGCGTCGCCCACGGCAGGTCGCGCAGCGCGGCGGCGCCGTCGGCCACCGCGGAGCGGGCCGATTCGACCCCGCGCACCGCCCCGGTCGGGCCCACCCGCTCGCCCAGGCGGGCGGCGAAAACGCCCGCGCCGCAATACAGATCCCAGGCCACATCGCCGGGCGCCGCGTCCGACCACTCCGCGACCACATCCGAATAGCATTGCGCCGCACCGCGATGCGCCTGCCAGAACCCGGTGGCCGACACCTCCCAGCGGCGGCCCGTCACATACTGCACGGCCCGCCCGCTGCCCTCGGCGACGCGTTCTGCCCGCGCCGCATGCGCCGCCGCCCGCCGCGCCGTCGTACTGCGCCGATCCCCGCCGCGGCGCGGCGCGACCCTGGGCGGGGCCAGCTCGACAATGTGCCGCAGCCCGTCGCCGTCCACGGCAACCACCAATTCCGCGCCCGGCGTCCAGGATCGGTCCGCGATGGCGGCCATCGCCCCCGAAACCGGTTGCGGGCAGCGAAGATCGGTGAGGATGTCGGTGCTGCGATAGCGATGCACACCCGCGCGGCCCTCGTCGTCGACCACCAGCCGGATCCGGGTCCGCCATCCGTCGCCCGCATCGATCGCACTGTCGCCCAAGGGAATCGGCTCGACCACCACCTCGGTCTCCCAGCCCGCCAGCCGCCGCAGCTGCTCGCTCACCACCGACGCCTTCAGCGCCCGCTGCGCCGCCGGGGTGGCGAAGGAGAAGTCACAGCATCCGGCGCCGCCCGGCCCCGAGACCGGGCAGGTCGCCGGAACCCGATCCGGCGACGCCTCGAGGATCTGCACGGCCTCGGCGCGACAGAACGACTTCCCGCGATCCTCGGTGACCCGCGCCCGCACCAGCTCCCCTGGCAGCCCGTGCCGCACGAACAGCACCCGGCCCTCGTGCCGCGCCACACAGAACCCGCCGTGCCCCGGCGGGCCCAGCCGCACCTCGACAACCATGCCCTCCCAACCGGATTCGCCGGTACTCACGACCCCCGCCCCTCATAGCCGCGCCGGACCGCACCGGGCGCATCGACCAGGCCGGGCTGCCGGGCCCGGGTCGACGAGCTCAGCTGCCACGGCACGCTGGTCACCATCACCCCCGGCTCGAACAGCAGCCGCCCCTTCAGCCGCAGCGCACTCTGGTTGTGCAGCAACTGTTCCCACCAGTGACCGACGACGTACTCGGGAATGAACACCGTCACCACGTCGCGCGGCGACGCGCGGCGTACTCGTTTGACGTAATCCACCACCGGCTTGGTGATCTCCCGATACGGCGACTCGATCACCTTGAGCGGCACCGGGATCCCGCTGCCCTCCCACTGCCGGACCAGCTCGCGCGTGTCGGGCTGATCCACGTTCACCGTCACCGCCTCCAGCACGTCCGGTCGCGTCGCCCGCGCGTAGGCCACCGCCCGCCGGGTGGGCAGGTGCAGCTTGGACACCAGCACGATCGAATGCGTCCGGCTGGGCAGCACCGTGTCCCACTCGGTCTCGTCCAATTCCCGTGCGACGGTGTCGTAGTGCCGCCGGATCATCCGCATCAGCACGAACACCGCCGCCATGGTGACGATCGCGATCCACGCGCCCGCCAGGAACTTCGTGACCAGCACGATGACCAGCACCGTGCCGGTCATGGTCAGGCCGATCGCATTGATCACCCGCGACCGCCGCATCCGCCGCCGCTCCGCCGGATCGGTCTCGGTGCGCAGCAGGCGGGTCCAGTGCCGCAGCATCCCGGTCTGGCTCAGCACGAACGAGACGAACACGCCGATGATGTACAGCTGGATCAGCCGCGTCACCTCCGCGCCGAACAGCACCACGAAGGCGCTGGCGGCCCCGGCCAGGAACAGGATGCCGTTGGAGAACGCCAGCCGGTCCCCGCGGGTGTGCAACTGCCGCGGCAGGAACCGATCCTGCGCCAGAATCGACCCCAGCACCGGGAATCCGTTGAACGCGGTGTTGGCCGCCAGCACCAGAATCAGCGCGGTGACGATCGTCACGAAGTAGAACCCGGCCGGGAAACCTCGGAACACCGCCTCCGCCAGTTGTGCGATGAGGGTCTTCTGCTCGTATCCGGCGGGCGCGCCCACCAGGTCGGAGGCGTCGTGGGCGTACACCACCCCGATCCGGCGCGCCAGCGCGATAATGCTGAGCAGCAACGCGATCGCGACGACACCGAGCAGCAGCAGCGTGGTCGCCGCATTGCGCGACTTCGGTTTCCGGAACGCCGGGACGCCGTTGCTGATCGCCTCGACACCGGTCAGCGCCGCGCATCCGGAGGAGAAGGCGCGCGCGATCAGGAACGCGAACGCCACGCCGTACAGATGCGATTCGCCGTTCAGGCCGAACCCCGCCGATTCGGCGCGCACCGGATCGCCGAGCACCTCGATCCGGAAGAAGCCCCAGACCGCCATCACCCCCATACCGATCATGAACGCATAGGTGGGGATGGCGAACATGGTCCCCGACTCGCGCACGCCGCGCAGGTTCATCGCCGTCAGCAGCACGATCGCCGCGACCGCGAACAGCACCTTGTGGGTGGCGACGAACGGTATCGCCGACCCGATGTTGGAGGCCGCCGACGAGATCGACACCGCCACGGTGAGCACGTAATCCACCAGCAGCGCGCTGCCGACGGTCAATCCGGCCATCGGGCCGAGATTCACGGTCGCGACCTCGTAGTCGCCGCCGCCCGACGGGTAGGCGTGCACGTTCTGGCGGTAACTCGCGACCACCACGGCCATCACGGCCGCCACCGCGACACCGATCGCGGGTGCGTACACGTACGCCGACAGCCCGGCCGTCGACAGGACGAGAAAGATCTCCTCCGGCGCGTACGCCACCGACGACAGGGCGTCCGAGGCGAAAACGGGTAGCGCAATCCGCTTGGGCAGCAGGGTATGTCCCAGGGAATCGCTACGGAACGGGCGGCCGACCACCATTCGCTTGGCTGCCGTCGTCAACTTCGACACTCGCCCCAGCATAAGGCCACTGTCCCGGGCCGCGGTGCGGCGGTGCCCCACGTTTCGATCGGCGGCGCAGGGGGAACGTGGCTCGGAGAAGCATCGGCGGGGTACGGTTCCCCCGAAAAACGAACCAAACCGCACATCACGGTTTCGAATTGGGGACGACACGTGTACGTAGTGATCATGGGGTGCGGCCGAGTCGGCTCGGCGCTGGCCCGCGCCCTGGTCCGGGTCGGCCACGAGGTCGCCGTGATCGACCGGGACCCGGAGGCGTTCCGGCGACTCGGCAAGAATTTCGCGGGCGCCACGGTCACCGGGGTGGGATTCGACCGGGACGTGCTGCTGCGGGCGGGCATCGAGCGCGCGGGCGCGTTCGCCGCGGTGTCCTCCGGCGACAACTCCAACATCATCGCCGCCCGCGTGGCCCGCGAGACGTTCGGCATCGAACGCGTCGTCGCCCGCATCTACGACGCCAAGCGCGCCGCCGTGTACGAGCGGCTGGGCATCCCGACCATCGCGACGGTGCCGTGGACCACCGACCGCTTCCTGCGCACGATCGTCGGCGACACCACCACGACCACCTGGCGCGACCCCACCGGCACGGTCGCGATCACCGAGCTCACCCTGCACGACGACTGGTACGGCCACACGGTGCGCGACCTGGAGACCGCGATCGGCGCCCGGGTGGCGTTCGTGCTGCGCTTCGGGCAGGGCGTGCTGCCCGACGGCAGGACCGTGCTACAGGCCGAGGACAAGATCTATATCGCCGCCCTGTCCGGCAATGTCGGCGAGGCCGTGGCGCTCGCCACCACCACCCCGTCGAGCGAGGTCGGATCATGAAGGTAGCCATCGCCGGAGCCGGCGCCGTCGGCCGCTCCATCGCCCAGGAACTGGTGCGCGGCGGCCACGCGGTGACCCTGCTGGAGCGCCGCCTCGATCACGTCGACCCGATCGTGGCGCCCGCCGCCACCTGGGTGCACGGCGACGCCTGCGAGCTGGAACTGCTCGAGGAGGCCGGGCTGCAGGACTACGACGTGGTCATCGCCGCCACCGGCGACGACAAGGTGAATCTGGTGTTCAGCCTGCTCGCCAAGACCGAGTTCGGGGTGCGGCGGGTGGTGGCCCGGGTCAACGATCCTCGCAACGAGTGGCTGTTCGACGGCGCCTGGGGTGTGGACGTCGCGGTCTCCACGCCGCGCCTGTTGGCCTCCCTCGCCGAGGAGGCGGTGTCGGTGGGCGATCTGATGCGGCTGCTGACGTTGCGGCAGGGTCAGGCGCATCTGGTGGAGATCACGCTGCCCGCCGATACCCCGCTGGCCGGGCGGGCCGTGCACACCCTCATGCTGCCGCGCGATGTCGCGCTGGTGACCATCCTGCGCGGCGGCCGGGTGATCGTGCCGCAGCGCGACGATCCGCTCGAGGGCGAGGACGAACTGCTGTTCGTAACCTCGGTGGATGCCGAGGACGAGTTGCGGAAGGCGCTGGGCGTCAACGGTTCCGGCGACCGCTGACGCTCAGGACGCCGGCGTCGCCCGCAGCTCTGCGCGCAGCTTGTTCAGCGCCCGGTGCTGCATCACCCGCACCACGCCCGGGCTGGTGCCGATGGCCTCGGCGGTCTGGGCCGCGGTCCAGCCCAGCACGATCCGCATCACCAGCACCTCGCGGTGCGCGGGCGCGAGCACCTTCATCAGCTCGCGGGTGTAGCGGCGGCGCTCGGACGCCAGCGCCAGCTCCTCGGGCCCGGCGGCGGGCGACGCCTGGTCCGGGAACTCCGCGACCGGGTAGGCGGGATGGTTCTGGGCCTTGCGGAACGCGTCGGCGACCTTGTTGGCGGAGATGCCGTACACGAACGCCAGGAACGACTTGCCCTGATCCCGGTAGCGCGGAATGGCCTGCACCGTCGACAGGCAGATCTCCTGGGCGATGTCCTCGGCGGTGACGCTCAGATGGCCACCGCTGCCGATGCGGGCCGCGCAGTAGCGGCGCGCCAGCGGGTAAACAATCTTGATGATGTCGGTGACGGCCCGCTGGTCCCCGGCGGCGGCCGGTCCGATCAGCCGATCCAGTTCCGCGGCGGCCCGGCGGCTCTCCGAGCCCACCGCGGCGGTCCGATCCGATCCCCGGCCCTTCGACCGCGCCTCACCCGTCCGGGCCGCGACCGCAGTGTCCGTCGCAACCGCATCGTCCTCGGTGACCACCCCGGAATCCTTTCGCCGATCATCGATCTCGGAAACGATCGTGCGACGATCCGGGGTCGCGCAATAGGCACCCCAGGGGTGGGTTCATCCCCACCTGACCGGAAACGGCGGGCGCGCAGAGGTTCTCGTCCGGTTGTTCGCGGCGACGGCCGCGAAGGTTCAATCGCGCGCCGAGGAGGCGGGCAGATGCCCGGCGCGACGCACGGCCCACACCGTGACCAGCAACGCGACCGCGGTCAGCGGCCAGCCCATGGCGATGCGGGCGATGGCGAGCAGGCCGGTGCTGTCGGATTCGTAGAAGTGCTGCTGCACCAGGAAGCGGGCGCCGAACACCACCACCCACACCACGGTCGCCAGATCGTAGAGGCGCAGCACGCGGCGATCGGAGCGCCACTCGGTGCCGTGCCCGTTGAGCACGCCCCAGATCACCCCGGCCAGCGGCCAGCGCACCACCAGCGACGCCAGGAACACGCCCCCGTACAGCAGGCTGGCCCAGATGCCGAACAGGAAGAAGCCCTTGGCCGCACCCATCCGGTAGGCGATGAGCGCGCACACGCCCACGCCGAGGAAACCGGAGATGGCGGGTTGGATCGGCGATCGGCGCACCAGGCGCCACACCAGGATCGCGGCGGCCACGGCGAGTGCCGCCCAGATCGCGCCGGTGAGCCCCCACAGCGCGTTGGCGGGCACGAACACCACCACCGGCAGGGTGGAGTAGATCAGGCCGCTGATGCCGCCCAGCTGCTCGAGCAGGGTCTGTTCCAGCTCCTCCGCGCGGCCGGGCTCGTCGTCGACCGCGGCGGCGCGGGCGCGATCGGTGTCGGCGTAATCCTCGGGCGGCACGACCGGTAATACGGCGGTGCGTTCGTCGTCGGCCAGGGTGGCGCGCTCGGCGCCGTCGTCGTTCCGGGGTATCGGCATGGGTCAGGAATTCCCGCGAAGTTCGTAGTAGGGGTTGTACATGACCTTGGCGCCATCGCGTTCCCCGATGCGGCCGCGGACCAGGATACGGCGTCCGGGTTCGATTCCCGGGATGCGACGCCGACCGATCCACACCAGCGCGACCGCGTCGGTGCCGTCGAAGAATTCGGCCTCCAGGTTGGCGGTGGCCGCCGACGGGCAGGCGTCCACGCTGCGCAGCCGGCCCAGCATGGTGACCTCCTCGCCGCGCCGGCATTCGGCGGCCCGGCAGGCCCCGCTGGCCTCGGAGGTCTCGGCCAGCTCCTCGGCGTCGAGGGTGCCGAGATCGGCGGTCAGGCGGCGGCCCAGGCGGCGGAAATAGCCGCTGTCGGGGCCCGCCTTGCCCGCGGTCCGGTTCGCGCCCGTGAAAGGCATCTCGCACTCTTCCTGCACTGCGGACGGCGTGCTCGCACGTCGTCTCCGGTTACCAGACTTCTCGAGGTTCGGCCGGTCGGCCGACTTTGCTCGCCACTGTAGTTGAGATCCTCGCCGGATCTCGAGGCCGACGCCACCGGGAGGCGGGCATCGATTTCCTCTACGCGCACCCACCGCCGCGGCGATGATCGTACCCATAACGATTACCCATGCCCGCCTCCGCCGAACCACCCCGGGCGCCGCGTAGGCTCGGCGCGTGCCCGATCTTCCCCGCCCGGCGCTCGTGGTCGCCCTGCCCGGCACCGGATCCGACGCCGACTTCGCCCGGCGCGCCTTCGGACCCGCCTGTGCCGCACTGGATCTGCCGTTCCTGGCGGTCGAACCGGATCCGCGCGCGGTGGTGGCCAGCTGCCGCGCCGCCCTCGACACCGCCGCCCGCTCGGGCGCGGTGCTGGCCGCCGGGATCTCGCTGGGGGCGGCGATCGCCGTCGAATGGGCCTGCGGGCGTGCCGATTCCGCGTTCGGGGTGATCGCGGCGCTGCCGGGGTGGATCGGCCCCGACGCCGCCGGGTGCCCGGCAGCCCTCAGCGCCGCCGCGACCGCCGCGCAGCTGCGCGCCGACGGGCTCGACGCGGTGGTGGCGCGCATGCGCGACAGCAGCCCGCCCTGGCTGGCGGCCGCGCTGACCCAGTCCTGGACCGCGCAGTGGCCGCACCTGCCGCAGGCCCTCGACGAGGCCGCCGCCTACCCCTGGCCCGCCTCGGAAACCCTTGCGGCGCTGCCGGTTCCGGCCACGGTCGTGGCCGCCGTCGACGACCCGGTGCACCCGATCGCGGTGGCCGAGCAGTGGGCCGATCTGATCCCGCGCGCCGACCTGCACCGCATCACCCTGGCCGAGCTCGGCGCGGATCCGGGCGTGCTCGGCGCCCGTGGCCTGGCCCGGCTGACGCACCGCCACGCCGCGCACCGCTGACGCCGAAATCGTTGGGGCCGAGTCCATTACCTGTCGGGTAATCGACCCTCGCACCCGACCGGGGCACAGTGGTGATCATGACCACGTCCCGCGCCAGTGACACCGTGACCATCGACACCGCCGCCGAGACCCGCAGGGTCGTGGCGGAACTGTTGCGCCGCATCGGCGCGGGCGATCCGGACCACATCGCCGAGCTGTACGCCCCGGTCGGAGACTGGAAGCTGAACTGGCCCGAGGCCGAGCACGGCCGCGCCGAGACTCCGTGGATCCGGCACCGCAGCACCCGGGCCGACGCGGCCGACCACTACCGGGAACTGACCCGCCACCACGTGCCGGAGGAGGTGGACACCGTCGTGGAACGCATCCTCGTCGACGGCACGGACGCGGTGGTACTCGGCGAGATCCGCCAGACCGCCCGCCCCACCAACCGCCCCTACCGCGCCCGCTTCGCCCTCCACCTCACCATCGAAAACGGCCTGGTCACCCGCCACCACGTCTACGAGGACAGCCTCGCGGTCGCCCAGGCATTCGCGGGGTAGGCCGATCCCGGCCAAAAGCATGCCGGGATCACGAGTACGGCTGACGCCGGGATGACGAGGACCGCTGACGCCAGGATCACGAAGACCGCAGACGCCAGGATCACGAAGACCGCAGACGCCAGGATCACGAAGACCGCAGACGCCAGGATCACGAAGACCGCAGACGCCAGGACGACGAAGACCGCAGACGCCAGGACGACGAAAACGGCAGACGCCAGGACGACGGGGACGGCGGTACACGCCGGATGACGTGATCGGACCCCGTTTGCGGCCGCCCCGTCGTTCGGTGCCCGCTGCGCATGCGACGAAGTCGCGAGCAGCGGGTGCCGAACGACGGGGTCACGAGGCCGCAAACCGCGACGCCGGAGGCGGCGCCAATGACACAGCTCAGTTGCGGCGTAGTTGTTGCATGGCCGAGCCTTCCGCGCCGCGGCGGGGTTCCTGCTGGTCCGGGGGGACCACCGGGAACTGGCCGGTGGCGTGGGCCTGGGCCTCGGCGGCCTGGGCCGCGCGGGCCTGCTGCTGGGCCTGGATCTGCTGCTGATGGGCGGCGATCAGCTGGTCGGCCAGTTCCTGCGGGAGCACCACCGGCAGCGGCTCGCGGACCGGCAGCGGCTCGTCGCCGCGGCGGACCACCGTCTCGGCCAGGATCGCCCGGGCCGCGGCGACCAGCGGCTGGCCGTCGTCCGCGGCGCCCGACGGGCCCGCCGCGACCAGCCGGACCATCCAGCGGTAACCGTCCACGCCGATGAAGCGCAGGTCCGCGCCCTCGGTGACGGCGTGCAGCTCGCGCCCCCAAGGCCCGGTCTGCATCGATACCTGCGCGCCGTCGGTGCGCAGCGAATCGGCCAGATCCGCGGCGACGGTGCGCCATTGGCCCGGCGACTTGGGGGCCGCGTAGGCGGCGACGGTCAACCGGCCGTGCGGGGTCGCCAGGTGCACCGCCTGCGGGGTGCCGTCCGGGGTCATCTCCACTTGCAGCTGGCCGCCGGGCGGGACCGGCAGGATCACCGAACCCAGGTCCAGGCGCTGCTCGGCGACCGCGGCCAGCCGGTCGGCGACGTCCTCGTAGTCGTAGGGGCCGGTGCGCGGTCCCGAGTCGGCGGCGGGCTCGTCGTCGTATTCGGTTGCCGCGCGGGCGGGTTCGGCGTAGTCGTCGTACTCGCCGCCGTCCTCGTACTCCTCGTCCGCGTACCGGTCGTCCTCGTACTCGTCGTAGCCGTAATCCTCGGCGTCGTCGTGATACTCCGACCGCTGTAGGTCTTCCTCCGAGCGCTTCTTCTTCCGTCCGAACATCGTCATGCCTCCTTGTCGGCCGGGCCCACCCCGCCGACCCCTGTGGCCAGGCTCGCATGCCCGCCACTGGATCCGTAACCCCCTGCGCCGCGCGAGGTTTCGTCGAGCCGCTCGACCTCGACGAAGTCGACCAGTTCCACGCGCTGCACCACCAGCTGCGCGATCCGGTCGCCGCGCCGCAGCTCGATCGCGGTGCGGGGATCGTGGTTGATCAGGCACACCTTGATCTCGCCCCGGTATCCGGCGTCCACCGTGCCAGGGGTGTTGACGATCGATAGACCGGTCTTGGCGGCCAGGCCCGAGCGGGGATGGATCAGTCCGACGGTGCCGACCGGCAGCGCCACGGCGATACCGGTGCCGACGAGCACCCGCTCCCCCGGCTCCAGGATGACGTCCTCGGTGGTGCACAGGTCCACTCCCGCGTCGCCTTCGTGGGCGCGCGTCGGGACGGGGATGCCGGGATCGAGCCGCAGCAGGGAGATAGGTGGAATACCGGTCACGTACAGCGAGCCTACGCGTTCGCGCTCGGCCGCACTGACCTAGTCTGATGTCGTGTCCGACCAGCCGCCGGCAGCTTCCGGCTCCACCCCGACCACACCCGTCTACTCCGAGCGTCAGTGGGCTCCCCTGTGGTGGTGGCCGGCCGGTCTCGGCATCATCACGCTGCTCGCGGCGACGCTGCACATGGGCGCGCCGGGGGTGCAGTCGTGGCTGCCGTACGCGGTGCTGCTGCCGATCGCCACGTGGGTCCTGCTGTGGATGGGCCGCAATCGCGTAGAAGTGGTATCCGATGCCGACGGCACGCTCGAATTGCGCACGGGCAAGGCCCATCTGCCGGTAACGTATGTGGCCCGGGCTGCGGCGGTGCCGGTGAGTGCGAAGAGTGCGGCGCTCGGTCGCCAACTCGACCCGGCCGCCTACGTCCAGCACCGGCCCTGGATCGGGCCCATGGTGCTGCTCGTCCTCGACGATCCGGACGACCCGACGCCGTACTGGCTGATCAGCACGCGTCGGCCGGAGAAGGTCCTGGCGGCGCTCGGGGTGCCGAGCGCCCGGTGAACCGGCCACGCGCGGGCCGCAGGGCGGCCGCGCCGGCCGAAAGAGCCTGTCGGGTGCGGGCTGTGCCCCGACAGGAGCGTCAGCGTGCGTACCGGGACCCGGGCAGGCCCCGGCCGCGCTCGGCGTGCCGAGCGCGGGCTGACTGAATTACCTGATTACGCTCTCGACGCTCAGGCCGCGCAGTCCATGCAGATCAACTGACCGCCCGCCTCGCTGGCGAGCCGGCTCCGGTGATGCACAAGGAAGCAGCTCGAGCAGGTGAACTCGTCGGCCTGCTTCGGGATCACCCGAACCGACAGCACCTCCTCGGACAGATCCGCGCCGGGAAGCTCGAACGACTCCGCGGTATCGGATTCGTCGATATCCACGACGGCGGACGCGGCTTCGTTGCGACGAGCCTTCAACTCCTCGAGCGAGTCCTCCGACACCTCGTCGGATTCGGTGCGCCTCGGTGCGTCATAGTCGGTTGCCATGTCGTCTTCCCCTCGTCCTTACTCCGTATATCCCGGACCGGCCCCCTCCGCGTCGATCCCCTACCGGAATCGACTCGACGAGCACCGTCCCGCCGTGGTGTACGTCACGTGTACACCGGTCACCGACCGGCCCGGATCTCGGAGATCCGTACCGGATCGCGCTCGGTCAACGCAGGACATGCCCTGGTTGTTCCCGAAATCGCTCCCCTGATTCACATCAGTCGATTGGATCGGGCCGCCAGACAATAGCGGACAGCGGAGCAAAAGTCGCAATCAAAACCCACCTCGGCCGAAACTGACTGGCAATCGTCACCACGGCCCATACCCGACACCGGATTCCGTAGTCGACTGTCCAGCGAATCGTTACCGGAGCGATATCCGGCCCGGATCGCGGGCGCGCGGGGTGTCCACATGCAAGATCACTCCCGGCCAACTCGTATGGTGTGCATGTGGTTTCACTGATCACCGAGGGCCGCACCGTCGACGACAAGGGGCGCCCGTTCCTCCGCCGCCGCTACCAGCCCTGGGTCGCCATGGTCGCGATCCTCGCCCTCATCTGCGCCATCGTGTGGATCAAGGCGATGACCACCGAGGGGCACGGGCATGCGGCGATGGCCTGCAACTCGCCGACCCCGGCCGCGGACCCGAACGCGCCCAAGCCCGCGCCGCTGGGACAGCGGGTGTCGCCATCGCGGCTGCACGACGTGGAACCGGCGCCGCTGGCGCAGTCCAAGGTGCGCGTGTACAACGCCTCGGGGCAGCGCGGGCTGGCCGAGCACATCGCCTCGCGGCTGGCCGATTACGGCTTCGCGAGTCCGCCCGCGCCACAGTTCGCTAACGATCCGGTATACGTCAACGGCGACCTCCAGTGCACCGGCCAGATCCGGTACGGGGTCAACGGTCGCCCGGCCGCCGCGTCGGTGCAGCTGATCGCCCCCTGCGCCGAGCTGATCGAGGACCAGCGCGGCGACGACTCGGTCGATCTGGCCCTGGGTGAGCTGTTCAGCAACGACCTGCACCCCGACACCAATGCCGAGGAGGTCCTCAAGGCCCTGAAGAACCCCGCGCCGGGCGGCCCGAGCATCGACTCGGGCCTGCTCGACGCGGCGCGCAAGGGTCGCTGCTGATTCCGGCCGACAGCCCCCGGAATGACGGGTCAGTTCTCACGCCGGAATGACGGGTCAGTTCTGCGGAATCGCCTCCGACACGCCGAGGTGGTCGAACAATTCGAGCAGTTCGTCGGCGATGCCGGGGGCGGCGGCCACCGTGAGTTCGCCCGTCTTGCTCACCGAGCCCGCGGGCGGCAGCGACAGGCGGGCACCCGCCTCGGCGGCGATCAGGGCGCCGGCGGCCCAGTCCCAGGTGTTGAGGCCGTGCTCGTAGTGGGCGTCGACCATCCCGGCGGCCACCATGCACATATCCAGGGCGGCGGAGCCGACGCGGCGGATGTCGCGCACCCGCGGCAGCAGCTCGGCCACCAACCGGCCCTGCCGCGCCCGCCGGGCGGCGCCGTAGCCGAAGCCGGTCGCCACCAGCGCCATCGACACCGAGTCGACGGCGGTGCAGCGCAACGGGAGCGCCGTGCCGTCGACGCCGGTGCGGGTGGCGCCCGCCGCCAGCCCGGCGCTGTAGGTGACCGCGCGGTCGACGTCGACGACCGACCCGGCCAGCGACCGCCCGCCGCGCATGGCGGCCACCGAGACCGCGTAGGCGGGCAGGCCGTACATGAAGTTCACGGTGCCGTCGATCGGGTCGACGACCCATACGATCTCCGACTCGCCGCCCAGGCTGCCGCCGCCCTCCTCGCCGAGCACCCGCTCGCCGGGACGCAGCTCGGTCAGCAGGGCCCGGATCAGCTGCTCGGTCTCGGTGTCGACGACGGTGACCGGGTCGGTGGGTGAGCTCTTGGCCTGCACGGCATCGTCGGGGCGGGCATCGGCGGCGTCGAACACCTCGCGTCGGCGGGCACGCACGTGCGCGGCGGCGGTCTCGGCGAGATGAACTGCGATCCGGCGCAATTCGGCGATCTCGGACGGGTCGACGGCGGGATCGGCGGGGACGGGGGCGGGTGAGTTCACGGGGTTCGAATCGGGCACGACACCCATCGCAGCACAGATCCGGCGCGGCGCGCATTAGGCTTGTCGTGCACGACACAGACCCGTCCGTCGAGCAACCCACCACACAGCGGCGTGTATTGTGCCGCGCGCGCGTGTTTTCGACCTGGCACCACAGCGAACGAGGAGTCGTATGTCCACTCGGGGGCTAGCTTTCGGTATCGATATCGGGGGGAGCGGCGTCAAGGGCGCGGTGGTCGACCTGGCCACCGGCGAGCTCGCGCACGACCGCATCAAGATCGCCACTCCGCAGCCTTCGACCCCGAACGCCGTCGCCGAGACGGTCGCCAAGCTGGTGGCGCAGTCGGACTGGGACGGCCCCGTCGGCATCACCCTGCCCAGCGTGGTGGTCAACGGCATTGCCCGCACCGCCGCCAATATCGACAAGGCGTGGGTCGACACCGACGCGCGGCAGCTGTTCTCGCTGGCGCTGGACGGCCGCGAGGTGGTGGTGCTCAACGACGCCGACGCCGCCGGCATGGCCGAGGACCGCTACGGCGCGGCCCGCAATATCGAGGGCCTGGTCATGCTGCTCACCTTCGGCACCGGGATCGGCTCGGCCCTGCTCTATCACGGCACGCTGGTCCCCAACACGGAATTCGGACATATCGAGGTCAAGGGCAAGGAGGCCGAGCACCGCGCCGCCTCCTCGGTGAAGGAGCGAAAGGACCTGTCCTACAAGGCGTGGGCGGGCGAGGTGACGAAGGTACTGATCACCCTGGAAAATCTGCTGTGGCCGGACGTGATCGTGGCGGGCGGCGGCATCAGCCGCGACGCCGAGCACTGGATTCCCTTGCTCGGCAACCGAACTCCGGTCGTGGCCGCGCATCTGAAGAACACCGCGGGCATTGTGGGGGCCGCCATGGCCGTCGATGGCGGTATCGCGCCATGAGCATCCCTGTTCGATCGTTACAATGGAACACATGCCCGGCGGTGAGCCGGAACCGACCCCGGCCGGAGAGCCGGGTTTAACCCCCGACAGAACCGCTCCGCCGGAATGATCAACTCTGGCGTGACGCCGCACGAGACCGTCACGAAAGGGCGTACGTGGTAGCCACGAATACCCGACAGACCGCCGAATCGGCCGAAGCCGCCGACTCCGCAGAAGGTACCGCAGCACGGCCGGTCCGCAAGGCTGCCGCGAAGAAGGCCCCGGCCAAGAAGGCCCCGGCCAAGAAGGCCGCGGCGAAGAAGGCGCCGGCCAAGAAGGCCGCCAAGAAGGCGCCCGCGAAGAAGGCGGCGGCCAAGAAGGGCGCGCCCGGCGCCGAGAACGAGGTCGAAGAGACCCTCGAAGACGAGTCGTTGGAACTGGACGACCTCGGTGATATCGACGTCTCCGACGACGATTTGGCCGACGACGCCGACCTCGCCGACGAGGAGGTCACCGTCGAGGACGACGAGGCCGACGCGGAGGAAGCCGAGGAGCCGTCCGAGAAGGACAAGGCGTCCGGCGACTTCGTCTGGGACGAGGAGGAGTCCGAGGCGCTGCGGCAGGCCCGCAAGGACGCCGAGCTCACCGCCTCCGCCGACTCGGTGCGCGCCTACCTCAAGCAGATCGGTAAGGTCGCGCTGCTCAACGCGGAGGAGGAGGTCGAGCTCGCCAAGCGCATCGAGGCCGGGCTCTACGCCACCGAGAAGGTCCGCGAGCTGACCGACGGCGGCGAGAAGCTGCCCATGCAGGCCCGCCGCGACCTGAACTGGATCATGCGCGACGGCAACCGCGCCAAGAACCATCTGCTCGAGGCCAACCTGCGCCTGGTGGTGTCGCTGGCCAAGCGCTACACCGGCCGCGGCATGGCGTTCCTGGACCTGATCCAGGAGGGCAACCTGGGCCTGATACGCGCGGTCGAGAAGTTCGACTACACCAAGGGCTACAAGTTCTCCACCTACGCCACCTGGTGGATCCGGCAGGCCATCACCCGCGCGATGGCCGACCAGGCCCGCACCATCCGTATTCCGGTGCACATGGTCGAGGTCATCAACAAGCTGGGCCGCATCCAGCGCGAGCTGCTCCAGGATCTGGGCCGCGAGCCCACTCCGGAGGAGCTGGCCAAGGAGATGGACATCACCCCGGAGAAGGTGCTGGAGATCCAGCAGTACGCCCGGGAGCCCATCTCGCTGGACCAGACCATCGGCGACGAGGGCGACTCGCAGCTCGGCGATTTCATCGAGGACAGCGAGGCGGTAGTCGCCGTCGACGCGGTGAGCTTCACCCTGCTGCAGGACCAGCTGCAGTCGGTGCTGGAGACGCTGTCCGAGCGCGAGGCGGGCGTGGTCCGCCTCCGCTTCGGCCTCACCGACGGCCAGCCCCGCACGCTGGACGAGATCGGCCAGGTCTACGGGGTGACGCGCGAGCGCATCCGCCAGATCGAGTCGAAGACGATGAGCAAGCTGCGCCACCCGAGCCGGTCGCAGGTCTTGCGGGACTACCTGGATTAGGTCCTTCGGACACGACGAGCGCCGCCGGGAACTCCGGCGGCGCTTGTCGTTTCGGCCGGGGCCACCGGCAGTAGCGGCCGGAAGTACCGTCCGAAGCGAGTGGTGCCCAAGGTTCGTTGCCCTGCGGCGGGCGCGATCTCGGGAGTGAAGTACGGCTCGTGCGGTTGCAGGCCGAGAATGCGGCCCTCGGCGTCGTAGCATGCGGCGCGCAGGTGCCGCCATGCGCCTGCGGTGGCGTACCGGAGGGCGTCGGCTCCGGGTGTCCACGAGGCGATTTCGCCGTCGGGGAGCACGGCGATGTGCAGGATTTCGTGGCCGGAGTCTGCGTCCCAGATCCGCACCGACCCGTCGCAGCCGCAGGACGCCACCCGTGTACCGTCCGGGGACCAGGCGACCGCCCGCACCCAGTCGGTATGACCGATCAACTCCCGCAGCTGCTCGCCGGTGGCGGCATCCAGCATCCGCACGGACTGGTCGTCACTACCGGTCAGCACCCGGTCGCCGTGCGGCGCCCAGGCCACCGCGCGCACTCGGTCCCGGTGACCGGCCAACTGCCGCAACAACTCTCCGTCCGTGGCATCCCATACGCAGACCGCCCCTTCGCCATCGCCGGTCAGGATTCGATCGCCGTCTGGGGACCAGGCCACCGCACGCACCGCCTCGGTGTCGCGCAGGGTCAGCACGCATTCCAGGTGATCGACGTCCCAGATCTGCGTCCCGTCGGCCTCGGTTCCGACGAGTATCCGAGTGCCGTCCGGCGACCAGGCCGCCGACTTGGCGGTGTGGCTGAAATCGGCCAGTAGCACGGGCCGATCACTCCCGACCGCCCACGACGTGACGACCTCGTCGGTGCAGCCGACGAACACCCGGGTGCCGTCCGGCGACCACGCCACCGCCTCCACCATCCCATTTCCTTGCAGCCTCCACGCCGGTTCACCGCTGCGGATGTCCCACACGACCACCGCCGCACTGTTGGCCGCCAGTATGCGAGTGCCCTGCGGTGACCATGCCACCGATGCGCCGCCCGCCGGGAACACGGCTCGCAGCTCACCGGTGTCGGCGCTGAGCACCTTCGTCGGCCAGCCGACGCCGCTGCCCGTGAGAACGATCTCGGAACCGTCGGGCGACCACGCCACCGTCTCGATCCAGGAGAACCCGTAGCCGCAGTGCATTATCCGACCGGTTCGGACGTCTCGCACACTCACCGTCCCGAGGACGCTTCCGGTGAGGATTCGGGTGCCGTCGGGTGACCAGGCGACCGCCGCCTTGTCGTCGTCATCGTGCAGCGTCGACAGGGCGACACCTCGCTCGGCGTCCCAGATCGTCACATGCCCGGCACGGTCGGAGGTGAGCAGTCTCGTACCGTCGGGCGACCACGCCGCCGAAGTAGCCCCTTGGGAGGTGGCCAAGATCAGCACAGGCTCGCCGGTGTCGACATCCCGCACCAGGGCCGACCCGTCCTCCCCACCGGTCAGTACCCGGCATCCGTCCGGCGACCAGGCCATGGATGTCACCTCATCGGTGTGGCCGACCCATTCCCTCGATCGCCCGGTGTCGACATCCCACATCAGTAGCGATCCGTCGCAACCTCCGATCAGCACTCGGCGCCCGTCCGGCGACCAAGCTCCGATCCTCGGCAGGTCCACGGGACCGACCAGTTCCCTCACCAATCTGCCGGTCGCCGCGTCTCGTATCTCCGCGGTCCAGCCGCTGCCGACGACGAGAAATCTCGTTCCGTCGGGTGACCACGACACCGTACCGACCCAGCCCTCCCCTGCCGCGAACAATCGCAGCAGCTCACCGGTGGCGGCATTCCACATGCGCACCGATCCGTCACGGGCACCGGTCAGAATCGTCGCCCCCTCCGGCGACCACGCCACCGATTGGATGCCGCGCGCACCACCGGGCAGGACGAGCAGCGGTTCCCCGCTCCCGGCATCCCATATCCGTGCCGTCCCTTCTCCGCTGCCGGACAGAAATCGGGTACCGTCGGGTGACCACGCGACCGCGGCAGTCCTCACGAATTGCCCTGTCACCGTGGTCAATTCGACCCGCTGTGCGGTCGATGAGAGGGGCAGTGCGATATCGAGGCCCGCGTGGCGTAGGCCACGCAAGTCCGCACCGGCCAGAACGGCGCTATGTAACCGGCAGTCGTGCAGAAAGGCATCCGACAGGTCCGCGCCGGTCAGGTCGGCTCGGGTGAGTCGGCAATCGTGCAGGACCGCATGATCGAGCCGTGCCGACTCGAGGTGCGCAGCGGTGAGATCCACATGGTCCAGCCTGCATTCGCGCAGATCCGCACCGGACAGCCGGGCCCCGGACAGGTTCACCGGGTTCTCCGGAGTCCCGATCATCATCGAGCCGAGAAGGTCCGCGCCGGTCAGGTCGATGCCGTCGAGATCGGGGCACGGCCAGTCCCGGTATTCGGCGAGCAGGACGTACTGCAGCAGCAGTTCGCTCGCGACGCGGTGATAGCGGCGACTCCATTCGCGCAGGGTCGATACCAGCACCCCGGTGTCGCGATGGCCGTGGATCAATTGGCCGAGGAAGTCGAGTGTTTCGTCACCGGGCTGCAGGGCCCAGTCGCCGGGCCGATGGTCCTCCACGGCTTCCAGCAGGTACCGGGCCAGGAAGTACTCCTGAAAAGAGCTGTGCGCGAAGCGGAATCCCTCGGTCTCGGATTCGTCCGAACTGTCCTGCCGAACCAGGAAGGTGGCCGTGCGGAGGTCCTCCTCCAGCAGTTCGGGGTCGATCCGCCCGTACCTGCGGCCGAGCGCCGGATCGGCGGTCAGCTGCTCGTGCAGCCAATCCTCGATGGCCCCCAGATCGACCGTGCGGCTGTTCTGCCGCCACATCCACGCCGACAGGCGAGCCATCAGGGTCAGTTTGTCGCGTGCCCGCAGCTGCTCCTTGCCCTTGTCGCGTTCCAGCCACTCCTCGACGACGCGGTGGTAGATATCGGCCGCGTACACGGGCTTCCCGGCCGCTCGTCTCCGCTCGATGAACGAAACCTGTTGTGCCACAAGCTTCAAGGTGACCGGGCGGCTGGTGAGGTCGCCGAGGTCGTGGAGACTTGTGAGCATGTCGTAGACTTGGCCGGAGTCGCGGTCGGGGACGGCGCGAGCCAGGTAGTCGCGGATCTGGTCTTCGGTGAACGGGAGCAGGAGCAACGCCTCGAAGTCGTCTCCTTCGGCGATGTCGCGGTGCTGGCCGATGAACTGCCCGTATTGCTCTGCGACGGTGCGGAAGTAATGCGTCCGGCAGGACAGCAGGACCTTGGTGTCCGGGCCCGCCACCGGGTCGCTGCCGCCGCGAGGTGGGCGCAGGCTCAACAGTTCTCGGGTGAAGATCGACCCGTCGCCGCCGTCCAGGTGCACTAGTGCCTCGTCGAGTCCGTCGATGATGAACAGCACCGTCACCCGTTTGGCACGCTCGAGCAGTTCGGTCGCGGTGGGCCGTCCGGATTCGCCTGCGCTCCAGCCTCGTCGCACGCACTCGTCGAGGATCTCGGTCAGGGTCGGGACCTGTTCTCGCTGTCGCAGGCCGCTCACATTGCGCAGGTCGAAGTACAGCGGCTCGGGTAGGTCGGTCCGGCCGTGCTCTCGCTGCGACTGGATCTCGCGCATCACCGATTGGCAGGTGATCGTCTTTCCGGTGCCGTACTCCCCCAGCACCGCCGCGAGCGGAGACCGTCCGGAGGACGCCCATCCGAGCAGGTGATCGACCGCGTCGACGCGCGAACCACCCTGTACCACAGCCTGTTCCGGGTCTCCCGGGAGTTTCCCGGGACGGCCCAGGACCCTGGTGAGGAAGGGCACCGAGTCCAGGTCGGTCAGCCGGGCTCGCGCCGATCGCTTCCGGTCGGAGCGGTGGTCGCGGGTGCCGTCGGTCGGACGCGCAGCCACGGAGCGGCAATCGAGGACATTGTGCACTGCGTCCCGAAGTGCCTGCACCCAGGTATTTTTCGCGGCATTCCCACGCAATTGATCGAAGGCGCGACCGGCCGGCCGGAAGATCTGCCTGCCCTCCAATCCTTTCAGATCGACCTTGTCCAGATCCATCTTCTCCAGCAGCACCGGCACGGCGGCATTGCGTTCCACGAACGACGGCAGCTCGTGCCGGTGAATGTATTCACTCGCCAGGAAATGCCGACTGACGGCGAAGATTCCGAGATCGCCCCGATCAACCGCGTCCAGTACCTTCCGATGCCAGTCATCCCCCGGCAACAAACTCTCCGACTTGAAATCCCAGAACTCGAACTGGAATCGGTTATCGATGGCCGCGAACTCCGACAACCGCTTCCACAACTCCCCCGCCCGGCGCTCGTCCTCGGCGCTGTAGCTCAGGAATACCCGGACCAGCGGCTTACCGTCCCGGCTCACCGTGGCCGTCTGCCCATCCACGAATCTCGTTCCGACCGTGCCCAATTCGGCAAGCCGGGGCTCGGATTCGGTTGCCCGCTCCGCGACGAATCCGATCGTGCGGCCCTCCGGATGCCGGGCTCCGGTCGTATCCAACTCGACATCGGCGGAGCAGGCACGCACGGCGGCGACCACTCGGTTCAGCGAAGCAGTCTTGGCGGCTCGGGTTCCGCCCGGGTGCAGGACGTCGAGCGCCTCGGCGAGGGTGATCTCTCCGCGCTCGCCCATGTAATCGGCCAGGTTCACAGCACGTTCTAGGTCCGGATCCGTATTCCACCCCTCGACCGCCCGAAGTCTCGTTGCCGCGACCGTCGGCAGGATTCGCATCCCGCGACGGTAGGCCGGTGGCTGCCGCGGGTCAACGAGCGAAACCTGTTGACGCACCGCGGCGGTTCGGTGACTTCGGTGCGGGAACGAAGCAGACTGAGCGGTCGTGGAGCAACTGATTCTGCTGTTCGTGCTGGCGTTCGCGACGATTCTGGCGCAGCCGCTGGGGCGGCGGACGGGGCTCGCCCCGGCCGTGCTGATGACCGTGTTCGGGTTGGTCCTGGCGCTGATCCCGGCGGTGCCGAATATCAAGATCTCGCCGGAGCTCATTCTGCCGCTGGTGCTTCCGCCGCTGCTGTACGCGTCGGCGCGGCGGACCTCCTGGCAGCAGTTCGCGGCGAATTCGGGGGCGATTCTGCTGCGGGCCGTGGGGCTGGTGGTCGCGACCGCCGCGGCGGTGGCGGCCGTGTTCCACCTCTGGTATCCGGCGGTGCCGCTGGCGGCGGCGTTCGCGCTGGGGGCGGTGGTGGCGCCGCCGGATCCGGTGGCGGTCGGCGCGATGGCGGATCGGCTCGGGCTGCCGCGGCGGCTGGTGTCGGTGCTCGAGGGGGAGGGCCTGTTCAACGATGTGACCGCGGTGGTGCTCTACGAGGTCGCCCTGCGGGCGGTGGTGACCGGACGCTTCTCGACCTGGCACACGCTGCTGGATTTCGTGGTGTCGGCCGTGGTCGCGATCGCGGTGGGGGTGGTGCTCGGCTGGGCCGGGAGCTGGTTGATGCGGCGGCTGGACGAGGCGGCCTGGCAGGTGGCGCTGGGACTGCTGCTGCCGTTCGCGGCCTACGGACTGGCCGAATACTGGCACGGTTCGGCGGTGCTCGCGGTCCTGATCTGCGCGCTCTATCTCACCGATGCCGCAACGGATTTCAGCGACGCGGCCTATCGGATCGTCGGCGATTCGTTCTGGGAGGTCATCGACATGCTGGTCACCGGCATCGCGTTCGGGGTGATCGGGCTGGAGCTGACCACGGTGCTCGCGGCCACCGGGCCGAGCTGGCAGCGGTTGCTCGGCGGCGCGGCGGTCGTCATCGCCGTGGTGGTGGCGCTGCGATTGATCTGGCTGTTGCTCACCACCGCGCTGTTCCAGCGGTGGTGGCGGGAGCGGCGGGCCGACGAGCCCTACACCTGGCGGGAATCGGTGGTGACCTGGTGGGCGGGCATGCGCGGGGTGGTCACCGTGGCGCTGGCGCTGGCCGTCCCGTTCACCACCGACTCGGGCGAGCCGTTCCCGGGCCGGGCCGAGATCCTGTTCACCGCATTCGCGGTGGTGCTGTTCACGCTGCTGCTGCAGGGTCCGACGCTGCCGCTGGTGGTGCGCGCCACCGGCGTCCGGGCCGACACCGAGGTCGAGCGGGTGCTGGAGCGACGGCTGTGGACCCGGATCCTGCGCGCCGAACTGTCCCGGCTCGGGGAGATCGCCAACAGCGAGGACTTCCCCGACGAGATCTCCCAGCGGCTGCGCGAGAACATCGAACGCCGCCTGGCCCGCGCCGATCCGGAGGCCGCCGAGGCCGCCGACGACGCCAAGGCGGTGGAGAACACGCTGCGCTACACCGGCCGGATGCGCGCGATCAGCAAGGAGGTGCTGGAGGCGGGCCGCGGCGAGGCGCTGGCCGCCCGCCGTGAGCCCGGGATGCCACCGGATCTTGTGGACCGCGTCATGCGCCGCCTGGATCTGCGACCACCGCCACTGCTCTAGCCCGCTTTACACCCGACGGTCATCAGGCCGGGCTTCGGCGGTTCTCAGACACGCCGACGACAGTGGGTGGACGTGGACAAGTTGGCGCTGGTGTTCGTGTTGCTGTTCGCGACGATCCTCGCGCAGCCCCTGTCGCGCCGCACCGGACTCGCGCCCGCGGTGCTGATGACCGGATTCGGCTGTGTGCTGGCCGTGCTGCCGTTCGTGCCGAAATCGCATTTCGATCCGAATCTCATTCTGCCGCTGGTCCTTCCGCCGCTGCTGTACGCGTCGGCGCGGCGCACCTCGTGGCGGCGGTTCGCGGCGGACTGGGCGGCGATCGGCCTGACCGCGGTCGGGCTGGTGGTGGCGACGGCGTGCGCGGTGGCCGCGGTGATGTACGCGTGGCATCCGGCGATACCGCTCGCGGCGGCGGTGGCGCTGGGCGCGCTGGTGGCGCCGCCGGACCCGGTGGCGGTGGCGGCGCTGGCCGGTCGGCTGGGCTTGCCGCGGCGGCTGGTGGCGGCGCTCGAGGGCGAGGGATTGTTCAACGACGTCACGGCGGTGGTGGTGTACACCGTCGCGGTGCAGGCGGTGACGACCGGGCACTTCTCCGGATGGCATGCGGTGTGGGCGTTCGTGGTGTCGGCGGTGGTGGCGGTCGCGGTCGGGCTGGGGCTGGGCTGGTGCGGCAGCCTGCTCACCCGGCGGCTCGCCGAGCCCAGCTGGCAGGTGGCGCTGGGCCTGATGCTGCCGTTCGCGGCCTACGGGCTGGCCGCGGCGTGGGGCGGTTCGGCGGTGCTGGCCGTGCTGGTGTGCTCGCTGTATCTGACCGAGGCCACGCTCGGTTCGTGCGGCGGCGAGTACCGGCTGATGGGTGATTCGTTCTGGCAGATCACCGAGATGCTGGTCACCGGGCTGGCTTTCGGAATGGTCGGGCTGGAGCTGCGGATCGCGCTGGGCGCGGTCGGCTCGGCGTGGCCCGCGCTGCTGGGGGTGGCCGCGGCGATCATCGCGGTGGTGGTCGGGCTGCGGCTGGGCTGGCTCACGGTGACCTGGGCGGGTCTGCATTCGCGGTGGCGGCGGCGCGACGCGGACGAGCCCTACACCTGGCGGGAGACGGTCGTGACCTGGTGGGCGGGGCAGCGCGGGGTCGTGACGGTCGCGCTGGCGCTGGCGATTCCGCTCACCACCGACGCCGGGGCGCCGTTTCCGGGGCGCAGCGAGATCATCTTCGTCTCGTTCGCGGTGGTGCTGTTCACGCTGCTGGTGCAGGGGCCGACGCTCCCGGCCGTGGTCCGGGCGACGGGTGTGCGCGCCGATCCCGCCGCCGACCGGGAGTTCGAGCGGCGGCTGTGGGAGCGGATCCGCGCGGCGCAGCTGGCCCGCCTGGACCGGATCGCCGTCGCCGAGCGGCTGCCCGGCCCGCTGTATCGCGGGCTGCGCGAGGGTTTTTCGGCCCGCCCGACCTTCGGCCTCGGCACCGGGAGCGACGCGGCCGTCGCCACCGGCCGCACCGTGCGCCTGGACGGCCGAATCCGCCGCATCGCCACCGAGATTCACGCCACCGGCCGCCGCGAGGCGCTGGCCGCCCGCCGCGAGCCCGCCGCCCCGACCGACGTGGTCGACCGCGTCATCCGGCACCTGGACCTGCATGCCACTCTGCATCGACCGCCCTGAGCGTGCCGAGGGATTCGCCGCCCGAGGTGTCCTTGAGGGCGACGCCGGAGCGGCCCAGTCGGCGCGCGCCCGCGACGAGGTTGGCCGCCACCCGCGCCGCGGCGCGGTAACTCAGCCCCTCGGGCGGGTGGATATTGGAGATGCAGTTACGTTCGGAGTCGGCGCGGCCGGGTCGAGGGTGGTGGGTCAGATAGATGCCCAGGCTGTCGGCGACCGAGAGGCCCGGCCGTTCCCCGATCAGCACCAGAATCGTTGTCACGCCGAGGGATTCGCCGATATGGTCGCCGAGGGCGACGCGAGCCTGGGTGGCGATGACCGGCGGTGCGAGCCGATGCCGCTCCCCCAGTTCGTCGCGCAGCGCCGCCAGCATGGCCGCGCCGTGCTCGTGCAGGGCGCGCGGCGACAGGCCGTCGGCCAGCACGACACCGATATCGGCGCGCACCCGGGGAAGGTCGGTGCAGCCCTGTCCGGCTTCGGCATTCGGAACGCGCCCGAGATCGGGGCGGCGCAGATACTCCGCCCGATCGCCCGCCCGGCTGCGCACCCGCAGCGGCTCCCCCAGCCCCACCGCCGCCACCCGGGCCGCGAACTCCGCCGTATCGAGAGGCGTGTGCACGGCATCGCGGGCGGCGGCATGCGCCGCCCGGAACCGCAACACATGCTCGGTCGGCACCGCATCCCCCGCCCGCCCGAGCCCGATCCGCGCCTGCGTACTCCGCCGCAACTCGCTCCAAAACTCCTCCGGCCCAAAGGACTCCGGTTCTTCGGCCCTGGCCGCCGCGCTTCGCATCAGCTACCACCCTCCCGCCGCCCTCGGTGGCCGTCCGGCCCGAGCACACATCGAATGGACCAGCCGCCAGCGGTAATCCGTGGCTGCTGCGTTGAACCATGCTGCCGTACAGCCTGTTTCGCGCTCCCTGCCACACCACCATCGCGGGAGCGGCACCGCCCGGCGCTCATCGGCCGCCCGCCGAAACAAGCAGCGGGAACGATCGTTTCGCGATACCCGTCGGACCGCCGTCGCGGCCGCAGCACCTCGACCTCGGCCTCATCGGCTACCCGCCAGGGCGCGCAGCGGGGAGGACAGCGGCTCGATCTCGCGGATGCGGCCGGTGGTGTCGAGCATGCCGAGGCGGTCGAGCCAGGCGGCGAATTCCGGTGCGGGGCGCAGGTTCAGGACTCGGCGGGCGTACAGGGCGTCGTGGAAGCTGAGGCTCTGGTAGCCGAGCATGACGTCGTCGGCGCCGGGGACGGCGATCACGAAGGCGACACCGGCCGCGCCGAGCAGGGTCAGCAGGGTGTCCATATCGTCGGAGTCGGCCTCGGCGTGGTTGGTGTAGCAGACGTCCACGCCCATCGGCAGGCCGAGCAGCTTGCCGCAGAAGTGGTCCTCCAGCCCGGCGCGGACGATCTGCTTGCCGTCGTAGAGGTATTCCGGCCCGATGAAACCCACCACCGTGTTCACCAGCAGCGGATTCAGTTCGCGCGCAACGGCGTACGCGCGCGCCTCCAGCGTCTGCTGGTCGACCGGCTTCCCGTCGGTGCCCAGGTGCGCGCCCGCGCTCAGCGCCGACCCCTGCCCGGTCTCGAGGTACATCACGTTGTCGCCGACGGTCCCGCGCCGCAGCGACCGGCCCGCCTGCTCCGCCTCCCGCAGCAGCGAAAGCGTCACGCCGAAGCCGGAATTGGCGCCCTCGGTGCCCGCGATCGACTGGAACACCAGATCCACCGGGGCGCCGGATTCGATGAGCCCCAGCGTCGTGGTCACGTGCGCCAGCACGCACGACTGGGTGGGAATGTCGAAGCGCTGCCGCACCTCGTCCAGTAGGTGCAGCAGATCGGCTGTCGCCCTGGGGGAATCGGTGGCCGGATTGATCCCGATCACCGCGTCCCCGCAGCCGAGCAGCAGCCCGTCCAGGACCGCGGCGGCGATCCCGCGCGGATCGTCGGTGGGGTGATTGGGTTGCAGCCGCGTGGCCAGCGTGCCCGGCTGCCCGATCGTCGTGCGGAATCCGGCGCGCACCCGCGCCGCCCGCGCGACCGCGATCAGGTCCTGATTGCGCATCAGCTTGCTCACCGCCGCCACCATCTCCGGGGTCAGCCCCGGCGAGACCGCCGCCAGCGTCGCGGCGGCCTCGTCGGTGGCGGCCACCGACAGCAGCCAGTCCCGCAGCCCGCCCACGGTCAGCGCGGCGATCGGGCGGAACGCCATCCGGTCGTGGGTGTCCAGGATCAGCCGGGTGACCTCGTCGGTCTCGTACGGCACCACCGGATCGGAGAGGAACGCGGTCAGCGGCACCTCCGCCAGCGCCCACTGCGCGGCGGCCCGCTCGGCGTCCGAATGGGCCGCGCACCCGGCCAATTCGTCGCCGCTGCGGGCGGGGGTCGCCTTGGCCAGCAGGTCCACCAGGCCGTCGAAGGTATGGGTCACGCCCCGTATCCGCTGGTGATACACCGTCATCTGCGCTGTTCCTCCTCGGCCCGCGACCCCGCGGTCACGTCGCGCCGATTCTGGCCGACCGATGTTGCGGACTGGTTGGCAATTGTTGCGGCCGGATAACACGCGACGCCGACCGTGCTGCGGCGAAGCGGTCGACGCGAGAGACTTGCCGGTGTGCCATCCGTTTTGCACCGTTATCGCTCGCCGTGGACCCGGACCATCGACATCGGGACCGAACTGCGGGCGCTGGGAGCATGGTGGACACGTCCCGAGCGAATCGTCCGCGGGCTCCGGGCGGTCCACGATTTTCTCGGCGGCGCCCCCGCCAGCTGCGCCTACGCCTTCACCCTGTTCGTGACGTGGTGGACGCTGCGCGGCATCAGCGATATCGCCGGGCACCGGCTGATCCTGTCGTTGTCGACGAATCTGCACAATATGCGCCGCGATCCGCTCCAGGTGCTGGTGGCGTCGGCGTTCTGGACCGATGGCGGGCTCCCCTGGGTCGGTATCCTCGGATTCCTGACCGTGATGGCCTTCGCCGAGCGCTGGCTCGGCACGCTGCGCTGGATCCTGGTCTTCGCGACCGGACACGTCGGGGCGACGCTGATCGTGGTCACCGGGATCTCATATGCCGTGCACCACAGGCTGATTCCGGTGAAGGTGGCCGTCGCGCCGGATGTGGGCTCCTCGTACGGTTCCTCCGCGGTCCTCGCCGCCCTGGCGTTCCATCTGCGCGGCACGCCGCGGCTGCTGTGGATCGGCGGGCTGGTCGGCTGGTATCTGTTCGGGGTCTGGCGCGGGCGCACCTTCACCGACTACGGGCACCTGACCGCGATCGTGATCGGCCTGATCGTCGGTGCGATCGCCGTGCTGGCGTCGCGGCGGCTGGAACGGGTCCGCGACCGCACGTCCGCGCTCGCCGCGGAGGTCTCGGCGACCGCACCGGCGGCGGGGGCGGCGCGCCCGCACGAGCGCCCCGACCCCGCCCCCGATTCAGCTCCGCGCGGGAACGAGCTGCCGCCCCCGCTGCAACAACCCCACGGCGGGCTCGACCAGGCGCGCGGCAATCGGGCCTAGCACCGCCATGATCAGCACGTAGGCCGAGGCGAGCGCGGCCAGGTCGCCGTTCACCGCGCCGACCGACACCGCCAGACCGGCGATGACGATCGAGAATTCGCCGCGCGCCACCAGCGCCGCGCCGGCGCGGGCGCGGCCCATGCGCCGAATGCCCTGCTGTCGCGCCGCCCACCAGCCGGTGCCGATCTTGGTCAGCATGGTCACCACCGCCAGCAGCACGGCCCAGCCCAGCACCGGCGGAATGGCCTGCGGATCGGTATTGAGGCCGAAGGCGACGAAGAAGATCGCCGCGAACAGATCCCGCAGCGGCTCCAGCAGTTTCGTCGCATTGTGCGCGGTGGGCCCGGAGATGGCGATGCCCAGCAGGAAGGCGCCGACCGCGGCCGACACGTTCAGCGCCGAGGCCACCCCCGCCACCAGCAGACCCGCCCCCAGCAGCTTGAGCAGGAACACCTCGCGATCGGAGCTGTCCACGATCGCGGACACGTAGCGGCCGTAGCGCAGCGCGACCACCAGCACGACGGTGATCGCCAGCAGCGCGATGGCCAGCGAGCGCAGCCCGGCCGCGAAGCCCACCCCGGCCAGGATGGTGGTGAGAATCGGCAGGTAGACGGCCATCGCCAGATCCTCGAACACCAGGATCGACAGCACCACCGGGGTCTCCCGGTTACCGAGCCGACCCAGATCGTTGAGCACCTTGGCCACGATCCCGGACGAGGAGATGTATGTGACGCCGCCCATGGTGATGGCGCCGGTCGGACCCCAACCGAGGACCAGTGCCACCGCCACGCCCGGCGTCGCATTCAACACGATGTCGACCACGCCGGCCAGCCACGACCGGCGCAGTCCCGTCATCAATTCCGGGGCGGTGTATTCCAGGCCCAGCAGCAACAGCAGCAGGACCACCCCGATTTCGCCTGCGATATGGCCGAATTCGGTGGCGGACTCGAGCTGGATCACCCCGCCCTTGCCGAAGGCCAGACCGCCTAACAGATACAGCGGGATCGGCGACATCCCGAACTTTCCCGCTAATCGCCCGAGCACCCCGAGGGCGAACAGAATGGAACCGAGTTGAACGAGTGCCAGAGCGGTCGACTCCACCGCATCACCCGTCCGTCAGGATGGATAGGGCGGCGTCCAGGCCGTCCGGCGTGCCGACCACGACCAGCAGGTCACCGGCCGCGAGCACGTACTCCGGGCCCGGCGACGGCGACACCTGACCGGCCCGCATCACCGCGACGATCGACGCCTTGGTGCGGGTGCGCATCCGGGTGTCACCGAGCTCGCGGCCCTGATAGGGCGAATTCTCGGTGATCGGCAGCTGCCGGGTCACGATGCCCGGCATATCCCGATGTTCGGCGTTGAGCTTCTCGACCAGCTGCGGTGCGCCGAGCAGATTCGCCAGCACCGCGGCCTCGTCGGTGGTCAGCGGAATCTGCGCCGCACATGCGTCCGGATCGTCCGTTTTGGAGAGGATCAGATCGATGCCGCCGTCGCGATGGGAGACCACCCCCACGCGGCGACCCGAGCGCGCTTCGAAATCCTTGCGTACCCCGATTCCGGGGAGTGCTGTCACGTCGACGTTCACATAGTTCACCCTAAGTCAGGCGGGGTGATCGCCGGAAAGACGCCGTCCGGACCCGGTCGGTATTCGGTGACCTCCGCGACCGCGGCGACCGGCACCGGACCGTACAGGTGCGGGAACAGCATGCCGTCCGGCCCGGCGGGCACGCCGGGCTCGAACCGCACGTCGCCGAGCAGGTCCGGGTCCAGCCACAGCAGCACCAGATCCCGCTGTCCGGCGTAGAACAGGTTGGCCGGGACGTGCACCTGTTCGGGCGTGGACAGGTGGATGAAACCGTCGCTGTCCAGCGACGGGGCCCGCCGCTGTCCGCCGACCTGCGCCTGCGCCCACTCCTGCCGGGTGCACAGGTGAACCAGTCTGTGCGCCTTGCCAATTCGGTCATTCTCCGCAACCATGGCTCGACCCTAGCCCACCCCTACCCCCGTGGCCTCGGAGTTTGCCGGAACCGGAGTGTGAGTGTCGGTAGTGCGGGGTAATCTCCGGGTAGACAACTGGATCGGCGAGTTCGTGGAGGTGAGCCACTGCGTTTGCCCTGTACGCGCAGGTGTGTTCGCTTTCAGCGAAACGCCTGGTCATGTTAGGGAAAACACAGAGAAACATCTCCGGGAACAAAGCCCCCGTCCCGAACGTCTGACAAAGTAGTCATATCCACTGCTGGGAAGTAGCGGTAGCGAGCCCGCGGAAGGGACCGTGGGCCCCATACCAGGTGAACGGTCTTCTGCGCCGGGAGCCAGGACGGAGGAGTCATGCCAGGAACACTGACTAGCACCCCACTGACCGCGGTCGACCGTTGCGACCGCTGCGGGGCGGGCGCGCGGGTACGCGCAACCCTTCCCGGCGGTGGCGAGTTGCTCTTCTGCCAGCATCACGCCAACGAGCACATGGAGCGCCTGCGTGAGCTCGAGGCCGTGATCGACACGGAGTCGGCGCCGGCGCTGTAATCAGCTCCTCACGTCCGCTCGACCCACAACTGAATCCTCCAACAGAACAACCCGAACGGGCGGCCGGTGTGGCCGCCCGTTCCGCGTGCCGAGGGATACGGCGCGGCCGCCCGCCTAACGTGACGTCGAGCGTCCTTCGATCCCGTCGATCAGGCGGGCCAGGCCGTAGGCGAAGGCGCCGTCGGGGTCGCCGGGGGCCTGGTAGTGCTGGCCGACCGCCGCGCCCACGCGGCCCGACAGCGGGAAGTCGGCGGCGGGCATGAGCTCGGTCAGCAGCGGGCCGTGCACCTCCCACCACTGCGCGTCGCTCATCTCGCGGGCGCTGCGCCGCGCGGCCACCGCCATGCGGGCATTGCCCGTCGCGAACTCCGACAGCACCGCGATCACCCGGTCCATCTCCAGATCCGGCAGGCCGCTGCCGTCGAGCGCCTCGAGCTGGCGTTCGTAGCGGCGTAATCGCCCGGGCCCCAGCACGAGTCGCCACGGCGGAACCTCCAGCAGCCACGGGTGCGCGATCAGCTCCGAGCGCACCCCGTGGGCGATGGCGGCCATCCGCTCGCGCACCGGCAGCGCCGCGTCGATGGGCGCGTCGGCCTCGGCCACCGCGTCCACCATCAGCACGATCAGCGCCTCCTTGCTCGGCACGTAGGTGTACAGGCTCATCGGGCCCAGGCCCAGTTCGGCGGCGACCGCCCGGATGGACACCTTCTCGTAGCCGTCGCGGTCGGCGATCGCGACCGCGGTGCGCACCACCTCGTCGACGCTGATCGCCTGCTTGGGCCCCCGCCCGACCGGCCGCGACGGCAGGGCGTGCCGCCACAGCAGGCTCAGCAGTTGTTTCGCCTGGTCGGCGGGCGGTTCGGCGGCCACGGCACGCTCCCGGGAATCTCGGTACGCTGTACGACGTTAGAATACTTCGTACGCCGTACCGAGTTACGAAGGGGTGCGTTCTGCCCATCACACACGCCACCTACCTGCCCGATCGACACATGTTCGCGCTGTGGAACTGGACCGGCCACGCGCCCGGTCCCGCGCCCGGCGAGGAACGGGAGACACTGGAACTCGCCCTGCCCGCCGGATCGGAGATCGCGGTGACCGCGGTGGACTGCGCACTGGCGGAGGCGGATCGGTTCGCGGCCTTGGATATTGCCGCGCCCGGGGCGTCGGTGCTCGCCTGGCGCGCCGTGCTCGACGGTGAGCTCGACCCGGATCGGCTGCCGCCCGCCGCGCACGCGGTACCGAATGCCGCGGGGACCGCGATCGTCTCGGCCGCGCGGGCGGTGCGGGCGTGCGCCGACACGCTCGCGCTGGCCGCCGAACTGCGCTCGACGCTGAAGGCGGAGCTGCGGCCGTATCAGGTGCGCGGCATCGCCTGGCTGCGCGAGACCACCGCGGCGCACGGCGGGGCGGTGCTCGCCGACGAGATGGGACTCGGAAAGACCGTGCAGGCCATCGGCTATCTGCTCGGCCGCATCGCGGACGGGCCGCAGCTGGTGGTGTGCCCGACCTCGCTGGTCGGCAACTGGGCGCACGAGATCGAGCGATTCGCGCCGGGGCTGCGGCCGGTCATGTGGCGCGGCGGCGAACTCCCGGCCCCGACCCCGGGCACCGTGCTGGTGACCGGGTATCCGACGCTGCGCGGGCACGGTGGCGTGCTCGCCGGACAGCACTGGGCGACAGCGGTTTTCGACGAGGCGCAGGTGCTGAAGAATCCGCGCACCCAGCTGGCGCGCGCCGCCCGCACCCTGGCGGCCGACGCCCGGGTGGCGCTGACCGGCACGCCGGTGGAGAACCACCTCGACGAGCTGTGGGCGCTGCTGAATCTGGTCGTGCCGCGGGCGTTCACGCACAAGGCGCAGTTCCGGCGGCGATTCGTGCGCCCGATCCAGGAGGGTTCGGCGCCGGCCGCGGCGCGGTTGCGCGACGCGCTGGAGCCGATCGTGCTGGTGCGCAAGAAGGTTCAGGTGGCGGCCGCGCTGCCGCCGAAGATCCACTGCGATCTGGTGTGCGATCTCACCGCCGAGCAGCAGCGGCTCTACGACGAGCAGCTCGATCGCGCCGAGGCCGAGGGCTTCGGCACGGGCGCGCAGCGGCACAGCCGGGTGCTGGCGGCGCTGACCGCGCTCAAGCAGGTCTGCAACCATCCGGGCCTGGTGACCGGCGACCTCGGCGAATTGGCCGGGCGCTCCGGCAAATTCGACGTGTGCGCGGATATCGTCGCCAACAATCTGGAGCTGGGCGCGCCCACGCTGATCTTCACCCAGTACCGGCGCACGGGCGAGCTGCTGGTCCGGCACTGCGCGGAGCGGTTCGGCGTGGCCGCGCCGTTCTTCCACGGCGGGTTGGATCAGGCCGAGCGCGCCGCGATCGTCCGGGACTTCCAGGCTCCCGACGGGCCACCGGTGCTGATCCTGAGCCTGCGCGCGGCGGGCACCGGCCTGACCCTCACCCGCGCCGCGGACGTCGTGCACTACGACCGATGGTGGAATCCGGCGGTGGAGGCCCAGGCGTCCGACCGCGCCCACCGGATCGGGCAGACCCGGCCGGTCACCGTCACCACGCTGACCACCGGTACCACCGTGGAGGAGCACATCGCGGGCATGCACGACCGCAAGTCCGCCCTCGCCGATCTGGGCGGCGCGAGCATTGCCGCGCTGGCCCGCCTCGACGACGACCATTTGCTGGATGTCCTGCGCCGGAAGCGAGGCAACTGATATGCCCGACAACGAATTCGGCTACACCGCCTGGGGCATGGACTGGGTCCGCCTCGCCGAACCCCTGACGACGACCCGGCCCGAGCCGCTGCTCCCCCGCGCCCGCAGCATCGCCCGCAACGGCGGGGTGCGGCTCGAGATCGAGGGCACGGTGGTGCGCGCGAGCATTCATCGCGGCGCGCAGGCGTCGGTGACGCATCTGGAGCTGACGCCGCTCCCGGCCGCGACGATCGCCGCCATCGCGGCGCTGATCCCCGGTGCCGCAGTCGAACTCGCCGATGAGCATCGGGCCACGATCAGCGCCGCGGGCATCGCCGTCGCGCCCCGACCGCTCGGTACCGACTGTTCCTGCCGCGCCCGCACCACCCGGTGCCTGCACGTGCTGGCCACGTGCTACGCACTGGCCCGCCGGGTGGACGAGAACCCTTGGCTGGCACTGGATCTCCAGGGGTACCGCGGCGGTGGAGCACCGGCCGCCGCGGACCCGGCCGCCCCGCCGCCGCACTGGACGCCGATCGATACGCTCGATCCGGCACGATATTTCGACGCCGTGGCGTCGTGAGGTCGTTCAGGGGCGGCGGGCCTGGAAGCGGAAGCTGCCGACGCCCCTCTCGACCTCGACATCGCTGAAGCCCACCCGGGCGAGGCGGTCCTTCAGGGTGTACGGCGACACGGGGACGCAGGTGTCGCCCAGGTGCAGCAGCCGGAACGACAGGCTGTCCAGGCCGTCGCAGCCGACGAACGTCCCGCCGGGGCGCAGCACCCGCAGCGCCTCGGCGAAGACGGCGTCCTGCTGTTCCGGCGACGGCACGTGGTGCAGCATGGTGAACGACACGACCGCGCTGAACTCCCCGTCCGGCAACGGCATTGCCGCGCCGTCGCCCTCCAGGATCCGCACCCCGTCGCCGTGCCGGGCGCGCAGCCGGGCCGCGAGCGCCGGATCGATCTCCAGCCCGGTGAGCGCCCCGGTCCGCGACCGCAGCGTCGGCACGTTCGCGCCGTAACCGGGGCCGATCTCGAGGGTGGCCGCACCGAGATCCAGGCCGGACAGCGCCCACGGGACGAGCCGGGTCGAGCTGGCCTTCTCCCAGCGCTTCGAGCTGCACAGCCACCGGTGTACGAGGTTCATTCCCATGTCGACGACGGTAAGGGTCGCCTAAAATGTCCGCCAGGCGCTACGGTGACAAGCTGTGTCGCAGAACGGTCATCCGGTGGTGATGGACGCGCCGACCGGGTCCACGGCCATGGTGTTCGGTGCCAGCGTGCTGCCCGCCGGGCACTGGTTCGAGCTGCACGAGCATCCGCAGCACCAGATCGTCTGGGCGTCGAGGGGAGTGCTGGGCGTGCGGGTGGGCGGCGGGCACTGGGTGCTGCCGCCGACCCGGGCGCTGTGGGTGCCCGGCGGCACCCCGCACCGCACCGGCACCTCGGATGGGGCGGCCATGCGCGGCATCTTTCTCGAGCCCCGGCGCTGCCCGGTCGCCTTCACCGCACCCACCATGCTGCGGGTGAGCCGATTGCTGCACGAGCTGTTCGACCATCTCACCGCGCAGACCACGGCCCCCGCGCAGCGCCGCCGCGCCGAGGCGGTGGTCTTCGACCTGCTGGACCCCGTCGAGGTGATCCCGGTCGGCGCTCCCCTCCCCACCGACGCCCGAGCCCGGACGGTGGCCGACGCCCTGCTGCGCAACCCCGCCGATGACCGCACCCTGGCGCAGCTCGCGGCGGTGGCCGCCGCCAGTCCTCGTACCCTGGCGCGTGCGTTCCTCGCCGACACCGGAATCACCTTCGGCCAGTGGCGGACTCAGATCCGCCTGGCCGCCTCCCTGCCCCTGCTCGCCGCGGGCCTGCCGGTGGCCCGCATCGCCGAACGAGTCGGCTACCGCACGCCCAGCGCCTATGTGGCCGCGTTCCGTCGCACGGTCGGGGTGTCTCCCGGGCGCTACTTCGCGCGGTGACGGTCAGGCGTTGGTGCCGCTGTCGACGGTGAGGATGGCGCCGTTGACGGCGCGGCCCTGCGGACTTGCCAGGAAGGCGACCATGGCGGCGACCTCGTCGGGGGCGGCGTAGCGGCCCAGGGGGTTGAACTTCAGTTGGTCGGCGGCGTGGTCGCCGTCGGCGGGGTTCATGTCGGTGTCGGTGGCGCCGGGCTGGACCAGGTTCACCGTGATATTGCGCGGGCCCAGTTCGCGCGCAAGGGCTTTGGTGAAGCCGTTGAGGGCCGACTTGCTCAGGTTGTACAGCGCCAGGCCGCCGAACAGGGCGCGCTCGGACAGGTTGGAGCCGATGCCGATGATGCGGCCGCCGTCGCGCATGTGGCCGACGGCGGCCTGCGCGGCCACGAACGCGGCGCGGGCGTGGATGTTCAGCGCGGTGTCCACCTCGGCGACGGTGAACTCCTCGAAGGGCTTGGCCGGGAAGATGCCCGCGTTGTTGACCAGGATGTCGAGCCGCCCCAGTTCCCCGGCGGCGCGGTGCACTGCGGCGACGACCTGCTCGGCGTCGGCGCTGTCGGCCCGGATGGTCAGCGCGCGGCGGCCCAGCTCCTCGACCTCGGCGGCCACCGTGCGCGCGGCGGCCTCGTCGCCGCGGTAGGTCAGCGCCACATCGGCCCCGGCCGCGGCCAGCCGCCGCGCGATCGCGGCGCCGATCCCCCTGCTGCCGCCGGTCACGAGGGCAACGGTGCCGGTCAGGTCGCTCATGGTGCACTCCTTCATTTTTGTGTCGATCAGTACATAAATAACCCAAGCAGACGCCGGACGGTCGCGTCAAGGGGTATATTTAACGATCGACACAGAAAGGGTGGTGATCATGGCCGAGCGCGGGCGACCCCGGGCCTTCGACCGCGACCGCGCGCTGCGGCGGGCCATGGAGGTGTTCTGGGAGCACGGTTACGAGGGCGCCTCGATGGGCGACCTGACCGCGGCCATGGGCATCAACTCACCCAGCCTGTACGCGGCATTCGGCTGCAAGGAGGCACTGTTCCGCGAGGCGGTGGACCTGTACTCGCGCTGCGAGGGCAGCCACACCGAACGCGCCCTGCGCGAGCAGCCCACCGCCCGGGCGAGCATCGAGGCCATGCTGCGCGACAACGCCGTCGCCTACACCGCCGCGGACACGCCGCACGGCTGCATGGTCGTGCTCGCCGGTTCCACCTACACCACCCGCAACACCGCCATCCGCGACTTCCTCATCGAAAAACGCAGGCAGACAACCGAAAACGTGCGCCATCGCCTGGAGCGCGGCATCACCGACGGCGACCTCCCCGCCCACACCGACACCGCCGCCCTGGCCCGCTTCTACACCACGGTCCTCTACGGCCTCTCCATCCAAGCCCGCGACGGCGCCACCCACCCCGACCTCACCGCCTCCATCGACACCGCCCTGTCCGCCTGGCCGGTCCCGGCCACAAGCATGCCGGGATGACAGAAGACCATTCCTTGATCCCGGCGTGCTTTTGGCCGGGATCTTCCGGTAGATCCCGGCCAAAAGCACGCCGGGAACAAGAGTGGACGACGAACGCCGGAACCAAGGGTGGACGACGAACGCCGGGAACAAGAGTGGACGACGAACGCCGGGAACAAGAGTGGACGACGAACGCCGGGAACAAGAGTGGTCGACGGACGCCGGAATCAAGAGTGGACGACGAACGCCGGAATCAAGAGTGGTCGACGAACACCGGGAACAAGGGGCAACGAATATCGGCCTACATTCGGCGGAGGGCCGAGATGCGTTCGGAGAGTTGGTCGGCCGTGGCGAGGGCCGTGGGGGGGCCGCCGCATTCGCGGCGGAGTTCGCCGTGGATGACGCCGTGCGGTTTGCCGGTGCGGTGGTGGTGCATGGCGACGAGGCTGTTGAGTTCGCGGCGGAGTTCGCCGAGGCGGTCGGCGGTGGCGACGCGCTCGGCGGCGGCCGCGGCGCTGGGGCCGGATTCGGGGGCGGCGGCCGCGGCGGCGGTGCGCTCGCTGATCTGGCGGGTCTGGCGGTCACGCAGCAGGGCGCGCATCTGGTCGGCGTCGAGCAGGCCGGGGATGCCGAGGTAGTCGGCCTCCTCGTCGCTGCCGGAGAAGGTGGCGGTGCCGAACGAATCGCCGTCGTAGATCACCTGATCCAGCTCGGCGTCGGCGGCGAGCGCGACGAACTTGCGCTCCTCCTCGCCCGGTTCGTCCTGCTGCTTGTTGGCGTCGATCAGCAGTTCGTCGTCGAGGGCGTTCTTCTCCCGGTGCGGCTTGCCGATCACGTGGTCGCGCTGCACCTCGAGCTGCGCGGCCAGGTCCAGCAGCACCGGCACCGACGGCAGGAACACGCTCGCCGTCTCCCCCGGTCTGCGCGCACGCACGAACCGCCCGATCGCCTGCGCGAAATACAGCGGCGTGGAGGCGCTGGTGGCATACACGCCGACCGCCAGGCGCGGCACGTCCACGCCCTCGGACACCATGCGCACCGCGACCATCCATGGATCGGTGCTGGCCGAGAACTCGCTGATGCGGTCCGAGGAGGTGGGGTCGTCGGACAGCACCAGCGCGGGCCGCGTGCCCGAAATGTGTTCCAGCAGTTCGGCGTAGTCGCGCGCCTTCTCCTGATCGGTGGCGATGACCAGGCCGCCCGCGTCGGGCATGCCGGTGGCGCGCAGCTGGCGCAGGCGGGTGTCGGCGGCGGCGAGCACCTTCGACATCCAGTCGCCCGCGGGATCGAGCGCGGTGCGCCACGCGCGGGCGGTCTGTTCCACGCTGAGCGGCTCGCCCAGCCGCGCCGAGTACTCCTCGCCCGCGCTGTCGCGCCAGTGCGCCTCGCCGGAGTAGGCCAGGAATACCACCGGCCGCACCACGCCGTCGGCCAGCGCCTCGGAGTAGCCGTAGGCGTAGTCGGCGCGCGAGCGCGGGAAGCCGGACTCGTCGGGCTCGTAACTGATGAACGGGATCTGCGAATCGTCGCTGCGGAACGGGGTACCGGTCAGCGCGAGGCGGCGGGTGGCGTCGCCGAACGCCTCCGCGGTGGCCTCGCCCCAGCTCTTGGCGTCGCCCGCGTGGTGGATCTCGTCGAGAACGACCAGGGTGCGCCGGTTTTCGGTGCGCACCCGATGCTTGTACGGATGCGAGGCCACCTGCGCGTAGGTGACGACCACCCCGTGGTAGTCGCCGGAGGTGGCGCCGGTGGTGTTGGAGAAGTTGGAGTCCAGCGCGATGCCCATCCGAGCGGCCGAGGCCGCCCACTGATGCTTGAGGTGCTCGGTGGGCGCCACCACCGTGATCTGGTCGACGGTGCGGTCGGTGAGCAGCTCGGAGGCCAGGCGCAGCGCGAACGTGGTCTTACCGGCGCCCGGCGTCGCGACCGCGAGGAAGTCGCGAGGCTTCGTCGTCAGGTATTTGGTGAGAGCCCTGCGCTGCCATGCACGTAACGAACCGCCACCACCCGAAGTCACTCCAGAGAGATTAGCGACCGCCACCGACAGCTGCCCAATCCCACGCGGTGCGCCGCGCCGAGGATCACACCACACGCGACACGGATATCGCCGTTCGGCAATCGCACCGCTGGTGAGTGATGCTGTAGGCACGATGAACGCGCACGACAGACCTCCGGCCCGTACCGCAGCCGGGCGCGGTGCCGCCATTGCCGGGCGTGTCGCGCGGCGGCTGCGGGAACTGGTGACACGGGTGGCGGTCAAGGCGTGGGACGACTCGATCTTCGCCGAGTCGGCGGCGGCCGCGTTCTGGCAGACGCTGTCGCTGGCCCCGCTGCTGCTGGGGCTGCTGGGCAGTCTCGGCTATGTCGGCGGGTGGTTCGGACCGGACACCGTGCACATCGTGGAATCCAAGATCATCAGCTTCAGCCGGAACCTGTTCAGCTCGAACGTGGTCGACGACCTGATCGCGCCGACGGTCACCGACGTGCTCCAGCGCGGGCGCGGCGCCGTGGTGTCGGTGGGCTTCGTGCTGTCGCTGTGGGCCGGATCCTCGGCGATGGCGACCTTCGTCGACGCGATCGTGGCCGCCCACGGTCAGCAGGACGCGCGACATCCGGTGTGGCAGCGCATCTTCGCGCTCCTGCTGTACGTGCTGTTCCTGGTGGTATCGGTCTTCGTGCTGCCCCTGGTGGCGCTGGGACCGACGCTGATCGGCCGGGTGCTGCCGGAGATGTGGCGCGAGCCCGGACTGCGTTTCATCGACACGTTCTACTACCCCGGCACCGGCCTGCTACTGATCGTCGGCCTCACCACGCTGTACAAACTCGCCCTGCACCGCTCCCTCCCGTGGCACCGCCTCTTCGGCGGCGCACTGGTGGCGGGCGTGTTCTTCATGACCGCCAGCGACGGCCTCCGCCGCTACCTGACCTGGGTAGCCCGAACCGGCATCAGCTACGGCGCCCTGGCAACCCCGATCGCCTTCCTGCTGTTCACCTTCTTCCTGGCCTTCGCGGTAATCCTCGGCGCGGAGTTCAACGCGACCGTGCAGGAACTCTGGCCCGCCCGGGTCACCCGGTGGGAACTGATCCGCCGCCGGGTGTTACGGCGGATGCGGGGGGTGGATCCCGAATCGACCGCTCTCGCCGAGAAGTCAATCGAGGGTCTTGATGGTCAGCGAGGGTGAGGCGGCGATCTGCTCTTCGGTGAATCTGTCCGTGAGCCATCGACCGGCCGAGAACAATTCGGTTTGATCCGCGTAGTGCGGGGAGGTCGGGTCGCTCGATTGGGAATAGGTCATCACCGTGGACACCACCGGAGGGCCGTCGCCGATGAAGTGAACGACATCGATGAAGCTCGAACCGAACGTCACGTCGGGGTTGCCGTGCTCGTCGTTGTCGGTCGCGATCACGTTCAGCACACCCAGCTCACCGGGGCCGCCGGGGCCGAAACCGGAGCGCCTTCGAGTTCGATCCGCGGGAGCGCTAGTCCTTCTTCATCATCTCGTAGATCCGCTTGCAGTCCGGGCAGACCGGGGAGCCGGGCTTGGCGGAGCGGGTGACCGGGAAGACCTCGCCGCAGAGGGCTACTACGTGGGTGCCCATGACGGCGCTTTCGGCGATCTTGTCCTTCTTCACGTAGTGGAAGAACTTGGGGACGTCGCTGTCGGTGGTCTCGTCGGTGGTGGTGTCGGGGCGAACGAGGGTATCGGTGCTCACCCGTTCCATGATGCCACCGCGTGTGCATTCGATCTTCGACAGTGCCAGACTCGGGGGTATGCAGCGTGACGGCGACTCCTCCGAGGCCGAGCCCCGCGACGAGGTCCGCGACGGTGGTGAGCGCCCCGAGTTCGAGAGGCGTCCGCCCGGTTCGGTTCCCCGTCCGCCCCGCCCGGCCGAGGGTTTCTTCCCCGGTGAGCAGAAGCATCCGGCTCTGATCACCGAGGCCGCGCCGTCGCTGGAACAGCAGCATCGCGACCGCGTGAAGCGGTATTCGATCCTGATGGGATTCCGCATCCCCTGCCTGGTCCTGGCCGCGGTGGCCTACAGCCTGTGGGGCAACTGGGTCATCTCGCTGGCCATCATCGGCGTGTCCATTCCGCTGCCGTGGATCGCGGTGCTCATCGCCAACGACCGCCCGCCCCGGCGCAAGGACGAACCCAGTCGCTGGGACGAGCGGCGGGCCGCCAAGGCGCTCGAATCAGGCCATCACCGCGCCATCGACGGCTGAGCGCGACCGCACCCGGATCAGCCCGGACATCACCGCCGCCAGCGCGCACAGCCCGCCCGCGATGTACCAGGCCAGGTCGTAGCTGCCCTGCATATCGCGGATGACGCCCGCGCCGGTGGCCGCGAGGGCGGCGCCGATCTGGTGGGAGGCGAACACCCAGCCGAAGGCCACCGGGCCGTCGTCGCCGAAGTGCCTGCGGCACAGCGCGACCGTGGGCGGCACGGTGGCGATCCAGTCCAGGCCGTAGAAGATGATGAACACCCACATGCTGGGCCGGGTATCGGCCGCGAACAGCGACGGCAGGATCAGCAGCGATAGCCCGCGCAGCGTGTAGTAGCCGACCAGCAGGAACCGGGAGTCGAGGCGGTCGGTGAGCCAGCCCGAGGCGACCGTGCCCGCCACATCGAAGATGCCGACCGTGGCCAGCAGCCCGGCCGCGGTGGTGGGCGGCATGCCGTGATCGTGGGCGGCGCTCACGAAATGCGTACCGACCAGGCCGTTGGTGGTGGCCCCGCACACCATGAATCCGCCTGCCAGCAGCCAGAACTGGGGCGTGCGCACCACCCGCGCGAGCACCGTCACCGCCCGGGCCGCGCCGCCGCGCGCCACCGTGCGCACGCCGACCGTGCTGCCCGGTTCGGCGCCGTAGGCGCGCACCCCGGCATCGCTGGGGAAATCGCGGATGAACAGCAGCACCAGCGGCACCACCGCCAGCGCCGTGGCCGCCACCACCAGCGACGGCACCCGCCACCCGTGTGCCTGCGCCAGCGCCGAGATCAGCGGCAGGAACACCAGCTGACCGGTGGCCCCGGCCGCGGTGAGCACGCCGGTCACCAGGCCGCGGTGCCGCACGAACCAGCGTCCGGTGATGGTGGCCACGAACGGCATCGACATCGAGCCCACGCCCACGCCGACCAGCAGCCCCCAGGTGGCCATCAGCTGCCACGGCCGGGTCATGAACACGGTCAGCCCGGCCCCGGCGGCCACCAGGACCAGTGCGCACGCGACCACCCGGCGGATACCGAAGCGATCCATCAGCGCCGCAGCGAACGGCGAAATCACCCCGTACAGCAGCATATTCAGCGATACCGCCGCGCCGATGGTCCCATGCGACCAGCCGAATTCGGCATGCAGCGGATCCATCAGCACGCTGGGCACCGACCGGAACCCGCCCGCCCCGATCAGCGCGATAAAGCCGACCACGGCGACGTACCAGGCCGGATGTACGCGCGGCGCGGCAACGACGACGGATTCCCTTGGCGGAGAGGGGTCTTGCAATTCGGTCACCCTGGGGATCGTGCAGGAAATCCGGTTGCCGGACGAGTGGCCTGAATGCCACAATCCGTCAAGATCTGGCCAACCCGTTGGAGGACAGCATGATCCGCTGGAACTGGGCATTCCTCGACCGCCCGGTCGATCGATTCGACGAGGCGTTCGCCTTCTGGGCCACCGTGACCGGCAGCAGGCCCTCCGAGCGGACGGGCCGCAACAGCGAATTCGCGGAGTTGATTCCGGCGCAGGGCGATTCGTATCTGCGCGCGCAGGCGGTAGGCGACGCCGGGGGCGCGCACCCGGACTTCGATGTCGACGATCTCGACGCCGCCCGCGCCCGAGCCCTGGCGCTCGGCGCGACCACGCTGTCCGACCACGACGGCTGGTCGGCGTTCCGTTCACCGCAGGGCCAGGCGTTCTGCCTGACCACCGAGGACGGCACGCGGATACCGGAGCCGACCGTCGGCCCCGGCGGCGTCCGCAGCCGCCTCGACCAGATCTGCCTCGATATCGGCCGGGACGGCTACGCCGACGAGATCCGGTTCTGGGCCGAGCTCACCAGCTGGCAGCTGCAATCGGCCACGCTGGCGGAATTCACCCGGCTGGTGCCGCCGCGCCGCATGCCGGTGCGAATCCTGTTGCAGCGCTTGGACGAGAATCGTCCGGCCGCCGCCCACGTCGACATGGCGTGCTCGGATCGCGAGGCCGTCGCCGCCTGGCACGAATCGCTGGGCGCGCGGCGGATCTCCCAGGGCGCGCACTGGACGGTCATGAACGACCCGGCGGGCGGCGTGTACTGCCTCACCGGCCGCGACCCGGACACGGGCCGCGCATGACCGAGACACCGCACCGCGTGGCGGTCCTGGCGCTGGCACCGGTCGTCGGTTTCGATCTCACGATTCCACCCACCGTGCTGGGCGAGGCGTACTCGGCCGACGGCGAACCCCTCTACGAGGTGACCGTCTGCGGCCTGGACACCGCGCCCGTCCCGGCGACGAAGGGCTACGCCATCGTCCCGGCCGCGGGGCCGGAGGCGCTGGCCACCGCCGACACGGTGATCGTGCCCGGCACCACCATGCCCGAGCCCCGCTACCGGGGCACGCTGCCCCCGCGGCTGGCCGAGGCGCTGGCCACCATCCGGCCGCAGGCCCGCATCGTGTCCATCTGCACCGGCGCGTTCGTGCTGGGCGCGGCGGGCCTGCTCGACGACCGCCGCGCGACCACGCACTGGTGGCACGCCGACGATTTCCGCAGGCTGTATCCGCGGGTGCGGCTGGACGAGAACATGCTGTTCGTGGAGGACGGAAACATCTGCACCGCAGCGGGTCTGGCCGCCGGGGTCGATCTGTGCCTGCACCTGCTGCGCACCGACCACGGCAGCGGCGTGGCCAATCGGGCGGCCCGCTACTGCGTGGTGCCGCCCTGGCGCGAGGGCGGCCAGTCCCAGTTCATCGACCGGCAGGTGCCCGAGATCGGCTCCGACGGCACCGCGCCCACCCGGGCCTGGGCGCTGCAGCACCTGGACCGCGATCTCGACCTGGCCGCGCTGTCGGCGCACGCCCGCATGAGCGTGCGCACCTTCACCCGGCGGTTCAAGGCCGAGACCGGTGTGGCGCCCGGCGCCTGGCTGCTGCAACAGCGGTTGCGGCACGCCCGCCAACTGCTGGAGGCCACCGAGCTGCCCATCGACGAGGTCGCCCGCGCCGCCGGGCTGGGCACCGCCAGCTCGCTGCGCCACCACATGCGCGCCGAACTGGGTGTGCCACCGCTGGCCTACCGCAAGACCTTCCGCGCCGCGGCGTCGTGATTCGGCCCCGCTACCGAATGCCCGGCGATTGCGGTGGCAGAGTTCGCAGCTATGCCGACGAATGAGACGACCACCGCGTCCGAGCTCGCCGCACTGGCCCCGCAGCTGCGCGCCGCGCTGACCCGCGCCCGCTACGACGCCGACACCCTGCTCGCCGCGCTCGGCGACGACGCGCACGCCGCCCTCGGCCGGTCCGAACCGGTCCCGGTGCGCCGCGCCGTGCGTGACGCCGGGGAGCTGGGCACGCTGGTCCGGCTGCTGCTGCTCGGCGACGCTCTCCCCGAACGCGAGGTCGCCGCGGCGCTGGCCCCGCTCGACCTGGACCGCGCGGTTGCCGCCGGTCTGCTCGACCGCGACGGCGACCGGGTGCGGGCCGCGCTCGATCTGCGCCCGCTCGATCTGGGCGCGGGCACCCGCTGGGCGCTCTCGGACCTGGACGACTCGATGACCCGGCGATCGCTGACCACCGAGCACGTGCTCGGCGTCGGCCACGCGTCGCTGTCGCTGCTGCGCGCGACCCCGACCCGGCCGGTCGGCTCGGTACTGGACCTGGGCACCGGCTGCGGCATCCAGGCCGTGCACGCGGCGGCCTACGCGAACACCGTGACCGGCACCGACGTCAACCGGCGGGCGCTGTGGCTGGCCGAGGCCACCGCCGCGCTCAACGGCCTCGACCTCGAACTGCTGGCGGGCTCCTGGTTCGAACCCGTCGCGGGCCGCCGCTTCGACCAGGTGGTCGCCAATCCGCCGTTCGTGGTCGGCCCGGCCCGCGTCGAGCACACCTATCGGGACTCCGGGCTCGCCCTCGACGGCGCCAGCGAACTGGTCATCTCCCAGGCCCCGCAGGTCCTGGCGCCCGGCGGCACCGCGGCCATGCTGGCCTCGTGGGTCCATGTGGCGGGCCAGGATTGGCGCGCCCGGGTGTCGGACTGGCTGCCCGACCACGGCGTCGATGCCTGGATCGTGCAGCGCGATATCGCCGACCCGGGCCTGTACGTCGGCACCTGGCTGCGCGACGCCGGGCTCGATCCGCGCGACCCGCAGGCGCAGCGGGAGGCCGAGCGGTGGCTGGCCGCGTTCGAGGCCGCCGACGTCGAGGGCGTCGGCTTCGGATTCGTCTATCTCCGCGCCACCGACGACCCCACCGAACTGCTCGCCGAGGACCTGACGCACGGCTTCGACGACCCGCTGGGCGCCGAGGCGACCGCCTACTTCGAACGGTCGGCCTGGCTGCGCGCGGTCGCCGCGGACGACGACCTCGCCTGGTCGGCGCGCTTCACCGTGGACCCGGCGACCGCGCTGGAACGGGTGTATCTGCCCGGCGCGCAGGGCTGGGAGCAGCGGGTGGCCCGCCTGCACCGCGGCGACGGACCGCGCTGGCAGCACGAGATCGACGACGATATCGCGGCCCTGCTCGCGGGAATGCGCGCGGAGGGGCTGCCGTTGGAGGAGTTGGTCGAATTGCTCGCAATCGGCCGAACCGGCACCTCCGCCACCGCGGAGTTCCGCGCCGCCGCGCTGGACATCGTCACCGGACTGGTCGGGCACGGCCTCGTCCATCCGGTGCCTGCGGCCTGACGCCACATCACGATTCGGTTCTGCCGGGATAGCCGTCCGGCAACGAAGTTCCCGAAGGTGCACAATATACGCCCTTCTTAGGAACTTCTCAGATGGCAGTGACGAAAGCCGCAGCTCAGCAACGGTTTATGGATGTGGTGGCGGGGAACTTTCCCGGTGTCGGGTCCGTTGTTCGGAGTGAGACACCACCGACAGGAGGCAAGTCATGACAAGCCCCGCCACCACTGCAGTGCGCGCCAGCGATTCCGACCTCGACGCCCAGAGCCCCGCCGCCGACCTGGTACGCGTGTACCTGAACGGGATCGGCAAGACGGCGCTGCTCACGGCGGCCGACGAGGTCGAGCTGGCCAAGCGCATCGAGGCGGGCCTCTACGCCCAACACCTGTTGGAGACCGGGAAGCGACTGTCGGCCACTCGCAAGCGCGATCTGGCATTCCTCGTCCGGGACGGCCAGGCCGCCCGGCAGCATCTGCTCGAGGCCAACCTGCGGCTCGTGGTGTCGCTGGCCAAGCGCTACACCGGCCGCGGCATGCCGCTGCTGGACCTGATCCAGGAGGGCAACCTGGGCCTGATCCGGGCGATGGAGAAGTTCGACTACACCAAGGGCTTCAAGTTCTCCACCTACGCCACCTGGTGGATCCGGCAGGCCATCACCCGTGGCATGGCCGACCAGAGCCGCACCATCCGGCTCCCCGTCCACCTCGTCGAGCAGGTCAACAAGCTGGCCCGCATCAAGCGCGAGCTGCACCAGCAGCTCGGCCGCGAGGCCACCGACGACGAGCTGGCCAACGAGTCGGGCATCCCGGTCGACAAGATCGCCGACCTGCTCGACCACAGCCGCGACCCGGTCAGCCTGGACATGCCGGTCGGCAACGACGAAGAGGCCCCGCTGGGCGACTTCATCGAGGACTCCGAGGCCACCTCGGCCGAGAGTGCCGTCATCGCCGGTCTCATGCACCGCGACGTGCGCAGCGTGCTCGCCACCCTGGACGAGCGCGAGCAGCAGGTCATCCGGCTGCGCTTCGGCCTCGACGACGGCCAGCCGCGCACCCTGGACCAGATCGGCAAGCTGTTCGGCCTGTCCCGCGAGCGGGTCCGCCAGATCGAGCGCGAGGTCATGTCCAAGCTCCGCAAGGGCGAGCGGGCCGACCGCCTGCGCGCCTACGCCAGCTGATTCGACCGCTGCCCCAAGACGCTGGGCCGACCGGAACCCGGCCCAGCTCCTCTGTCGCACCGCCACGGTGGTTCGCCGCAGCCTGTGCGGCGGCCGCCGTGGCGGTGCGCGGACGGGGGCGCGTACGCGCCACACCGCTTGTGTTTCCGTTCGCCGCGCATCACGCTGGAATGACGCAGTGTGCTCGTCATGGTGGGTTCGGTGGTCATACCGGAGGCGCCGGCCGGCGGGCGCGCGTCCCGTCCCCTCCGGGTACTGCGCGAACCGGCCGGCGCCGGGTTGTGTTGTGCGCCTGGGCCGTTAGGATGGCCGCAGTCGTCGGGCGCGAAATCCCGCGTCGCGGCATCGGTGCACGGAGGGAAAGATCATGGCATCTAAGCTGGTTCGCATCACCGGTGTCGCGCTGGGCGGCGCGGCGGCCGTCGCACTCGGCGCCGGGCCCGCGGCGGCGAGCACCACGATGACCGTGACCGGCACCGCCGTGCAGGGCTGCCAGACACAGGTCACCGCCACGACCACCTCCAGCAACCCGATGAGCCTGGACTTCTACGACAACCTGGACTACCTGGGCCGCGTGCAGGTAACCAACCAGGGTGGCAGCATGCAGGCCAGCATCGCCTGGACCCCGAGCGCCCCGGGCGACCACATCATCAGCGCCGTCGCCATCGGTTCCTACATCGACCCCGCCGATGCCCTGAACCGCCTCACGGTACACGTATCCAACGGCATCAACCTCGGCTCGTCCTGCGTCCCCCTGGGCTGACCCGGCTCAATTCGTCGCCCCCGCACCCCAACCGGTCGCCCCCGCACCCCAACCGGTCGGCCCAACACCTCAACCCGTCGGCCCGACACGCTCTGAACTCGTCGACCCCGGCACGCTCTGAACTCGTCGACCCGGGCACGCTCTCAACCCGTCGACCCGGGCACGCTCTCAACCCGTCGACCCGGGCACGCTCTCAACCCGTCGGCCCCGGCACGCTTTTGGCCGGGGCATCCAACGTGATGGCCAGCCGCTCCAGCATGCCGGGCCAGCCGCCGCGCATGATCGTGCGGGACAGTTGCGAGGTCGGGTCGTCCGGGTCGAAGCCGGTGTGGGTGAACAGCATTCGGGTGCCGGTGCCCTCCGGGCGCAGCCGCCAGGTGATGACCCATCCGGTGTCGGTGTCGGCCTGCGCGTCGCTCCAGGACATGCTCAGGCGTTCGGGGGCGACGACTTCCAGGACCTCGCAGCGGATCTCGCCGGAGAAGCCGGTCTGCGGGACCGCCCGCCCTCGCATGTGGAAGACGGTGCCGACGACCGGTTCGAAGCCGGTGGACTGCATCATCCACTGCGCCATCAGTTCCGGTGTGGTCAGCGCCCGCCACACCTTGGCGGGCGGGTGCGGGTAGAAGTGGTCGAGTTCGATCGTGGTCGGGTCGTCGGTGGTCATGTGGTCTCCGTTCGGTGGTCGGCCTCGTCGGGCATGGCGTCGAGTACCTCGCCCAGATCACGCAGCCGGGCACGCCAGTAGCGTTCGAAGGGGTCGAGCCAGGACTGCAGGTCGTGCAGGGGCTGCGGTTCGACCCGGTAGTAGCGGAAGCGTCCGCGCTTCTCCTCTGTGACCAAGCCGCAGTCGCGCAACACCTTCAGGTGTTCGGACACGCTGGGCCGGGCCATGTCGAACCGCTCGGCGATGACCAGCACCGTCTGTTCCCCCTCCAGCAGCAGGTCGAGAATGTCGCGCCGGGTGGGGTTGGCGAGCGCCCCGAACACCAGGTCGGTACTGCTGGATTTCACGCGATGCGGCATCGCCCCTCCGATCTGTGACGTGGTCACGCCCCAGAATATAGGTAGGATTTCGCCTACCTGTCAACCGTAGGAGAAAACCTACCTTTTTCCGCCCCCTAGCATCGCTATATGAGTGATCTCGATCGTGCGGCGCCTGCGGTGGCCCGCGCACGCTTCCGGTCCGGCGGGTCGAGCGGGGTGACCAGCGGCATGTGCCTCGGCTTCGTGCAGGCCAATCTGGTGGTTCTTCCGGCGGAGGCGGCGGCGGAGTTCCGCGCCCTGTGCGCGGCCAACCCGCAGCCGCTGCCGCTGATCGAGGCGACCGCGCCCGGCGATCCCGAACCACGGTGTGCCGCACCGGGTTCGGACCTGCGCACCGATCTGCCGCGCTATCGCGTGTACCTGGACGGGGTGCTGGCGGCCGAGCCGACCGATGTGCGGGAGGTGTGGCCGGACGACGGTGTCGCCTTCCTGCTCGGCTGCAGCTTCACCGCCGAGGCGCGGCTGCTGGCGGCGGGCGTGCGGCTGCGGCATCAGGAGTCGGGCCGCAATGTGCCCATGTTCGTGACCCGGCTGACCTGTGTTCCGGCCGGGCGGTTTCACGGACCCGTGGTCGTGTCCATGCGGCCGATCCATCGCGACAGCGTCGCGACGGCACGGCGCGTCACCGCCGCACTTCCCCTGGCCCACGGCGCCCCGCTGCATATCGGCGACCCGGAGGCCATCGGCATCGCCGACCTCGCCCACCCCGACTTCGGTGATCCCATCGAGCCGGAGCCCGACGAGGTTCCGGTCTTCTGGGCCTGCGGGGTCACCCCGCAGGCCGTGATCATGGCGTCCCGGCCCGCGCTGGCTATTACGCACGCGCCGGGGCACATGTTCATCACCGACCTCGGCGACGACTCCTGATCGCTACCCCGAGTTACGCAGCGCCGTCGCCAAACCGTTCATGGTGAGCAGGATGCCGCGCTCGACCAGTTCCGAGTCGTCCCCGCCGCGGCGGCGGCGCAGCAGGTCGACCTGCATGCGGTTGAGCGGCTCCAGGTACGGGAAGCGGTTGCGGATGGATTCGGCGAGCGCGGGGTTGTCGGCCAGCAGCTGGTCGCTACCGGTGATCAGGCCGTGGGCGCGGACCGTGCGCTCGAACTCCTCGCGGATCATCCCGAAGATGGTGTCCCGCAACGCCGGATCCTCGACCAGCTGCGCGTAGTGGGCGGCGATGTCCATATCCGCCTTCGCCATCACCTGCGCCAGATTCGACATGACCGTGCGGAAGAACGGCCAGCGCCGGTACAGATCCGACAGGACGGCCAGCCGCGACTCGTCCTCACCCAGCCACTGCTCGATCGCGGTGCCGGTGCCGTACCAGCCGGGCAGCATCACCCGGGACTGGCTCCACGCCATCACCCACGGGATCGCGCGCAGGTCGCTCACGGAATTGGTGGGTTTGCGCGAGGCCGGGCGGCTACCCAGATTGAGGTCGGCGACCTCCGCGATCGGGGTGGAGGCGCGGAAGTACTCGACGAATCCCGGGGTTTCGTGCACCAGCCGCGCATAGGCCCGCCGGGCCAGCTCGGCCAGCTCGTCGAAGATCTCGTAGGCGGCGTCGGCGCCGACGCCCAGCCCCTCCACGTCCAGCAGGGTCGACTCCAGGGTGCCCGCGACCAGCGCCTCCAGGTTGCGGTGGGCGGTGCGCCGGTCGGCGTACTTGGTGGAGATCACCTCGCCCTGCTCGGTGAGCCGCAGCGACCCGCGCACCGCACCGGCCGGCTGGGCGAGGATCGCGTCGTAGCTGCGGCCGCCGCCGCGACCGACCGTGCCGCCGCGACCGTGGAACAGCCGCAACCGGATTCCGGTCTTGCGGGCCGCCTCCACCAGATCGAGCTCGGCCCGGTACAGCGCCCAGTTGGCGGCCAGGTACCCGCCGTCCTTGTTGGAGTCGGAGTAGCCGAGCATCACCTCCTGCTGCATACCGCGCGCCACCACCAGCCGGTGATAGGCGGGCACCTCCAGCGCGGCGACCAGGGTGTCGGCCCCGGCCCGCAGGTCGTCGATGGTCTCGAACAGCGGCACCACCCCGACCGGGCTGTGCGGCGGGGTCTGCGCGTCGCCCGGATCGAGGATCCCGGCCTCCTTGAGCAGCAGCGCCGCCTCCAGCACATCGCTGACCGAGGTGCACATGCTGATGATGTAGTTGGGCACCGTGTCCGGGCCCAGATCGTCGAGGGCGGCCTTGGCCGCGCGCACCACGCCCAGCTCCTTGGCGGCCAGATCGCTCAGCCGCGCGTCGGGGCCGAGCAGCGGCCGCCGCGTGGTCAGCTCCGCCGCGAGCAGCCGCACCCGCTCCGCCTCGGGCAGGCTCGCGTAGTCGGAATGCACACCGGCCCAGGCGAACAGCTCGGCCACCACCTGCTCGTGCACGTCGGAGTTCTGGCGCATGTCCAGGCCCTGCAGGTGGAATCCGAAGGTCTGCACGGCCCCGCGCAGCGCCGCCAGCCGGTCGTCGGCGAGCAGACCGTCGCCCGAGGCGCGCATCGAGGCGTCCACGACGGCCAGATCGTCCAGCAGTTCCTGCGGCGAATCGTACGGGCGCGCACCGGTATCCACGCCCGCGTCGCCGGGCACCTCGCCCAGCGCCCGCCGCGCCGAGGCGGTGAGCCGGGCGCGGATGCCGCGCACCGCCCGGCGGTACGGTTCGTCGGCGCGCTGCGGGGAGTCGTCGTGCCCGGCGTCGGCCAGCCGCGCCAGCTCCGGGGTGATCCGCACCAGCCGCGCCGACTGCGACAGCGACTTCTCCAGTCCGACAAGCTCTTTCAGGTAGTGCGCGAAGGCGACCGCACCCGCGCGGTGGGTGGCGCGGTGCACCACCTCGCCGGTGACGTTCGGGTTGCCGTCGCGGTCGCCGCCGATCCACGAGCCCGGCCGCAGGATGGGCCGCTCCAGCAGCTCGTACTGCGGCCAGCGGGCGCGCAGCGCGTCGCGCACCTCGGTGTTGATGCGCGGGATCACCTCCAGCAGCGACATGTCGTAGTAGCGCAGGCCGACCTCGATCTCGTCCTGAATCCGCAGGCGCGCCAGGCGAATCAGCGCGGCCCGCCACAGCGCCAGCACCTGGCGGCGCAGCTGGGTGTCGATCTCGGCGTATTCGGGTTCGGCCGGGGTGTAGCGCTGGCGGGTGCGCATCAGCTCGGTGATGCGGGCCTGCACGTCGAAGACGGTGCGGCGGCGGGTCTCGGTGGGGTGGGCGGTGATGACCGGCGAGACCAGCGCGTCGGCGAGCTGTTCGGCGACCGTGGCGCCGTCGGTCCCGGCGGCGTCGAGTTTGCGGTAGGTGGCGGCGAGGCTGGAGTCCTGCGGCGGCTCGCCCGCGGCCACGTGCACCGCACGCCGCCGGTCGCGCTGCAGGTCCTCACACAGGTTGGCCAGCAGCAGGAAGTGGCTGAACGCCCGGATCAGGGGGATCGCGACGTGAATGTCGGTATCGCGCAGCATCTCCGCCACCGCGCTGCGTTCCACCTCCGACCGGCGCACCCGGAAGGCCTCGACGCGGACGCGTTCGATGAGATCGAACACCTCCGCGCCCTCGTGGTCATGGATGGTGTCTCCGAGGATCGCGCCGAGGAACCGGATGTCGTCCCGGAGCGGCGCGGTCGCTGCTTCGATCTGATCTTCCCGCATGCCTGCCAGTATTGTGCACCGCCGGTCGCCTCGCAGCGGGGCGGGTACCGGAACGCCGTTCGCCGGTGGTCAGGCCAGTCGTCGCGGCCCGATGTCGAAGCGGCTGGGTTCGGGCCCGATGCGCACCCGCGCGTACAGGATCGCCGCGCCCCGCGCCGAGGCCAGCGCCGGCTCCACCGCCAGCTCCCGGATCTCCGGCAGGTCGTCGCACAGCGCCGAGATGCGCCGGGCCAACTCCGACAGCGCCCGCTTGTCCACCGGCTCGCCGATGGTGCGGCCCGCGACCCCGGCCTTGCCATCCAGCAGCGGCGCGGCGCGCGGGGCGTCGATCAGTTCGGCCGATTCGTCCTCGGTCAGCGGCAGCGCCCGATACACCCGGTCGCCCAGCAGATCGATGATGGTGCCCGACAGCCCGAAGCTGATCACCGAACCGAACGACGGATCGTCCTGCACCCGCAGCACGCAGCCGACGCCCTTGGTGGCCATCTTCTGAATGTGCACCACCTCGTTGCCGGAGACCTCGGCCAGATCGGTGTAGGCCCGCCGCACCGCCGAGGGCCGCCACAGATCTAGCCGCACCCCGGTGAGGTCGGGCCGGTTGCGCCACAGCTCGCCGGTGGCCTTGGCCGCGACCGGATAGCCCAGTTCCTCGGCGGCCGCCTCCGCCGCCTCCGGGTCGCGCACCTCCCGGAACTCGACCACCCGGATGCCGTAGCAGTCCAGCAGCTGCACCGCCTCCAGATCGGCCAGCCAGCCGCCGTCCGGTTCGCGACGCATCCACTCCCCCACCAGATTTCGCGCCCGCTCGGTGTCCACGTCGGCGGGGCGGCGCACCGGCGACACCGGGCGGGTGCGCCAGTCGGCGTAGCGGCGCACCCGAGCCAGGGCGCGCGCCGCCCGCTCCGGATCGGGATAGGACGGGATCGAGCCGCGCTCGAGGCTGCCGCCGATGCCGCGGGTGGCCAGCAGGTTCGGCATGCCCAGATCGGCGACGAAGGTGGTCAGCACCGGTTTGCCGCCCGCGCCCGCACCCGCGCGGATCGCCTCGGCGTAGGCGGTCACCGAGGTCGGCACCGGCGGGGCGAAGATCACGATCACCGCGTCGACGTCCGACGAATCCATCGCCGCCGCAACGGCCGTCAGATAGTCGGCGGGCTCGGCCTGCGGGCCGAGATCGGTCGGCGCGCCCGCGGTCAGCCCCTCGCCGCGGGCCGCGTCCACCGCCAACCAGCCCAGCGCGGCGCTGTTGCCGATCACCGCCAGCCGCGGGCCGGGCGGCAGCGGCTGGTACGCCAACAGCATTGCGCAGTCGAACAATTCGGAGATGGTGTCCACCTGCACGATGCCCGCCTGCGCGAACAGGTCGCGCTCGAGCGACCGGTCCAGCGGATGGCTCGGGTCCAGCGCCCCGGCGGTGTGCGTGGCATTGCGCCCGCTGCTCACCGCCACGATCGGCTTCCCGCGCGCGACCCGCCGCGCGATGCGGGAGAACTTGCGCGGATTGCCGAAGGTCTCCAGATACAGCAGCACCACGTCGGTGTCGGGGTCGGTGTCCCAGTACTGCAGCATGTCGTTGCCCGACACGTCGGCACGGTTACCGGCCGAGACGAAGGTCGACAGTCCGAGCTTGCGGGCGGCGGCCTCACCGAGGATCGCCGCACCCAGCGGCCCGGACTGGCAGAAGAATCCGATCCGGCCGCGGCCGGGCAGCACCGGGGCCAGCGTGGCGTTCATCGAGACCGCCGGATCGGTATTGGCGATACCGAGCGCGCTCGGGCCCACCACCCGCATGCCGTGCCCGCGCGCCGCCGCCACCAGATCGCGTTCGGCGGCGTACCCGGCCGGGCCGATCTCGGAGAACCCCGCGGTGAGCACCACCAAGCCCTTGACGCCCTTGGCCATACAGTCGTCGAGCACCGATTTGATCTCCCCCGCGGGCACCGCCACCACCGCCAGGTCCACCTCGTCGGGAACCTCGCGCACGGTCGGATAGGCGCGCACGCCGCGCACCGAACTGCGATTCGGGTTGACCGGGAACACCGGCCCCTGGAACACCCCGGACAGCAGATTGGCCAGCACCGCGCCGCCGACCCGGCCCGACGAGGGGGTCGCGCCGATCACCGCCACCGAGCGCGGCGCGAGCAGATTGCCGACGCTGCGCGCCTCCGAGGCGCGCTCGCGCGAATCCCGCACCGACAGCAGGGCTTCGGTCGGGTCGATGGCGAATTCCAGGTGCAGCACCGAGCCGTCGCGGCTGCGCTGCACCTGGTATCCGGCGTCGCGGAACACCGTCACCATCGCGTTGTTCTCCGCCAGCACCTCGGCGACGAAGGTCTCGATGCCGTTCTCGGCGGCCGCGCCCGCCAGATGCTCGAGCAGGATCGAGCCCAGACCGCGACCCTGATGCTCGTCGGCGACCACGAACGCCACCTCGGCCGCCCGCGGGCCCTCCCGGTCCGGCAGCAGTTCGTAGCGGCCGACCGCGATGATCACCGCGCCCAGCTCGACGACCAGGCCGACCCGGTCGCGGTAGTCGACGTGGGTGGTGCGGTACAGATCCTTCGGCGTCATCCGCGGGTACGGCCCGAAGTAGCGCAGGTAGCGGGTGCGGTCGGACAGCCCGGCGTGGAAGCGCTGCAGCGCCTCGGCGTCGGCGGGGGCGATCGGCCGCACCCGTACCACGCCGCCGTCGGCGGCCAGCACGTCGGCCACCCAGTGCTGCGGCGGCGGGGGCGGGTCCTGGGGCGTGCTGTCGTGCCCCGCGGCGGGTTCAGTCACGGGGGTCCTCCGGGTCCAGGCCCAGCAGCCCGAAAGTCGCTCGGCGCGTGGCCAATACGGCGGTGTCGAGGGCGCGCTGCGCGCGGTCGGTGCGCTCGTCGCCGGTCTCGCGGGTGCCGCCCGGGCCGTCCCAGCGGTCGAAGGCCGGGTCGACACCGTCGCCCATGGTGCCCGGCGGCTCGACGGACGGCGCGTAGGCGCGGGCCCGCTCGGCCCAGTCGGCCGGAACCGCGGTGGCGGGGTCGATCTCGCGGTCCAGGGCCGCGGCCAGCAGGTGGGTCCAGGCGCGCGGCACCACCCGCACCACGCCGTACCCGCCGCCGCCCACCGCCAGCCAGCGGCCCTCGGCGTACCGGTCGGCGAGTTCGCGCATCGCGAGGAACGCCGCGCGCTGGCCGTCGACGCTGAGTTCCAGATCGGCCAGCGGGTCCTCGCGGTGGGTGTCCACCCCGCACTGGCTGACGAGCAGCTGCGGCCGGAACGCCGCCAGCGCGCCCGGCACGATCGCGTGAAAACCGCGCAGCCACTGGGCATCCCGGGTACCGGGCAGCATCGTGAGATTGAGCGCGGTGCCCTCGGCCGTGCCCGCGCCGGTCTCCTCGGGCCAGCCGGTGTTGGGCCACAGGGTGGCCGGGTGCTGGTGCAGGGAGACGGTCAGCACGCGGGGGTCGCCGTAGAACGCGCGCTGCACCCCGTCGCCGTGGTGCACGTCGACGTCGACGTAGGCGATGCGGTCGAAGCCGTGGTCGAGCAGCCAGGAAATCGCCACGGCCACATCGTTGTACACGCAGAATCCGGCGGCGGACTCGGGCATCGCGTGATGCATGCCGCCCGCGATGCTCACCGCGCGCCGGGTCCGCCCGGCCGCGATCGCCTCGGCCGCGGCCAGGGTGCCGCCGACCAGGACCGAGGCCGCCTCGTGCATGCGCGGGAAGATCGGATCGTCCGTCGTGCCCAGCCCGAACGGGGCCGCCAGCGGCAGCGCGGTTCCCGGTGGCGGCGGGACCGCACCCCGGACGGCCTCGACATAGGCGGGGGTGTGAATGCGCAGCAGGTCGGCCTCGCCCGCCGGGCCGGGCGCCTCGGTCTCGACACCCTCGAGCAGACCGAGGCCGCGCGCCAATTCCATGGTGAGCCGCAGCCGCGCCGGTTTCATGGGATGCTCCGGGGTCCAGGTGTAATCGAGAAACCGATCGGTCCACACCACCGTGGCGCCGCTGGAGGGTCGACGTGCCATGGCTGTCACGCTAATGCACCTCCGCCACCGGGCGCGCTACCTGCATCGGAACCGAACACGGGGAAGCTGGGCACCCAATTTGTCGTTGTCATGCAGTAGAAATGCAAGACAGTACGGGCGCGCCGCGGCCGGGCGCCCCCGAGACGCGCCGCGCGTTCGAAGTTTCCGCAGGACAAGCCGAATATGCTGACGCACGGAGCGAGATCCGGGCGTGGGTAGAATTCGTGCCGACGAAGGGGTAACAGGTGAAGGATCTGGTCGACACCACGGAGATGTATCTCCGTACGATCTACGACCTCGAGGAGGAAGGCGTCGTGCCCCTGCGCGCGCGCATCGCCGAGCGCCTCGAGCAGAGCGGCCCGACGGTGAGCCAGACGGTTGCCCGCATGGAGCGCGACGGATTGTTGCTGGTCGCCGGCGATCGCCACCTCGAGCTGACCGAGAAGGGCCGCGCCATGGCCGTCGCGGTCATGCGCAAGCACCGGCTGGCCGAGCGCCTGCTGGTCGACGTCATCGGCCTGGACTGGCAGAACGTGCACGCCGAGGCGTGCCGCTGGGAGCACGTGATGAGCGAGGACGTCGAGCGCCGGCTCGTCGAGGTGCTCAATCACCCCACCACCTCCCCCTACGGCAATCCCATTCCGGGACTGGACGAATTGGGCGTGATCCCGACCTCGGGCGCCGAGGAGAAGCTGATCCGCCTGTCGGACCTGCCGAGCGGCCAGGTGTCGGCGGTGGTGGTGCGCCGGTTGTCCGAGCACATCCAGACCGGCCCGGAGATCATCAACCAGCTGCGCGAGGCGGGCGTGGTGCCCGATGCCCGCGTGACGGTGGAGACCAAGCCCGGCGCGGTGGTCATCTCGGTGCCCGGGCACGAGGGTTTCGAATTGTCCGACGAGATGGCCCATGCGGTTCAGGTGAAGCTGGTCTGATACATGAAACTTCTGGTCACGGGCGGCGCGGGATACGTCGGCGGCGTCTGCGCACAGGTGCTGATCGAGGACGGGCACGAGGTTGTCGTGGTCGACGATCTGTCCACCGGTAATGCCGAGGGCGTGCCGAACGGCGCGAAGTTCGTCGACGGCGATATCGCCACCGTCGGCGTGGAGCTGATCGAATCCGAATCCTTCGACGGCGTCCTGCATTTCGCGGCGCAGTCGCTGGTCGGCGAGTCGGTGCAGCAGCCGGAGAAGTACTGGTACGGCAACGTGGTCAAGACCCTGGCCCTGCTGGAGGCCATGCGCCGCACCGGAACTCCGCGGCTGGTGTTCTCCTCGACCGCCGCGGTGTACGGCGAGCCCGAGCAGGTGCCGATCACCGAGGACGCCCCGACCCGCCCGACGAATCCGTACGGCGCGTCGAAGCTGGCCATCGACCACGCCATCACCTCCTACGCGGTGGCGCACGGGCTGGCGGCCACCAGCCTGCGCTACTTCAACGTCGCGGGCGCCTACGGCGGGCTCGGCGAGAACCGGGTGGTGGAAACGCATCTCATTCCGCTGGTGCTGCAGACGGCGCTGGGCCACCGGGAGTCGATCTCGGTGTTCGGCACCGACTACCCGACCGCGGACGGCACCGCGATCCGCGACTACATCCACATTCGCGATCTGGCGCAGGCGCATCTGCTGGCGCTGGCGCAGTCGCGGCCGGGTGCGCATCGCCTCTTCAATCTGGGCAGCGGCACCGGTTTCTCGGTGCGCCAGGTGATTTCGGCCTGCGAGCGGGTCACCGGACGGTCGATCGCGGCGGTGAACGCGCCGCGCCGGGCCGGGGATCCGGCGGTGCTCGTCGCCTCCAGCGAGCGGGCCGTGGCCGAGCTGGGGTGGAACCCGCGGCACAACGATCTCGACGAGATCGTGGCCGACGCCTGGGCCTTCCTGCGGTCGCTCGGCGACCGCGCGCACAGCGCCCGCTGACCGCGTCCGGGCCTGGGCCGCACCGGGTGTCACGACTGCCACCCGGCCGGGTCGACCCCGAGATCTACGCCGAGTCCGGCCGCGGCCAGCGCCCCGCTGCGGGCCAGCTTGCGCATCTCCTGCGGATGCATCCCGGTGCGCAGCGCCGTCTCCAGCAGCCCGGCGATGCCGTGGCTGGGGTCGGCCTCCAGCGCCGCCTCGAGCGCGACCCCGGCCAGCGGCCCGTCGCCGCGAATGTAGGCGCTGTAGCCGAGCAGCGTGGCGGCCTCGGCCCGGTCGGGGCCGTCCAGGGCGCGGCACAGCCGGGTCCACAGTTCCTCGGCCGCCCGCCCGTGCTCGCCGACGGCGAGCGCGAACAGCGCGTCGCGGACCGTCGAATCCCGCAGCGCGACGGCCACATCGGCGACCGCGTCCGGTGGAATCGGGGCGGCGGAACCGACGGCCGCGATCTGCCAGAGCACCATCTCCAGCGCGGCGCGGCGGTATTCGCCCGGCGCGCTGCGGCTCACGGCCCGCCGGTACAGCCGCCGCGCGGTGAGCTCGGCCTGCTCCAGTTCGGCGGCCACCGCGTCGCGGAGTTCGCGGTCCACCTCGACGGTCGCCAGCAGCTCGGCGCGCGAGGAACGGATCGGGCGGCCGTCGAGCACGTGCGCGAGCGTGACCGGCGAGGCCGACGGATCCTGTTGGGTGCCGGTGCGTTCCGGGTCGGTCAGGCTCCACCACGGTGCGCCGGTGGCGATCTCGCGCGCCGCCCAGGCGTCGGCGAGGGTGACATCCGCGGCCCGCAGCGCGCCGCCGAGCGCCCGGATCAGGTCGCGGTGGCGGCTCGCCCGCGCGCCGGGGCGGCCCGCCCGGGTGACGCTCGCCCGATCGTCGACGACCAGGACCACCACCCCGACGGCGCGCTCCTGCACGCAGATCGCGGCGAGTTGCCCGGCCACCCGCACCCAGGCGCCGCAGCCGGACACGTCCAGGTCGTGGCGCGCCACCGCGCCCAGGAACACCGCGCCGGGCCGCTCGGGGGTGTCCTGCAGCAGGCACACCACCAGGGAGCGCTCCGGCACGAAGCCCAGCAGGGCCGGTATCGCGGCGATGAATTCCGCGGGCTGCTCCACCCGCAGCAGTGGGTGCCGCCAGTCCGGCTCGGGCGTGGATTCCCCTCGGGCGCAGTCGTATCGGGGAAGGTCCGGCGGCGAGTACCCCGGAGCGGTGTCCTCGGTGACGCGGGCGGCGTCGTTGTCGGCGGGGCGATCGGCGGAAGCTGTCATGGGCCTCAGCGTGCGCGCCACCGCCGCCCTCGCCCGCGCACCGACCTGGGCTTTCGGCGGTCCTGGGGATAACCGCCCGGCATGTGGAACGACACCGCGCCGGGGTGCACGGATCGAGATTCCTGTCGGCACAGGCTGATACGATCGCCCGCTCGCGCGACGCCGTCAGCCCGCGCGCACGTCCTCCACCGCCGCGACGAACACCTGATCCAGCCCCGCCGGATCGGACGGCCCGTCGCCGTAGGACATGGCGGTGGCCTCGATCCGCACGTCTCCCACCTGCGCCAGCAGCGTACGCATCGACCGGGTCAGCCCCGGCCCGGTCGCCGGGCCGGTCACCGTGCGGTGCAGCGCGAACGTGTCGTCGGCACGCACCGGTGGCGCCGGATCGGGTTGGGTCAGCACGGTATCGGTGATCGGGCCGCGGCGCACGTGCACGGTGCCGCAGCCCCGCGCCTGCTGCCGCACCGTCGACAGCGGCGTGTCGACGCGGGTCAGCAGCACGGTGAGGGTGGTCCGCGTGGCGGCGTCGGTGCCGACCACCACGGCGGACGTGTCGGGCCCGGTCGGCCGCTGCGGCGGCGCGCAGTCGGCCGGATCCACGGTGGCGCCCGGCGGGATTCCGCTCAGGTCGCCCGCGATGTGCGCGGCCTGCTCGGCGGGCGGCACCACCGCCGCATAGGGCGACGGGAACTGATCCTGCTTCGGCAGCAGCGTCGCCAATGCCGTGCCGATGTGCCGGTTCTTCGGCGTCGACGGGTCGGCGGTGGGCCGGCCGGGCACGGTCGAGCCGCACGCGGTCAGCACGCAGCCCAGCGCCACGCAGCCGAGCGCACGGCGCCACCCGCCGCGGCGGGTGGGCAGCCGGTGCCGTCGGCCCGGTGGATCCGGCTCGTTCACGCTCTTCACTATGCCGAACCCGCCGCGTGCGGCACGCCGCGCCACGCCGGTACGGGCGTACCGGAATATGGGCGAGTCATACCCGCAGCGGATCGCGATCGAGCCGGTCGAGCAGGCCCACGAGCTCGGTGAGCTCCCCGATCCGCAGGGTGGGCTCGTCGCCCGCGCCCGGCGATTGCAGCAGGCTCCACGGCCCGCGGCGCACGAGCGCGGTGTGCAGGCCCATCGCGGCCGCGGGGCGCACGTCGTTGTCGAGTCGATCACCCACGTACAGAATCTCGCCCGGCTCGAACGGGGTGTGCTGCACCAGCCGCCGGAAGAACGCCGGATCGGGCTTCGCCACCCCCCACTGCTCCGAGGTGGCGACGAGATCGCACGGCAGGCGCAGCGATCGCAGGATGTCGCGGGTCTCGAGGGTCTGGTTGCCGGCGATGCCGGTCCACACGCCGCGGGCCCGCAGCGCGGTCAGCACCGGCCGCACATCGGGGTAGAGATCGTCCTCGGTGAAATACTCCAGCTCGTCCTCGACCGCGCGCCGGGCCCGCGCCGCGGCCGGGTCGATACCGGGAGCGACCAGCCGCAGCGCGTGGTACTCGTCGAACCCCCGGGCCAATGCCATCCCGACCGCGGCGGCGAAGGTGTGTGCCGGAACGCCCAGCCATTGGGCCCACCGGCGATATTCGCGTTCGGTATTGACCACGCATTCACCGATATCGAAGACGACGGCCCGGATCATCGGGCCACCTGGGGCAATTCGCTCAATGTCATATCAAGTCCCTTGCGGCGCACGGATTCGATCATCTCGTCGGCCCATTCGATGACACGTCGCGCCAGTTCCCGGTCGCCGCTGAACTCCTCGGCGCGATCGAGATGCCAACGGGCGCGGTCGAGATGATCGAGCGCGATGCGGAATGTCGCCTGCAGGCACGGTTCCCAATCCTCCAGGCTCAGCGCGCGTAACACCTGGACGCTGCGGCGGCCCGCCGGTTCGAAACGGACACCGGCGGATTCGGCGAGGATGGTGACCGGCAGGGTGAGATTGCCGAGATCGATATCGAATTCGGCCTCCTTCGACCGCCGCGGCCCGCTCGCCCCCAGCCACGCGCGCACGTCCTCGACGTCGTCGGCGAACTGGAAACCGAGGCCGAATTCGCGGACGGCCTCGCGCAGGTGGGTGAGGTCGACCGGCCAGCCCGGGCTGGACATGCAGCCGATCACCAGGCCGAGTTCCATTGCGGCGGAGGCCTTGCCGATGCTGATGCCGACGTGCGCGGCCCGATCCTTGACACGTCCGCGTTCGTTCACCTCGCGCAGCTGGGCCACGTTCACCCGCTGCCAGGTCTCCAGGAAGACGTTCGCCGCCTCGGCGGAATCGGCCTGCGCGATCGCCAAAGCCCTGGCGGCGACGAGGTTTCCGATCAGCAGCGCCCGCTCGCGGCCGACCGCCTTCCACAACGTGGGCAGGCCCCGGCGCACGGTGCCGCGGTCGAGGATGTCGTCGTGGATCAGCGTTGAGGTGTGCATCATTTCCAGTGCGGCACAACGCCGTATCAGCCGATCCGACAGCAGCCCCGCCGCCGTGGCGGCCAGGCGGGAGCGGATCAGCCTTCCGGCCGCGAGCGAGGGCGCATGGGCCTCCAATCCGTAGGGAACCAGCAGGAGCAGATATTCGTGTTCGAGTTCGGACGTGAGTAGCGAAGCGAATTCGGTGAGATCGACGCTTTCGGGTGCCAGTCGTCGCACCCGCGCGTCCCCAGCTGTCGACATCGGGGCTGCCTCGGCTCAGTGGGAGTTGGGGGTTAGAAAGAGACCACTTGTAACGGTACAGCACACGCTTGCACGTACAGATGCAAAATCCTTTTGTGACTGTCAAATCAGCCTGATTCAGACATTCCGTGCGCGATCATGGTCGGCGAGCGCGCGCCGCCGAGTCGATCAAACCGTGCCCGACCTGCGACGGAATCTCCAGTGCGACACGAAGACCCGCACAGTGCACAGTCCGACAATCGCGGGGACGTCGAACTGGACATCAGTTCTATATGGCGCAAACCAGATCAGGAAAAACCAGGCCCATTGACCAGGCTGGTCGGTCGTCCGGCCTGGTCACGGCCGCACACTCGCATTCTCGGCAACCGCAATAGTGTGCCGCAAGATCTGCCGCGCATCGGCCAACTCGGCCGCACGTCGATCGAGCCGATCCAGTTGCCCGCGTAGCGCTTCGAGCACCCCGGGACACGGGCGCAGCGATCCGTCGCCCAGCGCGCAGGGCAGCACCTGCCGGATCAGCCGCACCGGAAGTCCCGCGGCGAGCAGTGCCCGGATCTGCCGGACCGTCCGTTCGGCGGAGTCGTCGTAGTCGCGGTAGCCGTTGTCCCGCCGCCGCGACGACAGCAGTCCCGCCTGTTCGTAGTAGCGCAGCTGCCGCTCGCTGACACCGGTTCGCTCGGCCAACTGCCCGATCAGCATGCGGTGCCCCCGATCTTGACCTTGTCACAGTGACAACGTTCAACACTGCCGTGGCGGCCGTATTCCGCGGTCGCCGGGAGCAGTTCGAGGGAGATGTCGTTGATCATCGATGCACACAGCCACGTCCACGATCCGGTGGACCGTCATATCGCGCTGCTGGACGAGGCGGGCGTGGACCGCGCGGTGGTGTTCGCCACCCGGCCGCATCCGGAGCGCGCCACCGATCTGGCCTCGCTGCGCGCGCAGATGACCGCGCTGACCGCGGCGGTGGGCGGCGAGGTCGATCCGGAGTCGTATCGAATCGCCTGGCGGGAGCTCGATGTCGCGCTCGCGGCCCATCCGGATCGGTTCATCGGCTTCGGCACGGTCCGGCTGGATCTGCCGGGCGCGCGGATCGCGGACTACATCGATCGGGAGGTGGCCGGGCGCGGCCTGCGCGGAATCGGTGAGCTGACACCGCCACCCGGCCGGGCCGCGATCATCGAGCCGGTCCTGGCGGCGGCGGCCGATCACGGCGGACTGCCGGTGGTCGTGCACGGATTCGACCCCACTACCGCCGACGATCTGCGGACGCTGGCCGCGCTCGCCGACCGCTACCGCACGGTCCCGCTGGTGATCAGCCAACTGGGTGGGACCAATTGGCTCACCGCCATCGAACTGGTCCGCGACCACCCGTCCCTGTATCTCGAACTGTCCACGGCCAGCATCATTTTCGCGATCCGGCTGGCGATCGCCGAGATCCCCGATCGCGCCCTGTTCGGTTCCGACGCACCCTACGGTGATCCCGTCCTGGCCCGCGCCGCGGTCGAACGGGTGACCCGCGCGGGCGAGATCCGCGACCGCGTCCTCGGCGGAACCCTCGCCCAGCTGCTGGGCCGCTAGCGATGCGGCCGGGCGGGCGGCGGGTTTCGCCGAGAGCGAACGGCGCGGCGTGCGCGGTTCCCCGCGCCCGCGAACGGGAATGTCGATCGGGTAACCCGGTGTTGTTGTGCGGGTGCGGCCCACCCGGCTGGAACGGCCCGTCGGCGATATGAGAGACAATGGGGGTGGTCCGCGAGACCACCTCGGGCAGCGGCGGTTGCCCGCCGGACCGATGTGGTGGACCGAAGGAAGGAGTACGCGATGGACTACGAGTCGCGAATGTACGAGTTGGAGTTTCCCGCTCCCCAGCTCTCGTCCGCGGACGGTGCGGGTCCGGTGCTGGTGCACGGGCTGGAGGGTTTCACCGACGCCGGCCACGCGGTACGCCTGGCCACCACCCACCTGCGGGAGAGCCTCGAGGCCGAGCTGGTCGCCTCGTTCGATGTGGACGAGCTGCTCGACTACCGCTCCCGGCGACCGCTCATGACCTTCAAGACCGACCATTTCTCCGACTACGCCGACCCGGAGCTGAACCTGTGGGCCCTGCGTGACACCGCGGGGACGCCGTTCCTGCTGCTGGCCGGCCTGGAACCGGACCTGCGCTGGGAGAAGTTCATCACCGCGGTGCGACTACTCGCCGAGCAGCTGGGGGTCCGGCGCACCATCGGCCTGAGCGCGATCCCGATGGCGATTCCGCACACCCGCCCGCTGGGCGTCACCGCGCACGCCAGCGACCGCGACCTGATCGGCGAGCACCAGCGCTGGCCGGGTGAGCTGCAGGTGCCCGGCAGCGCGTCCTCGCTGCTGGAGTACCGCATGGCCCAGCACGGCCACGAGTCGATCGGCTTCTCCGTGCACGTGCCGCACTACCTCGCCCAGACCGCGTATCCCGAAGCGGCACAGACGCTTCTGGAGAACGTCGCCGAGAACGCCGGGCTGGATCTGCCGCTGGCGGCGCTGAGCGAATCCGCGGCCCGGGTGCGCGAGCAGGTCAACGAGCACATCGCCGGTAATGCCGAGGTGGAGACCGTGGTGCACGCGCTCGAGCGCCAGTACGACAGCTTCGTCACCGCGCAGGAGCGCCAGTCCAGCCTGCTGGCCGGCGAGGCCGACCTGCCCACCGGCGACGAACTCGGCGCCGAGTTCGAGCGCTTCCTCGCCGAGCAGTCCGGTTACGGCGACGACGGATTCGACGATCACCGGTAGTTCCGATGTGAGGAGTCCGGGCGGCAGCCGGTAAGGTCGAGCCACGTGCAGCTGTCCGAACTGATTCCCGACCGTGTCGTGCCCGATGTGGACGCGGACTGGTTGTACGAATCGTTCGCCGAATGGGCCGCCGGCCAGAACCTGACGCTGTACCCGGCGCAGGAGGAGGCGCTGCTCGAGCTGATGACCGGCGCCAACGTCATTCTCGCGACCCCGACCGGCTCCGGTAAATCCCTGGTGGCCCTGGGCGCGCACTTCGCCGCGCTCAATCGGGGGCAGCGCAGCTACTACACGGCTCCGATCAAGGCGCTGGTCAGCGAGAAGTTCTTCGCGCTGTGCGAGGTGTTCGGCGCGGAGCGGGTCGGCATGGTGACCGGCGACGCGGCGGTCAACCCGGACGCGCCGATCATCTGCGCGACCGCCGAGATCCTGGCGAATCTGGCGCTGCGCGAGGGTGCGGACGCCGATGTCGGCCAGGTCGTGATGGACGAGTTCCACTTCTACTCCGACCCCGACCGCGGCTGGGCCTGGCAGGTGCCGCTGCTGGAGCTGCCGAAGGCGCAGTTCCTGCTCATGTCGGCGACCCTCGGCGAGGTCGACTTCTTCCGCGGCGACCTCGAGCAGCGCACCGGCCGCCCCACCGCGATCGTTGCCGGTACCGAACGCCCGGTGCCGCTGCTGTTCTCCTATCGGCGCACCCCGATCACCGAAACCCTCGAGGAACTGGTCACCACCAACCAGTCCCCCGTCTACGTCGTGCATTTCACCCAGGCCGCCGCCCTCGAACGCGCGCAGGCGCTGACCAGCGTCAACTTCGCCAGCAAGGCCGAGAAGGACGCCATCGCCGAGGCCATCGGCGGCTTCCGCTTCTCCAGCGGTTTCGGCAAGACGCTGTCGCGGCTGATCCGACACGGCATCGGCGTGCACCACGCGGGCATGCTGCCCAAGTACCGTCGCCTCGTGGAACGCCTCGCGCAGGAGGGCCTGCTGAAGGTGGTGTGCGGCACCGACACCCTCGGCGTCGGCATCAACGTGCCCATCCGCACGGTGCTGCTGACCGGGCTCACCAAGTTCGACGGCGTGCGCACCCGGCGGCTCAAGGCCCGCGAATTCCATCAGATCGCCGGGCGGGCGGGCCGCGCCGGTTACGACACCATGGGCACGGTCGTGGTGCAGGCCCCCGAGCACGAGGTCGAGAACGCGCGCCTGCTCGCGAAGGCGGGCGACGATCCGAAAAAGCAGCGCAAGGTGCAGCGCCGCAAGCCGCCGGAGGGCTTCGTGTCCTGGTCCGAGGACACCTTCGACCGGCTGGTCGCCGCCGCACCGGAGCCGATGGTGTCGCGCTTCCGGGTGACCAATGCCCTGCTGCTCAATGTGATCGCGCGCCGCGGCAACTGCTTCGACGCCATGCGCCACCTGCTCGAGGACAACCACGAGCCCCGGCCCGCACAGCGCAAGCACATCCTGAAGGCGATCCGCCTGTATCGCGCGCTGCGCGACGCCGGTGTGGTGCAGCAGCTCGACGAACCCGACGAGTTCGGCCGCCGCGCCCGGCTCACCGTCGACCTGCAGCGCGACTTCGCGCTCGACCAACCCCTATCGCCGTTCGCGCTCGCCGCGCTCGATCTACTTGACAGCGACGCGCCGACCTACACACTTGATGTGGTGTCGATCATCGAGTCCACGCTGGAGGACCCCCGCCAGTTGCTGCTCGCCCAGCAGCACCGGGCGCGCGGCGCCGCCATCGCGGAGATGAAGGCCGACGGCATCGACTACGACGAGCGCATGGAGCTGCTCGAGGACATCACCTGGCCCAAACCACTGGCCGAGCTCATCGAACCGGCCTTCGAGACCTATCGCGCCGGGCACCCCTGGGTGTCGGAGTTCAGCCCCTCCCCCAAGGCCGTGGTGCGCGAAATGATCGAGCGCTCACTGACTTTCGCCGAACTGATCAGCCAGTACGAGCTGGCCCGCTCCGAGGGCATGGTGCTGCGCTACCTCGCCGACGCCTATCGCGCGCTGCGCCGCACGGTCCCCGAATCGGCCCGCACCGAGGAGCTCGAGGACCTCACCGAGTGGCTGGGTGAGCTTGTGCGCCAAGTGGATTCGAGCCTGCTCGACGAGTGGGAGCAGCTCACCAATCCGGGCGCGGAGACCGATGCCGACCAGTTGGCGTTCGGCGCGGAGACGGTGCGCCCGATCTCCGCCAACGAGCGCGCCTTCCGAGTCATGGTGCGCAACGCCGTATTCCGGCGCGTGGAGCTGGCCGCGCTGCACCGCTGGGACGCCCTCGGCGAGCTCGGCGACGGCCCCGACTGGGAGACCGAGCTGGCCCCCTACTTCGCCGAGTACGACGCGATCGGCACCGGCCCGAACGCGCGCGGCCCGCGCCTGTTCCAGCTCCGGCAGGGGCCCGAATTCTGGCGCGTGCGCCAGGTACTCGACGATCCCGCGGGCGACCACGGCTGGTCCGTCGACGCCGTGGTCGACCTCGCCGAATCCGACGCCGCCGGCGAAGTGGTGTTCGATGAGATCGCGGTGACGGCGGGATGAACGCCGCCCGTCACGACGTAACCGTCGTCAAAATTCTGCGTCGAAAACCCGGTAGACGCGCCTGCGCGTGATCAAGACGACGTCAACCGGTTCGTTTCACACGGCTTCCCGCTGATACCCTCGCGCTCGGCTTGCAGCGGGAGGCTGCCCGGAAGAAAGAGAGTCCCCTTAGATTGTTCGGTTCCAACGTGCCCGAGTCGCCCTGCCTCGTCATCGACCTGCAACGGGTGCGCGACAACTACCGCGCACTCCGATCCGCCCTACCCACAGCGCGAATTCGATTCGCGGTCAAGGCTTCTCCGGTGCCGGAGATCATCCGGCTGCTCGCCGACGAGGGTGCGGAATTCGATGTCGCCAGCATCGGCGAGATCGAGCAGTGCCTGAGCCTGGGCGTCGACCCGGCTGTCATGTGCTACGGCAATCCGATCAAGAAGGCCACCCAGATCGCCACCGCCCACACGGCGGGCGTGCGCCGGTACGCCTTCGACACCGAGGACGATCTGGAGCGCATCGCGATCCACGCCCCGGGCGCGGAGGTCGAGTGCCGGTTCCTGGCCTCGGCGCCGCAGTCGCAGACGCCCTTCGGCACCAAATTCGGTTGCGCGCCCGGCGAGGCGGTGCGGCTGATGGTGCGGGCGCGCGATCTCGGGCTGCGGGTGGTCGGGCCCTATTTCCATGTGGGCTCACAGCAACTCGATCCGGCCGCCTGGCGGATCGGTATCGAACAGGCCGGTGCCATCGCGGAAGCGCTGGCCGTCAAGGACATTCCGGTCAGCTCCGTGAATATCGGTGGGGGACTGCCGATTTCGTACGCCGACCCGGCGCCGGAGCTGGCCGAACTGGGTGCCGTCATCGCCGCCGCCGCGGCCCGGCACCTCCCGGAGCACGCCGATCTGGTGGTGGAACCCGGCCGCGCCCTGGTGGGCAGCGCCGGGGTGATCCACGCCGAGGTCGTGAACGTGCGCATGGCGCCGGACGGGCGGCGCTGGGTATACCTCGATGTCGGCCGCTACAACGGCATGGCCGAGACCGAGAACGAGTACATCGCCTACCGGATCGAAACCTTACGAGACGGTGACACCAGGGACGAGGCGGTGATAGCCGGTCCGACCTGCGATGGAGACGATGTACTCTATCAACGCACGCGGGTCCTCCTACCGACCACGTTGCGAGCCGGTGATCCCGTTCGGATCCTCGATACCGGCGCCTATACGGCGAGCTATTCGTCGGTGTCCTTCAACGGTTTTCCGCCTTTGACAGTCCATGTCATCGGCGCTGAGCGAGAGTGAGTTTGCCCATGACGGCAGAATTCACCGGCTGGCATGTGCTGGCCGAGTTCGGTGGTGTCGACGCAGCCCTCTGCAACGACCTCGAACGACTCGAAACCGCACTTCGAAAATCGTTGGTCGCCGCGGGGGTGACCATCTGCGATGTCGTGCGCAAACAGTTCGAGCCGCAGGGGGTCACGGTACTTGCCCTGCTGTCGGAGTCGCATGCCTCGATTCACACCTACCCCGAGTCCGGTGACATCTTCGTCGACGTATTCACTTGCGGCAGTATCGGTTCCGGCGCCACCAAGGCGGTAGAGCTACTGCAGCAAGAACTTTCGCCGACGGCAGTGAACATGGAAGTGGTCCAGCGCGGCCACACCGCCCGCCGGATCCACGAGCCGGTCGGCAACGGGCTGACCCGGATCTGGGATCTGTCCGAGGTCATCGTCGACACCCGAACTCCGTTCCAGCACATGGTGATCGCGCGGACCGAGCAGGGTGTGTCGCTGTTCTCCGACGACGATCGCCAGTCCACGGAGTTCTCCCAGCTGACCTATCACGAGGCCATGCTGGTCCCGGCGTACGCGCTGGCCGAGCGGCTGGACCGGGTGCTGATCATCGGCTCGGGCGAGGGCGTGGCGAGCCAGATGTCGGTGGCGGCGGGCGCCTCGCACGTCGACCACGTCGACATCGATCAGCTCGAGGTGGAGCTGTGCGCCAAGCATCTGCCCTACGGCTACACCGAGGCCGATCTGGCCGCGGCGGTCGCCCACGAGGGCCCGATCAAGATGCACTACGCCGACGGCTGGGACTTCCTGTCCCGGGCGCAGGAGCAGGGCGTGCGCTACGACGTCATCTGTATCGACCTGCCCGACGAGCGGGTCGAGGACGCCCAGCACAACCGCCTCTACGAGGAGGAATTCCTCACCCGCTGCAAGTCGCTGCTCTCCGACGGCGGCGTGCTGGCGGCCCAGGCGGGCTGTGCGACCATGTGGCGCAACGAAACCCTGAAGCGCTCCTGGCAGCGCTTCGGCGAGCTGTTCGACACGGTCGTCCCCTACGGCTCCGACGAGCACGAGTGGACGTTCCTGTTCGGCGTCGCCAAGCCGATCGCCGACCCGGTCGAGGCGATGACGTCGCGGCTGTCCCGGCTGCCCTACCGCGCCGAGACCGTCGACGAGCGCGCCCTGGTGCGCGGCGCCATCGAGCCCTACGCGCTGCGGGTGGCCGTCCCCGTCTGACACCGTGGCACAGGGGAATACCGATCAGGCCCGTCCGGACACCGTGTCCGGACGGGCTTTTCGCTGCGCCGCCTCTTCCGGGTCGTCCATCGGCGGCGGATACGGGATGCCGACCATCGACGCGCCGAGGTCGGCCAGGGCCGCGAGGGTCGTGTCGGCCAGGGCGGCGAGCTGTCGTCTCGTCGGGAATCCGGGCATGCACTCTCTCCTGACATACTAAGTATGTACGTATATAGTACATTGCCGTGGCAGACAGCAACCCCGCCGAGGTGCGGCTGACGGACGTGACCGTGTCGTATCCGGCCGCCGCCGGGGAACATGTGGCGGTATCCGGGCTGGACCTCGCGGTGGGCCGGGGCCGATTCGTGTCGATCGTGGGCCCGACCGGGTGCGGCAAGTCGACCGTGCTCAATCTCGTGGCGGGCCTGCTGCGGCCCTCGAGCGGCACGGTGCTGGTCGACGGGCAGCCGCTGGCGGGCCGTAATCACCGGGCGGGCTACCTGTTTCAGCAGGACACCCTGCTGCCCTGGCAGAGCGTGCTGGACAATGTGGCGCTCGGGCTGCGCATCCGCGGCGTCGGCAAGGACGAGCGGACCGCCCGCGCGCGCGAATGGCTCGCCCGGGTGGGCCTGTCGGGGTTCGAGGACGCCTATCCGTATCAGCTGTCCGGCGGCATGCGCCGGCGGGCCGCCATCGCCCGGACCTGGATCGTGGACCCGGAGATCCTGCTCATGGACGAGCCGTTCGGCGCGCTCGACGTCCACACCCGGCAGCTGATGGAGACCGAGCTGCTGGGGCTGTGGACCGGCAGCGGCAAGACCGTGCTGTTCGTGACCCACGATCTCGACGAGGCCATCGCCCTGTCCGACGAGGTGGTGCTGCTGTCGTCCGGGCCGGGCAGCCGGATCGTCGGCAGCTATCCGATCGACCTGCCGCGCCCGCGCGAGCTGCTCGACATTCGCACCCGGCCCGACTTCCTGCGCATGCACCGCTCCATCTGGTCGGATCTGCGCGACGAGGTGGTGAAAACCTATGCGGCGGGGCGGTGAGCGCGTCGTGCTGGGCGCGGCCCGGATCCTGGTGGGCGTGCTCGTCGTCGCCGGATGGGAGCTGGGGGCGCGCTGCGGCGCGCTCGACGTGTTCTTCTTCTCCCGGCCCAGCGATATCGCGGTCCGGCTCGGCGCCTGGTTCGGTTCGGGGTCGATCTGGGGCCATCTGCGGGTCACGCTGACCGAGGCGGCGCTGGCCCTGCTCCTGGGCGGCGCGGCGGGCATGGTCGCCGGATTCCTGCTGGCCCGTGCGCGATTCGCCGCCGCCGTGCTCGATCCCTATCTGAAGATGTGCAATGCGCTGCCGCGGGTGGTGCTGGCGCCGATCTTTCTGCTGTGGTTCGGGCTGGGCATCTGGTCGAAGGTCGCGCTGGGGGTGAGCCTGGTGTTGTTCATCGTCTTCTTCAACACCTATCGCGGTGTGCGCGAGGTCGATCCGGTGCTCGTGGACAGCGTCCGCATGCTGGGCGCGAGCGATGCCCGGCTGCTGCGGCACGTGCTGCTGCCCTCGGCGCTCACCTGGATCTTCTCCAGCCTGCACATCAGCATCGGTTTCGCGCTGGTGGGCGCCGTCGTCGGCGAGTACCTGGGCGCCTCGCGCGGGATCGGCTATCTGATCTCGCAGGCGGAGGGCACCTTCGACACCACCGGCGTGTTCACCGGGATCACCGTGCTGTGCGCGGTGGTGCTGCTCGTCGACCTCGCCGTCGCGCGCGCCGAACGCCGCCTGCTGCGGTGGCAACCCCCTCGAGTCACGACAAGCACGGGAGAACGATGAGAGCGAAGATCGCCGCACTGCTGGCGCTGGCACTGGTGGCCCTGGTCGGCTGCGCGCAGAAATCCGGTGGCGGCCACCACATTACGATCGGCGTCGGCGGCCAGTCGCTGCCGGTGTACCTCCCGCTGACCCTGGCCCAGCGGCTCGGCTTCTTCGACCGGGCGGGCGTCGACGTCCGCATCGAGGACATGCAGGGCGGGTCCAAGGCCCTGCAGGCGCTGCAGGGTGGCAGCGTCGACGTCGTTGCCGGGTACTACGACCACACCATTCAGATGCAGGCCAAGAACCGCGCGGTGACCTCGTTCGTGACGATGCTGGACCGGCCCGAGTTGGTGCTCGCGGTATCCCCGGCCGCGCACCGGCCGATCGCCTCGGTCGCCGATCTGCGCGGCGCGAATGTCGGTGTCACCGCGCCGGGTTCGTCGAGCCACTTCTTCCTGCAATACCTGCTCGCCCGGAGCGGCACACCCGCGGACGCGGTGTCGGTGCAGGCCATCGGCGGGGCCGCCACCGCCGTCGCGGCGATGGAGAACGGCCGCGTCGACGCCGCGGCCATGGTCGACCCGGCCTTCTCGCTGCTGCAGCAGCGCGCCGGGGCCGACCGGGTGCGGGTCCTCACCGACACCCGCACCGCCGACGGCGTGCGGCAGACCTTCGGCGTCTCCGATTACCCTGCGGCCGTGCTGTATTCGACCCCGCGATGGCTGGGCGGCAACGACCGCAATGCCCGCGCGCTCGCCGCCGCGATCGTGCGCACCCTGCGGTGGATCGACCAGCACACCGCCGAGCAGATCGCCGCCGCGATGCCCGCCGAGTACGCCCAGGACAACCGCGCCGTCTACATCGACACGATCGCCAAGATGAAGGACGGATTCTCGCGCGACGGCCGGATGCCCGCCGAGGGCGCGGAGGCGGTACGCAAGGTGCTCGCCCAATCCGATCCCGAGGTGGCCAAGGCCGATATCGACCTGTCCCGCACCTACTCCGACGAGTACCTGCCGACGGACGGCCCGGCGTGAATCGCGTTCACTCGATTCTCGACTAGCCCCCTCGGCGGCGCGCGTACCACCAGCTGAAGGCGCGTCCCCTCCGTTCAGGCCCCTTGGCCATATCGGTGCACATATGTACACTGGCCGCAATCGGGGTCGACAAGGGAGCGGCTATGGCAGCGATCGCGGATCGGGCGGATTCGGCACCCGCCCTCAGGCTTCACCCGGCACGCTGGTTACCGGCGTTCATCCGCTGGCACGACACCGACGTGTCGTGGTGGGAGTCGTGGAAACTCGCGGTGAAAACCCTGCCGAGGGTGCGCGATCACACCATCGTCGAGTACGCGACCCGGCTGCCGGGGCAGGACGACGTGATCGTGGCGCGGGTGCCGTTCCTGAAGTTCGTGGTGGTGCGCAGCCCGGAGCTGGCCCGGCACGTGCTGGTCGGCAATCAGAACAACTACGCCAAGAGCGCCGAGTACGACATGCTCGCCGTCGCATTCGGGCGCGGGCTGGTGACGGATCTGGACGATCGCCGGTGGATGCGCAATAGACGACTCGTGCAGCCGGTGTTCGGCAAGCGCAATGTGGACCGGTTCGCCGGGCCGATGACCGAGGCGGCCAGCGAGGCCGCCGACCGCATCCTCGCCATGCACCGCACCGGCGATCCCGTCGACATCAATGCCGAAATGAACCGTCTCACACTGGATATCATCGCCCGCACCATGTTCGGCACCGACCTGTCCGGCCCGATGTCGCAGGTGCGGCTGGCGAATCTGCTGCGGTTCTTCGGGATCGGGTTCATGACCAACCTGAGCCGCCCGATCCGCGCCATGTCCACGTGGGTGCTGCGGCACGGGCCGCATCCCGAATCGGCCGACAACCCACGGCTTCCCATGCGGGTCATGCGCGCCGCGGGCTGGCTCACCGCGCCCCGGTCCATGCGGGACCTGCGCCATGTCGAAAACGTGATCGACCGGCTCATCGCCGATCACCGCACCGGCCGCATCACCCGCAAGGACAATCTGCTCGCCCTGCTGATGGACGCCCGCGACCCCGAAACCGGCTACGCCTACACCGATCTGGAGATCCGCGACGAGCTGATGACCTTCATCGGCGCCGGAATGGAAACCACCGCAACGGCTCTCGCCTGGACGTGGCATCTGCTCGGCAGGCATCCGGAGGTGCGCGCCCGGTTACAGGAGGAACTGGACACCGTCCTGGCCGGACGGCTGCCGACCGCCGAGGACGTCGACCGGCTGGTCTACACCAAAGCCGTTGTGTCCGAGACGATGCGGGTCTACCCGCCGATCATCGGCCTGGCCCGGGTGGCGACCGGCGACGACGTGCTCGGCGGCTACCCGATCAGCGCGGGCACCACCGTCGCGATCATCCTGCACGGCCTGCACCACAACAGCCGGATCTGGGACCGGCCCGACGAATTCGATCCGACCCGCTACCTGCCCGACCGGCTGGAGCCGAAGCAGAAATCCGCCTCCATCCCGTTCGGCGCGGGCAAACGCATGTGCATCGCCTACGGATTCGCCACCATGGAGGCCGTACTGGTGCTGGCCACCATCGCCCAGCGCCTCGAGCTGCATCCCGCCGACGCCCGTCCGATCCGGCCGCAGATCTCCTTCACCGGCGGCCCCGACGGGCCGATGCCGATGAATCCGGTGCGGCGAACGGCCTAGGGATCCCGGCCAAAAGCATGCCGGGAAAAAATTGGTACCGCACGCCGGGAAAATATTGGTACCGCACGCCGGGAAAATATTCGTACCGCACGCCGGGAAAATATTCGTACCGCACGCCGGGAAAATATTCGTACCGCACGCCGGGAAAATATTCGTACCGCACGCCGGGAAAAATTGGTACTGCACACCAGGAAAATATTGGTACTGCACGCCGGGGACAAATTGGTGCCGCACGGCGGGAACGGGCGGTGCGACCCCTCATCGTGGCCTCGCACCGCCCGAACCTCACGGCAGCTGCGGCGGCTCGATTCCCAGTTCCCGCAGGCGGTCCCGGTAGATCTCGACGTTGGCGAGCTTGACGTCCTCGTAGCCGCGGACGACGTCGGCCAGGCCCGCGGCCTGTACCGCGCGGTCGTAGTCGCGTTCCAGGGTGGCGGCCAGGTCGGTCACCATGGCGGCGTAGTGGGCGAGCAGGGCGCGTTCCACCTTGCGCACGTGCATGTAGCCGAACGGGTCGAACCTGGTGCCGCGCAGGCGCTTTCCCTTCGCGAGCACCTTCAGCGCGATGTGGCTGCGCGGCCCGAAGCCGACCTTCTTGCTGCGGCCCATGGCCCGCAGGATGGGCGGGTGCAGCCGGTAGGTGAGGTTGGCGCCGTCGGGCACCTGCGCGGCGACCTCGCCGAGGAAGGCCGGGTCCACCAGGCGGCGGGCCACCTCGTACTCGTCCTTGTACGCGGTGAACTTGTACAGCCCGCGCGCCACCTGCTCGCTGAACTCGGTGCGGTCGGTGACCCGTCGCTCGGCCGCCCAGATCCGCGCCACGGTCCGCACGTAGTCGCGGGCCACCCGCCCGCCCTGGAAACCGACGAGTTCGCGGCCGCGCAGCTCGACGAGCCTGCGGGTCTCACCGGTGGCGGTCAGCCCGTCGAAAAGGTCTGCGGGGACCCGGATCTCGGTCTTGCGCGGCTGTGGCCGGGTGGTGGCGGCGGCGAAGTCGTCGGGCCGCGCCACCGCGGCCCGCCCCCACCGGAACGCCGCGATATTGGCCGCCACCGCGACGCCGTTGATCTCGATGGCCTCCTCGATCGCCGCGGCGGGCAGCCGCAGCCCGCCCAGCTGGTAGGCCGCGCCCACGAGCAGGAAGTTGGCGGCGGTGGTGTTGCCGAACAGGATCTCGGCGGCGGCCAGCGCGTCGAACGAGCGCACGGTGCGCGAGACCCGGTCCAGCCGCGCCAGCAGCTCGCCGGTCTGCGGGTAGCTCACCGACTTGTCGTAGACCATGTCGCCGGTCGGGGTCACGCTGGTGGAGGCCACCGACAGCGTGGTCGCCTTCGAGCCGTAGGCCAGATTCTTGTTGTCGGTGGCGGCGAGCAGGTCGAAGGCCACGATGCAGTCCGCGCTGGCCGGGGTGAGCCGGTTGGACGGCTCCAGCCGCTCCGCCGCGAACCGCAGGTGCGAGACCACCGGCCCGGCCTTCTGGCTCAGCCCGATCTGGTCCAGGCTCGCCACGTCGTATCCCGCACGCAGGGCCGCGGTCGCCAGCACCTGGTTCACGGTGACGATGCCGGTGCCGCCGATGCCCGCGAGGAAGACGTTCTGCGTGGATGTCGGTGCGGCGACGTCGATCTCGGGCAGCGTCGGCGGCTCGGGCCGCTCCTGTTTGCGCCGCTTCGCCTGCCCCGGATCGGGCACCTCGACGGTCACGAACGACGGGCAGTCACCATCCAGGCAGCTGTAGTCGGTATTGCACGAGGTCTGGTCGATGCGGGTCTTGCGCCCGAATTCGGTCTCCACCGGTTGCACCGACAGGCAGTTGCTCTTCACGCCGCAGTCGCCGCAGCCCTCGCACACCGCCTCGTTGATGACCACGCGGGTGCGCCGCGCCGGGAGAGTGCCGCGCTTGCGCTGGCGGCGCGCGTCGGCGGCGCAGTGCTGGTCGTAGATCAGCACGGTGACGCCGGGGATCTCGCGCAGCGTGCGCTGCGCCTCGTCGAGCCGATCCCGGTGCCACAGCAGCGTTCCCGCCGGGAAATCACGGCGGCGGTACTTCTTCGGCTCGTCGGCGCAGACGATGATCTGCTTGACACCCTCGACGGTCAGCTTGTGCGCCAGCCGCGGCACCGCGAGCGCGCCCTCGGCGTCTTGGGCGCCGGTCATCGCGACCACGTCGTTGTAGAGCACCTTGTAGGTGATGTTCACCCCGGCCGCGATGCACGCCTGCACGGCCAGCTGCCCGGAGTGGAAATACGTTCCGTCGCCGAGGTTCTGGAACAGGTGCGGCACATCGGTGAACGGCGCCATGCCGATCCACTGCGCGCCCTCGCCGCCCATCTGGGTCAGGCCGAGCACCTTACTGTCCTCGCGGTTGGAGAGAGTGACCATGGTGTGGCAGCCGATGCCGCCACCGGCCAGCGAGCCCTCCGGCACCGCGGTGGACCGGTTGTGCGGGCAGCCGCTGCAGAAGTAGGCGGCGCGCTTGGCGGGCAGCACCGACAGCGACAGCGGCTGCGGCAGTGGACGTTTCATCTCGAGGTGGCCGTCGAGGGCGCGGCGCAGCGGCTTGACGATCCGGCCCGAGGTGAGCTCGCCGTCGTGGTCGAACAGCGGCCGCCCCGCCCCATCACGCTTTCCGAGGATCTGCGGCGCGTCCGGTGTGCCGTACAGGATCTCGCGGATCTGGGTCTCGATGAACGCGGTCTTGTCCTCGACCACGATCACCCGCTCCACCCCCGCCGCGAAACGCCGAACCTGGTCGGGCGCAACGGGAAACGGCATGCCGATGCGCAGCAGCCGGACCCCGGCGCGATACAGCGCGTCGTCGTCGACGCCGAGATCGATCAGCGCCTGCCGCACGGCGTCGAATGTGGTTCCGGTGGCGGCGATCCCGATGCTCGCCCGGGCCGGATTCACCTCGATGACATCGAGCTCGTTGAGCGTGCTGTAGGCCTTGACCATCTCCCAGCGCGGCCCGTACAGGTCGGCCTCGGCGATCACGCTGTCGGCCGGGGCCGCCATCGGCCGCTGCACATAGGTGAACGGCCGTCCCTCCCACTGGATCTCGGGGACGACAATGTCGATGTCGCCGACCGTGCCGTCCACCGTCCACGCGCCGTCGGCCACATCGGCCACGATCTTCAACGCCACCAGACACCCCGACGCCCGCGACAGCGCCACCCCGTGCAGGCCCATCGTGATGATCTCGCGGGCATTGCGCGGGAACAGCACCGGAATGTTCAGCGCGGCCAGCGACCGCTCCGACACCGCGGGCACGGTGGAGGACTTCGACGCCGGATCGTCACCGACCAGCAGCAGCACACCGCCGGTCGGGTTGGCGCCGTACATGTTCGCGTGCCGCAACGCATCGGTCGACCGATCCAGGCCCGGCCCCTTGCCGTACCAGACCCCTACCACACCGTCGTGGGTCGCCGCACCCTGCGGCAGCTCGCCCTGACTGCCCCACACCGACGTCGCGGCCAGCTCCTCGTTCAAACCCGGGACGAAGTGAATGTCGTGCTCGGACAACACCCCCGGCATACCCGCCAGCATCCGATCCACCCCGCCCAGCGGCGAACCCTGGTAGCCGGACACGAACGTCCCCACCCGCCGACCCGCACGCAGGTCACGCACATGCTGCTCGACCAACTGCCGAGCAATGGCCTGCACACCGGTCAGGACAACGGTGCCCGCGCCGACCCGATAGCGGTCGGCGAGGTCGTACGGTGCTGGGATCAACCCGCGATCGGCGAGTTCGGTCATCAGTTCCACCCGTCCCGGTCGGCACCGATCGGGCGCCTCCCTTGTTGAGCATTCGACGCCGTCATCCTGTCTCTGCCGCGCTAGATGAACAACTGTTGTCCACAAAATTGAGCAGAGTGCGCAATCTCACTAGATCGGAATGGGCACCGGCTATGCAGGGTGTGGGGTGTGCTGTGACCCCTGACACTCCCCCTGGGAAGACGAGACGAGAGTTACAGCACGACCGGATGATCGGGAACCACGCGGCCGCCGAGGCGGACCCAGCCGTCGGAATCCCATTCGGTGAACAGCTGCGAACCCTGCCCCTGGGTGATGACCAGGCTGCGGCGCAGGCGGGCGGTGAGCGCGACGGCGGCGGCGCCGGTGGCCTCGTCCTCGGGAACGCCCATGGCGGGGGCGAACATTCGCGAGCGCACCGCGCCGCGGTTGTGATCGATCCAGGCCCAGACGTAATGCTTGCCGGTGTCGAAGTCGGCGGGCGCGAGGGTGGCGAGAAGTTCGGGGTCGTCGAATTCGTGGAAGGTGAACTCGGGTGTCCACGCGGCGCGGGCCTGCACCCAGGTCATGCCGTCCACCGGGGTGACCGACACCGGACCGGCCGGGACCTCGAGCACCCGCACGGGCGTGCCCCGCTCGGCCAGCCACCAGGCCGTGCCGACGGTGGGATGCCCGGCGAAGGGCAGCTCGACGGTGGGGGTGTAGATGCGCATCCGGGCGGAGTCGGCGGCCGGGTCCTCGACCACGACCGTCTCGCTGTAACCGAGCCGCGCGGCCAGGGCCTGATGGTCGATATCGGCCACGTCACCGGCGCGGGCGATGCCGAGCGGGTTGCCGAACCGGCCCGCGGGATCGGTGAAGACCCGCACCACCTCGACCTGCGTGCCGCCCTCCTGCGAAGTGCTCATGTGGGCCGAGCCTACCGTCGTGATCATCGCCCAGCCAGACACGCCGAGCGCGAAAAAAATGCCCCGCCCCCGAACATACAGGGGCAGGGCATTTTTCGTGATGCGTTACACGTTCGCCGCGGCGAGGGCCTCGGTCGACTGCACCGCCTGGCCGACACCGGCGACGATGGCGGCCACGCGCAGGGCCTCGAAGATCACCTCGCGCGAGACACCGCCCTCGCGCAGGGTGTGCTCGTGCGCCTCCAGGCAGTGCTGGCAGCCGTTGATCGACGAGACCGCGAACGACCACAGCTCGAAATCGACCTTGTCCACGCCCGGATTGCCGATGATCTGCATGCGCAGCCCGGCCCGCAGATCGTCGTAGCGGCCGCCGAGAAACGCCCTGCCCCGGTAGAACACGTTGTTCATGCCCATGATCGAGGCGGCGCCGAGGGCGGCGTTGTACGCCTCGGCCGACAGCGTGTCGGCGGCCTCCTCGGCGATCTCGCGCAGCGTGCTCGCCGAGCGCGTGGCGGCCGCGGTGGCCAGCAGGGTGCCCCACAGCTGCTGTTCGGACAGCACCGTGGAACGCGCGATGGACGACAGGTTGAGCTTGAGGTCCTTGGCGTACTCGGGCAGCGAATTCTTGAGGTTCTCCACGCTCACGACGAACTCCTCAGACGCTGGCCGTCATGAGCTCACCCGCGTTGATCGTCGGGTCACCCTTCTTCCAGTTGCACGCGCACAGCTCGTCGGACTGCAGCGCATCCAGCACGCGCAGCACCTCGTCCACGTTGCGGCCCACCGAACCGGCGGTGACCGACACGAACTGGATCTCGTTGTTCGGGTCGATGATGAAGGTGGCACGGTCGGCGACGCCGTCGCTGTTCAGCACACCGGCCGCGGCGGACAGCTCCCGCTTGAGGTCGGACAGCATGGGGAACGGCAGGGTCTTCAGATCCTCGTGCTGCGCGCGCCACTGGAAGTGCACGAACTCGTTGTCGACCGAGGCGCCGAGCACCTGCGCGTCGCGGTCGGCGAACTCCTCGTTCAGCTTGCCGAACGCCGCGATCTCGGTCGGGCACACGAAGGTGAAGTCCTTGGGCCAGAAGAACACGATCCGCCACTTGCCGGCGTAGTCGTCGCTGCTGACCTGGGTGAAGTAGTCGTCGGGCTGCTGGGCGTTCACCTGCGACAGGTCGCCGCCGATCACCGCGGTGAGGTTGTAGGCGGGGAACTGGTCGCCGATGGTCAGCAGGGCCATGCTTTCTCCTTCTTCGTTGTCGGGATTGCCGTGCGAAGTTCTTCGCCTGCGATCTTGCCCAGGCGATAGCCAAAGGTAAAGGTGATCAGTCGCACTATACTAATAGGCGTGACTGATCAGACTTATCAGCCCACCCTGTCACAGCTGCGTGCGTTCGTGGCAATCGCGGAGTACCGCCACTTCGGCACGGCCGCAGCACGTCTCGGCGTGAGCCAACCCACGTTATCGCAGGCGCTGGCATCGCTGGAAAACGGGCTGGGGCTGCAGCTGATCGAGCGCAGCACGCGCCGGGTGCTGGTCACCGCCGCGGGCAAACGGCTGCTGCCCCAGGCGATGGCGACGCTGGAGGCCGCCGACCGCTTCGTGGCCACCGCGGCGGGCGACGGGCTGGGCGGCACGCTGCGGCTGGGCATCATCCCGACGGTCGCACCCTACGTGCTGCCCACCCTGCTGCCCGAGTTGCGGCGGCAACTGCCCGCGCTGGTGCCGCACGTCGTGGAGGACCAGACCGCGCGGCTGCTCGACGGCCTGCGCACCGGCGTGCTGGACGTCGCGCTGCTGGCGCTGCCGACCGAGGCCACCGGCCTGCTGGAGATCCCGCTCTATAGCGAGGAATTCGTCCTGGTGACCCCGCGCGACCACGAGCTGGCCGGGCGCGACGACCTGTCCCCCGCGGCGCTGAACCGGCTGCCGCTGCTGCTGCTCGACGAGGGACACTGCCTGCGCGATCAGACCCTGGATCTGTGCCGCGCCCAGGAGATCACGCCCGGACCGGTGGGCGACACCCGCGCCGCGTCGCTGACCACCGCGGTGCAGTGCGTGGCGGGCGGGCTGGGCGTGACGCTCATCCCGCGGATGGCGGTGGCGTCCGAAACCGCCCGGGGCACACTGGATATCGCACACTTCGCCAGCCCCGCCCCGGGCCGCACCCTGGGCCTGGTGTTCCGCGGCTCGACCGCGCGCACCGAGGATTACGAACAGCTCGCGGACATCATTCGGTCCCAGCGCCCGATGTGATTCCCGGCCGAAAGCATGCCGGGATGACGGAGTGGGCGCGCTGCAATTGACCGGCGCGGACGCGTCTGCGACGCTCGGGGCCGTGCGGATTCATCATCTCAATTGCGGCAGCATGGGAATGGGCATGGTCGATCACTGCCTGCTCGTCGAGACCAGGACGAGCCTGGTGCTCGTCGATACCGGGTTCGGCCTCGACTGCGTGCGCAATCCGGGACGGATGGTGGGTCCGAACCGCTTCTTCCTCGGCGTGCGGCCGGTCGAGCACGAGACGGCCTACCGCCAGATCCAGGCGCTGGGTTACGACCCGGCCGATGTCGGCCACATCCTGCTCACCCATCTCGATCTCGATCATGCCGGGGGGCTGGCCGACTTTCCGGACGCGGTCGTGCACGTGCACGGGCCGGAGTTCCGGGCGGCGACGGCGGGCCGCACCCTGTCCGAGCGGCTGCGCTACCGGGCCGTGCAGTGGGCGCACGGGCCGAAGTGGATGGTCAACGAAATCGACGGCGGCGAGGACTGGTTCGGCTTCCGCGCGGTGCGCGACCTGCCGGGCCTGCCGCCGGAGATCCTGGTGATTCCGCTCCCGGGGCATACCCGCGGGCATGCGGGCGTGGCGGTGGACACCGGTAACGGCTGGCTGCTGCACGCCGGGGACGCTTTCTATCTGAGCAGCGAGATCGACCCGGCCGGGCCGCGGACGCCGCCGCTGTGGCGCGTATACGAGGCGGGCGCGATCGTCGGACCGGCGTATCGGGAGAACCGGCGGCGCCTGGTGGAACTGAACCGAATGCACGGCGGCGAGATGACGATCTTCTGCTCGCACGACCCGGAGGCGTTCGCGCGCCTGTCGGGCGCGAGCGCGCCGCCGGTGCGATAGGCCGCGGTCGAAACCGCTTGCGCGACAACCGGGCTAGGTTGTCGCGGCAATCGACACGCAGCGTGAGCGGTGTCACGCTTGACAATACGGGTTTTGCCGGAATGCTGCGGCACAGTGGATATATGACACGTAATGCACGCGAACTCGATTCCCTTCTGACCGTGGCGCGTCCCGATCGGCTGGTGCGGATCGCGGATGCGCTCGAGACCCTGCGCGCCGACCGGGCCGTCTCGGCACCAACCGCCGAAGCCGTGGGCGGCATGCGTTTTCGGGCGGCCTACCGGGTGCTGCCCGACGGCAGAGTGCAGCGGGGATTCGCGTGACCGACGGCGCGACCCCCGGCGGCAGGCTCGCCGCGGTCACCGATTCCCTGTTCGTCTACGGCACCTTGCAGTTCGGTCCCGTGCTCGACGAATTGCTCGGGCGCGTACCCGACTTCGAGGTCGCGGTCGCCCGCGACTGGCGGGTGGCGGTCCTGCCCCGGCGACTGTATCCGGGCCTGGTGCCGCAACCGGGCCGCCTGGCAGGCGGTCTCGTCCTCGGCGGTCTCACCGCGGCCGAGTGGGACGTCATCGACGCCTTCGAGGACGACGAGTACGAACTGCATCCGATCCGGCTGATCGGGCGCGACGACCCGGTGCCCGCGTACGTGTGGACGGCCGAGGTCACCCGCAACGACTGGATCGCCGAGACCTTCGCCACCGACCACCTGGAGCGCTATGTCGCCCGCTGCGCGCGCTGGCGCCGCGGCGAGGGCGAGCCGGTCTAGCCGCCCGCTACATCGTGGCCGCGATCAGCATGTAGGCCATGCCCAGGTCCATCACCAGATGCGGCACGGCCGCGATCGGGCCGGTGACGCCCGCGGGATGCGGAATGGTGTGTCGCAGAATCGCTTTGGTGCCCGGCGTGAGCATCAGGACCGCGTCGAGGGCGAACAGCGCGGCCAGCGCGAGCAGCACCCGGTGCGCGAGACCGGCGTGACCGGGCATGGCATCCGACATTGCGCCGGACATGGTGTAGGTCATCGCGGCGGCGGCCACCAGGTGGTAGCCCAGCGCCGCGGCGCGGCCCGCCGATTCGGCGCGACTTCCCCTGCGCCACCGCAGCATTCGCGCCGCGAGCAGGGCGGCGAACACCACCGTCAGCGCGGTGAGCACGCCCCGCACGGCTTCGGGCGCGGCGGCCGGGAAGAGCAGCATGGTCAGCATCACCAGGCACATCAGCAGATGCGCGGCGTCGGATTCGTGATCGACGGCGGGTGCGGAAACTCGTTGCCCCCCGGCATTGTCCGACACCGGGAGGGTGATCGACCGGGCCGCCACGATCAGCGCGGTACCCACGAACGCCGCCGCCACGATCCACCGCAGCGCGGCGTACTGCATCGCGAAAGCACCCACACCCCACCACCTTCCTCGAGCGGCGAGCCCGGCCTCTCCATGCTCGCACCCGCCCACGGGTAAGGCCACCCTTTGCCAGGCTTTTCCGGCCCGTTACCCGGCGTAACAAAACGCCCGGTTCGGGCGCGCTACCGTGCCGACATGCGAATCGTGGTGGACGAGTTGACCGGACCCGAGGTGATCGCGCTGCTCGGCGAGCACCTGGGCGACATGTACGCGACCTCTCCCGCGGAGAGCGTGCATGCCCTGGACCTGACCGCACTGCGCAAACCGGAGATCACGTTCTGGTCGATCTGGGAGGCCGATGCCCTCGCAGGCTGCGGCGCCCTCGAGGAGCTGAACCCCGCCCACGGCGAGATCAAGTCCATGCGCACCGCGGCCACCTTCCGCCGCCGCGGCATCGCCACCCTCATGCTCAACCACATCATCACCGAGTCCCGCACCCGCGCCTACCACCACCTGAGCCTGGAAACCGGCGCCCAGCCCTACTTCGCCCCCGCCCGCCACCTCTACAAACGCCACGGCTTCCGGCCGTGCCCACCCTTCGCCGACTACACCCCCGACCCGAACAGCATCTTCATAACCCTGCGGCTATAGCCCCGCCGCGCCGCCCCAGACCCCGGCGCACACACCACCTGATCCCGGCACGCAAACCCAACCCCCTCATCCCGACACGCAAACCCAACCCCCTCATCCCGACACGCAAACCCAACCCCCTGATCCCGGCGTGCTTTTGGCCGGGATCTACCGCGAGATTCCGGCCAAAAGCACGCCGGAATCAAGAGATGTGGCCGACGCCGGAATTAGGCGGGCCGACGCGGGAATGAGACGGGCCGACGCCGGAACGAGGCGGGCCGACGCCGGAACGAGACGGGCCAGCGCCGGAATGAGGTGAGCGGGTGCCGGAATGGGTGGGCCAGCGCCGGGATCAGCCCAGCGCGCGTTCGAAGGACGCCGCCATGTCGGCGACCTGCTGCTCGGTGATCACGAAGGACGGGGAGATCTGGAGGGCGCCCTGGCCTGCGGCGCGGCCCGAGACGCCCTGGGCGCGTAGGGCCTTCACCATGGCGGGGCCCTCGGTCGGGTCGGCGAGTTGTACGGCGGCGACCGCGCCGAGGCCGCTGCGGACCTCGGCTACCCGGGGGTGCGCGGCCAGTGGTGAGAAGTGCTCGTGCAGCAGGGATTCCAGGTTCTTGCTGGCGTCGAGCAGGTGTTCGCGCTCGAGGATGTCGAGGTTGGCCATGGCCGCGGCGGCGGCGCCGGCGTGGCCGCCGTAGGTGTAGCCGTGGCGGAACCACACGCCGCCCGCGAAGAACGGCTCGGCCACCCGGGGCGCGGCGAAAACCGCGCCCATCGGCAGGTAGCCGGACGTGAGGCCCTTGGCGGTGGTCATCAGATCGGGCTCGAGGCCGAAACGCGTGGAGGCGAACCAGGATCCGCCGATGCGGCCGAACCCGGTGACGACCTCGTCGGCGACGAACAGGATGTCGTGTTCGCGGCACAGGCGGCGCACCTCGGTGAGATAGCCCTCCGGCGGCAGGTACACCCCGCCCGCGCCGATGATGGGCTCGCAGAAGAACGCGGCGATCCGGTTGGCGCCGACCGCCTCGATGAGCGCGCGCAGCGCCTCGGCCTCGTTCCACTCGACGGTGCGGGCGTCGGGCATGAGCTCGCCGTAACCCTCGCGATTGACCGGGATACCGCCCAGAGCCGTTCCGGCGACATGCATTCCGTGGTACGCGAGCCGACGCCCGATCAGCAGCGTCTTCTCCGGACGCCCGAGTTCCTGCCAGTACCGGCGCGCCAGCTTGGCGGCGGTGTCGACGGAATCGGAGCCGCCGGAGGTGAACAGGATCTTGCTGCCCGGCACCGGCGCGATCTCCGAGAGCCGCTGCGCCAGTTCCTGGGTCACCGGCGCGGTCAGGTCGCCGAAGTTCGAGTAGTGCGCCAGCGTGCTCAGCTGCGCGGCCACCGCGTCCGCGATCTCGCGCCGCCCGTGCCCCACATTGGTGAACCACAGCCCGCCGGTCGCGTCGAGATAGCGGTTGTCGTCGCGATCCCAGATGTAGGCGCCGTCACCGCGCGCCACCACGAACGCCCCCTCGCGCTCGACCGCCCCCATATCGGCGAATCCGTGCCACAGCGCACCCATGATCTCCGCTCCTCTCACCTCGGTCGACCGCATCCCATCTTGCCGTGCGCCCGGGGATGATTCACAACGCGGGCCGGATTCGAGGGAATCCCTCCGTTGCGCAGCTGCCTGGCAACCGCGCGTCGGCGAGCGCCGGGCGCGGGGTGTGCCACGAGGATGCCGGGTACTCCCCCGGGCGGCGCGAAAGTCGGATCAGGAGGATTCGGCGGCGGGTCCGCCATAGCCGGGGTCGCGTCCCCGATCGGTCGATCGGCCCAGCGTGGTGCGGATGGTCGCGCCCAGGGCGCGCAGCCGCGACGACACCAGGGCCCCGATCCCGACGAGGAGCGAGAGGGCCCGCAGGGCGCGGACCCACAGCGGAGTACCCGAACCAGCGGTCATTCCTCGATGGTGACATATCGGGCGCGAGCCCGGTCCAAGATCAAGAAAACGGCAATCATCTAGTGAACCGACCGGTACGCCGCTGGGTTCGGGACCCGCGCCCGACTTCGCTACGCTGGACAATGCAATGACCAGGACCGCCGCCCTTCCCCGCGAGCTCCGTACCCGCCTGGCCGATCTCTCGATCCGCGACGAACACCGGTTGCGCCGGCGGCTCGACAAGGCCCGGGGCGGCGACCTCGCCGAGCTCGAGAACGACATCGCCACCGCCGAGCAGCGGATCGCGAAACGTCGTGCCGCCGTGCCCAGCATCGGGTACCCGGAGCAACTACCCGTGTCCGCGCGCCGCGAGGACATCGCCGCCGCCATCGCCGCGCACCAGGTCGTGGTGATCGCGGGCGAGACCGGCTCCGGTAAGACGACCCAGATACCCAAGATCTGCCTGGAATTGGGCCGCGGCATCCGCGGCACCATCGGCCACACCCAGCCGCGCCGGCTGGCCGCGCGCACCGTCGCCGAGCGCATCGCCGAGGAACTGGGCACCGAACTCGGCGACGTGATCGGCTACACGGTGCGATTCACCGATCAGGCGTCCGATCGCACCCTGGTCAAGCTGATGACCGACGGCATCCTGCTCGCCGAGATCCAGCGGGACCACATGCTGCGCCGCTACGACACGATCATCATCGACGAGGCGCACGAGCGCAGCCTCAATATCGACTTCCTGCTCGGATATCTGAAGCAGCTGCTGCCCCGGCGGCCGGACCTGAAGGTGATCATCACCTCGGCCACCATCGATCCGGAGCTGTTCGCGAGGCACTTCGCCGACGAGAAGGGCACTCCCGCACCGATTGTCGAGGTCTCCGGGCGCTCGTATCCGGTGGAGCTCCGCTATCGGCCGCTGGCGCTGCAGATCTCGGCGCCCGCCGGGGACGGGGAGGACGACGAGGACGACGATCCGCGCATCGTCGACCGCGATCCGGTGGACGCCATCGGCGACGCGGTCACCGAGCTGCTGTCCGAGGGCGACGGCGACGTGCTGGTCTTCCTCTCCGGTGAGCGCGAAATCCGGGACACCGCCGACGCTCTGCGGGACCTGAAGCTGCCGCGCACCGAGATCCTGCCGCTGTACGCGCGGCTGTCGGCGGCCGAGCAGCACCGAGTGTTCCAGCCGCACACCGGACGTCGCGTGGTGCTGGCCACCAACGTGGCCGAGACCTCGCTGACCGTGCCCGGCATCCGCTACGTGGTGGACCCGGGAACCGCCCGCATCTCCCGCTATTCGATACGGACCAAGGTGCAGCGGCTGCCGATCGAGCCGATCTCGCAGGCGTCGGCGCGCCAGCGCTCGGGCCGCTGCGGCCGCGTCGCCGACGGCATCTGCATCCGGCTGTACTCCGAGGACGACTTCGACGCGCGCCCGGCCTTCACCGAACCGGAGATCCTGCGCACCAACCTGGCCGCGGTCATCCTCCAGATGACCGCGCTCGGCCTGGGCGACATCGAGAACTTCCCCTTCGTGGAGCCCCCCGACCGCCGCGCCATCCGCGACGGCATCGCGCTGCTGGAGGAACTGGGCGCCCTCACCCGCAAGCCCACTCCCACGCCGCGATCCACCGACCGAGGCGACGCACCGCCCGACGCCGCGACCGAGGACGCCGATCGCGGCGACGGCAAGCGCGCCGATCGTGCGGCCGCGGTGGGCGATCTCGCGCTCACGGCGGTGGGCCGGGAGATGGCGCAGATTCCGGTGGATCCGCGCATGGCGCGAATGCTGGTGGAGGCCAACGCGACCGGCTGCCTGCCCGAGGTGCTGGTGATCGTGGCGGCGCTGTCGATCCAGGACGTGCGCGAGCGTCCGGCGGAGGCGCAGCAGGCCGCCGACGCCAAACACGCCCGCTTCGTGGTGGAGGGCTCGGATTTCCTGGCCCACCTGCGACTCTGGGATTATCTGCGCACACAGCGCAAGGCGCTGTCGTCCAATCAGTTCCGGCGGATGTGCCGCGACGAGTTCCTGCACTACCTACGCATTCGGGAGTGGCAGGACCTGCACGGCCAGCTGCGCACCATCACCCGGGGCCTGGGCTGGAGCAGCGAGGGCTCCCTCGCCCCGGTCGGCGAATCCGACGGCCTGCCCTGGGATTCCGCGGCCGTCCACCGCGCGCTGCTGGCGGGCATGCTCTCGCACATCGGCCTGCGCGAGGGCGAGACCCGAGAGTTCCTCGGCGCGCGCAACGCCAAGTTCATGATCTTCCCCGGCTCCTCGCTGGCCAAGAAGCCGCCGCGCTGGGTGATGGCCGCGGAACTGGTGGAGACCTCCCGGCTGTGGGGCCGCATGGCCGGTCGCATCGAGCCGGAGTGGGCCGAGAAGCTGGCGGGCGATCTGGTGAAACGCCAGTACTCCGAACCGCACTGGTCCGCCCGGCGCGGCGCGGCCATGGCCTACGAACGGGTCACGCTGTACGGCATTCCGCTGGTCACCCAGCGCCGGGTCGACTTCGGCCGGATCGATCCCGAGCTGGCGCGCGAGCTGTTCCTCCGGCACGCGCTGGTGCAGGGCGAATGGCAGACCCGCCACGAGTTCTTCCAGCGCAATCGCGACCTGCTCGAGGATGTCGCCGATCTGGAGAACCGGGCGCGCCGCCGCGACATCCTCGTCGACGATCAGGTGCTGTTCGACTTCTACGACCGGCGCGTCCCCGCCGACGTGGTCTCGGTGCGGCACTTCGACAGCTGGTGGCGCAAGGCCGCGCGCAAGGATCCGACGCTGCTGGACTTCTCGACCTCGACGGTGGTCAACGAGGACGCGGCGGTGCTGGATCCGACCGCCTTCCCCGACAGCTGGCGCCAGGGCGAGCTGACCTTCGGCCTCACCTACCAGTTCGAGCCCGGCCAGGCCGACGACGGTGTGACCGTGCACATTCCGGTCGCCCAGCTCGCGCACGTGCGGGCGGTCGGATTCGACTGGCTGGTGCCCGGCATGCGCGAGGAGCTGGCGGCGGCGCTGATCAAGACGCTGCCGAAACAGCTGCGGCGCAGCGTGGTTCCCGCCCCGGACTTCGCCGCGGCGGCGCTGGCCCGGCTCACCCCGCGCGCGGAACCGCTGCGCACCGGGCTCGCCCGCGAGCTGTCGCGGCTGGGCTCGGTCACGATCACTCCCGCCGACCTGGACCCGGCGGCGCTGCCGGACCACCTGCGGATGACCTTCGCCGCCGTCGCCGCCGACGGCTCGGTGGCCGCGCGCGGCAAGAACCTGGCGGAGCTGAAAACCCGCCTGGCCGACCAGGTCTCGAAATCCGTCGCGCGCGCGACCAGCGCCGCGGAGCGCCCGGCGGCGACGGTGTGGACCTCGGAATCGCTGGGCACGCTGGCGCCGACGGTGCGCCGCGAGGTGGGCGGGCAGACCATCACCGGATATCCGGCGCTGGTCCCGGAGGGCGACGGCGTCGCCGTGCGGGTGCTGTCCTCCCCCGCCGCCCAGGCGGCCGCCATGCGCGCGGGCACCCGGGCGCTGCTGCTGCGGCGGCTGCCGACCTCGCCGCGCGGGCTGACCGCCGGTCTGTCGGCGGCGGATCGCCTGGCGCTGAGCCAGAATCCGTACGGTTCGCTGGACGCGCTCATCGAGGACTGCCGCGCCTGCGCCGCCGACGAACTCATCGCCGCCCGCGGCGGCCCGGTGCGCAGCCCCGACCGGTTCCAGCAGCTGGTGGACGCGATCCGGCCGGAGTTCGGCGACGCGGTGGCGCGCATTCTGCGGCTCGCGGTGCCGGTGCTGGCCGAGGCGCATCGGGTGCGAACGGCCCTGTCCGGCACCGCCGATCGCGAGATCGCCGAGGATGTCGGCGCGCAGCTGGACGAGCTGGTGTTCGCCGGATTCATCGCCGAGTTCGGCAGCGCCCGGCTGCGGGAGCTGCCGCGCTACCTGCAGGCCGCGGTGGTCCGGCTGGAGGCGCTGCCCGCGTCGGCGCAGCGCGATCACCAGGGCATGGTCGAACTCGACCGCGTGCACGCGGCCTATCAGCGGCTGCTCGACAGTGTGGCGCCGGGCCGCCGGACCGCGCCCGAGGTCACCGAGATCTGGTGGATGATCGAGGAATTCCGGGTCAGCCTGTTCGCCCAGCAGCTGGGCACGCCGTATCCGGTGTCGGCCAAGCGGATCGAGCGGGCGATCACCGCGGTGCGCTCGGCGCCCGCCCGGCGGTGAGCGCCGCGGGCGGGGTCAGTCCGCGGTCGCGCCGACGGCGTGCTCCGCGCGGTGGCGGCGCAGTTCGGCGATCTCGTGCTCGAAATCGTCGGCGGAGCTGAAGGATCGGTAGACCGAGGCGAACCGGAGGTAGGCGACCTCGTCGAGGTGCCCAGCCACGAGGATGGCCAGCCCCACCTCGTGGCTGGGCACCTCGGGGGAACCCTTGGCGCGCACCGCATCCTCGACCTGCTGGGCGAGCAGGTTCAGCGCGTCGTCGTCGACCTCGCGGCCCTGGCAGGCGCGGCGCACCCCGCGGATCACCTTTTCCCGGCTGAACGGTTCGGTGACGCCGCTGCGCTTGACCACCGACAGGATGGCGGTCTCGACCGTGGTGAACCGTCGCCCACACTGCGGGCAGGCGCGACGACGCCTGATCGCCGAGCCTTCCTCGGCCTCACGCGAGTCCACGACTCGCGAATCGGGGTGCCGACAGTACGGGCAATGCATCCGAAGTCCTTCGTCGATGCCTGGGCTCGCCGCCGCTGTGGACGGCAGGTAGGTTCACAGCAATCTCCAGGATACTCATCCGTCCCACGGCCTCGACAACCGGTCGGTCGGCAGACGTTCAGTCGGTGAGTTGCCAGTGGCCGGTCAGATCGGTCAGCAGATCCGGCAGCCGCCGCAGCAGCCGTCCCGCCGCCAGTTTCGCCGCGAACGGTTCGGACAGCACCGCCCGCGCCCCGGGCGGGTCGGCCTGCAGGTCGGTGTAGCGGGGCAGCAGGTCGCCGGTGATGTAGGTCCAGCGGGTGTCGCGATCGGCCCAGTTGAAGTTCGGCAGCGGCACATCCAGCGTCATCGACCGGCCGCCGACCTGCGCGGTGAACGCGATGGGCGCGAAGACGCCGGGTGCGCGGACCCCGGGCACCGCGGGCTTACCGGCGAGCGTGCTCACGTAGGTCAGCACCCGGCCCAGGACGCCGCGCCCGGCGGCGGTGGCGTCCCACTGGTCGGCGATGATCTGGTTCTGCTCGCGGTCGGTCATGCGCAGCAGCGCGTCGTCGAATCCGGCGGCCGTGCCCGAGGCGATGGAATGCCATGCGGCGACGGCGTTTTCGTCCAGTATCCCGGCGCGGTGCATCTCCTCGATGGCGGGCAGGCCCTCGGCGAGGTACGCCTCGTGCATCGGCACCTGGTCGAGGAAGATGTGCTTCTGCATGATCATCAGGCGGGTCTGGTACCAGGTCAGATCCTCCGGCGTCAGCCGCTCCCCCTCGCTGCCGAGCAGCCGCAGATCCGACGGCAGCCGGTCGAGCACCTCCGGCGGCAGCCCGCGCAGCCGATCGGCGACGGCGGCGCCGAGCTGATGAATGCCCGGCACCCCGAGCAACCCGCCGACATCGGTCATATCCATGAAACCCGAGGCGAACGAGCCGCCCGCCAGTTCGGCCAGCCCCGCCCAGTAGAAGTCCGGGCGCTGCAGGGTGAGCCGACGGTAGTTCTCGTAGACCTGAATGAACGTGCGGGAGTTCGCGGCCACCCCCCGGGCCGGATCCCAAGCGGCCAGGTCGATACCGGCGTTGGTGGTGGCCACGACCAGCCAGTACTGGTGCAGCAGGGTCGCGTACCGGCGCGGCGGGATGCCTGCCGCGCGGGCCTGCTCGACGGCGGCCCGCAGGGTCGGAATATCCAGCGGCAGTGCGGGATTCAGCCCGCCCCCGCCGGAGCCGTCACCGTTGACGGCCGGGAGGTCCAGGTAGGGGGTGTACGCGGGGGCGGCCTGCGCGACGGACGTGGTCGCGAGCGCGATCCCGAAACAGGCCAGCACTGCGGCGAATCGGAGGAGCACCCGCGCGCATCGCGCGGTCGAGATGGGTTGCGTCATGCTGCCACGCCCTCGAAATCGATGATCGGCGAATGTCGCCTGGATCACATTTCGAGCACAGTAGCAACATGTTTCGGCTATTGATCAACAAAATCGGCCACGCCCCATGGCCGCCCGGCCACACCGGCGCGCGGTCAGCGCTCGTGGGTCGGCACGAGTAGCGTCCGCCCGGGCGCCACCTCCGCGCCGCGCAGGCCGTTCAGTTCGATGATCTTGTCGACCGTGGCGCGGACCGGGTCGGCGGGATCGACGCGCGCGGCCACCTCCGACAGCGACTCGCCCTCGCGCACCTGGACGAGCGTGGTGCCGGTGGCGACGCCGCCCTCGGACCGGAGCTGGGCCACGGCGAGGAGACCGCCCACCGCCACGGCGCTGAGCAGGGCCGTCACCGCGATGGTCGCCAAACCGACCCGGGCGCGGTCGACCCGCTGCGCCGGGTGCGGGCCGCAGGGGCGGGTGGCCAGGTGGGCGCGCTCGTAGCGCACCGTCGCGGCGGGCGGCCGGGCGCCGCGCGGGCGGCGGACGGCGGCGTGCCGGGCGCGGGGCGCGGGCGCCGGGCGCAGGGCGGGCGCGCCGGGGACATCCGGACCGGTTGTGACGGAATCGGATTCGCTGATCGCAGTGCGCATCGGACAGACCTCCATGAGGTGGGCGGGATGGAATCTCTGTGCGTGACGGGTATCGTTCGATCATCTGTTCGAAGAACTGATGTTCGAATTCTTACCACGGGCCGCCGACAAAGTCATCGATTTCCGCGACATGCGTCGAACAGATGTTTGAAACCTGCCCGCGACCGGACTACATTCGAGACACGCCATCGCGCGAGGAGAACCCAGCACACCCATGAACGGAGGACGGCGACCGTGAGCGAACGTACGGCGGACGGACACGATGTGGACGGCCCGGTCGTGACGACCGACAGCGCCGAATCGCCCGGCACCGGGGCGGATCTCACCGTCCGCCAGCGCAAGGTTCTGGAGGTCATCCGCACCTCGGTGGCCGAGCGCGGCTACCCGCCCAGCATCCGCGAGATCGGCGACGCCGTCGGTCTCACCTCGACCTCGTCGGTCGCCCACCAGCTCCGCGCCCTGGAGCGCAAGGGCTATCTGCGCCGCGACCCGAATCGTCCACGCGCCGTGGATGTCCGGGGTCTGGACGAGACCGCGGTGCGCGCGGTCGCGGGCGTCACGCGCCTGCGCACGGTGGACACCGAGGCCGCGGGCGACCAGCCGCTGCCCACCTACGTCCCCGTGCTGGGCCGGATCGCCGCCGGTGGCCCGATCCTGGCCGAGCAGGCCGTGGAAGATGTCTTCCCGCTGCCGCGCGAGCTGGTCGGCGAGGGCTCGCTGTTCCTGCTGAAGGTCGTCGGCGAGTCGATGATCGACGCCGCCATCTGCGACGGCGACTGGGTGGTCGTGCGCCAGCAGAACGTGGCCGAGAACGGCGACATCGTCGCCGCCATGATCGAGGGCGAGGCCACGGTCAAGACCTTCAAGCGCACCGGCAAGCAGGTCTGGCTGCTGCCGCACAACCCGCTGTTCGAGCCCATCCCCGGCAACGACGCCCAGATCCTGGGCAAGGTCGTCACGGTCATCCGCAAGATCTGAGCGCCAGCGCGGCGCTCAGCCGGTGACCACCTCGGTGCTCCGGCCGACGACATGGGTGGTGACATCGCCGCGGCGAAGGTCCTCGCAGATGACCTGGACCAGGTGCCGCCCCGGCGGCACCGGCCCGGAATCGAGGTCGGCCACACCGGCGGAATTCACCGTCTGCCAGGGTCCGTCGATATCGTGGGCGGCGACCTGGCAGCGGTAGCCGTGCCGCTCGCCCGTGACGTGCGCGGCGATCGTCTTCCCGCCGCGATAGGCCACGGCCGGGCTCGCCCCGGCGGGTCCGGCCGCACCCGCCATCAGCGCGGCCGCCGTCAAGACGAGCAGGCCGGTGCGGCGGGCGAGCGTACGAGGCGAGGCCATGCCACCCATGGTCCTCCGCCGACCATGAGATTTGGATTAATCGGACCCGACGTGTTGCGGCGGCGCCAGGGGTCAGCGGCGGAAGCGATCGCGCAGCTGCGGGTCGTTCTCCCACCACAGCCCGGTGGTGGCGGGCTCCTCCGGCGCGGCGGACGCGGCCGCCCGCACGGTGCGGCGCGCGGCCGGGGCGGGAGCCGAATCCGCTTCGGCCGCATCCAGTTCCGCGTCGACCTCCGCGGCCCGGCGGCGCTCGTCGGCGGCCCAGGACCGCATCAGGGCCAGCAGGTAGGGCAGGCCCAGAACGTCGCCGAGCACCCAGATGATGCCCGCGCCGATGGTCTGATCCAGCCGCTGATCCGGTCCCCAGACGCGCCCGACCTCGGCGTAGTAGCCCGCGGCGACCAGCGGGCCCCACCACAGCACGATCCCCAGGATGCCGTCGGCGAGCGATTCGAACACGGTGATGAGCAGCGAGATCCCCTGCGAGTACCGGTGCGGCACCGGGTCGGTCTGCAACCGCGAGTAGAAGTACCCGAATCCGATGGCCACCACCAGGATTCGGGTCAGCGCATCGACCGCGCCGTTGCGGAGCACGGCCTCGTACCAGGGTGTCAGGAACAGCAGCCAGGGCAGGGCCAGGATGGCCGCGGACGGCACCAGCGGATAGGTGAGCACCCGCGCGATCGGCGTGGCCAGCACCCGATCCAGCCGCCCCTGCCCCGCCGGGCCGAGCGCCGCGCGCAACACGGTGACCGGCCGCCCGGTCGCCAGGCCGAACGGCACCACATAGAGCAGCAGCAGGATCTGCAGCGCCCGCACCCAGAACAGCGTGCCGGAGTAGACGCCGATCACGCTGACCCCGGTGAGCAGCCACACGCCCAGGCCCATGACCAGGAACGCCGTCGCCCGCCCGCCCGCGAGCGCCGCGCCGCGCCGGTTGGCCCGAGCGTGCGCCACGCCGTAGCCGATCGCGAGCGCGGCGGTCACCACCACCGTCGCGGTGTCCCACCGCCATTCGGTGAACGGCGACTGCAAGGTCAGCGGGGTGTCCATCCATGCCACGGCAGCCAGTATCCACCCGGCCGCGCGGCCCCCTCATCCGAACCCGGTGATGGACCGGACAATTCGGATCATTCGGGTAAACGGCCGGATGGCCCCGGGTCAGTTCGCGCGATCGGACCGATGGGTCGGCCCGTGCGAATCCTCGCAGTGGGCACCGGCGGCGGAACCCAACTGGATCAGCTCCGGCTGCGCATGATCGACCTGGAGGGTGGCGTGTTCGATGTGATGATCGTCGGCCAGCCAGTGCGCCAGATCCTCCCGCACGGCGTGGCAGTCGCGGCCCGGCTGCACCAGCACGTGGGCCGAGAGCGCGGGCGAGCCGGAGGTGATCTCCCAGATGTGCAGGTCGTGCACCTCCACCACGCCGTCCCGCGCGGCCATGGCGCGGCCGATCGCGGTGGGGTCCAGATCGACGGGCGCGGCCTCGAGGAAGATCCGGCTGGAGGCGCGAACCAGGCCGACACCGGCCTTGAGCATGAGGGCCACCACGACCAGGGTGGCGATCGCGTCGGCGCGCTCGAAGCCGGTGAGCACGATCACGACACCGGCCACGGCGGTGGCGATGAACGCGAACAGGTCGTTGAGGATGTGCTGATAGGCGCCCTCGACATTGAGGCTGGTGCGATTGGCGCGCGAGATCATCCAGGTCGCGAGCAGATTGACCACCACGCCGATCAGGGCGGTGGTGAGCACCAGGCCACCGGTCACCGGGGGCGGGGTGATCAGGCGGCGGACGGCCTCGTAGCCGAGCCAGGCCGCCAGCAGCAGCAGGGTCAGGCCGTTGGCCTGGGCGGACAGGATCTCCACCCGCTTCCAGCCGAAGGTCATCCGCCCGGCCGCGGGGCGCGCCGCGAGCCGAATGGCCCACAGCGCCAACACGATCGATGCCGCGTCGGTGAGCATGTGCGCGGCGTCGGACAGCAGGGCCAGCGATCCGGCCAGGATGCCGACGGTCACCTCGCCGACCATGAAGACCGCGATGACGGCGAGCGCGCCCGCCAGCCAGCGCCGGTCGCTGTCCGGCGTGGCGTGTACGTGCGAATGCCCACCGTGCGCGTGACCATTTGCGGACGCGTTGCCATGCGCGTGTCCGACACCCATCACGTTCCCCTCTCTGTCTGTTCGGGCCACCCTCCCGATCATATGCATACATGCCTATGTGTACAAAGTCGGCGAGGTCACACCGGCTCGGAGCGAGTCCGCAATCCCACCGCTAACCCGACGCGCTCGGATGTCAAATCCGTTGATCGACAGGACATTTCGCCCACCGGCGCGTCCGACTTGACTTATCACGGTATGGGGTCCACCATTTCATGGTCAGCACCTCGCTAGGCGAGGCTCCTGTTCGAACACAGGCCACTGACCCCACGACGTCGAGAGACGCCCAGGGTTAGGACAGATCTTCCCGGATTAAGGGGTGATCCCAAGTGGCTTCCCGCGAGGGGATACGTCGTTCAGTGCCGAAGCTCTGACGAGAGGGGTGCAGCATCCCGCCCTCGTTCGGCGGGTTGAGCCCCCCATTACTACGCGGTTGACGCCGAGTACCGACGCGCACGTGCGTCCTGGCAGCAAGGAGGTGAAGGGACGAAATGAAGTCCGGCGATAGTCCGTATCCGAGTCCGGTTCGAAAACCCGTTTCGCACCCAGCTTGCTGCGGCACCGTGACCGCCTGATTCCGAACCACAATCCGGCTTCGGCCATTTTGGCATGCGCGGAAACTGCTGTGGCAGCTGCCTTTTCATGAAGGAGCATTGCCATGACCTTCACCGTGTTCCCCCGTCAGGGCTCGCTCGTGACCGCACTGGGCTCGGCTCGCCGGGTTCGCGCCCGTTACCAGCTCACCCCCGAGGAGCGGCACAACCTGCGGGCCTCGCACACCCCGCTGGCCGTCGTCACCGCATCCCTGGGCGGCCACCCCTACCACCGGTAGGGGCCGTCGTCGCGGCCGGGTAATCCCATGCGCCGCACACCGTTTCGAGCACGCCGGTCGATTTCGCGGGCCGGCGTGTTCGCCGTGTCCGAAGAACCCGAGGAAGTTTCGATGAGCACACCCAGCGCGGCCGAGTGTCGTGGCCGCGGCGCCGGAGATGAAGGTCGGCGTCGTCCCACTCCTGATCGCCACGGCGCGCACTGAATCCGCCGCCCGACGAGACACGCAGTAAGACAAAAGATTTCAGGAAGGGAGGGACGGCCATGGCCTTCTTCTCCAATGGCGGGACCCGCCGCAACAGCAGCACCGTCACCGCACCGGATCCGGTCGACACCACCACCCACGGCGCCGTCATGGATTCCGCGCACGTCGGCGACATCGTCGGGGCGCTGGGCACCATTCGTCAGCACGACACCACCGAGGGCCGCGGGCGCTGGCAGCGATTCCGCATGCTGCTGGCCGTGATCGGCCCCGGCCTGATCGTGATGGTCGGCGACAACGACGCCGGTGGCGTCGCGACCTACGCCAACGCGGGCCAGAACTACGGCATGGCGCTGGTGTGGACGCTGGCGCTGCTCATCCCGGTCCTCTACGTCAATCAGGAGATGGTGGTCCGGCTCGGCGCGGTCGCCGGGGTCGGGCACGCCCGGTTGATCTTCTCCCGGTTCGGCAAGTTCTGGGGCGCGTTCAGCGTGGGCGATCTGTTCATCGTCAACGCGCTCACCATCGTCACCGAATTCATCGGCGTCTCCATGGCCCTGGGCTACTTCGGGCTGCCCAAGTCGATCTCGGTGCCGCTGGCCGCGGTGCTGCTGTTCGCGGTCGTCGCGGGCGGGTCGTTCCGGCGCTGGGAGCGATTCCTGTTCGCGCTCATCGCAATCAATATCGTCATGTTCCCGCTGGCGATCATGGTGCACCCCAGCGTGACCGAGACCGCCAAGGGCGTCATCCCGTCCTTCCCGGGTGGGCTGAACTCGACGCTGCTGCTGCTCGTCGTCTCGATCGTCGGTACCACCGTCGCGCCGTGGCAGCTGTTCTTCCAGCAGTCCAACATCGTCGACAAGCGCATCACCCCGCGCTGGATCCGCTACGAGCGGGTGGACCTGTGGGTCGGCATCGTCGTGGTGATGCTGGGCGCCGTGGCGATCATGGCGGCCGCCGCGTTCGGCCTGGCGGGCACCGACGCCTTCGGCAACTTCACCGACGCCGGGGCCACCGCGCACGCGCTGCACGACCACATGGGCAACACCGTGGGCGCGCTGTTCGCGATCCTGCTGCTGGACGCCTCGCTGATCGGCGCCAACGCCGTGGCGCTGGCCACCACCTACGCCCTCGGCGACACCATGGGCAAGCGGCACTCGCTGCACTGGAAGGTCCGCGAGGCGCCGGTGTTCTACCTGGCCTACGCGCTGCTGCTGGGCATCGCCGCCGCGGTCGCGTTCAGCCCGGACCACGTGCTGGGCCTGATCACCCAGGGCGTGCAGGCGCTGGCGGGGGTGCTGCTGCCGTCGGCCACGGTGTTCCTGGTGCTGCTGTGCAACGACAAGGCCGTGCTGGGCCCGTGGGTCAACACCACCCGGCAGAACATCGTCGCGGGCATCATCGTGTGGTCGCTGGTGCTGCTGTCGCTGGCGCTCACCGCGACGACGTTCTTCCACGATCTGTCGCAGACCACGCTGGAGATCGGCTTCGCCGTCGGCGCGCTGGTCGGCGTGCTCGGCGGCCTGGCCGTCGCCCTCGCCCGGCACCGCGCCGAGCGCCGGGCGGCCGAGCGGACCGCGGCCGAACTCGGCGGCCTCGACCCCGACCAGGTCGAGGAGCTGGACTCCACCCGACTGTCCCGGTCCGAGCGCAAGGCGATCCTGGACCAGGACCGCGACATCTGGCGCACCCCGGCCCTGGACACCCTGGAGCGCCCGGGCTTCTCCCCGCTGCGCACGGCGGGAATGATCGCCCTGCGCGGGTACCTGCTGCTCGCCGTGGTCCTGGTCGGCGTGAAGATCTTCCAGCAAATCACCGGCTAGCACGAACCGGCGAGGACGGCCGGGTGGCGCGCGACGCGCCACCCGGCCGTTGCCGTCGATAGCACCCGAGCGCGGACAGCGCAATGAATGCCGCGCAGGTCTGGCAGTTTTGACAGTAAAACTTGCAAGTTTCCCTGTCTTGTTTAGACTCGTGCGGGTGTCGAAGCAACCGGGCGGACGGTCCGCGGCGGACCTCGCCGGGGCGGCCGCGGACCTGCGGGTCGTCGTCGGCCGCCTGCTGCGGCAGCTGCGGGCCGCCCGCTCCGATGTCGACGTGACGCCGTCGCAGGCGGTGGTGATGAGCCGCCTGGTCACCGACGGCCCGGCCACCGTGGCCGCGCTCGCCCGCGCGGAGAGCGTGCGGCCGCAGTCCATGCGGCTGACCCTCGCCGCGCTGGAGGAGCGCGAATTGGTCACGCGCACACCGCATCCCACCGATCAGCGGCAGCAGCTGCTGTCGCTGACCCCTGCGGGAGAGCGGCTGATCGAGGCCGCCCGTATTGCCAAGGAGGACTGGCTCGCTCAGGCCATCGCGACGAAACTGTCGCGCGCCGAACAGGATTCGCTGCTCACCGCGATTCCGCTGCTGCGCCGCCTCCTCGAACCCTGAGCCCCCTATTCACCCCGACAGCCGAGAGGAACCTTCATGCCCGCCACCACCCTCGACCCGCGCACCGCGCTGGTCCTCATCGACCTGCAGCGCGGCATCGCCGGCGCGCCGACCGTGCCGCACGCCGCCCCCGACGTCGTCGGCCGCGGCGCCGAGTTGGCGCGGGCATTCCGCAAGGCCGAGCTGCCCGTCGTGCTGGTGCGGGTGTCGTTCGCGCCGGACGGCTCCGACACCCCGCCCGGACGCACCGAGGCCCCGCGCATGGCGGGCCCCTTCCCGGCGGGCTGGGACGAACTGGTCGACGAGCTGGAGGTGCAGCCCTCCGACATTCTCATCACCAAGCGCCAGTGGGGCGCGTTCCACGGCACCGAGCTGGATTTGCAGCTGCGCCGTCGCGGCGTCACCGGGATCGTGCTGGGCGGCATCGCCACCAGCATCGGCGTCGAGTCCACCGCCCGCGCCGCGCACGAGCACGGCTACCACGTGACGATCGCCACCGACGCGTCCGCCGACCGGGACGCCGACTCGCACGACCACAGCGTCACCAGGATCTTCCCGCGGCTGGGCGAGACGGTGACCACCGAAGAGATCCTGGCGCTGCTGAATTCGCGCGTGTAATGGGAGCTTGACGCGGGGGCACCTTGCGGCCGCACTCCGGAATGGGCACGCTACGGCCATGTTCCCCAGCGACCAGCGCCCCGAGCCGACCGAGTCCGATCAGGTGCGGGAGTTGCTACCGGCAGCCTCGCACCTGTCCGCCCGGCGCCTGCGCGATCTGCTGCGCATCGCCCTGCGCACCGGAGAGTTCGGCTCGGGGCGGCTGCCCGGCGAGGCCGAGCTGATCACGCACTTCCAGGCGCCGCCGGACGTGGTGCGGGAGGCGCTGGATCTGCTGCGCACCGACGGGCTGATCGAACGGCGGCGCGGGCTGGGCACCGTCGCGGTGCGGCCGGAATACGTCGTCTCCGGCGCGATGCCGCCCGCCGAGCGACCGTTCGACGAATATCTGCGGCTCGGCCGGATGACGCCGCGGCTGCTGCACTGGGCGTGGTCCCCGGCGCCGCGGGTGGTCGCCGATCAGCTCGACGACACCCGCGTCGGCGACGACTGCCTGTGCATCGAATACGTCGCGCTCGCCGATCAGGACCCGATCGCGGTGTTCACCAACTATGTTCGCGGGCCCGAGGCCGCGCGGCTCGATCAGGCCCTGTTCCGGCGCGACTTCTACGCGCTGCTGTACTCCGGCGGCGTCGACCTCGCCAGCTGCGACGTGAGCCTGCAGGCCGCGCTCGCCGACGACTACTCCGCCGATCTGCTGCACGTGCTGCCCGGCGAGCCGGTGATGCTCATGCACCAGCGAATTCACGATCGGGCGGGCCGGGTGGTCGACTTCGCGCTGGGGACCCTGCGCAGCGAACTGCTGATGGACATCGGCCGCATTCCCCGCATCGATATCACCGGCTCGCTCCCGCACTGAGCCCCGGCCGGACGTAAGCGCCGGTCGGGCGGGTGCACACCACCGGCGACGAGCACCGCGGCGGCTCCGCGCGGCACATTCACATATCCGAATGGGCCGGGGCGGAATTGCCGAGGGACCGGATTGTTTTCGCTTCATTCCGGCATTCCTGGCACGCGTCGGAAACGCCGAATAACGCCGGATTCGCTGCATTCGACGGCGCTGAGGTACGGTATAGACAATCCGAGTTGATCCGTGTCCGTGCGAAAGGGCTCACTCATGGCCAAGAAGGTCACCGTCACACTCATCGACGATTTCGACGGGAAGTCCAAAGCGGATGAGACCGTACAGTTCTCGATCGATGGTGCGGCCTACGAAATCGATCTGTCCACGCTGAATGCCGGCAAGCTGCGGGGAGCACTCGAGCCCTGGACGGAAAAGGCCCGCAAGGTGGGCCGTTTGAAGGGCGCGGTCACCGCCCGCCCGAAGTCGGCCGCCGACCGCGAGCAAACGGTCGCCATCCGGGAATGGGCCAAGAAACACGGCTACAACGTCTCCGCGCGCGGCCGAATTTCCTCCGAGATCGTCGCCGCCTATCACAAAGCCAGCAAGTAACGACGCTCGCGCTTTGCCCCCGGAATCAGGGGCACGGCGCGCCCGCCCCTCCCCGCCGCCCCGGCATGCGTTCCGGTCATCCCTGCGTACCTTCCCGCCATCCCGGAGTACCTTCCCGTCGTCCCGGCGTACGTTCCCGTCATCCCGGCGCAGGTTCCCGTTGTCCCGGCGTAGGTTCCCGTCGTCCCGGCGTACGTTCCCGTCATCCCGGCATGCTTTTGGCCGGGACAACTACGCCACCTGCGCAAATAATCCGAACCCAGCCGGTCTCATAATCACGGGCAACCCCCACGATTTCGCCGCGCACCTGTGATCGCTTTCTCCGCAATCCAGAACAGACCCGACGGTCTCCGAGCCCGGCGACTTCATCCACTTCGGCCAACCCAGCAAATATGTAGCACGCCCGCCGAGGGGATGAGGGAAGAGATTCTCGGCGAGCGCGCTTGTGCGGGTTGCGGCCCGATCGGGGGACATGTATGCCGCAGCCCATTCCCAGGGTAGGCTGTAATCAACCGGATCGGCAGCGTCGCAACGAGATTCACAGCCAACCGACAGCTTCCGCGCAACGCGCCGGACAACCGTCCCGGTGGCGGGCGGTAGGCCGCGGACGCGGTAGCCTGTGAATCTGGTACGGCGCCACGCCGTTCCCGCAGTCGCTGGTTGCAGGTCGGATCCGGGCGGGGGTGGATTTGCGTGACAGGAGAGAGCGCGCTCGCGGAGCTGGCGCGGCAGTGGCGGGTAGCCCTGGCCGACACCGGCTTCATCCCGATGCCTTTACGCGAGCTCGACCGGATGCTCGTGGACCTGCTGCACCGGCTGGTCGCCGCCATCACGGCCGAGTCGTTCGATCCGGTGGCCGCCCGCACCGTCGGCGCGGAGCTGGTCCACGCCAATCTCACCGATCCCCAGGTGGTGGCCCGCACGGCCGCGGTACTCGCGCCGCTGGCGAATCTGGTGGCCCCGCACGCGGACCGGTTCGTCCCGGCCCTGGGCGAACTGTCGCGCGGCTACACCGAGGAATTGCTGGCAACCCGGGCCCGCCACCAGGAGATGCTGCACGCGGCCATGGCCGACGCCCGGCACGCCGCCGAGGTCCGGTTCCGGGTGGTGTTCGACAATGCCGCGATCGCCATCGGCATCGGCGACACCGCGGGCCGGGTCGTGGACGTCAATCCCACCTTCGCCGCCATGGTCGGCGCCACCCCGGCGGAGCTGCGCGGGCGGCCGGTGGCCGAGCTGGTGGACCCGGAGGACCGCGAGGAGGTGCAGACCCGGGTCTTCGAGAACCTGATCGCGGCCGGGTCCGGCACCGAGCGCCTCGAGGTGCGCTACGTCCGGGCCGACGGCGCGGTCGGCTGGGCGGCGTGGGCGATCACGCTGGTGCCCGAAACCGGCGGCCGCACGGCGTATCTGCTCGTGGTCGGCGAGGACACCACGCAGCGCCGCGCCCTGCAGGCCGAGCTGCACCGGCAGGCCCGCCACGACCCGCTGACCGGGCTGCCCAACCGGCGGCAGCTGGTGGACGCGCTGTCGAAGATCATCGCCGACGCCGGGCCCGACGATCGGATCGGCCTGGGCTTCATCGACCTCGACGGTTTCAAGGCCGTCAACGACACGTACGGGCACGGCGTCGGCGACCGATTACTGACCGCGGTGGCCAACCGCTTGGCCGCCCGCGCGGTGGGCTCGATGCTCGCGCGCGTCGGCGGCGACGAGTTCGTGGTGCTGTTCGGGCCGCCGTGCGACGCCGCACGCGTGGGGGCGATCGCGGAGACGCTGCTCAACGCGCTCGCCGAACCGATCAGCGTGGCCGGCCACTGCCTGACGATCTCGGCGTGCATCGGGGCGGTGGTCACCCCGGTGGCCGGCACCGACGCCGAGAAGCTGCTCGACGCGGCGGATGCCGGGCTGTATCGGGCCAAGGCCGCCGGGCCGAATCGCTGGGTGCTGCACAGCATCGACGTGACCGCGGGAGCCGGGGTCCTCGGCCTAGGATGAGCCGGTGCAACCGCTTCTACCGGACTGGGCGGCCGACGACATCGATCCTCGGATCCCTAGTCCCGCAAGAGTTTACGACCATCTCCTCGGTGGGTTCGCCAACTTCGACATAGATCGGCGCATCGCCGCCCGGATGCGCGAGATCATTCCGGAGGTGCCGCGCACCGCCCGCGCCAATCGGGCCTTCCTACAACGCGCGGTCGGCTTTCTCGCCGACTCGGGCATCGACCAATTCCTCGATCTGGGCTCCGGAATTCCCACCGCGGGCAATGTGCACGAGATCGCGCAGCGTCGCAATCCGGCGGCCCGGGTGGTGTATGTGGACATCGATCCGGTGGCGGTCACCATGAGCCGCCGCATGCTCATCGACAATCCGAATGCGACCGCGGTACACGGCGATCTCACCGACATCGATGGCGTCCTGGAGCAATCGCAGGTCACCGAGCTGCTCGACTTCACCCGCCCGATCGCGGTGCTGCTGGTGTCGGTGCTGCATTTCGTGGGCGACGACGCGGTGGCGGCAAGGCTTTTCGCGCGGCTGCGCGAAACCATGGCCGTGGGCAGCCATCTCGCGCTGTCACACCTGACCCGGGAGGGCCCCAGCGAACAACTCGAACGCATGCTGGCCGTGACCGCGCAGGTCACCGGTCGCGGCGACCGGCTCCGCACACGAGCCGAAATCCTGGAGCTGCTGGGCGATCTCGTGCCGATCGAGCCGGGCCTGGTGCATCTGGCGCGGTGGCGTCCCGATCCGGACGAGCCGGAGCCGGAGGTCCGCCCGCTGGACGGTTACGCGGCGGTGGCCGTCAAGAGGTGATGCCCAGCGGACGCGTGAGTTCGGGCCATGCGGCGTGCAGATCGTCCTGCCAGTACGGCCAGGCGTGCTGACCGCCGGGAACGTAGCGGTAGGTGGCGGGTATGCCCAATCGGGTTGTGCTGTCCTGCAATCGGTGGGTGCAGTCGGCCACCACCGATTCCAGCATCCCGCCGGACGGATTGGCCGGGCGGCCGTCGGTGGCGGGTCCGCCGGTGCCCGCGGCGATGTAGAGGTCCACGCCGCGCAGCTTCATCAGATTCGCGTCGGTGGAGGGATCGTTGGCGGCCCAGCCCGGTGCGCCGTCGGGGCCCCAGATATTCCACGGATTGCCGCCGCCGGACAGCACCACCGCCTGCAGGTAGCGGCGGCCGGGATCGACGCTGGTCTGGTCGCAGCCGCTGAAGGATCCGACGCTGCGGTACAGGCCCGGCGCGGCCTCGGCCAGCGCGAGCGCCGAGGTCGCCGACATCGATACTCCCGCAATGGCATTGCGCCCGGAGGCGCCCAGATAGGAATCCAGCAGCGGCGGCAGTTCCCGGGTGAGGAAGGTGGTCCACCTGTTGCGGCCCAGCCGGGGATCGTCGGCCGCCCAGTCGGTGTAGTAGGAGTAGCGGCCGTCCAGGACCGTCACCACGTTCAGGTTCTGATCGGCGGTGAAGGCGGCCAGGTCGGTCTTGGTCTCCCACGAGGTCTCGGCGCCGTTCGCGCCGATGCCGTCCTCCGCCCCGTCGAGCAGGTACAGCGTGGGCCGCGGGCGGCTGGTGTCGGCGGGGCGGAGCAGGTCCAGCGCGATCACCCGGTCCATGGCGGCCGAGTACACGTAGACGGTGGAGCGCCGGGCGTCGGTGGTGACCACGTGGTCGATGCGCGAACCATCGGCACCCGCCGCGACAGGGGCCGCGACCGCGAATCCCGGCACCGCCGCCAGCATCGAGGCCACCAGTCCCGCGAGCGCTGTTCGACCGCCCCACCTGCGCAATTCTTTTCGCATGCCAGTCGCCTCACGTCCTGTCGACATCGGTCCGGCGGCCCGCCGTCCCGGCAGCGCGACGCCACCCCTCCAACGACCGGCAACCGACCGGCGTTCCGGCGGCGCGCCGAATGCGGCCCAGATCACCCCGGGCATCCGGGGCCCGCTCGCGGCGGGCGGGCATAGATTGGCGCCTATGAACGGACAACCCAGCCGGACCGCGTTGGCCACCGCGTACGCGCGGGCGTATCACCAGGTCGCCGCGGAGCCGCGGGTGTTCACCGACGAACTCGCGGTGCCGATCGCGGGCATTCCGGCCGCCGAGCTCGGCGAGACGAACGACAGCGGGGACGAGTGGCCGCGGCTGCGGCGGTTGTTCCTGGCGGGCCGCGCCCGATTCGCCGAGGACACCATTGCCGAGGCGGTGGCCGACGGCGCCCGGCAGGCCGTGATCCTGGGGGCGGGGCTGGACACGTTCGGCTGCCGCAACCCGCACCCGGGGCTGCGGGTGTTCGAGGTCGACCACCCCGACACCCAGGCGTGGAAGCGACAGCGGCTGGCCGAGGCCGACATTGCGATCCCGACCTCGCTGACCTTCGCCCCGGTCGACTTCGAGACCGGAACCCTGGCGGCGGGCCTGGCCGCCGCGGGCTTCGACCGCACGGCCCCGACGGTATTCGCCTGGATGGGTGTCGTGTTCTATCTGACGCCCGAAACCATCACCGGCACACTGCGTTTCATAGCCGAACAGGCGGCCCCGGTGCGGGTGGTGCTCGACTACCTGTATCCGCCCGCCACCGAGAACGGTGCCGCGCAGGCGGCCATGACCGCGCGGGCCGACCGGGTGGCCGCGCTGGGCGAGCCGTGGCGGTCGTACTTCACCGCCGAGGAGTTCGCGCGAGTGCTGGGCGACCTGGGTTACCGCGATATCGAAGACCGTTCCGCGCCCGAGGTATTGGCCGACTACATGGAGCAACCGCCGACCTACCCGGATTCGCTGCCCCGACCACCACACATCGTTCGTGCCACGCATCGACCACCGTCCGCCGCGCAGCGTCCACGGCCAGGTAGTGCGGACCGACCGGACACGAGCCGATGAGAACACGCCGAACCGAATGTCACCGACATGTGGACCGTCCCCACCATCGCCCCCGATCGGCTGACCCTGATCATCGCCTACAGCTTCGGCAATCGGATCCCGGCCGGTGCCGATCCCGAGCGCACCGAGGGTGAGCCCGGCCCGGTGAACGAGGCGCTGGCCGCCGCCGTGGTCGCCGCGCGGGGCGATCGGGCGATCCCGGTCTACGCCCAGACCCCGATCGCCGACGTGCTGCGCGCGCGGTACGGCCTGACCGATGTGGTCCCCGTCGCGGCCGACCGCCGCCCGGACGGCACCCTCGCCTACCTGTCCACCGACGGGGCGGCCGCCAAGGTCGCCGCGCTGCGCGGACCGCTCGTGGCGGGCGACACCGCGGGGGTGATCGCGTTCGCCGACCATCGGTGGCGCGCCACCCGCACCACGGCCGCGCACGGCTTCCGGGCGTACGCGCCCGCCGGGATCGCGATGCCCGATCGCTACGACCCGGAATCGGGCCAGCCGTGGACCCGCAGCCGGATCGCCTATCTGCCCACCGATTACGCCGCGCGAATCCCCTTGCTGATCAACGGGATTCCGCGGCCATAGCGGGCGCCGGATCAGCCCTCGGGGTCCAAGCGCACGGTGACGGTGACGCGGCCGCGCTCGTCGCGACGGGCGACGGCGTGCCCGGGGCGGTCGACGCCGTCCAGGTGCACCGCGATCGGGCCGCCCGCGGCGAGGAAGTTGCGCCACCAGGTCTTGCGGTCGGGCATCAGCACGATGATCGAGACCTCGTCACCGTCGCGGCGATAGCCGACCGGGGTGCGGAAGGTACGCCCGGAGCGGCGGCCCACGTAGGTGATCTCGGTTATGCCGCGTCGCAGCAGCGGACCCAGCAGCGGCAGGCGGGTCGCGGCGACCATCGCGGCATTCACGCCGCGCACGACGGGTCGTACCAGGGCAGGGAGCGTCACCGCTCCAACGTAGCGCGGCCGCGCCGCAATTGGACCCTTCTTCGGATCCCGTGATAAGAGAGATGGCGTGTCCCTTTCACTCGCCGTTCACCCGCCGGTCCGCGACCGGTGCACGCCGACGCGGTGACGGGCGCCGCGACGATCGCAACGGCGACCGCCACCACCCCGTCCGGGGCGAGCGGTCATCGTCGCGACCTGGACGGGCTGCGCGGCATCGCCATCGCGCTGGTCGCGATCTTCCACGTCTGGGTCGGGCGGGTGTCCGGCGGGGTCGATGTGTTCCTGGTGCTGTCCGGATACTTCTTCACCGGCTCGCTGCTGCGCCGCGTCGGCTCGACCGGGTCGGCGGGCGTGCTGGTTACCCTGCGGCGCACCGCCCGGCGACTGCTTCCGGCGCTGGTCGTGGTGCTGGCGGCGGTGCTGGCCGCGACCGTGGCGCTGCGCCCGTTCACGCAGTGGTCGGATATCGCGCGGCAGACCATCGCTTCGCTGCTGTACTACCAGAATTGGCAGCTGGCGCTGTCATGGTCGGACTATCTGGCCGCCGATCCGTCGGTGAGCCCGCTGCAGCATCTGTGGTCGATGGCGGTGCAGGGACAGTACTATCTCGCCGCGCTGCTGGCGATCGCGGCGGTGGCGTGGGTGTGCCGGGCGCTGGGACGGCCGGAGTCGGCGCGCCCGGTGGCGGCCGGGGTGATCGCGGTGGCGGCGGTCGCGTCGTTCCTCTATGCCGCGCACGGTGTTTCGACCCATCAGGGCTGGAACTACTACGACAGTGCCGCGCGCGCATGGGAATTGCTGGCGGGCGCTGGGCTGGCGCTGGCGGTGCCGTATCTGGCGCCGGGGCGGCTGGTTCGGCTCGTGCTCGGCACCGCCGGGCTGGCGGCGGTCGTGCTGTGCGGCTGGCTGGTCGACGGCGTGCACCGGTTCCCGGGCCCGGCCGCGCTGCTGCCGGTGGGTGCGGCCGCGGCGCTGATCGTGGCGGGCGCGGGCCTCGCCCCGGACCGGCTGCCGCTGCCCAATCGGCTGCTCGCCGCCGCGCCACCGGTCCTGCTCGGCGAGCTCGCCTACGCGCTGTACCTGTGGCACTGGCCGATTCTCATCGTGGTGCTCACCGAAACCGGTGCGGCGAGCGCGGATTTCGAGACCGGGCTGCTCGTCCTCGGGTTGTCGTTGGTGCTGGCCTACCTGACCCACCGCTTCGTCGAGGAGCCGTTGCGCGCCAAGCCGATTCGGGTGAACGTGCCGCGACGGTCCCGGTACGCGGTGGGTGCGCTGGTCTCGCTGACCGGGATCGCGGTGGCCGGGTCGGCGTTCGGCTGGCAGCTGGTCGCGAAGGCGAATCCCGCACGGCCGGTGGCCTATCTGGACGCCGACCGCTATCCGGGCGCGGAGGCGCTGGCGAGCGGGCTGCCGGTGCCGAGCGCGCCGATGCGGCCCACGGTGTCGGAGGCGCCCGCCGAGCTGCCGTTCCCGACCCGCGACGGCTGCATCGCCGACTGGGACACCCGCGACGTAATCACCTGCACCTACGGCGATCTCGGCGCCGAGCGCACCCTAGCGGTGGTCGGCAACTCGCACGCCGAGCACTGGATGCCCGCCCTGCAGATCCTCGCCGAACAGCACCGATTCCGAATCCTGGTGCACCTCAAGATGGGTTGCCCGCTCACCCTCGCCGACGACCCGATGTACAAGGGCGAGCCCAATCCGGACTGCCGCGACTGGTCCCGCGACGTGGTGGATCTGCTGGGCGCCGAGCGCCCCGACTGGGTGTTCACCACCGGCACCCGGCCGGTCGACGACGGCGGCGACGAGACGCCCGCCGAATACCTCGACGTGTGGTCGGCGCTGCACGACCGCGGCCTGAACGTGGTCGCCATCCGCGACACTCCATGGTTGCGGCGCAATGGAATTCGCTACCGCGCCATCGACTGCCTGGCGCATCGCGGCACCCCGGTCAGCTGCGGAATGCGACGCGAGGACGCCCTGAGCCCCGTCGATCCCGCCCTCGCGGCCGCCGCCGCATTCCCCAATGTCTTCCCCATCGACCTGACCGACGCCGTCTGCGAACCCGACGTCTGCCCCGTGGTCGAGGGCAATGTCTTGATCTACCACGACGAACACCACCTCACCAGCACCTACTCCCGCTCCCTCGCCCCCGAACTGGGCCGGAAACTCCAGCCTGTACTGGGCTGGTGGTGATCCCGGCCAAAAGCACGCCGGGATCATGGGGGCGAAGCACGCCCGCATGACGGGGGCGAAGCACGCCGGGATGACGGGGGCGAAACGCCGCATAACGGGGCGAAGCACGCCCGGATGACGGGGGCGAAACGCCGCATGACAGGGCAAAGCGCCCCGGAGGACGAGGCAAAGCGCGCCCGGGATGACGGGGCAAAGCGCCGGATGACGGGGATCAGCACGCCCGCATGACGACGGCAAAGCGCCGGATGGCGAGGGCGAAGCGTGCTCGGATGATGAGATCGAAACGCACCCGGGTGATGTGAGGGCATACGGGCGGCAACGATTTCCGCACACGCGTGGCTATGCAGCCGACTTGCCCGCGGGGGTGAAATGGGTACGGTCGCAGGGGAAATCCCGGTTGGGGAGGTTGTCCGTCTGGCCGATCGGACGAACCGGAGGCACACTCTAAGTGTCGGCGTGCGGCGGTCGGATGGAACGGGTGGTCGATGCCGCCACCTGGGAAAGGCTGTAGATCGTGCGGGGATACAGCGAGGCCACCGAGCAGCCACGCATCGCGGCGGTGCCGTTGTCGCATCTGTCCATCGAGGTCGGGCACTTCTACCTCAACGACATCGTCGGGGCCGCGGATCGGCTGCGCGACGAATTCCGCCGGATGGTGCCGCTGGTGGCGGCGTTCCGGGACAGTGCGCGAATACAATTCGGCGCCGACGCCCGGATCAGCACCTGCTATCTGATCGACGACTACTTCCAGCCCGACACCGACGCGGCGAAGATTCTCGGTAACCTGCTCGGCGCCGCGAGCGACGCCGGGCTCGTGATCGATTATCTCGCACGGGAATCCGGTTGCTGGCAGACCGAGCGCTTCGTCGACGGCGTGCCGCTGGGCGAGTCGCTGGCGGTGGCGGAGATGGTGGCCGCCCGCATCGTCGCCGAGCCCGCGCCGCCCGACAGCGGCCGCCGCCCGCCCACCGCGGAATCCGGGTGGCTGTGCAACGGCCGCCGCTCCTCCGAACACGAACCGCCGCAGGCGATGCGGGGCCGGACGTATCGGCCGCCGGAGGAGTTCGGGCGGCGCGAGCACTCGATCTTCCTGGACGTGCAGCTGTGGAGCCAGCAGGTCGGGGCCGGGGGCGTCGCCACCACCCGCTGGTCGTGCCCGTTTTTGGCCGCGGTGTGGCACCTGCTGCGGCTGGGCATGCTGCGGTATCACGGCGCCGCGGTGGCCGAGCCGTATCCGTGGCCGCTCGCGGACCCCTGGCCGCACAACTGGTTCGAGGTGCCGCCGCTGCTCCAGCTCAATCCGCAGGCCGCGCCCTTCGCAGCGTACAAGGCGCTGTCGATGCTCCCCAAGCGCTACCTCGGCATCGAGCACGCCGTGCTGCTCATCCTCGATCACCTCGATCTCGACGACGATGTCGCAGAGCTGATCACCGCATCCGGTGCGGCAGAACACATTCCGGTCACGGTACCGGCACGGGTCAGCGAACGCCTATCGCACCTGCTGCTCGACGGAGCCTGAGATGGCCGCCGCAACGCCCCTGGTCGTGCTCGGCGAGGTGCGCACCGGTCTGCTGCCGTCGGCCACCGCGCTGGCCCGGCCCCAGGCGGGGGAACTGCTGGCCCTGATGCCCGGCCGCCCCGTGCGATGGCGGGAACGCCCCGGCTCCCTGGCGATTTCGCCGACGCTGGCGGTCGGGGTGGACTGCGAGGTGCGCCTGGGCGGCAATGCGATGCCCGAGGGCGCGACCGCGCGCGTGGTGGGCACGGTGGCCACCAGCGTGGCGCTGACCGGCGGCCGGGTGGTGCAGTCCTCGGCCCGCACCCGGGTGGTGCGCGCGAGCGAACGGCGGCGGCAGCCGTGGTCGCACTACATCAGCCGGGTCGGCGTCACCGAGGCGATCAGCCGCATTCCCGAACGGGCCACGGCCAGTGCGGCTTTGGCCGACGGCTACCTGACGGGCGCGGCCGGGCCGGACATCCTGGATCTGGCCTCGATCAGCGAGCGGCTGCTGGCCCGGGTGCGCGCCGACGCCCGGCTGGACCAGAGTCCGCCGGTGCGGGCGGGCATCACCCGGCTGCGCTGGACCGCGGTGGTCGGCGGCGGCGCGGGGCCCGCGCTGTCGCTGCACATGGACGACGACCTCACCCGCTCGGCCCGGCTGATCGTCCGCGACGGCGCCGATCTCGATGCGGCGCAACGCTTCTGCGAGGATCTCGCGGCGCACGACTGGCTGCTGACGGTGACCGCGGGCGCGCTGGACGAGGCGAACCGCCACCGGCCGCACAGCCGCGAGCGCCTGGACATCCTGGCGCCACTGCTGGAACACCTGGCGGGACTGTGGATGCCGGGCGCGCACACCCCGGCGGCGTTGCGGGCGTTGTGGACCGGGCTGCAGTCCGATCCCGGATTCTCCCGGCAGTGGAACACCCTCGTCGGCCGGTTGCGGGACAGCATCGCGGTGGCGACGCTGGAGACGTTGCGGCAGAAGGTGTTCGGCGACGAGTGGCAGCGGCCGGAGCCCTAGTCGCGCGGCTCGGGACCGAATCCGGTGCGCCGGGGCCGCAGCCGGTATTCGAAGACGTAGCGCGGATCGGCCGGGCCGAAGTAGTGGTCGTCGCGGCCGATGACGACGAATCCGGCCTGCTTGAACAGATTGCAGGCCGGATGATTGTCGGGACGCACGGTCAGGTAGATCGCCTCGGCGCGCAATAATCGGCAGCGATCCAGGGTGCGCTCGAGCAGTACCCCGCCGTAGCCGCGGCACTGGAACGACCGGGCGACCGCGAAGGTGAACAGCAGCACCCGCCCCGCCTTCTCCAGGATCAACGCGTAGCCGATCGGCATGCCGTCGAGTTCGGCCACCAGCCAATCGGATCCGTACAGGTCGTAGAGTTGGCGCAACATGAGGTAGACATACGGTTCCTCGAAGACCTCCGCCTCGATGGCCGCGATCGCGGGCAGGTCCTCCAAGCGGGCCTGCCGGTACACCGGCTGCGGAACCTCAGCGATCTCCATAGTCTCCCTAGCGCCTGGGCATACGCCGTCCGATTTCCAGCCTAGAACGTCCCCATACCGCTCGTACTGTTGTGGCGAGCATCGAATCGGCGCATACCGCAACCGTTCGGTGACCATTGCGCATCTGCCTGATCAAGACGCCTCCTTCCCTGGCCGGGTCTCGATCTGCCGTCGAAAAGGACGCTAGCGCAATCCACCGACACCTTTCGGCAAATACGAGCCGACCGCATCGCGCGGAATCAGTGCCGCCCGATCCGCTCGGCCCGGCACACCCGCACGGTGATCTCGCCGGGATCGAGCCGCCGGGTAACCAGCAGACCCGCGGGCAGTTCCGCGCGCCCGCGCCCGCCGACCAGCTTGTCCCGAAGGACGGTGAAAACCTTGACCATCGCTAGTGAATTCGCGGCGTCGATCCTCGCGTTACATCCGGCGCTCGATCCCGGCCAGCAGGGCGGTCAGGCCCAGGTCGAATGCTCGGTCGGCGCGGGCGCGACCGTGCGGCGCCGCCTCGATCGCCGCCGTGAGTTCCGGGAGATCGGCGGGGTCGGCGGGCCAGGGTTCGCCCGCTCCGGCGAGGTCGAGGGCGGAGCCGAGGGCGTAGCTGTCCAGGACGCTGATCCAGGGCACGATGTCGGCGGCGGGGACGCCCGCCACGCGCAGCAGGGCGGCGACGCGGTCGTAGCCGCGCAGGGCCGAATCGACGGTCATGGTCTGCCCGACGAGCAGCGCGATCACGGTGGGGTGCCGGGCGAATGCCTCGCGATAGGACCGCATCCAGCGGGAGATCTCGCCCGCCCAGTCGTCGCCGGGGTCGGGTGGGTCGACGGTGGCGACGATCCGATGCCGCAGCGCCTCGATGATCGCCGCGCGGCCGGGCAGATGGTGGTAGATCGACGAGGCGCTCGCGCCGAGGCGGGCGGCCAGGTCCGCCATCGTCAGCCGCCCGGACTCCTCGACGCACGCCAGGGCGGCATCGAGGATCATCTCGGTGTCGAGCAACCGTTTTCGTCGTTGCACCATGCGTCCTCCACTGTATGCGCGACAAGTTCCGTCGTTGTGACACGAAATCAACAATCGGGCGGTAGGGTCGGCGGAATCCTTAACCGAATATTATTCGGTTAAGGGTCTCGACCCGAAGGAACGGCCATGATCGATCAGCTCAAACTCGGCGTACTCGGCACCGGCAGCCTGGTTTTCATGGTGGTCGCCGCCGCGGCGCCGCTGACCGTGATGGCGGGCGTCGCGCCGCTGGCCATCACGGTGGGCGGCGTGGGCGCTCCCGTCGGCTATCTGGCCGCGGGGCTGGTGCTGACGGTTTTCGCGATCGCCTTCACCCGGATGACCGGGCACGTCGACGGCACGGGCGGTTTCTACGCCTATATCGCGACCGGGCTCGGCAAGGGGTGGGGACTCGCCGCCGCCCTGCTGGCGCTCGTGTCCTACAACCTGCTGCAGATCGGCGTCTACGGATTGTTCGCCGCGCAGGCGAGGCAGACGGTGCGCGAGCTGTTCGGGTTCGCGGTGCCGTGGCCGGTTCTCGCGCTCGCCGGTGTCGCGGGGGTGCTGCTGGTGGCCCGGCTCGGCATCGATGTCGGGGCGAAGGTGCTCGGCGTGCTGCTCGTCGCGGAGTCGGGAATCCTGCTGCTGCTGGCGATTCGGGTGGTGGCCGCGGGCGGGGCGGCCGGGCTCGATGCCGCGTCGTTCGCGCCCGCCGCGCTGACGCGGCCCGGGATGGGTGCGGTGCTCGGCATCTGTTTCGCCGCCTTCATGGGTTTCGAGTCCACGGTGCTGTACCGGCGGGAGGCCCGGAATCCGGAACGGACGATCCCGCGGGCGACCTACGCGGCGGTGGGGTTCATGGCGGTGTTCTACTGCGTTGTCGCCTGGGCGGTCATCCAGGCCGTCGGCAGCGCGCACGCGGTCGCGGTGGCCCGCGAGGACATCACCGGGCTGTTCTTCGATTCGGCCCGAACGTATGTCGGCTCCTGGGCGGCCGTCACCATGCGGCTGCTCGTGATCAGCAGCGTCTTCGCCGCACAGCTGGCCTTCCACAACGCGATCACCCGCTACACCCACGCGCTCGCCGCGGACGGGGTGCTGCCCGCCTGGGTCGGGAAGACTCATCCCCGGTACGGCTCCCCGTACCGGGCGAGCACGGTGCAGACGCTGCTGGCGGTGGTCCTGATCGCGGCGTTCGCGGTCGCGGGCGCGGACCCGTACACGCGGCTCATGCTGTGGCTGAACACCCCCGGGGTCGTGGGTCTGCTCGTGCTGCAGGCACTTACGGCGATCGCCGCGGTCGTGTATTTCACGCGGCGCAATCCGGCTGCGGGTTCTCGCGGCACGGTGTGCAGCGGCGTGCTGGCCACCGTTCTCCTGGTCGCCGCGGTGTTCCTCGTCGTCGACCATATCGATCTGCTGACCGGCGGCTCGGGAGCGATCAACGCGCTGTCGGCCGCCGTGGTCCCGGCGACGCTGCTGCTCGGCGGGGTCCTCGCGGCCTGGATGCGCGGGCGTCGCCCGGCGATCTACCACCGCATCGGCGCCAACGATCTCACCACCTGTGAAGGAGTCCGCGAATGAATCCCGACCTCGTCCTGTGCGCGGATACCGTGCACACCCTGACCGACGACGACCGTCCGATCGAGGCGATCGCGATGCGCGACGGCGTGGTCGTCGCCACCGGCGCCCGCCGCGATGTCCGCGAATGGCGCGGCGCCGCAACCGAGATCGTCGATCTGGGTGCCGCCGTGCTCACCCCCGGCCTGATCGACGGGCACCTCCATCCGGTGCTGGGGCTGCAACTCACGGGGGTCGACCTCGGCGCCGCCCGCTCGCTGGCGGAGGTGCGGGCGCTGCTCGCGGCGGCCGCCGCCGAGTGCGCCCCCGGCGACTGGGTGCAGGGGTGGGGGCTGGATCCGAATGTGTTCGGCGAGCGGCGAATCGACGGCGCGGCCATCGAGGCGGCCGTCGGCGGCAGGCCCGCGTTCGTCCGGCTCTTCGACGCCCACTCCGCCCTGGCGACACCGGCCGCGCTGCGGCGGGCGGGCGTCGACGGCCCGCGGACATTCGCCGAGAACGCCAGCGTGGTGTGCGATGCGGACGGGCGGCCCACCGGCCTGCTGCTGGAGTCCGCGGCGATGGATCTGGTGGCCGAGCACATCACGGCCGAATCGGTCGCGGTGCGCGGGGCGCGGTTACAGGCCCTGCTCACCGAGATGGCGGCCACCGGGCTCACCGGCGGCCACGTCATGGATTTCAACGGAGACAGTCGCGCCGTCGTCGCGGCCGCGGAGGACCTCGCGGATCTCCCGCTGCGCCTGCGGTTCGCGCCGTGGTGTGTGCCCGGCATCGACGCCGACGGCCTGGCGGAGCTCATTGCCGTGCAGGGGCGTGGCGGGCGGCGGTGGCGGATCGGCGGCGTCAAGTTCATGATCGACGGGACGATCGACAATGGAACGGCCTGGCTGGAGCGGCCCGACACGTTCGGGCAGTCGACCTCCAGCTTCTGGCCCGACCCCGCCGAATACACCAGGGCGGTAAGGACATTCGCCGATGCCGGGGTGCCGACGGCGACCCACGCCATCGGCGACGCCGCGGTCCGCCACGTCCTGGACTCCCTCGACGGCATCGGCCACCGCGCGGCCGCGCCGCACCGCATCGAACACATCGAGACCCTGCCGTCCGCGTTGATCGGCCGCTTCCGCCGCCAGCGGGTGGTGGCGAGCATGCAACCGGCGCACTGTCGTTTCACCCGCGCCGACCACACCGACAACTGGTCGGTGCGGCTCGGCGACGGCCGGGCCGACCGAGCCTGGCGCTGCCGCGACCTCCGCGACGCCGGTGTCTCGGTGGTGCTCGGCTCCGACTGGCCGATAGCCCCGTTCGACGCCCGGCACGGGCTGGCCACCGCGCAGCTGCGCCGCCCCGCCGGGGCTCCCGAAATACCTGCGGTGCAACCGGATCAGGCCCTCACCGCGCGCATGGCCCTGGACGGTTACACCCGCCTCGCCGCGGCCGCCGCCGGGAAACCGGCATCATCGCGGTCGGGACCCGCGCGGACCTCACCGCCTTCGCCGTCGACCCGCTCCGCGCCGACCCGGACGAACTCGCCGCGGCCCCGATCGTCGCGACGGTCGTCGACGGCAGGATCACCCACCGCGACCCCGCCGCCGACGAATGACCGTCCCCGTGATCACCGGTGGACGAGAAGGCCGAGTTCGCGGGCGATTTCGGGCAGGGTCAGGTTGGTGGGCAGATAACGCAACCCCGCCGATCGTCAGCCGCCGCTATGCGGTAGTCGCACCGTGACACGAAGCCCCCCGGCGGTCCGGGGGGTGAGGGTGAGGGTGCCGTCATGCGCTTGCACGATGCTTTTGACGATGGCCAGGCCGAGGCCGACACCCGCATGGTCGGTGCGGATGCGTTTGGTGCCGCGCTGGAACGGTTCGGTGAGTGTCGACACGAGCTGGGGAGTGAGTGTGTCGCCGGTGTTCTCGACGGTGAGCACGACGGACTCGGGGGCGACGGCGGTGTGAACGTGCACGGTGCCTTGTTCGGGGAGGTTGTGGACGATGGCGTTGTGCAGGAGGTTCGTGGTCATCTGGAGCAAAAGGGCGGGTGAGCCGATGGTGGGAGTGATATCCCCGTTGGTCTCGATGGTGACACCATGCGTTTCCGCAAGGGGCAGCAGCGTTTCGGCGGCCTCCTCGGCCACCAGGGACAGGTCGACGTGTTCCCGGGTGAACGACCGCCGGTCGGCGCGGCTGAGCAGGAGCAGTGCCTCGGTGAGGTCGATCGCCCGGGCATTGACGATGCGGAGACGTTCGTCGAGCTCGCCGCCGTCGCGGTTCGGATCCTCGCGGGCCACGTCGAGCAGGGCCTGGGTGATCGCCAGCGGGGTGCGCAGTTCGTGCGAGGCGTTGGCCGCGAACCGCTGCTGTTCGGCGACATGTGCTTCCAGCCGTGCGAACATGGCGTCGAAGCTGTCGGCGAGTTCGCGGAACTCGTCCCTGCGGCCCGGCAGCCGGATTCGGTGCGAGAGCGACCCGTTCGCGGCCATCCGGGTGGCCTCGGTAATGCGATTCAGCGGGGCGAGCATGCGCCCGGCGAGAATCCACCCTCCCACGAGACCGAACACCAGCAGGAACGCCAGCACAACGGCTGCCGCCGTGCCGAATACGGACGGACCGAAGTTGTGTGGGTCGAGGACGCACGGAAGATTGGCGAGGGTGGGGACGAAACTATCGGGCGGAAGATGCCGCAGCAGGAACACCCACACGACCGCCAGCAGCAAAACGCCTGCGAGCATGAGGAATCCGGCGTAGCTGAGGGTGAGCTTGAGCCGAACGCTCACCCCGGGTTCCCTATTCACGGTCCCGTCCCGCGCCCCCGGTGCCGGGTGTTGTGTCGATGCGGTAGCCGACACCGGCGACGGTGGCGATGATCCAGGGTTCGCCGAGCCGTTTGCGCAGTGCCGAGACCGTAATGCGCACGGCGTTGGTGAATGGGTCGGCATTCTCATCCCACGCCCGTTCCAACAATTCCTCGGCGCTGACGACACCGCCCTCGGCGGCGACGAGGACCTCCAGCACCGCGAACTGCTTGCGGGTCAACGCGACATAGCGGCCGTCGCGATAGACCTCACGACGAAACGGATCCACCCGCAGGCCCGCGATCTCCCGCACGGGCGGCCTGTTGTGGGCGCGCCTGCGGTCCAGGGCCCGCAGCCGGAGCACGAGTTCTCGGAGCGCGAACGGCTTGGTGAGGTAATCGTCGGCGCCGAGTTCGAACCCGGAAGCCTTGTCGTCGAGCCGATCGGCGGCGGTGAGCATCAGGATCGGCATACCGCTACCGGAGGCGACGATGCGTGCGGCGATCTCGTCGCCGGAGGGCCCGGGAATGTCACGATCGAGGACGGCGATGTCGTAGGCATTGAGGCTCAACAGTTCCAGGGCGGTGTCACCGTCACCGGCGATATCGGCCGCGATCGCCTCCAAACGCAGCCCGTCACGAATGGCTTCGGCCATGTAGGGCTCGTCCTCGACCACCAGCACACGCATGCCCTCGATGCTAAGACCGTGTCTCACATGGATGTAATCCGTTTTGCCTGCACCGAGATTGGTTGTGTTGCATGATGTTCGGTCGTGACGGATGTGTTGTCGCAGCGGTTGGTGCCGGACGAGTTGTGGGAGCTGGTCGAGCCGCTGCTGCCGGAGTTCGCCTCGCGCCCGCAGGGCGGCGGCATCGCCCCGACCGACCAGCGGGCGGTGTTCACGGCGGTGGTGTATGTGCTGACCAGCGGTTGTGCGTGGCGGATGCTCCCGCCGTCGTTCGGTGTGAGTGTGCCGACGGCGCATCGCCGGTTCACGGTGTGGACCCAGGCCGGCGTGTGGCGGCGACTGCACCGGGCGATACTCGACGAGCTGGGCAGCCGGGGCCTGATCGACTGGTCGCGGGCGGTAGTCGATGCGGCGAGCGTACGGGCGAAAAAAGGGGCGATCTGACCGGGCCGAACCCGACCGATCGCGGCAAGCCCGGCTCCAAGCAGCACATCCTGTCCGATCGGACGGGAATCCCGTTGTCCGTGGCGGTTTCGGCCGCCAACGTCCACGACTCCCAAGCGCTCAAACCGTTGGTGAAAGCGATCCCGGCAGTCCGGTCGCGACGTGGCCCGCGGCGACGCCGGCCGGGCAAGTTGCACGCCGACAAGGCATACGACCAGCCCGAACTGCGGCGGTGGGTGCGCCACCGGGGCATCGCAGTCCGCATCGCCCGCAAGGGAATCGAGTCCAACCAGCGACTCGGCCGCCACCGGTGGGTGATCGAACGCACCGTGTCGTGGCTGACCGGCTACCACCGGCTCAACATTCGCTACGACCGCAAGGGAATTCATTATCTGGGCTTCCTGACGCTAGCCGCCGCACTCACCTGCTTCAAGAAGCTGATGAAAGCGGCCATATGAGACACGGTCTAAGAGCCCGCACATATCGTCGGCGTACCGAAAATCACAGACGCGCTGACAACACCGCGATGCCTTGACTGGCGTCATGATTCACCCAACCCGCGTCCGTACCAGGCAGGATGGCGTCCTCCCCCGCCGCGTGACGGTGTTCGATGACAAATATCCCGGAATAGCCAACCTCGATCCCGCTCTGCTGCACGCCCTGCGCGCAGCGGCGACGGCCGCTGCCGCCGAGGGCGTCGAGTTCTACGTCACCAGCGGATGGCGTTCCCCGGCCTACCAGAATCGGCTTCGCCGTGCGGCGGTCCGGAAGTACGGCTCGGAAGCGGAGGCCGCCCGCTGGGTCGCCACCGCGGACACCTCCGGGCACGTATCCGGCACCGCGATCGACCTCCGCCTCGCCGCCGGTGCGTGGCTGTCCCGGCACGGCGCCGCATACGGACTGTGCCAGATCTACCGCAACGAACCCTGGCACTACGAATTACGCCCCGAGGCGATCGAACACGGTTGCCCTGCCCTGTATCCCGACCCCGCCCAAGATCCGAGGATGCGGCGGTGACCTGGAAACCGCTCACCCGCATCGCATTTCGGTTCTGCTTCGTATACTTCGGCTTGTTCTGCCTACTGACTCCCCCGCTCGTCTTCACGCTGACCGGATGGTTCGGCCGCTGGCTGGGCTACGACGCTCAGTACTGGCACATCCGGAAAATGCAGCCTGCCCTGAATTGGGTCAGCGAGCGCCTGTTCGGCACTGCCGCACAGCTGTACCCGAACGGCGTCGGCGACCAGACCATCTTCTGGGTGCTGCTGTTCTGCATCCTGGTCGTGGCGGTGGCCGGGACGGCGGTGTGGTCGGTGCTGGATCGTCGCCGCACGCACTATCGCACGCTCGCGGGCTGGTATCTGCTCGGCATCCGGCTGATGCTGGCCGGGCAGATGGCGAGCTTCGGCGTCGCCAAGCTGATTCCGACGCAGATGCCGCAGCCATCGCTGACCAGGCTGCTGACCAGGTACGGCGACTTCACGCCGATGGCGGTGCTGTGGTCGCAGGTGGGTGTATCGAGACCATACGAAATGCTGCTCGGCGCAGCGGAAGTCACCGCGGCCATCCTGCTGTTCATCCCGCGGACCGCGCTACTCGGCGCACTGCTGACCCTGATCGACACGCTACAGATCGTCGTCCTGAACATGACCTTCGATGTGCCGGAAAAGATTTCGTCCACCCACCTTCTGCTGATGTCGCTGCTGCTGCTCGCGCCCGAGGCTCGGCGACTGACCCGAGCACTGCTACTCAACCGCACCACCGACCCATCCGCCGCACCATATCCGTTCCACGCCACAAGGTCTCGCCGCATCGCAGCCCTCGCCCAGATCGCACTCGGCATCTGGATCGCGGTGGCGCTGGTACAGGGCGGCTGGCACGCCTGGCGCGGCGGCGGCCCCGATCGCTCCAAACCCCCGCTGTACGGCATCTGGTCGGTATCGCGGTACACCCGCGACGGCCAACCGACCCCACCCCTGACCACCGACGAAACCCGTTGGAAAACAGTAATATTCGACAACCCGAACGCAGTAACCTACCAGCGCATGGACGACACCCTGACAACCGTCCCCACCGACGTCGACCCCGTCACCCACCGCATCCAGCTAGCAGCGCCGCCCCAATCAGCGGTAACCCCCGGCGACACCCGAAACCCATTGGGCACGTTAACCTTCCAACAGCCCACCCCCAACCGAGCCGTCCTGACCGGCGAACTGAACGGCCACCAGGTGACACTCACACTCGACCGCATCGACCCGAACGACTTCCCGCAGCGAAGCACACCATTCCACTGGGTGCAGAACCGCCCTAATCTGTAGAAATGCCGAGTTCGGTGAACGGTCTTCCCCGAATGCCAGCTTCCGTGGCACCGTTCGACCGTGTTGTTGGATGATCTGCCCGACTGGTTGCCGCGCTGGTGCATGGAGCGGCTGGGGGGCGAGCCGGTTGCTGTGCTGTTCGAGCGGTGCTCGGTGTCGGCCGTGTTCGGGGTGCGGTTGGACGACGGGCGTGAGGTCGTGGTGAAGGCGCGGGAGGACGATGGGCGGGCCGCATCGTGTCTCGCCGCGCAAACCCGGTTGGCGGAGCGTGGGTTTCCGTGCGCGCTACCGCTCACGCCCGCGGTCGGCGTCGGTGCGCTGGCCGTCCATGCGGAGGAGTATCGGCCCGGTGGTGAACTGTTGGGCGGTGACTCGCCGGAGGTCGCCGTGCGGTACGCGAGGGTGTTCGCCCGGCTGATGGACGAACTGGGCGGCGTGACCGTCGCGCCGCCGCTGCCGAATCCGCGGTGGGCGCGTTGGGATCACACCGATTCCGGGTTGTGGCCGTCGATCGGGTTCCTCGATGAACGAGATCAGTCCGGCGTGCCCGCGTACGTCGTCGACACGGCCGAGCGGGCCCGCGAGCGGATGCTGGCCGCCGACCTGCCCTGTGTGCTGGGCCATGCCGACTTCGAAGCGCAGAACCTCCGCTGGCGCAGCGGGGCTGTCTGGGTCGTGCACGACTGGGACAGCCTGGCATGGCAGCCGGAGGCGGCGCTGGTGGGTGCGGCCTGCGGCGCATTCGCCAGCGATTCGCCGCCGACCCTGGCCCCGATCGAGAGCTCCGCCGCATTCCTGACGGCCTATCAGCAGGCGCGGGGACGCCGATTCACCGTGGCGGAGCGGGAGATCGCGTGGGCGGCCAGCCTGTGGCCCGCGGCGCACAATGCCCGCTGGGAGGCCCTGCACGGCGATCCCCCGGTGTGCTCCGCTGCCCTGCGTGCGCAGGCGGCCGAACGCCTCCGTCGAGCCAACGCCTGACCCGGGCTCGGGGGTCACATCCCCGGGTGGTAGCTCCGCTCGACGTGGCCGTCGAGGTCGTCGGGGTAGAAATAGACGGGCCGGAGGTTGCCGCTTGCGTAGCGTTCGACCTGGTCGGTGAAGTGCGGCGAGTCGGGATGGCCGCTCTGACCCCCTTCCCGCACCGCCATGGCCCGCAGCCTCGGCCCGAACTCCACGACCGCCACGAAGGTATTGCCGCTGGCGCCGTACAAGCGCTTCGTTGTGCCACCGTTCGGTGTCGGCTGGCGATTCGCTCCGAACGAAGCGAGCGATCCCCATGTCGCGGAGACGAAAGGCACCGGGGCGCTTGGCTTCTCGTCGTCGAATGTCTGGCTGATCGCGTCGTCGAGGCGCTGAAATCGATTGATCTCACCCCAGGGCACCCGCCAGCTGCCGAAGTCCTGCGTGAGCCGCTGCATCGCAGCCTCGAGCGATGCGAGTCGCTGCTCATCGGTGTCGTGCGGCCCTGCGGCCCAGAATATGGCCAGCGACGTCGCCGCCGAATCCGCGCCCCAGCGAGCGTCCCAGCCGCGTAACAGGCCGATCGGGTCGGCGAGCTTCGCCTTGCGCGGATTGTCCTCGGCCAATGCGTCCCACGCGGCGACCAGCCGCGGGATGAGCCCGCTCACCGGTTCCCCATTACCCGCGTCGGGAGCGAAGGCGGGGATGTGGGAATCGAAGGCGGTGTCGCGCAACGTCTGTGGGGTGAAGGTGTGCCGCGCGGTCAGCAACTGCACGGCATGCGGCCCGCGTTCGGTCTCGCCGACCTGGTCGAAATACCGCGGATAATCGGCCGCCGCGGGACTGTCCGGACCGGCGCAGGTCCAGGGCCAGTTGTTCGAGTTGAACACCCAGCCATTTCGCGGATTCACTGCCTGCGGCATGTCCTCGAGACTGTGCAGCCCTTGCCAGTCGGTCGCCGGATCGCTGCCGTCGACGGGCCGCGTGTAGTCGAAGCGATTGTCGCGGATCGGCATGAACTGCGGCATCAGGAAGGCGATGTCGCCCTTCGAGTCCGCGAATATCGTGTTGTTCGAGCTGTTTGCCTTGAACTGTGCCGCCTGAATGTATTCCGCATAGTCCCGTGCCTTGGTGCGCAAGTAGCTTTGCTGCAACGCCTCCACGGGCTTGTTCATGAGCGCGAACGCGATCCACTTGCCGTCCGCCTCGTCCACGATCGGGCCGTGATGCGTGGCGAAGGTAGTGAAGCTGCGCTGGGCCTGTCCGCCGTCCGCCGCGCGATAGGTCACCGTGATCGTCTTGGTCGTCACCGGTCGCAGCTCGCCGCCGTACCGGTAGGAAAGGCCGCCATCCGCCCCCGTCACGATCGTCTCGGCGAATTCGTCCACATTATCGGCGCCGGTCGATGTGTGCATCCAACCCACGTTCGCGTTGAAACCCTGATACAGAAAGAACTGCCCCCAGGTGGCCGCACCGTAGGCATTGAGCCCTTCACCGCTCGTCACCTGCTGTTCCGAGCGGAAGTAGAAGGTGGTGTGCGGGTTGATCAGCAGCAGCGCATGGCCGTCCTGCGTGCGGCTCGGCGCGATCGCGATGCCATTCGAGCCCGAGGGCTCGCGGAGCAGCGGCCCGGGCTCCGCATCGGCCGGTGCCACCTCCCGCTTATCGTAGAAAGCCTGGAGCCGGGTGAGCGACGCCCGCGTAATGTCGCCGCCGATACTGCCTTCCGTGAAGCTCAACGCCATCCACGGCTCGAACCGCGTGATCACGAGCGGACGCACCCCGGGATGCGTCGCCAGGTAATAGTTCAGCCCGTCCGCCCATGCCTCCATCAGCGTGCGTAACCAGGCCGGGCTATTCGGATAGAGCTCGTTCTTCAGCACCTCGGGATCGATGAACAACCGCTGGCGCAGGTCCTGCCAGATCGCACTCTCGCCCTCCGCCTCGGCGAGCCTGCCGAGGCTGGTCAGATAGTTGATCTCGATCCGATCGAAATCATCCTCGGCCTGCGCATAAATCATCCCGAACACCGCATCGGCATCGGTCCCGCCATCGACATGCGCGATCCCCCAGTCGTCGCGGGTGATCGTCACCTGCGCCGCTCGCATCAACCAGCGGGCGAGATCCGGGGTTTGCGCGGGATCGGCGCCCGCGCGCCCGGAGGGCAGGCTCGCCGCGACAACGGCGGCCGCTCCACCCAGGAACCGGCGTCGGCTCAGCCTGTCGTTCTGTGCAAGGTCCATGAGTTGTTCCCCTGATCGGTTGCCCCGCAACGGTATCCGGCTCGGCGGCCGAACGCACGCGATTCCCGCCGTCGACCTGCTGCGGCAGCCGAGCCGACAAGAAGATCCACACCGCCGCGGAAGCCCATCCCGCACAGTGACCGAACGGACACGTGACGGGGGACGACTGGACGGTAGCTCAGTCATCGAGTGGCGCGCCGCACGGGCCGACGTATCGAATTCCGTTCCGAGAGAAGGACATCGGGCGTCGAGCACGATATCGCGTCGGGTAGTCGCGGCCGAGTAACACCGGGCGCGACGCGACACGTTTCGCCGACACGCCATGGGTTCGGGTGAATCTTCTTCGGCTCGGGCGTTGGCGCGCAATGATGTCGGCCAGTCGTGCGGCGAGATCGTCTCGTTGCGCGAAAGCTCGGCCGGTGCCTACGCGGAGGCCCGCACGGGCACTGCCGTCCGCGGAAAGGCACCACCACCGGCTCCACGCTCTGCTCAACGCTTTCAGAAGAGGGATCCCGTAGATGTTCCGCCGCACACCGTCCATGACCACATCGCAGCCGATGCAGGACCGCATGCTGGTCTCAGCAGAGTCGTCCCGGCAGGTGACGATCGTCTGCGAGCGCTCGACCCGCCAGGATGTCCTGGTGCTAGTGGAGGAACGCTCCGAGCATCGACCAGCCCCAGGTCCGGCGGTGGCCGAGGCGCGGTGTGAGTCCGGGCTGTACGCGCAACTGGCCTACCTGTATCGGGTGAAGAAGTGGTCCGTGCGCGGCCTGGTCGGCGTGGTCGTCGCCGCGATGGCGTGGTCCGCGGTCAACGCGCAGCACAGCATCGCACCCGATGGTCCGACCGATCCGCTGTACTGGGCCAGCTACGTGCTGGAAGGCTTCATCGGCACCGTGCTCGTGGTGTTCATGGTCTCCGGTTCGGCCACGGTCCGATGGCCGGTCACCGCGGGCACGACCACGATTCGCTGGACCGGGGTGTTCCTGCTGGTGGGCATGATCGCCGTGAGCACCTCCCCCTATCTTCGGGTCGGTGACTGGTTCGGTGTCGCGGTGCATACCGTCGCACCCCTCATGATCGGCATTGCCCTGTTCGGCCACCACATGATCACCGGCCAGGTCGGCGAAATCATCACTCGCGCCTGCGAACTGCCCGCCGACGATATCTCCGAACACTTGGACACCCTCATCGCCCACTCCTCCACACCGGAGTCGACGCCCGTGGACGGCGATGGCCCACGCCCGAGCGGCGCGGTGTTCATGGCCGAGTTCGAGCGTGAATTCACCACTCGCACAACGGTGCCCGACGCGGTGGGGGAACTGTCGGTGCTCGCACGCGAGGATGCCCCGACGCACGCCGACGCCGGAGTTGAATCGGTTGCGCGCGAGGGGGAAAGGGCCGAGCATGCATCGATCGGTGCGTGCGGTACGGATTTCGAATCGATCACCGGCCCCCAGGACGGGACCGATTCGGAGGGCGCCGACCACCCGAATCGACGCCCGGAAAAGGAAGAACTCCCCCGATGAATCCCCGAGCGATAGCCTCGCTGCCGGTGACGAGGTGGAGGCAACTGCGAAGCGAGACCGCCGATCTCGACGCCGCCCGCAATGCCATGGCGGACATCCGACAAACCACCGACCCGACCGCGGTATCGAACAGACTGCGACACAAGCGAATCCGCTGCCTGACCGCCTTGGCCACGGCCATCACCGGCGCAATGATGTGGTCCGGCTACGCAATCCACCATTCCCTTCCGGGCAACGGCCCCGGCGACCCGGTCTCCTGGGACGGCCCAGCCGTCGCCCTCTGGGCAAGCGCCCTGGTCATCTGCTGCGTCTTCGGCGTAGACGCAGCAATCCGATGGGGCATCGGCCACCTCTGGCGAATCGCCACCGTCGAAACCATAGTCTTCACCTCGGTAGCCACCCTCATAGTCGCCCCCCTAGCCGCACACGGAGATTGGTACAACGCCGCCATAGACGTCACCCCCACCCTCATCGCCGCCGCCGCAGCGGTAGGCGCCTGGGGCATCAGCACGACCTTCCACGCCCTACTGACCGAACTGGACAATTACGCAGGGAGGATACCGCCCGACAACTCGGATCAACCGATCCGGTAACAAAGGATGTTGCGGGATGCCCTGCGGTGCAGCGCATCCCGCAACACTCACTGCGGCGAAGTCGGCTATTCGCTGTGTGAGTAGGAGTTCCAGTGCTCGGGCTCGCGTATGCGGTCGATCCTGATTGCAAATGCCAGATCCGGAATCCAGTCGCAGCACGCTGTCGAGGAGATCATCGGCCACGCCTGTGCCCGCCAGATCGGACAAATCCCACGGCAATCATTCGATGATCTGGACCGAACCCGTTGCAGACCGGCCTTGTAGTCGCGACGTAGTGACAATCACGAGGCGTCGGATGGGCACACCGTCGACGCGCACTGGCCTCACCTGTCCCGTCGCGCCACGAGTGTTGGCGAGATCCGGGAGCCTTTGCCATCTCGTTTCCAACGTTCGCTCATGCCGATGTCAGTGCGTCTTCGGCCCGTTCTCGCGTGATCATGTATCACTGACCGCGGGGGCGAACTTTCGTTCCCAAAGCTCTCGGATCGCTACTGCCGCAAGGATTATCGGCAGTGCCACGATGGGTTTGATGTAGAAGCTCCAGTGGCCGTGGGGCAGTGCGCACCAGATCAGTGCTGCGGCCACGAACGGCACTGTTACGGTGATGATTCCGGCGAGGGGGCGTCGCACTGCCACTGCCTCCACGAGGGCCGCTAGGGCCAGCAGGCAGAATGCGATGAGTGACAGAGGGGCCATGTGGTCGAATCCGTCCGAGGGCAGATAGTCCATGTACCGGCGCGGTAGATCGGTGAGGGGTGTGTAGGCGGTCCAGCCGAAGTCGTTCGGCTGGTCGGCACTGAACCAGGTGATACCTCCGGCCAGCATGACTGCCACGATGAATACCCACCAGAAGACATGGCCTGCGATATGCGCCGTCCGAAATACCTGGTGCCGGGTCATGTGCTGCAATCTACCGCTGAACCAGCCCAGTCACGGCGTCAGGCGGATTCGGTCCGGTGCTGGGAAACGATCGGGTGTGTCGTCGGTCAGCGAATAATACTCGAGGCCGACCAGCTTTCCGTCCCGGACGAACAGGAGGAGGCCGCCGTCGTCGGTCGCGGCCTCCGTTACCGGATTGGGTAGGTTCGCAGCGGCGGGTGCGCTCGGGTCCACCATGAGGTCGATGGTGGGGCAGCCGCAGCGGCACTGCCCGACGACCTTGGCCGTGAGCGCCTGCGCTCGCAGTTCGACAGCGCCCGGGAAGTCGCCCGCCAACATGGCGTGCAGGGCCTCCTGCTCGTTATCGGTCAGCTCTCGTTCCACGTCACAAGTGTGGCGGATGGAGTCCGGACGTCCGGTCCCGAAACCGGCAACCGGGCCGACCTTGTCGGGCAGTTGCCACAACGACCTTGCTCAACCGAGGAGTCCAGAGATCACACGAGCAACGGCCCGAAAGCCCGCGACGGCAGCATGGAGCACACCGGATAAAGCCAGTTCCGACGCCACATCGACGCCGACTTCCACAGCCTCGTGCTTAACGCCAGATAGCCTGCCGCGACGGCGGCGCTTTCGTTCTCGACGCATCAGTCTCACACTCATCCTACGAATGAGCGCCTAGATAGGTTCCGGACGAAGGAGATCCTGGCGTGGGCGACTACCTGGACCACACTCGTCGTACGCCAACGCGGACGTCTGGTCGCCGCATCGCGCGGCAGAACCGAGGGCACCGACTGGCAGATAGGCCGATTCATGGTCGCCCCGGACCTGGCCCGACGCCGGATCGGCTCGCACCTTCTCCGCCTGATGGAGGGCCTTGCGCCACCTCACGTAGAGCAATTCATTCTGTTCACCGGGACCCGCAGTGAGCGCAACATCCGCATGTATCAGAAGGCGGGATACCGACTCGTCCCGCTATCGGTTCCGACCCCGCCGGGTCACATCAATGGCGCGGTCTATCTCACCAAACCCCGGACGTGACAAACCATCCCAATCTCCGAACCGCCGATCGCAAAGGCGGCCTTCGCGATCACCATGGACTGGAGGCGCTAACAGCCGCATGGCGTGGCTCGACCAGCCGTCTCACTCCGGAATGGTTGCACGACATCGTGTTCCAACGCAATCCTCGCAGTACCTATTACCGAAACCCGGAAACCTCAACAGCATCGAACCCCATCCGCAGCAGTTCCGCCAATGCATCAGGCCCGTCGTCGGGGTTCCAGGTGGCGGTCGCGGTATCGGCCACCGCCAGTGCGATATTAGTGATCAGGTCGATCTGGAACCGCGCATAGGGACCGTTCGGAACGCGGTCGGCGAGCCATCGGCGGATCTCGTCCCAGAAGGGTTGGCCTGCGTTGCGCCGTGATTGCGCCAGCGCGGGGGACGATGCCGTTATGCGGTACTTCACGGTGAGCCGATCGCTGTTGCGGCGCGCGAAGTCGATGACCGACTCGGTGAGCGACTCCCAGATCGGTTCACCGGAGGGGCGGGCGGCCAGGATCTCGACCGCTTCCGCGGCCATGGCCGGGTCGGGATCCAGGATCACCGCTTCCTTGCTGCGGAAGTAGTTGAAGAACGTAGCGCGGGAAACCCTTGCGGCAGCGGCGATTTCGTCGACGCTCACCTCGTCGAACGACCGCTCGAGCATCAGCCGAATCGCGGCTTCGCGCAGGGCACGCCAGGTGTCGAGCTTCTTCTGCTGCCTGTGACCGAGAACTGGAGACGCCGACATGCCCCCAGTATAGCTGGACTTTATCTAATATTAGACTTAGTCCAAGTAATGCTATCGTGTCCCGTGGAGACCTGACCTGCCGACCAATCAAGGAGTGCCCCAATGGAATACGTCCGCCTCGGCAAGTCCGGGTTGCGAGTGTCGCGACTCGCGTTGGGCTGCATGAGTTATGGCGCTCCGGATCGTGGGGCGCATGCGTGGACGCTGCCCGAGGACCAGGCCCGCCCGTTCATCCGCCAGGCATTGGAAGCGGGGATCAACTACTTCGACACCGCCAATGTCTACAGCAACGGCAGCAGTGAGGAAATCCTCGGCCGGGCCGTCAAGGACTTCGCCCGGCGCGACGAAGTGGTGCTCGCGACCAAGGTTTCCGGCCCGATGAATACCGGCCCCGTCGCCGGTGGCCTGTCGCGCAAGGAGATTTTCGCCGAACTCGACCAGAGCCTGCGCCGCCTCGATACCGATTACCTCGACCTCTATATCACCCACCGATGGGATCCCGACACCGAGATCGAGGAGACCATGGAAGCCCTGCACGACGCGGTCAAGGCGGGCAAGGTCCGCTATCTCGGCGCCTCCAATGTCCGGGGCTATCAACTCGCCGTCGCCCAGCACGCCGCGGATCTGCACGGCTGGACCCGCTATATCTGCGTTCAGAACCAGTACAACCTCATCACCCGCGAAGACGAACGCGAGGTAATCCCCTTCGCGCTGCGAGAGGGCATCGGCGTCACACCGTGGAGCCCCTTGGCCAGAGGACTGCTCACCCGGGATTGGGGCACCGAAACCGACCGGGCCACAAAAGACGACAATGCCCAATTGATCAACCGAGAATTCCGCACCGGAACCGAGACCGCCGATCGCGCGGTCGCCCAGACCGTAGCCACCATTGCCGACGAGCGCGGGATATCGCGCGCCCAGATCGCGCTCGCCTGGCTCCTCGCCCAACCCGCCGTCACCGCACCGATTGTCGGCGCCACCAAACCACACCATCTCGACGATGCCGTCGCCGCCCTCGAATTAACCCTGACCAGCGACGAACTCGACCGCCTCACCGCACCGTACGTCCCCCACCCCATTCCGTCCTATTACTGATACCTGCGGGCGAATCTGGATCAGCAACCGGTATCGCGGAGGAATCGTTCACTCCTTGCGGCCCGTCACCGCCACAGCAACGCCAAGGCCGATCATCGTGAGCCCGCCGACACCACCAACCAGAGACAACCGCCGCGGGGAGCGACCGAACCAATCCCGTGCCGTCGACGCCGTGCGAACTGCTCGCGTCCACCGGTATTCATCCCGGACCCGACACCCGATTGCCGCCGTGCAGGCGTTCATCGAACCGCTTCTGACCGATTGCCCAACAGGAACATCCGATCGGCGGACGCTCATGAGTGGGTGGTCGGTGGTTGCAGGAGCCACTCCCCCGCCGCCACACCGCGCGTACCAGTCCCGCTCATCGTCCTCCGGTGCGGCCGAACAGGTCTCGATCAGCTCCCCCGACGGCGCGCCTCGCTCGTATCCGGGCGGAATCGCTCCGGGGTAGCGTATGGTCGAGGCATCGAGACCGCCGAGGTCTTGCAAACAAAGGACCCCCAGTTGTCCGATAAATCTCCGCGTAGCACGATGTCCAAGAAGCAGGGAAAATCCATCAAGGAGAAGCGAGCGGAGAAGAAGGCCAAGTCGGCCGCCGCTGAATCCGGTGTTGAAGCCCTGGAGAACAGGAACAGGAAGCGCACGTAGACACAGTCCGGTTCGCGGCCGAGGCTCAACCCCTGTCGAGGTTCGGTTGCGGCTGGACATTTCCAGGATGGGTCATCCTGGATTCCCTATGGTTGAGCGTGGTCTGCCCGCTTGCGGCGTGCAGACCACAGGGTATTTCAGCCGGTGCTGCACACCCACGCTTGCTCGGCCGCGAATGCGTTCCCGCTCTGGGCCTGGCGAGACATAGCGGTTGGCCGCCAACCGATCTCGCGAAACGTCCGCACTGCCGAGGACGAGCGCATCACCCTAGACCGGCATCCCAACTACGTTCCGGCGGCCCACACGGGCTCGGCCACATGGCATCTCAAATATCCGCGGCTGAATGAAGATGACAGGGCGGGCATATCAACCAGGGTATTCGGCATGTATGTCGCCGCCGAACAGTTTCCAGTAGAAGGCATTCATTCTTGCGGCAGCGGGTGCGTGCCGGGTCAGAATTGCAGCCACAACCGGCGGCACGCTGTCCGGGATATGACCGGCAGCGCACCGGAGTACGTACTCATTGCGCGCGAGCGGGCCGCCGCTGGTCGGCATCGTAATTCCGCATACCTCGGTCACCAGCCAGTTGACCAGCCGCATGGCGGCATAATCGGCATCGTGAGTGGTATGGCGTTCGGCGAAGTCGCGCTCGGCGGCCGACAGGTCGAAACGCGGCGAGGTTGCCAGCCCGAAGTCGCTGAGATAGATCCGCTCCCCGTTGGTGCGCATATTGCCGAAGTGCCCGTCCATGTGCAGCAGTTCCCGATCTCGTAGGAACGTCACAATCTGCAACAGCTGCCGCTCGACCGCGGCGGCCTTGCCAATCGGGTTCTCGCGCAGCCAATTCGATATCGGATCTCGGATGTGCTCGCAGAACAGCACGAGGCTCGACGATGCGGCCGCCAGGGCTTCGAGGCGATCGCCTACGGCTGGGCAGCCGTCGTAGGCGGCGACCACTGCGTCCAGATCGGCATGCTCAGCCGCGATCGGAGAGCGGCCGGGCAGAACTCGCCAGTGGTAGAGCATCGGGAATGCCCGAGTCTGTCCGCTCAGAACCCCGTTGGTGACAATGATATTCGCGGCGAGTTCACGCCATGCATTGAAACTCGGGCCGCCAATGCCGTACTGGCAGAACACCGGTAGCCCGAACAGGTTCGAGGTCGACCCGCGGTGTGCGAGCTCTCGATCGGTGAGCGGAATACGTTTGGCGAACACCGATACGCCCTCGACATCGAGAACAGCGGAGCCACCACCCACCCCAACGCCGTTGGGCCGCCCAGCTTCCATGAGCTCGGTGAGCTCGATATCGCTGCGGGAAGCCAACATTCCCGTGAGCTTCTGGTGGTGCCTCCTGGCGGTTGTCATCGCACTATTCTGCCGCAGGTGTTCGGATTGGTTGGAGGACATGGACTTCCAATGCGCGCTGATAGTCGATTATGCAAGCCAGGCCAGAGCGGTCCCCTAAGGTCCAAACCTATGGATGTTGCTTTTCGTCGTGCGGATGATTCCGACGCGGCCGCCATGTCAGAGGTGTGGCTGCGGTCCTTTGCGGCTGCACTACCGACCGTGCGACGGGCACACCGATGACGATGTCCGGAACTGGTTCGCCGAGGTGGTCCTACCGCAGCACGAGGCGTGGGTAGCGGTGGCCGACGATGTGATCGTCGGACTGCTGGCATTAGCCGACGCCGAGCTGGAGCAGCTGTATCTGGAACCGACCTGGCGAGGACGCGGCCTCGGCGACCGATTCATGAGACTTGCAAAACAGCGCAGGCCGAACGGCCTGGGCCTGTGGACCTTCCAGGTCAACCATCCGGCGCGCCGCTTCTATGAGCGCCACGGATTCGTCGAGGTCGACCGGACCGACGGGATGCGCAACGAGGAACGCGAGCCGGACATCCGTTACGTCTGGCGACCTTGCTGGGATAAGGACCAGCCATCTTTGGGCCAACCTCCTTCCCCCTCGACCACGCCGCCGACGCCGCGCGGTTGAATCAATCGTGTTGGCCTGAAGGGTCCTGGAATTCACTCGATCTGGCCGGGCTCAGATCCGATCGTGATGCGCGGCCAATACCTGTCCCGCCCGCGCCCGACTACCGGCGCACGTGCTCGAAATACGCAGTCGCGGAGACTGGTTCGCCTTCGTGAGACTCCCGGTAGGTGTCGCCGCCGATCCAGCCGCACCCAGGCCGTTGATGAGATTGGTGGTTGCGGTGAGACGCGGTGCCGTCGGGGTTGAGCCAACTGAACTGGGACAGCGCGAGTGCCGAATCGCGGTGGCCGACATTCCCAGCGCGAGTGGCTGATTCCGTGTGCCGCGCCCATCCTCGGCACGAATATCATTGAGGCAGTGCAGTTTCGGCTATGTCAGGAAACCTAGTGCCGGGTGTTGCACGAGCTGCTCATGCAGGTTGTCCAGCGCAGTGCGTCATCGAGATCGTGGAGACACATGCGGAGTCGGACTGCTGCTGGTTCCTGCCTCCATATGTGCCCCGCTCCGACCTCGATGATCGGAGCGGGGCCGCGCCTGGAAACCTGTGCACGCCTGTCGAACTGGCCATCGTCGACACCCTTCATAAGGCATCCGATTCGTCCGTGTTGTAGGTCAGCGGCGCGTCCGAGATGGCGGTTCCACCGGCTGGGAGCACGGTGACCGTCATCGCGTCTACCTAGACTTATTGTTCAGCGCCAAGTCGGGCGTACAGGACGCATGACGGTGCTTCACCAGGGTTCCAGCGGGCTGGGTTCAGGCCAGCGCACCACCGGCGAGACATCGGGATCGCTTGCGGCGGTGGGTATGTGGCTCATCCGGAGGAAGCGTTCGGCTGTGTCGGTGATATGTGATCGGAGGCTGTAGTCGTCTTCGAGATCCAGTGGGGTGATCCAGGCTTGGTCGATACGATCGGTGAGTTCGGCGGGGTCGATCGCGGCGCGCGCTGCTTCGGCCGGGGCGCACAGCGCGGTGGTGTCCAGGCCTATATCGCATTCGTGGACGGGAACGTTCTGGTCGGCGCGGTCGAAATCACTGCCCGCCAAGATGGTGGTCCAGGCGTCGGTCACGATGTCCCCTTTCGAATGTCACGATGCAATGAAAGGCCGGGTGGGCCCGCAAGACCCAGGCCATCCGGGCCCACCCGTCGACGGAAGGAATCTGAACAGGACCTTCTGCGATGCTCCCTGCGAGGGGCGGCGAGCCGTGCTCGCCTGTCGATGCCACTACCGTGGCTGGCACGCGCTGGACGGGATGTCCTAACGCACTGGCGCCGGTGTGCAGGTGCCGAAACCCGGGCCGCCGACTCGGACCATCGCGAGAACCTTTCTGCGCGAGAACATTTCATGTGATTCGACAGGCATCACCTCGCTCTCACTCGCCATCGGATCTCGCTCTCACTCACCATCGGATACCGTGGGCCGCCAGCGGCCTTCGGGGGCGGACCGCGCTGGCGGGCCGCCCCCGCGCCCGGTCGGCGCGCGTGGAGTCGGACCGCCCGCCGACGCCGCCATCGCGCGCCCGGCCAAGGCATCCGACGCTCGCGCGCTGGCAGTGACCTCCATCGGTCGCGGGCCTCGCACAAGACCTCCTCGATCTCGGCGAACAACTCCTCGAGGTCCGGATCGAGAGTCAACAGCCGGGGATCCAGGCGCGACAGCTCCTCGGCGGCCTCGCTCGGAGCAGGACCGGTCGCGTGCACCATCACAGGACCCTCCCGTGACGCCGCCCGGGTCAGGCGTTGATCGCCTGGCGTTCGTCGTGGTGGCGGGTGATCTCGATCTTGCGGGGCTTGGCCTTCTCCGCGACCGGGATAACCAGACGCAGGACACCGTCGTGGTAGTCGGCGCGAATGGCGTCGGTGTCGAGATTCTCCCCGAGGAACAACTGGCGACTGAACACCCCGCGGGTGCGTTCCGCGGCGATCATCGCCCGATCCTGATCCAACTGCGGGCGAGACGCGCGCACGGTCACCACATTGCGTTCGATATCCAGGTCCAGGGACTCCGGGTCGATGCCGGGTAGGTCGAGTTCGACGAAGAACTCGTTGCCCTCACGCCAGGCGTCCATCGGCATCACCACCGGCCGAGCCGGCGTGCCGAACACCTGCTGTGTCAAGCGATCCAGGTCCCGGAACGGATCGGTGCGCATCAGCATGGTCGCCACCTCCAACACTCTCCATTCTCGATCGAAGGTACTCAGATAACCTCTGTCATCTGGCTTAGATTTATTTTAGCACTCCACCGAGGAGAGTGCAAGCATCATGCTGAGCTAATCTGGAGGAGCGAGAGAGGAGTCCGATGCTGCCCGACCCACACGACCACCACCCGACCGACCCCGGTCCCGCGCACCGGCCCGGCCCGGGGCAGGCGGTGTACGGGATCTCCGTCGCCGCCGAACTGTCCGGGATGGGCACGCATTCACTGCGCTTGTACGAGCAGCACGGCCTGCTCACCCCGGCCCGCAGTTCGGGGGGCACCCGCCGCTACAGCGACGACGACCTCGCACGGCTCGCACGTATCGCCGCACTGACCGGACAGGGGATCAACCTCGCCGCCATCGCCCGCATCCTCGACCTCGAAGACGACAACACCGCCCTGCGCCACGCCAACGCCGCCCTCACCGCCGAACGCGACCAACTGCGCGAGGACCGCACTGCGCCATAACAGCCTCGGACAGTGCCCTACCGAAGTGGGTTCGGCTGATCGATGTGGACCGGGCGCTGGCCGGACGCCGCTACTCGGCCCCCTTGGATATCGTCCTCGATATCGAGGACCGCTTCTGCCCATGGAACGCGGGACGTTACCGCCTGCAGGCAGACAGTGTGTCGGCTAGTTGCCAGCGCACTCACGCCCCCGCCGACCTACGCCTGACATCGACCGAACTCGGCGCGGCCTATCTGGGAGGCACGACCCTGGCCAGCCTCGCCGCCGCGGGTCTGATCGAGGAACTGCGGACAGGAGTGGTCGCCCACGCCAGCACCGCCTTCCGCCACGACCGCGAACTACACTACCCGGGCGGATGGGCATTTCCCCTGTACTGAATTATGTTGCGGCTTAAGCGATGTGATTTCCCGACGCGTGGGACCATGGGAGTGATCCGGAAGGAGGTGCATTGTGATATCGCGTCGGACACTTCTGCGGGCCTCGGTGTTGTCGGTGCCGGTGCTGGGGGTCGGGGTCGAACGGGTGGTTTCCGCGGCGACACCCGCGACGCTGCCGGTCGATGTGGTGAACAACAGCGGATCGAACACCGTCTACGCGTATGTGACGGGTCAGGCGATCGATAACGGAAATGCCCTGATGCTGTTGGAGGCCGACGGTCGGACCCCCTACTATCCGCCCTCGCCGTCGTCGCAGACGCCGGTGGCGGTCGACTGCGCGATCCCGCTCAACGCCTCGGGTGGCTCGCCCAGGACGATCACGATCCCGCATATCGCCGGTGGGCGAATCTGGTTCTCGATCGGCAGCACGCTGGCGTTCTCGGTCAACCCCGGCCCGGCATTGGTGGAGCCGTCGGTCAGCAATCCGAGTGACCCGAATATCAATGTCCTGTGGGACTTCTGCGAGTTCACCTACGACGCCTCGCAGCTGTACGCGAATATCAGCTTCGTCGACTTCGTCGCACTGCCCATCGGCCTCACACTCGCCACATCCTCAGGCACACAGACCATTGCGGGACTGCCGGGCGACGGCCTGACCACGATATGCTCGGCCCTGGCCACGCAAGCCGCCAGCGACGGCAGCGACTGGGGCAAGTTGATCGTCACCGGCAACGGCCGCAACATCAGGGCGCTGAGCCCGAACCAAGCGATGGCTGGCGGCACGTCATTGTTCTCCGGCTACTTCGACAACTACATCGACCAGGTCTGGTCGAAGTACGCGAGCAGCCAGCTCACCATCGACACGCAATACACGTGGGGCACGGTCACCGGGCAGGTGGTGAACGGACTGCTGACCTTCAACGGAGTCGGCACATTCGCCAAGCCCGCCACCAGAGACGTATTCAGCTGCAGCAGTGGACCGTTCACGACCGGCAACGACGAGATGGGCAATATCAGTGCCCGACTGGCCGCCGCGTTCAACCGCACCACCTTGCTGATCGACAGCAAGCAGCCCGACGGCGAGCACGTCTCCGACTACTACACGGCCGCGCAGACCAATCACTACGCCCGCATCGTCCACGCCACGGCCACCAACGGACTCGGCTACGCCTTCCCCTACGACGACGTACACCCCACCGGCGGCACCGACCTGTCCGGCTCCGTACAGTCCGCCGACCCCGCCAGGCTGACCGTGACGCTCGGCGGGCCCGGCGGTTCGGGTACGCCGGGCAAGCCGAGCGCATAGCCGACCGTCCACCGGCGGGCACTGGCTCGCAGCGGTCACCCGCGCGGACGCGGCGGACTGCGACTTTGCGCGGCGGACTGCGACTTTGGCGGAAGGCTTGCGACGCATGGACCATCATGCCGACCTTGAATGCCGCGCGACACCACTGACCGCACGCGAGCGCACCCTTATAGCCGCTGATCGGGGGTTCTGTGCGGCGAGATCGACTGTGGCACACGATGTCTGATCGACTGTAGTGTTCGCTACGTGGCAGTCGAGTTCTCTCCGGCGAATGAGCGGGACGCCCTCACCGGTTTCCTGGACAAGCAGCGAGATGCGTTGATCAGAAAGGTCCGAGGGGTCAGTGACTTCGACGCACGCCGAGCACCGACGGCCAGCTCGCTGTCCCTGCTCGGGCTACTGAAGCACTCGACGGTGTGGGAGCAGCGGTGGTTTCAAGGCGTCGTCGCTGGACGCCCCCTTCCCGATGGGTGGCCGGAGTGTCGGTCCCAAGTCCCAGATCTGGACTTCCTCGTTGACGAGGCAGATACGGTGGGACAGTGGGTCGCTCGCTACGAGGATGCGGTGGGAGTGTCCCGGCAGATCGTGGCCGCCATGGATCTCGACCACGCCTGCGCACGTACCGATATCGTCGACGGCAACTTGCGCTGGGTGCTGGTTCACCTGATCGAGGAGACCGCCCGGCACGTCGGCCACGCTGACATCATCCGAGAAACTCTCGATGGGAGCCGGGGACTGTAGCCCGGACAGGGCGACATGTCCCCTCTGCTAGACGATTTCGGCAGTGACGATCATCGGTGTCTGTTCGTCGGCTTGGACAAGCAGGGCTCCCCCTGGGCTCCACACAGCGGCACGGCCGCACCCGATGACCGGACCCGCCCGTCCCACGTGATTGGCAAGGACCACGTAAACGTCCGCCCGTGCTGCGATATCGGGATAGATCGACGCACGCTCGGCGACGCCGCCGCCCGTGCCGTACAGGGCGCTGGCCAGATGGACGTCACAACCATCATCGGCGATTCGGCCGACCAGGTCGGGGAAGTGGTTGTCGAAGCAGGTGGCAAGAGAGAAACGCAGACCCCGCAATTCGAACCGGCCATCCTTGTCCGCGGCGGTGAACCATCGCTGCTCCTCGCCGAACAAGTGCTGTTTGTGATAGCAGGTGAGGAGATCGCCGTCGGCGCCGTAGACGTAGGTGGCGATGACCGGGCGACGACCGTCGAGTGCCGGGGCGGCGCAGTTCACCACGGTCGCTATCCCGGTGGTGCGCAACGGATCCAGCCGAGGATCGTCGGCGCGGAGCCACAGACGCTCATCGGCCGCGATAGCGGCCAGCTCGTACCCGGTCACCGCCAACTCCGGGAAAACAATCAGCTCGGCAGAGTCCGCACCCGCCCGCCCAGCAAGCCCGGCCAGTCGACCGATATTCGCCCGAACATCGGCGGGTACGCAAGTAACCTGTGCCGCAGCAACTCTCATGTATCGCAGACTAGCCGCACCAGGTAAACGCACTGTCCCACGCTATGTCCTGGTCGAACAGTTCGTACGGTTGACCCCGATCAAGGTCGAGGCGTTGCGGATCTCCGGAATCGCCCCCGCGCCGTAGAGGTTTCCGTTGATCGTGGGCCAATGGCTGTGGCGCACTGGCCGCTTCGGACACACTGTGGACAGTCGGCGACGGCTACACCCGCCGCGAAGCCCGGAGCGAGGCACTGTCGAAGAACAAGTCCGGCGCCCACATTGTCGACCGGGCCTGCACATCGGGCTACGGGGACTGACCCTCCCATCACTGTTCACCGATTCGTCGGGCATGGACAGTGAAGATGGTTGGGTCGCGCGAGTGTCGGGTTTGACCTCTGGCTTGACCGATTCCTATCGAGGTGGGATGTCGTCCTTGCGATCTGTCGACCCGGCGCTCGCGCGACCGCACGTGCGTCGTGCGCGGGTGGCCGTGACCTCATAGGACCTTGCCGAAGCTCATCACTGTCGTGTCCGTCCAACCCGCTGCGGCGCAGGACGTTTCGACGCGAGGAGGCCGATGAGCAACGCTGGTGACCGAAACGCGATCCTCGGCGGAGTGGATACTCACGCCGACACAGGCGGTTACCACGCTCTGCTGCGATGGCTGGAGTCGTTCGGGACCGTGACACACGTCGGGGTGGAAGGCACCGGTTGCTATGGCGCCGGACTCACCCGCTATCTGCGATCACGTTCGGTTTCGGTGGTAGAGATCAACCGTCCCGATCATCCCGCTCAGGCCACGAAACTCGCGCTGCGCAACATCGGCCGCCGCATCGCGGCACTCACCGACGAGATCGACGCCGTGACAAAGCAATCGACCGCATCGCTGGAAGCGGTCGCACCCACGACGATGGCGTTGTTCGGCGTGTCCACCGACCACGCGGGCCAGCTGTTGGTCACCGCGGGCGGCAACCCGACCGGCTGCGCTCGGAATCCGCGTTCGCAGCACTGTGCGCCGCGAACCCGATCCCGGCCAGCAGCGGCAACCCGCCGTCACCGGTTGAATCCCTTCGGCGACCGTGACGCCAACGCCGCCCTGCCTATGATCGCGGTCGTCCGCATGCGCCACGACCCGGCGACCCACGCCTACGTCGCCAGACACACCACCGACGGCTTGTCCAAACGCGAAATCATCCGCTGCCTCGAGCGCTCCATCGCCCGCCAAGCCTACCGAGCCATCATGACCGATCTAGCCCACCCGCAGACCCCACCGGACAACCATCAGCAAACTGCACGACGCACGCGATAGGCGGCATGAGCGGATGACACGAAGTGTGCTACATAAACGCTGGTCATGGACGAGAGGGAGGCAGGTGGGGCGCGTTCGCATCAACCCGTGACAGGGGGTAATGAGTGAGTCCTTGGGGTCAATGCGGTGCCGACCCACCTATGCCCTGTATTGGCTGGAGTCGTGTCCTTCCCGCTGCGGGTAGGCGCGCCCCTGCTCGGGTCGGTGAACCTGTCCCCGCGCCGTCGCGCGTGCCATGTGCCGTCAAAAAGCTGTGTACCCGGCTGACGACCGACATGCCGCGCGGCGGTGGAAGCCATGCCGCCGCACGAGCAGCCCTGTACCCGACGTCGGTCGGCCTCGCCCGTGTCGGGGATCGAGACCGGCCCCGCTTGCAGGTCGGTTGCGGCGAACAGGATCTCGACGGCCGGGTAGGCCAGGGGGTGTGGATCCGGGAGGGTGGCAATAACTGCCCCGCTCACGACGGGGTGCCCTCCGACGAAAGTGTGGGGGTCGAGCCGATCGGGACCACGGTCAGCCAGGTCGCGCAGCGCCACAGCCACTCGAACGGGCCGTATCGGAATCTGCGAAGCCACAGGGTGCAGAGTACGGACTGGACGGCAACGAACAGTATCGTGAGTCCGAAGGTGATCGCCACGTAGTTCCAGTCGCGGATATCGACGACCACGGCGGCGAAAACCGTTGCGGCGGCGGCCTGTACGAGGAAGTTCGTCAGCGCCATGCGCCCGAGCGGCGACAGTACGGCGACCAGTGGCCGCCTGGCTCTGGTGCGCAATAGCAACAGTAGCCCCGTCACGTATGCGACCGAGGTCGACAACATGGCGAGTTCGTCGATGACTGACCCGAATACCGTTGTGGCGCCATGGTTCAGCACGTTGGTGACCACCGCCAGCGGTGCCGCGATCAGGAAGACCGTCCGAATCTCCGGTCCGCGGCGCGGCAGGTCGGCGTGGATCCCGTAGGCGACAACGGACGCGCCGAGCACCAGCAACGCCATTGATATCGACACCAGTTTCACTGCCGCACCGACTCCGAGACCCTCTCCGGCGAACGGCAGCGAAAACAGCAGCAGCACAACCGCGATCGTGGGCATGGCCGGTCGAGGCAGGTACGACACGGGCAGCAGTACGACCAGGCCCAGTACCGCGTAGATGAACAGTTGCAGGTTGCCGTCGAGCAGGAACAGCTGAAACACCCCGAACGCGATCAACGCGACCAACCGCCGCACCAGCACCAGCCGTGGCCGGGCGGCTCGCTCGGAAGCCCCGTGCAGCACCAGCGCGAAACTGACCCCGAACAGGAACGTGAAGATCGTGACGAAGCGATGCAGGAACAGGTCGTCGTAGATCACCGAAGCCAGTGGCCCCGCCGTCGGATAATGTGTTTTGCCGACAGTCAGTCCGAGATTCACCACGGGCAGCCCCGCGACCGCGAAGCCACGGACCACATCAATATCGACGATCCGTTTCTCCATACCGCAATTCGAGCACGCCGACGTCGCCGTCCTCATCGGACCACGGGATGAAACCCCGCTCCGACCTGGGGATTACGTACTACAGCGGCTGAATTCGTGTTGTCGCTGGGCTTGACGGCCGTGGCTGGTGGGTGGGGTACATCTGGTGGGTGCGGTATCCGCAAGGCGGTGGGCTGACCGCCGAGCGACGGATGTTGCGGGAGCGGTTGCGGCTGGAAGCCGCGGACGCTTTCGCCCGGGGCGAGGACAATGCGGTGATCGCCCACCGGCTGCGAGTCAGCGTGCGGTCGGTGCAACGGTGGCGCCAGGCGTGGGGATCGGCGGGGCGGGAAGCGTTGCGGTCCAAGGGCCCCGCGTCGCTGCCGTTGCTGTCCGACGAACAGTTCCAGGTACTCGAACACGAGCTGGCCAAGGGCCCGGCCGAGCACGGCTGGCCGGACCAGAAATGGACTCTGGCCAGGATCAAGACCGTGATCGGGCGCCGGTTCCACATCTCCTACACGATCAAGGGGGTGTCGTTGTTGTTGCACCGGCACGGGTGGAGCCGTCAGCAACCTGCCCGCCGGGCGGTCGAACGCGACGACGCGGCGGTCGCGACGTGGGTGAAGGACGTGTGGCCGCACGTAAAACCGCCGCGGCGGCGCTCGGAGCCTGGGTCGTGTTCGAAGACGAAGCCGGGTTCACGATGACGCCGCCGACCGCACGGACCTGGGCGCCACGCGGGCACACCCCGATCGTGCGGGTCCGGGGCCGAACCACCCGCCGGATATCGATCGCCGCGCTGACCTGCTACAAGCCCGGCCATCGGTCCCGGCTGATCTGGCGACCGTATCGGCACGACCGAAATAGTTCGGGCAGGAAGAGCTTCGCCTGGACCGACTACCGGGACCTGCTCATCGCCGCCCACCGGCAACTCGGCGGGCCGATCGTGGTCTGCTGGGACAACCTCAACACCCACCTCACCGCCGGCATGCGCCGATTCGTCACCGGCCACGACTGGCTCACTGTCTACCAACTGCCCGCCTACGCGCCCGATCTGAATCCGACCGAAGGCATCTGGTCACTACTGCGGCGAGGCCGGCTGGCCAACCGCATCATCACCGACCCCGACCACCTCATGCGCATCGTGCGCAGCGACCTGCACCGCATCGGCTACCACCCCAACCTGATCGACGGCTGCCTCACCGCAACCGGACTCACACCCACCCCGAAACGATCATGACGACAACACGAAATCAGCCTCTGTAACGGCGATCGCAGCTCCACACAGCCGCTCATCGGCATGTCCGCGTATTGACTTGTCATGTGCCGGAGGCCATGTAGGCGGCGAGGATGTAGTTGGGGTGGCGGTCGAGGTTGGTGCGAACGCGGTCGTAGCGCATGGTGGTGCGCGGGTCGGCGTGGCGTGCAGCGATCTGGACGTCGCGGAGGTCGACTCCGGCGTCGAGCATGGTGGTGACGAAGGTGTGGCTTGTGTCCGCAGAAGCCGTGTGCGATCGGGTTCGTGTTGTATTGGAGCTGTGACGATTCCGGGTGCGAGGTTCGCGACGGAGATCGTCGCCCGTGTGGCGATAACCGCCTCGGTGATGTGACTGACATCACTGCACCTGGTGTCAGCATGGTCCGATGATCTTCTGCCGGGCCGCTGGAAGGCGGCTGATGTTCGTGCCTGGGTTGACGGTCGCGCGGAGTCGCTGGATTTCGTCATGTTGCGCGGCGAGCCGCGCGAGGGCTTGTCTGCGGAAGTCGGAAAGTTCCTCGATTGTCGAGTTCGCTTGAGCCAGATGGTTTTTGAGTCTGTCGATCTCGGATTTCAACCGGTCGATCTGCGCGGTCCTCGGGTCGGGAGTGTGCCCTGTGGTCTGCAGTTGCTGGATGCGGAGTTCGAACTCGGCGCGCAGGTGTGCGTAGGGTCTGGTGCCATAGAAGGCGGTGCGGTCGACGCCTGCGTCGCGAGCAAGGGTCTTGATGTCGCAGCTTCCGCCGGGTGGGATTTCGCCGCGTAGCAGACGGTCCATCGCGGAGCGGATCCGGTTTTCGTTCTGAACACGTTGGGCAGCGCTGATTTTCATTGCTTCTTTTCGGTGGTGGCGGTGTCGATGCTGGCGATGACGCGCTGGGAGCGGTCGTAGTCGGTTTGCAGGCGGGTGCGTTCGGTGGTGCGGGTCTTGCCGAGCTGGCCGAGGAAGGTCTTGGTGGTTTCGGCGTGCTGGGCCCAGACGGGTCGGTGAATCCGGTGGTGGGTGGCCTGCGGGCAGCGGGCCGAGTCACACATCCCGATCAGTGGCCGGTTCGCGGTCGTGGTGCCGGCCAGCTTCAGACAGAGCGCTCGGGAGGGGTCGGTGAACCAGCAGTAGTTCGCGACGCCGAGGTGCAGCGTCTTGGCGCGTTTGGACAACAAGTTGAGTATGTCGCGGTCATTGTGCTGAATCTTGGGCGCCGCAGCCGATTCCGCGTCCGGGTCGGTGTCGATGCTGGCGAAAAACTCGACCAGGTTGCGTGCGCCGGGTCCGGCGGGCAGGATGCCGTTGCGGTAGTTATGGAACTCGGTGAGCACCAGCTGCAGGTTCCGTTCGGCTTCGTGCTTGTTGACCTCGGCCAGCAGCTCGGCTTGGGCCCCTCCCGGTCGCGCCGCGTAGCCCTCCGTGGTCGCGGTCGCAATATGTTTGAGCTGCAGTTTCGCTGCCAAGACCCCGCCCGGGCGGTAGGCCAATTCGAGCGCGACGGTCCTTCTGATCATGCGCAGGGAGACCGGGCCGTCGGGGATGGGGGCCAGGCCCAGGCGCTGCCCTGCTGGGGAGTTGACCCAATTTCGGAACCAGATGTAGCGAACCCGGAAAGCGAAGCGGGACAACAGCGGAACACCGTCACGCGGATCATCGTGCAGGCGTTCGAGTAGTTCGACCGCACGAAATGCGGGTTCGATCACGACCCATTCGTCGTCGACGCCGCCGAGGGGCTGGCCCTTGACGATCTTGCCGGCGACGCGGTAGCGCTTCAGCCCGGGAACAGGTTCCTCGATCGGGCGACGGCAACCGACACACAGTTCCATCAGTTCGCTGCTGCGCATCCCCGACGAGACCGCCAGCACGGTGATCGCGGCTGTCCGGACGACCCCGACCACGGCAACGGCCTGCAAGCGGTGCAGCGGCAGGCTCCACGGCTGCGTCACGCCGTCGACGGTTGGCGCGTGATCGGCATAGCGGGCGAAGACCTTCTCGACCCCGACCGCCGCGACCGCCTCGGTGAGCGGTCCTCGCAGTTGCGGCATCCAGCGAGACTCGAAGCTGCGGCGGCCTGCCTGCCTGGCCAGAATCCCGGTGGCGACCGGCAGCAACGGATCCTGGGTAGACCATCCTGCCCGCAGTCTTTTGGTGATCGCGTGGTCCTCGTGGTGAGGCAGCGGTGTGCCGGTCGTGGTGTAGTCGGCCAACACAGCCAGGATGTCCTCGACCGGTGCGGAGGCGACAGGCTGCAACGCTTCGGTGCGAGCTCCGTAGAGGCGGTCGTGTTCGCGGATCTGCTCGTTCAGAGCCGCCGCGTGCGGGCCCAGGACCTGCACCAGGTGCAGTGCCGCCGCCAGCGTCGGCTGAAGTATCTCGTCCGGGACCGGCGGAGTGGTGTTTCCGCCTCTGCCGCACGGCATTTCAGCGACAGCTGAAGCGGTTGCGCCGCCCCAGGGCCGCAGATCAGCGCGGACGCGGTCGCCGGTGCATAGTTCCCGGTAATTGACCAGGTCGACAACGACTTGCGCGGCAGCGCGCCGAACCCCGGGGCCCTGCTCGCCGACACGGCTGCCGTTCTCGTCGAGAATGTAGCGCCGAAACGACAGGTAGGCCTCGCAGGTGTGGGTGTCGACCGCGGCCAGCGAGATGATGCGTCGATGGTCCAGCCAGCGGAAGAACCGGGTCAGCTCGTTGAGCCGCCCGTTGGCACTGCGCAGGTGAAGCGGTGTGCGGTAGGCCCTCGGCAATTCGACGACGACGGGGTGCTGCGGTGCGAGGATCGCCATGATCAGCTCCTTGGCGACCAGGCGCCATCGCGGATTGCTGATTACGGAAAAGTCGAAGCGCCTGACCGACGGCGGGATGTGGACCGCCAACCCGACGACGTCGGTGAAATCCCACAAGTCGTCATCGAACAGCGGGCGACGGGCGCCCTCGGGCAGTGTCAGACCCGCCTGCTGGCAGACGTCGGCGCCGGTGAACGGCGATGGCAGATATTCCTCGTTGTTATCGAAGGCAACTGTCGTCATGCGGTGAGTTCCTCTGGGCGAAGGGGAATTTCGTCGTCGGTGTCGGCGACCAGGGATGCGGCGGCGGTGAGCTCGCCGGGATCGAACCGGCTCAGGATCTGGTCGATCCGGGTGGCGTAGGGCCCGAAAACAGCCATGAAGTGCGCGGCGGGCATCTGCTGCCATTGACGGGAGAAGAACGCCTTGAGCCGCAGCAGGTTCACCGCGTGGCGCGGCGCGAACACCGCCAGCGGGCAGAGCAGGCAAACCCAGGGCCTGGCCGGACACGGCTTGCCGACCGGGCCGTGCAGCCCGGCCAGCTGATCACCGCAGGCCGCGGTGAACACATCTCGTGCGCCGCCGACCAATTCGACGACGGCGCGGTCGTCCAGGCGCATGGCCGTGACCAGTTGCGGATAGTCCCGTGCGAGTGCGGCGGCGTCCTGCTCGGTGATCACCGTGGGTGGATGTGCGCGGCGCAGCAGGTCGTGCTGGGCATCCTCGACGACGGTCTCGATGGCGTGCCGCTGGCCTGGGGTCGTCGCCGACAGGTAGTGATCGCCCTCGACCGCAGGGGTGTGGTTCGGGTCGATCGTGGCGCGGGCGTTGCCGGTCCAGTTCCTCTTCTCGCGCATCGCATGGTGGGTCGTGCGGATGCGCGATCGATGGATCTTCACCAGCCCGCCGTCCTCGCCGCGCAAGCCGTGGCGCCGGACCCATCGCTTGATCGCTTCGCGGTTGATCTCGCGAATAGGCTCAGGTCGGCCGACCTTACTCAACCCCAACCAGAGGCGATCACGATAGGCGGGCTCAACCCAGCTCCGCAGCAGCGCCGAATGCGACAGCCATTGCTCGAGCAGCCTGACCGCCGGCCGCGGAAGGTTGACGCTCTCTGCGGCGGTGCGCCGTTTGACATAGGACAGCAGAACGGTCGCGTCACCGGCCCAGTCGATATCACCGACATCCAGGTCGGCGATGCCGTCCGGGACGATGCCCGAGTAGACGCCGAACAGCAGCCGATAGGCGATGACGACGTCCAGGTGCGGGAACATCGCCTCGACGGCAGCGTAGTAGTCCGGTAGCCGACGGTTTTGAAATGCGCTGTAGGTCAAGCCCATCGCGTGAGCGGCTTCTGGTGTGCGGACCGGCCCGAGTTGCCCCACCAGCCAGCAGAAGTTCTCATATGCCCAGCCCTGTCTCACCGAGTGGTCGGCTGGCACCTTCGTAGCCAGTGCGCGGTGGTGCGTCGTGTAGGACTCGTCGACCAGTCGCTGACAGGTTTCGGTGAGGCGATGCCACTCGGAGTCCGGATAGGGTGGCAGCGGACGGCGGTAGGGCTGGATGTTGAAGTGGCGGCCCACCGCCAGCTCCAACACACCATCGGCAAGGCAGCCGCCGGACCGTGCGTAGCCTTCCACAAGGCTGCGGGTGAGCGCCTCCAGCCGACGAGGTCCGGCCATCCAGAACTGCGCCAGCTTCCCGCGGCGCAGGTCCGCCGCACCGCCGGTGAAACCCTGCTCGGCGAGCCGCCGAACCATCGCCCGAAGAGCACCCGCGTAGGCGTCAACAGTGCCAGCGGTGTCAGCGCTGCCGTGCGGGTGGATCAGTTCCACCAGACCGATAGCCAAATCACGCGCCAGCCGGGAGTTCGGCAGTCCCGCCAGGTCGAATGCCGCTGTGCTGCCGTCACTGAAGACACAGTGCAGCCCCAGCGGCTCGTCGGTCACCGAGGTAGGCATCACCGCCGCTCCTGATCGGTGTCGTTGCCGAATTCGGCGTCGGCTTCCCGCTGCGCCGAGGTATCCTCGGTGAGTCCTGCTGCCGCCCCGGCGGTTTCGTAGGCTTGCCGGTAAATCCGTGTCGTATCAAGACGTTTGAGGTATTTTTCGGTGGTCAGCACGGTCGAGTGCCCCAGTAAATCCCGAAGCACCAGCAGCGGATCGGCCTTGGTCAGGTAGAACACCAGCGCCGCATCGGCGTCGGTGTCGCGCACCAGTTTTGCCGCCTGCCGGTAGTAGCCGGTCACCAGATACTCCAGCGTTTGCATAGAAAAGCAGTGCCGGAGCCGGTGCGGATGGACGTGCGGAAATCGTGGTTCGAACCGGGAGCGGATCCGGTCGGCGGTGCGCTCGAACACCGTCGCCCACGCCATGAACGGGCCACCATCACCCTTGACCGCCAGCAGGTACGACCCACCGTCGGGCGCCACCAGCCGCCGCCGCTCCGCCGGAGTCAACGACCCCCACGACCGGCGGACACCATTGACCCGGCCGCCACGCGCATCCGGATCGCTCACCAGCAGCGGCTCACCCCAACGCCGCGGCGGCCGCCAACCCGACCCTTCGGTAACCGCGGCGCGATCGAGCTGCAGGTAGTCGTGCAGCCCGGCCAGAGCGTCGTAGGAGATCCAGGTGGTGCGGAACTTGCGGCCCTTGGTGATTCCCGCCGGCACCGGGAACGGGATCGGGATCACTGTCGGTGCCGGCGGCAACGCTGGGATCTCCCACGGCAGCAGGTGCGTGAACTCGCCCAGCCGCAGCCCGGTCGCCAGTGCAAGGTCCCCGATCGCGGCGTTGCGGGTCATCTCCCGCCCGGAGTACCCGGTGTCGCAGGTGCCGTCCGGTGCGAGCCCGCGCAAGCCCTTGCGGAACAAATCGATGAAGTCCGGTTCCAGATACTTGATGGTGACGTGCGATTTCGAGGTGCGGCGCACCGCCAGGTTCACCCGCACCTGACGGCCGGTCCCGGCGAACACCGCCCGTGCCGAGCGGTAGGTGAACGGTTCGGCGGCGGCGAGTCCCTCCTCCATCGCCCACCGGTAGAACATCGACAAGATACTCATGTGCTGGCCCCACGTGGACGCCGCGAACCTTGCCCGGATCGGTCCAGCGGCGCGGTGCTCAGCGTAGCGACTCAGCCCGGCCTTGAGCCGATCCCGCGAATCGAACAGTCCCACACCATGTTCGGCGAGGAACTCCGTCCACTCCTTCACCGCCCGCGCGTAGTTCTCCCACGAACTCGGCGCCGGCGCCCCGCTGGCCGGAAGCAGCCGCAACCACTGGTTGATCACCGCCGCCGGGCGCGGCGCGGCCGGGCCATCCTCCAACAGCAGGTCGTCGTCGATCAAGACCGGCATCCCTTCCGGGATCACCGGCCGGTACTCGACGTCCCAGGACTGCCAGCCCGCCGAGGTGAAGTAACTCAAGATCATGGACGCCGACTGTAGAAACGCCACACGCCCGCCGCAACGGCCAAACACCCAGGCCACCAGCCCCTTCCAGGCTTATCGCAACACGGGAACTAAGCAGAGACAATGTGGCGCAGCATGTGCGGATGCATCCGCGGGAGCCGCACCACCGACACCTGCGCGAGTCGGCGGAGTCGGCGGGTGGCGCAGTGCCGGTCCATGCGACACCCTCGGGTGTTCAGCAGGATCGGGCCGATGTCGCGGTCGCCGATCGCGCGGTCGATAGCGCGTCCGACCGCCGGTGGAAGCGGGATCAACACGACCTTGCTGCCCTTGCCGACCACGCGCAGCACCCGGTGCCCGTGTTCCTCACCGAGATCACTGATATCGCAGCCGCAGGCTTCGAAGATCCGTAACCCGAGCAAGCCCGGCATGACCACCAAGGCGAAGTCGAACCGGTTGGCCGAGTCCCGGCCGCCGACAGCAGCGCCTCGAATTGCAGATGCGAAAGTCCCAGTGTCGGTGACTCGTTCGCGACTCGCGGGCGTCGGACGTATTCGGCGGGTGAGTGGTCGAGGACGCCGTCGATGACGCAGGTGCGGTAGAAACCGGCGATCACCGCCATCCTGCGGGCGACCGTGGCGGGTTTGTAGCGTCGGACTTCACGCATCCAACCGACACCATCTCTCACGATGCGCGCGAACACCCAGCGACCAGAAGACCCGCGACCCGCGGCATTATGGTGCGTGCATGGCTGACCTGATAAGCCGGGACCGTCACATCAGGGTGATGAACGGTTCTCCCTGTTTGTTCGCGGGTGACAGGCTCTCGCCTGGGAGTCGTTCAGTGGTTGCTGGCGGTTGGTTGGGGCAGGGTCGGGTAGTCGGTGTAGCCGCGATGGTCGCCGCGATAGAAGGTGGTCGGGTTGGCGGGGGTGAATGGGCCACCGGCGCGTAGCCGTGCGACGAGGTCGGGGTTGGCGATGAACAGCGTGCCGAAGGCCAGTATGTCTGCGGAGCCGTCGTTGATCAGGGATAGATCGTCGGGGCCTGCGGGTCCGCTGTCGCCGGTCTCGTGCGGATTGAGCATGAAAGTGCCCGCCCACAGCGTCCGCAACTTCTGGGTCAATGCACGGTGGCCGGGAAATTCGAACACATGGAGATAGGACAGGTCGTTTCGCAACCGCCCGACCAAACTGGTGTACAGCGTGTCGATGTCGGACTCACGGATCCCGAAGGCCGTGCAGCCGGGTGAGATTCGCAATGCCAGTCGCCGCGGTCCGATCCGGTCGGCGACCGCGTCGATCAATTCCAGCACGAATCGGATACGGCCGTCGATGGTTTTCCCGTAACGGTCGTCACGCCGGTTGGCGTTGTCGGACAAGAACTGTTGAATGAGATACCCGTAGGCGCCATGCAGCTCCACTCCATCGAAACCTGCTCGGATTGCGTTGTCTGCCGCGTCAGCGAAGTCGGCGATCGTGCGGCCGATATCGGCGACAGCAAGTTCGGTCGGTACCGGATACGGTTTGCGTACTGCGGGTTCGGTGCCGCTGATCCGGACGACACCTGCTGCCGCGACCCCCGATGGGGCAACCGGGTGTAGGCCGTCGCCCAGCAGATCGGGGTGGCTGCTGCGGCCCGCGTGCATCAGCTGCGCATAGATCCGCCCACCGGCGGCATGCACAGCGTCGGTGACCGGACGCCACGATTGCACCTGGCGCTCGTCGTGCAGACCCGGCGTATCGGTGTAGCCCTGACCGATCCGGCTGGGCTGCAACGCTTCCGCGATGATCAGACCCGCAGAGGCGCGCTGAGAGTAGTACTCGGCCATCAACGGTGTAGCGGAAAGTCCCTCGCCGTAGGCGCGGCGCCGAGTCAGCGGCGCCATCGCGATGCGGTTCGACAGGGTCATCCCGCCGAGGTCTATCGGGTCGAATGCGGTGGGCATATGACCGGCCCCTTTCTTTTCGATACAGCACTGCTCCGAAAGTCGTCTCCGACAGTAGCGGCTACACTTTCGGAGCACAAGTGCTCCGTATCTCGCGGCAGGAGGCGAACCAGGTGAATCGGAACCCTTCGACCACTCTCGGCAGACCACGCGACGCGGACGCCGACCGCGTGATCATCGAAGCCGTTCTCGACCTGATCGCCGAGGGCGTCACCCTGTCGGATCTGTCGTTCGTCGCGGTAGCCGCGCGTGCGCGAGTGGGCCGCAATACCGTCTACCGACGCTGGCCCACCAAACAGTCGCTGCTACTGGACACGCTCGCCGCGATCGCACGCCCACTGCCTCGACTGGGCAACGAGATTCGAGACGACTTGGTAGCGCTGGTGAAGATCACCGCCGAGCGGTCCCAGCATCCGCGTGACGGGCGGCTGCTGCAGGCGTTACTCGCCGAGCGTCATGCATTTCCCGAGCTTTCACAGGCATACGAGAACACCGTCGTCAGGCCGCGCCGACAGGCGCTCATCGATACCGTGCACCGCGGGATTGCCACCGGAGAGTTGCGCGCTGACCTCGATTCCGCTTGGGCCACAACAGTTCTCATCAGCCCCGCCCTATGGCCGCCATCCGGGACCGACACCCACATCACCTCGGCTGCAGACTTGGCAGAGAAGGTCGTAGACCTCGTTCTGATCGGGTTGTGCGCAACCCGATGACACCGGAGATCGCGCCGCCGCGGTGCGCGTTGAGGCGTCGAGTCGCGAAAGGGGGCAGCCGAGACGTCCGCGGGTACCCGATCGCCTCGGTGTGCCCAGTCGAACAGTCGGGACGCCGCGCCCGACAGCCGTGCGGATCCGACGCCAGTGTCGAGGTGATCTAACTCGCGCTTCGTAGGACCCGCAGAGCTGCTACTTTTCCCGCCGGGTTTGGGAGCGATCCACGCTGGAGGGCGTGCTGGACAACCGGAAATCGGCAATTCCGGATGTTCTCGAGGTGGCCCCCTGGCTACGGCTCACCGAACGACCGCCCCGCGGCATTCCGGTGCATTGCTGAATATCGAGATGGGACTCGGCGATTTGGCCGTCGGACGCTCGGCGTAGCCGCTGCGGACCGGGGGAACCGCGGGTTTCGGTGGGCAGTGGCCGCTGCGGCCGGTGGGCGTGCAGCGGCCGCGCGTGGGGTCAGGAGTAGGTAGCGGCCATCTTTTCCCGATACCACCGGCCCGGGGTGGTGGCGGGTGTGTCGGCGAAGTGGTCGGTGCCCGTTGATCGTCGAACGCCGTCGCCGGGGCGAACGCACTCGTCCGCCCCGGCCGCCGACCACGTCTGTCGAACCGCACGGAACTCGGCATGAGCGCGCGTCGGAAGAGGGTGTCGCTCAACCAATTCGGACGGTCATCAGCCTTCCGGTCGTTGTGGGCTGTGGTCGGCGGTGTCGTCAGGTCAGCAGGGTTGCGGCTTCGGCGAGTTGTTCCACGGTGGTTTGCCAGCTGCTGTCGGTGGGTGTGACCGCGAGTCCGATCCGAATCGGGCGACGCCGCGAGCCAGAGCCTCGGGGGCGAGGCTCGACGGCAACCAGCCATCCCCGTAACGGACCGCGCGCCGAATGGCGGCATCGGTGTTGCCGCCCACCAGAATCGGCGGAACGTGTGTCCCGGGAGCGAGTTCGACAACGGTCCCGTTGGTTGCGATGGCCTCGCCTGCGATCAATCCGGGCAGTAGGGCCAGCGTATGTTCGGTGACTTGTGCGCGATCGGCGGCCGTTGCGCCCACCGCTCGCCAGTACGGGCTGTCGGGGAACCCTCCCGAACCCACACCGAGCAGGATCCGGTCACCCGAAAGATGTTGCAGGGACATGATTTGCGCGGCCAGCGTGACCGCCGGTTGTAGGGGAAGGACTCGGACACCGAACTCGATCCGCACCGACGTGGTGGCTGCTGCCGCGATCGCGGCCACCACTGTCGCATCCAGTGAGGGTGTGCCGTCGCCGATCGCCAGATCGGGAATGCGTACCGCGTCGAAACCGAGTTGCTCGACATGGCGAGCCAGGGACGCCACGTCCGGAATGCCTTGTGTGGCAATCTCACCCAGCGTGGGAAGCGTGACACCGATCCGAAGGTGCGCCGGGTCTGCCATATCAGCACGCCTCCAGCAGAACCTTGCCGGTCACCCTGCGCGACCGCAGTGCTCGATGCGCTTGCGCCGCCTCCGCCAGCGGGTACACCGCACCGATCACCGCACGAATAGCGCCGTCGGCGGCCATATCCAGGATCTGCCGGGTCCGCCGTCCCCGGCCGGGGGCGTATCCGGCGAGCTGATCGAGACCCAGCGCGCGCCGACCGTGCGGATCGACCGCGTCCACCAGTACCGGCGTGCCACCGGCGAAACCGTATGCGGAGAACCGTCCTCCCGCGCGCACCAACTGGTATGCGGTCCGCCCGAGCTCGCCGCCGACACCGTCGAACGCCACGTCGACGGCCCCGGCCTCGTCGGCCCACCCCGGCGTGCTGTAGTCGACCACGATATCGGCGCCGAGTTCTTTGACGACGCGTAACTTGTCCGGACCGCGGGCGGCTCCGATCACTCGTGCTCCCGCGGCGTGTGCCAGTTGCACCAGCAGGTTGCCCAGTCCTCCCGCAGCCGGTTGCACGAGCACCGATTCACCGGCCCGCACCGCCATCGCCTCGAAGACCGCAAGCGCCGTGCTGCCATCATGCAGCAGCGCCATCGCGGTCGGCAGGTCCACCACGTCGGGAATCGGGATCAGGTTCGCCGTCGATGTCACCACCTGTTCCGCATATCCACCGCCGCCGACGTCTGCCAGAACCCGCCTGCCCAGCCAGCGAGAATCCACCCCCGACCCGACCGCGGCAACCTCACCGGCCACACCGACACCGGGCACATACGGAAGCCGCACCGCGAACATGTCACCACCTCGGCCGCTCCGGATCACCATGTCCAGCGACAGCACCCCGCAATAGGCGACACGGACAACGACCTGCCCCGGCCCGGCAACACAATCCGACCGCGTCCGGACGCGTAACACCTCAGGCCCACCGAACTCCGACACCTCGACAACCCGCACCTGTTCACCACTCCTCCGCAATCGAGTCCCCACACCCTCACACCTCAACAAGACTCAAGGTCAAGCCCCCGCGAAAGACAGACTGCAAGCGACTGTTTGTCCACCCCACCCGGATGTCGCCGGGTCCCCGCATCGCATCCACTCAACGACCGAAGCAGACGACCGGCGCCCGCACATCGGCATATGCGGACGTTCGACCGTCTCGGGTCGATGGACGTAGCGACCGGCCAGCGAACCTACGTAGACGGACTACTCGTCGGGGCTTGACGATCTATAGGACCATCGCGAGACGTGCTGCGAGAGGCTCGGCAGGGGTCGCAGCATCGCTACACGCTGCGCCGGGCAAACGTCCTCTTCTGCCGCTGCGCGGGCGTTGGCAGACCGTAGACACCAGGTGCTGATCGGTTGCCCTGTAAAGGCATTCGAGTCGGCGGTCCAACGCATGCGGATAGCTCGATGTCGACGCTCGCGGCTGGGCTCACCCGGGGGTGTGGTCGGCGACTGGAGTTCCCGTCGCTGATTCGAACGCCGTCCGGGCGCGCTGTGCCAGCCGGGCACCGAGCTGGTATCCCTGCGTGGCCAGGTTCTCGTGGACCCTGGGGTCTGTGGTTTCGCTGCCGAAGAGGAACTCGAGGGAGGATTCGGCAACGGCGGAGTACCCGGCGATCCCGTGCCGCAGTTGCAGGGCCATCGCGTCCTTGTAGCCGCGAGCGACGAAACTGCTTTCCCCGACACCGGCCACCGCGATGAAATGCAGTTCCTCGATCGCGCTTCCGGTCGCCGTCGCGCTGTTGTCGTAGGCCCAGCCGCGGCTGAAGACTCGGTCGATCCAGCCCTTGGCGAGCGCGGGCATCGACCACCAGTAGACGGGGAACAAGACGGCGACCACGTCCGCCGATTCGAGCAGCCGATGCTCGCGCGCAACGTCGTCCGGTACGTGTCCGCGCAGCCGGTGCACCTCGAGGTCGCTGGCGTTGAACACCGGGTCGAAACCCGCCGCGGTGAGGTCATGGGTGGTGACCGTGGTGCTGCCGTCGGACTGTATGCCTTGCTCGACCGCGTGGGTGATGGCCCAGGTCGCCGAGTCGTGATTCGGGTGCGAGACCACCAGGACAACGTGCGGTCGGGTCCGTTCGTTCGTCATTCGGCCACGGTAAAGTCTGACACCAACGTCAATGTCAAGGTTATCGAGGATGGGCGGTACGGTGCGAATCGGGGAGCTGAGCCGGATCACCGGGGCGAGCCCGCGGATGTTGCGGCACTACGAGAACGCCGGGGTGCTGGTACCGGGGCGAGACGCCAACGGCTACCGGCATTACCGCGCCGAGGACATCGAGACGGTCGAGGACATTCGCTGCCTGCTCGCCTCCGGCCTCTCCCTGTCGGAGGCCCACACGATGCTGCACATCGTCTGCGGCGCACCGCAGACCGCCACCGACCACGACCGCGCGGCCGTGCTGGCGCAACTCGACGAACGCACCCGCCAACTCGATACCGCCATCGACCGGCTCCGCACCGAGAAAGCCAACCTGCTGAAACTCCGAGCCGAGGTCGACGCGAGCTGAGCTCGCTGCGCCCCCTCACCACTGCCGGACGCTAGCCGCTGGGCGAGCAGTCGTCGGACGAGATCATCTGCGGCTCAGGACATCCGATAATGTTCGAGCCGCTGGCAAACCACCTTTCGAACCACTCCCGGCACGGCACCCGATGGGAGGCAAGCCAATTGGAGAGCCACACCAAACACACGGCGGGCAGCCCGCATGTGAGAGCACCCCACCGGGCACCTGGACCGATCCTGGCCGGGATTCGATCCTGATACCAGTCTCCAACTAGCCGATGAGCGGATAGCGGCTGATCCGATGTTTGAGCTGGGCACTCACGCTGGTCGGGAGGTTCAGTAGTTCGGCCAGTTACCCGGTGTCATGAGTTCGAGGAGGTGCTCGTCGGGATCCCGGAAGTAGATGCTGCGACCGCCGCGTGCCCAGTTGGTCCGGCCTTCGATCGGGATGTTGTGCGCATTCAGGTGGGTTTCCCACTCGGTCAGTTGATCCTCGGAGACGGCGAAGCACACATGTAACCGGCCGCTGCCGTCGTGGGACGGGATCTCGCCGTTCGGCAGAACCGGTCCCGGCAGCACCTTCGGTTCGAGCGATCCGCCGCGGCGGAACAGCAGCAGCACATTGTCGCCCCCGATGTCGAACGCGCACAACGGATCCGCGTCGAGAATCGGATTCAGCTGCAACACATCGGTATAGAACTCGCGGGCACGACCGAGATCGTCGACATACAACGCGGACTCTATGATCCGGTCAAGTTTCGGCACAGTTCGCTTCCCTCCTCGGATACGGTGTCGCAACCATCGTGCAACCTCGAGCCCACTCGAGGTCCAGGGTTGCGTGTCTCACAAACACACGATGCACACCAGCCTCGACCGCCACCCCAACTGCAACCTCCCAGACCACATGAATACCCGGTCTTGCCAGCTACCACCCTCTACGTCACTGGTGGACGTCGACGCAGGCCCGACCGACGCCCCGCTTGACCGTGCCCGATGCGTCGTGCTCCCCACCCTCGGCGCAGAACTTCGTGTGGTTGTTCACTCCGTGGCCCACCCCGACGCTGTACCGAGACCCTTTGTGCCAGTTCATCAACGCACTGTCGCCCTTGATGCCAGGACCGTAGAGATGCATACGACCGTAGAACTTCGCCCCCGGCGCAGGAGTGACCGTCAAGCGGGCCACGTACAGTCCCGAACCCTCGACTTCCAAACAGACCTGGCCTGAGCAACCTCCCCAATTCGCCGCCGCCGGTGGCGCTATCGCGACAAACAGAGCCACCGTACCGGCCGCCGTCGCGGCCATCCGCAGAGTCCTACGGGTCCTCACAGCAATGCGCTTCATCCACTCCGCTTTCAATCGGCTTACGTCGGTCACGTCGAAGTGATCGACCGATCAGTCCTCCAAAGCCATTCGCTACAGAACCAACCGAGGATTGGTTCGCAACGGAAGTAACCTCACGACCGGGACCGACCAAGCCGCTCGACAGCCAATTTCCGCCTCCTCCGCGTGGCCGGTCGCCGCCCGCCGTTTCCGTTGTGAAGCAATCCTTGGTCGGTTCCGTTCCGAATAGTTGTGTGACTGAGTGTCCGCTCGGGGAGCCGATCAGGGATGGAGTGTGGTTTCGCCTCATGGGTATGCGACGCAGCGTAGGGCGTCCGGTGTTCGTCGTCGGCTCGATCTGTCTGGCCGCGGGCCTGCCGACCGCGACGGCGTCGGCGGACTGGCCCGACACCGGCACGGGGTTCACGATCGAAAGTGTCGCCTACCCCGGCAAGTGCCTGTCGACAAACAGGGACGCACCCCTGGAAGACGTGAAACCGTGTGCCCCCCGGTCGAACTCGGAGACCTGGCAGGCGATCGATGGAACGGGACCGTCCCGGTTGCAGACACCGAAAGGCAAACAATCCAAGGGATGCCTCCTACCCGGCCAGTACTACTACGTGTACTTGTCGAGCTGCAAGAACCCGGCCAGGTGGGAGTACGTGCCTGGTCAGGGCGCAGACGGCACCGGCCAGATCCGCATCGACGACCATGGGACACCCCGCTGTCTCAGGGTAATTCACAAGTCGGAGACTCACGGCGGCAACGTATTCCAGGCACCGCCCTGCGACCCGGCCGCACGCGACCAGCAATGGCGGGTGACCCCGGTATCGAACTGATCTTCTCACCGTGTCTCGGCCTCGAGGGGCCAGCGAGTGGCAGGTAGCCGCTTACGGTTCGGTCGTCGAGGCGAGAGCCGTTGCGGCTCCTCCAGCTTCTCCAGTGATGGAGGGTGGTTGTCCGACAGGTATGACTCCGACAGGTATGACTACGTCTACGCGATGACCTCGTCAGTCGCATGCCATTTGGGCCTGGGACAGCGATGAAGATACGAACGCCGGGAGAAAGTCATCGACGCCGTCTTCGACCTCGTCGATACCATCATCGCCGTCCGCGACCTCATCCGTCGAGCTGGACACCCCGGCCAGCACGCCGCCGGTACAGCCCGAACAAGGACGCGTTCGTGGGCTGGTCCCTCATCTGTGGAGCCAGAAGGACCTGCGGATCCATCGAGCGGGGGAACTGTTCCCCAAGATCAAGGTGATCGAAGTACGGCGCCACCCAATAGAGGTGATCAAGCAGATCGCATCCTGCGAGTTCGTCTTCTCCTCGACGCTGCACGGTCTTGCTGTCGCCGACAGCTTCCAGGTGCCTAATCAGTGGGTGATTTCCCTGTGCAGCCTCTCGGGGGATGGAAGTTCCGGGACTACTACTCGGTCTTCGACATGCCGCCACCGGACCCCCTGGTCTTCTGCGCGGAGTTTGCCAGCAGGGCGAACACCGAACGCCTGGCTGCGCGATACCGGCCACGGGAGATCTCCTCGGTTCCCGGATCGGATGGATGCAACGATCCATCGCCGGGCGCAGCGCCAGAGCGTTGAGATCGGGTTGAACACCAGCCCAGCCGGACCGGATCACTGTGACTCGCAGTGATGGGTGGTGGTGTTTCCGCACTGCCAGGTGGCACCAATGACGAGCGGACGAACGAGGGCACCGAATAGGGGTAATAAAATGCGCGCGCCCAGTTTCCAACTCCTGCTTCCCCTAATATTACACGGCACAGTGTATATGTGATACACCCGGGGTTACAGATCGGCATTCACTTCCATCGACATCGTTGAACTCTTTTGCGTAAGAGACGACAATGAGATGTCCTCCCCAAAAACCCTTCCCGATAGACGAGGACAGAATATGAAGCGTATCACTTGATTTCCGGTCGCCGGGGCCGTTTGCGTACTGGGCGTTCGGGTCTCGGGTCTGCTGGTGAGCGCATCGGCTGCGCATACCCAGAACCTCACAGTGAGGTTCTGCCGTTCAATTCGGGTCTCGACATTCGGATCAGGATCGACGTATCCGCATGGCGGGACGTTTTGTCCCGGATCAAGCCTCACGGAAACGTGGATCCGTAACATTCAACTAATTCTACGAGGTTTTCTACGTCATGAACATTCACCACAGCGCCGCCACCACCGGCGCGATGCCCGTTCGTTTTTCTGCACGCCGGCTGCACGTTCTTGCGGCGGCCTTCCTGCTCGCGTTCGCGGGAATGGGATACGGCAGCATCGCCGACCCCACCGAAGCGCACGCCGCCACCGTCGACATGACCTGTGCGGCCGCGTTCGGGTTCACCCTCGCCCCGGGAGTCACCTTGGCTCCGCAGAACATCGACGCGCTCGGGTCGGCATTGCTGTCCAATTGCGTGCTGGGCGACGGCTCAACCAGTCCGCACGGCATCGGGTCGGTCGACCAGGCACGGGGCTCGGCGACGAACGCGACCTGCGCCAATCTCGCCATCACCGGCAAGAATGGCACCATCGACTGGGCCGACGGCACGAAGAGCAGCTTCGACTTCACCGTCGCCATCACCCCGCTGGCCGTCGACTCGCCGATCCAGATCAGCGCCACCATCACCGATGGCCTCTTCAAAGGTGACACCATCAACGCAGTCCCGCTCATCGTCACCCTGCAAGGCAACTGCGCCACTGGCGTCACCCAGCTCACCGCCAACGCCTCCGCGGTGACCTTCACCCACTGACCAGCGAAACCCTCCCGGCCGGGCCCAGCCGCCGCGGCCGGGAACCCCCTGTTCATGCCGCCCGATCAGTAAGAAGGCGCCGTCAGTAGTGGTACGCGCGGGTGCGGTGGTCGAGTCCGTCGGTGAGCTGCCGACATTCCGGACCGGTTACGGCCGATCGTCTTCCGACCGGTCGCCACCCGGGTAGCGGCGGTGGCTGGGAATGGAGTGGTCGACTATCCCATCGGGGCACCACCCGTCGGGTCGCCGGTGCCCTAGCGATATCGGATGCGGCTCACAGCCCGTCGGCGGGAACCTCCGATGCCCCTTCCGGCGGCTGCGGGCGTGTGGGGTGTCAGGGCTGGCCGATGCCGGGCACGGTTCGGTAGTCGAGGCCAGCGAGGATGGCCTGGATCGCGGCCACGTCCGCCCCGGCCCGGGCGGCGAGGTCCGCGCCGGTTCAGGGCGGAGTCCGGTGCTCGTTCCCGAGTTGAGTGATCTGATGCAGGGCGGCGGCGTCACGCAGGTCGCGGGCGACGCGCTCCATGGCGGCCGAAATGTCGGCGAAAATGTCGGCGTCAGTGGGCTGGCGCGGTCACCGGCGCTGGAATCTTTCATCACGTGCGCGCGCATGTGGTGCGATGCCCCTCTTGACCCCGGGGACGGGGTTTGCCGGGCCGGTTCGCCGGCCCACCTCTTCACCACGCGGTCCATACCCCTGGTTTCACGATCGGAGGCGCCACCTGACGACGGGAAACACCGCCACTCACCGCTGCGAGGCACACCGAATCACCAAGTCGACCGGCCTGGGCGCGGTGCTCAACAAACGTGTCGAAACGGTTGGTGTTCAACAAGTCTGTCGGCGGCGTGCCCTCGGCGAGGTGAAAAGTCACCTAGTCGACGTCCGCTCATGCCGCGGGGCGGGCGTTGGTCGATCGTTCAGATCGGTTGGCCGACATGGTCTCCCAATGCGCGCTCATGGCACCCCTCTATGTCAAGAGGGTGGCCGGAGACGGCGTAGTGTCGCTGGTGGCGGGTCCGGGAAGTGGCTTGTCCGAAGTGTCGATCGCCGGGGATTGGTCGGCCGCGCTGGATGTCAGAGTCGCCCCCGTCTGCCCTTCCGGGCTCGCTTCCGAATTTCGTTGCGTGTCATGGATCATTTGTTTGTAGACCACGTCGGACAGGCGTCGTTTCAGGCTGCGCAACGCTTCCATCGGGGGTTTCCCCTCGGCGAGTTTGCGTCGGTAGTAGGCGCGGCCGGTGGTGTCGTGACGCAACTGCACGATCGCCATAATGTGCAACACCCTGTTGATGCGCCGGTTTCCTTTGCGGGACAACCGATGCCGCCGGTGGTCGCCGCTGGAGGCATCGATGGGTGCGGTGCCGTTCCAGGAGGCGAACCGTGCGGCGCTGGCGAACCGGTGAATGTCGCCGATATCGCCGAGCAGTCGTGACGCTGCGGATGGTCCGATCCCGTGCAAGCTGGTCAGGTTGGTGCCGGTCGCGGCGAGCAACGCGGTGAGCTCCCGATCGGCGGCCTTGATCTTCTTGTCCAGCGCCGCGAGTTCGCCGATCAATTCCGACGCCAGCCGGCGCCGGGTCTTGCCGACGATGTCGCGGGGCCGCACGCTGGCGAGCAGCGCGCGGGCCTGGGTGACCGACAGGAACTGTTTGGCGCCACCGGGAATCAGCTCCAGCAGCAGCCGATGCAGGCGGCTGACGGTACCGGTGCGGGCCGCCCCGAGTTCGTCACGGCGGTCGGCCAGCATCCGCAACGCCACCACGTGATCATCGGGCCGCACCTGCGCCAAGCCCTGCGCATGCAGCGCCGCGATCGCTATCGAGTGCGCATCGGTGGCGTCGGTCTTGCGGCCCTGCCCGGTGGACAACAGCCGTACTCGCGCCGACAGCTTGGGTGGCACGTCGACCACGGATTCCCCGTCGGCGACCAGCCTTTGGGCCAGGTGCTTGCCGATCCCGTGGCAGCCCTCCACCGCCCACACCCGCTCCCGGTGCCGGCGCCCGTAGGCGAGCATGTCCCGATACCCCGCGGTGTCGGTGGCGAATCGGCCCTGGCCGACCACCGATTCCGTGCGATCGAGTACCTCGATCGTCGCCGTCCGCTTGTGTGGATCCATACCGATCACGACCGATGTCAAGGCTGTGTCCTCCTCCGCCGACCAACGACAGTGCAGCGAGGAGGGCAACGCTCCTTCGAGCTGGGCAGACCCCTCTCGAGCCACTACCTCGCCCGGTATCCGGCGAGGACGCACGCCAAAAGAGAGTCACACCCGCTGGTGGACAGCCGAATTGAGAGCGTCCCGCCGAATACCTCGACCGAGCCTGGCCGGGCATCGGCCGTGACACAAGTTTCTAAGGAGCCGAATTGTGTGTCTTTAATGCGTCCGATTATCTGTGCCCCGGCAGTTGGTTGGTGGTGTGGTCAGGGTGTGGGCGGTGTCGAGGAGGAATCGGCCGAGTTGTTCGAGATGCGGTGCGAGGTCGGGGGTTCCGGTGACGGTGGCGTCGGGGGCGAGGCCGAGGAGTTGGGCGGCGATGTCGCGGGGGTTGTCGGAGGCGAGGTCGAGGGTGCTGGTGTGGTCGTCGATGGCGTGGACGCGTTCGGGGAGGGCGTAGGCGCGGGCGGTGGCGGTGGCGGCGTCGATCGGGGCGGTGACCCGGAGCCGGTAGCGGGTGGGCGCGGCGGCCAGCCGGGCGGCGACGTAGGCCGCTGGGTCGGGGGTGGGCAGTTCGCGGGCGGTGGTGCGGTGTCCGGTGGCGGTGGGGTCGGTGATGCGGTCGGCGCGGTAGATCCGCCAGTCGGTGTGGTGGGTGTCGTAGCCGAGTAGGTACCAGTGGTCGGTGACGAACACCAGGGTGTGGGGTTCGGTGCGTCGCCGATCGATGCTGCCGTGGCGGGTGCGGTAGTCGAAGCTGATGATTTCGTGGTCGCGGCAGGCGGCGGCGAGGGTGGCCAGCACGGCGGGATCGGTGCGAGGGCCGGGAGTCCAGGGCAGCGGCCCCATCGGGGCGGTCGCGGCGTTCACGGCGGTGACGCGGTGCCGTAGCCGGGCAGGCAGGACGTGCTCGAGTTTGGCGAGCGCTTGCCCGGCGGTGTCCTGTAGGCCGGTGATGCCGCTGGAGGCGGTGCGCAGGGCGAGGGCGACGGCGACGGCTTCGTCGTCGTCGAGGAGCAGCGGGGGCAGGTCGGTACCGGAGGTGAGCCGGTAGCCACCGGCGGGTCCGGTGGTGGCGTCGACGGGGTAGCCCATCTCGCGCAGCCGATCGATGTCGCGGCGGACCGTGCGTAGGGTGACTCCGAGGCGTTCGGCCAGCTCGTGCCCGGCCCAGCAGCGCCGGGTTTGCAGCAGCGACAGCAGTCGCAGCATCCGCGCGGGCAGGTCGTGGGTCATTTTCACAGAGTGCCAGGCATTGGTGACAAGTTCTGTCCTGAACGGCTTCTACCGTCGGTTTCGGTCCCATTCGATCGGCATCCAGAAAGCGAGGGCGACATGGCATACGACGAGGTACTCGCCGACCGCATCACCGAACGGCTGGCCCCGCGCGGGGTGACCGCGAAGAAAATGTTCGCGGGCCTGACGTTCCTGTGGCAGGACAACGCGATGGCCAATCTCTACGACGAGGGCCTGATGGTGCGCGTGGGCCCGGACCGCATGACCGACGCGCTCGCACGGCCCGGTGCGAAGCCGGTGATCATGCGCGGCACACCGCAGAACGGCTGGGTGCTGCTGGATGAGGAAATCCTCGACGACGACGTCCTGGACTACTGGCTGGAATGGGCCTTCGACGTCACCTGCGACCTGCCGCCGAAGAAGCCCAGGACCAAGGGCACCAAGACGAAATAGACCACAGCACAGGCATATTCACGACGGGAAACCACCCATGATCACAGCAATCAACACCGCCACCGCCTGGGTACTCGACCAGGACTCGGCCAAGAAGTTCTTCACCGACACCCTCGGCCTCGAGGTCCGCGCCGACATCACCATGGGTCCGGGCATGCGCTGGCTCACCGTCGGCGCCCCGAACCAGCCCGACACCCAACTCACCCTGATGGTGCCCGGACCACCATCACTGGACCCCGAATCCGCCGAACAACTCACCACGTTGATCGCCAAGGGCGTCCTGATCGGCTGCACCTTCACCGTCACCGACTGCCACACCACCTACAAAGAACTCACCACCCGCGGCGTCACCTTCCTCCACGAGCCGCAACCGCGGCCATGGGGCCTGTCGGCCACCTTCCGCGACGACTCCGGCAGCTGGTACGAAATCCTGCAACCCACCCGATAAACCCACCGGCGGAACAGAATTCGGCCCGGACACGAACTCTCACCCTCCGGGCCGAATACGCCTCACGAACGCTCCATAATGCCACATATCGCTCGCTGGTCAGTCGTCCAGACTAGTTGGGCGCCATGGCGTTTCCAACGCATCCACGTGTCGATGGGTGGGCGCCGGTCGTGTGCTTCGGTCGGTGAGTGGGGGCGAGGGTGGTGGGTGGTCGGTCAGTCTTGTTGGGTGAGTTGGTCTTGGAGGGTGATGATGCGGCAGGCGGCTTCCAGGGGTGTGCCGCGGTCGACGAGTTCACGGGCGTGCGGCGATGCACAGTTGGTAGCGCGAGAAGCGACGGTGTCCACCGGTGGAGCGTTGCGGGGTGATCAGTTCGGCCTCGTCGAGGCGGCGCAGGAATGCCTGTGTGGTCGGGTTCAGGGTCAGGTCCGTGTCGTGGTCCGCAGTGCGGTCAACACCGAATCGAGCAGTCCGGGAAACCGGTCGTTCAGGTCGTCGCGGCGCAATCGGACCAGGCGGGACCGGCCATCCGCGGTGGTTCTGGTGAGTCCGGCCTCGCGGAGAACGCGATAGTGGTGCGACAGTGTCGACTTGTGCAGCTCGATACCGTTGCCGATGACGGTGCAGTTCTCATCGCCTTCGGCGAGCCGGGCCACGATCTCCAGCCGCGCCGGGTCCGACAGCGCGTGCATGAGCTGGGTCAGCCGGATGTCCTCGGTCGCGGGATGCGGTAGCTCACGCATCAGGTCACCTGCGCCTTCACAGTGAGCCAGCCTAGCGCAACGTTTGACTATTGGACAATCATCCAACCAATGATAGTTTGACGGTTCCCCAACCATCGTAGGGAAGGTTGATTGTGTACAAGCGGCTATTTCCCTTGGCGCTGGCGACATTCGCCGTCGGCGTCGACGGTTTCGTCATCGCGGGTCTGCTGCCCGCCATCGCCGAGGACCTGGGTACCACCACTCCCGCTGCGGGACAGCTCGTTACCGTCTTCGCCGTGACCTTCGCGGTGGCCTCCCCCGTCCTCGGCGCGGCCACGAGCGGACTGAACCGGCGCACGGCCCTGATCCTGGCGCTGAGCATCTTCGTGGTCGGAAACGCTGCCACCGCACTGGGAACCGGCTACGGCGCGGTCATGGCCGCCCGAATCGTCACCGCCGCCGGAGCCGGGATCATCACCTCGGCGGCGTCCAGCACCGCCGCCGCCGTCGCACCGCCGCAACGTCGCGGCGCGGCCCTTGCCTTCGTAATGGGCGGGCTGACCACGGCCACCGCGCTGGGCCTGCCACTCGGCACACTGATCGGCGGCACCGACTAGCATCTGACGCTATGGGCGGTCGCCGCACTCGGGCTCATCGCCTGCCTCGGCATCGCGTTCGGCATGCCCAAGGTTTCCCTCCCGACGGCCACGCTCGGGCAGCGGCTCGCTCCACTGAAGCAGCCATGGGTTCTCGGTGTCCTGAGCGTCACCGTGCTGGCACTGGCCGGAACCTATGTTCTCTACGTGTACATCGGGGCAGCGTTCAACGACGTGACCCACGGATCCGTACCGACACTGACCGGCATCCTGTTCGCGTGGGGCGTCGGCACATTGATCGGAACCATCCTCGCCGGGCGGCTCACCGACCGTTACATTCCCGAGCGCGTCCTGCTGATCGGCCTCGCCGCGACGGTGGTCGTGCTGGCCGTCGGCCCCTGGGCAACAGCCAACCTGGCAACCACCATCGTGTGGGCCGCGGTCTGGGGCATCTGCGTGGGAGTACCTCTCATCCCGCAACAACACCGTCTCGTCGCGCACGCCCCGGCCGCGTCACCGATCCTGCTCGCCCTCAACTCGGCGTCGGTCTACGCCGGGGTCGCGATCGGCGGCGCGCTCGGCGGGCTCGCCCAAACCTGGATCGCCCCCACCCGCCTCGCACTGCCCGCCGCCGGCCTCACCACCGTGGCACTCACCCTCACCCTGATCACCACTCGCCGACCCACGGCAAAGACCACTCCCACGCGAGAGCCGACCACAACGAAGGCGTGAGTCCGCGAAAAGGCAATGACGACAGGCGCTCTGGGCGTCCGCCGTGATCCGCTGGCGGCCGTACTCCTCTGCCGTACGGTCGCCGCCTGGCCCTCGCAGACGGTGAAGCTGCCAGGCGTGGCCTGCGCTCGCTCAGGTGACCCGCGCGGCCACCAGGGTCTCGAAGGTGTAGGGCCGCAGGCCATCGGTACGGCCGGCGAAGTATCGCTGCTGGAGGTCTGCACGTGCCGGATGGTCCACGACCTTCAGACCGCACCGGCCGATCAGCCTCTCGATCTCGGATACCGGCCAGCCAGGCTGCACAGGCTCGCCGACAGAAGCCGCGATCGGCGTGTAGATCCGGGCGAATTCGGTCCCCACGTCGTCGAGCGCACAGTCCTCGGCCCGGTAGGAGAACACCACCTCGGACCCGGCAGCAGCCGCCGCGATCGTGCGCAACGTCGACTCGATCGCCTGTGCCGTCAGATAGGGAGCCACGCCCGTCCAGCAGAACATCGCCGGACGCGCCCAGTCGAACCCGGCCAGGCCCAGCGCATCCCGAACCGGTTCGGCCTCGAAATCAACCGGCACGAATACCTGCGAGTCGCCGAGCGGCAGGCCGAGCACCCTGACCCGCTCGCGCTTCCATGCCTGGGAGGCAGGGTGATCAACCTCGAACACCGTCAGCGACCCGAGCAGATCCGGCCGCCGCCACGCGAACGAGTCGAGCCCCGCCCCAAGAATCACGTACTGCGTGAAGGCACCAGCAGCCAGCCGGTCCTCGGCGTACCGGCTGCGGGTGCAGACAGCCGCGCGGGACTCGCGACGGACCGCGCCGGGAAACAGCGGATCGAACCGGTCTCGCAGCTGCTGCCACACCGGGCCGACAAGCACCAGGGCCAGCGCATCGTCCAGTACCCACGGCGACGCCGTCTCCAGGCGAAACAATCCACGCGACACGGCCGCAAACATCGCCGTCCTGCTCGGCGCGCTTTCCACGCATTCCTCCTCGCCGCCAGATCGCCCGGCAGCCACGATCTGCTCGCCACCAGAATCCTCCACAACGACCGGGCACGCCACCATCACAGCCGCCTGCACGCCACCACGCCCGGGACGCCACCAGAACCCCCCAGACCCGCCGACTCGACCCAGCATGAATAAGCCGAGACCCCGCGGGCCAGCCCGAGCCGAGCCAGAATCGGGGTCGACCTATCTAGTTACCCCGACGCTATGTCCCGTCAATTGCAAAATAGTGCCGAATTTACCGGCGCTGAGGACTTGTTCCGTGGTGCCCAATTCCTCGATGTTGGCTCAGATCGAATGCACGGTTGCCGAAGGTCAGCGGCAGCAGTTGGGGTCCAAGACGACACACAGGGCGGATAGTGCGTCGCGGCGGGCGCGGTGGTAGGTGTTCATGCCGCGTCGTTCGGATTCGATCAGACCGGCGGTGCGGAGCTGGCTCAGGTGATGGCTGACCGTCGATTCCGACAACCCGACCGCGGTGGCGAGGTCTCCGCTGTTCTGTTCGCCGAGGGGGCTGGTCAGCAGCAGTGACATCAGCTTCACCCGCACCGGATCGGCAATCGCCTTGAGCCGCAACGCCACCTCGAGCGCGGCGGCGTCGTCGACCGGCCCGGCGGCCACCGGTGGGCAGCAGACGGGGGTGGACATGTCGATCACGGGCAACGCCTTGGGCATGGAACCAACCCTACCGACTTCATTGACATATGTCGAAAATGTGGTGCACACTCGTGCCGTCAGTTCTTCGACATATGCCTCACAAGTGGAGGTTCTCGTCATGTCTCGCGTCCAACTCGCCCTCAACGTCGACGACATCGACCAGGCGGTCCGGTTCTACTCGACCTTGTTCAACACCGAACCCGCCAAGCGCAAGCCCGGTTACGCGAACTTCGCCATCTCCGAGCCGCCGCTGAAGCTGGTGCTCATCGAGAACACCGGGCACGGCGGCAGCGTCAACCACCTCGGCGTCGAGGTCGAATCCTCCGACCAAGTGCACGCCGAGATCGCACGCCTGTCGCAGGCGGGCCTGTTCACCGAGGAGCAGATCGCGACCACGTGTTGCTTCGCCATCCAGGACAAGGTCTGGGTCACCGCACCCGACACCGAACGCTGGGAGGTCTACACCGTCCTCGCCGACAGTGAATCCTTCGGCACCACACCCGAACTCGGCGACACCGAAGCCGTGCAGGCGTGCTGCGGCAGCGACGCCGAGGCCAAGGCGGTCGCGTCCGGTTCCGGCTGCTGCTCGTAACGCTGGATCGGTGGGCGAGTTCACCGGCCGTTCGCTTGTCTCCGATATCGATGGTTGCCAATATCGATGTATGTCGAAGTCGCAGTTGCCGCCGATCGGCGTGGCCACACCAGCGTGTGCGGCCACGCCCCGCACCCGCCCATCCCTGGACGCCGAGACCGCGACCGAGCTGGCCACGATGTTCAAGGCACTGTCGGACCCGGTGCGGCTGCGGCTGCTGTCGGCGATCGCGTCCAGGGTCGGGCAGGAGGCGTGCGTGTGCGATGTGTCCGACGGCATCGACGTCAGCCAGCCCACCATCTCCCACCATCTGAAAGTGCTGCGCGAGGCCGGATTGCTGACCAGCGAACGCCGCGCGTCCTGGGTGTACTACCGAGTGGTACCCGAAGCGCTGCAACGGCTTTCGCAGCTGCTGGCGATCGAGGCCGGTGCGGCGGTGACCGCGTGACCACCACGTCGGAGCCCGCTGCGGTCGTCGGCAAGCTGTCCACCCTGGACCGGTTCCTGCCCGTGTGGATCGGGGCCGCCATGGTCGCGGGCCTGCTGCTGGGCCGTCTGGTCCCCGGCCTGGGTGCCGGGTTGTCGGCGGTGCAGGTGGACGGGATCTCGCTCCCGATCGCGGTCGGTCTGCTGGTGATGATGTACCCGGTGCTCGCGAAGGTCCGCTACGACCGCCTCGACGCCGTCACCGGCGACCGCCGCCTCCTGCTCGGATCGCTCGTGCTGAACTGGGTGATCGGCCCCGCGTTGATGTTCGCCCTGGCGTGGCTGTTGCTGCCGGATCTGCCCGCATACCGGACCGGACTGATCATCGTCGGTCTGGCCCGCTGCATCGCGATGGTGATCATCTGGAACGACCTCGCCTGCGGCGACCGTGAAGCCGCCGCCGTGCTGGTCGCGCTCAACTCGATCTTCCAGGTCGTCATGTTCGCGGTCCTCGGCTGGCTCTACCTGTCGGCGCTGCCGGGCTGGCTCGGGTTGGCGCAGACCGCGATCCACACCTCGCCGTGGCAGATCGCGAAATCGGTGCTGATCTTCCTCGGTATCCCGTTGCTGGCCGGATTCGGCACCCGCCGCCTCGGCGAAAAGGCCAGGGGCCGAACGTGGTACGAATCCACCCTGCTGCCCCGGCTCGGGCCGTGGGCACTGTACGGGCTGCTGTTCACGATCGTGATCCTGTTCGCCCTGCAGGGCCGCCAGATCACCGCCCACCCCGTCGATGTCGTAAGAATCGCGCTGCCGCTGCTGGCGTACTTCGCGCTCATGTGGGGCGGCGGCTACCTACTCGGCGCACTCCTGCACCTCGGGTACGCGCGTACCACCACGATGGCGTTCACCGCCGCGGGCAACAACTTCGAACTCGCCATCGCCGTCGCGATCGCCACCTACGGCGCCTCCTCCGGCCAAGCCCTCGCCGGAGTCGTCGGGCCCCTCATCGAGGTCCCTGTCCTCGTCGGACTCGTCTACGTTTCTCTCGTGTTACGAAACCGCCTCTCCCGCAACGATGTTCAGCACTAAAACCGGAGCACCACCATGACCGACAACTCGCTCGCGCACGCCAACACCCTCACCATCGACCACCGACTCGCGTTGAAGACCGCCGCGACCCGGCTGAACCGCGAGTTCGCCAACTTCTTCGGCACCGAGACCATCGAAAGCTACCTGTACTCCTCGTTCCACCAATCCGCCTCCCGCGCTACCGTTGTCAACTTCCTGCCCCTGCTGGCCGAACGCTTCGCCCGCCAACGCCTGCACGCCCTCGCCAAGGCGGAAGGCAAGATGCCGACCGGCAAGCCCACGGTGCTGTTCCTGTGCACCCACAACGCCGGACGCTCCCACATGGCACTCGGCTATTTCACCCACCTCGCCGGAGACCACGCCGTCGCCTGGTCCGGCGGCTCCGAACCCGGCCACGAAATCAACCCGGTCGCGGTCGAAGCCATGGCCGAGGTCGGCATCGACATCGCCCGCGAATACCCCAAACCCTGGACCGAGGAAATCCTGCACGCCGCCGACGTCATCATCACCATGGGCTGCGGCGACGCCTGCCCCATCTACCCCGGCCGCCGCTACGAGAACTGGGACCTGCCCGACCCAGACGGCCAACCCCTCGACGTCGTGCGCGGCATCCGCGAACAGATCGGCAACCGCGTCCGTGGCCTGCTCGACGAGTTGAACATCCCCGTCGACTGAAAGACCCAAGTGCTCGACATCTACCAACTCGGACGCAACGTCCCCTCATGCCCGATGGCGCGCGTTGGTCGAACATCCAGAACAGTTGAGCGGCATGGCCTCCAACGCACACCCATGCCGAGTCGAGTGCGTCCGGGTGATGTCGAATCGATCCCGGGATGGTCGATACAAGATCGCTCGAGTACCGCGTGTCGCACCGCTGTTCACGAAACCATCAGCGGCCAACTGCATTTGGTCGGCGCAGAGGTCGGTGGAACTCTTGAGGATGTTGGGCTGCAACGTGTTTGGGCGTAACGGTCGGGATCCTGGTGCTATGTTGCGTAGGTATCATCGAGGATCGAGCAAGGCGGCGACATGACGGCTCCGGGCAATGGCGGCGTACCACAGTGGGACAGCACGAAGACCTACTCGACGACATTGCGTGGGCCCTGGAATCCGATATGCGGCGGGCGATGGGAAATGCCGACTACTGACCGGCGAACGTCGGGATGCCGCCGATGACGTCGTCCGTGCCGCAGCTGGTCCATCTCAACGGACCGCCCGGAATCGGCAAGTCGACTATCGCCGAGATGTATGCGTCGCGCCATCCCGGCACATTGCGCCTCGACATCGACTACCTTCATCGGCTCGTCGGAGGGTGGCAGGATCGTGAGACGCAGACTCACCGGCTGCTTCGACCGGTGGCGCTGGCCATGGCTACCAGCCATCTGCGAGGTGGGCATGATGTCCTGCTCCCGCAGTGCCTCGCCACGATCCACGAGATCAAGGAGTTCGAGGAAGCCGCGCGCCGAGCGAACGCGAAATTTCGCGAGGTGGTGCTGCTGGACTCCCGGAAGAGCGCTATCGAAAGATTCGAACGCCGCACCAAAGAAAATGATGACGAATGGATTCAACATAGCGCCAGGGTGATCGAACTGGAGGGCGGCTCACTGTTCCTGGCGGGGATATACGACAAACTGCTGGCGGTACTCGAGGAACGCCCCTCCGCTGTGGTTCTAACCAATATGTGGGGAGACCCGGAAGGTACCTATGAGCGACTCGTGGCCAGTCTGAACTATCGGATGGCATGAACCCTCAGCGGCAGCGCGGCGGTACGCTAGGCGAACCATGGTGACCTGGCCGGAATCCTCGATTACCCGCAGCATGGGCGCCGCTTTATAGGAGTAACGGCTGTCATAGAAATCGTTTGACGCTGTTTGCGTCAAATCGATGGCCTCCCAGGGCATCTCCTGTCAGATGCATGCATTGGCACGCAAACAGGGGCGAACTCGCTGCAAAATCGTGTTCTTACAGGCACTCTGTCGGCCGGACGGGGGGTGAACTCGCACCAAATACGCGTTCATCGCAGAGTACTGATAGGGAAACGGGAGTGAGTACAACCCAAAAACCCGCCAGAACACCGATTTATGATGATCATTGCCATCCCCCAGCTTGTCGACCCGTCGTCGTTGCACGCCGAACCTGATCGACGCTCCCGAGCGCACGGGTGTCGGCCCGAGCCAGACCAGAGCGGCAGGACACCCAGGCTCCAGTATCAGACTCTCGGCACGAACCACCCCGCCCACAAAAAGACGCCGGTTCAGTGGGCGTACCTACAGCCGTGAGAGGCAGAATATTTCGTCGCGTCGTTGAACTTGCTTGCGGCACACAATTTTACAGCTCGCACTTCCCATTTTGAGACCTCGAACCGCCGATGCTTCCCATCAAATAGAACTACTGCCAACCAACCGTCGAGCCTGATCCGAACATGAGTAAACCCCCCATAGCGCCGAAAGGCACTGGGGGGCTTACTCTTTCGTCACGCGGGGATGTTGAACCCGCCGTCCTTTACTCCACTCGTGAAAGCCGTCCACTCCGAGGAGGTGAAGACGAGCGCGGGACCGGACGGGTTCTTGCTGTCCCTGACTCCGACATGACCACCGCCCAGGTGGGCCACCTCCACGCATTCCCCGCCCGAACTGGTGCTACGGCTCGACTTGATCCACTTCGCCTCAGACAGGTCAACGTTCATTCGCCATACTCCTTTGCTACCGCCAGGATGAACGCCCTGGACTCGGCTTCACCCAACGCTACCCGGCCGATCTCTTGCAACGCATGGCGATAACGGTCGACGTCCGCCTCCAACTCCAGGTAGAGGTCTCCCGCATATCCCTCCACGTAGACTACGGGCGGCGCGATCAGTCCGGTTGCAGGCAGTCGCGGAAACTCCAGCAGCGCAAACGATCCAACGATCGAGCCCAGATGCCCAGAGGCGTCGAACGGCACGATGCGGATGGTCACATTAGGCAGCTCGGACGCCTCCAGGAGGTAATGCAGCTGCTCGTGCATCACACTCGGGCCGCCGATCTGGTCCCGGAGAGCGAACTCCGACAGGAGAACTTCCATCCTGAAATCAGGATCTTTCAATCGGGCCTGACGCCGGATGAACATCTCGACGCGCTTGTCCACCTGTTCCGGCGGCATGTCGGGTGACTCGGTCCATGTGATCGCGCGACGGTACTCGAGAGTCTGGACCAGCCCAGGGACGGCATTGAGCCGCCAAGTGGTAAAGCTTTGCGCCGCTTCCTCCAGAGCCATGTAGTGATCGAATTTCGCCTTCAGTTCGTTCGCATACGGCCTCCACCAGCCGCCGCCTCGCTGCTGCGTGGTACGAACCTCCAGAGCCAGATCCATGACCACCTCGCGCTCTCGTTTGGTGGCCCGGTAGCCGTCGCACAGGGTGTTGATGTACAGGTCGGATACCTTGGTGGGCAGACCGTCCTCCATGCGGCCAATGGTCTGCGGTGACACGCCTATGAGTCGACTGGCCTGGGTCAGGTTCACCTTGGCGCGCTCCCGGAGTCGCTTCAGCTCACGCCCGAGTCCGCGCCGCGCGAGTGTGGATCCAGTTGTCAATTCGTTTCCCTCACTATCGGTTTCATCGATTTCTGGAAGGGTCCCGCTATAGAGGCGTCCCCCTCGGGTCCGCCTGCGCAGGAATCGTCGCACTTCTAGGCCGGAAGCGGAAGATTGCGATTCCAGCAGCTATGAAATCCGCGTAGACATGGAGGCACCCCAGTAGCTGGGAGATTCCCACCACCTCACCCGTCCGGCCCGAACGCGACGGCAGCGGCTAGGCCCCAGCTACCGAGGCAACCAAGATCACCTCGCCGAACCGCTGGAGTCGAAGACATGTACGGGCTTCCGATTACGGACCACAGCGAACTTCCCATAATGACGCCGGAGAAAGCGCATTCGATCATGCAGGAACACCTTGATTGTCCGGTGACGATCTGCCCCGTGAAGCGCCAGGCAAAGCTTCGACTTGTCCAGGCTGGGCACCTGGTTCCGGCCGACGTTCCGCATGTGGGGAGCTGAGCTGGCACTCGGCAACGGACGCGACGACCGATGACTCGTCACTCCGGCGAGATCCCCGATGTCAGGGATTGGCTGTGCCGGATCGAAGACGCTGCCGGAAGCGGCTATCACGTTGAGCGAGAACCGAATCCGCCTTACGGGTGGAACCTGATCGACCCGGCCGGGGCCGTTATATGCAGCGGCACACTGGATCGGCTCGAACAGTGGGTCGTGCGCCGCAACACCGATCCCGATCAGTGAGTGCAGGCCCGCGGGTCAATCCCTCCCCCGGCCGAGCAGCTTCCCGGAAATCTTCGAACGATCACACGAACAGGAGTGTCTTACCTCGATGACCAGGCCAAGCATCATTCTCGGTTACAGCCCGGCCCAGCAGCGGAATCTGCGGCGGTTGGCCGAGGCTGGCATGTCCGGTCTGACCGTGAGCGCGCTCGCCGCCGACGAGTCCGCGCAAGGCAAGAGCGCCGCAGACAGCAGCCTCGCTTCGCTCGAACGGCTCGGCCTCGTACAGAAGAGGATCGGGCAGGAGACCGTGTGGGCCATCACCGAAAAGGGCTGCCTCGCCGACGAACTGATCCAAGCCCGGCGAGCAAAGCTTGAAAAGAGGGAGACCCCGCGAGTGGAGCCTCTTATCGAGCGAGCAGCACATGCAGGTTACCGCCTTGTGCGCACTACGCAGTCGACGCACGGATGGTCATTGCTGGACAAAGAAGACGGCGAGCGTATCCATTCGGCACCAACACTCGACCAGATCGAACAGTGGTTGAGCGAATAGTGGCTTCCCCCAAGAACGTTGACCGATAATTCCCTGCCGGTCGAGAGGAAATAATGAAGGTTACCGATCAGAGGGACCCCGAAGAACCGCTCTGGGACCCTCGCAAGATCACCCACGACGTATGGCGGCGGATCGGCGTCGACCCCGCCACGCTCAGCTCGAACATCGCTGGTTTCACCCACCTCCACGGGTTCAAACGATACGGCGGCCACGACACCCTGCGGACCTACGCGGTCGATGTGTGGTCCCAAGTCTCCACAGTCGGCGACTTCGAACGCGGAGAAGCCCGAGCCGAATTCGTGCCGGTCACGATCGCGGGGCGCCAGGGTCTGCGCTATCGCCCGACATCCGACCGGACCGGCGATCAATGCCACCTGATCTTTCCCTCACCCCAGGGCTCCTACAGCATCACCGTGACTCGACTGGACTCGCGGAGCCCTGTCGTCCCGTGCGACCGAGTTGTCGAGGTTGCGAAGATTGTGGTTCCGTGGCTGCCCGACTGACGGCTAACCGCGGTCGAACCAGCCTCGACGGTGGCGTTCCTCGAAGTAGCGGTCTTCGGCTTCCTCGAGCTTCTGTTGCCGCCGAGCCCGCTCCGCTTCTTCCTGCGCCGAGTTCGCTTGTGCGAACGTGGATATGGCTTCGAAGCGAGGATCGGCACGCAACTCGCGTGTGGCTTCCTCGAGCTTGGGTTGCTTGTCTTGGATCGCCGCCTCGTAGGCAGCAAGGATTGTCTTCTCGTCGTCCACGGTGACCGACAGCAACCGATCCTCGGCGTCCACGATCACCCGAATGCCGTTCACCACGCCGACTCCGCGGATCTGCTGTATCGCGTAGTGTGCGCGCTGCACCTTCGCACCGAGGTCTCCGAAGTCACTGTCATGCTGAGCCATCAGCGAACCCTTAATCGAATCGGACCGGCCCGGTCACTTTCATGACGGACGCTGGATCACTGTCGGCTGCGGTGTCTTCGAACCCATTCCCGAGTAAGGAAAGCATGGCGAGGCCGCCGTGACGCTCAACCAGCCATCACCCTTTCCGGCATCCTGCAAGACGAATGTGTAGTTGTCCGGCGTGCCCAGCCCTGCCAGCGTCGACGTGGCCTCCGAGTCCAGCTTCCAACCCCACCCCGTCCAAGTCTGCCGAAGTCGCGCGAAATACTGTGCAGTCTGACCCGCTGGAACCCCGACAACCCAGTAACTCACTTGCACCTGATGCGGTCCGTGCTCCTGGTAGCCGTCGTAACACGGCATCGGCCCCGCTGGCTGAAACGGGGAACCATGATTATCCCCATCAGGAGACATCGAGAATCCGATCCCGGTCTCGTCGGCAGTCTTCTCGAGGTAGCCGAAAATCCGTTGACGGGCCGCTTCTTCGGTGAGCGATGGGTCCACTGATTTTGCCTCCTTGTGCTCCTCGTGTGCGCATCCAGTCGGCAGTAGCACCATTGCGGCTATTGCCGAGGCGGCAAGCGCTTTAGACCACATCCGTGACATCATTTCACCGTAGGGGTGTGTCCGGCGATGATGTCGCCGAGATTGACCAGAGACTTACACGGTTTCCCGTTGACGAAATCCCAGTATTGACTGTGCGCTGCGGTGGTGTAACCGGTATGGCCATCCTGACCGGGATCTGATGCGAACACCTGCGCTCCGAACTCGGGATTTGTCGGACTGGCACCGAACGGATCGGCCAGCAATGCCATCTGAATCATATCGTGCTGTGCCTTGGTAGCGAATACGTGGTTCGGCACCTGATCTTGCGGGACACCCGTCAAATGGAGGTCGGAGGCATGGTTCACCGTAGTCCCCGGGCTGGCTACAAGTGCCACCGCGTCAGCATTGATGCTGCGCCCGTGAGCCGCCGCGTCGCCCACGAGTGTGGTGCCGTAACTGTGCGCCACTACCGAATTGTACGACGGTGCGCCATCGTGTGAGGCTCGTAAGCCATCCTGGAACCGGTCCAGCGCGGAGACTCCCGCATCGGCGTACTTGCGGTTCGACGCATCATTCACGTCCCAGTTGAACGGGTCCAAATGCTGCCCGACATCCACCGGCGTAGGGGGCGTGTCGTATCCGATCCATGCAATCACCGCGGGATGTTCCGCACCACTCGCTCGGCCCCTGTCGAACATTTTCTGAGACCTCAGCATATCGTCGGACATCTTGGATGGCTGCGCTCCCGTGCCGGGCACGTAGGTGGCAACATGGTCGGCAGTATCGGGATTACCGATGGATACCGCTGCGTGCGCATTGTGACCGGTTTGAGTGTCGAGCAGCATAAGGTAGCGATCAGGCCCGCTGATCGAGGACACGACCGTATGGAGATCGTCAAGCCTGTTCTTGACCGCGGGGTCACCGGCTTGAGCGCGAGCAAGTTCGTCCTGCAACTTCATCCGGTTGTAGTGATCGCGGTCGACCACCGGCAGACCATCTCGATTACCGAGGTATTGATCATGCCGCCACAGCGCGTCCTTCTCTGCCGGGGTCAGAGTTTCCCAGAAGTCGTGCAGTTGCTTCGGGTCTGTCGGCAGCTGTGCCCTGCCGTCGAGGATATCTTGGACCTGCGAGCGGACCGGTGGCCCGTCCGGCGTCTTCTCGTACTCGCCCAGGTGCTGAAGCTCGGACGTAATTGCTTGTGCCGCTTTGGCTTCCGCATCCCCGAACTGGACCAGCAAGGTCTTGATCCGAGTCTGAAAACCCGATGCCTGCGCATCCAACGCCTGCTGTATCAGCACGACCGCGAGCGGCGCGGTCGACGCACCCGTTTTCGACGGCATCATCGGCGCAGTGACATTGCCGCCGTCGTCGACGACCATGCCAGCGTGCGGGAGGTCGTGGTCGACAATGTTCAGCAGTGTTGTCCGGTAGCCGTCGAGTTCGCTGCCGTAGCCGTTGAAGTGGTCGGCGAGCGCAACGACCGTCTCCCCGAGATGATTACCCGCCAGCTTCTGCGACAGTCCCCGCGCCGATGCCGCCGCGGCCGCCTCCCCCTGCCAACTGTTCATAGCGGAGACGACATCGTGGTCCATCTGCTCCACACGAGCCGTGAAGGTGCCGTTTTGCGCAGCCAGATCGGCGGCAAAGTTGACCATCGATTGCGGATTGCATTGCCGCACATGGCTGATCGTGGTCATCGCGGCTACCCACCGCTGCTATAGCGACGTAGCTGACCAGCGAACAACTGATCGACTTCTTCGTAAGTCTTGGCCGCCGACTGCGACGCCTCCGACATCTGCCGAACGTTACCGCCGATGACACCATATGCCTTGATCACGGCATCCCTGGCCTGCGTCGACAATGCCTGCACCGGCGAATCGGGCATCGTGACTGCGGCCGAGATCGTGATTTGGCCGATAGCGTCGGCGTGTCCGGCCAGTGCGCCGCCGAGCTGATGCAGCGTGTCCTGGTCGACCTGAAGCATGTAGCCCAACGATCCCCCTGAAGAACCGAGTTCCAACCCGCAAAGCCTCCTGCGGACACTAGCATGTCGCCCCTGACCAGGGCATCCGCCGAAGGTAGGAACCCGTATTTGCGTCCGCCTGCTCAGCCTCTTGGACGCTGGGCTCGCCTGTCGTCGTCCTGTCTCGTGGCGGATTCGGATGCCTAGCCCTGGAACCCTTCGCGGGGTGCCTTCCGAGGCGTGTCGCGTGATGTTCGGTGTTCCGTGCAGATTCGCGAAATAGGTTGTGCCGCAACCTTGATCACTTCATGTAGCAGATAGGAGTTGGGACCCCGGAAGGAAGAAAAGAAAGAGAAAAGACCGTAACCCAACAGAGAACTTGCCGAATTTCCCTCTACAGAACCAAGAGCGGCGCGCATGCGCGCGCCGCCCGGTGCGCCCGCCCTCCGCTCCGCTCCCGGGCGGGCACCCCGGCGCAGAACCAGGATGGGGAACCGAACCACTACAGGGCAAAAGCACCGACTACTGATCCGCCCACCGCACAAGTGGTGCCCTACGGTGTATTTTGCTCATGCCGACAGTCCTGTCGGGGCCGTCCAGAATTTCCGAAACAGACCTGATGGTCTGCAAAGTTGACAGGTGCGAGATGATCTGAGTTGGCACATACTGTGCCGCGAACAAGGAGATATCCACCATGCCCCTGTGGCAGTCAGTCACGGTGCTCTGCGACCGTTCAACCGCAGATGACATAGTTATCAGCGAAGCCCGCCGGATAGCGGCCGCTGCTGGACATGCTAATGCTCACAGCTTTTGGATTACAAAGCGGCTCCCCAATTCGATCACTGTTGAATACCTCGACGAATAGATGAACTGTCCGGGTCCGGCATCATAGGTGGACGTCGGACCCGGACGATCGAGCGGCCACTGTTCCAATTCGCCAAATCACTGCCGCGCCCCTCCGGGGCTTGCCACGTCGTATCGACGCCGTTGAAGAAGGTTGGTTTGCCCATTATTTGCGTAAGAGATAGATACGACCGCGACGTTAGGAGTGTTGCCAATGACTCATCCGCAGATCGCCTCAGTCCTGCTCGAAACACCGAACGGCGGTGCCGGTACCGGTCCAGCCGATGAGGATCTCATCCGGGGAGCCGAGCACCTCCGCCGAGGAATACAGCGAGTTGCACAACACCACCCCGCCGACCTCGATCCCGAACACATCCTCGGCCACCGCCACGACCCGTCCGATGCAGGTCGGGCCAGGAACGAGCGGGACCGGCAGGTCATAGCCCAGGTCCCCGTTCAATACCTGGCGGGTGTACGACGGTACCCGGACCGCCAGCACGTCCACCAGAACACCGCCCGGGACCACCGACGGGTCGGGCACCTCGGTAACCCGCCAAGGCCCACCGACCTTGTCCAACCACACAGCACGCACCGAGCCAGCCTACGACTTACCAAGCACCACAGGAACATCCTGAAATCAGCCGAACGCGCGGTCCGAAGCAACCATGCGGGATTCCCGAAAAACCAACGCGCCGAGAACATCTCGGATAGAGGCAGTGCATGGAAACGTCGCTGCGCGCGTTCGGATCGTTGTGGTCGGTGAAGTCGGCCTGATCCGACCGTCCCACAGTCGATTCGATCTCGCTCATGATCCGAGTACGCCGAGGAGATGGGACAGAACCGTCCTAACTTCACCGAAAAATCTTGACGCATGCCGCACGCCGTGCGGTCCGAAGATCAACGCGGACAGCCGATCTCGGCATTTCCAACGCACCCACATAGGGAACGACTCCGTAGTGATCTGTTGACAAATTTAGTGAGCGCTCATTAAATTCATGTCATGATCGAGTCCAGCGAGCCGTCGCAACCCAGGCGGCGTGGCCGCCCGCCCAAGAGTGACGGTGTCGCCACCCGGGATCTGCTGTTGGGTGCGGCTTTGGAACGCTTTGCGCGCCAAGGGTTTGCGGCGACCACGGTGCGGCAGATCGCCGCCGATATCGGAGTGCGTGACAGCGCGATCTATGGGCATTTCGCGAGCAAGCAGGCGATCTACGACGCCCTGTTCGATGAAGCGGGACCGGCGTCGTTCGAAGCGCTGGGGATCGATGTGGCGTCGCTGTGTGCGGCAGGTCCGCGACAAGCGGTGCCGGAGTTGGTCGCACGGGTGATGGATGGCTGGTCCGAGCCGAGGGCGCGGCGCTTCCTGAGCGTGCTGCTGCGCGACGGCACCGGCGACGGCGGGCCCGGCGGCTTGGCGCTCGCGATCGAAGCGGCCAGAGATCGGCTCGGAGAACCGTTTCTGCGGTGGCAGCGCGACGGTCTCGTCCGCGCCGACATCCCGGCCCGGCAGCTGGTGTGGGAACTGTTCGCGCCGTTGCAGATTCCGCGCCTGCTGCATTTGCGTGCCTACACCGGCGAGTCCGACCTGGCGGCGGCCCGCGTGCTGGTCGCCGACCACGTGTCGTTCTTCCTGACGTGTGTCACCATCCCCGAGAGGACCAACTGATGTACTGCCACCTGCCCGTCGTCACCGAATTCGACGAAAGGCCAACCGGATTCGTCGCACCGAATCTCAGTCCCGAGGGCCTGCGCCTGCAGCCACAGGAAGTCGGCGAGGGCGCCTGGGCGCTGATGGCCAACCAATTCCCCAAGGACAACAACGGACTGATCGTGGGTGAGCGCGCGGCGCTGGTCGTGGACTCCGGGATCACTCCCGGGATCGGCCGCCACATCCAGGACGTGGCCGCCGAGCTGACCGGCACACCGATCAGATACCTCGCCAACACCACATTCCACGGCGATCACACCTTCGGCAACGCCGCGTTCCCCGATGCGGTGACGATCTTCTCCTCGCGGCTGAACAAGGCCGCGATGACCGATCTCTCGGCGGAGAAACGAATCCGGACCGAGAGCATGTACGGCGACAACGGACTCGATACCGTGCACACCTGGCGGCGTCCGGACGTGGTGTTCGATCGGTTCTGCGAGATCGATCTCGGCGGCCGGGTCGTGCACCTGTGGCATCTGGGGCCGGGCAACGGGTCCGGCGACACCATCGTCCACGTCCCCGATGCCAGGGTGGCCTGGACCGGCAACTTCGCCATGCCCGCCGGAGTCGTGCCGATGATGCTGATCGGCGATCCGCTCGGCTATGCCCGGACATTGCGCACCATGCAGGCCATCCTTCCGCTGGACACGCTGGTGCCGGGGCACGGTTTCCTCGGCGCCGCCGAACCCGGCATATCCGGACTGATCTCCTACTGCGAACACCTCGCGGCCGCGGTTGGCCGCGCCCATGAGGCGGGTGTTCCGGTCGAGGAGCTCTACGACGAGTTGCCCACCTGGGACATCGAACTGCCCGCCACCGAGCCGTTCCGCGCATTGGCGGCGTCGCTGCACCGGCTCAACATCCTGCTCACCTACCGCTGGATGGACGGCGTCCGCGCAGCGTTGGTCCGATGATCCCCGCGCGGCTCGTCGGAACCGGCGCTGTCCGGGTGATCGCGGCACACGATTGGCTGGTCCCCAGCGGGGCCTGGGGATGCTTCCGCGACTATCTCGACGGCGAACAATTCACCTATGCGCTGCTGGACGCTCGTGGATACGGCGCGCGGCGTTCGGTAGCCGGCGAGTACTCCATGCGCGAATGGGCCCGCGACATCATCGCGTTGGCCGACCAGCTCGGCTGGGACGAATTCTGCCTCCTCGGGCACTCGATGGGCGCGAAAGCCGCCCAGCAGGCCATGGCCGACGCTCCGCACCGAGTTCGCCGACTCGCCGCCCTCGCCCCCACCCCACCCGGACCCGTCCAGCTCGACGCCAGCCAGCGAACACTGTTCGAGAACGCGGTACATTCACCGCGCGCCCGCCGGGAGCTGGTGGACTATTCCACCGGCCGCCGGGCCGGTGCCGGATGGCTGAACTACATGGTGCGGGCATCATGTCGCGGATCGACACCAGCCGCATTCGCCGCCTACGCCGACTCGTTCGTTCACGACGACCTCACCGCCGACGTCGCTGGCATTCCGACTCCCGTGAAAGTCATTGCGGGCAAGCATGATCAAGCGACCTCCGAACACCAGATCCGCAGCATCTGGCCCGACATCTACCCAAACTTCCAACTACAGGTACTGGCCGATGCCGGTCATTACCCCATGCACGAAACCCGGTCGCCCTCGCCGCCACCGTGGAATCCTTTCTCACATGAGCGGCACCTGTTAGACGCCTGTTCCCCGATTGCGGGCGGCAGGCCCGACCTTGAACTGTGGCTCACCGGACTACTGGGCCCTTCCTCGTTCGCCACCTCTCTCTGCGAAACGACAGAGGCAGAGATGGTCGACGGCCTACACCGGTCCGTCAATGGGTGAACACCTCGGGAAACGCTGCGGTGATGGTCCCCAGCGTCTCGGACAGTGGCTGCCCGTCGGTCATCACTGCGAGGAAGCGGTACTCATCGCCGTGGCGGCGCAACGTCACATCCTCGGGATCGACCCGGTCGACGTGGTCACGCCATTCGGCCGAAGACGGTTTCATACGTGCGATGCGACGTCGGTCGCGGGTGGGTTTGCTTGCCAACAACTGGACCACGCCGAAGGTCACCGCCTCGGAGAGCAGTCGCCGGAAGGCGAGAAAGTCGTCGTAGCCACTGACGAAACTCCCCGCGACGACATTCGGATAGCCAGCCGCCCAGAAGTTCGTTACCACGGCAGCCACGTTGCGGTGAAACATTTCCCTGAAGGCGTCGTCCATGGTCCACGGGGTCACCTGGCCGATGTCTTCGGCGTCGAGCACCGCGCCACACGACAGATGTTCTCGCAGTGCGCGGACGACCGTGGTTTTTCCGGCGCCTTCCTGGCCGGTCACGATCAGCAGCCTGCGGCACTCGTGCTCAATCACAGTGGCAGACTGTACAGCTCAGATTTGCACGATCCACTCCAGTTTTCGGCACCACGCGTGCACGTGGGGAAGACGCTTCGGTTGGTCGGGTGGGAACGCCGCCGCCGCTTCTTTCCACAGGCGTCGCCAGGCCGAGAGGTCGAGCAGGTACGGGGGTACCGGGGCGGACTTCTCCTCTTTCGCCTTGGCCATGTCGATCAAGGTCGCGAGCACCGGCGCGAGGGGCTCGAATCGGGCCGGAACATTGCGTCCGGAACGCCAATCGCTGATGCGCTGCACCGAGGAGCTGGTGCGAGCGGTCGGCTGGGCGGCGCGCAGCCGCGCCACTGCTGCGGCTTCAACCCGCTGCAGCGTCGGATTGCCCGCGGCGTTGAAGAGTTCCACCAGCCTGACGGCGAATCGTGCTCGTGGCGAACCCATATCATCTACCTGGCGGTGGGCTGGGAATTTACCGCCCGCCGAGCCGGCTGGGGCTTTGCCATCAACCGGGCCGCCCGTGGCTGCGCCGCCCCCGAGAAGAAGGGCTCGGGCGGCGGGCGCCCACCCGGTTTCGACGCCGAACGATACAAGAGCGTCACGCCGTCGAGTGCGGTATCGGCCAGCTGAAGGAAAACCGTGCCGTGGCAATCAGATTCGACAAACTCGCCGTCCGCTACCCGGCCACCGTCGGTATCGCCGCCATCAACCAATGGCTACGACACGGATGGGGATGGGCATACGCCGCCGCCCTCATCTGCTTTCAGTCGAGACTCGATTGATCTGGCGGATCTGACGGCAGGCTCGTTCGACCGGAGGTTCGCCATGCTCATTGAGCCGGGCCTGATCTTCTGTGGGTCAGGATTTCAGATAGTGCAGCACCGCGAGGACGCGGCGGCTGTAGCCGCCGGTCTGTGGTAGCTCCAGCTTGTCGAAGATCGCATTGCAGTGCTTCTCGACGGCGCTTTGCGACACGTACAGCTGCTCGGCGATCGAGGCGTTGGTGTGGCCCTGCGCCATGTGCGCGAGCACGGTGCGTTCCCGTTCGGTGAGCCGCTCCAGCGCGTCGACGTGGCTGGTGCGGGCGAGTAGTTGACGCACCACCTCCGGGTCGAATGCCGCGCCGCCCGACCGGACGCGCTCCAACGCGTCCAGGAACTCCTCCACCCGGGCGACCCGGTCCTTGAGCAGGTAGCCGACACCCTGCGTGTCCGAGGACAGCAGTTTCATGGCGTAGCGCTTCTCGACGTACTGCGACAGCATCAGCACTCCCACCCCCGGATGGTCGCGCCGGATCGTCAGCGCGGCGCGCAGCCCCTCGTCGGTGTGGGTCGGCGGCATCCGCACGTCGACCACGACGACGTCCGGCGGCGCGGCGGCCACCGCCGCCAGCAGCGTGTCCGCGTCCTCGGTGGCCGCGGTGACCTCGTGGCCCTCCTCCGCCAGCAGCCGGACCAGCCCCTCGCGCAGCAGGGTGGAGTCCTCGGCGAGGATCACGCGCATGGCAGCTCCGCCTCGACGAGGGTCGGGCCGCCGCGCGGGCTGAGCACGGTGAAACGGCCGTCGAACGCGGCGATCCGGCGAGCCAGACCGGCCAGGCCGCTGCCGCTCGGGTCGGCGCCGCCCGCCCCGTTGTCGGCGATACGGACGCTCAGCACGGGGACGGTTTCGTCGGGCACGACCGCGATATCGACGTCGATACGGGAGGCTCCGGCGTGTTTGGCGGCGTTGGTGACGGCCTCGCGAACGGTGAAGTAGGCGGCCGTCTCGATCCGGGGTGCCGGGCGCTCGGCGAGGTCGCATCGGATCCGTACCGGTACGGTCGAACGCTCCGCCACGGTCGCCAGCGCCTCCTCCAGTCCCAACTCGTCCAGATTGGCGGGGTAGACCCGCCACGCGACCTGGCGCAGTTCGTCCAGCGCGCGCTGCGATTCCTCGTGAGCCTGCGCGTACAGCTCCTCCGAGTTGCTGCGCCGGGCCCGGCCGAGCAGCATCGCCATGGCGACCAGCCGCTGCTGGAGACCATCGTGCAGGTCCCGTTCGATACGGCGGCGTTCGGCGTCCACGGCCTCCACGATCCCGGCGCGGCTCGCCGACAGCTGGTCGATCCGACGCCGCATCACTTCACGCTCGCTCGGACCGAGGAACCGGCGGACGAGACGACGCTCCAGGGCAGCGACGGCGGCGAGCCCGGCCAGATCGAGGAACAGCGCGAGCACCCCCACGGTGCACAGGTAGGCGACGATCGGCCAAGTCGGGGTGATCCCGTCCGGCTGCTCTCCCCGCAACCACCCTGTCAGCGCCTCGGCGGTGGTCGCGACGCCGAAGCCCAGAATGGTGAGGGCGCCGCCGCCGAGCAGCCCGACGGGCCAACGACTTGCGAGATAACGGACGGCGCGGCCCGCGCTGAACTCTCCCGCGCCGTCCCCGCCCAGCAGCACAGCCACCCGCTGGCGTTCCAGATGCGCCAGCCGCAGGGCAGCGGCGGACAGCGGCCGGGAAATGGGGCCGACGGCCAGCACCGGCGCGGCCAACAGCAGCAAGACCAGCCCGACCACGGCAGACACCGTGCCCAGCGCGAGCCCGGCCACCGACCGGACACCGGTCGCCACCACACCGCGCACCGTCACTCTGCTCACGACCAGCGAGCCTAAACCGATCATGACCGGTGGCGGGCCTTGGAACGTGTCAGCCGGGAGACGACGAAGTAGCCGACCAGCAGCACGACCACCGCAACGACCCCCTTCGACACCATCCCCCCGTACTGCTCCACCAGTCGCCAATTGTCGCCCAGCCAGAACCCCGCCAGCACGAACACGGAGTTCCAGATGAGGCTGCCCAGGGCGGTCAGGCCCACGAACACCACCGGCGACATCCGTTCGATGCCCGCCGGAACCGAGATCAGGCTCCGGAACACCGGCACCATCCGGGCGAAGAACACCGTCTTGGCACCGTGCCGCGCGAACCACGCCTCGGCCCTGTCGATCTCGTGCGCCTTGACGAGCGGGATTCTCGCCGCGATCCGCCGGGTGCGGTCGCGACCGAGCGCCGCGCCGACGAAATACACCACCAGAGAGCCGACGACAGACCCGATCGTGGTCCACACGATCACGGCCACCACGCTCATCCGGCCCTGTCCGGCGGTGAACCCCGCGACCGGGAGGATGACCTCGCTCGGGACGAACGGAAGGACTGTGTCCACAGCATTGGCCAGACCGGCACCAGCCGCGCCCAAGGACTCCATGACGTGAACCGCCCATCCGGCGATCCCGCCGACCGGCTCCGCTGCGCTGCTCGCTGCATTCATAGCAGCAACGCTAGGAATCGGCGCCGCCGCGGACCATGCGGTCGACCACCGAAACAAACTGCGGAAAACCACAAGTCGGTCCGAGCACCCATTCCAGCGGGGACGGCATCCCCCGGCAGCTGAACCTCACCCATCCACGATTAGCCAGATTCACTGAGCCAGAACACTTTCGAGACACTGGCTGGCACCCCCTGTTCAGTTCACACTCGACATCGCCTCGGCCACCACCCGCCGAGCCCGCAGTGCGCCCGCTCGGCCCCGCTGGGTGCCATCGGTAGGAGCACTGCTGTGTTTCGGCTTCTTCTTCCTCATCGGCGACGCGATCGATATGCCTATCGATCGCACGATCACCATTCGTGGAGTTGCCGGAATCGTGGTGACACTCGCATTCGGCGCCTTCATGACGTGGGTGCTTCGAGAATGGAGGAACGGTGGTGTCGTTACCCGGTCTCTGGCCGAGTGCAGCGATGGAAGCGAGTGGCTTTGGGTTGGCTGCCGCCGTTTGTCGGCGTCACGTTGTCGGTGCCATGCCCGGATGGATGAACACGGCGTCGGCCGTGATCATGGGCGCGTGGATGTGGTTTCAGCTGACACAGCCACGGGCGGCGTAGTGGCGGAACTGAGCGAGATGCTGGCTGCGCTACCGCGTCTGAAAGTGGTTGCGTTTCTGGACGGATGCCGCGAGGCGGAGTTCGGCATGATCACCGACCTGTGTGAGATGAACAAGTCCACATTGTCGAAGGCGATGACCGTACTCGAGGCGGCCGGATACATCACGATCACGAAGGGGTATGTCGGGCGCAAGCCGAGGACATGGCTCGCATTGACCGACAGTGGCCGCACGGCGTATCACGAACACTTGAACACTCTCACCGCACTCGCGCAACAGGCGCGGCAGGCGGCAAGCGAGACAGACTCACCGTCTCCTGGACCCTGATCTCCACCGGGAAGAAGAGCAGCGATGCCACCGCGCGCCTCCGCGCAAACATAAGGGCGCAGATAGCTCAGCACGAGCGCACGTTCGGGATCCGCGACCGCACCGCTTGCATCCGAGAGTTGCCGGCGCGTCGCTCCAGCGCTGCTTGCGTCTTACTTGTTGTCGATGCGCCCGGCAGGGTTAGCGGTCTGTGCGAGTTCGGATTGCAGTTGCTTCCATGCCGTGTCGTCGATCCCGAGGGCAGTGCGGAGATAGGCCCAAGAAGCCTCGCGGATCACAGCGACGCGCTCGGGGCTTTCATCGGTGGTGTCCGTGGCCCGGTAGGCGTGGATTCCGCCGAGCGAGTGCTCGGCGCCGAACACGGTGAGCAAGCTCTGGGCACCAGGGCTGTAGGTGTAGACGTCGGTGAACCAGTCGGGGCCGCGAGTCGAGAGCGCGGACTGGTCGCGGTCGCCCGCGATCACCAGCGTCGGTGTGGTCAGGCCGTCGAAGTGCGGGCTCATGAAGGGGAAGTTCTCGGTGGCGAACGGGGTCAGGTCGTCGCCACCGATGCCTGTCGCGGCAAGCAGCACACCGGCTTTGACGCGAGGATCGGTCTTGTCGGGCCCGGGCTGCCCGTCGGCGCCGATGACGCGTGCACCGAGAAGCATGCCGACGGTCTGCGCTCCCCAGGAGTGTCCCGCGACGGCGATGCGGTCGCGGTCGATGCGGTCACCGAGACCGGGGATCGCGGCGACGATGAGGGCGAGTTCGTCCAGGACGCGCTCGACATCCTGGACTCGGTAGCGCCAGATATCCGGATATCGCGGGTCGGCGGGGGTGATGCCGAGGGTCTGCGAGTCGAGGAACGTGGGCTGGATGACGACAAAGCCACTGCCGGCCCAGAAATCGACCAGCGGGTCATAGGACGACATCGACTGACCGAAACCGTGCGCGAAAACGACGACCGGCAAGCCGGTGCCGACGACGGGCGCCGACAGCCGTACCTGCAGGTCATCGCCGCGCCGCGGTGCGGCCAGGACGATCGGCTTGACGCTGACGATCGGAGTGGTCAGGGCCGGAACGGCGCTCGGGGTGGGTGCAGGCATGGGTTTTCCTTTCGACAAGCTCCTAATCGGAGCGCTGCTCCGAATATACGGAGCGGCGTTCCGATTGGCAAGGGCGACTCTTCTCGCTTCGTCGGCATCGAAAGAGGTTCCGGTGGTACCGAAGTCGCCATCACGAATGATCCAGCGCGAACGCCGCGCTGGCGTCACAGTTCGTCATGCACCTTCGAATAGATGACCGAATCCGAGGCGAGGCTGGTATGCGGGTGCCGCGCGGTCGCGACCCCGACAGCCTCGCTCAACCGTCGGCTCCCGGCGTCCCCAACACAATCGCCATACCCGCGATCACACACCACCGTCCGCACCCGGTCTTCGCCCGACCGACGTAGCAGAAGCTCGAGATTCGGGAAGGGGCGCGAACACGGTGATCGACTCCGCGGCAACGGAATTCACCACATCAGAAAGATCGCCTCCAGGCCCACGACATAGCCGATGACCACCGCGGCCACACCACCGAGCACCACCACAAGCCAGGACTTGCCGCGCCACCGAAGTGTCACCACCACGAGGGTGGTGAGCACGAGAATTCCGACGAGCAAAGCTACGGCAGGTGCGTGATCGGAGTGCATAACGTAGCCAGGTGCGTGATTGGACTCCACGCTGGTCGAATCGACTCCTCGGGAGTCGATGTTTCACCCAGCCGATCTGCCGGACCTACGCGCGATGCGGGAGGACCTGGCAACGTGGCAGGAGACCATCAAACGCAGTTCGCATCAGCTGTTGCTCACCGCGCAGGAAATCCTCGATCGCAATCTAGAGCCGAATGTGATCCGGTCCGGAATCGATGTCGAGATCGAGGTGGCCGGGCCCGGAATCCTGAACCAGCACCGCACGATCGAGTGTCCGATCCGCATGATCATGGCGATCTCGATTCCAGAACGCCCGCGTCCACACAATGATGCAGACTGGAGTCCGTGCCGGAGGATCCGATCGAGCTCGAAGGTAAGCGCGGGCAGTTGCTGGCGCAGTTGAGTGAGCTGCGCCGCGCAGTCGCTGAATTATCCGACGGATATGCGGCGCTCCCCGAGTCAGGGCTGATCATCGATACCGTTGGTGCCGGTGCTCTTACCACCCCGGGCTACTGCGTCGCTGGGGCTCGGGAAGTGTTGGAGGAAGTGCTGATCGAGTTGGATGCGGCCAGCGATGCGATGCAGCGAGCTGCCCAGTACACGGCTCGGCTGCGCGGCGTGGTGTTCGACTGAGGTACCGCAGGGCCTCGAGGCCCACGCACGACATTGCCGCGACCCGAGCGTTCGACCGGGCCGGAACCGGCGAATGGGTCAGTCGTGTTCGGCCCAGAACGAGGTGAGTACTCGTGCGCTGCGGACCGGGTCCTGCACCATCCAGTAGTGGCCGAGACCGTCCAGGGTGGCGACGCGAGCACCCGCGCGGGCCGCGGACCGGCGACGCATCTCCTCCGAGCCGCCGAAAGGGTCTTCGGTGCCGAGGATGGCCAGCCCAGGGCGTTCGGCTGCGGCGGACAGGTGACGGCCCAGGTCGGCCATCACCGGCTAGGCGGCGGAGCGGTAGAAGGCCAGGATCGCACGACCCATCTGCGGTCCCTGGGAGTCGGCGAGGCGGGCGGCGACCGGCCTGCTGAGCCCCACCGCGACCATGCGCTCGACACGATCGTCGGCCGAGCCGCCCATCCACTCCGCGATCGCCTTCTCGCCGACCCCGGGTGTCTGCCATTCCCGCGCCAGGCCGTGCCACTCGTAGTCCGGATCGAACACACCCAAAGAGTCACTGGCCCAGGTGCGCAACAGGTCCGGCCTGGCCATGGCCACACCGACGACCGTGCTGCCGCCGACGTCGTGGCCGACCAGGTCGACCGGCTCACCGAGCGCCGCCAGCTCATCGACACTGCAACTACAACATGATCACCACCAAGATAGACACCGACCGAGCCACCCGCCGACACGTCCGGAAATGCCGCGTTCCGGGCGTTCGGGTGAGCCGTAGTCGTTGGCCACCAATCGATCTCACGACATCAGGTAGTGCCGCGGGTTCGGGCGAGTGCGCTGATGCCTGAAGTGGATCGTCCCGAGGGTGGTGTGCGGGGCCGGGTTGGCTCTTGCACTCCATCGATGGCCATCCGCGCGTACAGAAGCTCGACACCGTCAGAGCGTGCCGTGGGGTAGTCCGAGTGCTGTGGTGATGGCGGGTTCGGCGAATGTGTGGAACAGCGACTCCATGTCTGTGGCGGAGGGCTTGGTGGGTAGCTCGTCGTCGAGCCAGGCGGTGAGTAGTGCGAGGTAGGCGCCGACGGTCGCGCGGACGACGATGTCCGGCGGTACCGGTGGTGTGGCGTCGGCGGCGAGGAGACCGGTGAGGCGTTGCCGCAGGGTACGGGTGAGGAGTTGTTCGAGGCGGGCTTGGACCTGTGTCACCGGGGCGCGTCGTCCGGTGAATGCCCGGTAGAGCGCTCGATGCTCATCGACGTGGGCGAACAAGCCTTCGCCGAACACTCGCTGTTGGGTACCGGTGTCCGGAGGCGGTCCCAGCAAGCGGTGTAACCGGTCCAGACATGCCAGCAGCACGGCCTGCTTGTCGGTGTAATGGGTGTAGAAGGTCGAGCGGCTGACGTCGGCCCGCTCGATGATCTCGCCGACGGTGACGGCGTGATACCCCTTCTCGATCACGAGCGCGATCAGCGCGTCCTCGACCGCGGTGCGGGTACGACGTACCCGGCGATCGGGTCTGGCTCCCACAGACATTCACCTTTCCGGACAATCGCGGGCGCGGTGTCCGATACCGGACAGCGGCCCGCGATTGTGCGTTGACCTGCCCCGCCCGGCGGACAGATTATCCGATAACGAACAACAAGTTCGATAACTGTGGTTTGTGAAGGGATACTTCCATGGCGCAATGGCCGACTCCGGACGACCGGTTCGCCGAGGCTCCCGATGCCCGGTTGCGGTGGCGACCGGCGGGACTCCGCGCACGTGTTCGGAGCATGCCGCAGAACACGACAACTCGACCCCACCACCCCCTGATCCCGAATCCCACAGGTCCGGTCCCCGGCGTCGCCCGGTTTCCGCGCGAGCTGATCTTCACCCTGACCTACCTCACCGACAAAGCGGCCCTGGCCGGGCTGCTGCCGGAGGGTTTCGAACCGGCCGACCCCCCGATGGTGCAGTTCCGCTATCGGTTCTCCGACCAGCTGGACTGGGCACTCAATTCCAGCCACGATGCCGTCGGGGTCAGTGTGCCGTGCCGGATCACCCACGCCGGTCGGGCCTACGAGGGAGTGCACTGGCTCGCGTTGTGGGAGAACGACTTCACCGCCGTCATCCTCGGCCGGGAAGTCTTCGGTGTCGCAAAACTGGGAGCCGACATCCACCACCAATCCCACACCGACGGCGAACACCGCGCAACGCTGTCGGAGGCCGGACGGCCCCTGATCGAATTGCGCTTCCGAACCGGTCAGCAACTGCACGGCACCGAGCTCGACGAGCTACGCCGACGAGGCGCGGCCAACCACGTGCTCGGCTACAAACAGATCCCCAACGCCCGAAACGACGGCATCATCATGGCCCACCCCACCATCTACCGGCACACGGTGACCATCGACCGCGCCTGGGACGGCGACGGCGAAGTCATTGTCCACCAACCCGATCCCGCGGTACACGTAGGGTCCGCACCACTGATCACCAGCATCCGCGCCCTGCCCCTGCTGCAGCCCCTCGCCGCGGTCCTCACCACAGGATCGGCCGAACTCGATATGGCCACCGGCCGCGAACTCACCGACCACGAGCCCTCCGACCCAGCATCGGGTTCTCGTTACCCCGCAGCGCGGCCGATGAGTTTGTGGTTCCCGACCGGTCAAAGCTCATGACACCCCAGGAAAGGACATCGCCATGTCGGAGCTTCTCGTCGACTTCATCACCTCGCTCGACGGCTATGCATCGGGAGAGGGGTGGCCCGGGTTCTGGGGCCTCGAGGGCCCGGAGTACCTCGCATGGCTCGGCGAGCAGCCCGAGGCCACCCACCTGATGGGAGCCAACACCTACCGCCTGATGTCCGGCTTCGCCGCCGGCGAGGTCCCCAATGGCCAAGACGAGTTCCGGCCCGAAGAAGAAGCATCGGTCGACGGGCTCACGCGAGCATCCAAGGTGGTGTTCTCCTCCTCCCTCGAGGAGCCACTGACGTGGGCCAACTCCACCCTCGTCCGCGACGACGCCGTCGAGACGGTCCGCGCCATGAAGTCGAGCGGCTCGGGACTCCTCAGCACGATCGGCAGCCTGAGCCTGTGCCGGTCCCTGCTACGAGCCGGACTCGTCGACCGATTCCGCGTCGTGATATTCCCGGTCATCACCGGCGCCACCGGCGCAGAACGCATCTACGACGGCTACCCCGACGTTGCCCTCGACATGATCGAACACCGCACCTTCGACGGCCGCATCCAACTGGTCGAGTACAAGCCCCGCGTACTCGAGCACCCACCCCTCGGCACCCCTGCGTGACGTCACCCAGCCGCCCGTCTGGACCGCCACCAGGCCCAGCATCCGGCTCGGCTTTTGCACAGTGGTATCGGCGGTGGCCCTGGCTCCCTTCAGCGAGGGTCGCCCGACGCGGCGGGCTGGTCCTCACGCGGTCGATTCGGTGAGGCTCGCTGTAGGTTTTGTCGCGGTGACCAGGTGGGTGGGGAACCATGGGCCGCCCCACCACATTCGCCAGCCGAGGTTTCGACGTAGCACGTCGTCGAAACCGAGTTCGCGCAAGTAGCGGGCGTGTCGGCGGGTCGCGAGCAGATCGGCGATGACGAGCCTGCCTCCGGGCCGAAGTACCCGGGCCGCCTCCGCGACGGCCTGTTGCCTGCCCGCCCGGGATGCGATGTTGTGGATGACCAGACTGCTGACGATCACGTCGAAACTGTTGTCCTCGAACGGAAGCCGCGTGATGTCGGCGGTCTGTACCTCGACCCGGTCCGCGACATTCTCGAGCGCCGCGTTCGAGAGGGTGACCTGCGCCGAATTGTCGGTCTGGTCGGCGCGCCACACATCCACGCCGATCGCACGCCCCCGCGGCAGCAGCTTCGCCGCCGCCAGCAGCACCGCGCCACGCCCGCAGCCGAGGTCGAGCAGCCTCTCGTCACCAGACAGCCCCAGCCCAGCCAGGATCCGCGCCCACGCGGCGAATTTCCCGGCCCGGGAGGTGTGCACGTAGAACGCCACCGTCTCGATGATCAACGCGTTCGCCACGCTCAACCCCGCCGCGATACGCGGCTTACCTCTGGCCAGGCACACCCACGTCGACACCAGCAGGGCCGCGCACCCGGTTGCGATACCCGCCGCTTGCACCCGCGCCGACACGGCATTGAAGTCCCCGTCGATCCCGTAATCGGCGTTGTGCCGACGAAGCGTCCGCACGATCGTGTCGCGACGAGCCATCTCACTGTCCCGAATCTTTGACATGCTGTAAGGGTTAGCGATTTCTTACAGCTTGTCAATGTTCCGATGCGGCAGCTATCTTTGCGCTGATGGCAGACACGCTCGATCCCGCTACGCCGACCCGTCGCCGCCGGTCCGATGCCCGGCGCAGTATCGAGGCGATTGTCGAAGCGGCCCGCACCGTGCTCGGCGAGCGCCCCGACGCCAGCATGGACGACCTCGCCACCGCGGCCGGTGTCACCCGTCAGACCGTCTACGCCCACTTCCCCTCCCGCGATGCGCTGATCCTCGCCGTTGTCGAGGCCGCCGCAGCCGAAGCCCTCGTCGCGATCGCCGCCGCCGATCTCGATGACCGCCCGCCCGCCGACGCGCTGGTCCGATTCCTCGACATCTGCTGGCAAATTCTCGATCGATACCCCTTCCTCCTCGATCCGGCCCTGACCCGAATCTCCCGATCGATCGACACCGCCGCCGACCGAGACGTGGCTATACGGCTCGAACGGCTGATCCAGCGTGGCCAACACACGGGCGACTTCGACCGCACCCTCCCCACCACCTGGCTCGTCGCCGCCATCCTCGGACTCTGCCGCACCGCCGCCGACCAAGTCACCGCCGGACAACTCACCGCCACCGAGGCGGCAACCCTGCTCCGGGACAGCACAATGCGCCTGTGCAACCCGGCGGCCCCCACCGACAGACAACGGGCGACAGCAGAGCCAGCCACCTCGAACACGTAGCCCGGCAACGCATCCCCTCCACGCCATCATCCGGCCCGCGCCCTGACTCACCGACCCCCAAAAACCTTCCCGCCCACCTCGAGCGATGAAGTGTTGCGATGACACCGCTGCGGGAGCGAACGCGGGTTGGTGACCCGTCCCAGGCGTCACTCCGCGATCTCGATGACGAACACCGAGTTGCCGTCCGGATCGGTGAACGGGGCCCTGCGGCGCGCCGCACCTTCCGGACCGACGAGCACAAACGGCCCCGGATCGACACCGCGCGAACCGATTTCGGCCACTGCGGCATCCAGATCCGAGACGGCCTGGCGGCCGCCGGGCTGCTGGTTCGGGCGGCTTCGTTTCGCTGCCCCGACCGCGGGTATCGCGCCACTGTCACCGAGCCCGGCGGCGAAGGAGTGGCGAATGCGGGAGGTTGAGCGAAGGCGGCTGGTCGACGCACTGCGGGAATGTGTAGCGGGGGAAGTGCGTGTTCCGCGACGAGCTGGGCAACCTGTTTCCCGACGACCTCGACGCCCTTCGGCTCGCCCGAGCCGCTCGCACCCTCGGCGAATTCCTCACCGAACGCGACTACCGCCCGCCGGCACTGCCACGAGAAGCGCTGGTACAGACCCACTGTCACGACCATGCGGTGTTGCGTCCGGACGCCGATCGCGTCCTGCTCACCGCGATGGGTATGAACGCCCGCTACCCGGACTCCGGATGTTGCGGAATGGCAGGCAGTTTCGGGTTCGAGAGCGGGGAGCGTTACCGGGTGTCGATGGCGGCCGGTGAGCGGGTGATCCTGCCCGAGGTGCGTCGGGCCGGGCCCGAAACATGCGTAATCGCCAACGGTTTCAGTTGCCGCGAGCAGATCACCCAGGCAACCGGCCGGCGGCCCTGGCACCTGGCCGAGGCGATTCGACTGGCCATCCATGAGGAGAAGGGGAAGTATCCGTGACCGAACAGCACACCGCCGCCGATGTCATGGTAGATCGGCTGATCGACTGGGGCGTCGATACCATCTTCGGCCTGCCGGGCGACGGCATCAACGGCCTGATGGACGCATTACGCAAGCGGCACAACGATATTCGCTACATTCACGTGCGTCACGAGGAGGTCGCCGCGATGGCGGCGGTCGGCTACGCGAAGTTCACCGGCAAACTGGGTGTCTGCTTCTCCACCTCCGGCCCGGGGGCGATCCACTTGATGAACGGGATGCTCGATGCGAAGGTGGAGCAGGCGCCGCTGCTGGCGATCACCGGCATGACCTATCACGACCTGGTCGGCACGTCCTACCTGCAGGACATCAACACCGACTACGTGATGAACGATCTGGCCATCTACAACGCCCGCATCATGGGTCCGCAGCACGTGCTCAACGTGACCGACTACGCCTGCCGCACGGCACTGACCCACCGTGGTCCGGCACATCTGACCTTCCCGATCGACTTCCAGGCCGCCGACGCCGACTCCGGTACCCGCTTCCAGCGCAACGTGCCCGGACACACCTCGGCGACTTACCAACCGCCGGTGCGGGTTCCGGAGCGAGAGCTGGTGCGGCGGGCCGCCGGGGCGCTGACCGGCCGGACCAAGGTCGCGATCCTGGCCGGGGCCGGTGCCCGCGGCGCCGGCGCCGAACTGGAGCAGGTGGCCGAGAAGCTGGGCGCCCCGATCATCAAGGGCCAGTTGGGCAAGGACTGCGTGCCCGACGACAGCCCGTACACCACCGGTCCGATCGCACTGGTCGGCAGCCGACCCAGCGAGGACGCTCTGCAGAACTGCGATGCGTTGCTGATCGTCGGCAGCACCATGCCCTACACCGAGTTCTATCCGGCTCCGGGGCAGGCGGTCTGCGTGCAGATCGATGACAAGCCCGAGCGCATGGGACTACGGCACCCGGTGGACGTCGCGTTGTGCGGCGATGCTCGGGCGACCCTCGCGGAGCTGGCGATGCTGTTGCCCCGCAACGAGGATCGCAGCTTCCTGGCGGAGGCCCGGCGCGGCATGCGCGACTGGTGGGAGCTGATGGAAGAACGCGGGACACGCACCGAGACCCCGATGCACCCGCAGGTCCCCACCTGGTACCTCAACGACGCACTCAGCGACGACGCAATCATCTGCGGCGATTCCGGCACCGTCACCACCTGGATTGCCCGGCAGCTCAAAATCCGTGCGGGACAACGGTTCAGCTTCAGCGGGACGAACTGCTCGATGGCCGCGGCGCTGCCGTACGCGATCGGCGCCCAGGCCGCCTATCCGGGCCGTCAGGTGGTGGCCTACACCGGTGACGGCTCGCTGACCATGCAGCT